>NZ_JBYSWQ010000002.1:0-1032612 GCF_058781295.1 Priestia sp. FW507-14D1A
GCAAGGTGGTAAATGGGTTAAGCGCAGACTCCCATCTCTTGTCTAAGGAGATTCTCTATATGCCCGTATGGGCGCACACCAATTTCATCCAGGAAGATCGTACCTTTATCAGCGCTCTCAAACAGCCCTTTTTTGCCGCCTTTTTGGGCTCCTGTAAAGCTGGCTTCTTCATACCCAAACAGCTCACTTTCTAGCAATGTATCGGTCATGGCACTGCAATTCACGGCTAGAAACGGTCCGTTTTTACGTGTAGAATGATTATGGATAGCCTGAGCAAACAGCTCTTTTCCTGTACCGGTTTCTCCTTGAATTAAAATAGGGTACTCAGTAACCGCCATTTTCCGGGAAATTTCAATCGTTTTAAGCAAAGCTGGGTGTTCTCCAATAATATCTTGATAATCATACTTAGCAGAAAAACCGTTTTTTCTAAGTTCCGACTGCGCTTTTCCTTCTATTTCAACAGCTTGATTCACACTTTTAAACGTTGCTACCGTAGTATTGCTTTCCTGAATCATAGACTTATAGATAACCATTTCGTATCCGTTTACGTTAAAGTACTGATTTTTCTCGTCGGACGATGTAATAAACTCCACAAGGCCTTCGTTAGAAATGACATGTTGAATTTCACGATCTACAACATCAGAAGAAGATAGCTGAAACAATGATTCTAACCTTTTATTAAATAACGTAATTCTTTTATTGAAATCCACGGCCAGGATCCCATCTTCTACTACATTTACAACACTCTTTACATGGAGGTGAAGTTCTTTCATTTGCCCTTCTGCTTCTATTAGCTTTTTTTGCAGCTCAATAATATTTCGCAAATAGCGATCCCAAATAATTGAATGATTAGACTGATGAAAACCAAATGATTTTATAAGTTCAAAAATGGTCGCCATATCAAAAAGCCTAACGCCTATATCAATTACATGTTTTACATATGGCGGACATAAGTGAATCTCACCTGGAGAAACAGCAATTTCCACACCTTCGTAATAGGTCTTTTGCTTTTTAAAAGGAATAAACTGAACATGATTAATACCTACTTGATAGAGAGATTCTATTAATTTAAGGGTTTCTTTATCGTCATCGTTTACAATTAATACTTTTGTATGGGCAGGGATTTGCAGCAATTCATTTATATGTTTATGGTGAATTGTTCTATTTCCTACAATTTCATGTGCATGCTGAACGTCTAATCTGTCCTTCATTTCGTGCTTTATACTCTCTGATGAGTAGAGTACAACATCGCCATCAATTTCACCCGGTAATTCTTCGTCAATCGCAAAGCATTCAATAAAAATGTAATCGTCTAGCAGCTCTTTTAATTGATTGTGCAAAATGATTCTAGTTTGCTTGCTTCCTGTTATTAAAACTAATTTCTTTTTCATCGTATGAACACCTTTCTACAGGCCTTTAAATTTGCTTGCCTTCAGAGATTAGTCTTGGGATACTGTACCTATCATTTTATACGTTGCCCTCCATTTCATCTAGCGGACGTTTGTCCCTATTGTAAATAAAAACAAGTAGAAAAAAGTGCCTCCGCTTTAATAGGTGGAGGCACAATATGCTAAAGTGCTAGATGCATTGAATTACTGTCTGTTCTCTTTTTATTTAATAGCTACTTTTATTGGTTTGATATCTAAGGCTACCTTTACAATGGAATAATCGTCTTTTTGACCGTCTGTATAAGCCCAATAACCATTGCTTTCGGGGCTTTTTCGGAAGGTAAGCTCAAATCCTTTGTTTTGGTTAAACGCATAGCTCTTTATTTCTTTGCTCTGAGCGTTATCAATAAGATCGTAAGCTAAAAACTTTCTTAATACACCGTGTGGAGAGAAAAGACCTGTATTTGGTCCAACCTTTTCACTGTAGTATTCATTTTTTCTAGTAGACGTTTTAGCTGGGTTTATGACGATTTCTTTTGTTGTGATATTTACTTTATCGCCTGGAGTAATACAAGAGATAACAATATTTTTGTAATCACTCGGAAATTTGTCATTTGTCTGTACCTTCGCTAAGTCAACTAGCGTAATACCGCCTCTTCCCACAACTTCTATTTGTTTTTCTTTATTATTTACCACCATAGCAGTATCTTCATCAATTCCGTATGAAAGCTGATTTTTATTTCCTTTTTCATATGCTGTTGCAATAAGCCGTCCCAATCTTGCTTTGTTGTCAAAATGCTGATCTACAAGACCGTATTGAAAGAAGCCAAGGCCTTTTTCCAAATAAGCAGGCCCTTGTTCTTGCTGAGTCATATCATCATATGTGTCTGTAAACCCGTACGAAAGAGCTCCGTAGCTATCCCCGCCAGCGAGCATAGTATTACTCATAATTGCAGCTCCGGCGCTCGTACCGCCAAGTACTGCTCCCTTTTTATACGTATCCCATATAGCTTGTAAGACTTTTGAGTCTGAACCATTTTCATTACGCAAGGAGCCCGTAATCAAGGTTTGATCTCCTCCTACAAACCAAATGCCCGTTAGCCCTTTAACTTTTTGCGCTAGTTTATCACTGTTCATATTTGTTTTCCAGGTCGACTCATTTTCAGAAGTTCCTTTAAAGTCATGGTTCGAAATAGGTAAAATCTCTATATTTTCTGCTTTCACTCCGTATTTAATTAAATCACTTTTAAACTGATTAGAAGAGTCGAACTTAGTACTCGCTGCAGGCACAATTCCTATTTTGGCTTGTTTTCCTCCTGCAAGATTAATAAACTTGTTATACACGCTTGAATTGCTGCTGCCAAGCGCTCCGCCTGCAATTAAAAGATTACCTTTGATCGAATCGTATGCAGGACTTTCAGATGAAGAAAAAGTAGATTTTTTATACGTTAAACTAGTTTTTTTATCCGGCTGGAATTTGACGGTTTTGGGCGTAATATCCATTCTTACATTTACAATGGAATAGTCATCTTTTTGTCCGTCAGTATATCTCCAGTAGCCGTTTGTATCATTCTCCTTTTGAAAAGCAATTTCGTAACCAGACCCTCTACTGTCATAAACATAGCTGCTAGCAGATTTCATCGATTCATTGTCAACAAGAGAATAGGATAAATAAGCCTTTAATCTTCCATAGGGTGTAAAAACACCCGTAGCAGGCAGCGCGTTAAAGGAATTATATTCAAATCCCTTCGTTTCTACTTTCTCTTTTGGAAATTCAAATGATTTTAAATGATAGTCAATTTGATCTCCAGGAGATAAGTAACTAACTTTTATGTTCGCTAAGCCTGAACGAGCTTTCTGCTTAGATACAAGCTCAGCTTTGCTCATATCCAAGACGGCTACTCCGCTTCGTCCAACAACTTCAATCTTTTGATCTTTATTGTTAACAACCATAGCTGTATCTTCGTCCACACCGTATGCAAAGTTTTTTTCTTTGTCACGTTCAGAAGTATATGCAGCTACTGCAAGTCGCCCAAGTCGTGCTCGTTCATCCATGTGCTGATCAATTATGCCGTGTTGGAAAAACCCCAGCCCCTTTTGAACTGATAAAGGCTCGTACTCTTTTTTACCATCTTCCCCTTCATTTACATGCTTATTTGCCTTGTTTCCTATACTTTCTTTTAAAGCTCCTAGACTGTCTCCCCCCGTAATCATGACGTCACTCATAATCGCAGCTCCTGCACTTGTACCTCCGATTACTGCACCTTTACGGTATATATCCCAAATAGCTTTTAACGCTTCGGAATCGCTCCCATTATTTTGCCGAAGGGAATCTACAATTTTTGTTTGGTCTCCTCCTACAAACCAAACTGCCGTTAGTCCTTTAATTGTAATGGATAACTTCTTATCGTTTACTTGACTCTTCCAAGTTGATTCATCTGTTTCTGTGTCAGAAAAATCGTGATTTGAAACGGGAAGTATTTGAATAGAATCTGAGTTTGCTCCGTATTTCACGAGGTCTTCCTTAAACTTTTCAGAAGACTGCAGCGTGGTGCTAGCAGCTGGAATAATCCCTATTCTGGCTTTTTCTTTTCCTCCAGCAAGCGAGAGGAATTTTTCATATATGTCGTCATTGGATGTTCCTACACCTCCGCCTGCAATAACAAGGCTGCCTTTAATGTCTCCAGTATTTTCTTGTGCTTTTGCAAGCAGCGGTGTACTCAAAGAAGAAAGTAATGTAAAGCTGATAAGACATGAAACAAGTTTCTTTTTCATTTGAAAGATCCTTTCCACGCAAATTTTAATACCTTTTTCTAATTAGCTCGTATCCTTCCGCGATACTTTCGTTAAATGATGTTTAAAACCTGTTATTCAAACGTTCCTTTCACAACAGGGACACCGTCTTTTACCATTACTTTACCTTGAGCAAAAACTGTTTTAATTGTTAGTGTCTCTTTGTCTAAAAGGACTAAATCTGCATCTTTTCCAGGTTGAATATGCCCTTTATTGTCCAGTTTTAATACTTTGGCAGGATTAGACGTAATGACTTGAAGAGCTGTTTCTAACGGCACTGATTCTTCTAATACTGCATCTCGTACTTCTTGAAATAAAGAAGACACTTTTCCAACTTGAAGCCCTTTATAGTCTCCGTTATCATCAAAAAACGGCAGGCTCGCTTGTCCATCGGATGAGAACGTAATGCTCGAGATTGGAACTTCTTCTTCAAGCATGATGCGTAACCCTTTGCTGCACTTCACTTCCCCTTCTTCTAAAAAATGGGGAATGGTGCTAGTCGTCAAATCTACATATCCGCCTCGTTTTGCAAATTGAATTCCTTCTTTAAAAAGTTCTTCATTTCGATTAATATGTGTAGGATGAAACTGACGTATTGGCAGATCTGTTTTATCTGCGATTTGATTTAATAAAGATAATTTCCGTTCCCCGTCTCCTACATGAACTTCTAATATTCCGGCTTTCCCTGATAAAATCCCTCCATTGCGGGCAGCAGAAGCCGCCTTTACCAGTTCTTCAAATGTCGGTTCAGAGGAACGGTGGTCAGAAATGGCAATTTCACCTACTCCGATAATTTTATCAATTAAAATAAGATCTTCTTCGATGCTGGTAGTTAACGTTTTTACTGGTATTTGATAAGAACCTGTGTGAATAAAGCAGCTAATTCCTTCTTCTTCTAATCCTCTTGCTTTAGCAAGAAGACTTTCCATTCTTCTTGTTGTACCGTCTGTTCCAAGTACACCTACAATAGTTGTAACACCGGCAGTCGTTGCATCGGTTAACATTAGTTCAGGCGTGCGTGTTTTATATCCGCCTTCTCCTCCTCCGCCAATAATATGAACATGTGAGTCAATAAAGCCTGGAGCTATAACATCATTAGCAGCGTCTACAACATGAATAGGAATGGACGTATTTACATGATCAATACAATCCTCTATAAGGATGATTTTGCTGTTTGCAAGCAATACGTCTTTTTTCCCTAAATACTCTGGTGCATATACTTCTGCGTTTTTGATTAAGGTTAACAACTTCTATTCCTCCTACTAGTAAGCTCAACTTACGAATAACATTTTTCTATATAATTTTAATGCTTAAAATGGTCCGTAATTGATAAAATAAGCAATCACAACGGCGATTAAACCAATCACATATTGAATAAGGACTAACGGCAGCACCCATTTTGCCCACTTTGTCCATGAAATTCCCGCAATCGCTAAGCCAGCCATTAATGTTCCAGCTGTCGGGAAGATAATATTTCCAATGCCGTCTGCAAAAGAAAAAGATAATACTGCTGTTTGCCTTGTAATATCAAGTAAATCTGCAAGAGGCGTCATGATTGGCATCGTCAGCATCGCATGACCTGTTCCAGATGCTAAAATAAGATGAATCAGCGCTTGGAAGTTATAGATTCCGATGACGCTTAAATATCCCGGAATATGCTGAATAGCTCCAGATACTTGATGAAGCATAGGGTCTACAATATGTCCTTCATTTAAAACAACAAGAACAGCACGAGAAACTCCGATAACAAGCGCTCCTCCAACTAGTGCTGCTGCCCCGTTTGTAAACGACTTAACCGTATTTTCAACAGAGAGCCTTCCAATAATCCCAATTACAACTGTCAAAATGACAAATAAAGAGGCAATTTCAGTAATGTACCATTTGTACTTAATAACGCCAAAAGCAAGAATTACATAGTTAACAAGAAATGCTGCCATAATCCATTTATGCTTTCTAGTTAACTTGGCATCCGAGTTTAAAAGTTTATTTGCGCTGGTTATGCTGTATTTTCCGTACGTCCCAATAGAAGGACTTTTTTTCACTTTCATCGCATATCGGTAGACAAACCAAACTGAAACAGCGTAAACAACTACAAACAAGATGAGTCGAAAGCCCATTCCAGAAAACATAGGAAGCTCTGCTACTCCTTGTGCAACACCCACTGTAAATGGATTCATAACTGCCGTAGTAAAACCAGCCGATGCGCCAATTAAAACAATAGCAGTCCCTGTTAATGCATCGAATCCAAGAGCAAGTGCCAGGGGAATTAAAAGAGGAATATAGGCTAGCGTTTCTTCCGCCATCCCCATTAAAGAACCGCCTACTGCAAAAAATAGCATCATAACAGGAATTAATAATTTTTCTCGGGTAGCAAGCTTTTTAGCCATCGTTGTAATTAATACATCTACTGTCCCTGTAGCGCTTAGTACACCAAAGAAACCGCCGATAATTAATACAAAAAAGATAATGTCGGCTCCTTCTACCATTCCTGTATGTATTGCTTTGACCATATCAAAGAATCCAACAGGTGTAGAATCAATCCATTTAAACGATTGAGGATCTACCGTTGTTCTCCCGTCTACTTCTACACGCGCATATTCTCCAGCTGGCAAGATATACGTTAAAATGGTAGCAATCACAAGAAAGCCTAACAATAAAGCAAAAACGTTTATTTTCCTCTCTTTTTTTCGTACATGATTTAATGAACTCATTTCCTTTTGCGGTTCACTCATCCTTCTTCTCCCCTTCATTGTGAAATAATAACTTTAAACAGACATCTCGTTCTTTAAAAGCAGCTTCCTTATCTGCGACTACATATTGCTCCTTTCTTTTGTATTCCTCATATACAGTACAAGCAATTTTCGTGCCAACGTAGAACCGTTTAATTTTCTGAATTATGATATAATTAAATCGTGTTTTAGGTGTTAATTGGGTGTTTTTAAAAAATCAACAGCGCCAATTAAGATGTTGGTTGATAGAAAATCTGAAGCACGAAGCATTAGCTAGTTCTTTTTTTAAAAAGCCACAAAAAGAAAGATAAAAGAATTTAATCTATAAACATAAAAAAATATTATTTTATTATTGTCTTTTCTTTAAGTAGATTAATACTATAAACCTTCAATCTATTTATAAAAGCATTGCGCATAATGAAAGGGTGTTCAAAACAATGACTGTTTATCGTTTCGGGGTATTGGGGGGTGATGGCATCGGGCCGGAGATTGTCGATGCCGCAGTTAAGGTAGTTAAAAATGCTTCTTGCAAAGCAGGAGTAAAAATGGAGTGGATTTATCTGCCGATGGGGTGGGAAGGAATTAAACAATATAACGATCCTCTTCCAGAAGTAACGATAGATGCTTTAAAACATACGCATGGATGGATACTTGGCCCACACGATTCTGCGGCTTACCCTCTTGAACACAAAGAAAAGCGTAATCCTAGCGGAGAGCTTCGTCACAGTTTAGATCTTTACGCAAATATTCGCCCTGCTAAAACAATGCCAGGCATTAAAAGCGTCGTGAAAGAAGCAGATTTAGTGATCGTCCGAGAAAATACAGAAGGATTTTATGCCGATCGTAATATGTATTCTGGACACGGCGAATGGCAGATTACAAAAGACGTTGTGGTGACATCGGGGGTATTTACGCGAAAAGCCATAGAAAGAATTGCACGTGAAGCTTTTGCATTGGCCATGCAGCGTCGTAAAAAAGTAACAATCGTACATAAAGCAAATGTTTTAAGATTAAGTACCGGACTATTTCTAAACGTTTGTCGAGAAGTAGCTGAGCAATATCCTGAAGTAAAAGTGGACGACTACCATATCGATGCCATGGCTGCTCATCTCGTACGTCGTGCAGCCGATTTCGATGTCATTGTGACAGAAAACATGTACGGTGATATTCTTTCAGATTTAGCCGGCGAGCTTGTAGGAAGCTTAGGATTAGCCGCTTCTCTTAATGCAAATGAACATATCGCTATGGCACAAGCAGCTCATGGTTCTGCGCCAGATATCGCAGGTTTGAACATAGCAAACCCAACCGGTATTATTTCTTCAGCAGCCATTCTACTGAAATGGCTGGCTGAAAAACATGCGGATCACAAACTTACAGAAGTGGCTGCTACAGTAGAACACGCACTTTATCAAACGCTCCAAGCTGAAGTGAAAACGAAAGATTTAGGCGGACATGTCTCTACGTCGGAGTTTACAGAAGCTATTTTAGAAAAAATAAAATCCATGTAAAATTAACAGCAATTTATCCATTCTATAGAGGTGATCATAATGAAAAAAAGAAAGATTATTATGGACTGTGATCCAGGTCATGATGATGCTATTGCTATCATCTTGGCTGCCGCACGACCGGAATTAGATATTTTAGCGATTACAACTGTTTCAGGAAACGCAGAAATTGAAAAAACGACGATGAATGCTTTGAAAGTGTGTGATTTAGTATCGTTACATAACGTAATGGTTTCAAAAGGAGCAAGCGAACCAATGATGCGCAGACGTGAAAACGCGCCTAGTATACACGGGGATTCAGGATTAGACGGCCCTGAGTTCCCGGCTCTCTCTCGCAGCTGGAGCGAAGAACACGGAGTAGATACTATTATACGAATGGTCAAAGAGTCAGAAGATCCCGTTACGCTTTTGCCTACCGGTCCTTTAACGAACATTGCTTTAGCTTTAATAAAAGCTCCAGAAATGAAAGAAAACATTGAAGAGATTATCCTTATGGGCGGTGGAACCTTCGGGAACTGGACGCCAACGGCTGAATTTAATATTTGGGCAGATCCAGAAGCGGCTAAAAAAGTGTTTGATAGCGGCATTCCACTCGTAGTAATGGGGTTAGATATTACGCATCAAGCCGTTGCAACAGATAATGTAATTAACCAAGTGATGAACATTGATAATAACGTAGCAAAAAAGGTGGGTGAATTATTAGCATTTTTTAAATCTACCTATAAGGAAACGTTTGGTTTTGATGGCCCTCCTGTTCACGATGTATTAACCGTTGCTTATTGCATAGCTCCAGAACTATTTACCCTAAAGGAAGTTAATATCGTAGTAGAAACACGCGGAGAATATACCGCTGGAACAACTTCAGTTGATTTGCTTGGAGTTACAGGAAGGAAAGCAAATGCGAAGTTTGGTTTAACCCTTGATGTCGATGGATTTTGGGATCTGATGCTTGAAGCTCTTAAAACGTATTCCGCTTCGTAAAATTCATCTAGAAGATAAATTTTATAGAGGCAGCACCAGAACGTCGAGTTCGCAACTTGCTGGTGCTGTCTTACGTTTATTCATACTATCTAGCTGTTTTTTTCGCTTTTTGATTGAGCATTACCGTAATGATTGAAGCAACAATAACACCTGTAATTAAACAGTTTGATATATCTTTATAAATTACTCCCATTACTGTCCCGCCTATAACGCCTACACTAATGAGTGAAATTCGTTCCCTTTGATTCATGATTTATCCCTCCATCTTTTTTAATAAAACATTTAATTTATGAAGAGCAAACTGCAGGTCTAATTGCTCTTCGTCATTTAACTTCGCAAGATTTGTATGAAAGTTACTATAAACCCCTCTCCATTTTTCCTCTTGAATACTTTTTCCTTTAGACGTTAATGAGACTAAAACTGCACGCTTATCTCGCGGATCAGGCATTTTGATTAAATATCCTTCATTTTCTAATTCACTGATAACATTCGTTAACTGTTGTTTGGCAATATTTAATCCATTACTAATTTCCTTAATATTCAAATCTCTTTTTTTCATATACATAAATTCAACTACGTGATTTTGTAAATGTGTTAATTTCACTTCATTTTTATTTAAGTTCTTGAAATTTTCAAATAAAACCGGTATTAAAGCGATATATTCCTTAGCCAGTTTTTCCTTCATGAGATATCCACCTTCTTTAGTAAATATATTATTACTAAATTTGAATAAAAACAATAAAAATCGTTTATTTTAGTAAAAATATATTTATTAAAATCCATACATACTTCTAAAGTTATTTTATCCCAATCTCAACAATCGTTTATGAAGCTTATAAAAAGAGCCATAAAAAAAGTAAGGAAGCACACTTCCTTACTTTCTGTTTGCAACGCCCGTTAAAAAATTCAAAAACACGTGTACGCCTGCTTTCACGGTAATTTCTCCTACATCACGCAGCGGATCTAGACATACAATGTCCATTGCTTGAACAAGGGGATGACTCCCCGCGGTGTATACTGCTTCAAATAACTCATCTGTCCTCATTCCGCCTGTCGTTCCCGCTGGAACTCCCGGTGCGTAAGCGATATCCAACACGTCCATATCAACTGTTAAATAGATCATATCTACCTCTTTGCTCAGCTGTTTTAATGCTTCTTTCACGGTATGATTTATTCCTGCTTTTCTTGCTTGCAGTAACGTTACATAATGAACGCCTTTGCTATCTGCATATTCCTTTAACGATTTGGAATTATAAAACCCGTGAAGTCCGATATTCCATACATGAGCTGCATCAATCGTGTTGCTTTCGATTAAATTTCGTATAGGGGTTCCGTTAGAAGGACCGTTATCTTCTAAGCTGCGTAAGTCAAAGTGCGTATCAAACTGTAAAATCCCTATTTTCTGTTCGGGATGTGACTCTTTCCACCCTTTTACTAACATAGCTGTAATAGAATGATCTCCTCCAAGCATAATAGGCAGCGCATGCGGATGACATTTCCGCATAGACGTCATCGCTTCTTTTATATACTGATGAGACTTCCCTATATCCGTTACGTGCTGTTTGACGTCTCCTAAATCCAACACTGACAAGGAAGTCAAATCCGTATCATACTCAATATGATACGGGTTAAAGGATTTCCAGAGCTTCCTCATGGCCATTGGCGTCTCACTGGCTCCAGAAGCGCTAATGGAAGATCTTGAAAGAGGCACGCCCAAGACCGTAATATCTATCGATGTAAAGTCGAAGTTGCTCCCATCTTCAACTGTCTGAATCCAATCACTTACTTTGGGATCAGAAGTACTTTGACGCTGCCAGCAAAAAGGCGGTCGATCAAGCTGTGGGTACGGATAGTTCATGTAAAACACCGCCTTCAACCACAACTTTTCCAGCTTTTAATACCGTGTCTACAAGATTTACGGCATAGTTATACTGCAGCGTTTGGTAATTGGGAGCGTCAAATAGCACTAAATCGGCTTTTTTACCTACTTCAATACTGCCGATTTGATCCCCTTTGCAAATGGCATGAGCCGCGTTGATCGTACAGGCGGTTAAAACTTCTGCTGGCGTCATCTTCATCGTTAAACAAGCTAAATTCATAATAAACGGCAGCGATTCCGTAGGAGAAGACCCTGGGTTTCGATCTGTAGACAAAGCAACAGGCACTCCTGCTTCGATCATTTTCCTAGCACGCGCCGGCTCTTCCATTAAAAAGAATGCAGTACCCGGCAATAGAACGGCTATAACTCCCCTTTCAGCCATTTGCTTAATTCCTTGATCCGATGCTTTTAACAAATGATCCGCGGACACAGCTCCCACTTTAGCCGCTAATTCTGCCCCGCCAAAAGACACAATTTCATCGGCGTGGATTTTAGATTTTAGTCCGTATGCTTTTCCAGCTTGTAAAATACGATCTGACTGTTCAACTGTAAACACGCCTTCTTCACAAAATACATCACAAAACTCCGCTAGCTCTTCTTTTGCAACGATTGGTATCATTTCTTCGATAACGAAACGAACAAACTCATCTTCATTTCCTTTGTACTCAACTGGCACCGCATGAGCTCCCATAAAGGTTGAAACAACATCTACCGGATGCTGTTCATTCAGTTTCTTCGCTACTTTTAATTGTTTGATTTCATCTTTAAGATTTAAACCGTACCCGCTTTTGGCTTCGACAGTTGTAACTCCGTACTGCAGAAATTTATTTAAACGTTTTGTAGATTGCTTGATTAGCTCCTCTTCCGTTGCTTGTCGTGTACTAACGGTTGTTTGTAAAATTCCTCCTCCCGCTTTTAAAATATCAATATACTTTGCCCCGTTTAAGCGCATTTCTAATTCTTTTTCACGACTGCCTCCAAACACAAGGTGAGTGTGGGGATCAATTAACCCAGGCGTTACGATTTTTCCTTCGGCATCAATTATATTAATAGGTTCATCAATATGCTCAAGGTATTCCTGCGCTTTGACGTCAGGTCCAACAAATACAATTCTTCCATTTTTCACGAGTACGCTGCCATTTTCAATGATTCCCAGATCTGACATTTCTTCCGCTCGTCTAGGCTGACTTCCACCTTTAACCGTAATGACTTGTGCAGCGCATTTGATATACGTAATAGTCATACGTATCCCTCCTTTTTTATTCATGTAACGCGGGAATTTGTATCCCTTTTTCTTTTGCAGTTTGAATGGCCTTATCATAGCCGGCGTCTACATGACGAACAACACCCATGCCAGGGTCTGTTGTTAAAACACGTTCTAGACGTTTGGCGGCATCTTCCGTCCCGTCTGCTACTACAACCATTCCAGCGTGAAGAGAATACCCCATGCCTACTCCTCCTCCGTGGTGAACAGATACCCAGCTTGCGCCTGCTGCCGTATTTACTAATGCATTCAAAATCGGCCAGTCTGCTACTGCATCACTGCCGTCTTTCATCGCTTCAGTTTCACGGTTTGGCGACGCCACAGAACCGGCATCTAGATGATCTCTGCCAATAACGATAGGCGCCGACAGTTCTCCGGACGCCACCATATCATTAATAATTTTTCCAAAGCGCGCTCTTTCTCCGTAGCCTAGCCAACAAATACGCGCAGGCAATCCTTGAAACTCAATTTTTTCTCTCGCCATTTTAATCCAGTTGCAAAGATGCGTATTATCCGAAAACTCACGTAAAATGACTTCATCTGTTTTATAAATATCCTCTGGGTTTCCTGACAAAGCGACCCATCGAAACGGTCCTTTTCCTTCACAGAACTGCGGACGGATATACGCTGGGACAAATCCCGGGAAATCAAATGCATTCGTGATGCCTTCATCAAGCGCCACTTGGCGAATATTATTGCCATAGTCAAAAGCAACCGCGCCTTTTCTTTGCATCTCTAACATGGCTTGAACGTGGATAGCCATACTTGCTTTTGATTGTTTTATATATTCATTTGGATTTGTATTCCGCAAACTTTCTCCTTCTGCTAAGCTGACTCCAATCGGCAAATATCCGTTAAGTGGATCATGTGCCGATGTTTGATCCGTCACAATATCTGGGATAAATCCTCGCTCTATCATTTCAGGAAGAATCTCGGCTGCATTTCCAACTAATCCAATGGAAAGCGCTTTGCCCAATCTTTTTGCATCTTCAGCTAACTTGATTGCATCAGCTACACTTTCGACTACCGTATCGCAATATTTTGTTTCGATACGTTTTTCAATACGCGTGCGATCAACATCAATTCCAATTACAACGCCGCCTGCCATCGTAACCGCTAGTGGCTGTGCACCTCCCATTCCTCCTAATCCAGCTGTTACCGTAATCGTTCCTTTCAAAGTTCCGTTAAAATGCTGGTTGGCACACTCAGCAAATGTTTCATACGTTCCTTGAACAATGCCTTGGCTTCCGATATAAATCCAGCTTCCTGCAGTCATTTGTCCGTACATCATTAACCCTTTTTTATCAAGCTCATGGAACGTCTCCCAATTTGCAAAAGCAGGAACAAGATTCGAATTCGCTAATAAAACACGCGGTGCATCACTGTGGGTTTTAAAAACCGCAACAGGCTTACCGGACTGTATGAGAAGCGTTTCATCATCTTCTAACTCTTTTAACGCTGCGACAATACGCTCGAACGCCTCCCAGTTACGGGCTGCTTTTCCGATTCCTCCGTATACGACTAACTTTTCCGGATGCTCCGCTACTTCAGAATCTAAATTGTTTAGAAGCATGCGAAGAGCAGCTTCTTGTACCCAGCCTTTTGTCGTTAGTTCCGTCCCACGAGGTGCTTTCATCCCACTTTGTTTTGTCTCCATTTTGTTTTCCTCCTCTATAAAAATGAAAAACTGTTAAACGAACATTTTTATTACAGCGCTAGTTCATAATTAGTATCTTGCACAAAGGTTTTGAAATCAGCTGCTAACACTTCAATATCACGTGAGAAAATTCGATCTTTAGTAATGGTTGGTACGGTTTTTCTAATTCTGGAATAAATTTTTCTTGTTTCCGAAGCCAGTTTATCCACCCCTTGAATATCGGCTGCTTGAGCCGCACAAATTGCTTCAATCGATAGAACCCTTCGTGTATTTTGGATAATTTGATAAGCATGACGTGCAGCAGTCGTTCCCATGCTGACATGATCTTCTTGATTCGCTGAAGATGGGATAGAATCGACACTTGATGGATGCGCTAATACTTTATTTTCGGAAACTAATGAAGCAGCAGCGTATTGAGTAATCATGAGCCCGGATTCTAAACCAGGATCTGCACTTAAAAATGCCGGCAGCCCGCTAAGCTGAGGGTTTACTATTCGTTCAATGCGCCGTTCAGAAATATTCCCAAGCTCCGCCATTGCAATTCCTAGAAAATCCATAGCAAACGCAATGGGCTGCCCGTGAAAGTTCCCTCCAGAAATTACTTTGCCGCTGTCGGCAAAGATGAGCGGGTTATCGGTTGCTGAATTAATTTCAATTAACAGCTTTTCTTTTACATAATTTAAAACTTGATAAATAGCACCATGAACTTGAGGAATGCAGCGCAGTGAATAAGCATCTTGCACTCTTATTTGACCTTGAGAAGTAGTTAATTGACTGCCTTCTAAATATGAAAGAATTCGGGCAGCTACCTGCTGTTGTTCCGGATAAGGTCTTACTCCATGAGACTCGGGCATGAATGCATCTAAAATGCCTTGCAGGCCTTCTAACGTCAGTGCTGCAATCCCGTCAGCAAGATCTGCTAGCTTTTGAGCTTCAAGGTACGAAACTACTCCTACAGCTGTCATTGCCTGAGTGCCGTTGATTAAAGCTAGCCCTTCTTTTGCTTGTAATTGGATAGGCTCAAGCCCCGCTAGCTTTAAAGCTTCTTCTCCTTGCATTCGCTGACCATTATATACAGCTTCTCCTTCTCCAACTAACAGCAGCGCTAGATGTGATAATGGAGCTAAGTCACCGCTAGCTCCAAGTGAACCTTGACTTGGGATAACCGGCACTACATTTTGGTTTAAGCAATCGATAAGCAGCTGCAAGGTTTCCAGTCGTATGCCTGAATACCCTTTAGCCAATGCATTTGCTCGTAAAAGCAGCATCACTCTGCTTACCTCTAAAGAAAATGGTTCTCCTAGTCCGCAGGCATGACTCCGAATCAAGTTAATCTGCAGATCAGCTAAGTCCATTTTTGAAATAACCGTATCGCTAAACTTTCCGAATCCAGTATTTACTCCGTAAATTACGTTGTTGTTCGTAATACTCTCTTCAACTAACGTTCTGCTTTTTTGGATATGTTCAACTGCGTGATCGCTAATTTTTACGGAGTATCCTTGGTAAATAACTTTGTAGATTTGGTCGAACGTCAGTGAATTTCCGTCGATTTGAATAAACATCATACCCGCTCCCTTGTTAAACTGTAGACTACTTTTTTTTGAACACAAAAAGGGGCTATATCAAAGAGGAAACAAGCTCCTTTTGATATAGCCCCCTATAAACTAACCTACCTACACTATGGGCTTTTATTAATAATTGGCATTTCAACTTATACATACAAACAATCGCTAAATGACTAAATCACTATACACTTTAAGCTGTACAACTTAAAGCAACTAGGGTACCTACACTAAGTATTACGCTGAATTAATCATTTGTCAATTGTTATTTAAGAAAATTTTAAATAATCTGAAATAAACTTATTATTTCTTATAACAGCGATGATTCACGGCTGCACAATTTTATTTTTCAAACGTTATCGGACGTTCATGTCACTTGGGTGCGGACCTTTGCGGCGATTGCTGTTTAACCCATTAATCTCTGCCATATCATCGGCAGTGAGTTCAAAATCAAACACGTTAAAGTTCTCTTCTATTCTAGACGGTGTAACTGATTTAGGGATGACAATTGTGTTGTTTTGTAAGTGCCAGCGCAATACAACTTGAGCCGGAGTTTTGCTATGTACTTCAGCAATTTTTTGAATGACCTCGTCTTGTAACACTTCTCCTCCTTGATCAAGAGGGCTCCATGCTTCCACAAAAATATTATGTTTGGCGCAAAACTCTTTTAATTCATTTTGAGCTAGATACGGATGGCACTCAATTTGGTTTAAAACCGGTGTTACATCACATTCGTTTAACAAGCGCTCTAAATGCTCAATTTCAAAGTTGCAGACGCCAATTGCTTTTACTTTTCCATCGTGATAAAGCTTTTCTAATGCTTTATACGTCTCCACATACTCATCATATTGAGGCGTAGGCCAGTGAATTAAATATAAATCGACATAATCAAGTCCTAATCGTTCTAAGCTTTCATCAAATGCACGTAATGCATTTTCATAGCCTTGGTCGCTGTTCCAAACTTTTGTTGTAATAAACAGCTGTTCTCGAGGAACAGAAGATTCTTTAATAGCCTGGCCTACTCCTTCTTCATTTTTATAAATCATGGCTGTGTCAATAGAGGTGTACCCAACTTCAATTGCTTTTGACACTGCAGCTGCTGCCTGGTTATCTTCTACTTGCCATACGCCAAATCCAAGCTGAGGCATTTTTAAACCATTGTTTAATGTAACAGTATTCATTTTACACGTCTCCTTTTTTGTTAAAAAATTCAAAGTTTTAATGATGGTGCCAGCCGATCAGCATAGCAACCTGTCCCATTATAATGCCGACTGGGATTCCTATAATCATGGCTCCAAATCGAAATTTAAAAGACCATGCGCGCGGCACAAGGGAAAACAAATAAATCATACTCATCGTTGCCATACATGTACTGCTAAAAAAACTGACGACAGTGTGTAAATTTGGCATTACTTCTCCTCATTTCACTAGAACGTTTGCGCCTTTTCAATTTCATCATTTATCTTTCGTTCTAATGCCTATGTTTTCGCAGCCGACATAGTTACATTCGTCAAATGGTTCCGTAATCCTGCTTTAATCAGTTAAAAATACTTTACCTACGTAACTTTTTTAATTAAAACGAATATGTGCTTTTAACTTCAAAGTTGTGTATAATTTCTGTATATTAAAATAATAAGATTTTTCACTGTAAAGAACAACTGCACGTTTTCTATAAGGCAATCATACATATTTGCAAGAAAGGAATGGATATAAAAAATGTCGATTGGAAAAGTAAAAGCATATTTTAAACAATATGGTATGGAGAATCGAATTATCGAAATGGATGAGTCCAGTGCTACTGTAGAACTAGCAGCGCAAGCTTTAAAATGCGAGCCGAAACGGATCGCAAAAAGTCTTTCTTTTAACGCCGAAGGAACTGTTCTATTGATTGTGGCAGCAGGAGATGCGAAAATTGATAACCGAAAATACAAAGAAGAGTTCGGAACCAAAGCAAAAATGCTTGGAGCAAGTGAAGTAGAAACGCTGATTGGTCATGCTGTAGGCGGAGTATGCCCTTTTGCCGTTAATGAAGGTGTTCACGTGTACCTAGATGAATCTCTGAAACGTTTTGTCACCATTTTCCCTGCCTGTGGAAGTGGAAATAGTGCAATCGAATTAACAATACCTGAACTAGAAGAATTTTCGAAATGCTTAAAATGGGTTGATGTATGCAAAGGATGGAATGAATAATTTAGGTAAATTACGGTACAACTATACATAAAATAAATAAATCAGCACGCCCACAAGCTGAAACAGTTTTTTGTTTCAGCTCATTGGTGTATCTAAACGAATTTATGAAACAGCTTAACCCAACCTAGGTAAGAAACCCCTAAGAGAAATACAAAAAGAAATAGTAAAGGAATGTTCCTAGGGATAAAAAGCCAGCCGTCTAACGTATTCCACAGAAATTCACTTTTATTTGCTTTTCTCATCATTTTCACCTCAAGCAGATTTACTATTTTGTCTTCAAAAATTCTTTTACATAGTTATATACAGTATCTTCAACTTATGACCTTTTTTCAAGAAAAACGTGCACGGAAAATTGATTGAATGTGAATCTTTTGAATTTATCCTCGCTATGTACTCATTCGTCATCTTAGTTTCATCTGTAAAAAAGAAGAAGCCTACATTTTTAGATGCAGGCTTCTTCTCGTTGATTCAGTCTTTCCTTTGTTTGCCTAGTCAGGCCCTTTCGTTACGTATATCGGTTCATAACCAAAGTGCCTTGTGTCAGATACGAATATCTGCTTTCAATTTGCGGTAATACATTTGCTGAAGTCGCTGTTAAGCCTTTCAAAACTAATCAGTCCCTTCATACGCTAAGTATTTAACCTTTCACAACAACCATTTGCATGATAGCTGCTGTACTATATGTGTACCCCGTATTTATATAGTAAAACCTTAAAAAACAATTTTTTATTATATAATTTTTCTAGACTTCAAAGCAAAGAAAATTTAGATAGTATAGATGAAAGACACCCCTCACCTATTAGCGCTTCTACTGCTCGTACTCAAGCGTTCAAAGAAAAGCATCCGCAGTGAAATTCATCAAATTTATTTATCAAATTTATTTAATGTACGATTTCATCAATTTTTTGAAATGCATCTTCAAGTGAAGTATATCCATTTGTTTCTCCTTCGTTACCTTGAACGGTCCATTCTTGCTTTTCTAATGCTAGTTTCCCGTCTTTATCTTTTAGATAAGGTCTGTTAAGCATAAACACATGATCATTCTTTTTTACTGTGTAGCCAAGATAATAGTGATTACCTTCTCCTTCTTCTTCATATACGGAGACGCCTTGAAGGTTATATTTGTTTAAAATGTCATCCATGTGATGCGTCAGTTCACTTATAGCCGTTTCTCTTTTTACATATTCCACATTTTATACCCCTTTTCATTTTGATTTATGTTTAGCATTCCCTTGAGCATATTCAATTACACTATCTTTCAAACGTTATCTGAACAAAGCAAATCAATATGATCATCATTCATTGCATAATAAATCAAAAAAGCCACCTCACTATAACACAATAAAAAAACATTGCTAAGTGAAGTAGCTTTTTATTAATTAATGGAATCTATAAAAATAAGAAGACGTGCGAAACTTGATTATAGTTCAGTTAAAATAATCGGTTCGCCGTTTGTTACCACAATCGTATGTTCACACTGTGCTACAAGACTATTATCAGGTGTAACAAACGTCCAGCCGTCGTCTCCGCGTTCAATGATATGATCAGCTTTCATAGAGATAAATGGCTCGACAGCAATAACAAGGCCTTTTTTCAAAAGGGCTTTATCCATTGGATCATAATAGTTTAAAATATGGTTAGGAGCGTCATGCAAGCTGCGGCCCACACCGTGACCCGTTAAGTTTTCAATAACAGCATATCCATTTTGATGTGCAAAGTTAGAGACAGCGCGACCAATTTGGTTTTGTTTTGAACCAGCTTTTACTTTTTTCATTGCTGCCCAAAATGCATCTACTGCAGCTTGGCACAGCTTTTCTTTTTCTTCGTCTTGCCCAATAACAAATGAAATACCCGTATCTGAATAATAGCCGTCAAGTACGGCAGATACATCCACATTGACTAAATCGCCATCTTTTAATACTCGATCTCCCGGAATACCGTGAGCCACTTCTTCGTTTACACTAATGCACGTTACACCTGGGAAATTATATTCTTTTTCAGGTGCAGAAATAGCACCGTGTTCATCCAATATTTTTTTACCGATCATATCAAGCTCTTTTGTTGTCATGCCTACTTTTGCTTGGTTTTTCATCTCTTCGCGCGCAAGTGCAACGATGCGTCCAATTTTGCGTAAACTTTCTAAATCTTGTTCGTTACCAATAATCATAAAAAACACTTTCCTTCCTCGAAATATATATCCTATCCGATTTTATCATATTTTTATGAGGATTTTTCAAAAGACCTTTTAAGAACTAAAATGTACAATTAATTAGACTAGTAAGATATTTATCATATGTCAAAATCCTCTTCACTAACCTATGGAATTCAAAAAAGCATGCTACTTTACCGCAGCATGCTTTTTTATGGTATATAAAAGCTCCCTCAAACAAGCAGAAGCTTTCACAATTCCTTAATCCACTGTTTCAAACTTCACATCATTAAACAAACTAGTAGAATTCCACACGTTCAACCCCGCATAGCCTTCTGAAAAGGTATGGTCCACTGCATCAATCACAAGTTTATCATTGAGATAAACTTGAATGTGTTCTCCTTCAGCCGTTACTTTCAAGCGATAATCCGTATTTGTCTTTAAATCCAGCTTTCCCCCATCATTGTAAATAATGAGGTCCTTTCCTATTCCGTCTCTAAACGCAATGAGTTTTACTTGATTATTAAGCACATCTACATTCGCAGCGTAAGCGTTATTTGCCTGTTCATCCGAACGGAATACTAGCGCTCCTGCTCCTGTAGAATTTGAAACAGGATCGTCTAACACCTTTATCTTTGCCTCATATATAAATTTTTTTGCTTTTTCTGATGATAAAGCAAAGGCATCTTCTTTGCTTCGTCCTTGTTTTCCATTAATCGTATCGGCCCATAGTCCGCTAATGCTTTTCCACCCTGATAAGTTTGTTTCAACAGGACTTTTATTCCAAATAGATTTTAATGGATACATCTTCAAGGAATTCAATTTCACAGCTCCTCCTTTGCTATAAAGCCTTATTTTATTACTTGAAAGCGTCGGAAAGAGCTGATCTGTTATTACTTCTGTGCCGTCATTACCAAATACTTCTACAGATGACTGGTCTACAAACATATGAAGCTTAACCTTTCCGTCTTTTGGAAGCATGGAAGCAGAGTGTTTGCCTTTCACATCTTCACCAAAATCAAAACTTCCAGAGTTTGTTCGGTCAACAAATAATCGCTGCTTGTTTACGTTATAGCTGACTTTTGTATTTTCACTGCCTTCTTTTTGAATTTGAAAACCAAATTCTTGTGCATCTGTATTAGAAACATCAAATTCTGCCATAATTTCATATTTGTTTTCCTGTATGCCTGAAAGAAGATTTTTATTTTCAACGACCATCAGATTCTTTAACACCTTTTTTTCTTGCTTATTGCGAATTGAATCAATTGAAACAGGTGTTTGTTTTAAACGAAGCCCTTTTGCTGTGTTGGTGAGTTCTATTTTTCTTGGAATTGACATAGAACTTCTCCAAGTAGTAGTTGGGGTATTGTTGGCATATTGCCAGTTGCTCATCCAGCCTAGCCAATACTTTTCTCCGTTATCTCCTTCAACTCCGCTCCAATCTACAGCAGCATAAAAGTCGGCACCATAATCTGTCCAAAGCACTTCCTCTGGCGGGTTTTCATTTTTAAATGTTTTCCCGTCAAAATCACCAACAAAGTACTGCATACCTGAACCTCCAGCTGCCGCTCCATCATTGATGCTGACTTGCAGCACCCATTTTTTCTTTGTACTGTCTCCATCAACCGGCAGTTCGAGTAAAGTAGGACACTCCCAAATCCCTCCGTTGCTTCCATGAGTTGATTCCACCCATTCTCCTGACACAGTATTCCAATCTGAAAGCTCTCCGCTTTCCCTTTGTTTAACTTCCTCCGGTTCTTTTGCTACACTGTCTATTTTCTCCGGCATTTTTTCTGTATTAAATACATTAATATCATCTAGATTAATGTGCCCCCATCCGCCTACAGCTTGATCAACGGCTTTAACGTACAATACTTCTCCTATATACTTAGAAGCATCCCATACGTAGCGCTGATACTTTTCATCTGCAAACTTTGTATTCGCTTGACGAATCAATTCTTTATCGTCAGAGGCCCTGACTAAGGAGACATAGCGGTTTGTGGGGTCGTTTCCGCCTCCCATTAACAAATTGATTTCACCTGATCCGCTCAATTTAAAATAAGATGAATGTAATTCTCCAGTGGCATTATCGCCGTCTTGCTTATCGGAAAATCCCCATAAATGATACTTTCCTTTTTGTTCAAAGAGACCGCTCCAATTTGCGGTGGCATCCGTTACATGATCGTTTGTGAATGCATTTCCTTTTATCGTTTTCCAGCCGGTGAGATCGCCTGTTTCAAAACTTTTATTTTTAATTTCCTTTTCATCTGTATCAATAAACTTGGTCATGTTAACATCTTGAAACCGGACTGAGGATTGATGAACATGTAATCCAAACAATCCTTTTGAAAAAGTTTCATCTTTTGCAGTAAGGGTGAAGTTATCGTCTATATACAAATCAAGTTTATTTCCCGAGGCAGTTACTTTTACTTGATGTGATTTGCTCGCATCAATTTTTGCGTTGATTTCGGCAAGGACAGTTGAAATGCCATTTTGAAGCTTTACTAGTTTGATTGTATCTTTAGAAGTATCCACGCTAGCTATATATCCGTTTTTGGCTTCCGCGTCTGCCCGAAAGAGTAGTGCACCTGAACCAGGATTTCCATCTAAAAATGTCATATTTGACTTAAAAATGAACTGATCTCCCTGTTCTTCACTCATGATATATCCATCGCTGTCAGATTTACCGGTTTTTCCATCAGCAGTATCATTCCACGTTCCCGTAACAGGTTTCCAGTTAGATAGATTGGTTATAAAATTAGATTGATTCGTAAATTTAACATGACGAAAGACAGCTGTGGAATTCCATGCTGTTAATCCAAACTGACCATTTTCAAAAGATGCATCACTGCCTTCTAGAACCTGTTTTCCATTTAACAGTACCTTAAAGTAGTGACTATTTGTTTCTACTTTTACATGATATGCTTGTGATGTATCAAGCCTCATCGGCTTTGAAACAACGGTCGTTACGTTTCCTTTCTCCACTTTGTTAAGTGTTAAGAGGTTCTTTTCTGCATCTAAATTGACGGTATATGCGTTTGTTGCGTCTTTATTAGAACGAAAAACAAGACCGCCTGCGCCTGCGCTTCCATTCTTTTCTACAAGCGTAATTTCTCCCTCCAGAGTAAAGGATTGACCTTTTTGTTCGGATAAAGTATATGAGTAGGCACCATTTTGACCGTTTGCTTGGATGCCTCCATCAGGTCCAAACTCACTTGCGTATTTCCAACTTTTCAAGTCAGGTGATGTATAAAACATAATTTTATCTTTAGCAGCTAAAGACATCACCCACTGGTTGGTTTGCTCGTGCCAAAACACTTTTGGGTCGCGCCAGTCAGGAACTGGGGGATTGGGCATAACAGGATTTCCTTCATACTTGGTCCACGTTCTTCCGCTGTCCTTGCTGTATGCTAGACTTTGCACTTGTCCTTTTCTGCCAGAGTGTGTAAAGATAGCTACCATTGCTTCTTTTCCAAACCCTGCGGTATTATTCCAATCGATAACGGCACTTCCTGAAAAAATCTCTCCGTTCTCGTCTGGAGAAAGAGCAATCGGCAGGTGTTTCCATTTCACTAAATCTGTACTAACTGCATGCCCCCAGTGCATAGGTCCCCAAGTGGTACCATAAGGATAATACTGATAAAAAAGGTGATACTCTCCGTTATAATAGACCATTCCATTTGGATCGTTCATCCAGTTCGCTTCTGGAGAAAAATGAAATTGATTCCGGTATTTTTCTTGATAATACCCTGTATTATCAGCTAATACAGGGTATGCAGAAAACAAGCTTATGGAACAAGCGACTCCAATCATCAATAACTTTTTAACGATTCTTTTCATCTTCCTTTCCTCCTTTATTTGCATACTGGTTATGTAAAACATTTTCACCAGCAGATGCTAGAAGAATAGATGACTCCTCTTATTTATCACCCTAAAAAGCCTATCCAATAACCCCCTATACCAATTAAGAAAATACCGAAAATAATAAGCAGCGGATTTGTGCCTTTTCGAAGCATCCATGCTACTAATAGAGTTAGAGCTAAAGGAAGCAGCCCCGGTAGAATACTATCAAGTACGTCTTGCACGGTTTTTACCACAACTTTACCAGAATCATCTTTGATCCTAGAAACAACCACTGGTATATTAATAGTGGTCCATTTCGAAACTAACGCTCCCATTACGAAGAGTCCCAAAATGGATGCACCTTCCGTCAGTTTTTGAATTCGATTGCCTACTAAATCTTTTAAAATTTCTGTTCCTTTTAAGTAGCCATATTTTAATCCATAATATTTTGTACTTAATCGAATTGCATTAATTAAGATGAAAAACAGCAGTGGGCCGGCAATATTCCCGCCTAACGCAAGCGATGCGCCTAGGGCCGCGAGAACTGGTCGAAGCGTTCCCCAGAAAATAGGGTCTCCTACACCAGCAAGCGGGCCCATTAATCCAATTTTCATTCCGCTGATAGCTTTTTCATCAAAATCTTTTTTGTTTGCCATTTCTTCTTCCATTGCTGCCGTGACGCCGAATATAGGTGCAGAAATCCATGGGTGTGTATTGAACCATTCTAAATGACGCTTTAATGCTGCATTTCGCTGAGCTCCCGGTCCATATAAGCGTTTGATTGCTGGAATCATGACATAGCAATAGCCCATTGCTTGAACACGCTCAAAGTTAAATGAACCGAGTAAAAAATTCGAACGAATGAACATGCTAAAGATATCTTTTTTCGTTAATCTTTTTTCATTTTCCATCTCTATCCCTCCCTTAAGTTCGCCATTTAGGCATCTAAATCATCATCGTCATCATCATATACTTGTTCGCTCCCTGTAGCTGCGGGAACGCCTGCCGGCTGCATTTGATTTCGCTGCTGCATTACTTGTTGATAAAGAAGTGCTAAACAAAGACCCAGCGCTCCAAATCCTACCAGGTTAAACCCTGTAAATGCCGCCAATAAGAACCCGATATAGAAAAAGGGCTTTAAATGAGGAATGTTCATCATATTGATAACCATGGCATATCCTACGACTACGATAATGCCTCCCCCAATTTGCAGGCCTTTTGTAATAACTTCCGGAATATTTCCGAGGAAAGTTTGCACGGCGCTTACGCTGATTAATGTAACAATTAAAGTTGGAATCATAACGCGGAGAGCCTGAAAACCCATAGCAGTAATATGCATAATTTCAATTCCTTTAAAGTTTCCTTCTTCCGCGTACTTATCAGCCCGATGAATTAAAAATACTGTGATGGTACGAACAAAAATGGTGAGTACTTGCCCTGCAGCTGCTAAAGCTATGGCTACCGCAATGCCTTCACCAATCCCCTGACCAGCTGTGATAACTAAAATAGTTGAAATAACAGAAGCAATAGCCGTATCGGGTGCCATCGCCAATCCAACATTCATCCATCCAAGAGCCATTAATTCCAGTGTTCCACCTAAAATAATGCCGGTTTTTAAATCTCCAAGCACCAAGCCTACTAACGTACAGGCAATGAGAGGACGATGGGATTGCCCTTCGTCCAACACGCTTGCGATACCAGTTACTGCTGCAATGACTAATAATAAAATAATTTGTATGGAAGACATAAACTCATCTCCTTATTTGATTTTTGTTTCGTTTCTCAGTAGTTGAATAAAATTTTCACTAGAATCTGAAGGTAATTGGCGCAGCTCAAGCTTTACGCCTAGTTCCTGCAGTTTCTCAAAAGCATCGATATCTTTTTTGGTAACGCTTACAGATTTAGTGATTTGTTTTCGGTCATTAGCAAAACGCATGCCCCCTACGTTTACTGTCTCAATAGGTACGCCCGCTTGAACAAGAGCGACAATGTCTGCGGGGTTTTCAAACAGCAGCATGGCTGTTGTATCCTGATAGCGAGGGCTGTGAAATGCTTTTGTCATTTTAGAAATCGACACAGCGCTTGCCTTTACATTCGAAGGAGCCACAGAAAGAATAAGCGTTTTTCGCATTTCATCCGCTGCCACCTCATCTGAAACAATGATAATTCGATCTGCTGCATTTGTTTTGATCCATCTTGTTAATACTTGCCCGTGAATAAAGCGGTCATCAATTCTTGCTAAAACGATTTTCATAATAATCCATCCTCTCCGATTTGGTTTGCTTGCTGGATTTTCTCCAAATGTTCACTGCACACTTGAAAACTTTCTTCATTCACCTGCTTTAATCTTCCTAGCATCTCTTTTAATGTAACGTGTTCCCTCATGGCTAACACTTCTAATAGCATAGGCAAGTTAACTCCGGATACCATATCCGCTGTTTTATTTTTAAGGATATATGGAGTAGCCGCATTGTAGGGTGTACCTCCGAAAATATCGACTAAAAAAAGCACTTCATTTTCTAAGGGCACCTCCTCTAGTGCCTGCTTATATTTTTCTTCAAGGGTTTGGATACCCTCGCCTTTTAGAAAAGGTACGGCTACTACGTGATTCTCTTCACCAAATATCATTTTGGAAGACCCCTCTAACGCTGGCGCGAAATCACCATGTCCACTAATAATGACTGAAATCATGTACACTTGCTCCTCTCTTTTACGTTCTACACTTATTTATTGCAAGTATCGTGCCAACAAAGAGTATTAAGCGCTTTCATTTATTTTTCAATACCTTTTTCTGCGTTGTTGATACAGGTTCCTTAAAATAAACAAACCTGTATCAAAACGTCATTCGTTTTAATACAGGTTTTTCTGTTATTTTAAAAATGGGATAAAAAAAGAAACTAGTGGCATATAAATCAAACTAGTTTCTCAGAATTATAATATGATTTTTACATTTCATCCGCAAAAATGGTGGCAATAAATAATTTTTCATCTCTTGTTAAGGTAAGTTTCAGCTTTTTTTCGACGGCTTGTAATGTTTTTTCCGTTTTTTGATAAATGTTTTCTAACTGGTGAGTGATTTCTTCATCCTCGGGAAAAGTAAGAGGTTCATTTTTTATCATTCTTTCTAAAGCAAAGGCTGTATGCATCACAATTCGAATCATAACAGTGTTGCTTAATTCCATTTCTAACTCATCTTGTACATGACTTAACCATTCTAACAGAATTTCACTTATGAGGTACGGATTAATAAATAGAAGGTACTTTCGCAAGTTTTCTTCGCAAAGTTCACGCACCACAATATTCGCTTCGGTTTTCTCATCATCATAGCTTATCGTTTCTTTTGTAATTGCCTGTTGAAGTATTCGCTCTCCCTGCCCTTCAATGAGGACTTCTAATGATACATGAGGCGCATCAATCCTTGGATTTTTAGTGCCTGCCGTTGCAACAATTTCATATTCTTTTTGAATTTCTCGAATGTTTGCTGCTAATTTAATAGAAGAAACGGTTAAAATTTTAATAGGTTCTTGAGATACTTTGCGTGAAATAATCGTTAAGATTTTTTCTAATTGTTTTGCTGTACCGCTTCCTGTTGTACAAATAGAAACAAGTGCTTTCTTCTTTCCAAACACGTGCTGCTGTTTATCTATAAATTCCATAAAGTCTTTTTGCACCGAATCAAATATGGCATATAAATTTAAATCTAAATAATTTACTTTTCTAACGGTGTCTAACACCATAGACGTCGTCACATTGCTGATGGTTTTAATCTTAGTCCCTGTTTTTTGTTCCAACTTGCTTTCTAACATGGCAAGCGAACCCATGTCCACAAGCATTAATACGCCTTCTCCTTCATCTACTTTCTTAATTCCTTGGATTAACCTGTCTACAATTTCAACTGGAGATACCGTCAAAGGCACATCAATAGCTATAATAGGAGTGCTTCCTAAAAGCTCCGTAGCAACTTCAACCATAGAAGTTGCCGTGCTGTTTCCATGGGCAGCAACTACAATTCCTACTCGTTTATTTTCTTCTAACGTTCGAATTGATTGAATAACCATTGTGAGATAAATAACTTCTATTTCTGGCACGCAGATGTTAAACCACTTTTCAATTCGATTTTTAAAAAGCAGTGCTACCGCATATTCTTTTGGATATGTTTCGCGAATTTCATCTATCTCCTTTGTATTTAATACGTCTACTTGTTTTTTTCGCTTTAAAAAGGATTCCATATGCATACTTAAAAAATGAATAAACCTGCGATCAAATTTACAGTTCAATTCTTTTTCAGCCAACTGTTTTAATTCTTTTGTAAGCTGAATCACATGGTCTTCCACAAACTTCATTAAATTAGAACTCTGGCCATTTTTTTGATTAAAAAAGCTTCGAACATTCAAATGAATGTCGGTAAGAATATACTGATTGATGTCTTCTTGAGATAAACCTTCTTTTGTTAAAACATCTACTTTTTCTTCTATTAACTGATATAAATTAAATGATACGTCTTCCTCCATTTTTATTTCTTGGCTCTCCATAGCCGGGGAGATAATCGTTTTAAGGTTTACATATTCAGAAATTTTTTTGCTACGCTCCATATTTTTACTATTTGAAATCCAATCTCGTTTAATATCGTCAGGCAGATCTCGCACTGTAAGTTCCACCATATGTTTACTATCAAGGTTATTTAAAAATCCGTGTGCGCAAACGAGCTGCACATTCGACTTTAACTGCCCTACATTCCCGAATTTTTCAGTGTGGATTAAAGCATTTAATACATCAATGTGGACACTTAGCTTTTTATTAATTCGTTTAGCCTCCTGTTCTAAAAGAAACGTGGTGAGGCGAATTTTTTCTTTTAAAGACCTCTCTTCTAATGAGGGAATATGGATAGTCATCGGAATTCTTCTTAAGAAAGTTTGCAGTAAGGCTGAACCGGGATTTTCAGTTGTAGCACAAATAATTAATACCTTAGACGTTCGCTTATGATCTGTTTCCCCTAGACGGTTATACGTACCTTGATCAATGAGATAGAAAAGCATTTCTTGGCCTTCGGGAGGAAGCCGGTGTACTTCATCCATAAAGAGAATACCTTCATTTGCTTGTTCTACTAAACCTACTTTACTTTCAGTTGCTCCGGTGAAACTCCCTTGCTTATGACCAAATAACTGAGAAAGAAGTAATTGAGGATTATGGTAATAATCAGCGCAGTTAAAGGTAATGAACGGGGCATCTGTTTTTAGCCTCTCTGAATATAAGGCAAATTGATAGATTCGTTTTGCAAAAAGAGATTTTCCCGATCCCGTGGGACCTAATAGCAGCATATGTAATCCATTAGGCGGGTAAAGAACAGCAGCTTTTGCTTGAGAAATCGATTTTTTCAAACTTCCGGTAGCTCCAATCATTAATTCAAAAGGATTAGCAGGAAGAGCTTCTTCTTTTCCCCCATTAGATAGCTGCTCTAGCTTTTCTACTTCCATCTTATTCGTATCCCACTTTTGACGACAAATGATTTCAACAATCTCTAGCGGAACGTAGCGAACGGGGAACATTTTAATTTTGATTACTTTTTGCATGCGGACAAGTTTGTTAAGCTCAAGACTTACATTAGATCTCTCTAAATCTAACTGTTCAGCAATTTCAATCGCTGAGCTTCCTTGTTTATGTAAAAGTTCCACTTCTGTAAACTCTTGAAAATTACTCAACAGCTGATTGTATACCTTATCAATTCGTTTCATTAGAAGCACCTTCTTTATTTTCAGTTAACGATTGGAATTTTCTCTTTCAAAGAAATGATCATTCCCTACTACTACAAGCTATTTCATCTACAAGTACCCTCATGTCATACTAATCTATGAAAACGTTTCAAACCATTATATGTAAATATATTAAGTTAGTCAAACCTGCATGTCAACCGGTTTCATTCTTAAAGTTATAGTCTGTCCGAATGTTTCATTTTCTTTAAATAACTATCAATGTGTACACTGCTTTTTTATTTAATCAGCACTGCGGTTACAGCACATTTTTGATTAAATAATAAAACGAAAGAAAACAGCAGCAGTTACCGCCATCTTCTTTCGTTTTTAAAAATTATTTGTCCGTACTTAATTGCCCTTGTGGTAAAAAACTGTTTTTCACAACAGCTGTTTTTGATCCTTTAATATTTAATAAGAAGCTAGGAGCAAAAGTAGAATGTTCCTCTGAATAGAAGCCTCTGTTTGTCATGTAACTTGTAATTACGACATTGTCTCCTTTCACTTGTGGAACTGCAAAATGTGAATACGTAAACGTTTTGTCATTAGGATCGAGGTCCATATGTAAAACAAGTCCTGTATCATTTAGCGGCTTGTATTTTCCTGTCAGCGTATTTGATACGTATCCTAGCATATATACGTCATCTTGGCCGATACCATCAATCGTCATTTTAGATCCGCGAGAATCTGTAAATAAGTACCATTTTCCATCTTTTTTAAATACATTTGCGCGTTCAATTTCATCTGTCACCGTGTTTGAAGTAATCAGTGGATCCATTACTTTTTTCAAGGTATAATCGTTATTTAGTTCAACAATACCTAATGCACCGTTTGCTAAAGAGGCTTTCTTTTTATTAGAGCTCTGCAGTAATTTCTCTTTTTCTGATTGGAAAAATGGATTATTTCCACCGTAGTAAGCTCGATTGTAAAGGGAATCTTCACCTTGATAACCATCTTCAGTTCCTGTGTTTGCTTCAAATACAAGGTATTTATGCCCTTTATCCTCTACATAGTGAGGATCTCTCAACGTATGATTATCTCCTGAACCATATGCGCCTTCGTCAATAAACTGCTGAATATTTTGATACTTTTTACCATCACCATCAAAAATGGATTTATGATCTTCAACACCTTCAATTTTTAACGTATCTCCACCCGGCTGGGATACATTTACTTGAGCCGTTGTTAAGGTTTGTTTTCCATAGTTTGTACCTGAAAAGTTAGTATAGAATAAGCGTATTTTTCCGTCTGATGTTAAAGTAGCAGATCCTGACCATTCTTGGGTTTGCTTTTTCAAATGAGGATCATTCGGTACGAATTTGTCACTGTCTTTGAACACTCTTCCTGCATTTTTCCAACTGTCAATCGAATCTTCACCGATTTTTTGATAAAACACATAAATAGATGTATCATCAGCATCTTTCGGATCACCTGCTAGTGCAAATACAACTTGGTAACCATTATAGTTGGCTACTGTTCCGTCAGCATTTTGCAGAGGCCAGCTGTCCCATACGTCTAAATCAATTAAATTGCCCGATTTATCGTACCCTTTTGCAGAAGCAATATTTTTGATTGTTGATTTATCAAAAGCTGGAACTTTAAATTGTTCGCTTTTTTGCTGCTGAGGAATTTTCAGCATGTTATCACGCGTAATATGGGAAACTCCATAATTATTGTTGGTATCTTTATGATTGCTTTCAGCAGCCCATGTTTGAGATCCAGCACCTACTAACAGAGCTGTAGCAAAAGATAAAGCTGTAGTTTGCTTTGCGATTTTCTTAATATTCATCTGTTTTTCTCCCTTTTGTATAATACCTTTTCTTGTGTCACTCACAAGTAATTCATTTTCTATGTATCGAGAAGTCATATCAATCTGGCGAAATAACAGAACCGGTTCCATTACCTTTCCAAGATTACTTGCATAATATTGAAAAGTCAAATAGGTAAAATGGAGTGATTATCTCATTTTTCTCCTCTTATATTTTTCATTTGGTTATAAAGTCTTAAACCTTCAATTTTTTGATTAAATAGGCAAATCCATCGTCATATTTAACCTGCTATTTTTTTATAAACTCTTCTACAGCTATTAAAGTAGACCATTTTCAAAAAAATATCGTTAATGTATTTTTTTGTGAAATAGTGGAATAATTTATTATATAATAGTTCCTATTGGCAATAATGAGAGACCAAAGAATTAGATAATCACTTTTTATTTTGATTCTTTTATCCTGTTAAATTTTATGTAGATTTTTGCAAGAAATCGCTATCATTTTAATGGATCAATAATACATTTTTTAGAAAATCAAAAAGAGCTCTTTATAAAGAGCTCTTTTTGATTTCGTTTATCCTGTTTTTAAATACCAGTTCTTATTTAGGCAGATCAAGTTCCACAGTAAGTTTGATAAGGCTGATTAGACGGAGCAGACGGTGTACAATACTCTGGCTGACCCGGAGATTCATATGGGCTAGAAAGCACTTCAAGAAGGGTTTCCATGACGCTGTAGTCTTCTTTTTGTGCTGCGTCTAACGCTTCTTCCACTCGGTGATTTCGAGGAATGACAGCCGGATTATTATTTTTCATAAGCTCTTGTGACTCCGCTTTAGATTGTTGTTGTCTACCTAGTCTTTGCTGCCATAGCTCATGCCACTGTGCAAACTCTTTGCTTTCAAACAAGTCACTATTTTCTAGCTTCTCGAAAGTTAATGCACGAAACGTATTTGTATAGTCAGCTTTATAGGTTTTCATTATTGTAAGAAGGTCTTGGAATAATGCTTCATCTTCTTTTTCTTCGTTAAAAAGCCCAAGTTTAGCCTGCATACCAGCGAGCCAGTTTTCCCGATAGAATTTTGGAAATTCCGTCACGGCGCTTTGCGCTATTTCAACTGCTTTTTCTATATCTTGATCCAATAGCGGTAATAAAGCCTCAGCAAACCTAGCAAGATTCCACCCTGTAATGCCTGGTTGATTTTGATAAGCGTAGCGCCCTTGTACATCAATTGAACTAAATACAGTTTCTGGATCATAGGTATCCATAAATGCACATGGTCCATAATCAATTGTTTCTCCGCTAATTGTCATATTATCCGTATTCATGACGCCATGAATAAAACCAACAAGCTGCCATTTAGAAACTAGCTTAGCGTGACGCTTAATCACTTCTTGAAGCAATGATAAATATTTTTTTTCATTCTTTTCTATATGGGAAAAGTGACGTTCTAATGCATAGTCAGCTAAAGCTTGAAGGTTTTCTACCGTTCCCCATTTTGCAGCGAACTGAAATGTGCCAAAACGAAGGTGACTGGAAGCTACACGCGTCAGAATCGCCCCGGGCAGTTCTTTTTCACGAAAAATGGATTCGCCTGTTGTTACGACTGCTAGGCTCCGAGTAGTTGGAATACCAAGAGCATGCATGGCTTCACTAATAATATACTCACGCAGCATAGGTCCTAGAGCTGCCCGTCCATCTCCTCCGCGGGAATACGGAGTTCGGCCTGAGCCTTTAAGCTGAAGGTCTACTTTCTCACCCGAAGGCGTAACTTGCTCCCCTATCAGCATAGCCCGACCGTCTCCTAGCATGTTAAAGTGGCCAAATTGATGCCCCCCATAAGCTTGTGCAAGTGGGAAAGCACCTTTTGGGACACTGTTTCCAGCCAAAATGCTAACTCCTTCTGGGCTTTGCAGCTGTTCCTTTTGTAACCCTAGAGATGGGGCTAAAGAGTCGTTAAATTTAACTATTTTAGGTGAACTCACTGGATTAGGATCAAGAGGCGTAAAAAAGATGTTTGGTAACTCCGCATAGCTATGACGTAAATTCCATCCTGTTTCTTTTTGATTAGTCATCGTATCTCCTTTTCTTTTTGTGTCTTAAAACATAATTTTTTCTTTACTGATCGTTGTTTTATAAGCGCAGTAGCCTTGCTCTATCCTACTTTCTTCTGGGAATCTTAGAGCAGGACAGTTTCTCTTTCATTCATTATCTCTTTTACTATTATATCGTATTTGCTCGTACTTTTAATCTAAAGTGCCTTATCCATTTATATACCTCCACTTTGTTGACGAACTATTAAATGCTCAAAAAAGAAGAAGTATTAATATACTTCTTCCTCTGTATTTTACCCCCAAATATCTTTTAAATTCCAATACGTTAACTCTTTTACGATTACGTTTCCTCCTTCAGTAAATAACTCAATTCCGAGCCTGCTTTCTTTTGGATAAATACGGCTCGTCATGGTCGCTTGTCCTTCGTTTGCAAATACTTCAATGGAAGAACGGTCCACAAATATTCGTAAAGCTAGTGTCTCACCTGCTTGTAACGCTGCTTTCCTCACTCCATCTTCTTTTCCCGAGTGAGTACAGTCAAGCAATAGCTTTTGCTCATTAAGGTTGTAACACATCAGCGTTTCTTCGTTGTTTATTCCACGAATTTTTATTCCTACCGATGAAGCTTGGCAGTCCGCTAAATCAAATACAGCTTGTATCTCTAGCAAGTCTTCATTTACTTCTACTACATAGCTGTTAGAAAGAGCTTTATTGGTTAGCATATTATACTGAGTTTTCCGAAGTGATGTAAGCTCTTGGACGGGGTTCATCAACACTTTATCCCCTCTTAAAGTTAGTTCTCTCGGAAGCGTTAGCGCACCGCACCATCCATCCTCTTTCGTTGGCATATTAGCTTCCCACATGTCCATCCAGCCAATTGCAATTCGCCGCCCTTTATCATCTAAAAGTGTTTGAACAGCGTAAAAATCGTGGCCGTAATCTAATTCAGTAAATGACCCGTGATGAAATGTATTGGTTTCATAATTATATTCTCCAACTAAATATCCCGTTTGGAAAAGGTTGTGATAGGAATCACCTTTTGCTTCTATCCCTTGAGGAGAAATCATTAACACGTGCTTTCCGTCTAACTCAAAGAAGTCTGGACACTCCCACATATATCCTAGATCTCCATCGCTTTTAGCAAGAACACCAACATATTCCCATTTTCGTAAATTTGAAGACCGGTATAAGATAACACGTCCCTCTTTTTTCTTTGTTGAGTTTCCTAGAATCATATACCAGAAATCTTCGTACTTCCATACTTTGGGGTCTCGAAAATGATGAGAACTATCTGCTGGCGGCTCAGCAATAACTGGGTTGGCCTCTGCTTTTTCAAAGGTAATGCCGTCTTTACTAACAGCTATATTTTGGTTTTGAAAAAAAGTATCCAGCTCTTTGTCTATATAATTATGTCCTGTATAAATTAACGTAAGCTCTCCTTCGTTATCCACGGCACTTCCAGAAAAACATCCATCTTTATCAAATGGATCTCCAGGAGCTAAAGCAATCGGCAAGTGCTGCCAATGAACAAGATCTTTGCTTTTTACATGCCCCCAATGCATCGGCCCCCAATTCTCGTCATAAGGATGATGTTGATAAAAAACATGATATTCTCCTTTATACTGAACCAACCCATTCGGGTCATTAATCCAGTTCGCTGGCGCCATAATGTGATACCCTAACCGATATTGATGATTCACCTTTTTCTCTGCTTCATTTAATGAATGTTGAGCTTGCTCGATTTTATTTATCGTTAACATCATCATATCCCCCTATATAATCTGCGTGTTTTCTTGTACATCTTTTCTTATAAATCTATGTTTTTTAGAGTTTAGTAATGTAAACATCGAAATAACGTTAAATACTAAAACCATACCTCCCATAATTAAATAGGTACGGGAAAAACCTACGCCATCATATAATCCTCCCGCTATAGGTGAAAGAACTGAAGCACCTATTTGTGAAGCAAATTGGAATCCAACCAAATAAAGTATAGAAGATAGGCGCGTGTCAAAGTTAGCTGCCAAATATTTAAAGATGGCAATGAGCATAATAGGAAGTTCTAATGCATGAATAAGTTTCATCGACGATATTCCGATTGGACCAACAACAAGCCCTGACCCAATAATACGAAATCCCATTAGAAACCCTGCTAAAATTAAACTGTTTTTTGCACCGATCTTATTTACAATAAACGGTGCTGCGAACATCATTCCAGCTTCTAAAAATACTTGAAACGAATTTAAGTAGCCAAATACTTGGTTACCTATCGATTCAGTAGGAAACAAAGATGCATAATAGATAGGAAATTGCTGATCGTATACCCCATATACGCATGTAACGCCAACAACATAAATCATAAAAAACCAAAATTCCTTCAATAAGAATAAACTGCCTACATCTCTCAGCGTGACGGATTCAGCCTTTTCCATTTCATAGCTGCTCATTTCTACCTTTACAGAAAAAATAATAGCCACTAAGATAATCGCTGAAACAGATGCCACCCAAAAATTAATGTGAGGATTAATATTAAATAATTGTCCTGCAAAAAACGTAGCTGCAGCCCAGCCTAATGAACCCCACATTCTAGATTTTCCGTACTCAAATTTATATTTTCGGCTGACTTTCTCTATGTAGGTTTCAATCGCTCCGATGCCCGCCAAAAACGCCACTCCTAAATATAGTCCTCCAATAATAGCTCCTATCAACACATTGTATTGAAGTAAAGGTCCATAAACAAAAATATAAAATGGTCCTACAAACACTAAAAGACAGCTAATAAAAAATAAAATGTGTTTCTTTAAACCTATCCTGTCAGATATATATCCGTACAAAGGCTGCATACACAAAGCAAAGATAGCGTTTACAGAAAAGATTAAGCCTGTTGCTGATCCGTTCAACTTAATCTCTTGCCCTAACCAGATAGAAAATAAAGAGTAGCTCGACGACCACGTAAAAAAGAAGAAGAAAAAATATGCACTCAGCTTCCAATATAAACTTTTTGAACTTTTCATTTTAGTTACCCCTTTAGCTTAAGATATAAAATCTTTTATCTAACAAAATGAAAGCACTTTCAAATTTGATTTTATGTCAACCGGTTTCATATGTCAACCGGTTTCACATTTTATATTAAAAAAAGATTGTATTAGGCGGAAAAGTGGGCTTTGTGGTATGTTTAAATTGTTTAATAAACCGTTTACAATCCTTATATAGATTTTTATCGTTCAAAAAAAAACGAACAATTAGAAAACTCTTTGCTTGATTGCAATTTATTTTAAGCCTTTTACATGTCTGATATATACTATAAAAGCAATGTTTTGGAGAAATTAGGAGGAAACTAGATGAAAGCCAAGATTAGTGATGTAGCAAAAATTGCAGGTGTTTCACCGACTACCGTTTCTCGTGTATTAAATAACCGTGGTTACATAAGCAAAGAAACACGAGAAAATGTTTATAAAGCAATGAAAGAAATTAATTATTTCCCAAACGATATTGCACGTTCATTATTTAATAAGCGAACAAATTTAATCGGTATGATCGTCCCGCAAACGAGCAACCCTTTTTTCGGAGAGTTAGCCTTTCACATTGAAAGTATATGTGCTTCCCTTAACTACAAAGTACTTCTTTGTAACAGTCTTAATCGAATTGATAAAGAAAAAAAATATGTAGAGATGCTCATCAGAAATCAGGTAGATGGTGTTATTGCCGTTACTTATAACAGAGGTATTTTTGATTCAGAAAGTCAAAGTCTTCCTGTGGTAGCAGTGGATCATTATTTATCAACAGATATTCCTACCGTATCTTCTGATAACTATGCTGGAGGAAAACAAGCCACAGAATTGCTCATTTCAAAAGGTTGTAAGCATATTGTTCATATTAACGGCCCCCTTAAACTTGAAACTCCAGCTAACTTAAGAAGGAAAGCTTATGAAAACGTGATGAAAAAGGACGGAAAACAGCCTATCACGTATGAAATTTCAAATACCTTTGACCGCAACATTCAGCGAGAAACTATTTCTAAGGTTTTTGAAGAACATCCGGAAGTAGATGGTATTTTTGCAAGTGATGACTTACTTGCAGCTTTAGTAGTTGCGGAAGCACAAAAAAGAGGAAAAAATATCCCAAGAGATTTAAAAATCGTGGGCTATGACGGAACGGAGACCAGTCAGACTTTGTTACCTGGTCTAACTACAGTTCAACAACCCATCGAATCGATTGCTCAAACAGCCATTGATATTTTACTAAAAGAAATTGAAGGAGAATTCAGCAATATACCTCGTGAAATCTGCCTTCCCGTTAAGCTTCTAGAAGGACAAACAACGTAAAGATACGTTTTTTATAAAATAAATATCAGTTTGTTGTATATTCTTCTTCTTTTATTCACACCTTAACGTTACAGAAAGGAGTTGAATACAATGGCAAACAACAAAAGCAGCAATAATAATGAATTATTAGTGTACGGAGCTGAACAAGCAATCGATCAAATGAAATATGAAATCGCTAGCGAGTTCGGAGTAAATTTAGGAGCTGACACTACTGCACGTGCAAACGGATCAGTAGGCGGCGAAATCACAAAACGTCTTGTACAATTAGCTGAGCAACAACTTGGCGGCGGACGTTTCTAAGACAATTTCATACACACCATGACTTAAGGAAGAATGGAGATCCATTCTTCCTTTTCATATATTTACTTTCCATCTTTATATAAAAATTATTATTCTTCCTCCTCTTTACTGACTGATTTTGTTTTTCCTTTCTTTAGTACAGCGCTGATTCCTAAACAACAGACAGCTGCTATCCATCCGGAGATGAGAAAATAAACGGAAGTATTTGCAAAGAGTGTGCCTATTAAAATAAACAGCCCTCCGAGAATAATAAAAAAGACGTGACCCTCACTATTTCTTTTCACCTTCATCACCTCTCCCTACCTATATAAACGAATGTTCAGATACAAAAGAAACTTCTTGATAACCAAGAAGTTTTCTTCGTGTGTTCTTTTTTAATAAAAAGTAAAGGTGTTTTCTTTTTATTTATTCAACGAAACCCCTCAATATTCTTCTCAACTACATGCTATTCAATAATTTCTGCGGTTTTATACTCTTTCATAAATACATCAATAACATCTCCTGCTTCTTCGTTCTCCTCCTCCATTTGAACGAGTATTTCGTTTTGTGCATTTACCGAAAGGATTCTGACATCCGACATTCGGTTTATATCCAGCTGCAGTTCCAAATCTCGGGCAACTTCATCAGCTTTTAGTGAATCTTTAATAATATATCTGTGGCTTCTCATAACAATCGCTCCCTTTACGTTATATGAACGACTATAGTTTATCCAAACTATCAGCGTACAATGACATTTTTCTTGTATCTTTCATTTAAACAAAACAAAAAAACGGCTTTTCTCAGCCGTTTTTTTGTTTTGCTTTTTACTTATGAAAATGCATAGTTATTTCTTTATTTGACCGTTCTCTGTATCAGGTATCATACGCTTATTTATTCCGAATGCGTAGAAACTAACGACAACAAGAGCAAGGAAAATAATTCCTACGATAAGTGAAATACGCGTTTCATCATTAAACCACATGCCTACAAGCACCATTAGTAGAAAGGCAATAGTTACATAATTCGTTACAGGTGCAAAAGGCATTTTGAAAGGATGACTATCCATTTCAGCACCTTTAACTTTACGGAAACGAATTTGACTGATAAGAATGATGAACCAAGGAATCATTCCCGGAAGCACGCTCGCACTGTATACATAAACAAATACATTAGGTGGAGCGATGTAGTTTAAAACAACACCAATTACCAATCCAATCATAACAGCGAGTGTGCTATAAATTGGAACGCCGTTACGAGAAATTTTTGTGAAGAATTTAGGTGCTTGGCCGTTTACGCCAAGTGTATAAAGCATGCGTCCTGCACTAAAAATTCCGCTGTTACAGCCTGACATCGCTGCTGTAATAACAACAAAGTTAATGATACCTGCAGCTGCCGTAACACCAACTTTAGCAAATGTAGATACAAATGGACTTCCTAAAGAATCTAATTCATTCCACGGATATACCGTCACGATAACGAAAATAGCTCCAATATAAAAAATTAAAATGCGCCAGATGATGCTTTGAATTGCGTTTCTTAACGTTTTTTTAGGGTCCTTTGCTTCACCAGCTGTAATACCAATTAGCTCGACTCCTTGATAAGCTGCAATAACAAGAGATAGTGCAAAGAAAAAACCTGACCATCCGCCTGCAAAGAAGCCGCCGTGTGCCCAAAGGTTTGATAATCCAATGGCGTCTCCCCCGTTTCCAAATCCGAAGAAAATCAACCCAAGCCCTGCAATAATCATCAAAATAATCGTTACAATCTTAATCATCGCAAACCAAAATTCAAACTCTCCAAATGATTTTACTGAAACTAAGTTTGCTGTGCCTAAAATCAACATGGCGATAATACCTGGTACCCAAGCAGGTAGATGTGGGAACCAGTAATGCATATATGCTCCTACTGCTATAATTTCAGACATCCCTACTATTACAAATTGAAACCAGTTGCTCCACGCAGCCATATAACCTGCTAATGGATGAATATATTTGTGGCCAAATGTAGCGAATGAACCTGTGCTTGGTTCCATGTACAGCATCTCGCCCATGGCACGCATAATAAAGAAAATAAACATTCCGCAGATTGCGTAAGCAAGCAATACCGATGGACCTGTCCATTGGATGGTGCTTGCTGATCCCATAAATAATCCAACGCCAATTGTTCCGCCTAGCGCGATCATTTGAATGTGACGGGATTCTAAGCCTCTTTTTAGCTCTTTGTCTGCCATTCCATTTCCTCCTCCTAAACTTGTTATAGCTCTGTTAGGAAAGATACTTTTTGTGTCTGATGGAACAGCTATCGCTTTTAAAACCTTCCATTTTTATCTAGTACCTTTACAACTAAACTATTTTTTCTATTTTTAGCTATTCGACTGTATAATTACTTATTTTATAATAATAAATTTCCCTCAGAAATACAATTGTTTTTTTCAGAAAAACACTTAACAAAACCTTTCACCTTTATTAAATCAATCATCTCAGTGAAATATTTTTTTATTTCAGTATAATTTAAATTTTATGAACATTCAAAATAAATATAGGCGTAGGATGCTGGAACACTCTATTTCTTAAGGATAACGAAATGAAATCGCTACTTGATCGAACAAATTCCTTTCTTCTCCCTTTACGTTTTCACTTTCTCTACTTAGGGAAAGTATCAATAGAAAATAGAGATGAGGAGGGATTTTTCATGTGGCAAGCTGCGATGTGGGGCGGAATCTCAGGATCAGCTGTCCTTCTTGGTGCTTTGGCAGCAGTTTTTTTGCCTATCGGCAAAAAGATAATTGGTTATATTATGGCTTTTGGGACAGGTGTATTAATTGGAGCATCTACCTATGAGCTGCTTGGAGACTCGGTTCATAACGGCGGGTTAAAAGCTACTTCTCTTGGGTTCCTTGCAGGTGCTATTGTTTTTACTTTTTTAGACTATCTAATTTCACGTCAAGGAGCGAATAAAAGAAAGAGGTCTACCAAACAAATGGCTGCGAGTAGTTCTGGAATTGCTATATTTATAGGAACCGTAATGGATGCAATCCCGGAGTCTATTATGATTGGGGCTAGCTTAATCGAAAATGGAACCGTTAGCTGGCTTCTTGTTATCGCTATTTTTATAAGTAATATTCCTGAAGGATTGTCCAGTACGACCGGTCTAGTAAAAAGCGGATTCTCTAAAAAGAAAATTTTTTTACTATGGGCAGCGGTTTTGTTCATTTCAGCTTTTAGTTCATGGACAGGCTTTGTTTTTTTAGACCATGCATCTGAGACACTTATGGCTGCTATTGCTGCTTTTGCCGGCGGCGGTATTATTGCTATGGTAGGTTCTACAATGATGCCAGAGGCCTATGAAGAAGGAGGTTCTATTACAGGATTGATTGCTGCACTTGGATTACTTGCTTCACTGATACTGGATCATTTTTCTTAATCGTCTTCATACTACTTATATCGTTTCCAAGTAGAAAACAGAAAGCCTTCTACTTGGAGACATTTATTTCAATCACATTATTATGAATATGGCTTCTTAATAAGTAAAATCGTAGTTTTCTTTTATTTCCCGAGTAAAAGCTTTCCAATCCGTAGCTTCAAATTCTGCATTGCGTGCTTTTAACTCTTTTTCCATTCCTTGAATCTCTTGAACAGCTTCTATAGTTCTTTCACTTCCTGGCCCTACTCTCCAAATTAAGTTTTTGTATTCTTTAATCTTATCCATTAGATAACCCGTCTCTAATTCTTTATATTTAGACATATTAGCTGACTCCTTTTACTTCATTCTTTCTTCTAAGATATCATATTTCTCCTTTATGGATAAGTCTCTCGTCTGACGCTTCTTTAACGCTCAAAGATAGAGAATATAACAATAAAAAAGCAAGCACAAGTGCTTGCTTTCGCTTTTATTAAGGCAATGGTTCAACCGCTACGTTCCCTACCGTTACAGCTTCTGTATATGCATTCGTACCGCTTTGGCGTAAGCGAAGATTGGCACTCCCCGCTGCATTTGGATTTAATTGGACATTCAAAACCTTTTCTCCATTTCCAGCTGCGTCCGTTGTAATTGAAAAATTGCTGCTGTATCCATACGATGACGGCCAGCTTCCATCTGCGTTTTGAACTTTAGCAATTTGAGTTCCTGATCCGTTATATGCACCTAGATTAAACGTGCTGTACGTAGTGTTAGCCGAAAGCCCGCTTACCTTTACGCGTATTTGGAATACGCCGCTCGTTGGTAAAATGGCTTGATGTTCCAATACGTAAGCACTAGCAGCTGGGGGCTGTGTGGTTCCACCTTTATAACCATATGAACCAGAGGCAAAAGTTGACGTATCGTACCATTTATAGCCTGCTGTAGGTGCTGACCATGGCTCAGGCTGAGGCTCAGTGGACTGACTTGGCGTTTCCGACGAAAGTAATGCTGTAGCCTGATCTAATTGAAGTCCTGATACTTGATTCAAAGAGGTATAGCTTTCTTGCTTCGCTAACCAATTGACCATATTTACAAGCAGTATAGAATCGTCTTGTTCCTTAAATCCGTCATATGTGGTTTTAGAAGATCCTGTATCTTCTCGTTTATATTTTGGTGTAGCATCTTCAACCGGTGAAGAATCTCCGATAAAAGCAGCTTTACCTGTCCCTACTTTTGAAACAGCAGCAAAAGGTCCCTCGGCTCTTCCTCCTCCATTATACACTCCTTGATCTACAGCATTTGACCATTTTGTCGTTGTCTTAGGAAGATACACAATTCCTTTTGCTTTGTTTGGGTCCGTAATAGCAACCGTAGAACCTGCATGCATAGCAACGGTGGAAACACCTAGCGTAATACCGAATGCCTGAGAAGGAGCTACAATATCATTGGCTGTCACATCACCAATGGCATTATAGCGAAAGCGAACACCAAAGTTACTCGCTAACCAGTCAGAGCTTGCTACGTTTTGCATTGCATCGGAGGTTGCTTCTTCCGTTGTCATGCCTTTTGCGGGGTTTGTCCATGCTCCGCGACGGTATCCGTTAAAAACTTCTGAAGAGTCCCACCGGTTTTTGTTTCGGTCTGCATTGTAATGATCAGCAATAAAAAAGACGCTTCCCCCGTTCTGAACATATTGTAAAAGGGCGGCTTGTTCAGAAGATTTATACGGAATATTCGCTTCTGGCACAACAAACACGCTATAGCCACTGAGGTCATTGTATGTAATCGGCGTAGATTTTCGCAGCTCTTTTACATCAAACCCGCTACCTGCCAGTCCTTTCCCAAAATCAGAAAAACCTCCATCAATAACCCAATCTGCTGTACCCGCAGTTTGACCATGCGTATTATCAAACAAGACTTTTTTACCGTTATTTTCATTTACGATAGAGGCTTTAATTTCTGGTGCAGGGTCAGCAGCGCTTTCTGCTGATGCTGAATGAGTAGTAAAAGGCAGTGAGATAGATAAAGCTGTACACATTGTTAAAACGGCATAACCTACGCGATTATATTTTTTTCGCATATAAAATGCTCCTCTCAAATTTTTGCAAGGCTTGTCTTTTCAAGAGGATTATAGCAGGTTCATTTATGATTTTTTTAAATTTATTGTAAATAATATATATTTTTTCAAAAAAGGTTCTTTATACCTTATATTTGTCGATAGGAGCCCTTTGAAATATGCCCATGATTATATGTAAAATTTGTTAACGATAACGACTTGAATATTCAAGAATACTGCGCAGCATTTGACGTGTACTTTTTGATTCGTTCGCGCGTTCTTTATATTCAAGAGGACGACTAGGAGTTGACATATTTTCTTCTTTATATTGAGAACTTTTGTTTTCTGACACGTTTTTTCACTTCCCTATCTCTATTTTATCAAGAGCAGCTCAATGCTGCTCTTTTGTCATTCTTTTATTTGTTATGACGGCTTACTTTTGCTTTTTGAAGCTCATCTGTATGAATATCGTTTGATAAAATACTTTTATTCACATTATCGACAGCAGCTTCACTGCTGCTGAATCCTCGGTTTTTGCTTTTATTTTGTTTACTCATTCCATCCACCTCCATGTGTAACGTCTATATTTTATGGAGTTATAAAAAGAAAATAAGAGGTAGTATTAGGAAAATGACCTTCTTTTCTTTTTGCTTGTATTCCTCCTATTTAAGTAAAAATAAAATCTCCATATTTAACAGAATGCACCAGAAATAACTGCTCATACTAAGAGTAGAAACTGTATGTGTCTATTTTGAAAATATAGGAGGAAATAAGCGTGAGTACAAATAGCAATACATTATCCATTTTTGCTTTAGGCGGCATTAATGAAATAGGAAAAAATATGTATGCCGTTCAATATGACGATGACATCATTGTGATTGACTGCGGGTCTAAATTTCCTGATGAAAGTTTATTAGGAATTGATTTGATCATACCTGATATTACATACTTACAAGAGAATCGAGAAAAAGTTCGCGCACTGGTTGTGACTCATGGTCATGAAGACCATATTGGAGGTATTCCTTATCTTTTAAAACAGTTAAATCTCCCTATTTATGCAACAAGCCTTACCCTTGGATTAATTGATATTAAACTTCAAGAGCATCAATTATCTGCTGAGACGGAGCTTATTGAAATCAACGAAGAGTCCGAAATTACATTAGGCAATATTCCGCTTTCTTTTTTTAAAACGAATCACAGCATTCCAGATTGTCTCGGCATTGTCTTTCATACCCCTGAAGGAGCTGTTGTGCATACGGGAGATTTTAAGTTTGATTTAACTCCTGTTAACGACCAATATCCAGACCTTCATAAAATGGCGAAAATCGGCAGTGAAGGTGTACTGGCTTTAATATCCGAAAGCACAAATGCTGAACGCCCTGGATTTACGCCTTCAGAAAAGCTAGTTGGCAAACATGTAGAAGAAGCTTTTCGTAAAGCAAAGCGAAAAGTGATTATTTCTACTTTCGCCTCCAACGTTAACCGCGTACAGCAAATTGTAGATGCAGCGATTAAAACGAATAGAAAGCTTGCGCTTCTTGGAAGAAGCATGGTTAACGTTGTATCAGTTGCGTTAGAGAAAGGGTATCTAACTATTCCTGAAGGGATGCTAATTGAACCTTATGAAGTACATTCACTTGCGCCTGAACAAGTCGCTATTCTCTGCACTGGAAGCCAAGGCGAACCGATGGCCGCTCTATCTAGATTAGCCAGTGGAAATCACCGACAAGTAGAAATTCTTCCTGAAGACACGGTTATTTTATCAGCAGGGCCTATTCCTGGCAATGAACGTAATATCTCTCGTATTGTCGACAGTCTTTTCACACTCGGGGCTCATGTGATTTACGGTTCAGGAAGCGCAACAGGTATGCACGTATCAGGACATGGCTATCAAGAAGAGCTAAAATTAATGGCTACATTGATGAAGCCAAAGTATTTTATCCCCATTCACGGCGAGTTTCGAATGCTTCATCACCACAGCTTATTAGCAGAATCCGTCGGGGTGGAAAAAGAGAACATTTTTATTATAAATAACGGTGATATTGTTGACATCAAGGGCGGAACAGCTTTTCAAACAAGAAAAATCCCTGCTGGCAATGTATATGTAGACGGTTTCGGCATTGGCGATGTTGGAAACGCGGTTTTACGTGACCGTAAACAGCTTTCAGAAGATGGCATGCTGGTTATTGTGATTACTTTAAATAAAACGGAAGGAAAAATTGTGTCTGGTCCAGACACAATTTCGCGAGGTTTTGTTTATACAAGAGACTCAGAGCAGCTATTAAAAGATGTTAATCGACAAGTGACTAAAATCGTAAACCAATTACAAAAAGCGCATGTTCATCAATGGAACATTATGAAAAAAGAAATTAAGACAACGCTTGGCCAATTTTTATATAACCAAACGAAAAGAAGACCTATGATTCTTCCCATCATTATTGAAGTTTAATCCCTCAAGCAAAAACTGCCTTAGTCCCCACTAAGGCAGTTTTTGCTTATAAATCCGAAGCTTAACCTAAAGTTAGAAGTTGCCTTCTGTAGTTTATGAATAGGCACTCCTTTTATATGTATGGTTAAAAGTGTTAGGTGTATTTCTTCTTTTTTACCCCATTCTATAAGAGAGATATTTCACCGCAAATATCTTGTGAAAGTATCCTATCCTTGAGGTGATTATGATGAATGATAAAAATCATGTAGATCAGCATTCAGAACTATTCCGCCACAACTGGACGAGACCGAAGCGTTCAAAGTCCCAAGTAAATGGACATACAGAGATGTCTCAAACGAACATCATCCTGCGAAGTAATGCAAAAGCTCATCGTTGGTAAGGATACACTTCAACAAAAAAAGACGCGAACGCGTCTTTTTTTGTTATTGGCCGTCTGCCCCGCTTTGAGTTATCTTGCGAATATGACCATCTTCATAATTATTTTCTCGTAGCGCTTTTGCTTTGTCATCTACTACTTGTTTTTGATCTACTTGTGAAGAAGGAGTCTGCTTGTTTTTTGGCATGATCATAACCACCTTTTATTTTTGTAATTGTACAACGTGCATAGTGTCCCTCATAAAGATTAAATATATGTTAGCTAGCGGCTTCTTCTTCTTTCCACTTATGGCGCAATTTCAAAATAACAAGACTTATAACAATTAAAAAGCCTAAGCTTGCAAAAAAGCCCGGTCTGCTTGCTGATTCCAACAGCGTGCCGCTTACTGCTAGTAAGATTAACAAGATACCAATAGCTTGTTTTATTTTATCCCACACGGTTTGTTCCATTAAACGATGAAAAGAAATTAAAATAAAGAACCAGTTATAAATCAGCATCAGTCCCGCTGCTGTTGTAATGTACTCATAAATTTTCCCGGGCAATAGCAAGGACAAAACAATAGAAATAACTAATCCCAACGTTGTTAAAAGCAAAGCCGGGAAAGGAAATTGCCGCTTTTTCTTTTTTTGTTTTGAAAATAATGCCGGAGCATCCCCATCTTCTGAAAGAGTGACAATCATTGTCGTTACGGAAAAAAAAGACGCTGACATCGTTGAAAAACCAGCGATAATCATTGCTCCATTAAAAACATGAGGAAAAAATGGAAGATGGTATGTTTCTAAAGCCGTTATAAATGGACTTTGATTTCCATGAAAATCATGAAATGGCACAATTAAAATAGCTAAACTTAGTGAAGCGATATAAATAATTCCAAGCAAAATAAGCATGCTTCTCCCTGCTTTGGGCGCATCTTCTTTGTTTTCTAAACGGACCGTCATAATTCCCATAACTTCGATGCCTCCAAAAGCATAAAATGCATAAAGCAAAGCACCCCATAAACCCCAAAAGCCGCGGGGAAATAATTCATTTATCGTTCGAGGCACTCCTTGTTGGGCACCTTCATCTAGAAATCCAAATAAAGCGAGACTAGCCAATACAATGAACATTAAAATAGCAGCCACTTTTGTAACAGCAAATACATTTTCCATTCGTTCAAAACCTTTTGTTCCGATTAATACAACAGCAATGCCTAAAACAGCATAAATAGAGGCAAAGACCCACAGTGGAATACCGTCAAACCAAAAACGTGTAAAAAGAGATAAAGCCGTGAGCTGACTCCCCATGATCAGCATCTCTGAACTCCAGTATACCCATCCGCTGCTAAAGCCTGCCCATCTTCCATAAGCTTTCTTTGCATAGGAACGAAACGAACCTTTTTGAGGATCTTGAGCACTCATTTTAGCAAGCGCATCAAACACAATAAATGTACACACTGCCGCTAATAAAAAGGCGATTAATACAGCGGGGCCGGCTGCTTTTATTGCAATACTTGATCCTAAAAAATAGCCTGTACCGATGATGCATCCTACCCCGATTAAAGACAGCTGCCACCATTTTAATTTTCCTTCAACTTGACTTCCGCAGCCTATTTTCTTTTTCACTCTATCACTCCTCACACTTCGATGTAGTGTGTGATAGTTTGAAAAATTTATGCGTAAAAAGAAGCACCTTTTCTATTATTTTTCAACGTACTGAACACACTTTAGATTCAGCACTTCTTTTAGCCTAATTGCTGTGCCGCTTGCCAACCGAAATATAGGCCAAATCCTATTAAAGATAACCCCGATACAACGGACACGGCAGTTAAAAACGTCGCTGCTAAGTATCGTCGAAACGTGCTTGCTAAAGCTGCCATCGCAATATCCCAGGCCAGAATTCCCGTAAAAATAGCGCAGCTATATAAGATAAGCTGTTCGGTTTCATATGTATTAGCTGTTTTTGCTAAAACAGAGCCATAAATGCCAAGCCAAAAAAGAATTGTAAGCGGATTCGTTAATGACAGCAAAAAACCTGAGAAAAAACACTTTAACACAGAATCACCGTTTGTTTTTCTATGTTGTGTAATCCTTCCTGCACCCATTAGCCCCTCAATACCGGTATAAATTAATACGAAGCATCCAAACGAAAAAAGAAACGTTTTCATAAAATCGCTGCTTAAAAAATGAACGGACCCAAAATAAACTACAAGCATATAAAGAGCGTCAACCGATGTTGCCCCTATCCCTAAGAACCAAGCATGTAAAAAACCATGTTTAATTCCTTTATCAAGCTGAGCGGCGTTAATTGGACCGATTGGTGCGGCTAACGATAGCCCTAATAACATATAGCTAAAAAAAACCCCCACGTACATCCCTCCCTGCTTCTGAGGTTTTATAAATTGAACTATGATAAATGTATGCAGCCTGCTTAGCTTGTACTACGTAATTTTTATTTTATTTCTAAATCCTTTTGTATAGCTGTATAGCTGCGAAAAACCAGCGCATGTTAACTGTAAATACTATACAGAAGGATGAGAAGCATGAATTCATACACTCATATTAAAGAAGCATTACAATTAGCTGAACAGGCAGTTTATCAAGGACAGATGAATCTGAATGGAGCTAATTTTCAAAATGCTCAAATGCATTTGACTATCGTTCAGCAACAAATTAATGAACAAAAAGAAGCGGCGTCTAGTGATAAAGAATTAAAACGAATGGAAGAGCACTTAAGACATTTACGAGAAGCGCAGCAGGCTATTCAACAAAATTTTTAATAAGGGTAATAACAACCTTTTTTCACTTTTATACGAAAAATTAAAAAAGCTCTACGAACTCACTGAGTTCGTAGAGCTTTTGATCTTCACCTGCAGCTTTTAGGAGCTGCGTAAAGAGTAACATTTTTTCTTTAGCCCTATACATACTTTCCGTAATCAGGACGAGCAATTTCATTGAAATTCTTCGTAAGCTTCAATAAATTAGTTGAAAGCCATTCGCCGGAAACCGGTTTTCCATGTCCGGTCACCGCCACAGACGGATGAAGTGACTGAAGCACTTCAACTGATTTTTGGGCAGATGCCCAGTCCGTAGTTAAATAACGAGGAGGACCGCTAATCTCCAATTCTTGCTCTAGTACATCCAGTAAATATTCTTGCTTAGTTGTAACAAAAGCATCTCCAGCGATAAGTGCAAGATCCTGCTTTCTAAAAAGAGAAATATGTCCTGGAGAATGACCAGGGGTGTGAATCCATTCCCATTCCGGCATATGAGGTACAGAGCCGTCGACTGGTAAAGCTTGCACATGAGAGCCTAAATCAATGGCTTCCGTTGGAAATAGTGGAGAAAGCTTTGCCACGAGCCCGCCTTCCACTGTACCATCCGGTGCAGGATAATTTTTTTCACCCGTCACATATGGAAGTTCAAGTGGATGTGCATATACCGGTATGTTCCACTTCTCCACTAGGTCAATAATAGATCCAATATGATCAAAATGTGCATGTGTAAGAATAATTGCTTTTGGTTTTTTTCCTTTTCCAAACCTTTCCTCTGCCTCTTCGATAATCATAGAAGCCGAATTAGGCATTCCCGCATCCACAAGTACAAAACTATTATCTTTATCTGGATTTCCTATAAAACATATGTTAACAATCTGTGTAGTGTAGCTGTAGATATCCGGTGCCACTTCGACTCCTTTTCCACTGGCTATAGAGCTCATGGGAATAAAGCTTTCCGTTGATGAACTTCCGTGCATCTCTCTATCCAATTATAATTCCCTCCTTTAACGTGTCACTTCATATGCGCCATACACGTTTATGCTATCCACCTTTGCTTTCGTTATTCTTTTTTTAACTAGCTCTCTTTTATGTATCCATAAAAAAAAGAAAGGAGAAAAACTCCTTTCTTTTTTTTACACCAATTATACTTTTGCTGGAACTTTAACGCCCATGATCGCTTTTGGCTCTAGATATTCTTCGATACCAAATGCTCCCCATTCGCGTCCAATACCAGATTGCTTAAATCCACCGAATGGTGCAGCTCTGTCTTGCTCGGCATCGTTAACAATGATTTGACCAGCTCTAATATTTTTAGCAACATAGTCAAGTGTTTCTTGGTCTTTTCCGACCGCATAGCCTGCAAGTCCATAAATTGTATCATTTGCAATTTCAAGAGCTTGCTCTAGATCATCATACGTAATAATAGTTGTTACAGGTCCAAAGATTTCTTCTTGGGCAATAACCATATCATTTGAAACATCAGTAAAGACTGTCGGTTTAACAAAGTATCCTGTCTCTAAGCCGTCTGGTTTGCCCGTTCCGCCAGTAAGAAGTGTTGCACCTTCGTCCATTCCTTTTTTAATATAATCCTGTACGCGATCCCACTGTTTTTCCGCTACGAGCGGTCCAGTTACGTTGTCTTTATTTAATGGATCACCAACTGGGAATGATGGTAAAACCTTCTTCACTGCTTCTTCAAATTTTTCTTTCATAGAGGCAGGAATGATAATGCGCGTTGCTGCCGTACATACTTGCCCTGTATTCATTGCAATGTGTGAAACTGCTATTTTAGCGGCTTCTTCTACATCCGCATCCTCTAATACAACTAGCGGTGATTTCCCGCCTAGCTCAAGCGCTACTTTTTTGATTGTTTTAGCCGCGTTTTGCATAATTTTCTCGCCTACAGCACCTGATCCTGTAAATGATACAAAATCAATGTCCGGGTGAGAACTAATACCGTCACCGATTGTGCTTCCCGTTCCGTTTACAAGGTTAAAGGCACCTTTTGGTACACCAGCTTCATCAATGATCTCTGCTAATATCATCGCTGCATACGGTGTAAGTTCTGATGGTTTTAATACCATTGGACTTCCTGCTGCGATAGCTCCTGCAATTTTAGTAGACGTCTGATTCGTTGGGAAGTTCCATGGCGTAATAAGTCCGCTTACTCCAATAGACTCTTTCACGACCTTGTAGCTTCCATGATCTTTTTCAAATGTGTAATCTTCAAGTGCATTAGCTGCTTCTTTAAAGTGGCTAAGTCCCATTTCATAGTGAACTTCTTCTGAAATCTTTAAAGGAGCGCCAAGCTCTTCAGTCATAACTTCAATAAGCTCCTGTTTACGCTTTTCATATCCTTTTGCAATATTGCGAAGCATTTTAATTCGCTCTTCTTTTGTTGTTCTTGAAAATGTGGGAAGAGCTGCTTTAGCTGCTGCCACGGCTTTATCTAGATCTTCTTTTGTGCCTAAGCTAATTTTACCAATTGATTTTTCAGTAGCAGGATTGATCACATCTGACGTTTCGTTTCCTGTTGATTCAATCCATTCTCCGTTAATAAAGTGTTTTAAATTTGTACGCATTGATTTGATCTCTCCTTTTAGTTTGTTAATTGTTGAACTATGTCATCTAGTTTTTATCTACCCGCCTGTCTGCTTCTCAAACACCGCTTCTATTATTTTTTGTTTCTTTCACTGTCTTACCCCTTTTCCAATCGGCTTTTCGCAGCTGCAATTATTTTTCCTCATCGCTTACCCTTCTGCGTGATCTCACTAAATGAAATCTGCATTCACCATAACCACAAAAAAATCCGAACGAGTTTGATTCTCCATCAAGAATCTTGGTTCCTCGTTCGGATCTTCCTTCAACTAAAACACTTTTATTCCCCTTCTTTTTGTATTAACGTACTTCTTGTAAACGATGTACCGCTCTGCTTTCAATTAACGGTTCTGTTTGCTGTCTGTATTGTTGATAGTGAGGTGTTTCAATGTGAGCTTCAACATCTTCTTGGCTTTTCCATTTCTCATAAAAAACAAATGTGCCTGCTTTGTCTGTATCCTGGTGGAGAGTGTATTGAATACATCCTTTTTCTTCTCTTGATGGTTTAATAACTTTTACTAACTCTGATCGAAGCTCTTCTTCTTTTCCTGGCTTGGCTTGCAAAATGGCGTTAATAATAATTTCTGACATCGTTTTTCCTCATTTCTTTAAAAATATTCTCCATAAAAAGCTTCCCTCTTTTTGAATTTATTACACTGACCATCATATTTTTTGTATGATGATTGATTTCTCTAGTTCAAGCCGGCAAAACATACATTTTATCCACATCGATCTTTCTTGATGCTGTTCATAAAAAAGCCTGTAGGCTATAAGCCTACAGGCTTTTTTACATCTTATTTCAATAAGTGTTTCACGACTGCTTTAGCTACACTGATTGTTGACTGAGGATTTTGACCTGTTATTAGGTTGCCATCTGCTTGTACATTATCTGTCCAGTTTGGAGCAGTTACTACATTTGCCCCAAGTTCACGCAGACGTGTTTCCAAAAGAAACGGCATGAAGCGGTCCAATGTTGTTTCACGTTCTTCATCATCTGTAAACGCAGCGACATCTTTTCCTTCGACCAACGGCTTTTCATCTGATAATGTAACACCTACTAAGCCTGCGGGTCCGTGGCATACAGCGGCTACTACTTTGTCTCCTTCGTATAGTTCACGAATTAAAGCGTGGAGCGTTTGATTATCTGGCAGATCAAACATTGTGCCGTGACCGCCTGGTAAGAAAACAGCATCGAATTTAGCACTGTCTGTAATGGTATCAAGTTTTAGGGTATTCTCTAGATGCTTAGCTGTATTTAAGATTTCTTGAGAAGTCTCCCCTTCAAGGCTGCGAGCATCCACCGGCGCTTTTCCTCCTAGAGGACTTGCTACAGTAATCGTAAATCCAGCTTTTTCGAACTCTACGTACGCTTCACCAAATTCTGAAAGCCAAAGGCCTGTTGGATGATTTTCTTTCATTTTGTCAGCCGTTGTTACGACCATTAATATATGTTCAGACATAGTAACGTCCTCCTGTAAATAAAGATAGTATTTTCTGTTTCCACCTTACACACCCTATTGTAAGAGAGGAATTACTATAATACAAATTAGAAAATATCTGCTTATCCATAAATATTTTTATAGATAATGTGTCTTTGTTAATAAAGCATCTGCGAAAAAACAACCGTATATCTGAATTTATTTTTTATACACTCAAAAAAACCGCCCTTTTGAATAAGCGCGGTTTTTTCCAGAAAAGCATAGAATCTATCTTTTATTTTAAAGAGCAGATTGAGCGTTCATTTGTTTCACTTTCTTTTCTCCCGTTCTTTTAAGACTTACCATAAAAATAAACGAAATACAGTACAGCCCCGCCAAGTACGTCATCGCTACTGTCATATCATAGCTTTGCAAAAGATAGCCGACAAGAATGGGTGATAACCCTCCGAGCGCTCGCCCAAAGTTAAAAATGGTGTTCGTTGCAGTGCTGCGCACTTCTACTGAATAGTGGCTGCTGATCAATGCTCCGTATCCCGCGAACATTCCGTTTGAGAAAAATCCGACCACAGCTCCTCCTATAAGCAGCCCTGCACCTCCTTCGGCATACGAGTATAAAAATACCGCACAAGCTGAAGCAAGAAGAAAGATTCCAAAAGTACGTTTCGATCCAAAACGGTCCATAAATTGACCAAATGTTAGCATGCCTATAATCATTCCCACGGCTGTACTGATTGTCCAAAGAGCTGAACTTGAAACAGAGAGGCCTTGTGATTGCTGAAGCATAGATGGAAGCCATATCATCAGTCCGTTATAGCCTGCAATTTGGACTGTAGCCATCACTGCCAGCGAAATAGTCGTCATCGCCGTCCTAGGCGTAGCGAATAATTGACGAAGCTTACCATTATTTTTAACAACCGCTGTTTTCTCTTTTTGAGCTTGTAGCCACTCAGGAGATTCGTTTAAATTTTTTCGTACGATAAAAGCAAAAATGACGGGGATGATTCCCACAAAAAACAGCGCTCTCCATCCGAAAATCGGCAGGATTAGAGAACTTAAAAGCGCCGCAAGGATCACTCCAAATTGTGCGCCAATACTAACATAGGATGAAGCTCGTCCTTGCTTATGTTTCGGCCACGCTTCTGCTACAAGAGCCATACCGATCCCGTACTCTCCTCCAGCCCCAATTCCGGCAATAAATCGCGAAGCATACACTTGTTCAACATTTGCTGCAAAACCTGTTAATGCCGTTCCGACTGCAAATAGAAGAACCGTGTAGGTAAAAACCCGCACTCTTCCAAATTTATCTGCTAAAATTCCGAAGATGACTCCACCTATCAGCATTCCTATATTCGTAATAGAAGAAATAAGTCCACCTGTTGCTAAATCAATGTGAAATTCAGCAATAATCATTGACATAGCAAACGAGATAAACATAATGTCCATCCCTTCTAACGTCAAACCTGCTACTGATGCTACAACTGTCTTGTTACGATAATTCATGTTGTTCCACCCTCCAGTGTATTCTTTCCGTATCAACGCTCTTTCTTTTTTGAAGGAATGGATAAATAACATATCTCCATTCTCTTTTGAAGCCTCTCTGGACTTCGTTTAAAAGAGGTAAGTAACACATAAAAGCCCTTTTGTCGCAGAGGGCAAAAGGGCACAGATAGGCATAGAAGCAGTAAATGAGTGATCCGTCCTTTTCGGCCTCTCTGGACCGTCTTAAAGGCAGTTATTATATTAATTATTATGTTAACACGCCGCACAGAACCTTTCAATAAGAAAAATATCTTCTTTAAAGCAGCTATGTACATCTCTCACTTTTTACATTCGTACTATTTCGTTCATTATTTTTTAAATGTGGTTAAAACCAAAGCCTAATGTATCATGTTCAAAGCCTTTTTTAGGCGCACCTATCGTTCCATACACACAAACGCTAATCCATTCGTCGCTTGATCCTGAAAACTCAATTTTTCCGCGCACGATTGAAAATGTGAGTCCTACCGTCCGTAAAATATCACCCAGCTGCAGCGTTCCTCGACTAACTCCTTGAATGGCTTCAAGTATAGCATGATAAAGAGCGTGAACTTCCCGGTACGACTGGGCATTAATAATTTTGTTTGTCTTGGCGCTCGTTTCAATTGCCGCCACGACTTTAGACAGCTCCATCGCTCCGACTTTTCCTACTGTGTAGCTGTATCCTCTCTCATTAATTTCCTTTTCAATACCTTCAGCTAGTTCCGTATTATGTAAAAGAACGAGTAAAGATGTTAATCTTCCCATTGAAAAATCATTAACTTGTTGAAATTTATTGCTCAACTGTCATTCCCTCCCTTCTATCCCCTTATTATTTTAACAGACGGTACTTACAAAGGTGCTGATTATTCAACGAACGAGCGCTCACTTAAAGGATTAGGAGATCTATGTGTACTGTCCACCACTGTTACGAAGTAGAACTTGCATAAACAAGTAACCTACCTTTCAGTAAGCGCTTACTTTAATTTTAAGGAAGAAATCATTTTTCTCTACTTACGTTAAGACAAGCTGTGATTCAACTTTTAACTTTCCCAGCATCTCTCTCGTCATTTTTTCTAGGTTATATTCTGTTTTAAACCCCCACTCTTCTATTGCACAGCTGGAATCTATATGGTTAGGCCAGCTTTCCGCAATTGCTTGTCGAACAGGATCTACTTGATAATTCAGCACAAATTCCGGAATCGTTTTTCTGATTTCAGTCGCCATTTGTTCTGGATCAAAGCTCATGGCAGAAACGTTAAATGAATTTCGGTGTTTCAGCTTAGAACCGTCAGCTTCCATTAGTTGGATAACAGCATTTAATGCATCAGGCATATACATCATATCCATATATGTTCCTTTGTCAATGTAAGAGGTATATCGCTTATGCTTAACGGCTTCATAATAAATTTCAACAGCGTAGTCCGTTGTTCCTCCACCTGGAGGCGTTACGTATGAAATTAAGCCTGGAAAACGCAGCCCTCGTGTATCTACTCCGAATTTATGGTGGTAGTAATCGCAAAGTAATTCACCCGCTACTTTATTAACACCATACATCGTGGTAGGACGTTGAATTGTATCCTGCGGCGTCCAGTCTTTTGGAGTCGTTGGACCAAATGCACCAATTGAACTTGGAGTGAAAAATTGACACTGAAGCTCGCGTGCTACTTCGAGCGCGTTTACTAATCCGCCCATATTTAGATTCCAAGCTAGAAGCGGTTTTTGCTCGGCTGTCGCTGATAACAGCGCAGCCAAGTGAATAATCGTATCAACTTTATGCTTTTTAGCGATCGTAAATAACGCAGTCTGATCCGTTACATCTAAAATCTCGAATGGACCTGAAGTCACGACATCGCTCGTCGTTTTGCGAATATCGGTGGCAATAATATTTTCTGAACCATATATCTCTCTCATTTTCGCCGTTAACTCAGAACCGATTTGCCCTAAAGAACCCGTTATTAATACTTTTTTCATGTCAATATCCTCCTCGTGTACTGCCTAGATTCAACGTTTAGATTAATTTCATTTCCTTGCCTACTTTTTTGTAGATACGAAGTGCTTCATCTAACATTTCTTTCGTATGAGCAGCCGTCGGCATATTGCGAACGCGTCCTGTCCCTCTTGGAACGGTTGGGAAAACAATTGATTTAGCGTATACCCCTTCTTCTATTAACCTCTTACTAAAAATCTGGGTTTGGTTTTCATCTCCTATGATGCACGGAGTGATAGGTGTTTCACTTTCTCCAATGTTAAAGCCTAGTTCTTTTAATCCTTGCTTTAAATACCGACTGTTTTCCCACATTTGCTGCTGCAGCTCTGTACTTGTGCTTAGGATTTCAATTGCTTTCATACAGGCAGCAGCCGTGCCTGGTGTAATAGCAGTCGAAAACAAAAACGGACGGCTTCTTACTTTTAACCAGTCGATTAAGTCTTTTTTTCCGGCTACGTACCCACCTACAGCTCCAATCGCTTTTGATAATGTTCCAATCTGGAAGTCTACTTTTTCAGATAAGCCAAAATGTTTAACTGTGCCCATGCCGTTCCCTAATACGCCCGACCCGTGAGCATCATCTACGTATGTGATTAAGTCAAATTCCTCTGCGATTTCTACAATTTCCGGAAGCATAGCAATGTCTCCATCCATTGAGAATACACCATCGGTAATTACCATTATTTTATTATATAAACCGGATTTTTGTGCTTCGCCTGCCTTTGCACGAAGATCTTCCATATCTGAATGCTTAAAAGGAATAATTTTTGCTTTTGATAGCCGGCATCCGTCAATAATTGAAGCGTGATTCAGCTCATCTGATAAAATCGCATCATGTTTATCCATAACCGCGGAGATGGCTGCCATATTACAGTTAAACCCAGACTGATAAGCTATAGCTGCTTCTGTATGCTTAAACTCGGCTAGCTTTTCCTCTAGCTTAATATGAATATCTAGAGTTCCATTAATCGTTCGGACAGCTCCAGCCCCTACTCCGTATTTTTCAGTGGCTTCGTTGCACGCGTTAATAAGCCTCTTGTCTGTAGCAAGCCCCAAATAATTGTTGGATGATAAATTAATTAATTGCTTTCCCTCAATTTGAATCACAGGTCCATTGGGCCCCTCTACCGGATTAATGACATTGTATAATCCTTTATCTTTTAAATCTTCTAAATTATTATTCAAGAATTCTTTTAAACGTCTGCTTGTCATCTTCCATACCCCCTCATTGTTGTTCAACACGTCTTATAAACTTCTCTTTTCCCCATTAAAAGATTCATCTAAGCACTTACAGTATATGAGTTAAAAATCAAGTGTATTCCTGAGAAAGACAAATGTTTCTCTTGAAAGCGCTTAAAATTCAATGCTTATAGAATTCATAATAATCAACAACTAGGTAAATGTCCATACTAAAAAAACAAAAAATAAAAAATTTTCTGCATTGATAAAAATCCTTCTTATTATGAATAAGTTTGCGGGAACGTTATCAGACAATATCTTTTTTCTTTCTTTGATATTTTTTTAAAAGAAGAAACTGATATATAACGAAATCAATCCAATCAACAGCTAAAAGCAGCTAGATATGTGAAAGCTACATTCACCATACCTATAAAAAAATCCGAACGAGTTTGATTCCTAATCAAACTCGTTCGGATTGTCCTTCAACTAAAATATTTGTGTTTCAGCCTCTTTCGTTACTTTTGCACAGATATATTTTTTATTTTTTCATGTCTTGTTTTTACTAGGAAGCATGAAACAGCAAAGCTTAGTAATGCAGCTAAAAATGTTCCACTGTAAATAATGTGAACACCTGATGCAAGAATTTCATGCAGCTTTGACAGTTCTTCTGCTGGTACTCCGCCTGTCTCAAACGAAGCATTTAAATTTTCTTGCCCTAATTTCTTTGCTTGTGAAAGTGTCACTAAGTTAAAGATTGTACCAAACACCGCAGAACCTAGCGTTTGACTAAATGTATTTGTAAACGTATTAAGAGCCACCGCTACTCCTCTTTTGCTAGCCGGGACCGCTGATTGAATAACCAGCATAAAAATAGGCGTAATAATACCCATTCCTAACCCAAGGACCCCAACGGCTACATAAATTAAAAATACGGGTGAGTGGGTGGAAACTAAAAACAGCATAAAACAAGCCGTACTTACAATGGCCGTGCCCAGCGTAAGGATGGAGTGCGTTTTAAGACGCCCTACTAAATTCCCTGAAAGCAGTGAACCAATCGTCCAGCATACTGGCATAGGCATTAATACAAAACCAGCAGCGGTTGCACTTTTCCCCAGCACTCCTTGACTCCAAATTGGAAGGTAGACCGTAATACTAATAACTACTGATCCGACAAGAAGTGTTAATAAGTTTATAACAGATACACTTCGAATGGAAAACAGTTCAAGCGGGATAAGAGGTTCGGGCGATTTCTTTTCTATATAAATAAAGCCAATGAATGTCAGAACAGCTAGAACAAATAACCCTATAATGGTCGGATCTCCCCAGTTTTGATGCTGACTTCCGGTTAAAAGGGCATATAAAAACGCAATTGTTCCCACTGAAAACGTCACCGCTCCAATATAATCGATATAGCGTTTTTCTTTTACCACTTCTTCTTTATAGTTTACTAAAAGAACAAAAAAAGCCATTAGTCCAAACGGTATATTCAAAAAGAAAATATAGCGCCAAGACAGCGTATCCACTAAGAATCCCCCAAGAAGAGGTCCGAGAACTCCCGCAACTCCCCAAACTGCGCTAATCCATCCTTGCGCTTTGGCTCTTTCTTTTGCTTCTTCATACAAGTCGCCAATAATAATCATTGTAAGCGGCATAACGACCCCGGCGCCCAGCCCTTGGATAGCTCTATAGACAATTAATTGCTGCATCGAAAAGCTAAGTCCGCAAAGTATCGATCCGATTAAGAAAATAATGATTCCAACAAGCATCACTTTTTTGCGGCCGAATAGATCCGCTAACTTTCCGTATATAGGTGTAGATACAGCAGTTGTCAGCATATAAATGGCATATACCCAGCTAACTAGCTCAATGCCCGACAAATCACTTGTAATTCTTGGAACAGCCGTACTGACAATGGTTCCTTCCATTGCAGCTAAAACAGTGACAAGCAGCAGCGCTGTCATGATTCGTTTTCTCATCTTTCTCTCTCCTTGCAACTGCGGGCATACCATGGTTTTTCTTCTAAAACATAAAAGCGGTTTCAATATACGTATACCCTTTTAGCCTTTATATGTATGTGATGCCCCGCATATAGTTGCTGCCATATGCAGCCAAATAATTATTTTACTATAAATTTTTTCAAAGCGATAGATAATTTCAAAAATATGACTTTCCTCACATTGATAGAAACATGCGTACATGATGTTTTATTTCCTTTTCAAATTACAAAAAAGCACCCCGTAACACCTGGTACGGGATGCTTTTTTGTAATTTGTATGATTAACTTAGTCGGGGATCTTTTAATAAACGTTCCATTTCTTCCATATGATTTGTTTCATCTGCAATCATATCTTCAAGCTTTACAACAAGCTCTGTTAACCCTAACTCTTCCGCTTGTTTTTTACGCTCTTCGTAGCGCTGGATAGTTTCTTTTTCAGCCTTGCTCGCTTCTTTAAGCATTTCCGTCACGTTTGAAACGTGCTTCACCTCAGCCGGCTTTGTTGTTGGCTCACCGCCAAGGTTTTTGATTTTTTCCGATAAATAAAGGGCGTGTCCTTGCTCGTCAGGAATTTCTCCTTCAAAGAAAGGTTTTAAAATTTGATATTCTAGGCCGGTTACTGTAGACGCATAGTAAGTGTACTGAATAACCGCCGAATATTCACCCGCTAAATCGGTATTAAGTCCCTCTATTAGTTGTCTCATTTTCTCTTCCATTTGAATAAACACCCTTTCATTTGCTGTTAGTAGACATGTACCCTTTCTGCCTAGTCCTAAACCACAATAAGGCGATATTCTGCTCCTTCTTTTTAAAAGTAGGGAAATTACTGAATGGAACGAAAATGTTTGATTTCTATATTTTTAAAGAGAGACGTTCCTCCTTGAGAGAAAAGCGTAATTCCTTGGTCGTTGTGACGCGGAAACATTTCGCTAGAATGCACGGTTTTTCCATCATCAACAAAGACTTCAATGCTTGTTTTATCTACTAATATCTTCAAATGAACATTTTTCTTGCCTGCATCAAAGTAATCACGGCTTTCCACATACTTTTTGCTTTGATCAGGCTGATTGCTATAGCTTCTGTTCACATATGAGACGTTATCTTTTGCAAAAATACCCACATCAATGTGCCGCTTTTGATCGGCGGACTCTCGAAGTCGTAAGCCTACATTTTCTGCATCTGACCATGAAATATCTGTATCAAGCTGATAAGCCTCACCTTTTATCTTTAACTTTTTCTCTCCATTCACTTCTACTTGCTCAAAAGAGTTTGTTGAATCAGTTAGCTGATTTAATTCTTCGACAGGCTTTGATAACAGGCTGTACTGATTGTCGTCTTGTTTTGAAAGCGTAATTTCACGGGTTACTGAATCGAAGCCGTTAAACCCTTCTTTCATCGTTGGCGTCTTATCTGGATAATCCCAGTTGTTCATCCATGCAAAAGCGTAGCGTTTTTTTAAGGAACCTTTATTTTTACCGTCTTCAAACGTGACTGCTCCGTACCAATCGAAGCCATGATCGAGCCATTGCGGCTCGTCCAGATCGGGAGTGAATGTTGTTCCATCGTAATTTCCTGTCCAATAAGCATAAGTGTTTGGCTTTCCGCTTTCTTTTCCATTTGCACTTGTCCCGAGAACCCACTTAACTGTCCCGTCATCTGCCTTCATTTGAAAAAGGTCTGGACATTCGGTAATGCCAATATCTTTAGTTACAAATCCTCCCGTATATGTCCAATCCTTTAGATTAGAAGATTCATAAAATCCGATTTTTTCACCTTCTGACATGACGAGAACCCACTTGTCATGTTCATTATCCCATATGACTTTGGGATCTCTAAAATCTTTGGTGCCTGGATTAGGCATGATAGGATTTTTGCTATATGATTTAAAGGTTTTTCCTCTATCGGTACTATACCATAAATACTGTTCTTGCTTTTGTCCATCGGCAGAAGGCTGAGTCATAATCGCTACAATTGCGCCTTTACCAAAGCCTGCTGTGTTCTCTTTATCTTCTACAACCGATCCGGACCATATATCGCCATTTTTATTTGTATACTTTGGAATAGCTACTCCTTCATCTTTCCAATGAACCAAATCTTTAGACGTTGCATGTCGCCATTCCGTCCCGTTCCCTTTAGGATAATCATGATTGTATAAGTAATAGTAATGATATTTCCCGTCAAAATAAATGGGCTTTTGGGGATCATTTTTCCATTTATCAGGCGTGCTGAAGTGATACACTGGGCGATAAGTGGATTCACTTTTATTCTCTTTTTCTTTTCCTTGGTCTTTTGTATCCTCTTTTTTGGATACGGCTGCTATAATGAGTCCGGCTATTACAACTAAAAGAACGGCAAGCGCTATCCATTTATAAGCACCTTTTTTCTTCAAACAAACCCCACCTTTCTCTTTTTTGTCTACATCGAATAAAACAAAAGAAAATGGTGATTACAATCACCATTTTCTTTTGTTGCTATTGCAAAGCCCTCAGTCTTCATCTACTGTTAACTGACCTTGCTCAAGAACACTATCTTTTACAACAGATGTTTTTGAACCGTCAATGTTCACTAAGAAGCTTGGTGCAAATGTAGAGTGGTTGTCTTCATAAAAGCCTCTATTTGTCATGTAGCTTGTAATAACGACATTATCGCCTTTTGTTTGCGGTACAGCAAAGTGAGAATACGTAAATGTTTTATCATTAGGATCTAAATCCATATGAAGAACTAATCCTGTATCATTTAAAGGCTTATATTTTCCTGTTAACGTATTTGAAACATAGCCTAGCATATACACATCATCTTGTCCGATTCCATCAATCGTCATTTTAGATCCGCGAGAATCGGTGAACAAATACCATTTTCCATCTTTTTTGAAGATGTTTGCACGTTCAATTTCGTCTGTAACTGTGTTTGATGTAATAAGCGGCTTCATTACTTTTTTAAGCGTATAGTCGTCATTTAACTCAATAATGCCTAAAGCCCCATTTGCTAAAGAAGCTTTTTCTTTATTAGATCCTTCAAGAAGCTTTTTCTTTTCAGATTGGAAGAAAGGATTGTTTCCTCCATAGTATGCTCTGTTATATAAAGAGTCTTCGCCTTGGTAGCCATCTTCTGTTCCAGTGTTCGCTTCGAAAACAAGGTACTTATGTCCGTTGTCTTCTATGTAGTGAGGATCTCTTAGCGTATGGTTATCTCCTGTGTCATACCCGCCTTCATCAATAAACTGCTGAACCGTTTGATAAATCTTTCCGTCGCCATCAAAGATTGACTTGTAATCTTCTACTCCGTCAACTTTTAACGTAGTATCGTCTGGCTGAGACATGTTCACTTGAGCTGTCGTTAACGTTTGTTTTCCGTATTGTTTACCTGAATAATCCGTATAGAATAAACGAACTTTACCATCTTTTGTTAACGTGGCAGAACCAGACCATTCTTGTGTTTGATTTTTAAGATGCGGGTCATTCGGAACGAATTTATCGCTGTCTTTAAACACTCTTCCAGCGTTTTTCCAGCTGTCAATAGATTTGTCTCCAGCTTTTTTATAGAAAAGATAAACAGACGTGTCATTCGAATCTTTTGGGTCACCTGCTAGGGCAAACACAATTTGATATCCATGATAAGTCGCCACTGTTCCATCAGCATTTTGTAATGGCCAGCTGTCCCATACATCTAAGTCAATTGTATTTCCTGATGCATCTTTTCCTTTAGCAGAAGCAATGTTTTTAATAGTTGATTCATTAAAAGCAGGAACTTTAAACTGATCACTGTTTTGCTGCTGTGGAATTTTCACCATATTATCGCGAGTAATATGCGAAATGCCGTAGCTATTATTAAAGTCTTTACTGTCATTTCCTTTAGCAAATGTTTGATATCCTCCACCTACTAGTAGGGCTGCAGCCAATGTAGCAGCAGTTGTATGCTTAGCAACTCGTTTCATTTTCATATGTTTTCTCCTTTTGTGTTAGTAAAGAATATAAATTTATTAATTCAATTAGCTATCAAAAATCCGAAAACAGAACCGGTTCCGTTCAACCAAAAGATTACTTGGATAAATGACGAAAGTCAAACATGCCAAATGTAGCTATTTCTCATTTTTATCTTTTTCATTGAGCTGTAACTAGGACCAAAGTTTACGTGTAAGAGCCCTTTTTATGTAACCGTTTTCCCAACGAAAGTGTACGGCTTTTTTTACATTTCAAACCACGATTTCCAGACGTTTCGTTTTATACTTCTACATGATTAAACACTTTATCTTTCCAGCATTGAAAACGCTATTCCGTTTTTTATACTTTCCGACCATTCTGTTTTCATTAATCTCTTAAAAAATCACTACCTTTTTTTTTATTAGCCGGACATGAAAACGTTCTATTCTTTTTCCTTTCTGAAGATTAGGCTGATAATAATAAAGGTCTAAAGTATGTTTTCAGAAAAAAATATTCCTTCTTTTTACCTACTCATTTTTATCTTTTTTAATGCATTGTACGCCCTCTCTTTTTACAAAAGAGAGGGCGTACAATGCATTTTTTAACTATTAAGAGTCTAAGCCAGTTGCTTTTCCTTCACGGCTGGAATCAGCTGCTCCAAATAAACGGCCGTTTTCTTTATCGATTTGAATCCCTTGAACATTTCCGATTGGGAATGGCTCATCTCCAAAATTAAATCCCATGGCTTCTAGCTCTCCTTTGGCATTCATATCCACTCCGGCTTCCCAACCGATAAGTGATCCTGTACTATTAAAAATTCTTGGTTCTTCAATCGCTTCTTTTATATCCATTCCATAGTCTAAGACATTCATAAGTGTTTGAAACACAGACCCTACAATCGTTGGTCCGCCTGGAGAACCTAGAGTGAGTACAGGTTCGCTATCTTTAAAAACGATGGTTGGACTTTTACAGCTAACCGGACGCTTTCCTGCATCTGCTTGATTTAATCCTCCAGGAATAGCATCAAAATCAGTAAGCTCGTTGTTGAGTAAAAACCCATGGTCTTTAACCATAATTCCTGTACCAAAAGGATGTTCCACAGTTGATGTACAAGCGACAATATTACCCCAGCGGTCAACTACGGTGAAGTGAGTTGTTTCACTAAGCTCACGTTCAGGTTCATAAGGCTGACGCACAACGTTCACTTTTTGGCCTTTCTCATAATCCCACGGGTTGCCAAAATCAACTTTCTCATTTTTATGTTTCCAATTAATTAATTTTTGACGTTCCTTTATATATTCGTCATTTAAAAGCCCTTTTAGTGGAATGTCACTGTAGGCTGGATCTCCAGAGAATGCAATTTTATCTGAAAATGCAATGCGCATAGCCTCTGCAAACAAATAATACTTTTCCCAAGATTTCACGTCGTATTGAGACACATCAAAGTCCTCTAATAGCTTTAAGATTTGCAGCACGGTGGTTCCTCCTGCACTAGGCATGTTGGAAGAAGCAATTCGGTATCCTTTATAATCTCCCCACACGGGCTCATCGATCTTAATCTGGTATTCTTTCAAATCCGACAGTTCCATAAAACCGCCGTGCTCTTTGATCGTTGAAATAATGGCTTCTGCAATTTCACCTTCATAAAAAGCCTCGATACCTTTTTCTTGAAGAATACGAAATGTTTTAGCAAGATCTTTTTTATTAATCATATCTCCTTCTTGCATAGGCTTGCCGTTTGGAGAATATAGCTGCTTAGCATGTTCTCCTAGTCGGTAAGCGTATGTTTTTAAAATATCTCCAAGAACCCAGTTTGTTTCCACACCTGCTTCTGCTGCTTTGGCAGCCGGTTCAATCAATTCAGCAAGGGGTTTTGTTCCATACTCTTTACGAGCTGCTTCCATCGCCTTTAAAATCCCTGGAATTCCAATTGCCGTTGCATGAGTAGAACGCTTTCTAAACGGAATAACTTCTTTATTTTCATCAAGAAACATTTCAGGATAAGCTGCTTTAGGAGCCTGAGAATGCCCATCAAAAATTTTAGTTGTTTTGCTTTCATTGTGATACACCATAAAAAAGCCGCTGCCTCCAATACCGGTCATCATCGGTTCTCCGACGTTGAGCCCAAACTGAACGGCAATTGCTGCATCAATTGCGTTGCCTCCAGCTCTTAGCACTTGTTCTCCGGCGTCTGTTGCAATTGGATGAGCACTGGCTACCATTCCTGTTTTTCCAACCGCTGTTTCTCTTCTATATGAACTCTTTCCTGAACGAGATAAGCTTTTTCCGTTAATCATCTTTTACGACCTCCTAGTTACTTACTTTATCTGGGATATTGTTAAAATACCCTATTGCTTTTGAGATAAAACTGTTTAAATATGTATTGATTACCTTAGTAATCACGTTCATAGACCGATATCCCTAGAGTTATTTTTAAGCTCTCAAAAGCCATAAAATAAAAAACACCAGCCTTTTTATTCAGAGGAAAGGACTGGTGTTTTTTTGTTTCTTTTATTATATATTTTACACTTGTAATGAAGCTGCTTCATTACTTACGTTCAGCAAGTCATAAAGCTCTTGAAGTCTTCCTATTTCGTAGGTTGACACCCACTTTGTATCGTTCTTTTTTGCCTGAGGATTAAACCAGCATGTATCAATACCGGCTAGCTGCCCGCCTTGAATATCTGCACTCAAAGAATCTCCGACAATTAATGTTTTATGTACGGACAGCTCTTCTATATGTGAAAAAACATAATCAAAATATTCCTTCATAGGTTTTTGAAAACCTGTATCTTCTGAAACAAATACTTCTTTAAAATAAGGATATAGGCCTGAGTCTTGAAGGCGCTTATACTGTGTAGCCGAGACTCCGTTTGTAACAACGTACAAATCATAGTACCTGCTCAGTTTTTTAATTACCTCAATTGCTCCGTCAATTAGCTGATGGCCATTATTCAAATACGTTCGGTACTCTGCTTCAAGTAGCTTTCCGTCTTTTTCTATTCCATATTCTTTACATAGAGTAGAAAAGCGGGTATTTACAACTTGCTCACGGCTTATTTTATTCTCTTCAAAAGCTGTCCATAACCCCTGGTTAATTAAACTATAACGTTTTTTGCTTTCCTCAGTCAGCGGAATATCGTGGTTAGCAAAAAGAAGCTGTAAAGCCTGCTCTTCGGCTGCGTTAAAATCTAAAAGCGTATTATCAATGTCAAATAGCAGCGTTCGGTATGTTTTCATTCTTCTCTCTCCCCTTCAACTAATCTATTACTTTTTCTACTCGTATATATTGTCGTTTGCTAGACAGCTCAGTTTTTCCTTATCTTTGAGAATAATGGAGCCTTTCTTTTTTTCAATAACTCCTTGCGCTACAAATTTTTGAAGAACACGATTTAAATGCCGGTAAGTCGTTCCGATTAAATTAGCTATATCTTTTAAGCTTTCTGTTTTTTGATTCATAACCAAATGCGATTCTTCACAAAAAATAGAGAGCAAGTAACTAGCCAGCCGCACTTCCACTGGGTACATTAAATTAAAGCTTAGCGAGTTCGATTTTGCGCAAAACTTTTTTGTGAGCATTTCCAGTAAAAACGTCAGCAGCTGTGGATCATTGCTCGCATGCTGTTTTAATCGTTTGTATGGTATGCCGATAACAACTAAAGGTGAAACGGCTTCAACCGTATTCATAATCTCAACATCTTGTACATACTCAATATCGCCTATTACTTCAAGAGGCTGTTTAAAGGAAAGAACAAGTGTCTTGCCTTCGGGCGATATGGTATAAACTTTAACCTTGCCTTTCATCAATATGTACAAACAGTGAGACGCATCTCCTTGAGAACAAAGACGTTCCCCTGCCTCGACATCATACAGTGACAAATGCGGTAGTAACTCTTTTTTGAAAACCGACTCTAATTTATAAGTATTTATATACTCCATCAGCTGTTTTTCACTCGTAATTTCCCTCATGTTTTCCTCTCCATCATAACGGTTTCTTTTATTAAACAATAACACTTCCTAAAATAAAAAGGACATATGTCTCAAATAAAGTTTTAATTTTTACGTTATGTTCATAGATCACTTTCAAGAGAAATATATACACAAAAAAGACTCTAGCTTGTTCGCTTAGAGTCTTTTTGTTAAGCGCTCTTGTTCTTTCTGGCGTATCCAACGTAAATAAAGACGCCAATCAGCATCCAGCCGATTGAATACATCCACGTTTTCATTGATAAGTTGAACATGAGAAAGATACAGCAAAGAATAGCAATAATCGGAATAAATGGTACAAAAGGTACTTTGAAACCGCGTTTTAAATTAGGCTGACTTTTTCGCAGAGCCAAAATCGAAAATGAAACGGCAGCAAACGTGACGATCGCCAGCATATTCGCTAAATCTGCCAGCTGTTTTAAATCAACAAAACCAGCTACGATCGCGCCTAACGCCCCGACAAGCCATGTGGATATGACAGGTTCACTGTTTTTTCGGTTTACTTTCGCAAAAAGAGACGGCAATAATCCATCATGGCTCATTGACATCAGTATGCGAGGCACGACAAACAAATAAGCAAATACGACGGCCATAATACCAATAACCGCTCCTATAGATACAATGAGCGCTGCCCATTCTTGTCCTACGCTATTGAGCGCATATGACAACGCATCGCCTACGTTTAGCTCTTTATAAGAAACCATTCCTGTTAATACTAATGCAATTACTACGTAAATGACTGCACAAACACTCAGTGCAATCAAAATACCTAGCGGCAAGTTTCTTTGCGGATTTTTCACTTCTTCTGCCGAAGTAGAAATGGCATCAAATCCGTTATAAGCAAAAAAGACGGAAGCTGCGCCTGCAAAGATTCCTTTCACACCAAAAGGGGTAAATGGGTGCCAGTTATTTGTATGAATAAAAAAGACGCCCACGGCTACAAATAAAAGAACAATACCTATCTTGATTAAAACCATTAAGTTATTTATTTTTTTACTTTCTTTTACCCCTCTTGTTAATAAAAACGACATGCACAGCACAATAAATACTGCAGGAAGATTGATAATACCTCCATTGCTTGGTATGGCCGTGAACGATTCAGGAAGTCTAATACCAAATTCAGTAAGCACATTATTCACATAAGATGACCATCCGCCCGCTACAGAAGCTAAAGATACCGTATAGCATCCTACGATGGACCACCCTATCAAATGCGCTACAAATTTTCCTAGTGAAACATATATGTATGTATATGCGCCTCCCGAACTTGGAACAGCTGAACCAAATTCTGCATAACACAGCGCAACAAGAATACAGGCTACTGCAGAAATAACAAAGGAAATGGAGACCGAGGGCCCTGCATCCCTGGCGGCAACTAGCCCTGCTATAACCAGAACTCCTGTCCCAATAGTTGCTCCTACTCCCATCAAAATAACATCAAATAACCCTAGTGTCTTAGTTGATTCTTTTGCTGCATTTTCCTCTAACAGCTTGTTAACATCTTTTTTTGCAAACAGATTACTCATGATGACTAACCTCTCTTCATCTCATTACGAATGACTACTTTTCAGTGGTAGATCTTTCTATATATGTAACAGTGAATTATTTTACTACATTTAATTTTCTGTGTAAAATAATTTAGTTTTTGAACTTTTTAATGATTAAAATAAATTTACTAGTGATGTTTTTTATAACACCATTATGATGTACCCGAACAGACTAAAAATATGTGTTAACAACTTTCTCAAATTTGGCTTCATTCACGATTGCTTTTGTACTATACTAAAGAAAAACTTCATAGGAGCAACGTAAAAGATGAACTTATTTTATTTTCTAAAGGGGTTAGTGATCGGTTTTTCCGTTGCTGCTCCCGTCGGTCCCATTGGTATTTTATGTATCAATCGCACGTTATCTAAAGGGCGATTACACGGATTTGTATCCGGGCTGGGAGCAGCTACAGCAGATGCTCTTTATGGATGCATCGCTGCGTTTGGCCTAACGTTCATTACAACCTTTTTACTAACCCAAAAGATTTGGCTTCAGCTGATTGGGGGATTATTTTTATGTTATTTAGGTGTACAAACTTTTCGTTCTCGACCTGCGGAGCACGCTGCCGCTGCTAAAGGAGAAGGTTTACTTCGTTCTTATACATCCGTTCTTTTTTTAACAGTTACGAATCCAATGACGATCTTATTTTTTATTGGCGTATTTTCTGGTGTAGGCATTAGTAAATCAGCATTTGATGCTGCTTCTGCTTTGACAATGGTTGCAGGCGTATTTTTAGGATCGGCCTGCTGGTGGCTTTCGCTCAGTTTTGCTATTAGTCTTGCCCGTTCGAAGTTTACGAATAACAGCTTAATTTGGGTAAATCGTATTTCGGGAGCGGTTGTACTGACTTTCGGGATATTTGCGTTATACAAATTGCTATAAAAAGTCATTTGTCTACTTTTCTGGGGACGAATGACTTTTTTAATAGAAAAGAATAATCTTAAAAAATACCCTAAACGCTCTGTTTTCTGTATAATAGATAAATAGAAAAACAGAAAAAGTATAAAAAATGCTTGAAAACTACATACTCAATCATTAGTCTTCAAACATAATAAGGGGAAATAAAGCATGACCATTCTTCTAGTAGATGACAATCAAGTCAATCTATTTGTGATTGAAAAAATTTTAAAAGGCGCTGGCTACGATAACTGTGTGTCTCTTACGTCTGCCCATGCCCTTTTTGACTATCTTAACCTGGACGATGAGAACTCAAAAACGAATTCGGTCGATTTGATTTTACTTGATATTATGATGCCTGAAATTGATGGAATCGAAGCCTGCAGGCGAATTCAACAGGTAGAACGCTTAAAACATATTCCAATTATCTTTGTCACAGCCCTAGAAGACAGCAGCAAATTAGTAGAAGCTCTAGACGCCGGCGGAACAGATTACGTTACAAAGCCGATCAATAAAGTGGAACTGCTGGCTCGTATGCGGGTAGCCTTACGTCTTAAAGCAGAAATTGACTGGCACACGGAACATGAAAAGAAAATTCAAACTGAGTTAGATTTAGCTACGCACGTACAGCAAAACTTACTCAGTCCCCCTTTACGAGAGAAAAATATTCAAATGGAAGTTTCATATTATCCTTCTTTTAAATTAGCGGGTGATATGTACTATTGGCACAAAATTGATGAGCACCGGTACGGGATTATCCTTTTTGATATGATGGGGCACGGCATCTCTGCCTCGCTTGTTTGTATGTTTATTTCGTCTGTGCTCAGAGAAGCTATCAAGTCTCTCGTAGACCCTGAGCAGGTTATTACAGAGCTGAATCGCTACATGGAATTATTGCACAGCGAAAAAGATGAAATCCCTTACTATTTCACTGCTATTTATTTAGTGATTGATACGGAAGCTAAGACAGTAGAATATGTGAATGCCGGGCATCCAGAAGGTTATATGTTAGTGGATGAACATACGCTTGTTCCTCTTCAACGAGGAAGCTGCCCTGTAGGGTTTTTTGAAGAAATGGACGTTCAGAAATCTGTTGTCAGCTTTGAGAACGATGTGCAAATTTTGCTATTTACAGACGGAGCTCTTGAATCAATGGGCCCTTGCGAAAATGAATCTGCCCTTCGTCTTCAAAAGCTTACTGAACAAAAATGGACAAATCCACAGACATTTATGAATGAAATTTTTTCAGAAGAACAAAAGTTAAATCAGCCTGATGATATGTGCGTGCTTATGATTCAAGCCCAAGCACAATAAAAAAAGACCTCATAAATGAGGTCTTTTTTTATTGCTTTTGATAAATGCGCTCGTTCCCTGCAAACTCGATATAAGAAGCTGCTCCTTCAGCAAAGCGAAGCGTTTCTTTATCACCAAGCCCAAGAAATCCTTTTGCACACAGGCTTTCTGAAAATAAATTATACACTTGATTTTGCAGCTGAGCTGTAAAATAAATAAGGACGTTTCGGCAAATGATGACGTGAAATTCATTAAATGACTGATCCGTGACTAAATTATGCTGAGCAAAGATAATATTTTTTAACAGCGACGGATGAAAATATGCATAGTGATGATCCGTCTGATAATATTCTGAGAAGGCGTTCTTTCCACCGGCTTGAATATAATTTTTTGTATATGACTTCATTTTACGTAAAGAAAAGGCACCTTGTTTTGCTTTTTCTAACACATCTTCGTTCATATCGGTTGCGTAAATGACCGTTTTATCCATTAACCCTTCTTCTTCTAAAAGAATCGCCATAGAAAATACCTCTTCACCCGTTGCACAGCCAGCGTGCCAAATGCGAATTTCCGGATAATCCTTTAATACCGGAATCACTTTTGTGCGAAATGCTTTAAAAAAGCTTGGATCGCGAAACATCTCTGTTACATTTATCGAAAAATCATTTAAAAGCTGATTCATAAATTCTTCTTCGTGAATCGCTTTTTCTAGCAATCGAGACACAGTTGGAATACGTTCAATTTTCATTCGATTATAGACCCGGCGACAGATAGAAGATTTAGCGTACTGTCTGAAATCGAATCCTGTTAATCGATAAATAGCCGTCAGCAGTAAATCAATCTCCAAATCTGTTTTTTTATTCATAACTAAGTCTTCACTTAAATCTAGGTGCTTCATATCCATTTATGTTTCATACCCCGCTTAATTTACTAGCCATACACGCATAACGGAGAACAGCTGATTTAAATCTAAAGGTTTGCTGATATAATCTGATGCTCCAGCTTCCAAGCATTTTTCACGATCATTTTTCATCGCTTTAGCGGTTAATGCAATAATAGGCAAATCAACAAGCTTTAGCTCTCCTCTAATTTTCTGCATCGCTTCATATCCGTCCATTTGCGGCATCATAATATCCATTAAAATGAGATCAAATGGTTCACTATTCTTCATCATTTCAAGACACTCTATTCCGTTATGAGCTGTCATAATGGTCATACCTTGTTTAGCTAGCGCAGTTTTTAAGGCAAAGATGTTGCGCTGGTCATCATCTACGATGAGCACTCGCTTATCCTGAAATACATTTTCATCATCTTGTAATGAAGGTTCAACTGGTTGTACAGGATGATCAACTTCAGTTATTTCTGCTTCAGGTTTAGCTTCTTCTACAGCTTCTTCTACAGATACTGCTACTTCTTCATATGCAAAATTTACTTTTTCATAGTCAACAAGACCGTTAGAGAGACTAGGAAGATAGAGTGTAAACGTACTTCCTTTTCCTACTTCACTGCTTAGGGAAATCCAGCCGCCCAATAATTTTGCAAACTCACTGCAAATAGATAAGCCAAGTCCCGTTCCTCCGTACTTGCGAACCGTAGCTCCATCGGCCTGCTGAAACGCTTCAAAGATAAGCTGATGCTTTTCTTTTGGTATACCAATCCCTGTATCAGCTACAGCTATTTCTAGCCAGCAATCCGTATCGACTGTACGCATAGCTGTTGTAAGACGATGGTCAGCTACTTGTTGAATAGATACTGTGACAGATCCCGATTCCGTAAATTTAAATGCATTTGATAAAAGATTTTTCACAATTTGCTGGAATCTCTTTTCATCTGTGTGAATGATGTCCGGTACATCTTGTGCTTTATTAATTTTTAATTTTACTTCTTTCTGTTCAGCAACGTGGCTGAAATTACGTTCAATTTGATCTGGAAGCTCACTCATATTCATCTCAGCAAGCAAGACATCTAGTTTTCCAGACTCTACTTTTGATAAATCCAAGATATCGTTGATTAATGCCAACAAGTCTTTTCCTGAAGAATGGATAATACGAGCATATTCTTCTTCATCTTCAGATAGCGTTTTAGCTGCGTTTTCCTCAAGCATTTCAGACAAAATAAGAATGCTGTTAAGCGGTGTTCGAAGCTCGTGCGACATATTAGCAAGGAATTCAGATTTGTATTGAGAATTCAATTCCAGCTGATGAGCTTTTTCTTCTAAATCTTCTTTTGCAGCCTCTAATTCAAACGATTTTTCTTCTGCATCTTTTGTTCTTTCTTCTAGCTGTTCATTAATCATACGCAGCTCTTCAGACTGCATTTGCAGTTCTTCTGATTGTGTTTGAAGTTCTTCAGACTGAGCCTGGAGCTCTTCTGTCATCGCCTGAGATTCTTTTAATAGACGGGCAATTTCCATCCGTCTGATTACACCATTGATAGTGAGACCAAACGTTTCAATCACTTGACTAATAAGTTCTTGCTCTAAAACTGTAAATTCGTGCAGCGATGCCAGCTCGATAACTGCAATTACCTCATCTTCAAATAAGACGGGCACAATAAAAATACTCTTAGGTTTTACATCTCCTAATCCTGAAGCAATGAGCTGGTACGTGTCAGGTACATCGTTTATGACAAGGGTTCTTTTTTCTAAAGCAGCTTGTCCAATGAGCCCTTGGCCTATCAAAAAGCTCTCTCTTCCCGCATCGCCTTTTCTATCTGCAAAAGCAGCTTGTTTGACGAATAGATCTCCTTTATCATTTTCCTCTCGAACATAAAATGCTCCGAAAGAAGCTCCTGTCATTTCTGAAACCGTAAAGAGAAATTTTTCCGCAAGCTTGTCTACAGATGCTATGCCTTGGTACATCGTTACAGCATGAGCAATGTTCGTTTGAAGCCAGTTTCGCTCTTCAATATTTTCTAACAACGCGTTCGTGGCTATCCCTAAATCTTTAATTTCATCATTAGATCGAACTTTAATTCTTCCTTTTAACTCGCCTTTTGAAGCCGTAATTCGTTTGATCGTTTGCGTAACTTCTTTAATCGTATTCACAATGGAATTGGACAAAACAATAGCGATAGCAAGTGAAATAAGCGTAACAAATAACAGCAAACCGTAAAGTCCAATTTTTATTTTTTGATTTTTCTCGTCTAACTCTGTTGCTCTTGTTTCAGTCGATTTTTTCTCTACATTTCTAAAAGAAGTAAACTGGCTGCGTATATCATCCATATACTGGCGCCCAGGATCTTTCTCAAAAAACTGCTGAAGCTCTTTTGTATTATTTTCTTTTTTTAATGCAATGGTCGGTTCACCAGCAGCTTCAATCCAGTCTTGAATGCTTCCTTTAATCTTCTCCAGTTTCTCCTGCTGATTTGGATTATTATTTAGAAGCTGATACAGCGCATTATAATCTTTTTCCCAACTTGATGCTGCGCTGTTATAAGGTTCTAAGTAACTCGCTTCTCCTGTAATAATATAGCCCCTTTGTCCGGTTTCCATATCGAGCAGGTGTTTTTCAATTCGATTGGTCAAATCATGCACTTCAATATCATGATCAATGATAAAATTTCGTTCTTTTTGCAAAGATGAAATTTGACTGTTTAAAACAATAAATGCAATGAATAAACAGACAATAACAATTAAATATCCAACAATAATTTTGGATTTGATGCCAAACCTCATTTTCTTTTCCATAATGTTCCTACTTTCATTCTAGATATTCTTCTAGAAGCATTCGAAAAACATGTTTATTTTTGCTGCTGGACAATTTCACTTTCAGTACACACTCTCCACTCCATCTTCCTTTGCTTGATAAGGCTCTCTCTTTTTCCTATCAAGTCAACATTCCTATTATACACTCTATTTTTGTACAGAAGAATATTTATTGTACAAGAGGGAAAGATTAATTTTCCAGTTTGCAAATACCTATTTTCAAGCTGTCTATAAAAATAGGCCCATGCTGTTAAAAGCATGAGCCTATCTTACAATATTTTTGTACACAATAAGGTAATGAAAAGTAATTTATGCTTTGGGGAATCACATAAATTATGACAACATAGGTATAAATAAATACTTACATGCGAAACGTAAAGCATTCATTATTTAAATTGTACTTGGATAATAGAAAGCAATGCCACTTTTTTTAATTTAAATATATTTTTTTAATTTACATATCAGGTTAAAAAACTTTCATTTATTGAGATTTTACCGAACTTAATCCGTTAGAAAAACTGCAGATAAAAAGTTCTCCCCCAAAAAAACAGTCTCTAAGTTAATAGCTTCACTTATGAGACAGCCTTTTCTTTTCCATCTATTATTTCACCCAGCTTTCCGTCACTTTTTTATTTTTAGAAATCCAGTTTTTCACACCTTTTGTTTCGTCTTTTGCACTGTTAATTTCTGATTCTAAAGATGCTAGTTGATCGGCACTAATAGAAAAATCTTTCAGCCACTTTGCTGCTTCTGGATAATCTTCTTTAAATGCCTTTTTGCTAATCGACTGTATTTTTTCAGGTCCAGTTGGATTCATCGTATTTTTGGGATCTTTTAAGTATCTAAGATTATACTTTTCAAAAGCCCAGTGGGGGCGCCATAACGTAACAACAATGGGTTCTTTATTAGCAATGGCTTTATCTAACTCCGATAACATGGCGGCTGTGCTGCTTTCTACTAAATTCCAATCTGTTAACCCATAGCTTGGCATCGCATGATCTTTAGTAAGGCCGTTTATTCCAGATCCTGGTTCAATACTAATAATCTTTCCGTTAAACTCATCTTTCTTATTTTTTAAATCAGCTAGTGACTGCGCGTCTACGTAGTCGGGAACGGCCAATCCGCTATCTGCTTGATCATACCAAGTACCGAGCACGTCAACTTGTTTTCCAAATCTTTTCATATAAGCACTATGGGTGGTCGGCATCCATACATCCAAAAATAAATCAATGTTTCCTTGAGCAACTCCTGAGAAAAGCGGAGCTACGTCGCTTTGAACTGCTTTAACTTTATAACCTTTTCCCTCTAATAATTCCTTCCATAGAAACGTAACAGCTACGGCTTCGTCCCATGGTATGTATCCAATTGTAATTTCTTTTTTAGTCGTCGTGCCGCTTGCTGTATTGCTATTGCCACATGCGGAGACAAGCAGCATAATGACGATTGTTAGCATAATAAAAGAAAATTTTTTTGATTGTTTCATATACTCCCACCTTTATTCATTTTATTTACTTGATTGAATACCTTTTCTTTTTTGAGTAGAAAGGTGCGTCAGACGATCTAAAATAACGGCAATAATGACAACCGCAATCCCACCGATAAATCCTAAGCCTACATCCAACATACTGATGCTTCTTAATACCTCAGCACCCAAGCCACCTGCACCGACCATTGAAGAAATAACAACCATCGAAAGAGATAGCATAATAACCTGGTTTACACCCGACATAATCATAGGCAAAGCGAGCGGCAGCTGGACTTTAATTAATTTTTGCCATTCCGTCGCTCCAAAAGCTTCTGCTGCTTCTAAAGTGGTTTGGGGAACTTGCTGAAGTCCAAGCAGCGTCAGACGAACCGCAGGCGGCATTGCGAAAATAAAAGTAGCAATAAGAGCTGTAACATTCCCTAATCCAAATAAAAGTACGGACGGAATTAAGTAAACAAAAGCAGGCATTGTTTGCATAATATCAAGAATGGGCTTTATCACTGCTCCAACTTTGTTAAAGCGGTGTGATAATATGCCTAAAGGAACGCCAAATAGAAGTGAGATAATAGTAGAAGCTAAAACGAGAGATAAGGTCAGCATCGATGCTTCCCATAAATTCAAGCTAATAATAAGAAGTAAACCAAAACACGTAAATACAGCTATCTTCCAATCTGTTAACCATAGCGCTAATAGAACAAAAACAAGGACCGTTACTAGTGGAGGAGAAGCCGTCAATGCCCATTCGAGACTGCTTATTAAGCTGGTCATTATCTGGTTGATTCCAGTAAATACACCTGAAAAACTATCAATCATGTAATCAACAAATGAATTTGCCCATTTATCTAAAGGGATGCGAGGAATCGTCGCGGAATTTACCATCATATTTATCGGACCTCCATTTGATATGACTTAACTTCTTGTTGCTCGGTCACTGAAGTACGTTCAGTGAGATTTGCAATAAGAGTGCTTGGGGAAATCATACCTTGTAGGCGATGATAGTTATCAACAATGACTACAGGCGAATGACTGTCTGTAAATAGAGGAATCATTTCTTGTAAAGACATATCAGGATTAACACAATGCGGCTGTGTCATTTCTTTTCCTTTTAAATCATGCTTATGAGCTTCTATCAGCTCCATCACTGTATAAATGCTCATTAAACCCAATAAGCGATCAGCGCTATCAAGAACAAAAATAGTAGATAAATGATTGGTTCTCATTCTTCTTAATACGACTTGCGGTGATTCATACTCATAGGCAGCCGTTTCTACCGGAATCACCGCGTCTTTAGCAAGGCGAATTTTGCCGTAATTAACGTCTTGAACAAGCAGCTTTACATAATCAGTTGCCGGTTGACTTAAAATATCTTCAGCGGTTCCAAGCTGTACAATTTCCCCGTCTTTCATCACGGCAGCCCGGTGGCCTAAAGTTAATGCTTCATCCAAATCATGCGTCACAAAAATAACTGTTTTTTGTACTTCTCCCTGAATATCAAGAAATAGCTTTTGCATATCTCTTCGAATAAGAGGATCTAAAGCTGAAAAAGGCTCATCCATCAGCAAAATCTCCTGTTCAGAAGCAAGAGCTCTGGCTAGTCCAACCCGCTGCTGCATACCTCCTGATAATTCATAAATTCTTTTATAAGCTTGTCCATTTAAGCCCACCATTTCAAGCGCCTTTTTCCCTCGCTTTTCTCTTTCGTTTGCTGATACACCCTGTATCTCTAGACCAAACGTAATGTTGTCAATCACAGTACGGTTTGGAAGGAGGCCCACATTTTGAAAGACCATCCCAATTTTATTTCTCCGGACTTCCTGAAGCTGTCTTTTTGGCATATGAGAAATATCTGTGTTTTCTAGATATATCGTCCCTTCTGTCGGTTCTACAAGCCCGTTCAAGCATCGAAGTAAAGTAGATTTTCCGCTTCCTGATAATCCAATTAACACAAAGGTTTCTCCCTTTTTCACTTCGAAATGAGCATTGTAAATAGCAACGGTTGTCTTAGTAGCTTGTTCGACTTCATATTTACTTTGTCCAGCTTCTCGCAGCTTAAGAGCCTGTTCTTTTTGGCGACCAAATACTTTTGAAACATCGGTAACGCAGATAATGGGTTCTGTTAGTTTAGAGCTTGTACTCAATTTATTTCCCCCTTATTTTAAAGTAGATTGTTAGAGGTGGTCTGACACCTCAAGGTAACGTGTCAGACCACTTCTACTTACTATTCGACCTTCATACCGATTGCTTCCAATACATAATTGTAAAAATGAGAAACGTGCTGTTCGATAGGTACTAAAATACCTCCTTCTTTATAAGATTTTGAGCTCATATTTTCTTGACACCACTCACACGCTTCAAAGTCTTGTAAATTCACGCGGTGAAATAATTCCACAGCATCTTTTGGGTCAAAATCAGGCTTAGCCATTTCCTCCGGGTCGAATAACCATTCACAAATCACTTTAGACTTTTCTGCACTAATTGGAATAATACGATGAATAATAACGTGATCCGGTGTTAAATTGATAAATACAAGCGGCAGAACGGTAATGCCAAAATACGTGCGGTCATCTTCAGGAAGCAATCCTTTTAACATAGGGCGGCTTCCTTTCCCGCTGATTGAAAAAGCTTCTAATTCATCCCCAAACTTAGCTCCGCCTCCCACGGAACTTTGAGTGCCGACTCCCGAACGAAATTCAGGCAGCGTTGCCGTAAGTTCAGGGTGAATAGAGGAACAGTGATAACACTCTTGAAAGTTTTCTACAATAAGCTTCCAGTTTGCCTCAACTTCATATTCTTCACGGTGAGCAGATTTCAAGTTTTGAATTTCATATCTAGTAAACGTATAAAGTTCTCCAAAACGATCAAAAATTTGTGCGTCTAGCTGGTATTCAACAGACATAGGATTGTCAGATAAATTAACCCAAACCATGCCGTGCCACACTTCAATGTGAACGGATGTTAGTCCATAATTTTCATTATGCACGAGTTCCTCTCGACAGTGGCTTGTGTTAGGAACACCTACTAAATCACCATCTAAGCTATAGCTCCACGAATGATATGGACAGCGAATGACACCTGCTTTACCGGATGCCTGGCTGCACAGCTTAGCTCCTCGATGCCGACATACGTTCAAGAATCCACGCAGCACGTGATCTTTTCCTCTAGTAATTAAAATATTTTCGTCTTCAACTCTCGTCGTAATATATTGTCCTGGCTCTGCTACTTCGTATTCAAATGCAACTAAACTCCATGATTTAGAAAATATATGATCTTTTTCTAACTTAAAAATGTCCGAAGATGTATACAGCTCTCCTTTCAACGTGGGCTCAAGTCTCCCATTATCATTCACTAAACCATGTTCCATAACCATCTACTATTCCTCCTTCGCTTCTTTAGAAACATTTAAATAGAACCATTCGCAAGAGCTGACGACGATTTATACTATTTTATTCGCCGCAAATCGCTGCGGAGTAAACAAATCAATTGGGTGATTGGTTTTTCCCTCTATCACTAAATCTGCTAAAATCTCTCCTACTACGCTTGCAAACTTAAAACCATGTCCAGAAAATCCAGCTGCAATCGCTACTTGAGGATATTCAGGATGCAGTGAAATGACAAAATGCTCATCTGGTGTGTTGGTATACATGCACGTTTTCCCTTGTAAAAATCGACCGTTAAGCTGTGGAACACCTTGAGATAGATAGTGCCGCATCATGTTCACTTCGTCTTCATATATATTTCGATCAATCGTTTCCGGCGTACACGCTGTTCCTTTTCGAAAAAACGCCACTTTTGCTCCTTCAGCCTTTAATCCAAAAGAAGGGAAACCATACAACTGTACATAATCATCTGCTTCCCAAATATAAATCGGCTGTTTTCCCACTGAAAAAATATCTATTCCTTGTGTTGGTTCAAAAAACATTTGCACATGACGCTCTACTTGTAAGCTAACACCTAAATCCCGTAATAAATCGGGTGCCCAAGCGCCTGCAGAAATAATGATTTTTCCAGCTTCATATATTCCATTAGCTGTTACAACGCGCACGCCTTCACCAGAAGGGTGAGCTTCCCACGACATCACTTCTTCAAAAAAATGAAGCTCAGCTCCGTACTTTTCTGCTTGAAGAAGGTGAGTATATACGCTCGCTTCCGGCCTGACGAATCCAGCTCTTTCTTCATATAGAGCAACCGTAGCAGGTGAAGGTGTAAACACCGGAAACCGTTTGTAAATATCCTTTGCTTCTAGAATCTCATACGCAAGATTCCACTGTTTAGAGCTTTCGATGCTTCCAGCAACCGTCAAGCTATCAGGAGGTCCCATCATAAGTCCACCGGTAACTGTAAGAATTTCTTGACCGCTTTCTCTTTCAATTTCATTCCATAATTCATAAGCGCGAAGCAATAATGGAACGTAAGCGGGGTCTTCAAAATACGACTGTCGAATGATTCTAGAACCGCCGTGACTCGATCCTAGGTCATGAGCGGGACCGTATTGTTCTAACCCCAATACCCGCTGACCTTTTTTGGCGAGCTGATAAGCAGCCGTACTCCCCATAGCTCCTAATCCGATAATAATGACATCATAATGTGTTGACATCTGCATTCCTCCTGTCTTTGGATTGATCAATTAAACTACTGCCGGGGAGTGTGTCATCATTGTTGCTTTATAACGCTGACCAAAGTATTCAACTTCTAAAACCATTTCTTCATGTACAGCTTGAGATAATAAAGTGTGTACAATTCCTTTTCCTAAGCTGTATGAATAGCCGGCACTTGTCACAAATCCGAGGGCTGTTTTTCCATAAAAGACCGGTTCATATCCCATTACTATCGCTGAAGGATCATCTAATATGAGCGTCGCTAATACTGTATCAGAGTCTTTTCGCTGACGATCAAGCAATGCCTCTTTTCCAATAAAAAATGGTTTTGTTAAATCAACCATTTTATGAAGGTTAACTTCATATGGATGATGCTCGCTCCAAAAGTCTTTCCCGCTTTTTAACGAAAAAGATTCAATCCGAAGATTTTCAAGAGCTCGGTCTCCCGCGGCAATCAGCTGATAAGGCTGTCCTTGTTCAATTAATAAATCCCATAAATTCAGGCCTTGATCAGAAGTCGTAATCAACTCCCAGCTCTCCATTCCCCCGTAGGAATCACGCAGAGCAAGAACTAAAATATTTTCGATAAACATCGTTTTCGCTTGTCCTTCAATCCAAGTGCTGCTAAGGTCTGAGCGTTGAACCACGGACTTCATTACTCCTGTAGCTTTAGGACCAATTAATGCTATACTGCATGTCCCTGACGTTACATCTTGAAAAACAACTTGACCGTTTTGAGGCACGTGTTTTTGAATCCAGCTTGCTTCTACAGCTCCCGTACAAACAATCAAGAAAGTGGATATATTTTTGCGGATAACCGTTATTTGATCTTTTATGCCGCCTCGCTCATGCAACATACACGTACGTATGCTTTGCCCTACTGTAATGTCTATATTTCCTGTCGTTAGCTTCTGTAAAAACTGGAGAGCTCCTTCCCCTTTAATTTCCAACCTTTTCTTTGCTGCCGTTGTATCGTAAATCGCTGCGTACTGACGAGTATGCAACTGTTCAGCCTCGATAATCGGTGACCAATATTCAGCGGACCACCCCTTTCTTATTACCATCTTCTTTTCATACGTGGATATAAGCGGATAGTTAGCTTCATACCACTGCGGCTGCTCCCACCCTGCTTTTTCGTTAAAATACGCTTTTAGTTCTTGCTGACGCATATAAAATGGACTTACGCGCATGTTTCGCGATACTTTTCGCTGCATAAATGGATGATGAATGCTATAAACCTCTTCATACTCTTCAATAGACCGCTGTTTGTAATAAACAGGGCTGCATGCATACGTATCGAAACGATTAATATCGCATAGCTCCAAATCCACAGTCGGTGCACCATTCATCATCCATTCAGCCATTTGCCTAGCGACACCTGCAGAGTGCGTTACCCATATGGCTTCGGCTACCCAAAATCCCCCTACTGCTTGTGATTCGCCAAGCAGCGGCATCCCATCAGGTGTGAAAGAAAAAATGCCGTTTATTCCTTTTTTTATCCCCCCTTTTTTTAATGCCGGAATTAATTCCATTGAATCTTCCCACGGTTTTTCAAAATCTTTTGGTGTAAAAGGTTTAACAGAAGGCATTTCTTTTGTTTCTCCGTATTTTGTAATGTCACTGAGTTCGATTGGAAACGGCTCATGCTGATATGATCCAATCCCAAGCCCTTTGTCTACCTGACGAAAATAAATTGCATTATCCTGATCTCGAATAAGAGGAGTCGCGACTTCTTCCGTTTCTCCGTTTAATTCAAGTAAATCATTTGTAAACACATATTGATGAGCCATCGGCTGAAGAGGAATCGTTACACCGACCATTTCCCCGATGCGAGGTCCCCAAAATCCAGCACAGCACACGATTACATCTGCTTCAAATTTTCCAGCGCTCGTGTACACTGCTTTTACTTGACCATTTGTCACTTCAATATTCGTCACTTCTGTATGACCGTAAAATTCTACTCCGCACTCCTTAGAAAAACGAGTCATTTTATCAACGGCATGCAAAGGTTTGGCAATACCGTCTGACGGAACATAGAGACCTCCGCAAATACGCTCAGGACAAATCAGCGAATTTTTTTCTGCGCATTCTTGCGGTGAAAGAAGAAAAGCTTCGATTCCCCATGAGCTAGCAACACCAGCCTTTCTCTTTAGGTCTTCTAATCGCTCGGATGTACGGGCAACTTCTAAACTGCCGACAGGATAAAACGAGCGCTGTTCATCTGTACTCAACTCTTTAAAGGTCTCGACTGTTTGAGAAGCTAGTGTTGTAAGGATTTTTGAAAAGCTAAGCTGAAATACAAGCCCCGGAGCGTGAGAAGTAGATCCTCCCGTTTCAAACAAAGGGCCTTGCTCAATCACTGTTATGTTTCTTTGCCCCATTTTGCTTAAATAGTAGGCAATGCTGCACCCGACAATTCCAGCTCCTATCACTACTATCCTCTTATGTTCCATCACTTTATATCTCCCTCCTTTTTTGGTTTAAAGATGTTAAATATTGTCGATAGTTAATTATATTTTTAATTTTTATAATTTTCAAAGTATTTTGTTAAAAAGTGTGACATAGATTTTTTTTGCACTTTCTTTTGCTAATGTTCGGATAACGCTTTCTTAACTTTAAAATCCCAGAAAAACCGTCGTCTTTTTCTTTCGAATAACGAATTTTAAAGAAACTATCTATCTATCAAAATGAATCTTATCAATGAATGGTTATACTAAAAATGACGGAAATAAGATAGCTAAAATAACTTAGCTATCTTATTTTTCAACCATTTACCGATTAATTAATTTTGAAGGTCTAAATACTTTTGCTTATTTTTAGACCAAAGTTGCTTGTTTGACTACTTTTTTCATTTCTTCTGCAACGTTTCTTTTGTCTTTTTCACTTGTAATCCCCCCGCCTACAATCACAAGATCCGGCTGTGACTGCACAACTTCAGGAAGTGTATTCAGTTTAATGCCCCCTGCCACCGCTGTTTTTGCATTTTTCACAACTCGTTTAATCGTTTGAAGCTGCTCGAACGGGGTTTCTCCTTCAGCTTGAAGATCATACCCTGTGTGTACACAAATATAGTCAACACCGAGTGCATCGACTTCTTTTGCACGTTGTTCAAGGTTTTTTACATTAATCATATCAACAAGAATTTGTGTTCCTTGTTTTTTTGCCTCTTCTACAGCGCCTTTTATAGTCGAATCATCAGTAGCGCCAAGAATGGTAATAATACTAGCCCCCGCTTCAGAAGCTTTCATTACTTCATAAGCACCTGCATCCATAATTTTCAAATCAGCTAATACCTTTAAAGACGGAAAGGCTTCCTTGATTTCTTTGACTGCTTTTAGCCCTTCGTTAATCACAACTGGAGTTCCAATTTCTACAATATCGATATACTCTTGAACCTCCTGCACTACTTCTTTTGCCTCTGAAATATTTACAAGATCCAATGCTAATTGAAGTTCCATACTGACTTCACTCCTTCATTAAATAGGGTTGTCTAGCATGAATTCATTGTAAAACCGTTACTTTCAAAAAAAAAGTAGGCACTTTTAAAACATATAGTCACTAAAAATATACTATGGACGCTTCAATGCAGCGTATCATTTTTATTTATAGAAAATTCCGAATAATAAGGACAGTTTTATCCTTTTCAACAAAAGATTTTAACCCATATGGCTGGAATTGTTCATTTCAGGCTCTATAACGGTTTCCATATAATTTTTCCCCCACTCATCCATGCTCTTAAGGATAGGCATCAAGCTTCTCCCGTGTTCAGTCAAGGAATATTCAACTTTTGGAGGGACAACCGGATAGACTTTTCGGTGAACGATTTGATCTTCTTCTAATTCTCGCAGCTGACTTACTAACATTCGCTGAGTAATTCCCGGCATCATGGACTTTAACTCCCCAAATCGTTTCGTCCCTTCTTTTCCTAGGTGCCACATAATCAACATTTTCCACTTTCCACCAATGATCGTTAACGTTAATTCCTTTTCACAGTTAAACGTTTTGCTAAAGAGTCTGCTCAATCCTTTTTCCTCCCTTTTTATGCGTAATAGTATAGTTTTAGACACTATATGAAAATAAAGTGTCTACTTATAAAGGAAAATTGTACCTGCTATACTGTAATCTGTAAAGGTGATAAAAGACTATATTCACTGCACTAGACCGTTAAAATAAAGGAGGAGATCAATTGGGCAGTGTAGCTCGTTCACGTGATAATTGTCTCAAGTCTCATTCACCACAAGCGTCAGAAGTGGATTCCATGACCTTTATCTTATTTGGAGCAACAGGAGATTTAGCTAAAAGAAAAATTTTTCCTGCGTTATATAATTTATTTTTAGATAAAAAGCTTCCTTCTTCCTTTTCTATTGTTGGTACGGATAGAAGCAACTGGTCTGATGATGCCTTTCAAATATATGTAGAAGAATCAGTAAAGACTTTTTCAAGACGCTTTAGACAAGGTGAATCCAGGATAAGAGAATTTCTTAAGACAGTTCGCTATCATAAAATGGATGTTACCAATAGTGATGGATATGAACAGTTGCTGCATGCTATTCAAGAAGGCGAAGTAGAATTAAATATTCCTGAAAATCGTCTTTTCTATTTATCAGTGGCTCCTGAATTTGTAGACGTTATTGCTTCAAATATAAATAGCGGCGGATTGGGATCTACAAAAGGCTGGAAACGTCTTATTATCGAAAAGCCTTTCGGACACGATTTACAATCTGCTCAAGTGTTAAATCAAAAGCTTACTGAAACGTTCAATGAAGAAGAGATTTATCGTATCGACCACTATCTGGGAAAACCCATGATTCAAAATTTGGAGGCTCTAGCATCTGCAAACCCTATTTTACAAGCACTATGGAACCATCACTACGTTGCAAATGTTCAAATTACAGCTAGTGAAACAGTTGGTGTAGAAGAAAGAGCGCCTTACTATGATCAGTCTGGTGCAATTAGGGATATGTTTCAAAACCATATGCTTCAAATGCTTATGATGACTGCCATGCAGCTGCCAAAGACACTTAACATCGCAAAGACTCGCCAACAAAAGATAAAAATTATGAAAAGCCTTCGCCCTCTACAAAAAGAGTTTATCCATTCGAACGTCATAAGAGGTCAATACGAAGCGGGAAAAATCCAAAATCGTTCCGTTATAGGATATAAAGATGAGCGCGGCATCAATGCTGCTTCCGTTAATGACACATTTATAGCAGTGCGGGTATGGATTGATCATGAGCTTTGGAAAGGAGTACCTTTCTATCTTCGCACAGGAAAAAGAATGAGTAAAAAATGCACGCGTATCGTCATTGAATTTAAACATCCTTTAAAGGATGTTTATACAGATGAAGAAGTTATTCCCAACCTTTTGGTTGTCGAAATAAGCCCAAATGAAGGTATATCACTGCAATTAAACAGCAAAAACCCTTTGAATGACAATAAAATCGAACCTATTTTTATCAATTTCTCAACAAATCAAAAAGAAGTACCCGAAGCTTATGAACTGCTGTTAGTTGATGCTTTACAGGGAGACTCCACATTTTTTGCTCATTGGGAAGAAGTTGAATTATCTTGGAAATGGGTGCAACCTATTTTAGAAGTTTTTAATGATGAACGCTTTCCTCTTCATTTTTATCCTGCGGGTACGATGGGACCAGCAGCTTCAAATCATTTGTTAGAAGACGACGGGTTTAAGTGGTGGTGATTACTTTTAATCTGGTTAAAAAGAGGCTGGGGTAAAAGTATTTTATTTGAAGAAAGATCCGAACGATGAAGCGAGATTCTTGATGGAGAATCGAACTCGTTCGGATTTTTTCATTGTGGTTGTAAACGCAGGTTTACTGTATGTAGTTGCTTCTAGTTGTTGATTGGAGGGCAAGACGAAGACTCCTGCGGGAAAGCGGAACAGGTGAGACCCCGCAGGAGCGTATGCGACGAGGAGGCTTACCGGCCTCCCGCGGAAAGCGAAGTCTTGCACGGAAATCAACTGCGGTGTAACAAGCAGTCGATACTAGCTCATGTATTCAATTTGTGCGTCTTTAGATTGGGTTAATGTAGTTATATCTTAATCTCGTTTATCAATGTTTCAAATACATTCAATTGGCTAAATCTATGTTACTTAAAAAATTAAGCCTTCGTATCTTCTTTATTTAAGATCAGCCATTTGATTTTTCGATCTCGCTCTTTTTTTTCTTGTTCATCAACCAAATCATATTTCTTCAGCAAGTGAAACATCTCGTTTAATGTTGTTTGCGAAGGATTTCGTACGAGAAACTCATGAAATAACGAGCGAATATCTTCTGGCAGCCATTGTGACTGCGAGTTAAACTTCTGTTGGACATCTTCTGCCGAGTGGTCTAAATTACATTTACCCATCCCTTTTCCTCCCTTTTTATGTAACTGTTTTGCATTTTTAGTCTTCTTTGCGTTTAAACGTACTTGGCATAACAACTGCCACAACTTCTCCGGTCGCAACAATGATGTCGCTTGCATATACTTCTGTTTTAACTCTCCATTTCTTCGGGTGAATTTCTTCAACCGTTCCTATTGCTTTTAGTACTTCACCCTGCGGCGTTGGTTTTTTAAAATCTACGTGGAGAGAACCGGTAACAAATCGCGGCGGCTCTGCTGAATCTCCTATTTCGTAGCCATTTTTACGATATAGAGCAAGAGATGCAGAGCCTGTTCCATGGCAGTCAATCAGTGATGCAAGAAGTCCGCCATAAACAAATCCTGGTATGGCTGTATGTTCAGGCTTAGGTGTATAAAGGGTAATGGTTTTTTCTTCTAACCACCCTGTCCGAAAATGATAGCCTTCTTGATTTAATCGGCCGCAGCCGTAACACCATGCAAAATCATCCGGATACTCGTCTTGAATCGCTTTTACTACTTTTTCCATGGTTCACCACTCCTTTTTCCGGAATATTTTAACACATTTTCTCCTACAATCGTTAGAACTAAACGGACTATTTTCAAGCTTAAATAACTAAAAATCATAATAGAAGAAAAGCCTCACTTAAAAAATAATCGATTAACTAGGGTTTTATTTATAAATGATGGTGACGAGAAAGCATCTTTCTAATTGAAAGGTGCTTTTTTATTTCTTATAAAAATATAAAAAAGAGGAGAGTTTTTATGAAGAACATTTTCATGAAATCAATGACCGTTCTTACCTTATTAATGGTCGCATTATGTGGAGTAAATCAGGTGAAAACAGAAGCAGCAAGCAAGCCTACGAATCAAGATTTGATATTATTAACAAGTACTACAACAAGCTTGCCTATTTTCACAATGGCTATATTGAAATGTTTGATCCAGTAGCAACGGGAAAAACATGGGATAAAACACCTGTTGGCTTCTTTAAAGTGGTAAACAAAATTAAAAACCGTCCTTACTATACAGGACATATTCCTGGGGGCGATCCTCGCAACCCATTAGGAAAAAGGTGGTTAGGATTAAATGCAAACGGTACGTATGGTGATACATACGGTATTCACGGCAATAACAATGAAAGTAGCATTGGAAAATATGTGAGTCAAGGGTGCGTAAGAATGCATAATGCAGACATCGAAAAGCTTTATGATAAAGTCCAAGTAGGCACACCGGTTGCTATCACTTATTCCTATAAGAGCTTTGTAGAGTTGACGAGCGTGTACGGTTACGAGTTCAAAGGGTATCATTTAAAAGAAAATTAATCAAAAAGCAGTATTAACAATTTTTCTATGATGCAGGCATTAACCATGAATTAAGAAGCTGACTTTTTATACTCTACTGACATCTTGCAAATTAACCGAGCGTTTGAAAAATTAACTGTAAAGAGCTTAAAGCGTTACGCTGCTTATGCTGTTGGAGGACTTGCTTTGACAGCCGTTGTTATACTGGCCTTTACAATGGAGACAGGAACAAGTTCCAATTCAGTTACAGGTTCTGAAAAAGCTGTGGTAGTTGAAAATGTAACTCTCGAACAAAATAAGTAAACAATATGGGCGGCCTTTCTCGTTAGAGAAAGGCCACTTTTTTTGTAAGGCTGATTTTTACTTGTTCTTAAGACTCAGTCCATCCTCAAAAGCATTTCCTCTTTGGCCATTTCATCTAACCAAAATGAGACTGTGAGAGTTTTCTTTACCGATTTATTTAGTCTGTACCAGGTCCGTGATTAAATTTAGTACCTTTTCCAATAGCATAGAATTGACCGCCAGCAACATAGTGTATTGTACGCAATTCATCAGGAGCATCATCAAAAATCCAATGTCCGTTGTTGAATACTCGATCATCACTCCAAGCACCAACAATTTCACCCATGAAAAGATCATGTTCTTGTTCATTTTCAGAATTTGGAAGAACCTTGCATACTAGCCAGCCAGCGGAACCTTCAACTAGTGGTAAATCAAACTCTTCTTGGTAAAATAGTGAGATCTTATCAAGTTTATTGTCTATTTCTTTAGAGCTGTGCTCACCAACATACAAGACAGTTTCCATTTGTTTAACAGTTGGAACATGTACTACAAAATAACCACTCTTTTCAACGAGTTCACGTGTGAAAGCTTGTTTGCCGATAAACGCCATCACTTTATTATTTCCCACCAGACCGACCCAAGCGGCTGCCATTACATTTTCTATCCCATCGTGTTTAGCAGAAATCATGGTTGTTGGACCTACTTGTAATAAACGGTATGCTTTCTTTAAATCAACAGGCTTAATTGCCATTATTCATTCTCCTTTTGTTTTATATTTTGATATTTCTAGAAATATAGATTTAAGTTCATACATTAACCGAGCGTTTGAAAAATTAGCTGTAAAGAGCTGATTTTTGCACGTAGACAAAGGGACCTTTACAATTTCTTCAGAAATGTTTTATAAAGGTGACACAACATGAATTTAACGCGCTTATAATAACGATAGATGATTTGCTTTAGCCTTTTTATCTAAAGTACTAGTAATGGATATACTCAGAATTTAGATGAGGATACCTACCAAGCAATTTAGCCATAATCCAGACAAGAAAAATCATACCTCTTAGTTCTATATTTCCTTAAGTATAGAAATATAGAACTAAGAGAAATTACTCCATTACATATGGAGCATACTTTCCAATTAACTCACGGTCTAGGCTGTAGTATATATATGTGCCTTCTTTATAAGTACTCAGAAGTCCGCAATCAGTTAATTGTTTTAAATGATGGGATAAAGTTGATCCAGCAATTGATTCAAGTTTTGTCCCGATATCCGAACAACATAAATTTGCTTCATTAGCAAGCAAACGAGCAATCTTTAATCGGGTCGGTTCACCGAGTGCTTTATATATTTTTGTCGCCTGCTGTAACTTCGAGTTATCCTCCATTGTTAGTACCCCTTTTTCTGAATGAATTAGATACCCCATATGAGTACAAGCTAAAATTATAGTTGCAAGTATACTATAGAGATCTCATTTTCCTGATGGATGATTATATAGTATTGCTAAAGCCAACTGCACTTTAAAAATAAAATCCTCAAAACAGTACTATAAGCACAAATGAAAATAATTTATTACAATCGCTAATCCTAATTATCTTCGGTTAATTTCTTGAAGTTTAATTCTCTTTCATGATACATTGGATTCTAATACAAATGAAATGCATATTAATTATATAGGAGATAACAAAATTGATATGAACAAATCACAAATTGAACTTATTGTCCGGATATCAGAAACAGGAAGTTTTACAAAAGCCGGTGAAGAGCTACATATGACACAACCTGCGGTAAGTCGTACCGTTGCAACAATTGAATCGGAATTAGGAACGAAGTTAATTAAAAGAGATAAGAAGAATGGAATATCTTTTACAGATGTAGGAGAGAGAATATTAATTACTTTTAGAACAATCCTGAGTGAATTACAAAAAGTAGATGAATTAATTGTGGCTGAACAGGGGTTAGAAATTGGAAAGGTACACATTGGCGCTTACCGAACTGCTTGTACTAGGTTTATTCCTAAGATCATACGTGCAATGGAAAGTCAGTATCCTGGTATAGAAATCAAGCTTTCGGAAGGTAGTGTAGATCAAGTAAAAGAGTGGTTACGTTCCAGATGCATTGATGTAGGAATTATCATTCCTCCTGATAAAGATTTTGATACCTTACCTTTAATTAAAGATCAACTGATTGTACTTATGCACTCAAGCCATCCTTTATCTCAGAAAGAAACAATAAGTATTCCTGACCTACAAGGTGAAGATATACTAATTGGAAAATGCGGTTATGAGGTACAGATTCATGCTCTATTCAACGAGTATAACTTGACTCCTAAAGTACGGTTTGAGATGGATTATATAGAGACAGGATTAAGTATGATACAAGAAGGGTTAGGAATTACCATTACAACAAAACAAAATATTTGGTGGTTGCCAGACCAAGTTGTTGTTCGTGAGTTAAAACCAGATACGTATAGAGATATCAATATAGCAGTGCTAGATATGAAAGATATATCCAAAGCGACAGATGCTTTTATCCAAACAGCTCGTACCCTTTTTGCTCAAGAAGATGCTTAAATAGTACTTAAATAAACATGTGTTGCTATTTAGTGCATATAAAAAAGACAGCTGTTTGATTCAAAAAGTGGCTGTCTTTTTTATTTCTACTATTTATGAATGGTAGTGGCTAGGAAGAGTATTTATTGAATGCTTATAAAAAAGGTTTCTCTTTATAAGGAATATTCAGTAACACGGCTTATTGTATACCGTTATATACCTTGTTTAACAATGTCTTTAGTTGAGTATTTTCTTCATTACTTAATTGACGCGTGATGAAGAGGTGAGCGTCTTCAACTAAAGGTGAAAGAATTTTCTTTAACTCTTCCCCCTTTTCTGTAAGAAATAGATAGTGTAAGCGACGATCTCGTTTACTGTATATTCTTTTTAAGAGTCCTTTTTCCTCCATCGCATAAATCATTTCTACAATAGTTGTTTGTTTCTTATCAATTGCTTCTGCTAGTTCTGTTTGGGTGATCCCTTTTTGAGAATCTAGAACACTAATGATGCTCCATCGTACTGGAGTCATGCCATAAGGTTTGAGCTTTTTCTTGAAATAATTCATTGCTCTTACATCTGTTCGATGAATAAGATGGCCTGTTAAATCATGTAAATCCATAACGTCACCTCAGAAATGTGAAAAATATGTCTTAAGCTAATAATCGAGTAATATAAGTCTTTATTAGTAGGCGGTATCCATGTGTGATTCTATATAATCGCTACTATTTATCTGACCAAATGTATTCATGTGGCTAAACCTTCTCCTGCACACAGTAATATCATTCTATACTTTGAAAGTTGTTTAGCTTTTTTAAAAGCTAAAATAAAAACCACGATTTACTTCGTGGTTTTTATTTCACAGGTAAGCCCCCTGTTTTACCTTTAGCTGGTTTGGTGATTTTCCACCCTAATAAGATGGCAATGAATCCTATAATTATAAGAAGATATAATGTCGGAACGAAACTTCCTAGATAATCATGCAGAAATCCAATTATAAATGGGCCGACTGCACCAATCATATATCCAATTGCTTGAGTCATTGCTGACCAAGTACTTGCTTCTAGAGGGGAAGATGCCATATCTAATGGTAACAACAAAGTTAGCGACACAAGACCACCGGCACCAACTCCTAAACATATACTTGAAACAATAGGTGTTACGTTTGTAAAACATAAAAGGGATAAACCAATTATTATACTTAAGGTAAAGGTTGTAATCCAAAACCTTCTGCTCGGTAGCACTTTTAAAAGACTAGGTAATAAAAGAGTAGCTGGTAGCTGTGAAATCATAGCAATTGTACCTACAAGACCACCAAATGCTGGTGTCCACCCTTTTTCCTCTACAATGGCTGGTAGCCATGCTGCAAAACAGTAAAATAGAAGAGTTACAATCCCTACAAAAGAAGTTAATAGCCAGGCTTTTTTGTTTTTTAATGGTAAAGAAGCCTTCGTCTTTTGTAAAAAATTACTTACAGGAATACGGGATTGTTTTATTACCATAAGCCAAAGTGGAATAGCGAGTAGAGCAAGAATACTCCAAAATGCCAATCCATTTTTCCATGAATTATTGAACCAGTGTTGAAGTGGTGTTGTTAGCCCAATAGAAATAGATGCACCCACTACCATTGAAGTAGAGTATATGCCTATCATCGATGCTGCCTTGTCTGGAAAATGACTTTTAATAAAACCAGAAAGCAAAGGGCTTACAACACCAATTCCTGCACCAATTAATAAAGCCGTTATTAACAGGTAAATTGAAGAATTTGTAAAGGCCCTTAGAAATGTTGCAATACCTATGCAAGTTATAGCGAAAGTAATCATCTTCTCTGGTTGATAGCGATTTGCTAAACGACCAGCAAATAACGAACAAAAACCAAAACATAACAAAGGAATGGAAGTGAGCAAACTAGCTAAAGTAGAACTCATACCTAGATCCTTCGTTATTCCATGTAATACTGGGCTAACTGAAGTTAGACCCGGCCTAAGGTTAAATGCAGCTAGTATAAGTGCAAATAGAAACAATTTATTACGATTGACCATACTAATTACCTCCAGTTAATTTCTTGAAACTTAATCCTCTTCTATGGTACATTAGGCTTTTTTATAAATGAAATGCATATTTTTTATAACGCATATAACAAAAATGTTATGAGGTTGGGAATGGAAAACAAACATGGAATACAGCAAACTCTATTAGAAAAAATAGAGTGAATGAAACTAATGTGAAAGTGAAATAAGTATACCTTTATCATTTTAGATGAATAAAGTAGAGAAACATATAATACTTAAAGACATCTGAACAAGTAGGTTTATCTTGTGAAAAACGACCAATACAATATTGGTCGTTTTTATATTCATTATAAGTACAATACTTCATGTATATAGTTAACTTACTCTTATTAACAAAAGTAATAGTTAACGCACTTTATTAAAAATAGTGTTAACTATTACATATCTTGTAGAAAAACTCCATATTTGTCGTCACTAACTGTAAATAGTAAAACTTTAATAATAAATAAAATAATTTAGCATTTACTCAACGTACAATAAGACCTATACAAGGTTATTTTATATAAATGTAGTGAATGACAACATTTGTTTTTAAAGGTATATGTATATGAATCTACAAATCTGACCAGACTAATAATGTATTCCCCCCTATTCCAATAAATTTGAAAATCCTTTGCCTGGGCAAAGGATTCTTTTTGTATATGTAAATATTTCTTAAGGCGCAAAGTCTTGAAAACTAGTGACAAGATATATACTAAATGAAATAGCACATAAAGAAATAAAATGTAATATTAAAAAGGGGATTTTCTGTTTGCCTTTGATAAAGAAAGAATAAATAAACCCTAGGATTGTAACTAAAATTAAAATAGGCACAGTAATCTTAATTACAGCACCAAAAATATTTGCTGTATCAATTGATAAAAGAAACAATCCAATTATAACTACATACAAAATTATTGAAGTGACTAAGGAGGCTATTGATACCTTTAAAGCATTTTTAAAAAAGTTTTTCATATAATTTCCTCCTATTTTTAGCATTGCACATTCCCTATAGTATACAGTATAAAAGGAAACAATTACCTTTTATTTCAGAGTATAATATATTTCTAGTTACCATAATGTATGTGGTCGGTAAAAATAAAGCCCTAAAAGTGTTCAACACTCTCAGGGCTCTATTTCTTATACCTGTTATGTATGTAACTAATGTTTCTGTTGACTTTGACTAGACAGATATTCAGATACATCATTTGGAACTTTAAGCTTTAAATTAAGATTTTTAATTTCAACGTCAATATAAGGAACACCTTTGTAAGTAGTAACTGTAGCAACTTGTTTAAGATCTTTTTTACCCTTATTTGATGACTCCCCCAACTTAACAGTTCCTTCCTGATACATTTTATAGACATTCTCTTTTTTAGCATCGGCAGGGATCTCTGCAGCATCCCATTTATCCACTTTTAGTTTATTGATAAATGTATTTATATCTTGCTGCTTATCAATAGTATTTAATACTACGTCTGGATGATTTACAGATGATACTTCGACTTTTTTAGCTTGGTCAAACCCTAAGTTTACGTCTTCCTTCACCTCTTTTTCCTTAGAGCTACAACCAAACAAGAGTATAGATATACTCAAAGCTGCTATGACCCCAATATAAACTTTTTTCATAAAGATCCTCCATGTAATATCCATTAATTTACATAGAAAATTTTAACACTAATTCTTCATTATTACTATACATCTAGAGACGTAGATTGTTATAAATCTCCTGTACAGGTTTAGTTAACGCAAAACGTGTTATCGGCATCAAAAAAGACCTTAAAGTTTAAGGTCTTTTCAGTGCATATATCTAAAGTTTTATATTTGTAGTCCTTTTCTTTCCTGTATGTAATCTATCAGTATTTGGCGTTCGTCCTCAAATAACATTTTTAAGTTACTAATCTCTGATAGAGGCTTCCAGCAAATATCTAATATCAACTCATCTGGATCTTGAAGTTTCCTTTCTCCACCTAACAACTTCACTTCAAAATACTCAATATGGACATTTACATCATATGTGACTGTATCACGTTCACATATTTTATCAATGACCGAAATCTTGTATCCCGTTTCTTCCCAAACCTCTCTTATACAGCATTCTTCATATGTCTCAGATCTTTCTATACCACCTGAAGGTACTGACCATAGTTCCGGCTGATTCGGCTTCTCCTGAGCTACCATTAACAGTTCGTTTTTATCGTTTATACAAATTGCAGCAGCGCCTCTCCACTTAGTCATTTGATCCCCACCTTATTTTACAAAAATATACAATTTCATTTTAACACAAGAAGATAAGGAGACCTTAACTATTTAAACACTATATATATATCTAGTTTCCATAATGTGCTTTTTCGGAAGTAATTTATGTATATGAATGTATAGCGTATAGTCCTCCTTGGAAGCCTTCGTGCTGTTATTCTGCACAAAAATGCACAATGAAAAGATATCCTATTTTTAACAAGGCATAATTATAGTTTCTCCTTTTGTTTCGACGAAAACTTTATAATAGCGTAACTGATAGTTAACACAAGAATAGCGCAAGTGTGCAAAAGTGTATTAACTGGGTTATCATGCTCCACAATAACCAGACGTATCAATGCAGTAATGCCAATATAGAGAAAGTAGCGTAGAGGAAAGTGATAATTCTCTTGAAAATATTTTACGATCATTGCAATAAATTCAAAGTACAAAAAGAAAACTAAGATACTTTCAAGAATTTTGTAGTGAGTCTCAATTCCTCGATTAAAAATAGAAAAATGAATGAAATGGAAAATTTCCTTACCAAGCAAAACGGATAAAGTAACAGCTAGTAAAATCAATGCTGTATTTAAGATAAGCCGGAGAACGTGTGAAACCTTAAAGTTCGGTCTTTTGTTTTGTTGTATCATCAATATTCCTCCTACATACATAGACTCTTTACTTTATTATATCTTCCGTTTTAGATTTAGCGTTAGCCGTTACAACTTGTTTGTTGGAATGTTTATTTTGATTCATATATTGCAATACATGAAGACGATATTTGGAGAACGTAAAATATTTTGTGTAAATGAATAAATACAAAAAGGAAGACCTTTTCTTGTAGAATTAAGTGACCACAACCAATTCAAAGAAAGAAGGTCTTCCTATGAATCAGTTTACAACAGATCTTGTTCAAGCTCTAGTCCAAAAAGAAGATGTAACGAAAATTTTCCGTTCTCACTTAGAAAATGCCGTTAATACGCTCTTAGCGAGCGAATTGACAGCTTTCTTAGACTATGAAAAATATGATCGTATTGGATTTAATACAGGGAATTCACGAAATGGTTCGTACGAACGCACACTGCACACAGAGTTTGGAGAACTTCATCTCGTTATTCCTCGTGATCGGAATGGCGACTTTAAGCAACAGACGGTGGCTCCTTATAAAAGAGCCAATGATACGCTTGAAGCTTTTGTTATTCATATGTTCCAAAAGGGCGTAACGACTGCTGAAATTGCCCATTTGATGGAGCGCATGTATGGTCACCATTACACACCTCAAACCATTTCAAATATGACAAAGGTGATGTCTGAACAGGTAGAAGCCTTCCGAGATCGAACGTTGTGTGCACGCTATGCGTGCGTTTATTTAGACGCTACATATATTGCTTTAAAACGGGATACAGTGTCTAAAGAAGCTGTCTATATTGCCGTTGGCATTCGCGAAGACGGTTCAAAAGAAGTGCTTGGCTATACAATCGCTCCTAACGAATCTGCCTTTGTCTGGAAAGAACTTTTAGAAGACATCAAAGTTCGTGTATCCGACCGAGCTGAAATCTGTGAAGACTTCAAATCTGTGTACCGTGCAGAAAGCCTTGAAATGGGCCAACAGGCCCTACATTCGTTTATTGAAAAGTGGATAGTCAAAGTACCCAAAAGTTACAAAGCCATTGCTCAATAACTCTTATTTGTTCACGTTTTATAGCTTTCCTAAGTCTATTTGGCGCAGTATTTATTCGACCAATCTCATTGAATCTTTTAATAAACAAATCAAGAAATATAGTAAGCGTAAGGAACAATTCCCAAACGAAGAGTCACTTGAACGCTTCCTCGTTTCCCAATTTGACCAGTATAATCAGCGATTTGCTACAAGATGTCACATTGGTTTTGATCAAGCTCGCGCAGAGCTACAAATGATGTTTAAAACAAACTAGTGAATAACGTCTATAAGAAAAGGAAATTCGTATTTACACAAAATTATTGACGGTCCCGATATTTGTCGTCAGGTAGAGTAAATGGTTAAACTAATGATTTACATAAAATACTTAACTATTTATTTATATATTTAGGTTAGTTTTATATAGGTTTTAAATAACTTGAATATGTTATATTTCTATTTAATACATTAGGTCAAAATAAAAAAACTGAGTGATTTAACAATTTCCATTATAATTCTTCCATGCAGCCTTTATTTATAACCTTACCATATTGAAATATCTTCCCTCACCTGGAATGTAATATATTACTAATGAAAACAATAAAAAGCATATTGTACACTTAATGGGTATGTAAGTAATATTTTATGGAGGTTTTAAATTGAAAGCTACTGGCATCGTTAGGAAAATGGACAACCTGGGAAGAGTAGTCTTACCCATCGAATTAAGAAGAACATTAAATATTAAAAAGGACGAACCTGTTGAAATTTTTGTAGATAATGAAAACATTGTGTTGAAAAAATATTCACCTATTTTAGCTTGTAAAGTGACAGGTGAAGTTGCTGAAGATAATCTAATCTTGGCAAAAGGAAAAGTAATTCTAAGCCGTGAGGGAGTAAAGCAACTGCTTAGAGAATTAGAAGTAAAGTTATAACTCAAATATGAAGGATGAGAGCAGACTCTTTTCGACTTTTATACCTTGTCTTTTAATTAAAATGTCTGTCCGACCATTTTGAGCAAGAATACTGTAAAGTATCTTCTATGATAAATATATTAAAAGAGATGGGAAAACAATGGTTTTATTAATGAGATTGTTGTTTCTTCTTTATATCCTTTATGAGTAATGCTTATTTATATAGAAATCTACAGCTTTTTAAAATATTTCCATTTATTTGTTTCGTGTACACCATACATACTTAGTCAACATTACGTACATTATCGGCATTACAAAAGGATCTTCAATTGAAGATCCTTTTGTGCTACTTTTTTTATTATTCCTTTCCACCCAAATCTTAACTTCTTGATTTTATGCCGCGCTTCGCATTGCTCTCCGGCGGTCATGCAATACCATCAGGATGACCATTATCATCATAACTCCTAAGACGCTACCTAACTCCGTGGTCAATACATGTACAAGTGGGTACTCCAGTGCAGGTTGTGTATCAGGGCGAGTGGCAGACAAACGATTGAAGAGATTATATGAGAACAGCATTCCCGAGGCGATCCATGCTGTGGCCATAGGTGGAAAAAAACTCTTCGAACCGCGGCGGTTGGTTAGTACCAATAAACCCCAAGACCCTGCAAAGGCCCACACACCGGTACTCAATGACAATAGGTACCACCATAAATCTCGGTTATCTAACATAGATGGGTTAATGCCAATAGTTCCACCAGCTGCCCAGAATAACTTAATAAATCCAAGCAGGATACAGCCAGCCGCAACAAGTCTAGCCAAGGTGATATACAGTTTCTGACTGTTGCCTGGAAGTAAATCGGTATCGATTGGACCAACAAATGCCTCTGGCCAACGCGTCTTGGCATATCCAGCTAAAGCAAAAGGTAGGCAGATGCCGACTCCAACCAGTGAAATTATTACAAAAATCTGCTCATATACCCAAACGTTGGCGACGGCCCCTGTCTGTTGATCCCGTATCATAGCAGCAGGACCAAGCACCGGTGCCAACAACAACATAGGAATAAGTAAACCAGTACCTACCCAAACGGGAAAGACAACCAACCAGGCAGGCAGCTTCTCACCCCAAGGCATGCTGAACGCAAACGCTAACAGGATACCAACTGCGGCGAGAACCATTGTTATGGCATTTGCAGTGCGCCAACTTATATCACCCATTTGTTCAGTCGGCATGAAGAGTCCGAAAGTCCAGGCAATTTTGATTAACAGATAAGGCGTTACTGCTATAGCAGCACCATAACCCCAAGTTCTACGCTTCTCTATTAATTGAGAAATTATCTTTTTTATTGTCATAAGGTCATCTCGGCAGCTAAATCAGTAAGGTCGAAAATTCCTATCGCTACAATGTATAGAAGGATTCCAATTAAACTATCATCTTTATTTCTATTTATAACCATAAATAAACACCCCTTAAGGTTTATAAATTAACCTGTTTTAGTTCATCAAAAGGATAATGAATGATCTTACACATAACTCTCACCACCAATACCTTATCAAAATCAAACTGCTCTCCTCTCTAAAATACTAATATTCCAATTAAAAATCGCTTATTCTAAAAAATTGACAAAATAAAAAAAGATCGCCTTCATTGAAAACCTTCACACGTCAATTCGTGTACAACAAACCTGCTTCGTTGAACAAGACCTTAAGTAATTTCAAATAGGAATGCTAGTTAACATAATCACCATTTCCGGAACACATCACAAAAAACAACCCTTCTGCCTGAACTGCGACCCAAGGGTTCTCATAAGGATACACATTACCTTGTTATGCAGCTTTTTACTATGTTTGGGGCACAACCAAAGAGAGGTTGATGTATAAAAAGCGCACATTTTATCCATATCTTAATCTTATAATAAATCGCTTTCATAAAGAAAAGATGTTATAATTAGTTTGCTAAAACACACACATTTCATATCTAGTTTTATAAAAAGCTGCCTCTTCTAACGCTCCGAGGCAGCTTTTTATTTTGTTAATATTAAGGTTTGTTCAATATACATAGTATAATCAAATGATAGAACATCGATTTAGTTAATAAAATGAACCTTTATGAAAGTACAAAAGAAAGAGCGTGTTTTGAAAAAAAGTTTGATTAAAATACGTTTTAATATATTCAATTGAATCATTCTTTTATAAAAAGGTTCGATCACTTTTGGGATTCCTATTCAAAATCTATGTAATATCTTACTTATTTTGATTTACTTCTTTAAAGATAACTCGTTCCACTAATAATTGATAAAGGTAGATAATAATTGCAGTTGAAACCGACAAAATGAAAAAATGTTTAGGTCTCATTTTCTTAAACTCAAAAACCCCTACCTTTTTGAAAAACTTTGCGATAGGGAATGAAAGAAGATAATCGAGAACTATATTTAATGTTAAGTACTTTATAAAGCTACCGTATGTTAATTTAAACACCCAAATAGTTGTTATAAAAAATAAGCCTAAAAGGTAAGAGAAATCTAAACGATAATTTGGAAATAAAGCATTTTTTACTTTCCACCACTTACGTCTATCAGCTATTTCGCCTAAAAGACTAAAGATATAACCAATAAAAGTTGCGACTGGAAGAAAACGAACAAAAGAATTTTTCCCTATCAATGGAGTAGTTAACCAGGGAATAACTAGTGTACTAAATGATAAAGCCTTTCTTTTATTAATCATAAGAACCCTCACAAGATACAATTTTTATTTATTATCCTATTTATCCAGAAATTTTATTCAATTAAATGGCTCTAAAAATGAATAAAGCCCTTTCCTTATTACAGGAAAGCGCCCTTTTTTTGAATAAGAAATTAGTATATATTAGCTAATTTAGTTCAGAAAACCTTTGCTAATTATAAAAGGGAAAGTAAAGGTGGAAATGCTATATTAACTTACAAATTGCATGATATTCATTATCCCATTTTAAGTGAATTATCCATTATGAATAACATCCAATATTTTGAGCAAACTACCCAAGATGTAAGCAATGGCATCACAAGGACATTCTGTTAATGCAAAGAGAAAAACTCCTGTTCAGACACAGCAGGAGTTTTTCTCTTTTTAAGCTGTATATGATACACAAACGTAGTTAACATAATGTATATTTCTAGGAATTAAAAACAATAATATCTTATGAATTAATAAAAATGAAGCCAGATATCATGCAGATATCTGGCTTCATTTTTATTAATTCATTTCACCGCCACCACTTACTGGCATATAACTTCCTGTAAGGTAGGCACTGTCATCACTTGCATAAAAAGCAATTGCTTTTGCAATGTCTTCTGGACGGCCAAGTCTTCCAAGTGGAAGAAAAGCTTCTTGTTGTTGTTTAAATTCTTTGGGTAAGTCAGCCGTAGCCTCTGTCTCGACTAAACCTGGAGAAACCACATTTGCCGTAACCCCGTGCTTACCTACCTCTTGAGCAATATATCTTCCAAAGCTATTAAGTCCTCCTTTGGATGTTCCATGCGCGATGAAATAAGGAGATGGATGATTGCTTAAACCACTTGATACATACACAAGTTTTCCATAGTTTTGCTTTTTCATATAAGGCAGTACCATTTTGGTTGATACAAATGCAGCCTGAAGCTCATCATTTGTTTTTTGAATAAATTCTTCCCATGTCATATCTTCAAATGTCTTTTTAGCAAAGCTCATGCCTGCATTATGAACAAGAATATCTACTGTTCCATATGTTTTTACAGTTTCTTCTACCAGATGTCTCATTTGTTCCATATCTCTGGCATCTGCTTGTATAGCAATCGCTTCACCGCCTCTTTGCTGAATAAATTCCACGACTTCTTCTGCTGCAGTTGCACTTCTTGCATAATTAACAACTACTTTTACTCCACGTTGAGCTAATAGTTTAGCAGTTTCTGCACCAATTCCTCGACTGGATCCTGTTATGATCGCTACTTTTCCATTCATTATTGTTCGTCGACTCCTTCAGTTAAGTTGTGAATAATTAATATAAAACACCATATAAGAGGTGGCAATATATGTGCTATAGCACACACATATTCAAATTATATTCCTTATAAAAGCACAGCTTTTATAAGGAACTTTCTATTAGTAACTTATATCATATATTTTATTTAACAATATCTTTAACTGTTCAACCTCTTCAGAAGTTAAATTACTCGTTACAAAATCATGAGCATCCTTAACCACAGGTAAAATAGTATTTTTTATTTCTTCACCCTTTTCAGTCAGGAATAGGTAATGTGAACGCTTATCTCGTTCATTAAATTTCTTCTTCACCAACCCTTTTTTCTCCATAGAATGAATCATTCTAACAACAGTACTGTGATCTTTATCAATTTCTTGAGATAATTCTTTTTGAGTAGTACCTTTTTGACTGTCAAGAATACTAATAATACCCCATTGTTCAGGAGTGATTCCATAAGGTTTTAATTGTCTCATAAAATAATTGGTTAACTTTACATCGGTACGATGAATAAGGTACCCTGTTAAATCATCTAAATGCATATGCCACCTCTAATATATGTGCTATAACACATATATTAGAGGGATTATTATTGAATGTCAATTTTTTCACTTAATTAATGGATAATCTATTTATTTTTTAAAAGGATTAGTATCATTACTTATAAAAAAGTAATGATTAACGTACCTTATTAAAAATAGTTTTATTATTTCCACTGTCTACTTGACAGGGGGCTGTTCAAAGTAGCAAAGGATTTTTTTATTAATAACTATATAAAGTTAACCTATGTTGAAGGATGTCCAGTGTAGATAGTTCAAAAAGGTATACATGTTTAGTTCACATAATGGATTTTACAGGAAGCTATGAATTGGAAAAGAAGATCACATTTGTGACCTCCCTTTTCTCTACTTTTAAAATATTTATTATTGAATCATCATTACTTTTTTAACACTGGTATCCATATTTCACTTTTAAAAGTCGGTGATGTTATATCTTTATGTTCATTCCATAAAATTTCTGGTCCTTCTACTTGTTCATAATTTGAGGATGGAAACCATTCGGAATAAATCCGTCCCCATACATCCTGTAATGTGTCAGGAAATGGCCCAACTGCCTCAAATACAGCCCATGTTAAAGCAGGTACTTCAAGTTTTATCAAATTATCAGGACATTCCTTAGTTGTTGCTACACCGATATAGTGATCAAGCTCCCCTTTTTCCTCCATTCGCCCTTCAGAAAAATTCAAGGATGCACTAAGCAGTCCCATTGGGTCAACATTAGAAAGGTTTTTTAACTTATTTATCGTTTCATCACTTAAGCTTTCCCACATAGCAGAAATCTTTGGGTTAACTCCGTGAAAAATTATAGGCACTCTTTCTTTAATACCGACTATATGAAATGCCTCTTTTTCTTCAATTCGATAGTTCATTTCATTTCCTCCTTTGATTGATAGCTGAAAGGTCATTTATGGATAGGCTTTAAGTGAATAACCATTCTTTTTGGCTTCTGAAGGAGTTAGACCATGTAGATTTTGAAAAGCTCTTGTAAAAGAATCTGGTGAGTTATATCCGTATTTTATCGCAATATCAATGACCTTCATGTTATTATCTCTAAGTTCGAATGCTGCAAGAGTAAGGCGTCTTCGGCGAATGTATTCTGACAAAGTAATGCCTGCAAGAAAAGAAAACATCCTTTTAAAATGATACTCAGAGCAAAGAGCTAGCTTTGCTACTTCTCTAAAATCTATATCCTTTGTTAGGTTCTCTTCGATATAGTATAAAGCTCTATTCATATTTCTAAGCAAATCCATTCATATGACCTCCCTTATCATCAGAATAGCAAGATTTAAATAGATCTATCCGACATTTCATGCACAATTATGTAGGTTTTTCTCTTTTCCCTTCATAAGTTCTTACGAATTTGAGCAAACTACTCAAGATGTTGTGTAGCATCATCCAAGAGTAATTTCATATATCCGGCAGGAAAACCAACCTTTAGGACTCAGAGGTTGGTTTTTCTGTTTTTTAAGCTGTATAGGATATATAAAACTAGTTAACATAATGTACTTATCGGAAACCATATTTTAAAAGCTGTGCCTTTAACAGGTTATATCTCCTTATAATAATTATTGAATAAGGGCAAGCTAAACGTAAAAATGGATCAACAGGTGATTGAATGTCTCACTCATTAAACCAATCTTCACACAACATTTCAAAGCAGCTTAATCAACAATTTGAGATGACAAGTGATTTCGAGAAAAGGACAATTTTTAAAGGTAAGATTTCGATTTTTTATTTAAATACAATCGTAGATAAAGTTCAGATACAAAGCTATATTATTGAGCCTTTGCAACAAAGCTGTGAAATAAACAATGAAAATAAGCTATCTATACAACAAATTAAGACTATTGTTAATTCAGCTTCTTTAAAAGAAACTCATTCGGTCGAAGAGATAAAACATGCTTTAGTCAAAGGAAGTACCTTTCTATTTATAGAGGGAGAAACCAATGGATTACTTATACCTACAACTAAATGGATTGAACGAGGATTAGAAGAAACTTTAGGAGAACGAGCAATAAGAGGGCCTGCTATAGGTTTTACAGAAAATTTAACTACCAATATAAATATCCTGCGACGAATTATCCAGACACCAGAACTAACTATTGATACAAAACCATATGGAAAATATTCGAAAACAGATGTATCTGTCATTTATATTAACCATTTGGTTGATCAATCTATTCTACAAAAAGTACAAGAGCGAATTTCTAACATAAATGTAGACTACATATTAGCATCAAGGATAGTCGAAGATGCTATTGAAGGAAAACCTAAGACTTTTGCTAACCTTGTTATGATAAAAGAGCGTGTAGACACAACCACTTCTGCTCTCTTAGAAGGTAAAGTAATTGTGTTAATAGATGGATCCCCTTATGCGATTATATCTCCAACTTTATTTGTTGATTTTTTTCAATCCCCTGACGATTTTCATTTGAAAACAGGAAGGTTTGTCAATCGATTAATTCGCTATTTAGGGTTTATGCTTTCAATTCTTATCCCAGGTATTTATGTTGGTTTGGAAAAATTCCACAGTGACGATTATAGTAAAAAAATACAAAAAGATGTGTTTAACAATGGAGAGGTGTTACCTACCTTTTGGGAAATCTTCATTTTACTTATTTTATTTCGTATATTAATTGATATTGGCTCACGTGCTCCGAAAGGGACTGTTATTATAATTACACTGTTAGCTACTATTGTTATTGGTGAGATGTCTGTCTCTGCTAAACTTGTCCACCCTGCTAGCCTAGTAGCGACCGGATTAAGCACTTTCCTGTCTACCTTAGTTATTTATCGAGGGCAAACTGGATTATTATCCTTAAGATATGTATATCTTATTACTTGCTATTTTTTTGGTTTGCCAAGTATTATGGTTGTTTCAACTATCCTTATTTTATATCTTGTGCAACTAAAGTCAGTAGGTGTGCCATATTTATCACCCCTCATTCCATTCAGATGTGATGAATTTCAAGATATATTTTTTCGAGGGAATTTACGTAAGCTTCAAAACAAGAAACACGAATTTCCTAATACAGAGTAAACAAAGCATACTATTCGACCCCAATCAATAATTTAGTCAAATGAATATAAGAGAAAAACCTCTGGTTAAAATCAGTGGTTTTCTTTTTTTATGTATACCATATACAACCTTAGTTAACATAATCACCCTTTCCGGAAGACATCAAAAAAGAGAAACCTTTGGGAGTAAGGGTTCCGATGAGGTTCTCTTTTCTTCTTTATGCAGCTTTTTATACATCCTTGATATAACGCTGATTATCCAAGGCTTAAGTAGCAGAAAAATGTATAAAAAGCGCACCTTTTATTCATATGCTAAGTACTTCAAATAATTGATTTTATATGTAAATATGATATATTAAGGGTCAGACTATTTTTACAAATTTCTACATAACCCTATTTATGAGCAACCTCGCTTCCACTGGCGAGGTTGCTCTTTTATTTTGTTAACGATAATAATTACTTTAACATCTTGTAATAGATTTAAATATCTTATCCGTAAAAGTATATCTTTTTAGAAAAATTCGCGTCGAAATAAAAGAAATAACTGTTAAATAATCATTGATATTCTGTGATTTAGAAGCGTAATACTTTGTAGAAAAAAGTTTCATTTGTCTACACGGAGTAAAATCAATAACACTACTTTTAATAAAATACGTTTAGTTTTACTTAATGATATGACGAAAAGTAAACTACACATAATCAGCTTTTTTAAAGGGGGGGAAGAAAGACCGATATTAAAAACCAACAATTCCTAGAGACTATTGATTATTTGCTTTCCTCAATTTTAAGTATGTATATGTACTTAACGTGATGGCTACCATTACTATACAAGTAAGAGGAAATAGAATTGTATTAACAAAATGATCATAAAACCAGGTATACATGAAAACCACCTCAAATAGTGTAAATTCACCCTGATAAGCCTTGTCTTATAGGGGTTTAACAGATTGTAAGAACCACCTCATCTTCGAAGGAAATAATGCAAATAAACCTTTTATGCCCTCTGTTTCTTTCTATTTTTCAAGAAAGCAACAAGAAGAAGCAGAGAAGGAATAATCCCGAGGATAGGCATATGCAGAATAAACATTTCTACCTTTAGTCCTTCATGTAGATGTTCTTGAACATTGCTGGCAATCGTGCTAGCCATAAATAGAATAACGAAGCCCAAAGGGTATGAAAGGCGTGAAGGTGATTTAATCTTAAATAAGTTAGCCGTACCTATGACAGCTGCATATAACAACACACTAATCTTAATGAAACCACCGATAACTAAAGCAAGCATAAAAAATACATCAAGACGTTCCAAAAAGTCAGCTACCTGGATGCTTTGTACGGTACTAAGAAGAGGAAATTGTGAACGTGCAGTCAAATCAACCCCAAGTACACTAATGTTAATAAGCATGGTAATAGTTAAGTTGATTCCACTTAGTCCTGTTGCACATAACATCGTCATTTTTGCCTTTTTTTGGTTTTTTAAATAGGGTAAAATCATTGTAAATACCATCGCTTCTGCAAACGGGAAATAGATAGTTTGAGTAAATGCAACTTTCAGGACGGGGAATACACCCTCCTCAAGTACTGGCTGTAAGTTTGTAAACTTGATTAAACCTGAACATACGATGAGAATAAATCCCATGATGGCAAAAATATATATAAATATAAAAAGGATCTCTCCTGAGCGAGCTACAACCTCGATTCCTTTTCGAATCGTATAAATAACGACAAGCATTAATAAAGTATGTGCAATGAATAAAGGAGTCTCAGGGTAGGCGGAGGTTAACAACATCGCCCCAAAATCACGGAGAACCCTTGCTGCATCATACATAAAATAAAGGATGTAGACAAAGGCAAGTACCGTTCCAATCCCTTTACCCATGATTTTTTGCATGTACTCGGTAGGCAGGAGATCCGGGTAATAAGAATGCAGCTTATTATAGACTAGAAATAGAACAAAACTTCCTACCATCCCAAGCAGAATCGCAAGCCAGGCGTCTTGTTTTACATCCATTGCAATAGGTACCAATAAAGAACTACCTAGTTCAAACAAAACCATTAGAATAAATAATTGACTGGCACTAATTTTTGCCTTCTCCATTCCACTGGAACCTCCTTTCTAATTTTATTTAAATTAATCTTTTGCTTTCTCGACCTTTCATAACGTACAATCTTTTAAACGTTATGTAATAGATAGCAGATTTACTTTAAGGTTAATTCTAGGCTAAAAGTATTCTTTCTACGGGTAAGAACTTTACTGGAGAGCTTAACAAGAATGACAATATTACATATGAAAATTAGCTAGTTAAATGTGTTTTCCTCATGCTTCTTCCTGTTTTTAAAGAAAGCTACAAGAAGAAGCAAAGGAGGAATAATCCCAAGAAGAGGAATGTGTATAGTGAACATTGCCACCTTCAGCCCTTCATAGTTATGTTCTTGAAGGTTACTCGCAATGGTAATAGATAAAAAGAGAATGATTAGCCCTAAAGGATACGATAACCGTGAAGGTGATTTAACCTTGAACAAATTGGCCGTACCTATGACAGCCGCATAAAATAATAAACAGATTTTGAAGAAGATAGTGATAATTGAAGCAAGCATAAAAAATACATCAAGCCGTTCTAAAAAATTAGCTACTTGGATGCTCTCTACTGTGCTAAGAAGAGGATATTGTGAACGTGCAGTTAAATCAACCCCCAATACACAGACATTAATGAGCATTGTGATAATTAAATTGATTCCACTTAATCCCGTTGCACATACCATGGTCACCTTTACCTTCTTAGGATTATTTAAATACGGTAAAATCATGGTAAATACAATGACTTCTGTAAACGGAAAATACAAAGTTTGAGTAAATACCACTTTTAGGATGGGAAATAAACCTTCTTCTAAAATAGGTTGTAAATTTTTAATCTCAATTAATCCAGAAGATATAATTAAGATAAAACCACCAACCGCAAGGACATACATAAAAATAAAAAGCAGTTCTCCGGATCGAGCTATGACCTCAATTCCTTTTCTGATTGTATAAATAATGACAAGCATTAATAATGCATTGGCAATGAATAAAGGTGTGTCAGGATAAGCAAAGGTTAATAGCATTTCACCAAAATCACGTAGAACCCTTGAGGCATCGTACATAAAATAAAGAATGTAAACAAAAGCCAGTACGGTACCTAATACTTTACCTAAGATTTTTTGGATATATTCTGTAGGCAAAAGGTCAGGATAATAGGTATAAAGCTTGTGGTAGACTAACAATAGAACGAAACTGAATACCATTCCAAGAAGAATTGCAAGCCAAGCGTCTTGATTTGCATCTATCGCAAGAGGTACCAGTAAAGCACTACCCAGCTCGAACAGAACCATTAAGATAAAGAGCTGACTAGAACTAATCTTAGCTTTTTCCATTCAATTGAGACCTCCTTTTTGGTTTTATTAAAGCGTCCTTCTGCTTTTTGAATGGTTATTTAACTTTCTATCACTTTCGAACGTTATGTAATAAAGATGAGATTTGTTCTAAAGGTAACTCTAATGTAGAGAGAACCTTTCTACGGGTAATTACCTTATTAGGAAATGTCGCTATAAAGACTATATTCTATATAAAAACTAGCTGATCAAATATGTTTACTCCCATGACTCTTCCTTTTTTGTAAGAAAGCTATAAAAAGAAGGATAGGAGGAATTATGGTGAATAGAGGAATATGCAGAATAAACTTGGCTATATATAATCCTTCATGGAGATGTTCTTGGAAATTACTCGCGATTGTGACAGATAAAAATAGAATAACAATACCTAAAGGATACGCTAACATTGAAGGTGATTTAATTTTGAATAAGTTAGCTGTTCCTATGGTGGCTGCATAAAATAATATGGTAACCTTAAAAAAAATCCCAATCACCATAGCAAGCATAAAAAACACATCAAGCCGTTCTAAAAAATCTGCTACTTGGATGCTCGCGACTGTACTAAGAAGTGGGAATTGGGAACGCGCAGTTAGATTAACACCAAGTACACTAATATTAATGAGCATCGTAATAACCAAATTGATTCCACTTAACCCCGTTGCACATAGCATAGTCACTTTTGCTTTCTTAGAATCATTTAAATACGGTAAAATCATTGTAAACACAATAGCTTCAGTAAACGGAAAATATAACGTTTCAGACAATGCAACCTTTACCGATGGTAATAAGCCTTCTTCCAAAACAGGTTGTAAATTCTTAAAATCAATTAAACCAGAAGATATAATTAAGATAAATCCAGCAACTGCAAGGATATACATAAAAATAAAAAGCAGTTCTCCTGATCGAGCTATGACTTCAATTCCTTTTCTGACTGTATAAACAATGACAAGCATTAATAATGCATTGGCGATGAATAAAGGCGTATCAGGATAGGCAAAAGTCAACAACATTTCACCAAAATCACGTAGAACTCTTGAGGCATCATACATAAAATAAAGAATGTAAACAAAAGCCAGTACGGTTCCAAGTACTTTACCTAAGATTTTTTGCATATATTCTGTGGGTAAGAGGTTGGGATAATAGGTATAAAGTTTATGGTAAACTAAAAATAAAACGAAACTGCCTAACATTCCCAATAGAATCGCAAGCCATGCATCCTGTTTGGCTCTGATGGCAAGAGGTACCAGTAAAGCACTCCCCAGCTCAAATAAAACCATTAGAATAAAGAGCTGATTGGCACTAATTTTTGCTTTCTCCATTTAACTGGCACCTCCTTTTCCTTATTTTTGATTCTCTTTTATTCCTGAAAGAAATGACTTGTTTCGTAAGCCAGCGCGACGTACATAGGCTTCCACTGTAATATCTACATCTAACTTCGGAAAGTACACATCATTCCATTCCATTTTCATTTTCTTAAATTGATTTGGTCTAGTACGGTGAACTACTTCTCCAAATCCCAAAATATCCGTTTTGTTTTTTTGGGCACGTTCAATAGCTACCCTTAGCTCTTTTTTAATTTCTTTCCTCACGGATTGTTCGATTTTTGTAATGACCTTTGGATTGGTGATATCAACAGGTACCTCCATGTCACCGATATCTCCTTCAACACGTGTATGAACAGAAATATGAGGTTTGCCATTCTTCACTTGAGCAGACACACTTGTTTTTTGTCGTACAGTTTGATAAGCAATAGCTTCTTTCTTTCCTGCCCAATCAATATTAATATCCGTTCCTTGGATTTTATCAAGAATCCATACCGTTCCTCTTGCTGGTTTTCCATACAACCAATCTACTAGCTTTCCCTGTTTTAAGACAGCAATTCCAGAAGCACGAAGCGTTGCTTCGGGTGCACTTTCCTGAAGGTTATCCAGCTTTTGTGCTTGCTGGGGATTTCCATCTAGACGAAATCCTGATACGACAGTTCCACTTCCGGGAGATTCAAGGCTCTTCATCACCTCTTGAAGCGATGTTTTTACATTCTCTCCCCATTTTCTTTCCGTAAATTCTAAGGTTTTCAGCACTTTATTCGCTGGAATCTTATCAACCGGCGTTAACGTTTTCACTAGATCAGCTGCGGACGAATGGTTGGCAATCACGAGGGTGGAAGTATTTCGAAATTCTGGATCTCGATCAAACGCATCAATTAATGTATCAAGCCCTTCTTCTTTAGCCAATTTTTCACCAACCACGACCAAGTTTGTATGAGCATAATACAATCGTCGAGAAATTCTGCCCGAAGCCCGTCTACTTGCTTCGACTACATTGTCTCCTGAAGCTGAATAAATGGTAATAGGAGGGCTTTGAGTACCGCCTCCCCCTCCTTGTATACCAGCCACATTCCCTGGATTAATAATTTGGAGCGTTATGTGATATCTTCCATCTTTTGTTTTATCGACGCCCAGAGCTGCCACGATAGCAAGGTCAGTTAACTCTTTTTTACTCCAACAACTGGTGAGCAAGATGGTTACCGTCATCATCAATAAAAGAAAAACTCCTTTACGCTTCATTGTTGTCACCTTCTTCAAAATCACGATTCACCATACCACGAGATGCAGGGGGGTGCGGGTTTTGATTTGATCCTTCTCGAACCGTGTTAGCAGTAATTAATCGCGGTCTTTGTCTCAGTGTCCACCACGGTAATCTTATAACGGTATCTCCATTGTTTACAGGGATGAAGGGAGCAAATGGAGCCATATAAGGTACCCCAAACGAACGTAAACTGCATAAATGTACAACCATCATTAAAAGGCATAAAATGATGCCATAGAAACCAAATGTTGCTGCGCCAATCATAAACAAAAACCGAATTAAGCGAGCTGAAATCGCCATATCAAAAGAAGGTGTGGCAAAACTGGCAATGGCTGTGATCGATACAATGATAACCATTGCTGGTGACACAATACTTGCTTGAACGGCTGCTTGACCAATTACAAGGGCCCCGACAATGGATACGGCTGAACCAATAGCTTTAGGTAAACGTATCCCTGCTTCTCGTAAGATTTCAAAGGTTAGCTCCATAAGAAGGGCTTCCACAAATGCTGGAAAAGGAACAGCTTCCCTCTGTGCCGCAATTGCTACAATGAGCGTGGTTGGTACCATTTCCTGATGGAAGGTTGTTACCGCGACATAGGTAGCAGGCGCGATTAACGAAATCATAAACATAAAAATACGTAAAAGACGAATTGAGGTTGCAATGTCAAAACGCGCATAATAATCTTCAGCCGATTGGAAGAATTGCATGAACAAAGCAGGTGCAATCAGTACAAAGGGGGTTCCATCCACAAATATAGCAATCCGCCCTTCTAGTAGGTTTCCTGCTACAACGTCAGGTCTCTCCGTGTTGTACATAGTTGGAAAAGGGGTGAATGTTTGATCCTCTATTAGTTGTTCAATATAACCTGATTCCAAAATGCTATCAATATCAATTCGCTTCAATCGCTGACGAATCTCTTTAACGACTTTATCATTGGCAATGCCATGTATGTACATAAATGTCACATCTGTCTTTGTTACGCGTCCCACTTTTAAAGACTCCATCCATAAATCAGGGGTTTTAATGATGCGGCGTACCATAGCTGTATTGGTCCCAAGAGACTCGGTAAAGGCACCTTTTGGTCCTCGCACCACCATTTGAGTAGTAGATTCCGCGATGGAACGTTTGTCTCCCCCTTTAGTGCTAGCACTCAGTGCTTGATCTACTCCATCCACTAATATAAGAGTATCTCCTGCCATTAAAGATGCAAACAGATCATCCAAGTTAGTGACAAAAGATATGTTTCCAATTGTCATTATATCTTTAGAAAGCAGGTCTATCGCATTGTACTGATTTAATTCTTCTTTATGATCATCCTTCATCATAGATTGCAGTAAAAACTCTTGAATCGACTGATTGTCTACAATTCCTTCTACATAGACAATTGCTGTTTTTATGTCGGAATCCCCTCCCATTTTTATCTCACGAATAACGACATCTGAACTATTTCCGGTTTTCTGCTTAATCATATTAAGGTTGTCTGATAATGAAACTTGTATCCGTTCTATTTGATGATCAGGAGTTTGATTCTCTTCACCCTGTGATCGTTTCTTTTTTGGTTTGCGATCTTTAAAAAACGAAGGCATAGATCTAAGCACCCTTCTTTAAATTTTTATTAATTTAACCATATAGAAACTTTTTATGTAAAAATTAACAATAAATATTTATGTATCATCATAGAAGAAAAAGAAAAACCTATTAAATGGAGCGTGATTGATATGAAAATCATAGGTATTAGCCTTTTAATGATGGGATGCTTAATGGGATTTTCTTTAGGCATTGATATTCTTCAAGGATTTGATTTTTCTCAGGCGTTGTACAACGCCTTGAGTCCTTTTCGAGTAATGGAAGTTGCCGAATTATTTGTGCTCTTTTTTCTTCTTTTTCTTTTTTTTGCTGAATCTTTATATCTTTTTATGAAGAAGAAAAATCAAAGCAAGTAACTATATAATCATCAATTATCATTTTTAAAAATAGGAAATGGACATAATGGTAATTTAGTTCAGGCTACCCGTTTCAATCAGTTCTTTCATTAATCAAGATTCATATAAAATAATTCATCATCTGTGTTATTTAGTTGTTCATTTATCCATTTCCTTACATTATTCATTCTGGAATCAAAAGCCATTTGAAAGAGACCAGTTAACTGAAAATCGGTAAAATGACTTCTCTTTAATTGAAGAAAAGCCTCCTGATAGGAAGAGAAATGAAGCTGTTTGAATAAGAAATCATCCATTGCCTCTCGAATATATTCTTCATTTTTCCAACAATTCATGGGAACATGAGCAAATTTCCAAGGCCTAAAGACACTAGGATAAATCGCTTCAACTATTTGAAAAGGGGAATAGCCTAAAAGCGTAAAGGCGCCACCTAAACCATGTTGTCTAAAAAAATTAAAATTAACTCGAAAGGGTATTTCTTCCATAGGAATCTTCATTTTTTCCTCTATTACATATCTTACTGCCTCAATAGCTCTTCTCTTTCCTTCTTCTCCCTCCCAATATTTATCAGGAGTTTGTTGGAATTGCCAAGGTTTAAATTTTCCTGGATAGGCATTATCAATGACTTCATAATAATTCCATCCATATAGCATAGCAGGGGGTCTGAGACGATGAGACCATAATGTATTGGCACCTACTTGAAAAGGGATTTCATCGATGGGGATCGATAAGTGTTGCTCAAGTAAATAGCATGTCATATAGCGCATATATTTTTTTCCTTCCTTACCTACAAAGAAATAATTAGGAAATCTTTTTCTTCTCTTTTCTAGAACATCTTGATAAACTTCAATGACTTGTTCTCTATTCACTATCGAAAGCCCCTTTTGAGAAAGTATATTTTTTATTATTATGTATAATAATAGGATTTATATACGAATGGAGCAGAATCTGATAAGCTACATAATAAAAAGAAAAGCTACTTATCCTTTATCAGTAGCTTTTCTTTTTATTATGTAAATAGGGATAAGGTAATTGATAAAGGAAAATATATACTCGTGCATATTGGTTCTTGAAACCCAACTCCAACGAGTCCACCACTCTTTCTAAGCTGCGAATTTTTTGTGTTTAAAACAAAAAAATGTAATCGTTTTCTAATTTGATTTGTTGTAAAATAAAAAAGGCATGTTAATTGGAGATTTTTCGAAATGTCATCTTAACTCATTGAGCCTATTCCCACATCACAGCACCAGGGAATAGGTTTTTTAATGCAATTATGGATATAGTATTTAAACCTATATTTAAAGTGGAATTATTTGTATAAATTTAACAATAACACAAAATATATAGTTCATAAAAGTATACCTTTACGAACTTTTCTTTTTCATGAGAAATCTATCATCTTTATCGTTCGCTTAAGTTATAAAAACAATTATGAACGTCTTCTGGAATCCATGCACTTTTACGAACGTTTTTAGTAATAAAAAAGGATTCATACCGGTTAATTGATATGAGTCCTTTTGAAACATAGTTATATACCAATAGGTATTTCTTATAATAAAATTAATCCACCTATTATAAGAACAGCACCAAGCATAATACGGAACCCAGAAGACGACACTGGATCAGTAACTATATCGGATGCTACTGCTAAAAAAACTAAAGTTTTTTTAGTCTTTCCTTTTGTGTTTTTATCTTTTACAATGATTAAAATTCCCGAGATTAATAGATACAAACCAACTAGTAAAACTAATATAGGTATAAAAATTATTTCCACCTGCTTTTATGTATTATAGTGTATTTATTTTCTATGCTTTTTATAACGTACATAGCTCTTTGTGTATGTATAAATAAACCATTAGAAAACATTCAATATTGCTCCAATAATAATTGCTATTAAAAAATATATCAGGAGACTAAATGACAGTAAATATTCCCTCGTTTCTCCGTTATATCTCCACTCCATAAAGATTCGGAAACTTAAATAACATAAACAGAAAATAATTAACATGACCCACATAGGAACCTGTTTAAAAGCAATAAAGAGTATAATAAAAACTTTTTTCTACCCATTTATGCCACTTGTTCACATAATTTTTTCAGTGTCGAGGTCATCTTTAACATTTAATTTTATAGCAAGATACTTTGTAATAAGAGATGCTACTAACAATAATAGTAAGAGGTATAAAAATGTTTTTAGCAATAATATTCAACTCCTATTTAAAATACATTTAATAAAGTGCCAACTCCTATAGAAGCTAAATAAAAGAAGAAGAAAATAACGGCTAAAAGGTGTTCCCTCGTTTCTCTTGCAAATTTCCATTCCATAAATATATTAAATCCCTGATAAACAATACAAAAAGCAGCTAAAATAATCCACATAGGGACTTGATTATAATAGCTTAGGGAAAATAAAAATATTATGTATAGTACAACTTCTATTCTTGAGTGCCACCTGTTTACTTTTTTTCTGTAAATCTCTGGATCGGTTTCTAAGTGCATCTTTTTTCTTAAGTATTTTTCAACATAATGAGCGATATAAAACGCTACTATAATAAAAATCAAAAATTTGTACATAAATACCTCCTAATGTCCAATAATATCTTTTTTTCTATTTTAATTAAATTAATCCAATTATTGTAGAATTAATTATATGATTTAAGGCAGGTTTCATTGAGCAGTAAGAAGAGGCTTCACTTGTGAATAAAGATATAGTAGCAATTGAAAGTGATAAAATTGCGTTTTACAAAGATTTAAAATATATGTTACTTAGGAAGATGACGCAATAACAAAAATAACTGTGTGACGAAAAATATGGAAGGTTAAAGAGCCCTTGTATATCAAGAGCTCATATTTTTGTATGGTTCCTATAATCAAACTTATGGTAACTAAACTAGAAAATAAAAAGCCTGGATCTCCTTAGATACAGGCTTTTTCTCAACTCTGTTGTTTAAGTAGAAAAAAGTACTTACTTTAAATTAAAGGTTACTTCCTTATTTAGATATGGAGATGTAAAAGTTACTGTTTGTTCATTTCCCCATTGTGCATCATAAGCTCCTAAAACATTTAAATCGCTCATATCCGTATTTCGTGTCATGACATGAAGAGGTTCTTGATTTATTCGTTTTTTCACCAAAGGGAATTCCGTTTGTTTATAAAAATCATAGTAATAGTTAGTTTCTCCAAGACTCCAATTGGAATAACCAATAATAATTTTTTGGGTATTCTTAGGGGAACTTAGATCGTAATAGTCAACTTTATTAGTATAAAAGAACGTGAACCACCCAACGATTGCTATAGGTACATTAAAAAACAGCCCAATTACTCCCCAAAAAACTTTAGACTCTTTTGTTTTGCTAACGGTTATAAGGACTATGTATAAATAGATAAAGTGTAGAACAAATATCAGAAAATATATCGAAACCTTTGAAGAGAATTTGAAGAGAAAACGTATACGCTCTTTAGTGCTAAAAGATAAAAGAATAGATCTATAGAAAGAAGGATGATAGCTAACATTTTTAGTATACTCTTATTATTTTTATACTTCATTGACTACAAACCCTCCTCCTTTTAATTTAGAAATGTTAAATATTGCTGCTATTAATATCAAGTGAGTAGCTACGAGGTATATAATTTTTGACTTTTCCAGGTGAGTTAAATAGATCACTCTTACTGAATATCGTAAATCCAACCTCTTCCACATCCACAAATGTATCGACTTTATCTATATCGACATTTTTAAATTCTATAGGTTTATTCCATTGTCTCGAAGGAATTAAATCCTGCTCTACAATACCTTCTCCGTAGAAAATGAATATACTCAGCCCATTATTAACTAACTCTTCTGCTAATCCACTAACATGGCTCAATTTTTCTTCAGAATCAACTTTAATAATAGCACCATCTGATGAATGCTCATAAAAAGGCGTTTTATTTTTAATCAATGTTTCTTTTTCATGTCCAGAGAGCATTGAGTCTAAAACAAAAAAAACAGGTAAACCAAACATTTTTCGAACTAAAGAGATGATCAGATCATGATTAATGTCCCTAATCCCTACAGTAATAGATACAAATTTATCTTCTGGAAAGTCAAAACTATCAATTATACTTTGGTCTGAATATTGCACAAAATATTCTTTTTTCAACATTTATCCCCCTTTAGGGTTTATTCTTTTTGAACTCTTACCATTACGTTATGTAGTAGTTACTTCTGTTAATGTAACAATAAATTCTATGCAAGTGATAGCAATGATTGGGAAAAATGTAGAGTTTTTATTTTAGGAGTATTTTCAATGGAGGATGAACAGTTACCAAACAGAATCATTATATGTATCGACATGAAGGCGTTCTATGCTTCAGTTTCTTCTGTCATAAGAGGATTAAACCCGTTGAAAACAAAGCTTGCGGTAGTCGGAGATATCAAACGGTCGGGATCCGTTGTATTAGCTGCCACACCCTTATTAAAGAAAGAAGGGGTCAAAACAGGAAGTCGTCTTTTCGACATTCCTAAAAGGAAAGATATCCATGTGGTGAATCCATCCATTGAGAGGTATATCAAGGCTTCGACCTATATTTCGAGCTTGGTGTTACAGTATGTGGATCCTGAGGATTTTTATGCCTATAGTATTGATGAGTTGTTTATTGATGCGACAGCTTCGTGGCATCTATTCGCTCGTACACCAGAAGAATTAGCCCACAATATTATCGACGAAATTTATCATAAGACACGCCTGACAGCTACGGCAGGCATAGGCCCTAATCTCTTACTGGCGAAGGTAAGCTTAGACCATGAGGCTAAGAATAGCCCAACAGGAGTGGCTTATTGGCGATATGAGGATATTCCCTTTAAATTGTGGGCTATTCATCATCAATCGCACTCGTTATAGCGTTGACTCCTTCATTTCCGTTAAGCTTGTATGTGCCAAAACCTATAGCAGGCAAGGTTACCCCGTCATTAAGGGTTATTTCAGGAATTACTTTACTCATTATTATCCACTCCTTTCGATCACGCCCTAAGGTTAGCATATATTATTCAATACTTAAATAAATTTGCATCACTCATTTTTACAAAGGAGTGATGCTTTCAAACATTCAAAAAAGTGATTACGGAGAAACCTCCGTTTTAAACTCGTTAACTTCGCACTTTTCTGTTTCTTTCTTGTTTTTAGTTAACGTAAAGAAAGCTACAAAACCTAAAAGCGCCGTACTAAATAAAATAGCAGCCATCGGAATCGCTGTGGTTTCGTTAATACCCACTAAAGGAGAAACAATGGATCCTAAAGTTAGTGGAAGCATGCCTAACACGGCACTCGCACTTCCTGCTCTATGTCCTTGATTTTTCATTGCCAATGTCACCGAGCCTGTGATCGTCATTCCTATAGAGATCATGTAAATAAAAATGGGAATAACAATCGTAGCCAGCGGCCCTTTAAGCATGGTCATGATAAGAAGTACGCTAGTAGCACTTACAGCCGTAATCACGGCAATGCGAAGCAGGCTTCTTTCATGAAGAATTCCGCTAAAGCGCCCAATAATAAAGCTTCCAGTCACAATGGCTAAGCCGTTAATGCCAAACAAAATGCTAAAAATTTGCGGAGAAACATGGTAGATCCCTTGATAGACAAATGGAGTGCCTGATACATAAGCAAAGCTACCTCCATGGACCAGTCCGACAATTAAGGCATACCCAATAAAAGAACGGTCTTGTAATAGACTGCCCATCGTGCGAATGGAATGACCAATTGAACTTGGCGTTCTATTTTCAATTGGCAAAGTTTCTTTTAAACGCATTGAAATTGTTAAAACAATTAAAAGGCCTATTAAACTTAAAAACAAGAAAATAGTATGCCAGCTTGCAAAAGGAAGAAGTAAAATAGCACCTCCGGCCATTGGTGCTATCATTGGCGCAAAGGCATTGATAACCATTAACAGAGCAAAAAACTTCGTAAGCTCTCTTCCACTAAAAACGTCTCTGACAATGGCTCGAGAAAGAACAACTCCTGCCGAAGCTGTAAACCCTTGTAAAAAGCGTGCGATGACTAAAGCTGTAATAGTAGGAGCCAAAGCACAGAGCAAGGACGATATCATAAATAAAGAAATGGAAATGAGTAAAGGTCGTTTTCGTCCCTTCGCATCACTGATTGGACCGATCACGATTTGACCAATGGCAAGGCCTAGTAAACACGATGTTAAACTAAGCTGTACAAGTGAAGCTCGCGCATCTAAATGATCAGCAATAGCAGGGAAACTTGGCAAATACATATCGATATTAAGCGGACCTAATATCGCAAGCGTGCTGAGGAGAAACGCCAATCCTAGACGTTTTTTTCCAGTTGGATTATGAAGCATAATAGCAGAGCACCTTCCTTACCTAAATATTGTATTTTTACAGATAACCTTTAGTCTATTGAAAGGCATCTCTTCTGTCTAGGACATTTGTCTAAAGATGTAGGTAAAGTTCCACTCGCAAAAAAAGATCTATGAGTGATGACATGCAGTTGATATTCAAAAAAACAACGCTTGAAATATCCTTAAGATACTTCAAGCGCTGTTTGAGCGTTTGTTATATACTATCTAATGCCTGCTGTAAATCTCTCATAATATCTTCCCATGCTTCCAGCCCAACTGATAAGCGAAGGAGTTCATTTGAGATTCCCATTTCTTTTCGAGCTTCTTCCGGCACGACTGCGTGCGTCATCGAGGCAGGATGCTGAATAAGTGTTTCAGCATCTCCAAGACTCACCGCAATGGAAATGAGCTTAAGCTGATTAACCACTTTTACGGTTTCTTCATAACCGCCTTCCACTTCAAAAGAGAGAAGCCCCCCTCCTTTTTTCATTTGCTTTTGCATGAGAGAATAAGCAGTGCTCTTTTTATCACCCGGATAATAAACGGCTTTCACCTTGGGGTGGAGACTTAATTGTTTTGCGATGTGTTCAGCATTTTCACAGTGACGATCCATCCGAACGGCCAGTGTTTTTAACCCGCGGAGTAACAGCCACGCATCAAACGGGGAAAGAATGCCTCCGATATCTTTTTGCGTCGTTTTGCGCAGTACGGAAATAACCTCTTTGTTCCCTACTACAATTCCTGCAACAACATCTCCGTGTCCACCAATAAATTTTGTTGCGCTATGAATGACTAAGTCGCATCCAAGCTTCAGCGGCTGCTGCAAATAAGGAGTTGAAAAGGTATTGTCTACTACCACAGGAATTCCTTTTTGTTTGGCGATAGAAGCAACTAACTCTAAATCTACTAAAGTCATAGTCGGATTAATCGGTGTTTCAATATAAATACATGCTGTATCTTTTCTGATAGCAGCAAGAATTTCTTCTTCAGTTTCCAAGTTGGAGAAAGAATGATGGATTTGATATTTTTCCTCAAGCATTTCTAAGAGACCAAACGTGCATCCATACACTCCTTTAGAACACAAAATATGATCGCCTGCTTTTGTAAGTCCAATCAATACAGCCGATACTGCAGCCATTCCCGATCCAAATGCCAAAGCTGCTTCTCCTTCTTCAAGCTGTGCCATACGCTCTTCTAAAATGGTGACCGTTGGATTCGATAACCGGGAATATACATAACCATCTTCTGCTCCGCTAAAACGGCTTGCACCTTGTTCTAGAGATGAGAATGTAAATGTAGACGTTTGATAAATAGGCGGAGCTAAGCTATCAAAATGATGTTTTGATTCATACCCTGCGTGAATGGCTTTTGTTTCAAACTGATATTTCTCTTTTTCGTTCATACGGCTTCCCCCTTATGCACACAAGCACTATGTCATTTTTTTAAAAATGTAAGCGTTTTCTTTTATTATATTTCTCTTTTCTTTTTTCGTTCCCTGCCTCCCTGCTTAGATAATTCCATCCTAGAAAAAGAAGCGACATGCACACTGCACCTCGCTTTACGTCATCATTTGTTTAATTAGTGCTGAATTGCGCTTTTTGAATACTTCATTATGAGAAGAAACCATAGCTGTCTTAGCCGCGGAGGGCTGAACAAATTGTTTTGCTTTGTTTACGGCATTAGCAGCGTCTTGAAAAGCACCTGTAATTAAATGGACTTTTCCTTCGTGCATGAGAATATCTCCCGCTGCATATACGCCTTCTACAGACGTTTCGCTTGCTGCGTTACCTGCAATATAGCAGTCATCAATGGTTTTAATATGTAATTCACTGTTTTTTAACAGCTCTGTATCTCTTTCATAACCGTGATTAATAATGACTTCGTCAATCGGTAAATAAGAAATTTCACCGGTTTGATGATTAGTCAGCTCAACTTTTTCAATAAATTCATGCGTCGCATCAGCCACTAATTTTGTAATAGATGTGTTAAGCAGACACCGAGCTGAACTATTTATTAATTGTCTCACTTGTGCTTCATGACCGTTTAGTTCACTGTTTCGATACGTAATATATACTTTTTTAGCAACAGACTCTAGCTCATTTGCCCAATCAATGGCTGAATTGCCTCCCCCGGAAACAATCACCGTTTTATTTTTAAAATGCTGCAAAGATTTAACCGTATAGTTTAAATTTGATATTTCAAATCGTTCTGCCCCTTCAATTTTGAGTTTTTGCGGATTTAAAATACCTCCTCCGACAGCAAGGATAATGGTTTTAGAGTAATGATGTTCACCTGAAAAACTCGTCAGCTGGAAAATACCATCTTCTAAGCGAGAAATGGATTCAACTTTCTCATTTAAAACAACAGTTGGATCAAACGTCAGCCCTTGTTCAATAAGCTGTTCAATAAGCTTCGCACCAGCAATAGGCGTTTGGCCTCCTACATCCCAAATCATTTTTTCAGGATAAACGTGAAGTTTTCCGCCTAGCTTTGGCTGATAATCAATCAGCTTTGTTTTCATTTCTCTTAGTCCACTATAAAAGGCAGAGTATAGGCCAGCAGGTCCCCCTCCTATAATTGTCACGTCGAACAGTTCGTTATGTGTCATGAACACCCACTCCTTGCAATTAATTGTTATTGATTATCATTCTCATTTGAATATACATCTTCTTCACCGTTTTGACAATAAAAATAACTATTGACATCCGGAAACGTTCGAATTATAGTATGTAAAGTAAACGATACTGATAATCATTATCAAGTATTTGTTGTATTAAACGTAAACGGAGGGTCAGATATGGTTCGCCTATATACAGAGAAATTGCATATTAGTTATGGTGAACGTCCAATAGTAAAGAATTTAAGCGTTAACATTCCAGACAAAAAGATTACCACGATTATTGGTTCAAACGGATGCGGCAAATCAACGCTTTTAAAAGCCATCACCCGCATTATTTCTCATCAATCCGGTTCCGTCATTTTAGATGGCGAAAATATTTCAACAGAACATACAAAAGCACTCGCTAAAAAAATGGCCATTCTCCCTCAAACCCCCGAAAGTGCCAGCGGCTTAACTGTTGGAGAACTTGTATCTTATGGGCGATTTCCCTATCAAAAAGGGTTTGGGCGTCTATCGAAACAAGACTATCAAACGATTGACTGGGCGCTTGAAGTAACCGGAACAAAAGATTACAAATTTCGTCTCGTTGACTCTCTTTCAGGCGGTCAGCGTCAGCGAGTGTGGATTGCAATGGCTTTAGCTCAAGAAACAGATATTATATTCCTCGATGAGCCGACTACCTACTTAGATATGGCTCATCAGTTAGAAGTGCTTGAGCTGCTTCAAAAGCTAAACAAAGAGCAAGAACGTACCGTCGTAATGGTGCTTCACGATTTAAATCAAGCCGCTCGCTTTGCAGATTATATTATCGCTTTAAAAGATGGAGAAATTGTTAAGGCCGGAACGTGTGACGAAGTCATTACGCATGACGTTTTAAAAAAAGTGTTTCATATCGACGCTGAAATCGGACGAGACCCGAGAACCAATAAACCAATGTGCATCACGTATAACTTATTAAGAGGAGATAACTAAATGAAAAAATTACTGCTTCCATTCATGCTCATATTCGTACTACTTATTAGTGCCTGCAGCAGCGGTTCAACTGAAAGCAAAAACGATTCTAATAAAGGAAACAGCGGATCCAAGACAATCACATATCAATCGGAAGACGGTCCTGTAAAAGTTCCGGCTAACCCGAAACGTGTTGTAGTGTTAGGCTCCTACGCAGGTAACGTCATGTCATTAGGTGTCAATATTGTCGGAGTTGATTCATGGTCTAAAATGAATCCCCGCTTTGAAAAGAAATTAAAAGGCGTTGAAGAAGTATCAGATGAAAATTTAGAAAAGATCATTAAATTAAAGCCTGACCTAATTATTGGCTTATCTACTACAAAAAACGTTGATAAATTGAAAAAAATTGCTCCTACCGTTACGTATACATACGATAAAGTAGATTACCTTACTCAGCATGTAGAAATCGGAAAACTATTAAATAAAGAAAAAGAAGCACAGTCATGGGTAAACGATTTTAAAAAGCGTGCGGCAAAAGCTGGTTCTGACATCAAAGCTAAAATTGGCGACGATACCACGGTTTCAGTTATTGAGAACTTTGACAAGCAGCTTTATGTATTTGGCGATAACTGGGGACGCGGAACGGAGATTCTTTATCAAGAAATGAAATTAAAAATGCCAGAGAAAGTAAAAGACATGGCTTTGAAAGATGGTTACTATGCAATTTCACCAGAAGTTCTTCCTGAATATGCCGGAGATTATTTAATCTTCAGTAAAAACCAAGATGGAGATACATCCTTTGAGAAAACAGATACGTACAAAAATATTCCTGCTGTAAAGAATAATGACGTATTTGAAGCAAATGCAAAAGAATTTTATTTTAATGATCCAATCACATTAGATTATCAACTAGATTTCTTTACTCAAAAATTTCTTGGCAAGTAACTCATTCAAGAGGAATTCTTTTTAGAATTCCTCTTGCTTTGTTTTACTAAATTTATTCTTACATGAAAAGATGGGTGTTTTATGAAAATAGACAATCAGCGTTTCATTCCTTTTTTATATAAATTAATAGGTGCCTTGCTCGTGTTCATCATAATGTTTGGTTATTCAATGATTTTTGGCGCTGCTGATATATCGATAAAAGATGTGTGGCTAGCACTTTCATCAAGCAGTGTAAACGAACAGATTTCGATCATCCGAGATATTCGTTTACCTCGTGAAATCGCCGCTGTTTTTGTTGGCGCTGCTTTATCAGTATCAGGGGCGATTATGCAAGGTATGACAAGAAATCCTCTTGCAGATCCAGGACTTTTAGGCTTAACTTCTGGCGCAAATGCAGCTTTAGCTGTAACCATTGCCTTTATCCCTTCTGTAAATTATTTAGGTATTACGATTGCTTGCTTTATCGGAGCTGCGGTTGGCGCAATTTTGGTATTTGGAATTGCTGCTATAAAAAGAGACGGTTTTTCTCCGCTTCGAATTGTACTAGCCGGGGCTGCCGTTTCAGCGTTTCTTTATGCGATCGGAGAAGGCGTCGGTATTTATTTTAAAATTTCAAAAGATGTATCGATGTGGACTGCTGGCGGAATGGTAGGCACTTCTTGGGAACAGCTTCAAATCATTGTTCCTTTTATTGTCGGAGGTATATTCATTGCCCTTTTGCTTTCCCGGCAGCTTACTATTTTAAGCTTAAACGAAGAAGTCGCTGTGGGGTTAGGTCAGCAAACAACAAAGGTCAAAACCGTTTTATTTGTTGTCATGATTCTTCTTGCAGGTGCTTCTGTTGCGCTAGTCGGAAACATGGTGTTTATCGGCTTGATGATTCCTCATATTGTACGAGGAATTGTAGGAACCGACTATCGTTATATTATCCCTATGTCCGCTGTCATTGGCGCAGCGTTTATGCTGCTCGCTGATACGTTGGGCCGAACCGTAAGTGCGCCTTATGAAACACCGATAGCAGCAGTTGTATCCATGATTGGTTTACCTTTCTTTTTAGTCATTGTTCGTAAAGGAGGAAAAGCATTCTCATGATCCACCCAGCGCTTATTAGAAAACAACGAATAATTATGATGCTGCTCACTGTTTTGATTCTTGGAACGATTGTAATAGGGATGGGGCTTGGGGATGCCTCCCTTCCTTATAATAAAGTATTTCCTACTCTTTTTGGCAAAGGGGATTTTGCAGATGAGTTTGTTCTTTTTTCAATTCGACTTCCGCGAATTATCATTACTCTTTTAGCAGGAATGGCTCTAGCTTTATCAGGCGCTATCTTACAAGGGGTTACGCGCAATGACTTAGCGGAACCTGGAATTATAGGAATTAATTCAGGAGCAGGCGTCGCAATTGCCGTATTCTTTTTATTTTTTCCAATTGAAGCTGGCTCTTTCGTGTATGCTCTTCCGTTAGTAGGGTTCATCGGTGCCTTGTTTACAGCTGGTCTTATCTACCTTTGTGCATATAGTAAAAGCCAAGGACTGCAGCCTGTAAAACTTATTTTAACAGGCGTAGGTTTTTCGATGGCTCTTTCTGGAATGATGGTGGTGATTATGTCATCAGCTGATCGTGCTAAAGTTGATTTTATTGCTAAATGGATTGCAGGAAACATTTGGGGGACAGACTGGCCTTTTATATGGGCACTTCTACCTTGGCTGCTTGTCTTGATTCCTTTTATATTGTACAAAGCAAATTCATTAAACATTTTTAACTTAAATGAAGCTGCAGCTATTGGAGTCGGTATCGCTATGGAGAAAGAGCGTATCACATTGCTTCTAGCCGCGGTTGCATTAGCGGCAGCCGCAGTTTCAGTTACAGGGGGCGTGGCCTTTATTGGGCTTCTTGCTCCTCATATTGCCAAAGGCTTAGTCGGACCGAGAAACCAGCTTTTTATTCCCGTTGCCATTTTACTTGGCGGCTGGCTCTTGCTGATTGCAGATACAATAGGACATAACATTGCCGACCCTAACGGTGTACCAGCAGGAATTATTGCCGCCGTAATCGGTGCTCCTTACTTTGTTTATTTACTTTTGAAAAAATAATAAACGAGGCTGAGAAATAACAACGTCAATCCAATCTAAAGACAAACCAATTGAATGTATGAGCTGAACCGCTCGTTACACCATAACAAAAATAACGAACCGCTAATCAAACATTTTGATTAGTGGTTCGTTTTTCACTTGGGCTAAAATACTTTTATCTCAGCTTTAGTTTTGCTTTTTTTGTCTTTCATCTGCAGCGTTCGCTCTAGCCTGAGCTTCTAAATCGTCTTGGTCTGCTAATTCACGAGAAAACTCTTCGTCTACTCCATCTGCTTTAGATGAAGGATAATCCGCTACCTTTTTTAATTGTTTTTTCAACTCTTTTTCATTCATTATAAACACTCCTTTATTTTAGGCTGTTACTAGTATGCGTTTGTCGTTTCTGCACTATGTGGAGAAAGAAGGAATTTTACCAATAAGACCGAAAGCATACGTAATAAGAAAAAGAAAGGACGTTTTATATGATCATCATTATTACGCTCTCTATTATCATTGTATTTGTTATTTTACTGCTATGCATAGTTACTACTTCGAAAGCTTACGATTATAAACATACGGTAGATCCGCTTACAAAAAAACAAGACGAAAAAAAGTAGGTGCGCTCGTTTCACACCTACTTTTTGTATTACCCTTGCAGTGTTTTTAAATCGTGATCGTTCAATTGAAATGCTTGCTTAATTTTGTCTTCCAAGTTTTTTGTTACTCTTCGCTTCCCCACTTCAACCAGTGCAATTAAAGAAAAACTGCAGTTTACTGCTTGAGCGAAGTTTCGCTGATTCATATTGTAGTTTAGTTTTTCCGAATGTTTTTTACCGTTTCTTTATTCATTTACACTCACTCCGCTTAACTCAATATACTTTTTTCTACTCAAGTTCAAGTCACATGTTCATCTAGCTGTCGACAGAGCGTGAGAAATTGCTGCTGTTCTTCTTCTTTATAGCAAGCAAACAGTTTTTCAACCCCTTGCTGCATGTCTTTTTCAGCAGCTTGAATCACTTGCTTCCCTTTGTTTGTAAGCTCGACCATAACTTTACGCCGATCTCTTTTTGAATGGTAGCGCTCCACAAGATTCAGTTCATACAAACGTGTAATCGATGCTGTAATAACGCTTGGGCTCGCCTTTATCTCGTCTGCCACTTTGGTGACAGGCATTGTATCTGCACGTTCAACAATCAGTAAAATATGATATTGAAAAGAGGTAATTCCGTAATGCTGTAAAAGGCTTTTTACATTTGTCATTACTTTTTTGTTTAAAGATATTGAAATTCTTTGAATTTCTTCACCAAATATCAATGGATCCATCCGCCTCACTGCCCCTTTCTCTCCAACATTTTTATGATGAACTTTAGATTTCTATAGCTCCTTATGAATTTATACTTTTTGGAGCTGGAAGCATACGAATATCTTCCTCTTGAGCTTTTGATTTCTTTTCTTCGACTACTTTATCTTTACGTACGTCACGAAGGAAGAAACTTAAAATTAAACCAATAACAGAAATTGCTGTTGCCCAGTAAAAGGCATCGTTAATACCTTGGATCGTACCTTGCTGCGTCATTTTTCCAGATAAAACCTTCAGCGCTTGCTGCTGAGCCTGATCTTGTGATAAATGCAAAGTAGCAGCTACTTTTTGTACAAATAAATGAAAGCTGTTCATAAAGAATGGATCAGACGTATTCATGGAACTGCTGATTTCATTTACATGATACGTTGTACGGTTCGTAAAAATGGTCGTCATTAAACTAATACCAATTGAACCACTTACTTGACGAAGCGTATTAGACATTGATGTTCCGTGACTGCTTAGTCGCTGCGGAAGCTGATTCAAACCCGCTGTCATAATCGGCATCATTAACAGTGACATACCGAACGAGCGAATAATATAAATCGCTAAAATATGATTAAACGGTGTATCCATCGTCAGCTTCGTAAATTCAAACGTTGAAATAGATGTAATGAGCATACCAACGATTGCTAGCGGACGAGGTCCCACCTTATCAAACAATGTACCTGAAATCGGCGACATAACCAGCATAACAAGTGCGCCAGGAAGCAAGAGCAGTCCTGAATCAAAAGCAGAATATCCGCGGATATTTTGCAAGTAAATTGGAAGCAAGAACATACCTGCGTACATACTGATTGTAATCGCAATACTAATAATATTTGATAGTGAAAAAATATTATATTTAAACACACGCATATCCAATAGCGGCTTTTCAGATTTAATTTGTTGAAGAACAAATATAATTAAAAGAACTGCTCCACCAATGATTGTAGAAAGAACAACTGAATCCGTCCAGCCGTCATTTCCAGCTTCACTGAATCCATAAAGCAATAATCCCATACCTGCAAGTGATGTCACAACAGAAGGCATGTGAACTTTTACATCCTTTGGAGGCTGAATGTCTTTTAATTGAAAGAAAGCAATAATTAATACAATGGCACCTAATGGCACCATGCCGTTAAAAAGGATGTGCCAATCATAGTTTTGAATAACCCATCCAGATAACGTTGGTCCAATAGCCGGTGCGAACATCATGGCTAAACCAAAAATCCCCATCCCTTTTCCTCTCATGTGAGGAGGGAAAATAAACACAATAATGGTCATAACAAGAGGCGATAAGACACCTCCGCCAATAGCTTGAATTAAACGGCCGGTAAGCATAATCGAAAACGTAGGTGCAATTCCGCAAATCAATGACCCTACTGTAAAACAAAACATTGCAAATAAGAACAAGCGACGCACACCAAATCGTTCAATTAAAAAAGCTGAAAGCGGAATTAACGCCCCGTTCACAAGCATATATCCTGTTAACAACCACTGAGCTGTATTTGCCGTTACGCCAAACTCAGTAATCAAATGCGGGATGGCTACGTTCAGTAACGTTTGGTTTAATATCGCAAGAAACAAACCAAGCATTAAAACAATCAATAGTGGAATATGCTTTTTGATGGATCCATCACTTGTGTTTTCTATACTGGCTGTCATCATATTTCCTCCTTTCTTGAACTGTTGTAGTAAGAATTAGTCTTTCGAAATTTTTACCTCGGCGTTCATACCTGGCAGTACATGCTCTGAGTAATTAGAAATAGAAATTTTCACAGGAACCGTTTGAGACACTTTTGTGTAGTTTCCATCTGAGCTTGAGTTCGATGTTAAAGATGAAAGTGAATTGGTTGCATATCCAATTTCTTCGACTTTGCCGTCGATTTTTGCACTGCTGTCTCCGTCTACCGTTACATCTACATCGTCGCCTTCTTTAATATCCTTAAGCTGATCTTCTTTAATATTTGCTACGATAAATAGGTCTTTCATATCTACTTCCGTTGCAATTTGCTGTCCAGCTTGAACCATTTGATTTTCTTTTACGTTTGTTTGAATAATTTTTCCATCTGCTGGCACTTTAGCAGCTACAGACCCTTTTTCGGCTTGAATTTTAGCAATTTCAGCATCTTTTGATACATCATTTCCTTCTTCTACTGTCCAGCTTGCTACTTTACCTGCTGCAGGTGCAACTACATTGTATACATCTCCGGATACTTTAGCGTTATCCGTTGTAATATAGTTCGATTTTTGAACGTAATAATATCCTCCTCCAATTAATAAAGCTAAAATAACGATAATTCCAATAAAATTTGTTACCATTAAGCGACTTCTAGACATTCATTACTCCTCCTTAATACTTCACTAATAAAATTACTTTTTTATATAGCTTTTTCATAAAGATATTATCTCCATCTATTATGAGATATGTTTCTTTACAATCATCTATTTGGTTAACCACCTAAATAACTTTATCATAAAGATATTTTTTCGTAAAGATATTAATTTAAAAATAATAATGGTGGTTAAAGATAATCATTGCCATCCTTTACAATTGTTTCATTTTATTTTAGAGTTAGTTTATATACGTCCGTAGTGTACAAGGAGATGGAAGCTAGCATGGATAACAATTTAGATTCAAAAATTGAACACCTTTATCAAATTAACACATCTTTTTTTCAATATATGCGGCATTTAGTCGAAGAAACATTAAAAACACAGCCTTATCACTTAACACCCACTAAATTTTATATCTTAAACTACATTGCCAGCGGCACAAAGTATATGGTAGCAGATATTTCAAATAAACTTCACTTAACCTCGGGCGCTACAACTAGCTTATTAAATCAATTGGAAGAAGAATCTCTCATTCAGCGCGTGCGAGACGAAAAAGACCGGAGAGTTGTGTGGGTTTCACTGACCGATGAATCAAAGAAACTTGTTTCAATGATTACAGAGAAGCGAAATGGATTTTTAAAAGATATGCTAGCAGCTCTAACTGTAGAAGAACAAGAAGAATATTTTCGCTTATTAAATAAAATGGATGCCCTTTTAAGTGATAAATATGGATTTTCATATTAGATTATCCAAAAGAGCTCCGCTTCAATTCGAAGCGGAGCTCTTCGCTATTTTAGAAAGCAGAACTCATTAACGCACCTGCTTTGTCAGGAAAATCGATAAAAGGATTTCGGTTGCCTTGCAACTCAAAGATTGCTGCATTGCGATGTTTTTCATAAAGTGAAACAGTAAATTCTTCATGCCATTTTAGTAAAAGAGGAAGATCTACTCGCGAAGAGTCAATTTTATTATGATAGCGAATAAAAAAATAAAGCGTAGCCCGAGCCACAATTCCTTTGCCATATTCAGGTTCAAACTTACCTTTTTCTGCTTTGCCACATCCTTCTTTCACATCTGATTGCTTTACTTCCGGCGTATAATCCGCGAAGTCAATATAAGAAGAATTACCTCTTCGACTGTTACAAGAAGGTTCACACGCAAATAAATGATGCAAATCACCTCTCATAGGCTCTTGTTTCCCAAACCAAGATTGTGGGACAACGTGCTCACAGTTCAGCAGTATATCATTGCTTGAAAAAGATGAGTTACTAAGCGCCTGAAGTTGATCAATATCTTGCTGTATAGTTTCTAACGGATCCATCCCTTTCCCTGAGTATAGACTTTTCAGCTCCCCATTCTCCTGTAGATCCACCCATGGATATACATATTTATGGGGCGAATAACTTAGCAAATGCTGATGCGTTTCCGTTAACAAAGTTTGCATGGCTTCTCTTTCAAAGAGCGTATCTTGATAATAAAGATTTTTATTTTCTTCATCCATCTTTTCATCATAATAACTTCGATTGTTTACGTATTCGTGATAAAGAGCTTTTGCCTGCTGCTTTTCCATCATTAACATATCTAAACTGCTTCTCATCCGATCACCTCTGAAGTCATTTGACGTTGAATTTCACGCAACAGCTTTTCAACAACGGTCAAGTGCACAAATCCGTTTCCTACTTCTCTTGGTGATTCATTTAATGGAAGCGTTCTTCTAATTAACTGTGCATAAAGCTCTGGTTCTGTAAGTGTCCTTCCAAACGTTTCATTTGAAAGAACTTTTATCAATGCTAAGGCCCCCGCTATGTGAGGTGTTGCCATAGAGGTTCCGCTCAGTGCGGCATACTTTCCGTTCAAGTAAGTTGATACAATCTTCTCTCCCGGAGCCACTACATCTACTTCGTTGTTTGAGTTGGAAAATGCCGAAGATCGTTTCTCTAAATCAACAGCTCCTACGCTAATCACTTCATTATATGATCCTGGGTACGCAAACTCATCTGTGGAGCCTTCTCCATCTCCTTCATTTCCCGCTGCGCAGACAACTAAAATATTCTGATCAACAGCATCTTGAATCGCTTCATGTAGCTCAGGCACATCGGCCGGACCTCCAAGCGACATCGAAATGATATCTACTTTTTGCTCGATGGCGTAGTTAATACCTTGAATAATCCACTCGTATTGACCTGAACCATTCCCATCAAGTACTTTTAGGATAAGTAAGCTCACTTCAGGAGCCACTCCTACAACACCTGTACCATTATGAGCTGCTGCAATTGTGCCTGCTACGTGAGTACCGTGACCATTATAATCTTGAAAAATATCTGGATTTTGTTGATCATCGTGTGTGAAATTTCTTCCTCCAATAATTCGTTCCTGCAAATCTGGATGTGTAACATCACAGCCAGTATCTAAAACTGCTATAGTTATTCCCCGTCCCTTTGTTTGCTTCCATACTTGCTCTGCTCCAATTAGATCGACTCCTTCTGGGACTTCATTAAATTGATTCCATTGTTCAACTACTTGAAATGGGATAATGCGCACTTTGCTCTTCATTCAGATTCCCCCTGCAGGATTAAATGGAAGCTAGTTCATGGTGGGATCACTTTTAATCGCTTATTTTTGGAGCTTACTCATCGAGGTTTGTTGATTCTAAACTTATTATAACACAAAAATAGAACACATGTTTGTATTTTTGTGAATTTTTTTTGCAAATAAATAAAAAGCAGAAGCGGAATTTCCACCTCTGCTTTTTATTTATTGTTGGTTTTTAGAGGAATCAGGAACGGCACATTGACCATCTGCACAAAAGGCATCATCTGCGCCTTCTGGAGAAAGACTCTTCAAAGCGGGAGTCGGATTTTCTTCTTCCCATACTTGTTGGAGAGCTCCTACAAATGTTTCGACTGGCTGTGCACCTGAAATCGCATATTTTTGATTGACAACAAAATATGGAACACCGCTAATACCATATTGCTGAGCCGTTGCTTCATCACTGCGGACTTCATTTGCGTATGCGTTTTTATCCGCGAGAATTTGACGTGCTTCTTCTCGGTCAAGACCTGCATCTTCTGCAACAGCAACCAGCGTCTCTTCTTCACCTAGATGTTTTGATTCAGTAAAGTATGCATATAAGAGTTTTTCTGTAATGGCTGCTTCTTTTCCTTGAGCTTTTGCAAATTTAGCTAAGCGGTGAGCATCAAATGTATTAGTTGGCTTCATATCGTCAAAATTAAAGGATAAGCCCACACTAGCTGCCTGCTGTCCGATTCCTTCATTTGCTTGCTTCGCTTGTTCAATCGTCATTCCATATTTAGCAGCAAGAGCTTCATTAATCGTTTTGCCAGTATTAACTGGGGCGTTTGGATCTAGCTCGAAGCTTTTAAATTCAACCTGCACATCATCTTTGTGTGCAAATTGCTGAAGCGCTTGCTCTAAGCGGCGCTTTCCAATATAACAAAAAGGACAGACAAAATCTGACCAAACTTCTATTTTCATCGTGACACCTCTTCAATTCAAGATAATTCTTATCGTAGCATACCTTTGAAGAAATTCCATCATAACTTGCTCAAACAAAGCAAAAACACGGTGTTGATTTACATACTAAGTGTATTAAATCAACACCGTGTTTTTATCTCACTTATTTTAAATTCATTGCTTTTAGAAGAGCATCATGTAAATACGTATTTTCATATACTCCGGTAAATCTTTCTGAGCCGGCACCCATTGCATTTAAAGGAACGTCTGATGACGTATGCTCTTCAGTTGTCCAATCCGCAACGAACTGCTCTTTTGAATGAGCGATTGCAAATGGCCCGTCTTCTTTTGATGCTTCATTTTCACCGTTATCTTTATTGTCTACTTTTTCAAGTGCTAAACCTCCGGTTGCATGGTCAGCTGTTACTAATACGAGAGTGTCTGGGTGTGTTTTAGCATAAGCTTTAGCCATCTTCACCGTATCATCAAGCTGCTTACCTGCTTTAATCATGAGTTCAGCATTATTATTATGAGCCATTTCATCAATGGCTTCCTCTTCTACTACAAGAAAGAACCCTTTTTTATTTTGTGATAGCGTATTGATTGCTTTTTTTGTCATGTCTTTTAGAGATACTTGAGGGTTGTACACATCACCTTGGCCTTCAGGAGCTTGTTGAAACATTTCTTCATTAGCAAACAGACCAAGCAATTTTGTTCCTTTAGCATATTTTAATTCATTTTCGTTATTAACGTACGTATACCCAAGTTTTTGTGCTTTGCTTACTAAGTTCCCTTGCGTTCCTTTGCTTCCTTCAGTTTTATCTTCTGGCGGGGCATCCGAGTGTGCACCTTCATTTCCTTTTGGGTACCAATAATCTTCTCCGCCACCTAGAATCACATCTACTTTACTATTTTCAAGATACTGCTTCGCGATGTCACTTTGAGCACTTCGATCCTTAACATGTGCGCCAAAAGCAGCTGGAGTTGCGTCTGTTACTTGACTTGTTGTCACAAGCCCCGTCGTTTTCCCAGCTAATTTTGCTTTTTCTAAAACCGTTTGAACTGGTTTTCCTTTCATATTTACGCCAATAGCGCCATTATAGCTTTTAACTCCTGAAGCCATGGCTGTAGCAGCTGCAGCGGAATCCGTAACAAATGAATTTCCTGAAGATGTATGGACTCTTCCTACTGCCGGCATATCATCCATTGCTAACTTTCCATTTGCACCTACGGCGGCCAGTCGGATCGCATCACGATGATCGGTACCCATACCGTCTCCAACAAAAAGAATAACATTTTTAGCTTTTTGGTTATTTACGCCTTTAGCTGCTTTAGCATCTGTTGGTGAATTTGTTCCAAATGCCAGCGCTGCTACAGTTACCGCTGATAATACTGCCGCTCCAATTGCACGTTTTTTCATTGTTTACACCCTTTACTGTTTATTATTGACATAACTTAACTGTACACGCAGTCTGTTAAATCAACTTGAATAAAAGGTTAAAGGTGTGTAAAGATATATAAACTTCCATTTACAATGCATGAGAGAGGCTTTCCTTTTAGCTAATCAATACTTGGCGGAACTTCAAGCCAGCCTTTTTTGATCATAATTTCCGTTGCTTCGCTTGCATATTGAAACGCCTCTTCTCCTATCAGCATCATTTTAGCCACAATATCTCTTCGAAAACTAAATGCTGCTCCAAACGCCTGACTTCCGATACTGAAGTTACTTAGTAAAATATCGCATGTCAGCATCAAACGATCCGAAAAAGCAGGCGTTTCAGAAGTCGTTATGCTTCCTGTTGAGGCAACAGAAGGTGAAATATCGTCTTGTATAATTATTTCTTCAAGTCGCGTAATAATTTTTTTACTGAGCTCTTTTCCTTTCAAAAAATGCTTTTTCACTTCGGCATCTTTCGCCGTTTGAGAAAAAGCCTTCATTAACTTCATCCCGACAATGTTTGTTTCGACTCCATGATAAATCTGCGCTAGCTCCATCGTATTTAATACTCTTTTGTCCGCAAATACATTTAAGCCGCTCAGATATTTTCTATCCGAAACAAACTCAACGGTGGTTGGCATCGGAATATAAGGTGGACGTGATAAAATTCCTTTTTTCAATAAGTACTGCGTACAGGAATCGTAGCACTCTTGCGTAATTTTTGTTAAATCTTGATAAAATTTCACCACATCTTCTCTGTAGGCCTTGCCTAAACTTAATGTATACATCCCCATACTAATTTCTTTGATGACACGAAGAAACATAATATCAAATCCATTAGTAAATAGTTTTGGAGCCTGTACGTTTACGTCTTGAGATGAAAGCCCCGTTGGCACTACCGCTCCTTCTTTTTCAAATATTGTTTTTATTTTTCGTATGTATATAATAAGCTGCTCACGCAAGTCCGTCATAATTGTTTTAGCATCTTCATCATCCGCATGTTCAATCATATAATCTAACAAGCAAATAATTAACGTTTTCTGCTGATATGTCATCCACAGCGTCCCAATTTCGCTTGAGGTAATACTAGGTTTGTCAGGCACTGTTACTTCCCTCCGCTTCTTCAGCTTTGTTGAGTACGTCTACTTCTTTAAAAAGAGAGCATCCTCATTGTACATTTACTTATCATTATGCTATCCAACATTCTTTTTTTTATTTAACCCGCTGACCTATAGCTTTTGGGCAACAAAAAAGAGGCTAGGACAAAAGTATTTTAGACGAAATAAAAAACGAACCATTAATCAAGATGTTTGATTCGTGGTTCGTTTTGTTGGTTATGGTAAACGTAGGTTTAATGTGTGTAAGTCTTTCTAGCAGTTGATTCGAGGGAAAGACGAAGACTCCTGCGGGAAAAGCGGAACAGGTGAGACCCCGCAGGAGCGTATGCGACGAGGAGGCTCAGCGGCCGCCCGCGGAAAGCGAAGTCTCGCACGGAAATCAACGGCGGTTTCACGAGCGGTTCAGCTATGTATCCCATTTGTTCGCCTTTCAATTGGATTTATCTCGTTATGTCTCAACCTCTTTTTTACCTTACGCACGGAACGAATACATAACACCTGTCAATTTCTCGGATACGCTCCATAGTTTTTCCGCTACGTCCGGTTTAAATAAAACATCTCCCATCCTATCTTTTACAGGATATCCTTTTTTAGCATCTTTTCCATCCGGCCCGATATATGTACCGCCTTCTATTGATTCAGTGGCTGCATAAAGAGTAGGCAGCGCGCCCATTTCTGCAGATTGACTAAATAGCTTGACTAAAAATTTCAGCAAGCCGTTTGGCTCTTTACCTGAACCTCGTGATAATAGGTTAGTATTTGAAATACCCGGATGTACCGCAGCACTAATTGTCGTCGATCCAGCTGCTTCTAAGCGGTTTTGCAGTTCTTTAGCAAACAATAGGTTGGCAAGTTTACTTTGTCTATAGAACTTCATTGGACTGTAGCCTTTTTCCCCGTCTAGATTATCAAAATAGATCTCTCCAGAATTAGCAGCTATACTGCTTACCGTTACGACTCTTGAATGTGGAGTTGCCATTAGTAAAGGAAGCAGCAAACCCGTAAGCGCAAAATGCCCTAAATGATTACAGCCAAACTGCAGTTCAAATCCGTCTTTCGTTTTGCTGTGAGGCGGAACCATCACACCTGCATTATTAATGAGAAGATCCAAAGACGGGTATTGTTGAAGAAATTGATTGGCAAAATGCCTAATAGAGCTCAAGTCACTAAGATCTAATGACATAATAGTCACTTTAGCATTTCCGTTATCCGCTTTAATTCTTTTCTTAGCTTCTTTCCCTTTTTCCTCATTACGCACAGCAAGAATAATTTCTGCTCCTCGAGCTGCTAGAGCCTTTGCTGCTTCAAACCCAATACCGCTGTTTCCTCCCGTTATAAGGACTGTTTTTCCTATTACATCAGGCATTCGTTCAGCTGTCCATTTTGTTATCATATAAGTCTCCCTTTCAGCTATAGCTGTTTTTGTAGAATTTACGCGTCTCAGTCATACTAAATTAACGTTTTTTTAAAATTAAAGTATGTATAAAGTATAATGTCTTCAAAACAAAAGGGACAAGCTTTTTCAAAGCTTGTCCCTTTTATATATTTATGTGGTTCGCGGAGAATCGTAGCGTCCAAACCAGTCGTATCGGTTTGTGGAGACCCACTTGTATAGCGGACTAAACGCTTTGTTCATTAATGGTAAATGCAAAAGCACACCTATTGGAAATGTAAGAGGCAAAACAGCTAAAAGACGTCTGACCGTTTCAAATCCTGCTAGAACTTCTCCTTTTTTGGTCACCATATGAATTTGATCATATAAGTCTCTTCCCTCTTCTTTTAAGTAACTATACTCCGTTCGTTCAATGTATTGAACTGGAATCCACTGAATTTGGTTCGTCCAGTCCAGCGCTTTAATTATTTTTTTTACGTTGTAACATAAAGGACATTGCGCATCAAAAAATACTTTGTGTTTCATTGTTTCCACCTTTCTTCTTTTGTTTCTTTTTCCTTAATTTATAAATACCCTTTTCTCCTTTTTAATAACCACTATTGGGAGGCACTTCTTGTGCATCCTGGCTTTAAAACAAACATTTTTTGTGGGGTTTCTTTTGTGAAGCCGCGAAAGAAGACAGGATTTTTTTATAAAATATCACTTTTTTGGTTTAAAGCGCTAAAAACATGTTAGAATAGATTTCATATTGATTTGAAGCACTAGGTGCACGCATTTAGTCACATACTAAAAAGGACTAAATAAATATAATGATAAAAGGTAAAGGTAATGTCTTCGTAAACTTATCATGGAAGTAGGTTTATAAATAACGAAGAAAAAAGGAGGAACGGGTGCTACTTTTATCCCTTTCATATAAGCTTTTTTACGTAAGGATGTGTAAACGATGAAAAATAAGTACATGCTGTCAGCTTCAGGTATGTATATTAACTACTTTCTACTTGGCATGGTAAATATCATGCTTGCATCAAATATGTCATTTTTGACAAAACAATTAAATACCGACGGTGCTGGAATCAGCTATATTATTTCTGCTATTGGAATTGGAAAATTGCTTTCGTATTCTCTATCAGGCATCTTGTCTGATAAATTCGGACGAAAGCCTTTGATTATTGTTTCATCTCTGACGATGGCTATTTTTTTAATCGGCATTCCATTATCGCCAAATTATCAAACAGCCTTTATCTTTGCCATTATTGCTGGTATTGCAAACTCTGCTATGGATGCTGGAACGTATCCTGCTTTGATTGAGGTCTTTCCTAAATCTTCAGGTTCAGCCAGTGTTCTTGTAAAAGCATTTATTTCAGCAGGAGCAGCGCTTCTTCCGTTTATGATTGCTTTTTTTGCAGATCGTGATTTATTTTATGGGTATGCTTTTTTTCTTCCTGCTCTTATTTATTTACTAAATATGATCTTTATGTTCAAACTGCCTTTTCCCAATCATAAACGCGAACAGAGTACAGTACAACAGCAAAATACAGCAGAGAATAAATTTATCTCTGCTCCTAAAATGAAACAAGAAGGAATTGCTCTTATTGTGATTGGATTTACTTCTACAGCGCTTTTTACGGTGGCTCAAATTTGGCTCCCTACTTATGGTCAACAAGTATTAGGTATGGCCGAAAGCACCTCGGTCCGCCTTTTAAGCTACTACAGCATCGGAGCGTTAATCTCTGTTTTAGTATTAGCTGTATTGTTAAGCAAAGTGCTTCGTCCTGTAACGGTTATTCTCGTTTACCCGATGATTACCCTTATAGCCGTACTTACGCTTCTGTTTGTTAAAGTACCTGCTATTGCAATTGCAGCTGCTTTTTTCATGGGATTTTCTACGGCTGGGGTCTTTCAATTAGCGATTACCGTTATGACCGAGCTTTTCTGGAACAAAAAAGGAACGGTTACGGGAATTGTAGCGACCGCTGCTGGATTAGCTGCAATTTTATTGCCTTTAGCAACAGGGCTCATGTCTAAAACGGGACATATTTCAATCATCTTTATTTTTGATGCAATGCTTTCAGTAGTAGGTATGGCGGCTGCCGCTTTTGTTAATTACCGCTACCGCAAAATTTTAAATAAAAATCGCAGCGAACAAATTCAAGAAACAGCATCATAAAAAAAGAAGCTGGGGCAAAAGTATTTTAGAAAAAGTAAAAAAACGAACCATTGATCAATGGTTCGTTTTTTTGTTGTGGTGAAGGTATGTCTCACTCTCTTCTTAACTTCTCAACTCATTTCCTCAGCTGGTTTTTGCTTCATAAATAGAAACATCACACCTGAAACAACTGCAAAAACAGCTAAAATGTAAAAAGTAGAAGGCAAAGGAATCACGCTAACTAGTGACCCCATAGCTAAGCTGCTGACAACTGCTGAAGTTTGTATAGCGGTCATATACGCCGTCGTGGCTAGTCCAATTTGGCGCGGAGCCAGTGACTGAGCATACACCATTCCAACTCCCATCGTAGCGGATAGAATAAAAGCATAAAATACTTGAAGCGCAATTAATCCACTAAGTGGTAAATGAAGGCTCGTTAAAACAAAATAAAGCACTTGGCAAGCAATTCCAATAACAAAGAATCGTTTAACTCCGATCTTATCAGAAAAATAGCCCCCTAACGGCATAAATACTAGCTCAAAAACAGATGTAACGGTAAAGAGAATCCCTACAATCGAAACGGATTGTTTTAACGTATCCGTTATGTAGAGCGGCAAATACATAGAACGCCCGGAATCACCCGCAAAAATGAAAAGAGCTGCTACGAATACAGCTATTAACACAGAAGGTATACCGGCTGGCGCTTTTGAAGATGCATGAGCTGAAGTTTGAAGCATACTGTCTTCTTTAAGTGCAAAAAGAACCCACCCTAAAGTTGCTAGCGATAACAACCCTGATAATAAAAATAAAAGAGTATACCCTCCGTTGTCAATAATTAAAGCGCCAAGCATAGGTCCAAAAATATAGCCTTGTGAAAAAGCCATTCGCACGGTACCAGTAATCGTACCTGCCTGCGATTTGCTTTCTTGCTTTTTAACAATAAAATCATTCAGCAGGGCAAAGAAAAAAGAAAACGCATTAAACCCTCCTATAGCAAGTAAAATGAGTGCTATTGTATAAGAATGCGTAAACGCTAACGGCACTCTTGAAATGGTTCCAATCAGTAACGCCCAAATAATAAATGGCTTTCGTTTCCCCCATTTGTCTGATAACGAAGCTAAATAAAACGATACGATTAAACCAATAATGCTCATTGGCACAAATAAAAATCCTGCTTGAAAAGAAGTGGCATGCAATGTATTTGTTGCCCAAACCGTTAAATAAGGCATAAAGCCGCCGACAGATAATCCAATAATAAATAATGAAATAAAAATCGTTCGAAAATCCCGGTCTGTAAATACAATCTTTATGCCTGATACAAACGAATTTTCTGTTTTCGACATAAACTCATTTCAACCCTTTCTATCCAGCTGTCAAACGTTCAATTTCCGCAAAAAAATGCACCTTTCTTCAAGAAAAAGTAGAAGAAAGGTGTGTAAATGAAGGTTATTTTCCAATTTGTACAGCAATTTTTTCTTTTTGTTCTTCTTTGCTGATAAGTTCTTTGAATTTGGTCAAAAGAGGTACTTTTAATTCTTCATCTTTTAATGCAAAAGCAAGAGTCGTAAAAATAAAATCTAATTTTTCCCCTGCATCATAACGTTCACCCTCGAATTCGTAAGCATAAATAGAACGGTCCATATTCATACGCTGAATAGCATCCGTTAGCTGAATTTCCCCGCCTTTTCCAGCTTCCTGTGTTTCAAGATAATCAAAAATGTCAGGTGTAAATACATAGCGTCCAATAATTCCTAAATTAGACGGAGCTTCTTCGACTGATGGTTTTTCTACAAAACCATTCACTTCGTATAATCGGTTTTTATTTGCTTTTGGATCTATAATCCCGTAGCGGTGAACGGATTCTTCCTCGACGCGCTGTACGCCGATAACCGACGATCCCGTTTGGTTATACTGGTCAATCAGCTGTTTTAAACAAGGCTGGTCTGGATCTGTTAAGTCATCTCCAAGTAAAACTGCAAACGGTTCGTTTCCAATAAACTGTCGAGCGCAGTTAATCGCGTGGCCAAGCCCCTTCATTTCTTTTTGACGCACGTAATGAATGTTCGCTAGTTCAGAGATTTGCTCCATTTCTTCTAATAGTTCAGTTTTTCCTTTTTGATGAAGCAAGTGTTCTAGTTGAATATTGTGATCAAAATGATTTTCAATTGCTTGTTTCCCGTTTCCTGTCACAATTAAAATATCTTCGATTCCTGATTTTAAGGCTTCTTCTACAATAAATTGAATTACGGGTTTATTTACAATTGGAAGCATTTCTTTTGGGATAGATTTTGTAACGGGTAAAAAACGAGTGCCCAACCCTGCTGCTGGTATAACTGCTTTTTTTATAGTCTTCATAATTATTTACTCCTCTCTGTTAGTTATCTAGCTGCCTTACATCTATTACGCTTTAACAGGCACCACATTGAAAATTTCTTTCACGCCTTGCTTGTATCCTCCCGCTGAGCGAAGTGATTCTCCAATTTGTTGTGCGTGCTGTTTATATGTGTGAGTAGTTAAAACGTCGTTAACTGTATTTTTGATTAGCTCAGCAGATACATTATTTTTATCTAATTTTACACCTGCTCCTAACTTCTGCACGCGATCGCCAACCATAAATTGATCCACTGCCATTGGAATAACGACAAGCGGCGTATCGTAGTATAAACCTTCACTGCTGCTGTTCATTCCGCCGTGAGTAATAAATAAATCCGCGCGTTTTAAAATTTCCAGCTGAGGCACATATTGTTTCACAACGAAGTTTTCTGGAATGTGTGCTAATTCTTCAGGTTCTGTATTTTTACCAATAGATAAAATAACTTTACCCTTAAAATCTTTTAATGCTTCTACACATAAGTTATAGATTTCTAGCTGCTGATTAAAAATAGTTCCCATAGAAACAAAAATAATTTTTTCATTTTCATTTTGTAAGTAAGAAGGATCTTCAATATCTAGTCGTTTAACAATTGAAGGACCAATAAACTTGTACTCACTCGTAAATTCAGCTACGTTTGGCTGAAAGAATTCTGACGTAAATACTAGCGTAATATCCCCTGGATTCGACATAATGTCAATGGAATCTTTTAACTCAGTATTATATTGGTTGTTGAACTTATTTAATGATTTTTCGAATTGAGGATAAAAGGAAGATTGGTCAGGTTCTGTTTGACCACTTGGCATCATACAAGTTGCTAACTCCTTATCTAACGCAAATGTCGTACAAAGAGAAACCTTCGGAAGCTGAAGAAGGTCGGCCACAGCGGAACCTGCTAAAAGGTGATAATCGTAAAGTACATAATCATATGTTTCGTGCTTTGTTTCACTCATGATTTTAGTAATAATATTCTCAGATTCATTTAAAAACAAATTCATTACTTCATAGCGATCATAAGACTCTTCTTGGGTCATTCGATTGCTCATATCAAGACTTGGACGAAAATCTTCATATTCACGAAATTCCGCGCCTGATTTTCGAATTTTTTCAGCATAGTCTTCAATACCGTAATAGACGACCTTTTCCCCTTGAGCCATCAATTCTTTTACAATTCCTAAAGAAGGATTCACATGCCCTTCACCTGGAAATCCTATTACTAATACATTTCCCATAACATTCATTCCTTTCACTTAGTTAATAATTAAATCACTTAATTGTTCATTTAGTAAATTTATTGTATAGAAACTGAATTTACTATAAATTATCTTTATCGTAAAGTCATTAAGCGTTTTCAACTAAAAAAAGGTTAAATAGGCTCATTTTGGAATATAGTTATAAATTAACTCAAGAAAAACAAATATTGTAAAATTTATCTCGTTTGTAAATAGATGTATGCGTTTCATTATGATTCAAATAAAAAAACACACCTCTCTAAATCAAGCAAGAGGTGTGTTTTTTATTTAAAAGTTGTATAACTCCCATATATCTGATGTTTCTGAACCAATATACCAAGCTGCCGCTCCGCCTAAATGATAGTCCTTAATCAAATTAACCCGGCGCTGCATAGATGCTTTGTCTTCGAGCCATATTTGATGCTTCGTACCATTTTCCGTGTATTCTACATAGTACTGTGAGGATTGGCTATCCCATTTTTTAGTTAACTTTTTAGAAGAGATAACAGCTTCTGCTTCTTTCATCGTTAAGTCTTTTGTGACAACTTTTTTGGTCGATAGGTCCGTTTTCCATTCTCGCGTATAAAAAGGAACTCCCAGCAGGATTTTGTGTGCAGGTACATCTTTCATAAGAAGTTGTGTACCTTCTTTCACCCAAGGCAGTGAAGCAACAGATCCTGGAACTTGACTTCCTCCCCAGTGTTCTTCATATCCCATCATAATGACATAGTCTGCCACTTGACCAATCTGTTTCCTATCAAAGCTTCCCGACCAAAAAGGATCATTATTTTCTCTTGTTACGTCTACTGAAATAGTCATACCATGAGGTTTTAACGCTGCTTTTAATTCTTTAATAAATAAAACAAAATCTTGTTTGTTTTTAATATTAATATTTTCAAAGTCAACATTGATCCCATCGCTGTTTGTTTTTACTAGCGAACTTTCTACTGACGATACAAGCTTTTGCCGCTTTGCTTTGTTGCTCAGCACATCACTTGTAAGTGCATCATCAAAATTGTTACCAATAAGCGGCCAGACTTTTTTGCCGTTTTTATGAGCCGTTTGAACATATGATTCATTTATAGAAGATGAAACAACTTTGTCATTCGACGTTAGCGTAAACCAACGAGGTGAAACAACGTCTAAATTCTTTTGTTTCATCGATTCTGTGTAGCCTGCTGTTTTTTCATTAAAGCTCCAACCCATAACTACAGGCTGATGCTTCTTTTGCGCTAAATCAGATTTTTTGATCCAGCCCTTTTTCCCTTCCAAAAGCTGTACTTGTACATAGTAATCAGGAATAATAAGCATTTGTCCGGGCTTAATATTTGTTGAGGATAGCTGATTTAACTTTGTTAATTCATTCGCTTTTACACCGTACTTTACGGAGACTTTCCAAAGCGTATCTCCTGATACTACTTTATGTAACAAGCCTTTTGGCGGTATTTTCAGCGTTTGCCCTGGAATCAGCTCCGTCTTTTTTAGCTGATTTTGTTTTATTAGATCACTGACTGTTACACCGTATTGCTTAGCTAGTAGCCATAGTGTATTTCCCGACACTACCGTATGAGTAGTAACCTGAGCTGCATCTCCAGCTTCAGATGAAATGACAGGAAATTCTTCTCCTTTTTTCACTGTCTGCATAACAGAAGAATGCAAGGAAGGAGAACGATATACGTTTACGTTGTCACCTTTGACAGTGCCCACTGAAGAAGCAGCGGCTCCTTTACTCATCGGGGCCAATCCTCCGCTGAAAAGACAGAGAACGATCAGGCTCATACATATTTTCTTCATTTTATAATTTCGCCTCCCCACTTTTTGACATCACCTGTCTAGTTTACTACTCCTATAAGATAGAATCCTAGAGGTACATTGTGGTAAAGAAACGTCTGGGTATACGTAAAATTCAAATAAAAAAGCTTACCGTCCGATGACGATAAGCTTTCGTTTCTTATGCATTTCCCACTAGATTTTGATCCTTAATATCCATATCAATTGTATTAGCGGTACTGGAACTGCTTGTAATATTCATAAAATTCCCCGTGTTCCCGCTGCCAGAACCGACTGTTGTAAAAGCTGTACTTTTTGGCTTAATAGCCAGACAATCACCAAACTCCACTGAAGATGAAACCAATACATTCGAGATATTTACGGCTCCTACTACCGATGGCATCTGCCTCTCCTCCTGTTCATTATCTATATGCTATAGGATATGAGCAGAAAGCTAAAAAGTAGCTTTTTCATCTTTTTAATTTTATTAAGGATCGATTCGTTTATACCTTGATTCTGCAAACATATATACTCCGTATGCCATAAGTCCGATTGATACGATAGCCAGCAGTACAGACCCAAAAGGACGCTGTGCTACTTCAGCAAGGGCTCCATCTAACCCTTTCGTTTCGTCTGGATCCGCTTGAAGAGCCGTGCGAATAAGAAAGAAACCAATAATGCCAAAGACGATACTTCGAGCAATAATACCTGCTTTTCCAATATGTCCGCTCCATCGCCACTCTTCTTTTGACATTTCGTTTTTCTTTAGTTTTTTTAGGAATCGTCCTGAAAGAGCCCAATATACTTGTCCAATCCCAAAGATAATAACGCCGATACCTGTAAGCGCAATGATGGTTTGCCCAAAGGGATAAGATAACAGCTTGGCTGATACCGTTTGATAATGCTTACCTGACGTATGAACGTGAGCATGAAGCAAAATTTTTACCGAACTCACACAAAGGCTAATATAAAACGTGGCTACAACTAAATAGCCTAAACGAGTAAAAACGCCTTTTACCCCATGCCCGACGTGGTGAGGATCAAAAATAGCAGAAATGATTTGCCAAAACGCATATCCACTTAAACCTACTGCTAAAACAATTAAAATTAAAAAGCCAAACGGCTGCTTTGCAATTGTGTGTAGGGCTCCTTGAGAAGTAACTAAATCGCCTTTTAATCCGAAAGCCGTCTGAATCGCTAATATACCGATGATAAAATAGACCACACCTTGAGCCACATGACCAAACCGTGAAAAACGCACGACAAATGGCTTAGTACGTTCTTTTAAGCGATGTAACTTTCGACCAAACGTATCTTTTTTAACAAATGGAGATTCACCCATACGTTTCCTCCTGCTTTTTGAAAACAAACTTTATTTTATAAAACACCTGAAAATAAGCGTGCAAATGACTCTTTCGAACGTTCTACTAAGCTTCGCTTGTAAAATGCTACTGGTTTGATCAAATGACTGTCTTCAATATCTTCTTCGTAATTTTTGATGAGCGTTTGAATTGTCTCTCCTTCAATTAAAAATGCATTAACTTCAAAGTTCAGATGAAAACTTCTCATATCCATATTTGCAGTACCGACCGAAGCCATATCTCCGTCTATAATCACAATTTTTTGATGCAAAAACCCTTTTTTATACGAATATACTTCAATTCCACATCGAAGAAGTTCAGCAAAATATGACCTCGTTCCATATTGAGTCAGAAAGCCGTCATTAATTTCTGGTACCATAATTCGTACCTCTACGCCTTTTCTAGCTGCAATACGAAGGGCGGTTCTTATGGCTTCATTTGGAACAAAATAAGGGGTTGAAATCCAGATTGATTTCGTCGCGCTTGTAATCATAGTATAGTAATAATCACTCATATTTTCCTGCGTATCCGGCCCCGTCGCCACCACTTGCACAAAGCCTTCTCCTTCGACAGGATGAGGCTTTGTATATGCTTCATTGTTAATTAAGCATTCTCCAGAAACGTATTCCCAATCGAACATAAAGATCGAATGCAAGGTTTGAACAGATTCTCCTTTTAGCATCAGATGAGTATCTCTCCAAAAACCAATTTTTTTGTTTTTTCCTAGATACTCATCCCCAACATTCAATCCCCCTACAAAACCTACTTCCCCGTCAATTACGACTATTTTACGGTGGTTTCGAAAGTTAAATTTTTGGTTGAAAAATCCATACTTAATAGGTAAGAAAGGATGCACTTTAATATTCGCTTTTTTCATTCGTTTAATATCTGAACCCGATAGTGTAAAACTTCCCATTGTGTCGAATGTAAAGCGCACTTCTATACCTTCGCTTGCTTTTTTTATTAGAATATCAATGATTTCTTTTCCTAGAGAATCCGAGTGAAACATATAGTATTCCATATGAATAAACTGTTTTGCTGATTGCAAATGCTTTTTGATTTCATTAAACGTTTCTTGCCCGTTCTTAAGGACGTAGGTTTTTGTATGAACATTCATCTTCGTCAAAGATACACATTGAAGATACTGAGCAAAGTAACGCTGATGAGATTGAAGCGGCGATAGATCAGGCGTCGTTTCTTTGTCTGCCATCTTTCTAAGCATCTCTCGGTTATGCATACGCTTTTTTTTGAACATATGCCCCTTTAAATAGAGCTGTCCTGAATACAAATAAAAGAAAAAGCCTGCAACAGGAAAGAAAAAGAGGACATACATCCAAACCAACGTACTTTCAGGCGTTCGATTTTCAAGCATAAGTGAATACATACAAATGAAAATGATGACACCATATAATCCAACTAAGGCATACTTCCAATGAACATCAATAGAGGTAAAAAAGAAAGCATAAATTGAAAGTAAAATAATAAATAAAAAAATAAAGTCCAACCGGCGTTTTTTCATAAAAGCTCTCCTAAAAACAAACTGTATTGTATCACTTGTCTATCTTTCATATGAGGTAGTATATGGAATACACAGAATTCTTATCATGCATGCTACATAAAATGTACATATATTTGCACAAAAAGCAGTTTAGCCGCTTAAGCAACTAAACTGAACTACCTCAGACAAGCATCATTCATATACCTATACCCTGGATGGTAAAACAAAAAACCTCCTTGCGGGGAGGTTTTTTCGCTGATTTTTCACACATGAAGATGCCTTTTTATGAGTTGGTATAACCGGACTCTTTTTCTTTTTTAGGCCAAACGAAATTAGAAAGAGATAATAAGAAATCAATTCCTACAATAACTGTCCAAAATTCCACTACATTTTGCAGCACGTTGGTTTTTCCATTTGGTACTATATACATCATCGCCGCTAAAAGAGTTGCTCCAATGGCGTAAGCAACAAGATGCTGTATCCATGACTTAAAATAATGCTTTGCATATTCTTTTCCATAGCGTCTACGAGGTTTTTCTCCGTTTTTCATCACATAATATTGAAAGCGTTCGTCTGCCCATTGAATCATACTTTTTCCAAAAGCGATCGAAATTCCAATATACACGGCTGCAATAGCGTGAGCATACGTCGCTGTAGCACCTCCGTAAAGGTCTACGCTCGTCACAATCAGAAGAAAAAAATCAACAACAGGTGTTAGAGCTAAAATAAAAAAACTGAGCTTTTGTTTTTTAAACATATACCTTGTTGCTAATCCTAAAACGATGACTATCCAAAAAGCGATTTCACATGCAATAATCATCCAGGCTATTAAGTTCAAATAATCCCCTCTCTTCCTCTCGTTTAACGAATAAACAATTGGTTTTAAGTAAAAAATTTTTATGCATAAGTTTATTTTTATGTATATACATCCTGCTTCATAACCTTACGGCTTATTCCATCCTCAGCTGAGTTCTAAGATTCGTTGAACCGTATTTGCTAGACGGATCTTTTAAATCGATATCTATAATATTCCCAGCTCATTCCTACTCCGACTCCAATCGAATAAGCCAGTATATCGCTCCATAAGAAGCCATACCCCAGAATGAGCGCTCCTAGCGCAGTCTTTCTTATGTCATCAATCCACGGAGCGTGATACAGCTGTGTAAATTCAATAAAGTAACAAAACACTATAGCAAACATACCAATCATTTTTGTCTTCCATGCAGGAAATAAAAAACCCGCGCTGACAAAAATCATTAAGGCCCATAACGAATCTCCCGCATATATATTTACGATGTGAGGAAGATACGCGGTAAGTTTTCTTGATAAAAGGCCTGCTCCCATGATCACAAAAGCTAGAAGAAGATATACCCATCTATTTCTTTTATTCATTTCAAACTCCTTTTTTCTTCTTAAATACTCCGTAGCACTAAGCCTTCACTGTATAATTTTATCAGAACCGCAGACTGTTAAATACCGCTTTTTTTCATTTTTTACAGCTTCCCCCTACGTATATATGACAACTGTCATAGTTTCTATATGACACGTATGTCTTAAATAGTCAGAAAAATCTCTTTATACTGAGGGTAATATACGGTGATGAAAGGAATTTCATATGACTATACAAAAACAAAAGAATTTACGAAAACAAGTTGCACCTTTTGAAAAAGCAGTAATGAAAGACAGCATAAGACAATTGATTAATACTTTTTTACCTTTTTTCACACTGTGGTTTCTCGCTTATGAGAGCCTTTCAATTTCTTATTTTTTAGCATTTCCGCTAACTGTTATCGCAGCAGGATTTTTAGTAAGAATATTCATTATTTTTCATGACTGTTGTCACTACTCTTTCTTTAAAAGTAGACAACACAATAAAATTCTCGGAACCATTACCGGTGTCTTAACGATGTTCCCTTACAGTCAATGGGGACATAGCCATGCAATTCACCATGCAACAAGCAGCAACTTAGATAAAAGAGGTACGGGTGACATTTGGGTCTTAACCGTAACAGAATATAAAGAAGCTTCTATTTGGAAAAAAATTGCTTACCGTATCTATCGTAACCCGTTCATTATGTTCGGCGTGGGACCTATATATGTATTTTTGATTACAAACCGATTCAATCAAAAAAATGCGAAGAAACAAGAAAGAATGAATACGTATCTTACAAATGTATTGATCGTTGCATTAGCAGCAGCGACCTGCTGGTTGGTAGGTTGGCAGGCATTTTTATTAATTCAAGGACCGATTTTCTTCATTTCAGGTTCCATTGGAATTTGGCTGTTTTATGTACAGCATCAGTTTGAAGATTCCTATTTTGAAGAAGATGAGCACTGGGATTATGTAAAAGCAGCCGTTGAAGGAAGTTCATTTTACAAGCTTCCAAAACTATTGCAATGGCTAACAGGCAATATTGGGTTTCACCATGTACATCATTTAAGCCCAAGAGTGCCCAACTATAAGCTTGAAGCTGTTCATCAACACACACAGCCTCTTCAAAATGTACCAACCATTACACTCGCAACAAGTCTTCGCTCTCTTCGGTTCCGTCTATGGGATGAAGAAAACAAAATGTTTGTGAGCTTTAAAGAAATAAAAACACGCTCAGCTGCACCAAAAGCAAGCAGAATTTCATCTCAAACAAAAGCAGAACTTTAATAAAACAAAACAGTCAAGCTTTCAGAAGCTTGACTGTTTTATCTATCTCTCTAAACTTATTTCGTTCTACTTTGTGGTAAACTAATAGTGTATTTTAACAAGTAAACGAGGTTCTTTATGAAAAAATATACGTTTTTCCAAAAAATCACTGGGCTATCTCCGTACATATGGACGGTATTTGTCATTCTACCATTTTATTTTATTTTACAGTCTTCATCCATGAATCACATTATTGTTGGTTCGTTACTCACCATCTTATTTTTTATTTTCTATCGTTTTGCGTTTGTTTCAACAGGCAAGTCCGTTTACGTATGGACAGCTTTGTTAATCGTTATTTCCTTAGCCCTGACAACTATTTTTAATTATATTTACTTTGCCTTTTACTTTGCTTTTTTTATCGCTTATTTTATTGGAAATATCCAAAAACGACTCGCTTTCTTCACTTTGTATGCTGTTCATTTAATCAGCACCGTTATTTCGGTAAACTTTAACGTTGTTATGCAAGAAGAGATCTTTTTAAAACAGCTGCCTTTCATTTTTGTAATTTCCATCAGTGTGATTGTACTGCCATTCAGCATTTATAATCGAAAGAAGCGAGACCGGCTGGAAGAACAGCTTGAAGATGCAAACAAACGTATTTCTGAGCTTGTAAAACAGGAAGAACGCCAGCGGATAGCTCGCGATCTGCACGATACGTTAGGACAAAAGCTGTCTCTTATCGGTCTAAAAAGTGATTTAGCAAGAAAACTTATTACAAAAGATCCTGAAAAAGCAAAATCAGAATTAAAAGATGTCCAGCAAACAGCGCGCACGGCTCTTAATGAAGTGAGAAACATGGTTTCTCAAATGCGTGGAATCCGCCTTAGTGAAGAACTAAAACGCGTTCAAGAGCTTTTAGAAGCTGCCGAAATTAAGTTTGTAGGAGAAGAGGCCATTTCATTAGAGAATGTGTCGTTGCTAATTGAAAATATTCTTAGCATGTGCTTAAAAGAAGCCGTAACCAATGTGGTCAAACATAGTCAAGCCACCGTTTGCACGATTACTTTACATCAGTCTGCAAAAGAAGTAGGCATAAGGGTAGAAGACAATGGAGTTGGTATTAATACGAAGAAAACCTGCTGGAAAGGAAACGGTCTTTTAGGAATGAAAGAACGGCTGGAGTTTGTAAACGGCCATCTTGATATCTCCAGTCAAGGGGGGACGATTATTCATATTACAGTTCCAAACATCGTTAAACATATTAAGGAGGAACAATTATGATTCGAATTGTTATTGCCGAAGATCAGCAAATGATGTTAGGGGCTTTAGGCTCTTTGTTAAATTTAGAAGATGACATGGAAGTTGTCGGAAAAGCTTCAAATGGGGAACAAGCGGTATCACTTGCTAAGCAGCACCAGCCAGATATATGCGTAATGGATATCGAGATGCCTCTTAAAACTGGGCTTGAAGCTGCAGAGGAACTGAAAGATTTAAACTGCAAAGTCATCATTTTGACAACGTTCGCTCGCTCCGGCTATTTTCAAAGAGCTTTGAAAGCCGGCGTAAGCGGATACTTGCTAAAAGATAGTCCGAGTGAAGAACTCGCAAATTCCATTCGAAGCGTGATGGCAGGCAGACGCCTCTACGCTCCAGAGTTAGTGGATGACTTATATAGTGAATCTACTAGTCCTCTTACAGCTAGAGAGAAAGAAGTATTAGCTCTAGTAGCTGATGGAAAAAACACAAAAGAAATTGCTGACGAACTATCTATTAAGACTGGAACGGTGCGTAATTATATTTCTACCATTCTGGACAAACTCGAAGTAAAGAACCGCATTGAAGCCATTACTCGCTTTAAGGAAAAAGGCTGGTTCAAATGAAAAAAGCATGCATCAAACCGAGATGCATGCTTTTTAATCATTTGGCAATTTATCGTACCCTAATTTGTCGATGATCACAACATGCTCAGGGAATTCATCAAGCAGCTGCTGTTTTGTGAATAATTCAAAGTCACGGAAATCAAAACCTGGTGCGACCATGCATCCAACGAGAGAAAATGTATTCTCATTTGCCACAGAGGAACCAAAAATCGTATCTCTTGGAACTAAAAATTGAGGAACTTCTCCATTTTCTAAGTTTGTACCTAGTTTTACTTCTTGATAGGTTCCGTCGCGGTAAATAATATGAATGGTTAAAGGGCTTCCCCCATGATAGTACCATAGTTCATCTGATTGCAGCCGGTGGAAATGCGATACATCTTGAGATCTTAATAAAAAGTAAATACTCGTGTATAGAAATCGTTTATCATCAAACTGCGATGACACTTCTTTATCAGAAATTTCATCATTGGAGCGATAGGTTTGTTTATAAAACCCTCCTTCTGGATGAGGCTGAAGCTCGAGCTTTGAAATCCAATATTCCCACTTATGTAAATCCATTACGTTCCTTCCCTTCTTTTTCTTTTATCATTAACTACATCATAGTAAATCATTCTTTCTAACACAACAAACGGCTTCATTATTCCATCAGGAAAAATGAAGCCGCTTACCACCGGTATCTTATCATTACATCCTACCCTTTCTGTTAGCAGGGCTATATCTATACCTGCTAGAATGGCAGCGATGAAATAAATATGTCATATACAAATCTAACTGAAATCGATCTCCCTCAATGAAACATTGAAACGGCTGTTCTTTGCCTTGAACATTTTTTGCAGATGAACGCTGCTTAAACGGGACAATATTCATCTCTTTTCCCCCTCAGACAGATGTACTTTTTAGTGTAAATGCTGATGACAAACGTAATATTTTTTGATAAAAGTGAGGGCTGCCTGTGCATCTTGAATGCCAAGCTTTTTACAAACGCCAGCTAACATGAGCAGTTTGTACATAACCAGCTTTTGATTATTTGTTGCCAGTACGTAATAAACAATCGTATTAGCAACTGCCCGCGGTAATCTTATTTTTTTCAACTCATATAGCGCAGCAGACGAAGACATGCCTGCTTCAGTTAAAATCTGCTCAGTTGTGTACGTCTCCAAATAGCGAGCAAGCTTTCTTTCTTTATCGTTAAATATACCTTTAGAATCGTTCATTTTCTCTCCCTCTATTATTTTAATAATCCATTAAATGCTGCATTAATTAGCCATAATGCGATAGCTCCCCCTGATAAATAAGTGCTGAGATAGAATAATAATTCCATATACCTCCCTCCCATTTCTATCTTACCCCTTCATTTTTCTAGCTGCAGTGATATTCATCACAGGTAAAAAATGTATTGTTGAGCTACTGAATAGCTCCGCAAAAGAGCTCGTGAGAAAGATCTCACGAGCTGCTTAGTTAGCATTTTTATTTTCGGATAAAGCGTTTAAAAATCATAATAATTAATAATATAACTACAATAACAAGCAAAAATTTCAACATGAGTTGTCCATCCCTTCAAATCAGTGAGTCATCTTTCATTAGTAAGTAGTTACCCTGTTTCGTTTTTTATAAACTGCCTACCTACTTATTTCATGCCAAAAATTATATAATAGTAGAAAATCATCTAAAATAGCCCTACAGGTAAAACATAAATAGGAGTATAACCATGACTGACTATCTTCAAACATTTCTGCTTGAACATTTAGAAGCAGCTGGGTTTATCAGCATTCTTTTGAACATTCTTATTAGCATTACGGGCGTATTTCCAAGCGCACCCCTTACGTTCGTAAACGTAAAGTTATTTGGTTTTTGGAACGGATTTTTACTTTCTTTTATTGGAGAAGTTTTAGGTGCAGCTCTCTCTTTTTGGCTGTATCGAAAAGGGTTCCGTACACTTGTTCATACCAAAACACCTTCTCACTCCAAGTGGCTAAAGCTGCTGCGCGTACAAGGGAAAGAAAGTTTTATATTGATTCTTTCTTTGCGATTACTGCCCTTTGTTCCATCAGGCCTCGTTACATTCTTTAGCGCTGTAGGAAAAGGCTCCTTTGCGGTATTCATTTCTGCTAGCGCACTTGGAAAAATTCCAGCGCTTTTTATTGAAGTTTATTCCGTTTATCATATTACGCAAGGATCTATGCAAGGCAAAATCATTTTAGTGGCTTTATCTATTATTTCACTTTTTTATATAAGTAAAAAATGGAAGAAAAAAGCTTAACGGATTATAAAAAGGGAAGACTATCTAAAAATAAGCAAAAACATTATCTTATGTAACTGTAATAAGCTAACGTATTGGAGATGGTCCATTGATTTTCCTGCTGGTTTCTGGAAGTATTATTGTTCCTATTATCATGCTCTTTTTCTCACTCAAATGGAAAGGAGCAGAGCTAGTTTTTAATACGCTAGCCCTTCTTTCAGCGCTAGTATTTGGAAATATAGCTGCTGCTTCTATCTATCGTATCTTAAAAAACCATACTGTTTTTATGACGAGCATCCATGCAATCTTTTTAAATTCAGCTTTTTTATTAACCGGTGCATACCTTGGAATCTATGTATTGTATAAACTGTTAGCTCTTACTTTAAATGTAAAAAGCCGTTCTTTTAAATAAGAACGGCTTTATTCTTTATTAATGAACAAATTCCATTTTTTCTTCGATTTTATGAAATTTCTCATAAAATTCCTCCGCTGAAATCGGTTTGGAAAAATAGTATCCCTGCACTTCATCACATTTTTCTTTATGAAGAAGTTCTACTTGTTCAACTTCTTCTACACCTTCTGCTACGACGGATAGCTGCAAACTTTTGGCTAGTGTAATAATGGCTCTGACAATCGATACTTCCGTTGTATTAGGATCTAAATCTTTAATAAAAGACCGGTCAATTTTCAGCGTATGAATAGGTAGCTTCTGAATATAGCTGAACGAGGAGTATCCTGAGCCAAAATCATCAATCGAAATAAATACTCCTGCATCTTTTAAGATTTGTAGCTTTTCGATTGTTTGCTCAACATGCTTCATCGTTACACTTTCTGTAATTTCAAGTTCTAAATATCGTGGTTCTAACTCTACTTCACGCAAGACACCTAACACATAATCAACAAAATCAGTTGTACCAAAATCCACGCTTGATATGTTCACACTCATTTTTAAGGGAGGAAGTCCTTGAAGCTGCCAATACTTATTTTGATGGCACGCTTTTTTTAATACCCATTTCGTCAGTGTAACAATAACCCCTGTTTCTTCAGCAATCGGAATAAATTCTGCGGGAGAAATGACGCCCATCTCGGCATGAGTCCACCGGATTAAAGCCTCCACTCCAACAATATGGCCACTTTGAATATTGACTTTCGGCTGATAGTGAAGCTCCATTTCGCCCAGCTCAAAAGCCTTGCGTAACCCATCTTCAATTCTCATTCGTCGCGTAGTATGAACCTGCATTTCTTTTTGATAAAACAGATAATGATTACGCCCTTGTTTTTTGACTTCATACATCGCTAAATCAGCATGGCGAACGAGCACTTCAAGTGAATTTCCATCTTTAGGAAATAAACTAACTCCGATACTTACCCCTAAATAAACATCTCTCGATAGCACTACAAAAGGAGTGGATAAGCAGTCATTTAATGATTGACAGATTTTTTCCACTTCTTCATCCGTCCTATCATGCAGTAAAACTAAAAACTCATCTCCTCCAAAACGCGAAAGCACATCTTGGTTTCTTAGGCAGCTCTTCATTCGATCAACAACCTGAAGCATAAGCTGATCTCCAGCATGATGACCAAGCGTGTCATTTACCTGTTTGAAACGATCGAGATCTAAAAATAAGAAATGAAGCTTTTTTCCTGAATCAGCTGCTGAATCAATGGATTTCTCTACAATGCTTGAAAACATACTTCGATTTGGTAAATCTGTTAGCATATCGTGAAAAGCCATATATTGAAGCGATTCTTGAGCTTTTTTCTGTTCCGTTACATCTCTAGTTACTGTCTGAAAAAGCGTCTCTCCATTAATTTGAATGAGCGTAGATTTTACTTCTAAGAAGAGTTCCTTACCTAACGCATTAAACATTTTCAACTGAGCTAATGGAGATCTTGGCTCATCTTTTCTATCCTTTACTGCCTTCAATCCTTTTTTAATATCAGGAACTTGTTCAGATGAAAAGAAATCATATAACGATTTACCAACGAGCTGGTCTTCCGTTACTCCTAAAAGCTGAATCATAGCATCATTCACAGACACGACCTCTTCTTCTCGATGGACCATAATGGCCAATGGAGAGGAGTAAAACAAGTTTTCATAGCGATTTTTTGCTTCAATCAACGTTTTTTCCGCTTCGCGCTCTTGCGTCATATTGCGGATATACAGCATATACTCAACCGTCTCTTCAATCGCTACCGCCATCACCGTTATCTCAGCCGTAACTTCTCTATTACTTATCAAAAGGGAGTGCTCAGTTCGTCCATCTTGTAGAGAAGAAAATTCATAGAAGGGGAGCAGCTTAACAACATTACTCCCGATTACATCTGATGCTTTAAGAGAGAAAAGCGTTTCCGCTGCATAATTGAGCGATAAAACATGTCTTTTTTCATCGATCACCAAAATAGCATCCAGGGCGGATTCAAAAAAAGCCCATTTTAAAACTTCTTGTTTTTGTACGCGTCGATCCATAAAAATGGTTAAAAACACAGCCGTAAATAGGCAGACAATAAAAAAAACAATAACGACGGATAAATATATTGGATTTAAGGCAAAACCGTTTGAGTGTTCAGACATTGACATTCCTGAAAAAGAAGCTGCCTGCATGCCCGTATAGTGCATACCTGCAATAGCAATGCCCATAATAGTAGAACAAATAACCTTAGCAAAAACGGTAAGCTTGCCTTCATTTAGCTTTGAATAAAAACCAAGCCACAAAGCTGTATTAGAAGCAGCAACAGCAATAAGAATAGAGAGAAAAACGATAAATGGATCATATGAAATCATAATTGGCTCCATAGCCATCATGCCCAAATAGTGCATAAAAACAATTCCAGCTCCCATAAAGCTCCCTGCAATGATAAGTGCTTTTATACTTTTCTTTTGTTTGTGAATGAGGTAGAGGCCTATATAACATCCCGTTATCGCTCCCAAGATTGAGAGAAGAACAAACCATAAATTATATGAAACATCTACGGGCAAGTGAAAAGCAAGCATGGCGATAAAATGCATTGACCAAATGCCTATTCCCAATGTAAATGCCCCGCTGATTAACCAAAACTGAATAAATTTTGCCCGGGAAATTTTCACACGATTAGCTAACCCAAAAGAAGCGTACGCCGCAGTAATAGCGATAAGGAAAGAGAGTGTAACGAGTAACTCATTGTACGTCCCTTCTAGTAAATGTGTATGATGATTCATTCATGACCTTCCTTCAATTCGTTCTTTTCTTTGTTATCGGTTAAGGCCTAAAAATATTTACTATTTCAAAAGAACTTATGCTTGGTTTACTTCTTACCTTTTGAACGTCCTGACAATATCGCGCTCACTTTTTCCTTGTTGACGGTGTATAAACAAGTGCAATCATCTGAATCATACGCCTCTTCTAGTTGAAACGAAAATTTTTTTAAAAGAGTAATTGAATCTTTATTATTAGGATCAACTTTTGCTTCAATTTCTTGTATATGAAACTCTTCAAAAGCTTTTTCTAGCAAAAGGCAGAGCGCTTCTGTCATGAGGCCTTTTTTCCAAAAAGGTCTGCCTAAATCATACCCAATCTCTGCTTGCTTTTTAACATAATCAATACGGTTTAGACCGCAGGTTCCAATGATTTCATCGGAAGTCTTTAATCGAATAGCATAGCGTGTTGCTTTGCCTTCTTTCGTCAAACTCTGGAGAAGTGCAATCATGCTTTCCGCTTGATAAAACGTCGTAAAGGGCTCAATATTCATATATCTAGTAACCTCTTCATCCGACCAATATGCAAAAACTTTAGAAGCATCTTTTTTTTGAAGAGGAGATAAATACACCCTCATCTATGTTCTCCCTCCCTTTGGTGAATGATGGAGCAAGACATTTTCATCTGCGCCTCTTTCACATCTTAAAAAATCTCACATGGTGCACGGAACATGTGAGATTTGACATTTAACTATTTTTTGATTGTGCATCACGCAGCTGCGTATATAAACGATTAATTGCTACAGTCATTGACTGTTCATAGGAATGATGATCATAATAAACCGCTATGTTTTTTAACATTTCATACGTTTGATGATCAAGCTGCACCTCAAGCGTAATTTTTTCGTCAATTGTTGCTGTTTGCAAATGGTGAGGCAGGTCCTCTTTTGTAGACACTTGCTCTGCAATATGGATTGCTTCTTCTACTGTTTCAATTCGGCCGTACTGATGCACCCATCTTCTGCCCATTTCAATTGTATCTTTTACAAACTGACGATTGGTAATGGTATCTTTAATATTAAATTGATGATCTGCCACATATACAGATTGATACAAGATTACACTGATCACTTCGTCTTTTAAATTTAATTTTCTCAGCTCATCAATTAAATCCGCTATATATTTAGGTAATGGACTAAATGTCCCTCGCACCTCCTTAATTAAATCCATGGCAATGGATTCAGTTGAATTGCGTTTAAATGCTTTTATAATATCTATCATTACATGTTCGTTTGCCATACATACACCACCATTTATGAATCGAATAATTTCATGCTTCTTGCTGCTTTGCATAGACATTCACTATTCGTTTAAAATATATACTATTATTCTATTATATAAAAAATATGAATAAGTTGGTATAGGATGAATGATTTATCATTATTTTTTCATAAAATTTTATGAAAAAGAACATGTTTATCTATTACTAGCATAAATCCAGCACAGCAAATAACGGTCTCGCCAAAATCTGAGAAGACAAGCATTTATTATTAGTAAATGTGAGTTTTTCTTTGATAGAAGACATTAAATAAAAGAGACCAAACCAATCCCACTTATTGAAGTATATGGTCAAAAGATTTTTAGATGTTAGATGACAGAAGGTATCCAATATCAGCAATTAATCTCCTTCCCTGTTCATTGTCACTTAGTCCATCTATCAAAACAACAGCATAATACGTTTCGTTACCTCGCATGAGAATAGCACTATCATGTTCTGCTCCCTGTAGTTCTCCAGTCTTATTCGCAGCCTGAAACGCTGACCCTATACGTGCTGGAAGCTTATGCTGAAACTGCTGTATTTTTAACATTCTCATTATTTTTTCGCGACTAGATTTTTGCAAAAGGTTTCCTTCATATATTTCCCTTAGACACTTTACTACGTCAGAGGCACACGTATAATTATCAATCCCTTTTTCAACAGCGATTTCGTCCATCATATAGCGTTTTAAAACGGTTTTCTTTAATCCTAGATTTTTAGCACATTCGTTAATTTTTTCAAATCCTACTAAAGAAATGAGCTCATTTGTAGCTGTGTTGTCAGAAACAACTATCATAAGGGTAAGCAGCTCCTCCACTTTAATATATGTTAACCGCGGAAGAGCTCTAAGTACGCCTGCTCCGCCAACCGTGTTTTTTTCCGTTCTTTGAATGACAGATGTCAAAGCCAAGATGCCCGCATCAATTTGACGAAACGCTTCTATTGCAAGCAGCAGCTTGATTGTACTTGCTGCTCGTTGTTGGATAAAAGAATTAATCTGTATGGATTCTTTTCCTTCAATATGAATACGTATAAGTCCATTATTACTCCGCTTCCATGTAGTAACTGCATCTTCGATTTTCATTCTCGCTCTTTCCATCATTTTGTCGCAGCTGTTTCCATATAGTTGTTACTCATTATCTTTTGATTGTATAAGTGACAGGCTACAAAGTGATTGTCTTCAACTTCCTGCCACTCCGGCTTTTGAGTCTTACAGGCTGCTACTGCAAGAGGACAGCGCGTATTAAACACGCAGCCAGAGGGCGGGTTAATTGGACTCGGTAATTCTCCTTTAAGAACAATCCGCTTCCGATTATCCTCAACGTCAGGATCAGGGATAGGAATAGCTGACAGTAGAGCTTGAGTGTAAGGGTGAAGCGGTTTTTGATACAGCTCCGAACTTGTTGTTAATTCTACTAAATGTCCTAAATACATAACTCCAATACGATTGCTTATATGCTTTACCATCGATAAGTCATGTGCAATAAATAAATAAGTTAACCCTTTTTCTTTTTGGAGTTTTTTTAATAAATTAACTACTTGAGCCTGTACAGACACATCTAAAGCAGAAATAGGTTCGTCTGCAATAATGCATTCTGGATTTAGTGCTAAAGCTCTCGCAATCCCTATACGCTGGCGCTGCCCGCCGCTGAATTCATGAGGATAGCGATTGGCATGATCACGGTTTAGCCCGACATCTTCTAGCAGCTCATACACGCGGTTCAGCATCTCTTTTTTATTCGAATAAAGTCCGTGAACCTCCATTGGTTCTGAGATAATCTCCTTCACGGTAGAACGAGGGTTTAGTGAAGCATATGGATCTTGAAAAATCATTTGCATATTACGATGAAAAGCAAATTTTTCTTTCTCTGATAGCTCATGCACGTTTTTCCCTTTATAAAGCACCTCTCCTGATGTACGGTTATACAACCCAATGATTGTTCGTCCGGCAGTTGATTTTCCGCAGCCGGATTCACCAACAAGTCCAAAGGTTTCTCCTTTTGAAATATGAAAAGACACGCCGTCTACTGCTTTCAAAACCTGCTTATTCGTAATCGAAAAATATTTGCTCAGCTGCTTTACTTCTAACAAATGCTTCGTTGCCATAACTGCCACCTCCTAATAATAGCGCCGGGCTGCGCACAGCTCTTCTTCATAAAGCGTTCCTTTTAATTCAATCAGTTCAACGGTTTTACCTGTTTTAGGTGAATGAAGCATTTTTCCTTTACCATAATAAATACCAACATGGTGGATAGACCCTTCACCTTTTTCATGAGCAAAAAACAGCAAATCTCCAGGTTGAATAGAGGCTAACCCTACTTCTTTTCCTTGCCTTGCTTGATCGGTTGCATCTCTTGGAATAAGATATCCGTTTGCTTTATGAGTAGCATAGGCAAACCCTGAACAATCATATCCCCAGGCACTCATGCCGCCCCATAAATATGGAAGATTCAAAAACTGTTCTCCTGCTGCAATAATCATATCGCCAGTTCCTTTTACTTTACGGTTTCTATCCTCCATTACAACAGCATCTTGACGTTTTATTCTCCCCCTGCCAACCGGCGTTTGAACTTCTAGCCATTCTTTATCTTCTTTTAAAAGAGGCAGCTGCGTTTGATAACTAATTTGCAAGGCTTCTTCCGCTAGGTGCAGGGTCGCAATCGTTGCTGATACCACTGCCGTTGGTTTATTCAATGGAAAATATTCAGCTTGAGAAATCAGTTGGTGGAAAGGAACCCAACCGGGATATCCTCTTTCATCTTTAGAAGAAAACTGAGAAGGAATAACGATTTTTGCCCATTTACCTTTGATTTCTGTTACATATACTTCTTCTCCTAGTAACAGCTGCGTTTGAACTAAATTTTTCTCACAAAGGTCCAACCGGCGTGTATACGTTAATTGTTCTAACCATTTATCCAGTTTTACTGGGACACTTGTTGCATTGTCATCTATTTCTCTGCTAGAGTCATAGGAAGTCCAAACAGTCGCCACAGCTACACAAACGTAATACGTTTTTTTATCCACCACTTATTTATCCTCCTCTCAGGTTTAACCTTCAGCGTTCGATTTTATCTTTTGGTAATGCGATACCTGATTCAAACTCCACGGTTCGTTGATGAGTAGACATCGTGGCATAACTTCCAATCGCCACAGCTGTTTGAGGAGAACAATGTCCGATGCGAAACCCTTTCATAACAGGCTTTTTTAAAGAAGTCAGGTAACTTGTTAATGCCATTTCTAATGAAAGCGACTCCGTACGTTTTTTAGGATAGCAGTTATGAAAATCTCCGATAATAATTCCTGCTGCATCCTGCAGTTTATTGGCCATATACAGCTGTGTCATCATGCGGTCAATTTCATACGGTTCTTCATCAATATCTTCAATAAATAAAATTCGATTTTTTGTATCTAGTTCAAATGGTGTGCCCAGCGTGCTTACCAGCAAAGTAAGATTTCCTCCTATTAGCTGACCAGTTGCTTCTCCTTCACAAATAGTGTCGAGCATACTAATTTGATCCGTATAGCACAAAGAACGGTGAGAAAACAATTGATAAAAAGCTTGCTTCGTCTCTATATGAACATCTTCTTTTCCGAGATCCGACGAAAGCATTGGCCCGTGAAAGGTAACCAAACCTGTGCGCTGATGAATAGCCGTATGTAAAAACGTAATATCACTATACCCCCAAAAAATCTTTGGGTTTCGTTTAATTAAATCGTAGTTTAATTGCGAGGCAAGCCTAGCAGTCCCGTACCCTCCACATGCACAGATAATTGCCTTTACTTGCTTATTAGCAAACATTGCATGTATATCCGCTGCCCGCTGTTCATCAGTCCCTGCCAAGTACCCGTGTTTTTTATATAAATGCGCGCCTGTTACTACGTTTAACCCTATTTCCTTTAAATATTCTATTCCTTTTTTTAGATTGTGCTGATTAGGCGGACTAGCAGGTGCAATAACAGCTACTGTATCACCTTTTTGTAATCGTTGTGGTTTTATCATTTGTTACACTCCTTTTGGGTAAAGAAATGAAGAAAGTGAAACTTGGGTCAGAAGGGAATTGAAATCCCCTCTGACAAAAAGTTCCACTTTACTGTTTATCTGCCCACTTCAAATCTAAATAGCCAACAGGATGACGAACAATTCCAGATACGTTATCTTTGATTAAAAACACATAGTTGTAGAAATGGATAGGAATGATCGGCATCTCATCAAATAAAATACCTTCTGCTTTATACATAAGCTCAAAACGTTTTTTATTATCCGTTTCGTTCATAGCTTGTTTAATTAACTCATCATATTCTTTATTGCTCCAAGCTGTACGGTTCATTGAATGACCCGTCTGGAAGCTTTCTAAAAAGTTAATTGGATCTGCATAATCAGCTAAAAATGAACTTCGTGACAGCTGAAACTTTAACGCTTTTTGTTCTTCTTGGAAAACATTCCACTCCATATTGGCAAGCTTCACATCTACGCCTAGATTTTCTTTGAACATTTGCTGCAGTGCTTCTGCTATTTTTTTATGCGTATCGTCTGTACTGTATGTTAGCGTAATAGCTGGCAGCTTTTTATATCCTTCTTCTTTCATTCCTTTTTTCAGAAGTGCTTTTGCTTCTTTGCCATCTGTTTTTAATAAGTCGCCGCCCGTTTTCCGGAAATCCTTTTCATCTGCATCTTTAAATCCGTAAGACACGAACCCGCGAGCTGGCTTTTCTTTATTCTTTGTAACAAAATTAACAATTTGATCTTGATCTACAGCCATTGCAAATGCTTTACGGATATTTTTGTTTTGAAAGGGCTCTTTATCTAAGTTAAAGCGATAGAAGTAAGTTCCCGCTTGGTCTTCGATATGAACATCTCCATCTTTCAGCAGCTTTTCACTTAAATCCGATGGAATTTCAGAAACATCTAGTTCTCCATTTTGATACATTTGATATTCTGTGTTTGTATTTTCAACAATTGCCCATTTTACCTTGTCGAGCTTTACATTTTCAGCATCCCAGTACTGATCGTTTCTTTCCATGACTAGATTACTGTTATGCTTCCATTGAGTTAATTTGAAGGGACCATTAGCAACAAACGAATCTGCTTCTGCAAACCATTTCGGATTTTTTGTTGCTACTTTTTCATTAATTGGGAAGAACGCTGGATTGGAAACTACGCTTAAGAAATAGGCTTGAGGGCTTTTAAGCGTAACTTCAAAGGTTTTGTCATCTAGCGCTTTTACCCCTACTTGATCAGCACTGCCTTTACCCGTATTAAATTCTTCTCCACCTTGGATGAAATAACCTAAAAATGCCGCTGGTGAACCCGTCTTAGGGTCTAACAGCCTCTTCCAAGCAAATACGAAATCACTTGCTTTCACGTCATCTCCATTTGACCATTTAGCATTTTTTCGTAAATGAAACGTATAGACCTTTTTGTCATCAGAGATATCCCATTTCTCGGCCATTGCTCCTTCAGGCTCATCGCTTTTTCCTAAACGAGTCAGCCCTTCCATTAAGTTATTAAGCATATTCCATGAATATGAATCAAATCCAATAGGTGGATCAAAAGACGTAGGTTCTGCGCCATTATTCATATAAAGGACCTTACCCTCATCTTTTGCTGTACTGCTCTTCTTTTCTGGCTCCGCGCCGGAATCTTTTGTGGCCGTACAGGCAGCAAGTGCAAATATAAGTACACACATCATTAGTAAAGACCCTATTTTTTTCATCATTTCCCCCTCTTTCATAAGTTCTCTATTCATCTATAAATCTAGCTTATAGTTGTTACAAATTTTTGGGCTCTCTCATCTTGAAGCCAGCAGTGCACTTGGTGACTTTCTTTCAGCTTTGTCGATACAGGATACATGCGATCACACACTTCCATTACGTAAGGACAGCGAGGTGCGAACGAACATCCGGATGGAGGTGCAAATAAATCGGGAGGCGATCCTGCAATAGGCACAAGCTCACTTTCGTATAAATCTAACCGAGGAACTGAACGCAGCAATCCTTTTGTATACGGATGCTGCGGCGTATAAAAGATATCTCTTCTTGTTCCAATTTCTACAATTTTCCCTGCATACATTACGGCCACTCGGTCAGCTACCTGAGCCACTATCCCTAAATCATGGGTAATTAAAACAATGGAGACATCCGTTTTCTGCTGAATATCCTTAAACAATTCTAAAATCTGCGCTTGTATCGTGACGTCAAGAGCTGTGGTAGGTTCATCAGCAATTAGCACTTCGGGATTGCACACAAGAGCCATTGCAATGACAATACGCTGTCTCATTCCCCCGCTAAATTCATGAGGATATTGCTTTAGGCGTTCTTTAGGATTTGGGATTCCGACTAGCTCCAGCATTTCAAATGCTTTTTCTTTGGCTTTTTCTTTCGAGATGTTTTCATGTTGCATAATATTTTCTGAAATTTGCTCTCCTACGCGAAGAGTTGGATTAAGCGCAGTCATAGGATCCTGAAAAATCATCGAAATATCAGCGCCTCGAATGTCTCGCATTTTCTTTTCTGGTAGTTTCGTTAAATCCTGGCCTTTAAATAAAATAGATCCGCTTGTGATCCTGCCCGGAGGTGTCGGAATTAACCTCATAATACTTTGAGATGTTACGCTTTTTCCGCACCCTGACTCTCCGACAATCGCTAGTGTTTCTCCTTTATGTAAATCAAAACTAACGCCTCTTACAGCTTGAACTCGCCCTCCGTAAGTTGAAAACTGTACGTGTAAGTTTTTGATTTGGATCATTTTTTCCATTTGCTTACCTCCTTAATTTCGGATCAAGTGCATCTTGCAGTCCGTCTCCAAGGACATTAAAAGCAAACATGGTTAGAGAAATAAAAAACGCAGGGAAAAATAAACGCCACCAATAGCCTGATAGAATCGTTGATAAACCATCGTTTGCCATTACTCCCCAGCTGGCATAAGGAGCCTGTACACCCAGCCCTAAAAAGCTTAAAAAAGCTTCAGCAAAAATGGCAGTTGGCACGGTTAGTGTCATTTGAACGATAATCGGTCCCATCGTATTTGGAAGCAGGTTTCGCTTAATGATACGACTAGTTTTTGTTCCAAAGGTTTTGGATGCAAGCACGTATTCATAGTTTTTTATTTGCAATACTTGCCCCCGTACAATTCTCGCCATCCCGATCCAACCTGTAACGGAAAGTGCCACAATAATCGTAGAAAGCCCAGGGCCCATCACTACCATTAGTAAAATCACCACTAATAAATAAGGAAGACCGTATAAAATTTCAATTACGCGCATCATGGCATTATCTGTTTTTCCGCCTTTGTAGCCGGAGAATCCCCCGTAAATGACACCGATGATAAAATCAATAAGCGCTGCCATCAGCCCTACAAATAAAGAAATTCTAGCCCCGTACCATGTCCGAGTGTACATATCTCTTCCTAAGTCATCCGTTCCAAACCAATGACTAGCTGAAGGAGGAAGGTTTTGCTCTGTAAAAGAAGCTTTCGTTACACTGTAGGGTGAAAACATAGGGCCGAATATAGCCATCACAACGAGAATGACTAAAAAAAAGAGGCCCAGCATGGCTAACTTGTTTTTTACAAGCCTGCGCCAAGCATCATGCCAATAAGAAAGACTCGGCCTTACAACTGCTTCAGCTTCAGATTTCTTTTTTTTCTTTGGCACAAACCACTCATCAGGAATTTGCTTATACTCCTGTTTTTCCAGCACATTATCCCTCCTTCTTGTACAGTTTGATTCGTGGATCAAGTATTCCGTAAGCAATGTCTACCAAAAAAAGCATAATGATGAGAATCGAACTGTAAAAGACCGTCGTGCCCATAATTACCGGGTAGTCTCTCGTATTAATACTGTCCACAAAATATTTTCCCATGCCAGGAATAGCAAAGATTTGTTCAATAACAAATGTGCCGGTTAATACGCTGGCTGCAATCGTTCCAAGAACTGTTATAACGGGCATTAAAGCATTTCTAAGCGCATGCTTAAATACAATTTTTACTGGCGAAAGCCCTTTTGCACGCGCTGTTCGAATATAATCTTGAGTTAGTACTTCTATCATGCTGGAACGAGTCAAACGTGCAATAATAGCCATAGGACCTGTGGCAAGAGCTAGAGTCGGAAGAATCATATGTAAAGGGCTCGTCCACGTAGCGGCAGGTAAAATTTTCAAATTAACAGAAAGCTGTTGAATTAACAACGTGGCCATAACAAAATTTGGAACCGACAATCCGATAACTGCTATGCTCATCGCCATGTAATCAATTATTCCATTCCTTCTAAGAGCAGCAATAATGCCTAGTGTAATACCGGAAATCACCGCAAGAATTAACGTCACTATTCCAAGTTCAAATGACACAGGAAATCCTCTTCCTAAAAGGTCGTTAACCGTTTGAGAGGGCTGTTTAATGGAAGGACCAAAGTCAAAGGTAACAATGGATTTTAAATAAAGAATATATTGCACAGCTAGCGGCTCATCTAAGTGATAGAATGATTCCAGGTTTTTTTGAACTGCATCGCTCGTCGCTCGTTCTTCATTAAATGGAGATCCAGGAATCGAATGCATTAAAAAGAAGGTTAAGGTCACAATTACCCACAGCGTGACAAGCATGGATAAAAATCGTTTCAAAATATAACTTTTCACCTTTATCCCACCTTCTAACAGAATGTTGTGCGTGTAGCTAATTCAGTCATCACAAGCATGGCCTGATAAGCTTCTAAAATATCTTTTGCTTGAAACCGAACGGTCGTCGTTCCAGGCTCAATTTCTGTTCCCGGCATTAAATGCGCCCACTCTGCTTGACCGTAATTTGCAAATTCTATTCGTAAGGTTGGATGTTTAGGTGGAATTAAAGGTTTAACAAGGTGTTTGTGTTGAATAGCTGCGGCTGTTTTTTCTTGAAGTAATTGTTCTGCTTTCTTAGGGGTTAATGTTTTGGCTGCAGAACGTGAAATGGCCTGTTTGACGATAGCAGTCGTTACATTTGGAATAAGCTGCTGTGCTTCCAGCGCCGTTTGGTCATCGCCGGCTACCATTAAAACTGGCACGCCGTAATAGCCTGCGACGTATGCGTTGAAGCCTAACTCTCCAATATTCGTATCGTCTATGTACATATTGCGGGCACCAAATATCATCGAATGAGACATGACACCAGGCATGGATGCTTTAGCATGATACCCTAGAAACATAGCACCATCAAAAGTCTGATCTAATCCCTGTACCATTGAATATGGTTTTACACTTCCTGAAATAAGCTGAGTTTCTGGATGAAGCCGTTCAACAAGGAGATTATTCATACTCGAATGGCTGTCATTTACCACAACTTCTGAGCACTGTTCTTTAAATCCCGCATAAATTACTGCATTTGCTTCATCCGTCATTATTTTGCGGCTTCTTTCATAATCTTCTTTCTGTCGCAGAACATTTGTGTGATCGACGAGTCCCGTAATTCCTTCCATATCAACCGACAGATATAGTTTCATTTGTCTTATCCCTCCTCCTTCCTTGACTGTTAGTCAGTTCATTATAAATTATTCTTATGTTTATAATTTATAATTGTAAGAAAATTATAAATTATCTTTCTCCTTTTTACAACAATATATTGAATTTTTTGACACTTTACTCATCTTCCTTTTAACAAGATATCGCTTACAAATTGGAAATCCCATGGTAAAATAATAGAGCAGCCTGTTGGTTCATTCAGCCGCTCGTCGGCATTAATTGAGGTGTTAAGAATGTTTCGAGTTTCCATTGCTTCACTACAATGGTTTTTATTTATGATTTCTAATAGTATGATTGTTCCTATTGTAATTGCTTCTCAGTTTCATTTAAACGCAGCGGATTCTATTCAATTTTTACAGCGAACGTTATTTATTTTAGCTTTATCCGGGCTCTTGCAGGTATTTATAGGGCATAAATACCCAATCATGGAAGGGCCAGCTGGCGTTTGGTGGGGCGTCTTTTCTCTGTATGCGAGTCTTGGAACCGTTCTGTTTGGTTCTCACTCTGAAACGCTCCGCGTGCTGCAGTTTACCCTCCTTATAAGCGGGATAGTTGCTATTTTGATGAGCCTGCTTGGTCTCATTGATAAACTAGCAAAATACTTTACCCCGACAGTTACCGGTACATATTTAATTTTATTAGTGACGCAGCTCAGCGGTTCCTTTTTAAAAGGAATGTTTGGCATTACAGAAACGAATTCAGCTATTAAACTTCCAATTGCGCTGGCTTCAGCTGCGATTTTGCTGCTGACTTTTTATTTATTATCGCACCGGACGTTAAATAAGCTCAGCATTATTATTAGTATTGGTGTAGGCTGGGGAGTATTTGCAATGCTAGGATTAGCTAAACCTATCGAGTTTCAGGCGCAGTTATTTTACATACCTAAAGTGTTCGTATTTGGAGCTCCTCGCGTTGAATGGAATATGGTTGTTACTGCTTTTTTTGTGACGCTCATTTTAATTACAAACATGCTCGCTTCTATTCGTGTTGTTGAGTCTGTTTATAAACAAAAAGGAGAAAAAATTGAAAAAGACAATATTAAGCGTTCCGGGATGGTTTCGGGTATAAGTCAGCTGCTTGGAGGATTGTTTTCAGGTGTCGGTGCCGTTCCTATTTCAGGCTCCGGTGGATTTATTTCAGCTACAAATCTTTATAGCCGAGTTCCTTTCATTGTAGCATCGTGTCTTTTGCTTTTTCTGAGTATCTTTACTCCTTTAACGTCCATTATGTCCGCTCTTCCTCCTGCCGTCGGATACGCGGCAATTTTTCCTGTTTTTACAGGTATGATGGCTCTTGGAATTGGAGAATTCAAGCATGCCAAACAGCCCGAAAAAGCAATGAAAAAAGCTGGTATTGCGTTGCTGTCGGGGATAGGGGTTATGTTTTTGCCTTCTCAAGCTTTTTCAACACTGCCTCCTTTAGTTACTACGTTTTTAAGCAACGGATTAGTTCTTGGTACCATTATCATTCTTGCACTGGAAATTTCCGAATCCATTTCTTTGAACAGACAAGGTGCAAAAGAGGGATAAAAAAAGAAGCTGAAACCCAGCTTCTTTTTTTTACCTTCTTACCGTTAATCCTTTTAGTTCATCGTCTTCCATAGCCATTTCATAAAATTCTCCCGTTTCATCGTGCGCTAAAACATAATCCAACTCTTCCTGAGCAGAAGCAGTTTTTCCAAGAACAGCTAGATAGCATGCCAAGTTATAGCGAATAAAAAGATCTTCGTCTCCACTTTCTACTCTGGTTATCATAAGCGAAGCTGCTGCTTCCGTTTCACCTTCTAAATGATATGCGATACCTAAATCGGTATACATCCCTTCATACTCTTGACGCTGTTCAATTGCTTTTTGAAGAAGCTGAACAGTTTCATGATAACGTTCCGTTTTATTATACAGTTTTGCTAGTCCTGCATATATGTCAGGCTGATAAATCTCCTGCTGAAGTAATTCTTGAAAAGCTGCCTCCGATTTTTCTACCTCTTCAAGGCTACTCAAAATAAATGCTCGGTATATCTGCAAATCTATATGATATGGCTGCTGTTCAAGAAGTTTTTGAACTAAGTTTAGCGCTTCATGTGCAGCCTGTTCATTTTCATGGATGTTAACGAGTATATTAGCTAAATGATAGGCAACATCAAAATCCCAGCTTTGATGCAGCGATTTTTTCAGCACGGTGATGCTATCTTCAATTAATCCTTTCTCTTCGTAAAAAGCCGCAAATGCATGCACAGCCTCTTTATTATTCCGATCCGTTTTTATAGCAAATTCATACAGTTCAATCGTTAAGCCAAGCAGCGTAACCGTTTTTGCTTTTGCTTTGAACTTTGCTAAGCTTCGTTTGAAAATAGATCCTTTCTGCTCTTCTACGATCGAATCGGCATACTCATTTAAAGCCTCGGCTGCGTTTTTAAATAACAAGCTTTTGCTTTGTTTTTCCATTTTTATCTTTTTTAAATCTGCCGTAAGCCCGGACAGTTTTTTTCCATTTGGAAAGCTAGACATGAACGTTTGAAATAGAGCGTAATCTTCCGGATCCTCACTTAGTAACTCTGTAAGAATTTTTCTAGCTTCTTCATATCTCTGCTCCATGATGAGCCATTTTGCCTGATGATGGCGAATAGCAGGATTCTGTGGATCTAGTTCAAGCGCCTTCTCTAAATACGTTTCAGCCTGTGAAATGTCTCCTTTTAGGCGATACACATGGGCCTGGCTGTCAGCGAGCCATTGGGGAAGTACAATTTCCTCTACGCTTTTTAATACCTCTAACAGCTCTTCATACTCTTTCTCTGTTTCACAAAGTGAAGCTGCGTGCTCAACGTTTACTTCCATAGGATTCAGCTGTATCCATTGAAGCAGCCAATTCCTTTCAGCCGTTCGATTTTGTTCTTCACAAGCTATTTCGGCAAGCTTCATACAAGCGGCTTCAAATGTTTTATCAAGAGTTAAGCATTTTTGGAAGGCCTCTTTTGCTTCAGTGATGCGATTCATTGATTGATATATTTCACCTAACCGATAATATGGCAAAGCATCTTGCTTGATACGAAGCGCTTGTTGATAAAGTTTCTCACTTTTTGTTAGCTGCTTGGCTTGTTCGTATAATATGCCTAAGTAGCACATGTACAAAATCTCATCAGGGTGCTCTTGATGTTCTGCAGTTAAAAACTTAATTCCACGAGTCAGTAAAGCCGTGTCTTCTAAATAACTCGTATATGCTTCTAACACTTCAGCTAGCGCTGTTTGAGCAAAATGAATTCCTTCTTCATAAAGAGCAAATCCAAACTCTATCGTTTGGTCGTCTAGATTCTTCTCTTTTGCTGCATCCAAAAGCATGCTGCCTGCATCCAACAGGACGTCGCTGTTCGATGAAAACTTCTGCGCAATAAGCGTGAGCGTATCAACGGCCGTTAAATGTTCACCTGTTTCTAGATACGCATAAGATAAGCCCAAATACATAAGGGCATCTTCTTCTATTTTTAAGCCTTCTTTATACAGAGCAATAGCTTCTTCGTACCTTTGATTCGCGACGTATAAATCGCCTAGTCTTCCTCGAATTGTCATGTCGCTTGGGAGATGCTTCATGCCTTCTTTGAGATAGCTTTCAGCTTCGTCTGTTTTTTCTAGTTGATATTGTAGCAAATCAGCTATCGAAAGATATGGATAAGGAACAGTCGGCAAAAGCTTTTTAGCTACTTGAAATCCCCGGTAAGCTTTACGAAACTTTTTTAAATGTTCATCACAACGGGCTCTTTCAAACCAGCTGTGCGCATCTTTTGGGTTTTCTTTTAATAACGCGTCGAAAAGATTTCTGGCTTCTGCATATCTTTCTTTCTCCATTAAAATAAGTCCGTGATTGATTTGTGTATAAGATTCATCGCCATACATATTTAAGGAAATGGTCGAGCATTCAAAAGCTTTTTCGAGGTTTCCTTTGTACATATATGCAAGTGCTAAATAGCTCCAGTTCAAATGCTGCTCTACGTCTAATTGCAGGGAGCTCCGCAGTGCTTCAACAGCCTCATCATATCTCTCTTCATCGAGCGCAATTCTTCCTTTAAGATAGTGATAAAAAGAGCTATGCTTTTTGTTATCTATGTGGTGTAACAAGGAAGATGCTCCCTTACTGTCGTCAAGTTTAAAAAAGGCATATGCAGCGTGAAGCTTAAGATAATCATGATTGCTATACTTCTCTAACACATGGTTAATACACGTACGAATATAAGCTTCATGCTCTTTTCTATACAAATGCTTCATACTGTAAATAGCGGCAAATGGAACATGCTCATTTGCTTTTAGTAAAGAAACGAGATCATTAATGTGTGCCTCTTCATCCGCTTCAACTAGTTCGATTAAGTCATACAGCTGACGAATAAACACATCTTGCTCTTTAGAAAGTGAAGCGAGATCCGCTTCCGCTTTAGAAGCAACAATTGATAAAAAACCCGAATTAGCGTAATGCTGATCAAAATTTTTATATTCTACATACGTTGGACTTAGAAAATTAGCATCTTGTACATGAAAAAGTTCAAGTTCATCATCATAGCCAAATACAACTTGAACATGGGAAGCTTGTTCAAATTCCAGACTGACCAAAATAGGCAGCCCTTTGTCTAATAGTTCTTTAAACTGTTCAACTGTGCCTGTAAAAAACATCGCTGCAAAGCCAAGAGATTCAAAGTAGCTCACCGCAGTTGATAATTTGGAGCCTAACCCTCCGTAAATACGCGTCCCAATCTCATCCTGTGTTTTTTCGGTATGTAAAAGCCTTAACATCATACTCATACTAGCTGGCACGCAATAATTATCTTTTTGAACAATCGGTACAATAGGAAGCTTGATTGTACTGCATTTATCGTCTGTATTCTTTCCAATTAATTTTTGATAAGGTGAATCTTTTAAACACCGCTTAGTCGAGAGCAGATGCGTAAGCTGAGATTGCTGCTTCTGTTCAAAATAAATGTCGGCGCGCAGCAGCGTAAAAAAATCTTGATAATCGTGATAGGGTAACTTTGAATCGATAAATTCAATCGTTTCAAGCAAAAGAGAATACTCTTTTAAATCTTTTAATCGCATCACTTTATCCATATATAAAGACGGAAGCTGTGGGTAGCGGACAATAGCCTCGTTAATTTTTTCAAGCGATTGTTTATGCTTCCCTTCATAGGCATATAGATCTGCGAGCATTGCATAGCAAAAATCTCCATTCTCCTTATATGTCGTTCCTTCTTTTAAGCAGGCTTCAGCTTTCATTCTGTCGTTGAGCTGCAAATAAAAATAGCCCCATCTGTCAGCCATACCCTTTTGATTATGGGACGTTACTTGTTTCATCCACTCAGAAGCTTCATCCACTTGTTTCATTTCTAAAAGAATTCTTACCTTTAAAAAATAGATTTTCTCAAGCTGTTCCTCTTTAACTGATTCCGTATCCAGCTGAGAAATTAATAAAGAAAGTCTATCATCAGCGTCGAGTATCTTGCCTTCTCGCAGGAGATCATCACAATAAAGAGTTACCATTCGAATCGAGCTAAATCGACGATATCCATATGTCGTTAACATTCGACTTAAACGATTTAATAAAGCTTCATCACAAAAGCGGATAAGCTCGTACAGCTCTTCTTCCGTTTGTAAGTTTGCTAACCATTCTTTCACAATACCCGTAAGGCTCTTTGGTTGAAGGCTTTGTACTTCTTCTGTTATATACGCTACAAGATCAAATATTTGATAATGATCCACCATGCTTTTTAATTTCTGATAATTTATACTCAATTCAAAACCACCTTATTCAATAAAATAAGAACTATTGCATCTGCTGTCTATAAATTGAAGTATAAGAAATTTCAAGGATTTTTTCTAGACACAATATAAATTTAAGCATATTGACGGGTCTTTAAATAGCAAAGAGCTGTCTTTTATCATAAGACAGCTCTATAAAATCACACTTCAGCTTTCTTCAGTTTTACGCCGCCTTCAGGTTTTGGTTTGATCGCTTTTAAAACTAAAATGGCACCTACTGCACTAACCCCTAGAGACGTTTGGAACACAGCCATGTCCGACCACTTCATAAGCAATGTATAAAGAGGAGGTCCAGCTGCTACTCCGACAAAGCGCATCGAACTGTAAAGAGACGTAATGGTTCCTCTCTCTTCCTTTTCAATTCCTTCTGTAATAAGCGCATCAAGACTGGGAAGAGCTGCTCCAATTCCAATTCCACCAAGCACTAAAGTGAGTAAAATACTAAAAAGAGACGTATTAAAAAATAAAATGATGAAAGAACATGTTAACAATAAAAAGCCAAAAAAAGCAGACCACTTCATAACGATTTTATTGTTGCCAACTTTTTTCCCCGCTACAAAAGAAGAAATAGATAAAGCGAGCAAGGGAATAGCCATTACTAAACCTTTTTTCGTATTCACAATATGATAACGCTCCTCTAGTATGGTCGATAGGTAAAATAAAACCCCGAATAATACAAGCATAATAATGGCGCCTAAAATAAAAATAGCCATAAGCCATCCCATATTTTCTTTGAGCGTCTTCTTCAAATCCTTTAAAAACTGCGTAATACTTTTCTTTTTTTGTTCAGATTCAGAAGAACTGTCATTTTTCGGAACTTTTACTAAAAAGATAACTAAAAGAATCGAAATAAGGCAAAGAATAGGAATGAACCAAAAAGGAAGAAACCAAATCATAGCCGCTAAAAAAGCTCCCAGTATTGGGCTTAGTACTTTCCCAAACGTATTAGCTGTTTCAATTAAACCTAGTCCTTTTGTAATTTCTTGCTCGTCTTTGAACATATCTCCTACACAAGGCATCACAACAGGCATAGCTCCTGCTGAACCTATTCCTTGAATCGCGCGGCCAATTAAAATAACCCAGAATGGATTGGCCATTTGCCATGAAGCCCAGCCTGTTAAAGCCCCTCCTACTGCAGCAAGCAGCAAACTAGGAATAATAATTTTCTTGCGGCCAAATCGATCTGATAAATAACCAGCAATCGGGATTAAAAAAATAGCGAAAATTGAGTAGACCGTGATAATCATGGATACCTGCAGCGAGCTTATCTGTAGACGTTTTTCAATCACCGGCAACACCGGAATTAACATTGAATTTCCGAGGGTCATGATAAGTGGCACAGAAGCAAGAGCAAGTAAATCCAATTTTTTTCTACTTTCCATAGCGTCCTCCAAACCTTACTTCTAATTAACGTCACAATCACACGTTTTTCAATTTAAGCTTTATAAAACCTCTCGTGTTCATTGATTTTAAAGCTTAACTATCTCATTACATAAGATGATGTATATCTATATTTTTTAGCTAAAAAGGTGATTGCTATTCATGGTTTCACTGTTCTTCTTCAATTTATTGAACTTTGTTATTTATCCCTGTTAATACTTGTAAAATCACATATTTTTAATCCTATATATGAAGAAGCGTACGAGTATCTCCGTACGCTTCTTCATATATAGGTGTCATCTTGTTACACTACTTCACCTCGATGACCATCTCCATCATACATAAACTGTTTATCAATGATATGTTCGATATATATGGTTGTCAAATCACTTTTTTTCACTTGAGCTACAATTAATCCTAACGGATCGCCAATGGTGAAGCTTGTTCCATTTTGAAACATTAGCAGCTGCTCATTTAAATGCAATACGCGCTTATAAATTTGCTCTTTCTCTAGGTTGCTGCGGCTCTTTGCTGCTTCGAGCGTTGAAAATAACAAAATGATTTCTTTTCCATTTACTTGTGTACGATACATACACGACCCACTCCTTATCACCGCGTTAAAATTATGCTGACTATACTTTTATTATAAACTAAATTTTCAGTTATTTTTCATCTCATAAGAAATTTTTTTAGTTATAATTGTACTACGTCCAGGTTACATAAAAATTTAATTTTCAGAAAAGTTAAATTTTAATATTGAAATTTTATTTCTTCTTATTATATAATATAAACAATCATTTACCTCTATTGGAAATGATAATTCGAGTTTCAGCAGCATGAGGCTGCACAGTACTAGGGGGATTCAAGTTATGCAAAATGGTAAAGTAAAATGGTTCAACAATGAAAAAGGCTATGGCTTTATTGAAGTTGAAGGCGGCAGCGACGTATTTGTACATTTTTCTGCCATCCAAAGCGAAGGTTATAAATCCTTGGAAGAAGGACAAGAGGTATCTTTTGAAATTGTAGAAGGCAATAGAGGCCCGCAAGCCGCTAATGTCACTAAGCTATCATAAATAGATCTTTTTATTTTATAGTAAAAGAGACTCTTTTCCGAGTCTCTTTTTTGTTATACCTAGCGTTTGGCCTCAGTAAGCTGCTGTTCACATGTTTGAATAGACTGCATGCACTGCTGAAGAAATTGCTCGTCTACTCCTGTGCCATGAGCTTTGGCAGATTGAAGCTGTGCTTTTGCATCATTAAGCGCATTCGTTGCCTCTTCAAGCTGCTGAGGACTCATACTCATCGTAGCTGTCCCAATCATCTTTTGAGCAGATTGAATAGACACTTCTACTTGCTTTAAATCATTATATCCCGTTGTTACTTCTTCATTTGAAAACTTATCCATTGAAAGAACACCTCCATATGGATAGAATGAAGCTGCTGCCGGCAAATTATACACGCTTACTTTTTAGTCAGCAAATCTCCATACTGCTTAATTTTTTCTCCTACGGTACACTCTTTAATACAAAACGTCTGAGCGTATGTTTTGCCCTTTTCTTTATTAAACGTTTTTTTTACAAAACAATCACTACAGTAGTAATCCAATAACTCCGTTACTTCTTCTAATAATTGTTTACGTTCCACTCTCGTTCATCTCCATTTCGTTCTGTGTGTTACACTTGCTTCCTGCTAGCAATTGGTATCCCTTGAAGAGCTTGAGTAGCAAGCTGGTCGGCCTCTTCATTTTCTTTCCTTGAAATAGGCTCATATACGGGTCGGATACCAAGTTCCTGCATTTTATCTTCTATTCGATCTAAGTACCGATTAAACTCTTCTTCGAAACAGGGCCACTCCCCAGCCAGCTGATTTAATACAACCTGAGAGTCACCTCTAAACGTTACCGGTATATGATGAACACCAAGTTCCTCAAGCTCTTGTATCAAATAATAAAAAGCAGCATACTCTGCCTCATTATTTGATTCAATCTCTTGCAACCTTGAGTTGCGTCGTATTCGGTAAGAGCTGTTGTTCTGTTTAAAATAAATCACAACCCCAAGCCCCGCTAAGAGCGTATCATGCTCATAGCCTCCGTCAAAATATGCCACAATATCGTGAGGCTCTGTCTGTACTTCCTGTAAGAGCTTTTTCGCTTCTTTTACAGTCCATTTTTGCTGTTGCTCATCAAGTAGGAAAATTTCCTTCGTTCGACCTGTTTTTTCTAAATCACCCACAATCATTAGCGCCTCATTCGCATCTGTGAAATCGGATGTGAAAATTAACTGTTTATGTTTCGAGGATTTATAATGCCATTCAATTTGGAAATTCATAACGAGCATTCCTTTCATCAGCAATTTTGAATTCAACACTTTTTCTGCTTTTTTGTATTTTATCTTCTATTATGTCTTTTCATGACAGTTTTCTTACCTAATAAGCGGATTTTAGCGTTTATACGTGCTAATATAAAATAGCTGAAGTACTTATGATACAATACTATTGATGAAAAAACATGGTTTAAGCTTATATTGTTTTAACAAGGAGGCTGTATGATGATTGAAGTTTATATAGACGGAGCCACTGCTGGTAACCCTGGTCCTTCTGGAGCTGGTATTTTAATTAAAGGAAATGGTGAACATCATCGTTACGCTATTGCTCTTGGGACAATGACGAATCATGAAGCAGAGTACCATGCACTTCTTCATGCATTAAAAATTTGTTTAGAAAAAAAGTATACGAGCGTATCTTTTCGAACGGACTCTCAGCTAGTAGACCGCGCAATGAACCAAGAATACGTTAAAAATAAAGCGTTTGCTCCTTTACTGGAAGAAGCCCTCAAATTGTCCAGTCAATTTGAGTTATTTTTTATAAAGTGGATCCCTAGCTCTCAAAACGCAGGTGCTGATCAGCTGGCAAGACAAGCCATTAATCAAAAAGAAGCAGGAATGTAATCCTGCTTAAATCATACCTGATGACTTTAAATATTGAATGGCTTGTTTTTGATTGCTAATACGATGTGATGTCAAATTCTCGAGGAGCGATACAAAAAAACTGCCGTCAAATTCTTTTTGTACTTTTAGTGTCCATTCAATTGTAAATATGACCATCTCGTCAGCTGCACGCGTATACTGCTGACCAAATGAAATAAATCCACGTGCATCTTCTGCTAAATGAAAGCCTTTTTCTTCAAGATAAAGAAGATACTCTTCAACGGTTTGAGCTGTTTTTGTCACTTTTTCGTCCCATCCTTTTGCAAAGGTTCTTCTTTATCTTAGCTTACTTTTGGCTGTTTGACTATGATTTCCCTTCTAAAAAATAGCCAATCGCTCCAAGTGCTACTCCTAAAATGGCTCCGCCAATCACTTCTTCGGGCTGATGCCCAAGCATTTCTTTCAAGCGCTGTTCCGTCAAATCGTGAAAGCCTCCGTCTGGAAGACCCGCAAGCTTTTCAATTTCTTCATCTAACGTATTCACTTTAATAGTAATTTCGCCAGTCTGCCTTCGAATTCCTTGTGCATCGTACATCACAATAATTCCAAAAACAGATGCTAACGCAAAATCAATCGTAGAAACACCTCTTTTTAACGCTACATAGGTCGCTAAAGAAGATACGCCGGCTGAATGAGAGCTTGGCATTCCACCCGACGCAGCAATCATCCGCATATCCCATTTTCCTGTTTGATACTTTTTAATGGGGATTTTTAAGGCTTGGGCTAAACCGATTGATGAAAGAGCAATGACAATTCCTTTATTCATATTGCTTCACCTCATCTATAGTTTGCGATGGATTGACATCTCGTACCCAAGCAAATATTGCCCAACAAAAAACGCTGGGCTAATCTGCTGACAGAGCAGACTAATCCCGGCGCTTTTGGAAACAGTTCTGTTATTTTTTACGCTTTTTTTGTGCAGCATTATTCATTTTGGCAGATTCAACTTCAGCATAAGAGCCGAATTCTTGGCCATATTGATTATTTGCACTTTTATTAGCTTCTAACTTCTTGTTAACAGAATTGTTTTGGTTTTGTTGCACGTTGAACTCAGAAGCAAACTCCCCAGCATAAGTGTCATTTGCACTTTTTGCACGCTTTGCTTTTTGAGCCTGATTTGCTTTAAACTCAGAAGAGAACTCTTGGTTATAATTATGCTTTGCATTGTTATTCGCTTGCGCATTTTTATTACCTAATTTTTGACGACCCATCGCTATCTCCTCCTATTTGTACCTCGTTGGTACACTATTAGTATGGATCAAGCGGTACGTCATATCCTGTTCAAATTAAGGTAAAAACACCAGAGCTTAGCACGTTTATATTCTTGCTACGTACTCTTTAACCATTTCTTCTGTCACTACTTTACGGCCTGGAATGATGGTATATTTTTGAGACAGTTCATTAATTTCTGCTGTTACAGCATTAATACCATCTACAGAAAAGGGTTTCCCTTCTTTACACAAAAGCACAGCTGCTTCAATAGCTTGCTCGCGTCGAGCTTCTAAGCTGGCAAAAGCACGTACTAATTCGTGTTGTTTTTTAGAATGGGCTGAAATTTCTTTATGTACACTCATGTTCGTTCCTCCATTATATTATGCTGAGTTAGTAAAAATAAGTTAATGTCCTCATAACTGATTTGCTTTTCCGGTAATTCTTTTAAGCTTTTTTCTATCGCTGCAGCTTCTTTCTTAATGCTGTCTAAAAAGTTTTTCATCTTTTCATTAAAAGCAACTTTCCGGCTTATCTTGCACTGTACAAATTGCTCAATGATGGATTGCTGCCTATCGTCGAGATTTGCCTGCTTACATAAATCGGCAAATAAAATAACAGGGAAACTGCGCTGCTTTACTACTACTTTCAGTGATAAAAATGCACGAATCAGTTGAAGCATCACTTTTATATCCTCTATTGTAACAGAAGATGTCAGATTTCTTTTACTATTTATCGTTAAAATTTTAAAATAATGATATCCCAATGCTTTTAAGGAATATGATTGAGCCATCATTTGCCGCAGTGGCTCAGCAAACGATGGCTTCTGATAATAAACAAGAGGCGACCATAGCCACTCATAAAGCGAAGGGTTTGATTTTGCAAACAAATAAATGGTTTTGTACAAATCCCACCCTTGCATATCATAATTGCCTTCTGCTACATTAATGACCTCCTGAGGTCTATTGAGATGAAGATAGCGTGACGCTTTATATTTGTATATAAAGCGAACGTCAAAATCACTCATTGACGTGTCGAGTCCGTAAGCACGGCTGCCTGATTCACATGCAAACAAAATTTCCACATTATATTCTTTTTCAATTTCCTGTAAACGTTGATTTATGTGTGTAGACATAAAAATTAATGACCCTTTCTTTCCTCCAATACATGTTCTAACACCGTCATTGTACTTACCAATTCTTGAATTGGAAATTCTTCAGACACGGCTGCTTGCAGCTGTTTGTAATAATCATACCATTCTTCAGACACAGACTGTTTATGCGCTAAAACGTACTGATTCACTAAATGGGTATAGTGTGAATGAAGAGCGGCTTCTTCTTTCGCAATGTAGTGATTAACCTCTGGCTTAATACGTTCTAGTAAAGCAGCGTGAAGCTTTGCTTTCTCATTTTTTTCAAAAAAGCTTTTATTGTTTTTATACAGTGAAAGCTCTTTTTGATACGATTCATTCTCATCAAATTGATGACTTGTCACAACTTCACTGCCATTTGGAGGCTCTAACGAGTTCAACGTTGGAGTAAACGTCGGTTCATAGCGCTGGAGCTTTGTAATGATCATTCGATGCCAGTCTTCGATTAATTTTACGATGTATTTTTCGATTCGCAAAGTGGTCGCACGCACTTCTTGCGTTGCGTCAAAGGCAATAGACGTTAATAACTCCTGCAAACACAGGCGCAGCTGCTTTTGCTTTTCACCTCGATCATCCCTTAAGTTTGCCGGACTGAAGGCTTCTTTAAAGAAGTCATCGTACCTCACAAACAGACGTTTTTTCACATAAAATAAAAGCTCTTCTAATTCTCGGTCAAACTGCTGTTGTTCATATTCAAAATGAATTTCATGCAGTTTTGCTGCTACCTGCTCATTCTTTATGTGAAGAGATTGAATGTATCGCTTTTTATCCACTTCTGATTTTGTTTGCACCTGTTTCATTTCATTGGCAACTGCTAAAATTTGTTCGAAATCTGCATAAACACTTTGGATAGCAAGCTCTGGTAATTCATAATTTATGAAGCGGTAAAACGCATTTTTGAATGGCAGAAACATTTTATCCTCGTGGTTTTGCAAAGCCTGTAAGCTTGATACCGGGTATAAGCGCGGAAAGCGTATACCATACTGTTCAAGCTGCTCTTTTACGTACGTCTGAACTAACTGCAGCTCTGTATCCGAGCTGGCTAGGTCCGCTGCATTTACTAAGAAAAACATTTTATCAAGCGCAAATACATCTTTTACACGGCCAAGCTGAATAAGAAATTCGCGGTCAGCTTTTGAAAACGCATGATTATAATACGTTACAAATAAAATGGCATCTGCATTTTTGATATACTCAAACGCTACTCCCGTGTGCCTCGCATTGATTGAATCCGCTCCGGGTGTATCAACGAGCGTAATGCCTAAGCGAGTAAATTCACAGTCATAATACAGGTTAATAAATTGAACAAAGCACGCTTTTTCTTCTTTGGCTACATAATCATGAAATCCTTCCGTATCCACTACTACTTCTGAACCGATATGCTGCTTGACTTCGCCGTAGCCTTTTTCTACTGCCTGTAAAAACGACAAATGCAGCTGCAGCTCTTCTGTTGCCTTCAGGGTTGGAATAATTGTTAGCGCTTCGTCAATTGATTCTACTTCATGATGAAACAGCTTAAGTGCACCATTTAAATCTTGGATCATCTGCTCGTTTGTTTTCATTTGCACAACAGCTGTTTTATGCGGCCGTTTTTCTGTTGGAGGCATAATTTTATTGATGGTTGCTGTTGTTGGGTTCGGAGATACAGGAAGTAATCTTTCTCCAATCAACGCATTAGCAAAAGATGACTTACCGGCACTGAACGCCCCGAATAAAGCTACGGTAAACGTTTGATTTGATAGCTTTTTACGCTTTTCTTGAAGCCTGTTAATAAAGCGGTCTAACTTTCCAAATGAACGGAGCTGTTCGAGAACAGCTGATACATCTTGAAGAACCCTTTCTGTTCCTGTTTCATGCGCAGCTTCCTCAGGCTCTGAAACTAACTGCTGCTCACTCACGGCTTCATGCTTTTCTTCAGCTTTCATGATGCCCGTTTCATATTCTTCTTGTAACATATATGACAACTCGTTCGCATCTTCTGCCGTTAGGTCGTCATCAGTTTGCTGTAAAGATTGAAGCAAAGCTTTTGTACGTGCCAATTTTGCTTTCATTTCCTGAAGAGATGTATACGCTTCTTCAAATGCTTCACATTCCTGCAAGTGCTGATAAATTTTTTCACGCTTTACTTCATCTTGCTCCATTTTGCTTTGTTCAATTTGCGCATAAAGCTCATATAATAATCGCGTCGCTTTTTTCTTAATATGATCGGCTACATCTTTTGCGTACGTTAAAACATAATCACCATTAATTGTAGCTCCTGCCTTTACCGTTTCAATTAAATCATGCGGCTCTAACGGAATTTCAAACTGCTGAACCTGGCGTATAAGATCCGGGTCGGTAAGATTTTGATTTTTCACCAGCTCTTGCACATATTGCTGCAAGTGCCACTGCAGCTGAGAAGCTGCACGTTCTTTCATATCATCAAAAAATAACGTCAGCCGCTCTTTTTTTACTTCCTCGGTCTTTTTCTTAGCAAATAAAAGACCCACTTTAAAATCAGGCTTTGTCGTTTCTAAAAACAGCCTAGCTTTTTCTCTCATTTCATATGGTGTCAAATTGGCGTTGCTTAGTATCTTACCTGTTTCTTGTTGGTACGTTTCTGCTAGCTGCTTTTCAGCCCACCTCATTTCCGCTTCTTTTTCGAGAAGCTGCTCTTTTTGCTGCTTATTGATTTCATGGTTCTCAAGCGTCAGCTTATGGCGCAGATCGTCATGAATCGTTAACTTTTCTTCTTCTTGGTCTTCAATAAAGGCAAGGTGATCGTCAATTACCATTTGCATCGCATGTTGAATATGCTGATGTCGGTTTTCTTTTTCCGTCATCATAGCAAGTAATAGAGATTTTACGTACGAAAGGTCGTTATGACGGTTGGTTGGCTCTTTTAACGACGTATAGAAGATTCCTTCTGGTCTCACATTCCACTTTAAAAATGACGTTTCTACAGATTCTTTAAATGCTTGAAATGTTAGCTGATCTTCTTGGTGTTTATCGATTTGATTTACAATTAAATAAAGCGTTTTATTAGCTTCTTGCAGCTGTTTTGCAAATTGAAGATTTAATTCTGCCTGCACATGATTATAATCCATCACGTAGAAAATAACGTCCGCTAAGTGAAGAGCTGACTCGGTCGATACACGATGCGCATCATCTGTTGAATCAATTCCCGGTGTGTCCATCACCACAACATTTTTAGGAATAGCATCTGTATCTATCGATAAATGAATGGACTCTACTTCATCTCCATCGACAGCAAACTGCTTAATTTGCTCATACTCATAAGGCGCTTCATAACGCACCGGCGGCTGTTTGCGGTAATAAACGGTTGCATGCTCATCCCCAGCTTTTACTGATACTAAGTTTGCGCTTGTTGGAATAGGACTTGCAGGCAAAATTGCTTGCCCCATTAATTCGTTAATCATGCTCGATTTTCCAGCCGAAAAATGTCCGCAAAAAGCTACAACAAATTCACCGTTCACCCACTTTTTTAACAGCTGTATTGCTTTTGCTGCCTGCTGTTCATCTCCAGCTGCTTGAAATTGCTTATGTAAATGAAAAAGAGATGCTTCCAATCGGAGATTTTCTTGATGTTTCACACTCACTTTACCCATTATTACTCTACCCCTTTTGCCTCATTCAAGACTGTATTTAAATGTTCTCTATCCAGCTTCATTTCTGCTTATTCTTTCTCTATTTTACTTGATTCGCATGCGTTTTCCCATAAAAAACTGAATTTTTAGTTACAAAAACAATAAAAAAAGCTGTCAATAATTTGACAGCTTTTTTTATTCATCGCATGTATGTTACGCCTTTTGGGCTTTTTCAATATTTTTCATTACATACGTTGTGACGCCAACATATGTAGCAAGAGCTCCGATCACAAAAAGACTAACCATTACGTCCACCACCGTTTCTACTTGATGAAATTGATAATCTTTATCATTTGTTTCATCTTATCATGAAAGATAATCATTTTCAATTAGTTTTAAGATTTTTTTACAGGAAAGAAACGTCCCCTGTTTTGCATCACTTCGCCGTAATTTGTTTCATTCGTTAACGCTTGCTCTTCTAAGGGAATTCTAACAGCTAATATACACAAATTGAAAACAGAAAAAATAGCTAACGTCCAGTATGCCTGAAACATAAGCGGAACTAACACCAATTCTGCCGCTACTACCGTATAGTTAGGGTGCTTCATAAAACGATAAGGACCTCTTAGCACAACCTTCGCATTAGGCAAAACGATAATTTTTGTATTCCAATACTTTCCTAACGAAGAAATAGCCCATATTCTTGCAAGTTGCACAAGCGCAAAAAAGCTAAACAACAAAAAAGAAAAGTGATACATTCCATCGTTTAATACATACACTTCCGTAAAAAGAGCAGCAAAAAAAGCGGCATGCATGCTTACCATCCATTTGTAGTGACTTTGACCAGCTTCGTATGCTCCCTGCTTCTTCATCCAAGCTTCATTTCTTTTGGCAATAACCAATTCACATAGACGCTGTAAGATAATAAATACAAAAAAGCTATAAAAAAACAATCGCTTTACCTCCACTCTAATAGAAGCATTTCAGAACTAAATCCAGGGCCAAGAGCTGTTAATAAACCGTATTCTTCACTCGAAATTTCTTTCTTCATAAAGCGGTCTAATACATACAAAACGGTTGCGGAAGACATGTTTCCATGGTTTTTAAGTACATCTAGGGAATCAGCAATCATATTTTCGTTTAGCGACAGCGTTGATACATATGCTTCAAGCACTTTTTTCCCTCCAGGATGAGCAACAAAATGCTTTAAATCCCGACTGGTCAAATGCTGTGTTTGTAAAAATGACTCAACTTCTCCGCCTAACCACGAATCGATAATCGTGGGAATATCTTTTGAAAAGACAACAAATAGTCCATCATTTTTGATCTCCCACCCCATTACATCTTCTGAATTGGGCATGAGTGTCGATTGTGTATGTAAAATGTAAGGATAGCTTTTTGCAAGGGCAAAAGTGGTATCAGCTTCGTCACCTGCGACTAAAGCAGCCGCTACTCCATCTGCAAATAAAGACGTACCGATTAAGTTGCTTTTTGAACGATCATTTCGCTGAAAAGTTAAACTGCAAAGCTCAATGGATAAAACAAGGACTTTAGCACGCGGAAAGGCTTTGCAATACTCATAAGCTCTTGAAAGCCCAGACGCTCCTCCAGCACACCCTAATCCCCAAATAGGAATTCGTTTTGTGTGGTCTGAGAACGCAAGCTTATTCATAATTCGTGCTTCAATGCTAGGCGTAGCTAAACCGCTTGTTGAAACATAAAAAATAGCCTCAATTTCTCCACATGGCAAAGGGGTACTTACATAGTTCTTATTTGTTAAGCAGTCTTCAATTGCTTTTGTACCTAATTCAACAGCAGATTCTATAAAAGCATCATTTTTTTCTTCAAATGTATGGTCTTCTTGAAACCAAGATAAGTCTTTGGCAAAATTACGTTTCTCAATTTGACCATTTTGAAAAACGGTTAGCAGACGATTAATATCTTTAAACGATTCGGAAAAAAGTTCTTTTGCAAATAGCAGCGTGTCTTGCTGAGTTAATTCATAGGGGGGAACTCCAAATCCAACTGAGATAATCTTTGGCATACACTTCACCTCTTTGATTGCGTTACATTTAACATTTGTAATAGCTGGGGATTTATTCAATGCTTTTTTAGTGGAATGGAGGCGAAACATAAAAAAACTTTCCTGTAACTCAGGAAAGTCTACGTTTTGAAGAAGTGTATGTTTGTTGTGCACTTTTATTATAGCGCAAATAATCTGAATGTACAGATACAATTTATGGATTGACGAAAATAAGTGCTTATTTTTTATGAAAAGAAAATGGACATATAGATTTCATCTACATATTCATTGTTGAAATAAGCTTGTTCTTTCATAACGCCTTCTTGTTCAAATCCTACCTTTTTATACAATTCGTATGCCACTTTATTCGAAGCAAACACAGTTAAAGAAAGTTTATGAAGATTATTTTCTTTGCACCAGTTTAGCGTATAATTCATAAATTGTTTTCCTATTCCCATTCCCTGTGCTTTTGAAATAAGCCATGTACGGAAGAGCCCCGTGTGGCGCTTCATTTTAATTTCGCCTCTAAGAACACGTGCAATTCCAAGAACTTCACCTTCGACTTCAGCTACAACGTACATGTGATTGTTCTTTTCTACTGATGCAATAAAATCTTGCTCTTCTTGGACTGTGCGCGGCTCATCTTTTTGAATAAATTCACCGGCTTCAATAATTTCTCTTACCGCTGTTGTAATATGCTCTGCATCGCTTGCCTGCGCAGGGCGAATAGTGACTTCACGTCCGTCTTTTGCTTTAAATTTCACTATGTTTTTCTCTGCTGTAATCATCTATATCAACTCCTATATTTTTCACCATTCAGTACTACTATTTTGGTTCTAGCTTGCGTAATTTATCAGTGGTAAAGTTCTGCTTTTCATTTCATCTAACAAGCAATCATGTGCATTTGTTGTATTACCCACGCTTTAAACAAAGCTAAACCATTTTTGAAATATTTATTCTTGCACAGACACCCTAGAAATGCAATTAATTGCGCTAAAGAACTATTATTCCAAATTTTCTTTACAAAAGTGCATAAAAAAAGCTAGGACACAACGAAACACCTGAAAGTTACGTCCACCTTAACAACAAAAAAATACGAACTAACAACCAATCATTTTGATTATTAGTTGCTAGTTCGTATTTCACTTCGACTAAAATATTTTTGTCCCTCTGCTTTTGATTAAAGTCCCATGGAGATATATTTTACTTCTAAATAATCTTCAATGCCGTAATGACTTCCTTCGCGTCCAAGACCACTTTCTTTAAAGCCGCCGAATGGAGCTTGAGCTGCAGATGGAGAGCCATCATTTACTCCTACAATGCCGTATTCTAACTCTTCAGATACAAACGTTGCTTCCTTAATGTTTTCTGTAAATACGTAAGCGGCTAAACCATAAGGGCTATTGTTTGCTCGTTCTACGGCTTCTTCTACTGTTTTGAATGTTGCTACAGGTGCCAATGGTCCAAACGTTTCTTCAAACATGCAATTCATGTCATCAGTTACATTTGTAATAATTGTCGGCTCCATAAAGAAACCGTTTTTAGTTGTTATAGCTTGTCCGCCAACCACAACTTTAGCTCCTTTACTTTTTGCATCCGCAATTTGTGCTTTTACTTTCTCAACCGCTTTATCGTTAATTAACGGTCCAACTTGTGTACCTTCTTCTAATCCATTTCCTACTGTTAATTCCGCCGCTTTTGCTGCAAATTTTTCAACAAAAGCATCTGCAATGGATTCTTGTACATATACGCGGTTTGTGCAGATGCACGTTTGACCTGCGTTTACGAACTTAGAAGCAATTACGCCGTTTACAGCAGCGTCTAAATCTGCATTTTCTGTTACGATAAACGGTGCGTGACCGCCTAATTCCAGCGATAATTTTTTCACAGTATCAGCAGCACCGCGCATTAAATGTTTGCCAACCGCTGTTGAACCAGTAAATGTTAATTTTCGGATACGTCCGTCTTTTTGCCATGTGTCACCAATAGCTGCTGCATCTCCAGTAACAACATTGATCACACCTTTTGGAACTCCAGCTTCTTCTGCGAGCTCTACTAAACGATATGCTGTAAATGGTGTTTCTTCAGATGGTTTTAGAACAATTGTACATCCTGCTGCAAGAGCTGGGGCCACTTTACGCGTAATCATTGCTGCAGGGAAGTTCCATGGTGTAATAGCTGCTACAACGCCAACAGGCTGTTTTTTAACCGTAATACGTTTATGTGTATGATGAGCTGGAATCGTTTCACCGTATACACGCTTTCCTTCTTCAGCAAACCAAGCAATATAATCATTGCCATACTGCACTTCACCTTTTGCTTCTGCAAATGGTTTGCCTTGTTCCGTTGTCATAATTTCTGCTAGTTCATCTTTATGATTTTCAATTAGTTGATGCCATCTCATTAAAATAGCACTGCGCTCTTGAGCGGTTCTTTTCGACCATGTTTTAAAAGCTGCAGCCGCTGCATCAGCGGCAAGTGCTGCTTCCTTTGCGCCTGCCTTTGGAATTTGTCCTATTACTTCTTTTGTTGCTGGATTGACTACATCAATTTTCTCTTCTGTTGTTGTCCATTCACCGTTAATATATAGTTTGTTTGGATACATCATTCATCCTCCTAGTTGTGTGAATTTCTTTGTGCTGTGTTAACTACACTATATACACTAGCATCTTCATTGATTTATGAGAACTTCCCTTCTATACTATGGGTATAACAAAAGGTTATAGGTGATAAATATGAAAACAGAATGGCTTGAGTCTTTTATTGAAACAGCCAAAACAAAAAGCTTAAGCAAAGCAAGCGAACAGCTGCATATGACGCAGCCCGCGCTCAGTAAGCAAATGAGAAAACTAGAAGAAGATTTAGGGGTAACATTATTTATTCGCTCCGCTACAGGAGTAGAATTAACCTCAGCAGGTGAAATTCTTTTACAAGAAGGTGAATCCATACTATCAAGCGTTCATGCTCTTCAAAAAAAATTAGTGTCTACGCAAGAAGCTTGTGATTTAACTATCGGAACGTGGCAGAGTATGGCTGCTTTTTACTTACCTTATCAACTGGCTTCTGCTAAAGATCACAATCGCCATATTGATATAAAAACCTCGCATCACTATTATGATTTGTTAGAGCAGTTAGAAAGCAATCAAATTGATGGGGCTTTATTTGATGATCGAGAGGTTCAACATACTTACTGGTCAAAACTATTATTCAAAGAAGATTTTTATTTATTTGTGAATGATCAGCACCCGTTAGCCGAAAAAGAAAGCGTATCATTTAAAGATTTTAAAGAAGAACCCATTGTAGTTCTCCCGCCAGGGTGCGATGTTCGGACACTAGTAGAAAAAGCGTACAATCGTCATAACTTAAAAATTTCCATTGCCAATGAAATTGAATTTGCGCAAAGTATTATGGGATTTATTTCAGCTAATTTAGGTATTTCAATTCTGCCTGAAATTTTTATGCGCCATTTACAAAGCTCAACCATTAAAGCGTTACCCATTACAGACTTCAAATTCAAAAGAGAAATTTCATTAGTGGCAAAAAACCCTGATGTGGGAAAAATGCTTTATACACTGTTTTTCAAAACACGGTCTTAATAGGAAAAACGAACAAATTAGGCCTATGTTCCCCATTACAATGAAAAGATCCGAACGATTAATCGTTCGGATCTTCTCAACTAAAATATTTTTGTCCTAGCCTCTTTTTATTTCGATACTACTTCATTTGTTAACTTTGTTTCTGCAACTTGCGTACGTGGTGATTTCATCATATTAAAGACAATATTTAAAAAGATTGCTGTAAAACTCCCCATTACAATACCGCTTCCAGTAAGAACTTGAAGACTATCTGGTAAGTTTTTGAAGAGTTCAGGTACAACCGTCACCCCTAGACCCATGCCAACCGAACATGCAATCACAAGAAGGTTTTCTTGTTTTGCTAAATCAACTTGACTAAGGATTTTAATACCTGAAGAGATTACCATTCCAAACATAGCTACCATTGCTCCACCAAGGACAGAGCTCGGGATAACCGTCGTCACGGCTGCGATTTTAGGTAGAAAACCCAAAACGATTAAAATTCCACTCGCTGCAAATATAACATTTCTTGTGCGAACACCTGACAATTGTAAAAGTCCTACATTTTGAGAATACGCTGTATAAGGAAATGCGTTAAAAAATCCGCCTAATAAAATCGCCAGTCCTTCTGCACGATAGCCTTTAGATAAATCTTTTTCATCCACTTCTTTTTTACAAATATCACTAACAGCAAAATAAACGCCTGTTGACTCGACAATACCAACAAGTAAAACAAGGAACATTGTCAGAATGGCCATAATATTAAAAGTTGGCATCCCAAAGTACAAAACATGTGGCATATGAACCCACGCTTCTTCTTTTACGCCGGAAAAATCTACTTTTCCCATAAAAGAAGCTGCGATTGTTCCAACAACTAATCCTAATAACACAGAGACGGAGCGCATAAATCCTTTTGTAAATCGATACAGAACAATAATTAATAGCAAAACGCCAAAACCTAAACCTAAATTGCTCAAGCTGCCAAAATCTTTACTTCCTTCTCCTCCGGCTAAATCTTTAATCGCTACAGGAATTAACGTAATTCCAATAATCGTTACAACCGAGCCCGTAACTAAAGGAGGGAAAAACTTAACCAATTTACCTAAAAAAGCAGAAAGAAGGACAATGAGTAAACCAGCGACGATAATAGAACCATATATGGAAGAAACGCCGTAAGAACCTCCAATTGAAATCATAGGTCCTACTGCAGTAAACGTACACCCTAATACAACTGGAAGACCAATTCCAAAAAAACGATTTTTCCATACTTGCAGCAGAGTTGCCACACCACACATAAATAAGTCAATCGCCACTAAATACGTAAGCTGCTGCTGAGTCAAGCCAATGGCTCCTCCAACAATAAGCGGAACAACAATCGCACCTCCGTACATAGCTAAAACATGCTGTAAACCAAGTGAAAAGACTTTTCCTTTATTCATATTAAACCTCCACTGTTGGTTTATCTTCAGCAAATGTAACTTTACCATTTGATAAAGACTGAATGCGTGCTAATGATTCTACTTTAACGCCTGATTTACGAATTTGTTTTCCTCCATCTTGGAACGCTTTTTCAATAACAATCCCAATGCCGCCTACTTTAGCACCTGCTTTTTGTACGATATCCATCAAGCCGAATGCAGCTTGGCCGTTTGCTAAAAAATCATCAATAATTAAAATCACGTCATCTTCTCGAATAAATTTATCAGCAACTGAAATTTCATTTTCTTCTTTTTTTGTAAATGAATATACTTTTGATGTAATGAGTCCGTCTTGAAGTGTTAAAGATTTTCTTTTTCTGGCAAACACCATCTCAACGTTTAGCTTCAATGCGGTCATAATCGCTGGAGCAATTCCTGATGATTCAATCGTTAAAATCTTCGTAATTCCTGCATCTTCAAAACGTGAAGCGAATTCTTCTCCAATTTCTTTCATTAATACAGGATCCATTTGGTGGTTTAAAAATGTGTCTACTTTTAAAACCGTGTCCGATAATACGATACCATCTGTTAAAATTTTGTTTTGCAAAGCTTTCATAGTTCGTTCCTCCAACGTTTGTATTAAAAAAGCTCAAAAACATAGCTGCACTCGTATATGAGTAGAGCAATGTCCTTGAGCTGTTACGCACAAAAGTGAAAAACAAACTTCATCGCTCACCCATAGTCAAACTATTTACGGTAGTTTGGTAGATACTTACGAGCCTTATTCTCGTCATTATATGAGTGCGTTATTGAGTTAATTGTATTATATCAGCAAATCTTTTATTTGAAAATATCTAAAAGCGATATTTTCGAACATTTACTTGCGATACAAAACATAATATTCGGTTATAGCGCTTTTTATACGTGATAAATTTCTCCATATTTCTTTTCTAGATATTGAATTAAATAATCTACGTTTAAGCCTTCTCCCGTTACATCGTTTAAAATTTCAAGAGGCTTTTTCATTTTTCCGTACTGATGAATATGTTCTGTTAGCCAATTTGTAATCGGCGAAATTTCTCCTTTTTCAAGAAGTTCATCATAATTAGGCAAGTCTTTTAACATGGTATGCTTAAACTGCGCTGCGTACATATAGCCAAGAGCATAGGAAGGGAAGTACCCAAAGCTTCCTCCGGCCCAGTGTACATCCTGAAGCACGCCTTCTCCATCGTGACTTGGACGAACTCCTAAATATTCTTCGTATTTCTCATTCCAAATTTCCGGTAAATCTGCAACTTTATATTCTCCGTTTATTAATCCTTTTTCAATCTCATAGCGAATCATAATATGAAGAGGATACGTTAACTCATCTGCTTCAATACGAATAAGAGACGGTTTCGCCTCATTTACTCCTCGGTAAAAATCTTCTAAATCTACATCGTCAAATTGTCCCGGCGCATGCTTTTTTAGTACGTCGTAATGATGCTGCCAGAATGCCTTATTTTTACCGACAAACTGCTCAAAAAACAGTGACTGTGATTCATGAATTCCCATTGAAGTACCTTCACATAGAACTGTACCGACAAGATCCTTTGAAATATTCTGCTCATATAAAGCATGGCCGCATTCGTGAATTGTTCCAAAAATAGCCGTTCGAAAATCGTTTTCGGCATATTTAGTCGTGATGCGCACATCTCCCGGGTTTAAACCAGTAGCAAAAGGATGGACTGTTTCATCAAGTCGCCCCGCTTCAAAATCATAGCCAAGCGTTTTTAACACGTCTAGACTAAATTGCTTTTGCGCTTCTTTTGGGAAAGTACGGAATAAAAATTCCGTATTTGGCTTTGTATTCGACCCGGCGATTCGCTGAACAAGAGGCACAATATGCTTCCGTAGCTTTCCAAATACCTCGTCTAAGATTTCAACCGTCATCCCCGGTTCAAAAAGGTCTAATAAACGATTATATTTGTTTCCTTCATACCCCCAATACTCCACAAACTTCTGATTGAACGCTACAATTTTTTCGAGATACGGTTGAAATAAAGCAAAATCTGCTTTTTCTTTTGCGTCTTCCCAAACCGACTCAGCTTTTGAAGTTAATGTAACGTATTCTTTATATTCATGCGGAGGAATCTTTTTATTTAAGTCATATTCTTTTTTACATTCTTCCACTGCTTTTTTCGTAATATCGTTTATGTAAGGCTGTGACTCAGGGTTCGTTAATTTCTCAATAAAACCTGCCATTTCATCAGAAACCGAAAGATTGAACGCTTCTGATGACATCATGCCAATAACTTCAGAACGCTGATCCGCCCCTTTTTTTGGAGCACCCGTCCTCAAATCCCAGTACATCACTCCGATTGCCTCGTGATAACTTTTGATTTTATTCATGTATTCATAAAACTGTTTCTCAATTTTCTGTATGTCTTCTCTCATTGTTTTTCCTCCTTACTTTCCTTATTTCACCATAAATTATTTTATCATAATAGTAACGGCGTGTATATAACTGAATATTCAATCTATTATACGTATAAAAAAACGCGGCTACAACCGCGCTTTTTTATACGTTTTCTATTTTTGTTGGGACATTTTGTTCAATGATTGAACGCACTTTTGAATCTGTGCTTTTTGGCATAAAGATCGTGATTAGACCCTTATCGTTATGAGAGCGAATCAGCCTTCCAACTCCTTGCTTTAAGCGAAGAAGCATATACGGCATATCTGCATCCCAAAATGGATCGACTACTTGATTGCGCTTTGCTTCAAAGACCGGATCATTTGGTGGATACGGCAGAGACCAAATAATTACATTAGATAGCGAAGGTCCCGGAATATCCAATCCTTCCCACAAATGAACAGCGCATAAAATCGTTTTTTCTTCCCTTTGGAACTGAGATACTAATTTACTGATTTCTTGATCGCCTTCAAATAAGAATGTGTACTGATTTAACTCTTTGGAAACTTCTTTGAACATCTCTAGTTCTTCTTTGCTGTTAAACAGTAAAAGTGCTCGTCCGTTCGTTTTTTCGAGCTGCGCAACAGCAAAGGCGAATTTTTCAGCAAACGCTTCTTCTTGATCATCTGAAACATTTTTTACCGCAATTTTCATTTGCTCATCATAATCAAATGGCGATTCAACGGAAAAAGAAAGCGGCTTTGCAATTCCTAAGCTATATGCTAAATAATCGAACGATTGGTTATCTGACAGAGTGGCAGACGTGAAAATGTATGGTATTTTCTTTGCAAATACTCGTTCTTTTAAGACGTCTTTTACTGCTTGCGGCATAATAACCAACGTCAGCTGCCAGTTGTTTTCTTCCACCCAGTAGATGGCATTTTCGTTGTCCATAAATAAGCGCAGCGAATAATCAATTTGATCTAGGTACTCATCTACAATTCGCAGCGTATATTCGTCTACTGTATAGGTCTCACTCTCAAACACAAGCTCGTTTCCGATATGCTCAAGCAGCGATAAAAGTTCTTTTCCTACACTTTGTAATCCGTTTGTACGGGCTACTTCTTTACGGCTAGAACCGACGATTTCTGTGCTTGCTTCACTTAAACGGTCAAAGAACATTGCGTACACATCGATAGCGTGCTCGATCTTCACAGCAAATTCTTCTCGCACGTCATTTTCTAATAGACGCGTTAACAAGTTTTCTAACGTATCTTCTTGAATTCGATATGTTAAAGCCTTTTGTGCAGCAAATTCCAGCAGGTGACCTTCATCAAATACAACACAGCTGCTTTCAGGAAGAAGGGGAAGCTGTCCTTCACGCTTGCGGGCTTCATATGTCCAAATGTGCTCCATGTAAAAATCGTGAGAGCAAATAATTAAGTCATGTGCTTTTCTATAGTGCTCACGTGAAAGCGTTAAGCCGCATCTATGACGCTGCTCACAGGAAGAGCAGTCTTGAAACGTATCCCAGTTAATTTGATTCCATTCCTCATCCGTTAAATGAGGATATTCTTTACGGTCTCCGTAGTGATAGAACGACTGCATACCGCTATGATCATGAACAAAATCAGGAAGCGTATCGTAAATTTCTTCAATGTTTTCATTATCTGTTCGTGCTGTCACAGCATCTAATTTCTTTAAACACAGATACTGATCTTGAGATTTTGCTAGGCGAACATCCATGTTAATATCTAAAATACCAGAGAGCTTGGCAATGTCTCCTTCGGCTTTTACTAACTGTTCAATTAATGTTTCATCCGCACAGGCAATAATAGCTGGCTTGCCAATATACCTTGCATAACAAATAGCATACAGTAAATACACAATAGTTTTTCCTGTTCCTACACCTGCTTCTGCAAAGATTACATTTTTTTCTTTAAAAGCTCGTTCGATTTGAAAAGCCATAAAAATTTGTTCGTCTCGAAGTTCTAACCCTGCGTCTGGAAGATGATCATAAAAAACATCACCTATCCATTCATTTAATTTGTCAAAAAAGTTTTCATCCCGCTCAATTGTAAAAGGCAACCGCTCTCTCATCATCGATACTGACTCCTTTATTTATGTAAATATCTATCAATAAAAATTAGCTTCACTTCTTTTTTTCTAGTAAATTTCTCATGTAAGCAAAACTTAATTATTGACTACTTTATCTAAAATGTCAATAAAAAGAGCTGAACATAAAAAAGTTCTGCCTGTAAGGACAGAACCTTTTTGTATAAAAGCTGAGTGTATAGAACGCAAACGGAATAAGTGCTATTAAAAAATTAATTACAGCGGAATTTTGAGTCCGTGGAATGAGACAATAAAAAGGCCGCTTCATACTCGGCTTTTGCTTGTTCCAGCTGAGTAAGCGTCTCTCCGCTCACTTCTATTCCCTGCTGCATTAAATGATAGCTGTTTTCCAACGCTTGACGAATCATAGTGAACTGCGTGTTTCTATCCATTTATAAACATCCTCTCTCTGTAGTGCTTACTATAAAAGTGAATACTATCATTCTATACACCAGCTGTTTATTTTATTCTCAAAACCAGCATCTCTGGCTTAATAAATGGCTTCTTTCATTTAAGAAAATAATCGAACTTATTAAAATATTTTAATTCTCACTTGACTTATAGGAATAATATATTTTAAAATTACTTACAGATTCAATCACTCAAAACTACATAATACAGGCTTACCGGTCAACCGATAGCCTCTAATTGCCAGATACACGTACAATCCGTCTGTGCAATTAGAGGCTTTTATTTTTTTAAAAGCCTGCTGAAAGGAGAAAAAATGGCAGAACTGCAGTTACAGCACGTGTATAAAAAATACGGAAAAGATAGTCTTGCAGTTGATAATTTCAATCTTCATATTCAAGACAAAGAATTTATTGTGTTTGTAGGACCTTCAGGGTGCGGCAAATCCACTACCCTTCGAATGATCGCCGGCCTTGAATCGATAACAGAAGGAGAATTGCTTATTAATGGAGATCGTGCAAACGATTTACCTTCTAAGGACCGGGATATTGCAATGGTGTTTCAAAACTACGCGCTTTACCCTCATTTAACAGTTTACGACAACATGGCATTTGGCTTGCAGCTCCGCAAAGTCCCAAAACAAGAAATTGATGATCGCGTTCGTGAAGCGGCTCGTATTTTGGACTTAGAACCCTATTTAAAACGCAAGCCAAAAGCGTTATCAGGAGGGCAGCGTCAGCGAGTGGCTTTAGGAAGAGCCATTGTACGGAATGCCCAAATTTTTTTAATGGATGAACCTTTATCTAATCTTGATGCGAAGCTTCGCGTACAAATGCGTGCTGAAATCAGTAAGCTTCATCAGAGGCTGCAGACGACCATTATTTATGTAACCCACGATCAAACAGAAGCGATGACGATGGCAAGCAGAATTGTAGTTATGAAAGACGGAAAAATTCAGCAAATAGGTTTACCTATGCAAGTTTATAATGCTCCAGAGAATACGTTTGTAGCCAGTTTTATAGGATCGCCGGGAATGAACTTTTTCACAGGAAAAGTAGTGAACAACAAACTGTACATCAGTGAACATGAGTTTCAGCTGACAGAAAATCAAATGCATTCGTTACATGAAAAAGGCTACAACAATCAGTTCATTACTGTAGGAATTCGACCAGAGCATATTACGCGCGCCTCTTCTGATGCTTCTCATATTTCATTACCGGTAGAGGTGTCTGAGTTATTAGGAGCAGAGTACATACTATACAGTAGTTTAGGAGACCAGCTCTTTGTAGCTAAAATCCCTGGGGATGAACATATTCAAGTTCATCAGCACTTTCCATTTCATTTTCAAATGAATCATGCTCATTTCTTTGACCAAGCATCTACCAACCGTATCAAAATTGACCAATAACTATCTAAAAAGAATTCTATAAGTGGGGGAACTAAAATGAAAAAATTATTAATTCTGTTAGCAATGTTCACCGTGATCATCGCGGGCTGCGGCAAAAACAGTTCAACAAGCAGCGACAGCAGTGACTCTTCTAAAAAAGTAACCATTAACTTTACGCATTGGCGAGGAGAAGATTCGAAAGCTTTTGATTCTATCATTGAGCAATTTGAAAAGAAAAATCCAAATATTCATGTAGAAATGACCGTCTTTCCTTCTGATTCCTATCAATCACAAATTCAAGGATCTCTATTATCTGGAGAAGGTATCGATGTATTTGCTAGTTTTCCAGGAAGTCAATTTGAAACGATTCGCAAAGCAAACGGTTTTGCCAAGCTGGACGACCAAAACTTACTCAGCAAATTTGACGAAAAGCTAATCCAAGCGGGCAAAGCGGATAATACGCAATATGCTCTTCCTTATCAGCTAGTCTATAACATCCCTGTCTATAACAAAGGCATTTTTGAAAAACTAAATTTAGATGTTCCTAAAGATTGGAATAGCTTTTTAAAAACATCTGAAACATTAAAGAAAAATGGATACACTCCGATTTTATTTTCAGGAGACGTAAGTCCTTCTCAATTTATTAATCCAATGATTATGAATAACGAACCTACAAACAACGCCCTTCACGAAGTAGAAACGGGCAAGCGCAAGCTAACTGATGAATGGTTTATCAAAACCCTATCTCAAATTAAAGAATTAAATGACAAAGGTTACTTCCAAAAAGATGCTCTTGGTACGAAAAAAGAAAGTGCTGCAGCACTTTTTGCTCAGGAAAAAGGCGCAATGCTTGCTCAAGGTTCTTATATGATGGCTACAGTCAAACAGCAAAATCCGAAGATTGATCAAGGTTTGCTTGCCCCGATTACAGTGGATCAAGATAAAGCAAAATACGAAGGTGTTCATACCACGACATTCTTATTAGGTGTTGCTGAAAAATCAAAACACAAAGAAGCTGCTAAGAAATTTTTAACTTTCCTTGCAGATCCAAAGATTTCTTCTGAGTATGCGAATGCTACTGGCCAGTTATTAACGGTCAAAGACGTGAAATATGATTCACCTGAACTCAAAGAAAGCGCAAAATGGAAAGACAAAAAAACGGTTTTCCAACCTCGATTTACAATTTTAAATGAGCGCGTATCAAAAGCTGTTGAAACATCTGTACAGGACGTACTATCCGGTATGTCAGCGAAAAAAGCTGCTGAAAAAGCACAAGGAGAGGTAGAACGTGTCGCTAAAAACTAATACGTCTATTCAAGAAGAAGAAAAGAGAACCCCTTCGTTCTCTTTTCCTCTCTTTTCATTTAAAAGTATCTCTAAAAACAGAAATCTATGGTTGTTTTTACTTCCCGGTTTTATCATATATACTGTTTTCTTTGCATTGCCAACGCTTTCTGCTTTATTTTTAAGCACAACTGATTGGAATGGATTGTCTTCTCAGTTCTCATTTGTAGGGTTTCAAAACTTCAAAGAAATTTTAACAAACGATGCTATTTTTACACAGTCTCTTACAAACAACTTAAAGTTTACAATTGGCGTGCTGATCTTTCAAACATTATTGAGCTTAGGCTTTGCACTTTTACTTTATAAAAATTCTGCATGGAATACATTTTATCGTTCACTCTTTTTTGTACCGACGATTATTTCGTCCGTGTCGATTGCCTTCACGTGGAACTTTATGTATGACCCCAACATTGGAGGAGTGAACCTATTTTTAAGTAAAATAGGCCTTGAGCATTGGACCCAGTCTTGGATTGGAAATGGACATATCGCCATTTACAGCTTGGCTTTTGTACAATTTTGGGCACATACTGGTCAAATGCTTATTATTTTTGTAGCTGGAATTCAAGCTATTCCCAACGAGTTATATGAAGCTGCTAGTATTGATGGAGCAACAAGATGGCAAAAATTCAAGCGCATTACGTGGCCTCTTTTAGCTCCAGCTACGACAATGGTTGTAGCTTATACGACCATACAAAGTTTTAAAGCATTTGATTTAATCATTGCAATGACAAATGGAGGTCCCTCCAACTCAACTGAAATTCTTTCGACACTGCTTTATCACGAAGCTTTTATTAATTTTCGTTTCGGCTATGCCTCTGCCATTTCAGTTGTATTTATGATTGTAATTGCTCTTTTAACGTTTCTTCAATTTCGCGTACTTCGCTTAACCAAAATGTAAAAGGAGATTCTTTTATGAAACAAAACCCATTCAGACAACTGATTTTAGGGATATACGGTTTAATCATTCTGTTGCCCTTAAGCTTGGTTTTATTAACAACCTTTAAAACAACGCCTGAGCTTTACAGCAACCCAATCGGATTACCAGCAGGCTGGAATATTGAAAATTATAAACAGCTGCTCGTCAATGAACCCATCTTTGGCTATATTAAAAACAGCGTGATTGTTACCGTCTTTAGCACGTTTTTTATTCTATGGTTTTCAAGCATGATTGCTTATGCTATTATTCAGCTACCTCAAAAGCTTGGATGGATTGTATACGGCTTTTTTGTTTGCGGAATGATTGTCCCTACCCAAGTCAATATGATTCCTGTCTTTTTGCTGATGAATAAGCTTGGGCTCGTCAATACGCTAACAGGCGTCATTATCGTCTCCATAAGTTTTTTGCTTCCCATCGGTGTGTTTATTATCACGGGGTTTATGAAAACTTTGCCAAAGGAACTATTTGAAGCTGCTCGCATGGACGGAGCGTCAGAGTGGAAAATATATTCAAAAATCGCTCTTCGACTCTCAATACCATCAATGGCTACAGTAGGAATTTTTTCGTTTGTGATTGTGTGGAATGATCTGTTATTCCCTTTGCTCTTGTTAAAATCTAAAGAAGTAAAAACGCTGCCTATTGCACTATTGGACTTTCAAGGGGAATTTCTGACTAATTACCCTATGCTGTTTTCAGCAGTCGTTCTTTCTTCTATTCCATTATTGATTGCGTACGTGTTTTTGCAAAAGCATTTCATTTCAGGAATGACATCTGGAGCATTAAAATAGCGGGCAAGAAAATCACGCTTCCCTGCCTGCTCCTTTATTCTATAGGATTATTTTTTAAAGCACGCTGAGATTTTGGTTTCTCTACTACTAGATGTTGGTAAACGTACATTAAAGCAGCTTTCAACAGAAAGATACCTAGCAAATGGTACTCTTTAAATGTGCCTACCCTAAAAAGCTTTGCACGGCTCATAGCTCGTTGAAAAGGATAAACAAAAAATGTATCTACGATTGCATTTAATAACATATACCTTCCAAAATGGCCATATGTGAACTTTTTAATCCATAAAGAACCTGCTAAAAATGGACCTAAAAGTAAAGCAGCTTCACCTGTTAGATATGGATGAGGAGGATTAGGGAATATCCACCACTTCTTTTTTTCAGCAATATAGCTTTCAACCATAATCAAAAAGGAAATAAACATAGTAGATGATAAATAACGCTTAATATGCTGTCGTCCTATAAAAGGGATGGTTAACCATGAAAGAAGCATCATCCCGCCAAAAACCCGTGCTGATCGATTTTTTCTCATTTTATCACCTCTTAGGTTTTAGTATGAGATTTCCCTTTCGTAAATATGTTAGAAATAAGCTGATCATTTCTCGTTTTAAGCCTGCTAGTAAAAAGAAATGAATACATATATTGCCCCGCTACTCGCCCATACTATAAAAAAACACAATGGGGTGAGTACATGCATGATTATTATGACGGACTATATAAATACCTGCTTAATGCCACGTTTTGGTTTATTTTATTAATTGTCGTGCTCGGTATAGGCATGTTTGGAATGCTAGCTTATCGCGGTTTAAAAAAGAAATAACGTAAAAAAGCCAAGCTGTTTTTACACCGCTTGGCTTTTTATTATTGGTCGTTGCGTGGAGGACGAGGTCCCCAGTATTGATAGTAGTCTGTTTTAATAAATCCGTTAAATAATTTGCGTTTTTTCGTCGCTTTTTTACCGTAGTACTGTTCAAACTGTTCATGAGATGTAAGCATATAAATTGACCACGTATCAAGCTTAGAAAACGCTTGGCCCATTTCAGCATACATTTTTTCAACAGAAGGACGATCGCTTAAACGTTCGCCGTACGGAGGGTTACCAATAATGATTCCATATTCTTTCGGCGTCGTAAAATCGCGCACTTGCATTTGTTTAAATTGAATTAAATCTCCAAGTCCAGCTTCAAATGCATTTTGCTCCGCTACTTTTACCATACGATGGTCAATATCATGACCAGCAATATCTAGCACTTGGTCGTAGTTCGCTAAGTCTTCTGCTTCTTCGCGCGCTTTGTCCCAAATACTTGCTGACATCCACGGCCACTCTTCTGATAAAAAGTCACGGTTAAACCCTGGTGCGATATTTTGACCGATAAGCGCTGCTTCGATAGCAATTGTACCAGAACCGCAAAAAACATCGACAAACGGACGATCCGCATTCCACGGTGTTAGCATAATCAAAGCCGCTGCCAGCGTTTCTTTTAAAGGAGCTTCCCCTTGTCCTACGCGGTAACCGCGCTTATGAAGTCCTGCACCGCTTGCGTCAATTGTTAATGTAGCAACATCTTTTAATAGCGCTACTTCAATTTTAAACGTTGATCCTGTTTCTTCGAGCCATCCTGTTGTTTTGTTGTAATGTTTTTTCATGCTGTCAACAATTGCTTTTTTCACAATGCTTTGACAATCTGATACGCTGAAAAGTTTAGATTTAACTGATTTTCCCGATACAGGAAACTGTGCATCTACGGGCAAGTAATCTCCCCAATTTAATGCTTTTGTTTGTTCAAAAAGCTCATCAAACGTACGAGCTTTGAACTGTCCAACCTGCACTTTAATTCGATCTGCTGTACGAAGCCATAAATTGCAGCGAGCAATTGCGAGCTCGTCTCCTTCAAAGATAACCTTGCCATTATCTACTTCACATTCATATCCTAAAGCACGCACTTCTTTAGCGACCAGTGCTTCAATTCCCATTGCTGCTGTTGCAATAATTTTATATTTCGCCATTTTTCAACCTCATTTTGTTTCTAATTATCTACACTAAGTGTAAAAGTACCATATACATGCGCCGTAGTCAAAGCTTTCTCCGTCTTTTTATTAAAATACAAAAACCGCTGGCTCTTGACAGAGCCAGCAGTTTCTTCACCTATGTCGCAGATAAATGCGTTTTTAAAAGCTTTTCACTTTAAAGTTGCGCAATCGGTTGCTCAACTTGTTTATGAAAGTAAGTATACACGTGTTTCATATGGGTGCAGCGTACATTTTTCAAGCGTTTCGTTTGTATCCAACGGATAATTATGAATCAGCACTTCTCTGTTTGTAAATGCGCTCTCTGAAGGAAACTCGAACGTTTGATTTTTCGGTGACATATTACAAATAACAACAGCAGTTTTACCTTCTAATGTTCGCGTATACGCGTAAATAGCGGTATCTTCTTCTGCCAACAGCTTATAAGTTCCATACACCAGCACATCATGCTGTTTTCTAATTTTAATGAGCTGTTTGTAAAAATTCAGTACCGAATTCTTATCACTTTTCTGCTCTTCTACGTTAATATCTACGTAATTTGGATTCACCTTCATCCAAGGTGTACCAGTAGAAAATCCTGCATTTCTTTCTGTATTCCACTGCATTGGCGTTCTTGAATTATCGCGGCCTGTTTCCCAAATCACTTTCATAATTTCGTCATGTGAATCGCCTTTTTCACGCTGAATACGGTAGTAGTTAATCATACCAACATCATCATAATCGTCAATAGAATCGAACTTAACATTGGTCATTCCAAGTTCTTGTCCTTGATAAATAAACGGTGTTCCTTTCATTAAAAAGTATAGTGCAGCTAAGCACTTTGCACTTTCCACTCGGTAAGCTACGCTGCCGAATTTATTTACAGAACGAATTTGGTCATGATTTTCTAAATATAAAGCGTTCCAGCCGTTGATTTTTTCTAAACCATTTTGCCAATTAGTTAAAATCGTTTTTAACTCGATTAAATCAAGCGGTTTTTCTTCTCCTTTATCCCACAGTCCCATATGCTCGAACTGAAAAATCATATTGAAGTTTCCGCCATCTTCAGCTACCCACTCATCCGCGCTGTTCGATGTTACACCATTTGCCTCTCCAACCGTCATAATATCGTATTTGGCAAACGTATTTTCTTTTAGCTCTTTTAAATGTTCTTGAATTCCCGGTCGATTCATATGTCCTTCAAACGATGGCACATAATCTAGCTTTTCAGGGTTCGGTAGATCTGGGAAGCCGGCCACTTTCTTAATATGCGAAATAGCATCTACACGAAAGCCGTCAATTCCTTTATCTAACCACCAGTTAACCATTTCATAAAGCTCATGACGTACTTTTTCGTTTTCCCAGTTTAAATCGGGCTGTTTTTTAGAAAATACGTGCATGTAATATTCTTTTGTCTTTTCGTCGAACTCCCAAGCTGATCCGCTAAAAATAGATTCCCAGTTGTTTGGCTCTTTGCCATCTTTACCTTCGTGCCAAATATAATAATCACGATATGGATTCTCTTTAGAAGACCTGGATTCTAAAAACCAAGGGTGTTCATCTGAAGTATGATTAATAACTAAATCCATAATCAGCTTCATTCCGCGATGGTGAACTTCATCTAGCAGCTCATCAAAGTCTTCCATTGTTCCGAAATCTTTCATAATATCTTTATAATCACTGATATCGTAGCCATTATCGTCGTTAGGAGACTGATAAATCGGGCAAATCCAAATGACATCAATTCCAAGATCAGATAAATAGTCTAATTTTGAAATAACCCCTTGAATGTCACCAATTCCATCGCCGTTTGAATCCATGAAGCTTCGCGGATAGATTTGATACGCAACAGCTTCTTTCCACCATTTCTTTTCCATGTGCTCAACCCCTCAAAATAGTGCTTTTACGTAAGCGTTCGCCTTTACGCATATCGCTATTTTATAATGAATACATGCAAAAAAATAGGTTTTTCACAAAAAAAATCGTTATTCTCTTTTGAATAACGATTCTCACTGCGCTAATTTGTGTTTAAAGGCATAGATGACGGCTTGAGTCCGGTCCTGTACATCCAGCTTACTTAATAAATTGCTCACATGTGTTTTTACCGTCTTTAGCGCAATAAATAATTCGTCTGCAATTTCTTGATTTGTTTTGCCTTGTGTCATTAGCAGTAAAATTTCCATTTCACGAGCTGTCAGTTCTTCATGAGGTAACGACGGTTTTCTCATTTTAGACATCATTTTACCGGTTACTTCGGGCTCTAATACAGATTGCCCCTCATATGTACGGCGAATAGCAGCTGCAATTTCTCCTGCTTTAGACGTTTTTAATAAGTAGCTTGTTGCCCCTGCCTCTAGAGCGGGATATACTTTTTCGTCATCTAGAAAGCTAGTGACAATGATCACTTTTGCTTCTGGCCACTGCTTAATCAGTTGTTTTGTTGCTTCAATCCCGTCCATTTCTTCCATGACTAAATCCATTAAAATAATATCCGGGCGCAGCTGAAGCCCTAATTCAACGGCCTGTTGGCCGTTTGCTGCTTCAGCTATCACATGAATGTCTGCTTGAGCCGACAAATACGCTCCTACGCCAATACGAACCATTTCATGATCATCTACTAACAGTACGTTAATCATTTTGCTTCTCCTCTCTTTCTACTAACGGTACTTTCACTTCTAGCTTTGTTCCTTTGTCGGGCAAACTAATAATTTTTAATAGGCCTCCAATTTCAACTGCGCGTTCGTACATATTTTGCAGGCCGTACGATCCGACTTTTTCCTTTTCTACATCAAAACCAACTCCGTTATCAACGATACGTAAAATAATGGAAAAGTCACGTTTAATCAGCAGCACATCTAAAGCTGTTGCATTGGCATGACGCAGCGTATTTGATACGGATTCTTGCAAAATCCTAAACAAGTGGTCTTCAATGCCTTTATCAAGTTCAAAACCTTCTATTTTCCAATTTAATTCAAGCGGTACTTTTTGAGCAAGCTCATTCATCAGTTCTTTCATTCCGGCCTGTAGCGATTTTCCTTTTAATGCTGCAGGACGAAGATGAAGAAGCAAAGCCCTCATTTCAAGCTGTGATTGATTAATCATTTTTTCAACCATCTTTAATTGCTTAGCTTCAGAATCTTGCAGCGTAAGATTGGATTCCGTAATAGCAGACATAAGCATCGAAGCGGCAAATAGCTGCTGACTAACGGAGTCATGCAATTCTCTAGCAAGCCGATTTCGTTCCTGAGAAACAATTTCTTGCACTTGCTTTTGCTGATTTTCCACTTTTTCCGTTGCCATCTTTTGAGATTGCTGTGCTTGAAGAATCATTTTATGATCTACTTTATTTAAACGGCTTATAATTCGAGACGTTTCTTGAATAAACGGTTCATTTGCCGACATATGCCGATGGCCATTTTCTATTTCATATAATCGGTTTTCAACATATGTCCACTGCTGTCTCCACATAAACCCCATGATTCCTCCAATCACGCTTCCAATCGTAAGGCTTAAACTGAAGGAAAACAGCACAAAAGGCATGCCAAATACGCTTGTTTTCCATAAGTCGCTAAGTTGAAAAACAGGATATGCAAAAAACACGGTAAGGAGCACGGATACAAATACAAAAAAACTTAAGAAAATCCCCCATAATAACTGCCGTTGAAGAATACTCATATCCTTTGCACCTCTAAATCTCCAATCACAACAGTTGTAACAATCTTCACCCTATGAGCAGATTGATCAAATTCCTCTGTTTTGATAGACAAATTTTCATTGAACGAAAAGCCGCGCTGATGTCCAAAAACCGTTACGTTTCCTGCTAGTTTAGAATGATTCACAGATACTTCCGTTTCGTAAGGAATGAGCACTTTAATATTTCCAAACACCTGACGAATAAAAATAACCGCATCGCCTTTTGGCAGAACGGTATTGCTTAAATCAACCACAATGTCTCCCCATACGCTTTGAATATTAATATCATCCCATTCGTATACGGAGTCTTCAGTTCTTTGACTACCAAGAAGTTTATTCGTCAAAACCGGGCGGACCTGCACCAAACTTTGGTTTGGCTGCTGGGTAAATTGGTCAGTTGGTCTGAATTCAACCGGATGCTTTCTTGATTGAATAAATCTAAGTAAAAAATACAGAAAAAGAGCAATAACTAAAAACTTAAAGGCAACCGTATTAAATATATTCAACACAAGTCCAATAACGCCAATCCAAAATAAAATGCGCCCTAGTTTTCTTCTCATTTTTTTTCGCCCAATATACATGAACGCACCGGCAATTAATACAGAAAAGATCAAGCCGCTGTGAAAAAACATAATTTCAATAAACAGGACAAATAAACTGCAAATAAAAATGAACATAAGAGATTCTGTTTTGTTTACGCTTTGCACAGCTCTCTCTCCCTTCTCCTCGTAGATGACATAGCGTTCTTTGGATGCTACAGGTATCTATTCTCTCACCTTAAAAAGACGCAGAAACCTACGCCTTTTTTAGAATACCATGTTTTATGCAGAAACACTGATTTTTTACGATGATTTTACTCTTTTTTCTAATTCAGCAATCTTGCTGTCTACCGTTTGTCTATAGTAATTTGTATTAATTTGATTTTCAAGCTGGTCAATATAGGTTTCCATTTCGTCAAACTGGCTGTAGGACGTATAAGATGCTTCTGTTTTCATTACTGAATTCATACGATGATGCGCACGAGCAATATTTTCGCGTCCCATTAGTTCCATGCGGCGAATATGCATATCTTTTACCTTATGCTTCATTTCTTCATACTTTTGTTCAAGCTCTTCTAACTGCTTGGATGTATCTTCATAAGATTCTTTTACACGCTTTGCTCTCTCTTCGTAGTGAGCATGTTCTTTTAAAATAAATTCATGTAATTCCGTTTCTTCAGCTGCTTGTGCTACTTGTGCTTGCTCATGACGTTTTTTCATCATGTCAAGGGCCAGATGGTATTCGCGATTAAACTGTTCTTTTAACGTGTGCTGTCGCTCAACAAGCTGCCTTACCTTTTCGGTCTCCTGCTCGCATTGACGCAAATAGTGGTTTAGTGCAGCAATTGGATTTTTTTGTTCTTTGTGATCAAGTAATTGATGAAGGTCTGCAGAAATCGTTTCTTTCATTCGAGTAAATAAGTTTCTCATTTTGTTCATCTCCTTAGATAATAAAGTAAACTTTCATTATTTTTGATTTAAATCAGCCCACTGACGTTCAAAATGCTTAAACGGATCTTCTTTTTCCGTTTTTATAGGGCTGCTGCTGTTCCATTTTTTATATACAATGTAAAGTACGACTGCTGCGATGATACCAGCAAGGGCCGGGAGATTTGAAACAGTTGTTAAGAGTACGACAACACCTATAAACCCCCAGAGCCATTTTTTAAAGGGGGTCTCTGCTTTAACAAACCCTTTAAATGCTACGTACAAAATAACTAAGCCAAGTGCAAGTCCTACCATCGGACCGGCATTTGCAAGAAGAACGATAGCAGCTACCGCTCCAATCAAAAACAAACCAACTTTTTTCATTTTGTCTCCTCCTTTCGCTTATCTATATACTTAGTTTAAGGATTATGACGTTTTTTCAAAACGAGCTAAAGCTTTATTTTCTCCTAAGACCTGAGGCTGACAACAAGCTCAGTCTGGTTGTACAAAAAAATGACAGCTTATGATAAGCTGTCATTTTGACATAAAAAAAGCTCTTCCGTTATACGAAGAGCTGGGTTGGATTAAAATATAGTGTGTAACAACAAGTGTCGATTGCTTTTCAATAACGTTCTGTAAGCCATGTTTTGTACCATTGTACTGCAAGCGGCTAGCTACCTCGTACTCCGGTGGCAATTATCTATCTACAAAATGTAACCATTTTGTCCTTCCTTCCGTTCAGTTCCTTCCAGAAAGTTCCCCTACCATTATTTGGGTTTCTCGCTCGAGGGGTTTACCTCGTTCCACTCTTATCATTTCTGATAAGACTTCGTCACTGTGGCACTTTCAGAGTAGTCAAGCCATATCTTAAAAAGACTTAGGCTTTTTCCCCGCCGTTAGCTTTTAACAGCTACCCTAGCTTATGACTTCGCTAGGCACGAACACTACAGACATCGCAGTCTGTGCGAGCATGGACTTTCCTCTACATCCTCATATGTGATGCAGCAATTACCCGAACGTTATTGATAACGACTTTCCTTAGTATAATAAAAATAGGAGTTGAATGCAACTCCTATTTTTAGGTTATTCGTATAATTTACTTCCAAACACATGTTTTTCTAAGTTCGACAAACGTTTTAAAATATCAAAGTTTGTCGTACCCGCTTGCTGCTGCTGTTGAGCCGGCGGCGGGGTAAACGAAGGTTGTTGCGGCTTTTTAGATAATTCTTCTACTTGCTTTTTTAAGCGTAAATTTTCAGTTTGTAATGCTTCAATTTCTTCATGAAATGCTTCATAATCTTTAATAACAGAATCTAGATACTTATCTACTTCTTCTTGATTATAGCCTCTCATGCCTGTTTTAAATTCTTTTTCTAAAATTTCTTTGGCCGTTAAACGGATTTTATCAGCTAACATCTCTATCACCTCGAATACGATAAACCTTATCTTTATTATAATTCATTTTTTCAAAAATAGCTTCAAATGTCAATTTATCTTTTAAAATGTTTCGCCAAGTGGCGTTAAAAAGACGAAAATTTTTCTTCATCCACGATATCCTGTAAGTCATGAGACGTCACCATTATAATAGGGTATTCTTCTCGTTCAGCACGTTTTTTAGCCGTTTCTAACATATATTTGGGACTTCCTTCGTGCTCTTCATCGTAAACTAAACAAATACCTTCACTTTTTTCTACTAAAAATTGATTTTTCAACCGAAACTGTGCTGGACTTTCATATTTCTTTTTTGTAATGCTATCTACATAATCTGCTTGACTTAAGACGAATTCATACAATTCTTTATTCACGTCATTCCATTTTTCTTCTTGCTCCAAAAACGGTGTTAAAACAGCTAACTGAAGCTCGGGATAATCGAGCTGAAGATCAAATACCACTTCTGCTGCCCAAATTTCTACTCCTAGCTGGCCACTAATCAATACCCATTCTAATCCATCTTCTGCTAATTCCTGTAATTTTTTATAGAGTGCTTTTTTTATATATGTAATACCTTGATGTTTTTCATTAAAAATGCCAAGTTCGAATGGCTTATAACCGGTAACTGTTAGCACCTTCATTATATAACTCCTTTATAACAAAATAGAATAGGAACTGATGAAATCAGCTCCTATTAGCGTACATTATCTAAAATACCCTGAATTTGGTCCTTGGTGCGCGCCTTTTGTATGACAGCTTCCTTGGCCGCAACCTTTGTGTCCCGGATAACTAGCACCTGCTACTTGACCTGGGTAGCCTGCTCCTGCCACTTGACCTGGATAGCCTCCCATTTGACCTGGATAACCAGCACCTGCTACTTGACCTGGATAGCCTCCCATTTGACCTGGGTAGCCTGCTCCTGCCACTTGACCTGGATAGCCTGCTCCTCCTACTTGAGTTGGATATTGCTGCGCGCCGCCAAAAAACTGTTGATTTGAAGTTTCATTTACAACAGATTGCGTTTGCGGGAAGTAATGTACGTGCTTCACATTTGTATGATTCACCAATGTATTATGACTTGGATGAATGTGAGGTACTACTACCTCCTGAGAAGTAAACTGCGTGCAGCATTTTGTTGGATGCACAATTGGTGGCATACATTTTGTTGGTCTTGGATACATATCCTTTTTCCCCTTTCACTGTTTAGTTATTACACTATTACAATATGTGAAGGGCAATGTACATGTACTAAGACAAACACCTATTTTTGACCTACATAAAGGAGTTATACGAATTTTTCAAACTGCTTAAGACAATTACTGTTAAACAAATTAATGCGAAAAATGATACTAAAATCACATTTTTCATGGGGCCTCTCTCCATCTCACCAAAGTTCTGTTTTTAAGCTGTAAGAATAAGTCTTACATTGACTAATTTTATCAATGACTGAAAAATAGAACAATATAAAACATCCACAAAAACAAAAGAATAATAATTCTGAATTTTTTAAAATAAATCAGCTGAAGTCTATGCTTTAGCTGATTTATTTTTTAGTCTAAGAAGTCTTTTTTCAAGTGCTTCCTTCGACGTTTTTTTAGTCATTCCTCTGAGTTGATTCCACTTCTCCGAGGCTAGCTCAGTATATAGAAGTGCTTTATGAACATCTTTGAGACGATGCTCATAAATTTTAGCTAGCTCAACCAATGCTTCTATAGCGACGTCACCTTCACATGTTTGAACCAAGGGTTCAAACATGTCCACTGCCTCTTTCCAACTCTTCTCTTTTTTATAATGATAAGCCATCGCTAGCTGAGCTTTTTCATGCTCTTCTTTTTCTTTTTCTGCTACGCCCTGATAAAGAGAGAAGGCGTGCTTGTTCTCCCCTAACTGCTCATACCACCTTGCTACTTCGTATGTTTCTTTTTCTGTAAACTCCTCACTAGTAAGGAGATGCTTTGATAAATGAATGTATAAGGTAATAAGCGATAAAATATCATGTTCATTATGTTTCATAATATCGAATAAGCCTCTTGGATTTTTCGTTTCAATAAAATCAAAATAGATCATGGGAGCTAAAAAACCTGGAATATCATCAACTCGTTCAATTCCAAGTATTTCTTTTTCGACATTCGCAAGCTTCACCGAACTCATTTTGTGTTTCCACAGCCTTCTTGACGCATGCAGCAAATCAAAGTGACCGAACTTAGGCAGCTTGGGCAAATGATCTCTCAATAGCGTATGGCGAGTCTTCACGTGAGGCCAATCGAAAGATTTCCCATTATAAGTCACAAGCGTCGTATAGTCTACTTCTTTTAAAAAACTTTCGTAAAATGCTACTTCTCCACTTGGCTCCGTTAATATATGCTGACGAAAAACGACGGAATCTTTTAGCACCCTTGCATATCCTAGCAAAAAGATAGTCGTTCCCGTACCTGTACTAAGCCCCGTCGTTTCCGTATCAAAGAAAAATAAATCTGAATATGTGTGGCCTTTTGATGAAAGCGGATGAGCAACTGTAGACCGATTCCATACTTGCACTACTTTTTTTAGCTCATTAAATTCATAATGTCCATGTTTGTAGTCGAGCGGGTACACCACTTCTCTAATCATACAGTAGCTGTCTTCCGCAAAGTAAGGCACAGCATGATTTCCCTTCCATTCCTGCTCATAGGGAATAGATGCGCTCTTAGGCCGCTGCGGGTTACTTTCAACCGGCGGCTTTGCTTCTGTAACATGAAGATGCTTTTTCATACGGTTTAATTTATTTTTAAAAGACAAGAGTTCACCTACTTTGCAGTTGTTGTAGCAGCACGAGCGCATCGCTTTTTGCGTGTTCTCCCTGTGCTTCCATACCGATACAAGACGGACAGCCGCTTTCGCAAGAACAATTTACAATTAATTGATTGGTTTGATTTAGCACATCATTCATTTGTTCGTATACTTTATCACTTAGCCCAATGCCTCCCGGGTATCGATCATATAAGAAGATAGTCGGCTGTTCGTTGTGCACCGCTTTTATCTGAGGCACTACATGTAAATCAGCCGGATCGCACATCACCATAAGCGGCGCAATTGACTGAATGGCATTTGCCACCGAAATGAGCGCTTGTTCCAATCGTTCTTCAGATTCGTAAAACTGTTCTTTTTCAAAGCTTAGCCACACGGCATTTGTATGAAGTTCTTCTTCCGGAAGTGAAATGGGACCTGACCCTATGTTTTCATGCGTCTCAAACTTTATTTTTTTAAATATCGTAGCCATAGCGCTGACCATTACATCACCGTAACCGATTGAATATGTCCTTTCCACTCGTTCTTTATCAGCTTCTAGAACCTTTAAGTTAACCGCTAAGTTTGCATCGGTGAAATAGTCTACATCGACTTCACGAACATACGCTTTTTTCTCATCCCAGTCCAAGTATTCTACTTGATACTGAATGCCTTGATGCAAGTAAATCGCCTCATCATGAAGAAGCGTCATGGCACTAAAGCGATCCATTTCTCCAATTACTTTCACATTTGCAACGTCCGATTGATCAATGATGACAACATTTTCTTGGGATGCAGAGCGCAGACTGATATTATGAGCTGGAAACGAATCATTCATCCAGTACCATTTGTCTCCGCTAAAATGAATCACTCGCTCTTCTTGCAAAAACTCCAGCACGTCTTCAATTTCTACCCCATCAAATGTTTCTCCCTGCTTAAACGGCAGCTCATAGGACGCGCATTTTAAATGATCGACTAAAATAACAAGATTATCAGGATTAATTCGAGCTGTTTCTGGATTTCTGCTAAAAAAGTAATCGGGATGCTGAATCATATACTGATCAAGCGGACTTGAACTTGCGACCATCACAATGACGGCTTCTCCGTGACGTCTCCCTGCTCGTCCTGCTTGCTGCCAAGCGCTTGCAACCGTGCCTGGATAACCTGTCATCACACACACCTGCAGCTGCCCGATATCCACTCCTAGCTCTAAAGCATTCGTACTGACTACCCCGTAAATACTTCCCTCTCGAAGTCCTCTTTCTATTTCGCGTCGCTGCTTCGGCAAATATCCTCCGCGGTACCCTTGAATAGACTTATTTTGAAGCTGGTTTTTTACGAGCTCCTGCAGATACGTTAAAATAATTTCCACTCGTACTCGACTTCGTGCAAATACAATCGTTTGAATTTTATTTTTCAAAAACTCTCCTGCAATATTTCGCACTTCAAGGGTAGCACTTCTTCTAATGTTTAAAGGTTTATTAACAATAGGCGGGTTATAAAAAATAAAATGCTTGCGGCCGCTAGGCGCTCCGTTGTTATCTACTAACATAACATGAGCTCCCGTTAAATGCTCAGCAAGTTCTTTTGGGTTAGCGATGGTCGCTGATGTACAAATAAAGATAGGATTGCTTCCATAGTAGCGGCAAATTCGCTTTAACCGGCGTATAACGTTAGCTACGTGGCTTCCAAAAACACCGCGGTACGTATGAAGTTCATCGATCACAATGTACTTCAGGTTTTCAAACAGTGATACCCATTTAGTATGATGAGGTAAAATAGCTGAATGAAGCATATCTGGATTCGTAATAACAATATGACCTGCTTTTCTTACCTTTTGACGGATATTTGCCGGAGTATCTCCATCATACGTGTAGCTATTGATTGGTACTTCCATTTCTTCAATGATTTCATTTAATTCACTTTTTTGATCTTGGGCAAGCGCTTTTGTTGGAAACAAATAAAGAGCTCTAGCTTGATCATTCTCCATGATACTCTGAAGTACCGGCAAGTTGTAACACAATGTTTTCCCCGATGCTGTAGGCGTCACAGCCACAACATTCTTCTTAGCTGTCGCCAAATCAAACGCTGTTTTTTGATGCGTATAAAGCGAACCAATTCCTCGGTTCTCAAGTGCTTGCCGCAGTTTCGTATGCAAAGAAGCCGGAAATGGCGAAGTTTTAGCTTCTTTCTCTTCGATTGTATGCCAATGAACAATATTTTTCTGATACGATGGATTCGTTTGCAAGACATCCATTACTTCTTGTAAGTTTTTTCGTATTCTCATTTTCATCACCTGCTTCTATTTTAACGAATGAACGTTCGATAGAAAACCATAAGTTTTTGTATGTTTTTTGTGGATTCGGACATGGTATTAATACAGTAAATTTTTCAAGGAGATGTTAAAAATGGGAAGCCCTTATCTTTGCCCTAGCTGCAAAACAAATCGAACGCGTTTTAATATCATTGAACAAAATGCAAAACCTGTAAAAATGGATCCAAGAAGCGGAGACGTTGTAGAAGAATACACAAACGATACGCTCGATGCCTTTCACGCTGCTTATAACGGACCGCAAAAACGCATTCAGTGCGGAGCTTGCGGATTAGTAGAAGATGAAACCATGTTTGTACGGCATGCTGAATCCAATAAACTTCAATAAAAAAGGTGAGGCTCTTTGTCCTCACCTTTAATCATATAAATCTCTATGCTTTTTCTTAATCAAAAAGCAGACATTTTCATCTGAAAAATTCATGTCTTTTCTTATAGAAACATGCTAAAATACCTAAAAAAGATATGGAGATGATGGTCATGTCATTTCTTCTTTCGCTTTTACCTTTCTCCTTTTTGAAGAAATTTCGTTTTCCTTCTGGAAGAGAAGTTAATGAAGATAAAATGTTCGATAAAACGAATGTAGAGATGCTTCAACAGAGAGTCAAGCTAGTTTCACTTGCTCTTGTAGTTTCCTATCCTATTTATATTTATATAGGGTTTTCTTTACTTCAACATGCGGGGACATCTCAGTTTAGACATACACTAATTGGTATTCATTTCACTAGTTTTGCTCTCTCCTCTCTTTATTTATTTTTCTATTATGTTAGTAAGAGAAAAGAACGGTTTGCTAACTACTTAAGCACCATTGTATATGGCTATATATTTTATTACGTATTTGCTGCAGCACTTTCTACTATTAACAGTCAGCTTTTCACAGGTCGCGTAGACGTGTATATGATGCTTTTGATTTCCACAGCTGTTTTATGTCCTATGAAATTAAAACATCTGTGCATCATTTTTATTCCTAACCATCTTTTTTTACTATACGGCTTATCACGATATGTACCGGATTCTTCTTCCCTTATTTCAAAGCAGATCAATACAACTGCAGCAGTTGCTATCGCTTTGCTTATTTCATACATTCTTTATACATACCGTCACAAAGAATATATGAGTCATTTACAGCTAAAAGAAAGCGAACGTAATTTTTTTACGCTGTTCAAAATTAATCCCTATCCTTTGCTATTAACGAGATTATCCGACCACAAAGTGCTGCTCATTAACCATAAAGCTATTCACTTTTACAATCTTGTTTCTCAAGATCTTGATCAAATAGACGGATTTATAATCTATCCTACTGATGAAGATCGAGAGGAGATTTTAAAACGTCTTCAACAAGAGAAATATGTAAAAAACTACATCCTAGAAGCACGTGAACATGGAGATTCAAAGTGGGTTATGATCAATTATGAATTACTAGAGTATCAAAGCGAAAGCTGTATACTCGCAGGTATTACCGATATAACCGATTTAAAAGCGGTTGAGCATGAATTGAGCTTGCACGCTTCAACTGATATGCTAACCGGAATTTTAAATCGAAGAAGCGGAATGGAAAAACTGCAGCTGGAACTGCTGAGAGCTAAAACCAATCATACATCTTTCCTATTATGTTTTATCGATATTAATTCTTTAAAACTAGTAAATGATCAATATGGTCATAGAGAAGGCGACTGGCTTATTAAAACAATAGCAGAATCAATTAGTGGTTATATTGGCAACGATGATACGCTCTTTCGCTACGGAGGAGATGAGTTTTTATTAATTGCTCCTGAACAAACGGAAGAATACGTACAAGAGCTGTGGCAAAATATTAATGAACAGCTAGAAGATAAAAAGAAAGAATTTAATAAGCCGTATGCACTGTCTGCGAGTTACGGATTTATTATATGTGCGCCTTCAGACGACACCAACCTAGATACATTAATTCAAAAAGCAGATGCTGCCATGTATAAGCAGAAACACACGCGCGTTTCTTCCATATTTAAGTAAACTATCGAAGTTCTTGCGCCATCGCATCACGTAGGTTCGCTAAATAGAACGATCAAGGAATAAATCCGTGCATGAATTACGCATGCACTTTCTTTCTTTGCAAAGAAAAACTATAATAGATGATGCAAGTATTTTACTGATATATGGAAAGGACGTACATATGTTTACAATTAAAGAATATACAGCTGAACAATTGCAGGATCCATTTGGTCTCCTTCTAGGTGAACGCTATGAATTTCATTTATACATTGAGGTAGAAGAAGATGATGAATTATATACGGGCAACGACCTAGCACTACGCGTAGTATATATTAAAAGCGAAGATAACACTTCTATTGCCCAAACTCATTTCTACGAAGTTTCAACAAATAAAGTATTAGACTTCGACCTTGAAGAAGAGGAAGAAGAAGCTGTAAAAGAATTTTGCGGGAAGCATTTACCTTCAGAGGAAGGTACAAATAACGAGGAATAATTAAAAGAGACTGGGACAAACGTATTTTAGTTTAAGGAAAATCCGAACGATGAATCGAGGTTTTTGGTGGAGAATCAAACTCGTTCGGATTTTTTCATTGGGAGAGTGAACGTAGGTTTTATGTATGTAACTGCTTCTAGCTGTTGTGTAACAAACGAGCCCTACCAGCTCATTTGTTCGTCTGTAGATTGAATTGACTTCGTTATGTCCCAGCCTCATTTTTGATTTCGTTTTTCCATTAACTTTTTAACTACTTCTTTTGGCTCCCAGCATGTAAACTGATATGAAGGACGGGTTTCATAGCCTAGTCTTTTGCATCGATACTTCACTCCCTTATCCAATTTAATGCTTTGAAAATGTTCACATGTGGCACAGCAATGAAATGAACTCATGCCTTCCCTTCTCCCCTACTTTAATCTATTTTCTTAATCATACAAATAAAACAAATTTGTACAAAAAAAGCTGCCTATCGGCAGCTTTCATATGTAGCGTTGAATTATAATTTTACAACATTCTCCGCTTGTGGTCCACGTTGGCCTTCAACGATTTCAAATTCAACTTTTTGACCTTCTTCTAATGTTTTGAAGCCTTCAGATTGGATAGCTGAAAAATGAACAAATACGTCATTTTCGCCTGGTACTTCGATAAAACCGAAGCCTTTTTCACTGTTAAACCATTTTACTGTACCTGTAGTAGCCATGTAAAAAAACCTCCAAAAAATGTAAAAATTTTAATATGTTACTCTATATTTACATTTATACCGTAAATAAAAAATTCACATATTATAAAAGAGACCTACGCGAAGTAGATCTCCTTTATAACAAGTGAATTTTCACTAAATCTAATTCGAGTGTATGGTCAAATGTAGTATTCATCACATTTATTAAATTTGGTTGCGTTTACATTATACTATACCTATATGTAGAATGCAAATATTGGGCCATTCTTAACATATGGCTCATCCGTTTTGCAAAATATTTATCTTCCTTACGTCAACATGTTATCAATATGGGCGTCGATAATTTCTTTTCGTTTATTTTGCAGGGTCTCAAATAATAGCTTAGCTTCTTCTGAAGTTAGTGCAAACGTTGTTGTTTCTTCATGGTTTTCTTCTTTTGTATGAAGCACAAATATGCTTTGTTGAATTCCACTCATACATATTCCTCCTTTTTCGATAGTATAGGCTTTTTTATATTTTTCATGTATGCTTCACACGTTTTTAACAAATTATAAGAAAGGTTAAAACTTATAAGGAGTGATACTATCATGAAGAAATCGTTTTTGTTTGTTGTAGGCTGCATGACGACCCTTTCTTTATTCGGCTGCAGCACAGCAGATCAAGGTAAAGATGGCGTCATTGATGATGATACAGTCCGCAACGTCACATATGAAAATGGGAACAATAAAACGAAAATGAATGACGTAAACGATACGCAAGACGTACAGCGTAACGAAAAAGAACAGTATAATCAGTCCGGCGGAATGAGAGTAGCCGATGTGGCGGCTGATCGTATCGTAGCGTTAAAAAACGTAAAAGATGCTAATGTGATCGTAACCGATCATACAGCTTATGTGGCCGCTGTATTAGACGACAACAAAGAAGGTAATCTTACAAAAGATATGGAGCATAAAATCGCACACGAAGTAAGAAAAGCAGACGGTAGTGTTCATCGAGTATTTGTTTCAACAAACCCTGACTTTGTAAACCGTATGAACGGATATGTGGACAAGCTTCAAACAGGTAAACCAGTTTCTGGACTGTTTGACGAGTTTTCAGAAGTTGTTCGACGCGTGTTCCCGAATTCACGCTAATATACATGAATGTCAAAAGAGCATTTTATAAAATGCTCTTTTTATTTTACCTATTGCATAAAATATTGCATAAAAAATGCGCTTATAAATTTCTGAATATTTTTATTTTATTTTATTTTGAAATCGCTTTCATTTCTTTGTTATAGAGGGATAGGGGATTTTCGCCTCATGTATTTTACGGTTTTGTGGGTTGATAGTAAGGGAAAAGTTTGTTAGTTTTAGAAACCATAAGATGTTTGCATGGCGAGTAGTGCTCGTTTCATGCATAAAAAATGCATAAAGGGGAGATTCCGTGGATATTGGTGTTTATATTTCACTGGGCATTTATTTTGTAGGAATGCTTGGAATAGGATGGTATGCCTACACAAAAACAACTCAAGACGTATCGGGTTACATGCTAGGCGGACGCGGACTAGGTCCGGCTGTTACTGCGCTTTCAGCAGGTGCTTCAGATATGAGTGGATGGATGTTAATGGGTCTTCCGGGATCCATGTATGTGACAGGTCTTTCAAGTTTATGGCTTGCAGTAGGTTTATCTATTGGTGCGTATTTAAATTATTTAATCCTCGCTCCGCGTCTTCGCACTTATACGGAAGTAGCGAATGACTCCATTACAATTCCGGACTTTTTTGAAAATCGCTTTGGCGACCATGCCAAGGTTCTTCGAACAGTATCAGCGATTGTTATCTTTATTTTCTTCACTCTTTACACTTCAGCTGGTATGGTATCAGGCGGACGACTGTTCGAATCGGCATTTGGTGTGAATTATCAAATTGGCTTATTTGTAACAGCATCTGTTGTTATTGCCTACACCCTTTTCGGTGGATTTTTAGCGGTTAGTTTAACAGATTTTGTTCAAGGTGTTATTATGTTTCTTGCCTTAGTTCTAGTACCTATTGTAGCTTTCACCAATGTTGGAGGCGTTAACACAACAATAGATATTGTACAGGACATTAATCCAGCATATCTTGACATTTTTAAAGGTACGACCGTTTTAGGTATTATATCTTTCTTAGCCTGGGGACTTGGCTATTTCGGACAGCCTCATATTATCGTTCGCTTTATGGCTATCTCTTCTGTTAAGGAGTTAAAACCCGCACGTCGTATTGGAATGAGCTGGATGATTATTTCTATTATTGGTGCTATGCTGACAGGACTTGTTGGGATTGCATATGTAGAAAAAACAGGTATGAAACTAGCAGATCCTGAAACTATTTTTATTAAATTTGCGGATATACTCTTCAATCCGTTAATTACTGGATTCTTATATGCAGCTTTACTAGCGGCAATTATGAGTACCATTTCTTCTCAGCTGCTTGTAACGGCAAGCTCTGTTACAGAAGACTTTTATAAAACATTTTTCCGACGCAAGGCCTCTGACAAAGAGCTTGTGACGGTTGGAAGAGCTGCGGTTTTAGGTGTTGCAATTATTGGCATTTTGCTTTCTTTAAAACCTAGTGATACGATTTTAGGGCTGGTTGGATACGCTTGGGCTGGATTTGGTTCAGCTTTTGGTCCTGCTATTTTACTAAGTCTTTACTGGAAGCGTATGACTCGATGGGGAGCCCTTGCAGGGATGATTGTAGGTGCTGCTACAGTATTAATTTGGGTAAATACTCCATTGAAGGATGCCCTTTACGAAATGATTCCTGGGTTCTTTTTAAGCTTATTAGCTGTTATTATTGTAAGTTTACTAACAAAGAAACCGTCAAACGATGTTCAAAATCAATTCATTGAAATGAAAGAAATCTTAATTAAAGAATCGAAATAAACAAAAAGAAGCTGAAGAAAAGTATGTTAGTTGAAGGAAGATCCGAACGAATTTGATTCTTGATGAAGAATCAAATTCGTTCGGATTTTTTTATTGGTATGGTGAATGTAGATTTCATGTATGTAGGTGCTTCTAGCGGTTGATTTAGTTATGTCTCAATCTCTTTTTGTTTTTAATCTCCTTTTCTTATCATATATATACTAAAGATCAATAAAGGAGGTTTTTGGTATGCAACATTCTTATTTCCCTTATGAACCTACACAGCAACTGCGCGTAGATACACAAAATAGAGAAATTAAAGTAATTGGTGAAGGAAGTGTTTCAGCAGTTCCAAATGAAATTTCCATGACGATTGGAACCCGCACGGAAAACCGAGACGTTCAAGAAGCCTTAAAAGAAAATTCAGCTGTTTCAAATACTTTGCTGCAAGAAATAAAAAAACTTGGAATCAATGACCAGCAAATTGAAACAGCTTCGTTCACCATAAATCCTAAATATGATTACAGCGATGGAAAATCGACTCTTACAGGATACGAAGTACAGCACTTATTTAGAGTAAGAGTACAAGATGTAAAACAAGCTGGCGATGTCTATAACGCTACTTTTTCAAGCGGAGCCAACGTAGCGCAAGATCTTCAATTCCACGTTACAAATGATGATAAATATGAACAAGAAGCGATAAGCAAAGCTTTGCTTAACGCTAAAGAAAAGGCCTTTACCATTGCCAACACGCTGCAGCTCCCTATTAACCAAATTCCTATTTTAATCGAAGAAGGACCTGTCTATCAGTCATCTGGCTCCTCGCCTAAGTTATTAGCAGCCTCTCCCCCTATTCAAGCTCAGTCCTTGATTGTATCTGCTTCTGTAAAAGTTACGTACACGTATTAATACTTGTGGTAAACTATAGATTATTATAATGAAGAAACTAATCTAAAGGAGCTCTTTGCACAATGACTTCTGAACATTTACTAGCAGCTTATCAAACCCTATGGTTGAACCGTTCGTTCGCTTCTAAACAAGCCATGACAAGTGAAGATCAGCTTCACGAAGCCATTATGAAAGATTTAAAAGATGAAATGACTCATCCACGCGTCCGGCAAACACCGTATGTAAAATATCACCTTGGCATAAAAAGAATTCTAAACAGCAGTCTTTCCTCTGATGAAAAAGTTGCGCTTGCGTCCCTATACACAAACCTTTTAGATAGCTGTATATAACGATAAAAAAGGACTTCCTTGATGGAAGTCCTTTTCTTTATTTAATTAACGCTTTTTCTTCTAAGCTTTGAAAAACCGCCTTAAAGTCTTGCTTTAAATCTTCGAATTCCTCTAACCCTACTGAAAGACGAAGAAGTGAATCAGTAATTCCTTTTTCTTCACGCACTTCTTTTGGGATACTTGCATGAGACATTGTTGCAGGATGCGTTAAAATGGATTCAACTGCACCTAGACTAACGCCAATTGAAGCCAATTTTACTCCTTGTAAAATATGTCGTGCTACCTTTTCATCCTGTACTTGGAATGAAATCATAGCTCCGTATCCATTTGCTTGTTCTGAAATCAGTTTGTGGTCTGGATGACTTTTTAAGCCTGGATAATATACATGGCTTACTAGAGATTGTTCTTCAAGCCACTTTGCAAACTGCAGCGCTGTTTTTAACTGCTGATCTAAACGAACTTTTAATGTCTTAATTCCTCGAAGCAGTAAAAAACAATCCTGCGGTCCCAAGATAGCACCAAAAGCATTTTGTACAAACTTTACTTCTTCTGCTAGCTTTTCATCGCTTACTACAACTAAACCGCCAATGACGTCACTGTGACCGCTGATATATTTTGTAGCACTATGAATCACAATGTTTACACCAAGGTCAATCGGCTGCTGTAGATAAGGTGTTAAAAACGTGTTATCCACAATTGTAAGGAGATTGCGCTCCTTCGCCAAACTTGCTACTGCTTTAATATCCGTTACCTGTAAAAATGGATTTGAAGGGCTTTCGATATAAATAGCCTTCGTATCCTTTGTGATAGCTTCTTCAACTTTCTCAACCTTCGTTGTATCAACAAAAGTTGTTTTGATACCAAACTTTGAAAATAATCGTGTTAATACACGATATGTCCCGCCGTACGTATCATGTGAAACTAAAATTTCATCCCCCGATTCAAAAATAGATAACACCGATGAGATAGCAGCCATACCTGATGAAAAAGCAAAACCAGCGTATCCATTTTCTAGCTGAGCAATGGTGTTTTCTAAAGCCTCACGAGTTGGATTTCCTGAACGAGAATAGTCATAGCGGCCGTTGTTCGTCTCATCTTCTTGGTTAAATGTAGATACCTGATAAATAGGTACGTTAACCGCTCCAAAATGACCGTCAATTCCTGTATTTGCATGAATTAAGTTCGTACCAAATCTATGTTTATTATTGTTGGTATGCATCAAATGCCTCCTTCAAATCTTTAATTAAATCATCTGCGTGCTCAATTCCAACTGATAATCGCAGTAAACAGTTTGTTACTCCGACACGATTTCGAATTTCTTCCGGAATATCAGCATGTGTTTGACGAGCTGGGAATGTCATTAAACTTTCCACGCCTCCTAAGCTTTCTGCAAATGTAATAACTTTGACATTTTCTAAAAGTACTGACACGATGTCAGGGTGTGAGACAGCAAAAGAAATCATGCCTCCAAATCCAGTTGCTTGTTTCTTCATGATTTCATAGCCTGGATGTGTTTCAAGACCAGGGTAATACACTTTTTCCACGAGATCATGAGCAGTAAGCCAATTTGCAATTTTCAGTGCGTTTTCATTATGCTTTTCCATACGAAGCGCTAGCGTTTTAACACCGCGTAATAACAGCCAGCTATCCTGTGGACCTAAGATTGCCCCAGCTGCATTTTGATAAAAACGAATTTTCTCTCCTAAGCTACTACATCGAGCCACTACAAGACCAGCAACTACATCATTATGACCCCCAATGTATTTGCTTGCACTATGTATCACAATATCTGCTCCAAGCTCTAAAGGACGCTGATAATAAGGGGACATGAAGGTATTGTCAACGATAGTAAGCAAATCATGCTGTTTAGCTAACGAAATTGCTTCTGGCAAATCAGTCACGTGCATCATTGGATTCGTAGGTGTTTCAATAAATAAAGCTTTTGTGTTGGGACGAAGCGCATCTTTTACTTGCTCGAGATGGGCTGTGTTGACGTACGAAACAGTAATTCCTTGCTCTGAAAAAATTTCATTTAGTACTCGGTACGTTCCTCCGTATAAATCCTCTGATACAATTAAATGATCTCCGTTTTTAAATAGTGCCAAAACTGCCATTACACCCGCCATTCCTGAAGCGAATGCTACTCCTACTTCTCCTTTTTCCAAAGCTGCAATTGCTTCTTCCAATGCTGTACGAGTAGGGTTTGCCGTACGTGCATAGTCAAATCCTGTACTTTGCCCTAAAGCAGGATGAGCAAATGTTGATGCTTGGTAAATGGGTGTTGTAATAGAACCTGTTGAAGGATCACGACCTACTCCTGAACGAACTAATAAAGTTTCAATTTTCATCTATTTCTCTCCTTAACTCAAAATAAAAAACACTCTTCACAGATGGAAGAGTGTTCGTTTATACACGATTTCTCTCATCTGTTAGAACAATACTGATGTTCCACAGGAATTAGCACCGTTCAAATGAATGTTTCATTTGATGGTTGCCGGGCATCGCAGGGCCAGTCCCTCCGCCACTCTTGATAAGAGTTCTATATAATTGTTGGTGGTTAACGTTTGTTGTTACTAACTTTAATAAAGATTTTCTTTATTGTCAACATAATTTTCTAAAAAATTTAAATCATCTCATTTGTTTATTCAATATACCTGTCTTGATAAGCACATAAAAAAAAGAGACGAAAGCGAGGTCTCTTTTTCTAAGGCAAGTGTACAGATTTTACGTGAGCTAACTTCCAATACATACTTTCTCCATTTGCCGTAATTAGTTCAACAATATTATTAGAAACTTCTTTAAGTACGCCAATTTTTTCTGATTGATCCCCTAAATCTAATACGACCAGTTGATTTTCATATTTTTTAAGCTGCTCTTCAAAGTTTCTGACAAAAGGTGCAGAGGCGGGCCTTACTGGGAGCTCTTTGTCACTTAAAGAATAAGGGGTTAACTCATTGCTGTAAGGAGTGAGCCATTTCAAATGATGTAGAGAAACAAAGACATTTTTATACACTGGAGAATAAAACACAAGATAATCATTCAGCACGCTTGTGATATAGCCATGCAATGATTTCCCTCCCGTTACATAAATTTCAATAAATTTCCCTTTTGCCTGCTGTAAAATATTACGATAAGAAATCCGCTGACTTTCTTCTATTAAGTTCTCTTCTATGGTTCGTAAAGGTGTATAATCTTCTTCTGAAACCTCTCGCAAGCGATGTATGTGTAAAAGGGGAATATACAAATAATCATGTCCATTATATAAAACCATTACATCTAACCCGAGATCAACAAGTTTTCCTACAAACGTTGTTTTACCTGATATATCGACTTCAACAATTTTATCAATATAATGATTCATACTCATACTCATTCTCCTCCTTTTTCCTATATGATAGAAAAGGTGCTTTATAAGCACCTTTTATGTTCCAGTTCATCATGCTTTCCAACGATAATTTTTCGTTTTAATAACTTTTTCACCTGGTGTTGAAGAGCGTGAACCCGTACGGCGACCTCCCGAGCGATCGTCTGTGCGACCTCCTGTACGTCTTCCTGTACGTCTTCCGGTACGGTCTCCAGTACGGCCATCCGTGCGACCTCCGGTTTTATCTACTGTAGTTGATTCTTGCACAGAATCTTCTTCATTTGTATCTCCATTTTGCTCAGAATTTTCTTCATTTTGCTTGAAAGATCCTTTTGATCCTAAGGCAATGGTTTTTACGTGTCTTGGTTGTAAACGTAAAACTTGATTATTTTGTACAAGAGTAAAGTTTCCATTGCGACTTTGAACTAACACACCTTCTACAGCCTCTGGCCCTCCACCGTTAATAGCTACCCATCTATGCGAAAACTCTTCAAACAGTTCATTGAAACTTTTCGCCTTAATATACTCAGGTGTTTCTTCAACTAATAATGGGTTTTGCGGAACAACAGGCGTATTTTTGCTTACAACTTCACTTACACTCTTTATGTGCTCTACATTGATATAAACGACGCCGTCATCTTCTGTTAGTAATACGACATACGCAGATTCAAATGAGCCTAATACATCAAGGATCTTACCCAATTTTTTCTCTGGCCCTCCTTGATTTATTTGCACTTGTTTATCTTTCATCAATAATAAAGTGCCTGCAAATGTGTTGGCTCTGTGCAGTTCTACTTCACTATTAAATCCAGAAAATGTTTGCGCGGAATTAGACTTTGTATCCTCTGTAATGCTTTTAACATGAGCGAGCTGGTAATAAATAAATGTATATTGCTGTTGTGGAATAAGCTGCGCCGGTTGATTATTTTGCTGGTTGTTATTTTGTTTTGTTTCAAGAGCAAGTGTTAAATAATCTGATTGAACGTCGATTAAATATCCCGTTTTAGATTCAGGCCCCCCGCGATAGACAGTTACTACTCTCCCTTTTAATGGTTTAAAGTGGGCAGAGTAGCCCGTGCTTTCAGATTGTTGAACTTTACGAGCGCGACTACGATTTGCATTTTGAGTTTGGTCTTGATTTTGGTCGTAGTAATAGTTACTCATTATTTTTCCTCCTTATTAATTGTCCTTATTGGTCATTCATAATGTATATATACGTATCATGTACAGCTATTGTCTTCCTGCATTTGCCTATTATTCTTAAATTCCACTTTTGCCTATCAGTCTAGTAAAATTCAAAAATCAAAAAGATGACTTTTAATGTACGCTGTTCGGTCTTTTACGAAAGAAAGCATAAGGTCTGGTTCCTTATAGAATTGCTCCAAGTTATCTTTTACGTAAGGATCTTTTAATACATATGGAGCAATATAATCATGCAGTTGATAAATGATTGGTTTCATGTATTCTATTGTAAATTGATTATTTAGAACATTGTTCATTTTTTGAATATATCGCTTTTTAATGCTATTCACCGCCAGTAAGCGAGCTGTAAGCGTATTAAATCCTTGTGCACGTACATAGTCTCCTTCCATTACTTTTCCATTTACATCTCTTCCCCAAGTTGCATCATAATCCCATGGAATCAGTTCAAAGCGCCCGCTTTCATGATTTAGATAGAGGGCATAGTTATGGACAAAACCGTCGTAATTCTGCATACAAATAATACCAACTAACCAAGATAAGTAGCGGTCGACGTTCAGGTACTTCTCAATATTCTGTTCGAATTCTGTATTTGTCCATGTATTAAGATTAAATATAAACTTTTCTAATTTTTCCTCGTCTCCTTCTCTCACTGCTTTATCTTCATATCCAGATAACAAAGTTGTTTTTGGCTTTTTATCCAAATCGCTCATCAAAGAAAAATTAGCATCTCCGTCTACTGCATAAAATATAGATCCATCCGCTAAATTTCTTTTTTTCAAAAATAGTTCATCTACCGATTCGAGCTGAAGATATATTCCTTCATTTTTCCCATTAATCTTAAGAGTGACAAACTGAGAGTGGGGAGATAAAACATCTAAAGAAGAGAAAAAATCGAGGGACAATTTATTGCGCATAAGCGATGGATCTTTGTATTCAGCGTTTAGGTGTATTTCTTTGGCGCGCTGAAATATTTTCGGAGAATAAAATTCAATATAATATGACTTTTTCTTCATCTTCCGAATATGGGAGCCTCTTAGGAGCAAATCAATATCGTAGCGTTTTTTGTTAAACTTCATCGTTGCCTGAACCGCTTCTTCTGACCAAATATCTCTTTGCATTTCCTTTAAATCTTTTACATTCACAAACAGAGCGTATTGAGGGATTTCTTTTTGCTTCATGATTCGACCACCTTTCTTCAATTATTAAAGTATATGAAGGGTAAATTCTCCATGATACCCCGCAGCATCAACTATTTCCGCAAACTCCACTTTTGACTCATATCAAGGACAAGCATCATCGCGTATTCTATTAATGCAAGACCTAGTCCAATTGACAAGGAGGTTTTTGTATTGCATATTACACCTGAAAAAATTAAAGAGGCTGCTGAAGCCCTAGAATGTACAGAACTGAAATCTTTTATGTTTCAAGAGCCAACTGCCGGTCCACTAACAAAGCCACGTCGCTCTTCTCGTAGCACTGGCCGCAGCTCTCGTCGTTCTACCCGCGGTACGCGTCGCTCTTCTCGCGGCTCTCGTCGTTCTACTCGCCGTTCTCGTCGTTCTACTCGCCGTTCTCGCCGTTCTACTCGCCGCTCTCGCCGTTCTACTCGCCGTTCTCGCCGTTCTACTCGCCGCTCTCGTCGTTCTACTCGCCGCTCTCGCCGTTCTACTCGCCGTTCTACTCGCCGCTCTCGTCGTTCTACTCGCCGCTCTCGCCGTTCTACTCGCCGCTCTCGCCGTTCTACTCGCCGCTCTTAATTTCTCTAAACGCTCATCTTTATTGCAAAAAAACGCCGAAGAACTACGAATGTCTTCGGCGTTTTTTTCCACTTATAGAAGGTGCACATTTGGAAATATACTAAGATGGAGCGTTATTCATTTTACATAGAAATAGAAAAGGAGAGCTTTTATGAAAAAAAACAAGCATCGAATTTTAACTTCATCAACCACAGATGTCGAAGAAATCAAACGTTTAAATGCGCAGTCTGGACTAACTTACAATGAAGTATTTGCACTTCTTGGAGAAAACTATTTGAAAAATCAACAGAAAAAATAATAAGCTGGGACTAGAAAACAACTTCTAGTCCTTATACTTTGAAAATCCCGGAAAACCCTTTTACTAAGGATGTTAATTGGTTCATGGCTCCCATCATCTGTCCCGCAGTATTCATCATTTTGTTCATATCGTAATTGCCATCACTCGATTTAAACTGAGACATTAATGACTGAAATTGAGATGGCTGAGGCTTTTGCTGCTGACCTTTAGGATATGGATTAAAAGGCGCACCTGCATTGTTGTACATGGGCTGCTGGTACATTCCGTTCATATAGGGAATTTGCTGAGGGCCAAAAGGCATTTGTTGCTGAGCGTACGGATGTTGCGGCATATAAGCTTCCGTCCATGGCTGCTGATGATACTGCGGAAATGGATGTACCTGACTTAAATCAAAACGTTCTGGTTGATGTTGCTCATAATACGGATAATGCTTACTTGTATACATGCAAAATCAATACCTCCTTTTTAATATTACATAATATATAGTATGTATGCAGAAATAAGAGGTGACGTTCGTCTACTTGTACTTTTGGAAAACACATTCAAAAATATGTAGGTTTCTGTCGAAAGTTTAAATTTTTCAAAAAAACGAGATTATTTAAATATATGGTACGATAAGAACAAGTGATACTACGATACGTAGTGGCACAAACGGGGATTAGGAGGGAATTTACATGTATGTGAACGAACTTCAAGAAGCTTTTATTGCGGTGAAACAGTATGAGCCGCAGTCAAGTAATGAATTACTCGATTTTGCTCAGCAGCAGTATTTAAAAGGTTTTTTAACTCCTATGAATTACAAAGCCGCTGTACGTGAACTCGAACAAATTGGAGCTACTAAGCCCGATTTTAGTGCACAAGATGATTAATTTTTTTACTACCACCGAGAAATCGGTGGTTTCTTTGTTTCTTATAAAGTGGACACATACTTCTTTTTTGACTTGTTTATACTATAAAGGCTTTAACGTAGTATTCAATAAAGGAGGTTTATTTCATGAGTCGTGGAAAACATTTTGATCATAAAAAACAAGGACAAGGTGCAGTAAATAAAACAAATAACGCCGTTGCTTCTAAACATACCGAAAAAGTTGATTATCATATCGATACAGTTGCTTCACAAGATCACCCAGCTGTTTCTATCCAATCACAAAAAGATTTTGATTAACTTTTTATTGATAATGATAAAATGCCTAAAGAGTTTTCTCTTTAGGCATACATAGAAAATCCCCACCTTATAAGTCTCAACGGAAGGCCGGGATTAATTATTCAATATCGACTCGAGCACATACTTATTTGAGTGATACATCTTTTTAAATCGCTTTTCTCGCGTCTCGGGATAAAATGACTGTAGTACAACGTTTTGTAAATTTTCTTTTAACGTCTCTACTTGATTAACATGAATATATTTTGGTCGCTCTTTCTTCAGCCATTCCGTTACGAGACTAGCCCATTCATCAAGTTCTTTGAAGAAAATATCTCCATAAGACTTTACTTCTTCAAAAAATTTCACTTCATAATTTTCTTGTTGTTGAATAGACGCTAATCGTTCTACAGCTACTTCATTATATTGAAACATGATCTCCGTACTTTTTTTCACATCTTCATTCATCGTTATTCGTCACCTCTACGATGACTATTGTAACATAAACAGTCTTTATACTGTATGAAGAACCATTTCTCTTCGGCTTCTATTCCATTCTGTTTCGGAAGGCATGCTTTCGTACACAGCTACTTCAATTTCTTGCAGTGATTGGTCAATGCGATGAACTTGTTCCATATATGTTTCTTCACAATGTGTAAATGCTTCATTTATAGATGTAGACATCGTTTTATCCACTAAATCTACTTGCTCTAGTAAGCTATCTAATAAAGTCATCATTTCGCTTGTTTTAACCATACTTTGTTTCATCGCCATCCCTCCAAATTTTCCTTTGCATAACGTATTCTCTCTTTTCTTCATTGTCCCTTCACACATGACAAAACTAGTTTCTATTCGTCAAAGAAAGATGTTTTCGACATTTTCATTTATGATGAATCGAAAGTGAACATATTGAAAACACTAGTATAGACATTTCAGCTAAGCAGATACATTCCGCTGCTGAACGTTTATTACGACATGATAGGAGGTGCCTAGATATGGCCAACAAACAGCAAAAATCACAGCCTAAAAATAAGCCTGAAACAAAAACCTACGGTGATCCTAAAAAGTTAAACGGTCCTAACCAGCCTTCTACTTAAGAACAAAACGGTCACAAGTGACCGTTTTTATTTATATTAAATACTTGCGCTACTTTCATTAATATATACAGCTGCTTTTGCTTTTGAAGATACCACTTTGTAAAATGAACTTTCTTTGGAAAAGACGGCTTTTTCATGAGCTTTTGCTCCTCTTTTTTCGTTAAAAACCACTCTTCTCTCTTCTTTTCATGATGTCTAATAGCCGGATACACCTTTCGAAGAGCAGGTGTACGGCAACTAGTTTCATTCACAAAATACTGTTCATAGTCGTATCTTGAACCCGTATGCTTTGTTTTCAAAGAAAATTCATAAAACAAGGGATAATACTTTTCATGAAATAATAAAGCCGCTAATTCCTTGCCCAAATCAATCCGATTATTTACTTTTGTAAAATCATGAACAGAACAACCGTATAATTCCCCTTTTGTAGTAGGAAAAAGGACGGAACTAAAGTGGAATATATCTTGAAAAAAAAACAGCGCACTTTTAAATACTCTATCTTGATAAAAAGGCTGTTCAATAACGGGCTGTTGAATAACATGCTGCTCATTCACAATTAACGCATGAATAAGCTGCAGTTCACAAGGTCTCTGCATAAATTGTCTCCACTTCTCTTCGATAAAAGATGAAACATTTAAATAGGGAAGTAAATGAGCGTAAGAGACATGTTTTTTACGCGAAACAGCATACAATAGTAATTGTGGGAAGGCATCTTTAAAAATAAGCCAATTTGCTCTTTCATACGTCAAAAATAATAAATCGCGCGTTTGCTTTGATAACGCTTTTTTCATGTTTTTCCCTTGCAAATCACACATATTCCATCCTGCATTTCGTGATACCATACTTGCGAGAAATGCCCACTTTACTTCAGGATATCTATGATAAAAAGTTGCATAAGCCTGGGTTCTTGATATATTATCAATATTCAGCTTGTCTGTGGTTTTTTTAATCGCCGTCAACAGCGCTTGTTCCGAACTATTGAGTGACATCTCTTCATCTTCTTTCATCTATTTTTATTTGTAGGATTTGGTATAATAGAATTTGTTTGTTTAATAGATTTACACTAAAGGAGTGATGGTTATGATTCGCTATCCTAACGGAAAGGCCTATAAGCCATTGAATACCAGCAGTCCTTCCCCTAAAAAGCTAGAAGCTAGCTATAGCAATCGTGGTATGACGCTGGAGGACGATTTAAACGAAACAAACGAATACTATGTTTCAAAAGGAATAGCCATTGTTCACAAAAAACCAACCCCTGTTCAAATTGTAAAAGTAGACTATCCGAAGAGAAGTGCCGCTGTTATCAAAGAAGCTTATTTTAAACAGGCTTCTACTACAGACTATAATGGAGTCTATAAAGGAAAACACCTTGACTTTGAAGCAAAAGAAACGAGAAATAAAACCTCATTTCCGCTGCGTAATTTTCATGAACATCAAATTGAACATATGAAGCAAATTGTGAAACAAAACGGGATTTGTTTCGTTATATTAATGTTCTCTACTTTACAAGAAATATACTTGTTCGAAGCACAGTTCCTTTTTCCTTATTGGGATGCCATGAAAAAAGATGGACGAAAATCAATCCCTAAGGCAGATATTGAAAAAAAAGGACATTTCATCGAACTTGGTTACCATCCGAGAATCGATTACATAAAAACTATAGATAAATTATACTTTTAAGAGTATGATATATATGTTTACGGAAATCATTCTCTTACAATGCGTTGAAAGGTAGGAGTTTTTATGTCAGATAATTATCGCTCTCGTGAAGAACGACGAAGAGCTATGAATGACAACAAACCAGAAGGTAAATCTCAAGGAAAACCGAAAAAGAAGAAAAAAGGAGGCCTATTTCGTAAAATTGTTGCCGCAGTTTTACTGATAGGAATCATCGGGCTCATTGCCGGAGTGGGAACTTTTTTTGCTATGATAAGCGATGCTCCAAAAGTTGATGACTCGGTATTAAAAAACTCTTTTTCATCTAAAGTATATGCAAACGATGGAAAGACAGTTGTAAAAGAAATTGGAGCTCAAAAACGTACATATGTGCAATACGATGAAATCCCTCAAGTCGTCAAAAACGCATTTATCGCTACGGAAGACGTTCGTTTTTATAAGCATCACGGCGTCGACTTTTACCGAATTGGCGGAGCATTAATGGCGAACTTTAAAAACGGTTTCGGTGCTGAGGGCGGTAGTACGATTACTCAGCAAGTGGTAAAGAATTCGTTCTTATCACCAAAGAAGACGGTTAAACGTAAAGTACAAGAAATGTGGTTAGCTTACCAGCTTGAGCGTAAATATTCGAAGCAACAAATTCTTGAAATGTATTTAAACAAAATATATTTCGCATCAGGTGAAGTATACGGTATTGAACGAGCAGCTGAGAAATTTTACGGAGTTAAAAGCGTAAAAGATTTAACTCTTGATGAAGCTGCTATGTTGGCAGGCTTACCAAAAGCGCCAACTACTTATAACCCAGTTACAAACCCAGAGAATGCTACTAAACGCCGTAACACAGTATTAAACTTAATGGCTAAAAACGGCTTCATTACACAAGCCGAGGCCGACAAAGCAAAACAAGTAGATGTACAGGCTCATTTAGCTAAACAAACTGAATCAACATCTAAGTACGATGTATTTATTGATCAAGTAATCGAGGAAGTAAAAAAGAAAACAGACGCGGATCCATTTTCTGCGGGCTTAGAAATTTATACAACGCTTGACACTAATGCTCAGGACTATGTGGATGATGTGATGAACAACAAAGTAGTCAACTTCCCGAACGATAAATTCCAAGCAGGTCTTGTCGTTGTAGATAATGAAACAGGCGGTATTCAAGCAATTGGAGGCGGACGTAATCGTGTATCAGGCGGCTTAAACTTTGCAACAAATATGAGACGTCAGCCCGGCTCAACAATTAAGCCGATCTTAGATTACGGTCCAGCGATTGAGAACTTAAAGTGGTCTACTGGACAACCGTTAAAAGATGAAGAATATCATTATTCAAACGGCACGCCAATCCGAAATTTTGGACGTAACTATAAAGGCTGGGTTTCAGCGCGTGAAGCTTTAGGACGTTCACTGAACATCCCTGCTTTAAAAGCATTTCAAGCAACAGGTGCGGACAAAGCAAAAGAGTTCGCTACAGGCCTTGGGCTAAAATTAGATGAAGAAGATGGCGAAGCTTATTCTGAATCTTATTCTATCGGAGGCTTCCGTACAGGTGTTACACCTCTACAAATGGCTGGAGCCTATAGTGCTTTTGCAAATGAAGGTATGTACAATGCACCGCATACAGTGACAAAGGTAAAATTCCCTGATGGAACAGAAATTGATTTAACGCCAAAACCAAAACGCGCAATGCAAGATTACACGGCATTTATGATGACGGACATGATGAAATCTGTTGTAAACGAATCATATGGTACAGCTCGTGCTGTTCGTACACCAGGATTAGAAATTGCGGGTAAAACAGGAACTTCGAACTTTAGTGCTGCAGAAAAGCAACGATATAATATTCCAGACGCTGGTGAAAAAGACGTTTGGTTTAATGGGTTTACGCCAAACTATACGATTTCCGTATGGACAGGCTATGAAACTGCTAAAGACGGCTATATTTTAAGTGCTAATGAAACAGGCATGGCAAAAAATATCTTTAAGCATGTTATTACTCATATTTCTGAAGGCAAACCTAAAGGAAGTTTCAAGCAGCCGGACAGCGTAGTTGAACGTTCCGTGGAAAAACCAACGGGCAAAGACTTAAAACGTCCAAGCGGCTCTACTCCTTCGAGCTTAATTACTAAAGAATACTTTGTGCGCGGTACTGCACCGACAAAAGTATCTCAAACGTTTGTGAAGAAAGAAAAAGAAGAAAAGAAAGAAGATAAAAAAGAGGACAAAAAAGAGAAAAAAGACAATAAAGATGTGAAGCCAAAAATTACTGCTTCGTATAGCGGAGGAGCAATTTCAGTTAACTGGTCAGCGTCAAACGCAGCCAGCGATACGACCTTTACAGTCACAATGTCATCTCCTAACGGTTCTGAACAACTCGCATCTGGCGCAGGAGCCGGTGGAAAAACAATTTCCAACCCAGCACCAGGCGCAACGTATAGTTTCACCGTAACAACAAATACGGGCGAAAGCGCTAGTTCTTCTGTAAAAGTCCCTGGTTCATCAGATCAAGCTACCGAAGATGATTCTACTAAGCCTGAAGATGACGGAACAACGGACGATAATCAAAATGAAGACAATAGCAACACTGATCAAAACAACGGCTCTGATCAAGGTGACGATTCATCTACTCAGCCGGATGATAACCAAAACAGCAATAATGGCAGCAATAGCGGCGGTAACAATAGCGGCAATAGCGGCAATAGCGGCAACACCGATAATAACAATAATGATAGCGGCAATGGTAACGATGGTAATAGCGGCAACAACAGTAATAACGGAGGCGCAACAACTCCTCCAGCAGACAACGGTGGAAGTGACTCAGGAAGCCAAACACCACCAACAACACCTGCTACACCATCGACGCCGTCAACACCTGCTACACCGCAGCAAGAGCCAACAACTGAAAATTAACGTAGCAGTAAAAAGCCCCTACACGTGTAGGGGCTTTATTGCTTGTGAAGAATAAGCATTTTTGCATATTGCTTACGCAGCTCATTAAATAATTCTGTCAGCTGAATATACGCTTGATAAGAAGAAACTCGCTGCAGCAAAAACATAAGTCTCTCAGCACAGTTAATAGGCTTATAGGTTAGGTCTGCTATATCTTCTTGCAGCCGATTTAAACGCCGAACGGGCTGTCCATTAATCCAAAACAGTAAACTAATATACATAGCAGCAGCTTGTTTCATCCAAGGAGCTGCTTCTTTTGCTTTTCGCTGAGAAAAAAGCGTATACAGTTCTTCCCTTTGAGTTTCCCACTTCTCAAAAAATGGCCGTATATTATTTTGAACATCCCTCCAAGGTGTTTTCGTTTCTTTATGTACATCGTATAAAATATCATAAACAAAATAATTTCTTCCATTTTTTTCATCCACTTCAAAAACCCGATTTTCTTTTGAATAGAATGGTTCGCATAGGAAATGTGACGGCACTTCAATCGGTAACATCTGTCTTCTTCTCTTTTCCTTTCATTCGTTTCTTTCCTTCTCGGCAAAGATCAAGAAGCGGGCAGACATGACATTGAGGAGACTGTGCTTTACAGTGATAGCGTCCAAAAAAGATAAGTCGATGATGCGTAACGGACCATTCATCTTTCGGAATTTTCCTCATCAGCGTTTTTTCTACTTCCAAAACGGAATCTTTCCACCTGCAAATCCCAAGGCGTTTACTTACACGTTCTACATGCGTATCTACTGCTATTGACGGTACTCCAAAAGCTACGGATACAACAACATTAGCCGTCTTACGCCCTACTCCTGGAAGATTAGTCAGCTCATCACGATCTCTTGGAACTTCTCCTCCGTATTCATCAATGAGCATACGGCAGAGCTTTTGAATATTTTTAGCTTTATTTCTATATAAGCCGATTGATCTAATATCTTGCTGCAGCTCTTCTAACGAAACGGCTAAATAGTCTTCAGGCGTTTGATATTTCTTGAATAAATCTGTTGTTACGCGGTTGACTAAAGCATCTGTGCACTGAGCAGATAGCGCTACAGCAATGACTAAATCAAAGGGATTCCGATGATTTAACTCACAGTGAGCGTCAGGAAACATTTCCGCCATAGCATCTAGACACTGTCTGATTTGTTTTAACGTTAACATACTAGTTCTCCTTCTTCTTACAGGTAGTTCCCTCCTATTTTACAATAGGGTTCCTGTCAAATGCTACTCTTGTCCGTATTCTTTTAAAAAAGCTGCTTCAAGATTCAATTACTTGGATCTTGAAGCAGCTTTTTATCCTGTCATTGCTCTAGCCAATTAAAAAAAGGAATGGCTGATGTAGACTGAGAAGGGTTAACAGAAGATAGTTTTTTGGGCTGTTGATTTTGACGAAATTTTTGGCTATGCTTGCGGGCTTGATCAATGGTCCGAATACCATTTTTCTTCCATTCAAATAAAATACGATCAATATACCGGAAGTTTAATTTTCCAGACATCACCGACTCTCTTAGTGCCGCTTTAATAATAATGGGATCATGATGATCTTGATCAATCCACATCGCTAGTGTTTCGCATTCAAACGGAGACAATGCTCTGCCGAACTCTTTTTCAAACATTGTATATAAATTAAGCTCTTCTTGTTCTTCTTCGTTTTTTTCTACTTCTCTTGTTTCTTGCATCATATGATGAATAAGCTTTTCCCAAAGCGGTTTTAATGAATAACGTTCACAAATAAGGGCGTTTTGCTGTTGATCTTGCTCAATAGATAAAAAGCCGCGCTGAATTAATGCTCGCAGCGTATCCATGCAGACAGCACTTGAAATACTCATTTTTGCCGCCAATTCGTTAGGTGTCGGGAAACCTTCACCGCCTTCAATGGAAACATAAATATGCATTAACGTCATGAATTCCGTTTCGTTCATTCCCAAATCGCTATAGTGATTAAACAGCAGCTTCGGAATTGAAACTGTGCCTTGTTCAAACCATTCAATTAACGTTTCTTTTTTCATATCCGAACACCTCAGTAGTTAGTATATCATGAAGTTTATAGTCAAAGTAATAATTATTCGAAGCTAAAAAAGCTTCTATGTAAAACTTTCCGCTGAAACCGTACCATTGCTCTGCACATATAAAATATATACGAACGATGACTTCCTTCCAAGAATATTACACTAACTTATTTTTTCGAGAATTGCAACTCCCTTTTAAGTTAGACTCTTTTCTATGTTTGCCTTTGTTTCCTTATGATATAAGTAAAAGCCTCGTTTATCTTTTCTTTTTATGATTCATAAAAAAAGCTAAAAAAGTATCCTGACTACAAGAGTCAGAATACTTTTTTCACTTCCTTACGGGTATAAACGGTTTAATAAGCGTGGGAATGGAATCGTTTCACGAACGTGTTCTACGCCGCTAATCCATGCTACCGTACGCTCAAGGCCTAAACCAAATCCTGAATGTGGAACTGAGCCATACTTACGAAGCTCTAAATACCACTTATACGTTTCAGTATCTAATTTATGCTCTTCTACACGCTGAGCTAAAAGCTCTTGATCATGAATACGTTCAGAGCCTCCAATGATTTCTCCGTAGCCTTCTGGTGCGATTAAGTCTGCACATAATACTACGTCTTCATTTGTTGGATCTGGCTGCATATAAAATGGTTTTAATGACGTTGGATAGTGTGTAATGAATACCGGCTTGTCATAGCTTTCTGCGATAGCCGTTTCATGCGGTGCTCCAAAGTCATCTCCCCACTGAATATCTGTAAATCCTTTTTCATGTAAGAATTTAAGAGCGTCATCGTACGAAATACGAGGGAATGGCGCTTTAATTTGTTCTAACTTAGATGTATCACGGCCTAGTACGTTTAACTCTAACTTACAGTTTGTTAAAACAGACTGTACAACATGAGACACATACTCTTCCTGTACTTTCAAGTTATCTTCGAATTGGTAGAAAGCCATCTCTGGTTCAATCATCCAAAACTCAATTAAATGACGGCGTGTTTTAGATTTTTCAGCACGGAACGTTGGACCGAATGAAAATACTTTTCCAAGCGCCATTGCCGCTGCTTCCATATAAAGCTGTCCACTTTGAGAAAGATATGCATCTTCATCAAAATATTTCGTGTGGAATAATTCTGTTGTTCCTTCAGGAGCACTTCCTGTTAGGATTGGCGGATCTACTTTTGTAAACCCGTTTTCGTTAAAGAATTCATACGTTGCACGAATAATTTCGTTACGAACCTTCATAACAGCATGTTGACGTTTAGAACGCAGCCATAAATGACGGTTATCCATTAAGAACTCTGTTCCATGTTCTTTTGGCGTAATTGGATAATCAACAGCTTCATGAATAACTTCAAGGCTTGTAACTGTTAACTCATAGCCAAACGGTGAGCGCTCATCTTCACGTACTACACCTGTTACATATAGTGATGATTCTTGCGTCATAGATTTAGCTAATTTAAAAGTTTCTTCTTCTACTTCAGCTTTTACAACTACCCCTTGCATGAATCCTGATCCATCGCGCAGCTGTAAAAAGGCAATTTTACCACTTGAACGTTTATTCGCTAACCAAGCACCAATTGTTACTTCTTTTCCTACATGCTTGCTTGCTTCTGAAATCGTAATTTTCACGATTAATATCCCTCCAAAAAACTTACATTTCGTAATTATGTATGCCATCCTATTATACATTTCGACAAACATAATAACAAGTAACAAACAAAAAGAGCCTTCTAACACGTGTAATTTGTGCTAAAAAGCTCTTTTGTTTCTACCTATTGTTACTTTTTTATTTCATGTGACGAGTCATGAATGATTGAATTCGTTCTAATGCCTTTTCTAGCAGATCTAGTGATGTAGCATAAGAAAGACGTACGTTTTCAGGTGAACCGAATCCTGATCCAGGAACTAGGGCTACCTTCTCTTCTTCTAAAATAGCTTCTACCCAAGCATCAACTGTATCAAAGCCAGTTAACTTTGCAGCTTCAATTGCGTTAGGGAATAAGTAGAAAGCACCCTGTGGCTTTAAGCATGAGAACCCTGGAATGTTAATCAGCTTTTCATGAATCACGTTTAGACGCTCTTCAAAAGCTTGTCGCATCATTTCCACCGGCTCTTGAGTGCCGTTATACGCAGCAATTGTTGCATATTGAGCAATAGATGTTGGATTTGACGTGCTGTGACTCGCTAGGTTTGTCATCGCTTTAATAACTGTAGCATCACCAGCTGCATATCCAATGCGCCAGCCCGTCATGGAATGTGACTTAGAAACACCGTTAATGATAATTGTTTTTTCTTTTAACGCTGGTGAAAGCTGTGCAATCGATACATGTTCATTTTGACCGTATACAAGCTTTTCATAAATTTCATCTGATACGATAAAAATATCGTGCTTCAAGCAAATTTCCCCTAAAGCTTGAAGCTCTTCTCTTGTGTAAATCATACCTGTTGGGTTGCTTGGTGAATTGATAATAACAGCTTTGGTTTTAGCAGTAATAGCCGCTTCTAATTGTTCAGGTGTGATTTTAAATTCGTTATTTTCAGAACCTTCAACGAATACTGGTGTACCTTCTGCTAACTTTACTTGCTCAGGATAACTTACCCAGTAAGGAGTTGGGATAATCACTTCGTCACCTTCGTCTAACAGAACTTGAAATAACGTATACAGTGCGTGCTTAGCACCTGTACAAACAATAATTTCAGAAGGTGAATACGTCAGGCCTTGGTCGCGTTTGAATTTTTCAATTACCGCTTCTTTTAATGGTGCAAGGCCGCCTGCTGGCGTATATTTTGTCTGACCATCATTCATTGCTGTGACAGCCGCTTCTAAAATGTGCTGCGGCGTATTAAAATCAGGTTCCCCTGCTCCAAGTCCAATCACATCATGACCAGCCGCTTTCAATTCTTTCGCTTTTGCTGTAATCGCTAATGTTGATGATGGCGTTAATGCTGATACACGTTTTGCTAACTTCACTAAAATCTCCCCCTATGAACTAAAGCTATAATCAGCCCGCGGGCTGATTATAGATAAAAAATTGGCTTCATTTTCATAAAGCGCTGAAATCTTATATTATGACACATATGGCATTTCATATGGTATAAACGATTTATGATTGAGATAAGCTGTATCGTTTTATAAATTCACCGCTAGAGAAATCAAGATAATAGTATGTTAAATGTTTCTTATCTTTATCCACATATGTTACTTCCCACAGCGGCTTTTTCTTTTCAATGCCTAGGCGCACCGACTTAATTTCCTGCGGGTTTTTATCATTTTTCACAATGGAAATGGCTTTTTCTTTTGTGATCCCGCTGCTTGCTTTCTTTAAAACTGCTGTTTGTTTTTTGCTTTTAGGCATCCAAGCAATTACCTTTTGATTGCTTCGGTTTGTACCTTCTACTACATAAAATGCATGATTGCCGAAATATGGCTGGGTGCTTGTGACAGATTTCAAATTAAATTCTTTTTTTGCTTGAGATGCTGCTTTTTCCTCAGCAGACTGCACATCCTTCACGGACGAGTGATAAATGCTAAAAGAAATGCCCCCGATAATTAAAAGCACAGCAGCTACCGCTACAATAATTAACTTTTTCATAAAATCCCTACTTATGTACGATAAATTGTAAATACAGCTTTGCTTTGATCTTCTTCATCTAACGCTAATCCGAACATCAAATCTTGCTTTTTCAACGTGCGATTCAAACTATCAACAATTTTATATAAATCCGAGGAATTTTCCACGCGGACAGTTGATAATACTTCAATCCTACTTTCCATTGTAAACCTCCTAGCTCGTCTATCACGACGCAAAAATGACGATATCCGTATTATAACAGGTATCAAAAACCATCGTCATCTTTTTCACTCATCAATCCCATCTGTACGTTTTGCGTAAAAACCGAATAAATAAGTAAACATATATAATATTATAAGGAATTTACCTCTTTTTGCAAAAGGAAATTTGTTTATTTTGCAGAAAATTTCATCACATCATAGGATTTTAGCGACATTTTAATAGAGTAAGCGCTCCCTTCTCTTACGTCATATAATTCAATCCATTCAGCTGTTAAATTTGAAAGCAGTCGAGGGGAATAGGAACGGCCTGGTTTCGTAAACATAACGGCAAGCTGTGTATCTAATTGCTTCAAAAATGTATTCGAAAAAAACGTTCCCTCTCCAAAATTAGGAATTTTTAATACATCTACATGGGTAAGAGGAATGCGTAAAAACTTTTCTTCTACTTCATCTGAGCTGCTCATTGCATATAGAATCCGATGTTCTCCAATCGTAAATAATAGATCCATAGCCGCTGTTTTTTGTTTCGATGCATGCAAGACATCAACGTGTATATTATCTGTTAACTGAAATAAATCATTTTCTTTCCACTTCTCTGTTTGAAATTCCGCCTGGTACTGAGCCGGGACAATAATGCGCTTTATATGATAATCATTCACAGCACGCTGAACATTTGAATCATAGTATTTTTGCTGTTTTGTAATCACTAATTGGTTGATTTTTTTTACTTTATATCGCTTCAACCACTTCTTTAGCTCGAGATAGGAAGATGCATTACCGGTATTTATCAAAATAGTCTCACCGCTTCCGTCTTGAATCAGACTCGCTTCTCCAGCTGAAAGAGGCAGAAAGGTAATCACTACTTCATCAGCTTGCAAACCAAAATCTACGTTTTTAATGACGGCTGCTGAAGCCGAACAGTTCATAAAACTAAAAAACAGTACAGCACTTAGCAATATTTTAATCATACACTGTCCTCATTTGCTTATCATAGTATATTACTATCGTCTCTCAAGTGAAGAAACAGTATGCATAAAAAAAGACTTAAGCGTATGCTCAAGTCTTTTCATTCCACCATTCTTTGTAGTCCAGTAAGATATTCGAAAACTTTTTTTGAACAACCTGGACTTTTGGAAGTGAATGAAGAAAATGGTATCCATATGCTGTTCGCGTAATGCGATTATCAAAAATAAATATAGCTCCTCGGTCACTTTTGGAACGAATTAACCGTCCAAATCCTTGTTTAAAACGGATAACGGCCTGAGGAAGTGAATAATTCATAAAAGGACTTTTTCCTTCTTTTTTCATCTGCTCAAATTTAGCTGTCAGCAGAGGTTGATTAGGCGATGAAAAAGGAAGTCTGACAATTACGAGACATGATAATAAATCTCCTGGCAGATCAATTCCTTCCCACAGGCTATTTGTACCTAATAGAATGGAATGCTCAAACTGGCTGAAGTCCTTTAGCAGTCTATTACGATTTCTAGTTGTGACTCCTTGACCGAGCAGTACAAACTCTTCAAGATCGTTTAACTCTTTTAAATAACCATACGTAGCTTTCAACATGTCATATGAAGTAAAAAGCACCAGCATACGACCATTTGTTACTTTAGCTACGTCAAGAATACTTTCTGCCATCATAGCGCTATACTCATATAATGATACTTCGTTAACAGCAGGCATATCTTGAGGAATATAGACTCTAGCTTGCTTCTCATAATCAAACTCGGAAGGTAGAATGAGTTGAGCAGGCTGAAAGTCATATAACCCTAGCTCTTGAATTAAATAATCAAATGTTCCATTCACCGTCAATGTAGCCGATGTTAAAATAACGCTTTGTTTCTTAGCGAAAAATTCATCAGCCAGCGTATCGGCAATGGAAGTAGGCTGACTATAGATATACGTAGCATTCGCTGCTCCTTTTGGTTCAATCTCAAACCACGTTACGTGATGACTCTGCTGTTTGAACAGAAGCTTTTCTATTTGCTGAGATATGTGTTCAAATCCTTTAACAGCCGTTTGAAATTCATGAAGAGACGACTGTTCATTTTTTGTGACTTTGTCATATAGTTCGTCAAAGGAATGTCTTGCCCCATCATTCCATGTAAAAAGATCGTGAATTAAAAAACGAATGCGCGACGCTGCTTCTTGAATAGCCGTCCAGTAATGCCCATGCTCTTTTTCCACTTTATATCGATAGCTGCTTCTTCCAATCTCGCCCTGCTGATTGCCGATTCTTTTTTGGACAAAAGAATGAATCAAACGAAATAAGTCATCGCACTCAGAATGAAGCTGCACAAACAGGTTTTGAAGCAGTTCAGTGTTAAGCTCGATGCTATATTTTACAAAGGTATGATGAACTTTTTTTAACAGCCCTTTGTCTTGAATAGTTCCGATTCGGTTTAATAGCGCATGAACCGCAAAATAATCTAAGCGCTCTCCCAGCTCTTCTCCGGCAATGTCTTCTAAGTGATGAGCCTCGTCAATAATAATCTGTTCATACTCAGGCAGCAGCTCATGATTACTCATCACATCCATCAACAGCAAGCGATGATTTGTCACTACTATGTGGGCATTTTGCGCTCTGTTCTGCGCTCGTTCATAAAAAGAATAAAGTTTCCAAGGATGCTTAAAATCACTTGGAGACGGATTGCTTTCATTTAGCTGTTCCCAAAAAAGTTTGCCGCCAGAAGGCAGGTTTATTTCATCGCTGTCGCCCGTTTCCGTTTCCGTCAGCCAGATAAGCAGCTTCGCTTTTGTTAGGATCGCATCGTAATTATTATTGCGCTCTTTTAAGAGCTGAATAAATTTTCTTATACTAATGTAGTGTTCTCTTCCTTTTAAAACAGCTGCTGTAACAGGAAACGGAACAATCTTTTCTAGAATAGGCACATCTTTTTCGATGATTTGCTGCTGAAGCGTTACCGTGTTAGTTGAGATAATGACTGGGTGATGATGAACAGAAGCATAAAACACGGCAGGAACTAAATAAGCGTAGGTTTTACCAATACCGGTCCCGGCTTCAATTAAAGCATGCTCATTACCCGCAAAGCACTCTTGTACAAAGTTCATCATCTCCCACTGCCCTTTTCGTTCTTCAAACAATGGCAGAGCCTGATGGAACAGCTTTTGCTTTTCAGTTTCAAATATTTCGTAAGTATGAGAGTTCTGCTTTTCATTAGCTGAATGCGGCTGATATTTGTTTAGCGCAATCCCATGTATAAATTCATAAGAATCATCCTCAGCATAGCTTTTATCATCTATAACTTGTTGAATCAGTTCTCCAATTTCACTTTTAAAGTGCAAGCTTAGCGCATACAGCTGCTTTAAGGTTGTTAGAGGTAGCTTCTTCAATTTTTCAATTAGTAACAGTAAAATACGTGCTGTTACTTCTGCATCACTATCTGCTTGATGAGGGTTTTCATGTTCAATATGTAAATACTCAGCTAATTGGCTAAGTTTGTACCCATCAACTGTAGGCAGCAGAATCCGAGCCAGTTCGACGGTGTCTACGGTTGAATTATAAAGCGTCTCCTCTCCGCACTGATAGAGTTCTTCTTGTAAAAAAGTTAAATCAAATGCCACATTATGTGCAACAAAATAAGCATCATCTAGCAATTCTATAATTTTAGGTGAAATTTCTTCAAATAAAGGCGCATCTTTCACCATATCATTTTGAATGTTAGTTAGTTGTGTAATAAAAGGCGGAATATCCATACCAGGATTTAAAAAACTAGAAAAACGTTCAACAATTTTGCCGTCTTCTACTATGACAGCAGCAAATTGAATCATTTTATCTCCTTGTTTTGGAGAATGTCCCGTCGTTTCAAGATCTACCACAACAAAGCGTTTATTCACGGTCAACACCTCGCAAGTCTGTCTTTTTATAGTATAAAGTGAAAGCCTGCTCTATATGCTTTAAAAGCGCAACTCCTTCTCGTGAAAAACAGAGAGGCTTTCATACATAGAAGTTTTACTTTAGTGTGTATAGAGGTTTATACCGTTCACTTACTAGCGTATGTATTCAAATAAAAATCCCCCTCATAAAGGGGGACTGTTCTTATAGAATTGTACCAGCTGGTTCTTGTTTAAGCAATTGTTGGATTTTATTCTGCTCATTCATAATCGCTACGGTTGGATGATGGTGAGCTACTTCTTCATTTGCTACGAGCGCATAAGAGATAATGATGACGATATCTCCAGGCTGCACGAGTCTTGCAGCAGCTCCATTTAAACAAACTACCCCGCTCCCGCGTTCGCCGGGAATCACGTACGTTTCCAAGCGCGCTCCGTTATTATTGTTTACAATTTGGACTTTTTCGTTTGCTGCGATTCCTACTGCGTCGATGATATCTTCATCAATGGTGATACTGCCAACATAATTTAAGTTGGCTTCAGTTACATGAGCTCTGTGTATTTTAGCATTCATCATCGTGCGAAACATTTAGTTATCCCCCTGTACGTCTACAATTACATTATCAATTAAACGGGCTTTAGAGAATTGAACAGCTAAAGCAATAATGATTTTTCCAGCGGTTTGCTTAATCGTTTTTAGCTCTGGATACGTATAAACCTCGATATAATCCACTTTACCGCTCGTATATTGCTCAATTTCTTTTCGAATGGTCTCTTTAAGAATTTCTACTTGCTTCTCTCCGCTTTCAAGAAGCTGCAGAGCGCTTTGTAAACTCTTAAATAAAACAGGTGCCTCTTCTCTTTCTTTATCTGTTAAATATACGTTACGAGAACTTTTAGCTAATCCATCTGCTTCTCTCACCGTATCTACTGCTCTAAGCTCCACAGGAAAATTAAAGTCTTCAATTAAGCCATCTACCACAGCAACTTGCTGTGCATCTTTTTTACCAAAGTATGCGCGATCCGGTGTTACAATGTGAAAAAGCTTTGTTAGTACCGTGGCTACTCCGTCAAAATGTCCGGGGCGCTTCTGTCCACACAATACGTCTACACGATCGGTCACGGTTATAGCAACTGAACGGCTTGACTTATACATTTCCTCTACTGAAGGATAAAATAAATAGTCGACGTTAGCTTCTTTTGCCACGCGCTCATCGCGTTCAAAATCTCTTGGATACGTATCAAAATCTTCATTTGGTCCAAATTGAGTCGGGTTCACAAAAATACTTAGCACCACTACTTTATTTTCTGTGCGGGCCGCTCCAAGCAAAGTAGCGTGGCCTTCATGCAAATAGCCCATCGTCGGGACAAATCCAATTGAACGTCCAAGCTGCTTTTCTTTTTTCATCTCCTGCTGCATGTCTTTAATTGTTGTAATGACTTTCATCTTATTTTCCTCCGTACAGTGCCGTTAACTGCTCTTCTTTCATTGAAAAAGTATGTGCTTCTTTCGGAAACTCTCTTTTTTTCACTTCACTGACATACTGAGAAAGCCCCTGTAAAATAGGCTCATTTATTTTCGCAAATGACTGAACGAATTTTGGCACACGCTCTACTCCGTACGTTAATACATCGTGGTATACAAGTACTTGACCATCCGTATCAGCTCCTGCTCCAATTCCGATTGTTGGAATGCTCAAGCGTTCAGCTACTTGTTTTGCTACTTGTTTAGGAACACATTCTAATACAACAGCAATAGCTCCCGCTTGCTCACACTTGATCGCGTCTTGGATTAGCTGTTTGGCTTCTTTTGCTTCTTTTCCCTGCACTTTATAACCGCCCAGGACACCGACAGACTGAGGTGTTAACCCGAGATGTGCAACAACCGGAATACCAGCTTGCGTCAATTCTGAAATTGTATAAAGAACATCCTTTGCACCTTCTACTTTTAAAGCATGAGCTCCGCTTTCCTGCATAATGCGAGCAGCATTTTTCATCGTGTCTTCTTTCGACACGTGATAGGACATAAATGGCATGTCGGTGACGATAAATGTATCAGCAGCTCCTCTTTTAACTGCTTTTGTATGATGAATCATATCATCTACCGTTACAGGAATCGTAGAGTCATATCCTAAAACGACCATTCCGAGAGAATCGCCTACTAAAATCATGTCTACGCCTGCTTCCTCAGCGTACTTAGCTGACGGATAATCGTACGCAGTCAGCATCACAATTGGTTCATTGTTCTGTTTCATACGTAAAAAATCTAATTTTGTTTTCACTAACTTTCTCCTCCTTCTCAGAGGAGATGAGCGCACGTCTGCACACAAAAAGTCCTTCTACCTATAAAAGGAAGAAGGACTTTGACAGACTTCATCTATAAAAAGCACACTTTACCTAATGTGCTTACCTACGCGTCATCCCTCTGTCCTAGTCCTTAATGGATCAAGGCAGATTTATTGTCGTATTAAAAATAAAAAACGAGTATCAAGTGAAGTTCTTGCGATACTACCTTGATACTCGTATTATAATAAAAATTTCTTTATTTTTCTACTATTTTTTAGCAGAGAGCTCAATATCTGCAGAATGAATTCGGTGTATAACTCCTTTATCATCTTCAATCAATAAAACACCTTCATCTGTTATACCTTTTGCAAAGCCTTCAATGTTGGCTGTCATCGTGCGTGCTATAATTCGCTTGCCAATACTGATCGCATATGTTTCCCAAAGAACTTTAATTAAACCAAAGCCATTTTTTAAGTATTCTTCGTAAAGGGTTTCTAACTTTAAGAAAAACGCTTGCATCAAAGCTGCACGATTAATTTCTTCACCTTTTTCAATACGTAAAGATGTGGCAATGTGTTTGATTTGTTCATTAAAATCCGTTTCCTGCTGATTCACATTGATGCCGATTCCAATGATGACCGAATGAATCCGGTCAAAATCAGCCTGCATTTCTGTTAAAATCCCAACTAGCTTCTTCCCATTTAATAAAACATCATTAGGCCATTTAATGTCTGGAGAAAGGTTCGTCACTTCTTGAATGGCCTGTACAACAGCCACTGCTGATAGTAGAGTCAGCTGAGGAGCCTGCTGCGGAGGGATAGAAGGACGCAGTATAATACTCATCCAGGCACCAGTATATTTTGGGGAATACCACGCTCTATCAAGTCTTCCTCTCCCTGCCGTTTGCTCTTCAGCAACTACAACCGTTCCTTCTTTTGCTCCTTCTTGAGCAATTCGATGAGCAATTTTTTGAGTAGAATGTACACTTTCCTCATAATGAATATACTGACCGATTTTTGTTGTTTGGAGCCCTAATAAAAGCTCGTTGCTGCTTACTTTGTTCGGCTTCCCTACAATGCGATAGCCTTTTTTACGAACAGCTTCAAGTTCATAGCCGTCTTTTCGCAGCTCTTCGATATGCTTCCATACAGCTGTTCTTGAACAGCCTAATAAATCGCTGATCTTTTGGCCGGAGACATAGTCCCCATCTGCGTTCGTAAACATTTCAAGCAGCGTTCTTCTTATATCTGACTGCAAGACTGCACCCACTTTCTTATTGAAGATTTCGTGTTCATTAACTCATTGTATAGAACTTTCTCCTCAATTTCTTTTAACAGTTGAGACACCCATGGACCACCCTTTTTACCTGTCCACACTAAAAGATCTTGACCATTTATATCTAAATCTTTTAAAGAATGAATAGGCAGCTCGCTATAGATGTAAAGAAGCTCATGTTCATTCATATGCTCATTGCTTCGAAGAAGTTGTAAAATACGATTCACGCTTACGCTGGCCTGCTCTCCAATTGTATACATGATGCGTTTTGACCATCCATTTTCCAAAACGTCTCGAAGACCAATAGACTGAAGCTGAATATCTTTAATTTGCTTATTAGATAATTTCCAGCTTTTAAAAAATGCCTGCTTGTCTTGAATGTCGAGTAGATGTACCAGAAGTGTCCATGACTCCGATACTCGCTGAAGCATCATCCAATCGTGTGCACAAACAGATCGGAATTTTTGCGGATCTACATTCAATTGGGGCAAGTAGCGATATAGCTCCGTATCTGCTACAAGTGCTAATGCTAAAGACGGACGCTTTCCGCTCAGCATTTTTTCGAATTCAACTGTAATACGTTCAATAGAAACATGCCTCAGCAGTTCACCGTATTGCTGAATGGCTCTTTTAGTTTGATCAGACAGCGAAAAAGCCAGCTGACTGACAAAGCGAACGGCTCTCATCATACGAAGAGCATCTTCATGAAAGCGTTCTTTAGCATTTCCGACAGTGCGAATTAACTGGTTTCGCAAATCTTCTCTTCCATTAAATGGATCAATAATTTCCCCTTTTGCATTCATAGCCATTGCATTGATTGTAAAATCGCGACGCTGCAAATCTTCTATAAGAGACGAAATAAACGTAACGGACGAGGGACGACGAAAATCATCATATTCTCCCTCAGAGCGAAAAGTGGTTACCTCATAGGTCTCGTTCTCATGGACAACGACAACCGTACCATGCTCGATTCCTACATGAATCGTCTTAGGAAAGAGTTCCATCACTTGTTCAGGCCTAGCTGACGTAGCGATATCAATATCTCCAATCGTCCGATTTAAAATGAGATCCCGGACCGCTCCTCCAACAAAATACGCTTCGTAACCGGCTGTCTCCAGTTTTTCAATAATATAAAGCGGATGAATGAACGGTTCTTTCATAACGTCCTCCATTCTTCAACCCTGTACCAATTTATAATAAAGTTTTTCATATTGACTCACAATCTCTGTTGAATGAAATTTATGATTAACTGCGCTTAGAGACGCTTCCCTCATTTGGTGATGCAGCTGTTCATTTTCAAGTAGCTGAATTGCTTTGCTCGCTGCCTCTTCGACGTCTCCCACTTCGCAAATATATCCTGTTTTTTCGTGTTCAATTACTTCAGGAATTCCGCCTGTATTTGTTCCGATGCATGGAACACCGCAAGCCATAGCTTCTAAAAGTACAAGCCCAAAGCTCTCTTTTTCAGATAATAACAATTTTAAATCGCTAATCGAATATAATTCTGCTACATTTTCTTGTTTCCCAAGAAATAACACAGAATCTTGAAGATTTAGCTCTCTTACTAATTGAGACACAACCGTCATTTCAGGGCCGTCTCCTACAAGCAGCAGCTTAGACTGAAGCTTTTTATTAATAATAGCAAATGTTTTGACTATATCTGTAACTCGTTTGACTTGACGAAAGTTTGAAATATGAATAACGACTTTTTCATTTTCTAATATGCCATACTCCGCTTTTAAATACTGAACTTCTTTTTTATGATAAACTCGTTCATCAATAAAATTATACATCGTTTCAATTTCTTTATCTGGACTAATTAAATGGTGAGTTTGATCAACAAGTGACTGAGATACAGCCGTCACTGCATCTGATTTCTCAATTCCAAATTTAATTAAATCTTTTAACGATGGATCCTCTCCTAGAACCGTAATATCTGTCCCATGAAGAGTCGTCACAATTTTCACTTCGTGCTCCACCATTTGTTTAGCTAAAATCCCGCAAACGGCGTGGGGGATTGCATAGTGCGTATGAATAATGTCAAGCTTTTCTCTTTTAGCCACTTCAGCCATTTTACTGGATAAAGCAAGATCATACGGAGGGTATTTAAAGACGGAGTACTGATTTACATCTACTTCGTGAAAATAAATATTTGGATATACTTTCGTCAATCTAAAAGGCATGCTAGAGGAAATAAAATGAATCTCGTGCCCCTTTTCAGCCAGCAGCTTCCCTAGCTCCGTTGCTACCACTCCTGAACCTCCAACGGAAGCATAACATGTAATACCAATTTTTAACTTCATTTATTTTCCACCTACTAAATCGTCGTACATCAAAATCGGTTTTTTAGATAAAAAACCTTCACCGTATGCTACCCCGACTTCTTTGCCAAATAATCGCTCTCTGCTCTCTACCGTTTCAATATATCCGTTTACCAGCGGCGTATCAAACGTATCTGCTGTTTTTATAAATTGACTTTCATAAGCCTCTAGACTAGCTACTTTCTTTTGAAACGTGCTTGATACATCTACAATAAAATCTGGCTTATGAAATCCATTTATCATATAGAAATAAAGAGACTCAGCACGATGAGCTTTTTGCTTTTTATAATCGATATAATTTTTAACGCCAGCGGAAAACATAGCCTCTTCTACAAGCCTTGCACAATTCCCATGATCAGGATGACGATCTTCGAAGTAAGGAGCAAATATAATCCTTGGTTGATACGTGCGAATAACTGATGCAATTTCAGCTATATACTCTGCCTTTAAAACCAAACCTCTGTCTGGCAAATGCAGATGAATTCGCTCATGAACACCTAAGACATCAGCAGCTTTGGACGCTTCTTGTTTTCGAATTTCAACCGTTCCATTTGAAGAAAGTTCAGCTTGCGTCAAATCGCAAATAACTACCTTCAAACCTTGTTCACTCATTCTTGCAATGGTTCCACCCATGCCGATTTCTACATCATCGGCATGAGCACCAAAGGCAAGGATATCTATTGTTTCTTTCATTATCTTCACCCTATTTTTTTATAATTGAACGCCAATGCAAATCGCCTCGTTCAAGTCCATGAATTAAAATCTCTGCTGTTCCCATATTCGTTGCAAGAGGAACCGCATAGACGTCACAGAGACGCATCAGAGCTGAAATATCAGGTTCATGAGGCTGAGCTGTTAATGGATCGCGGAAAAAAATAACCATATCCATTTCATTTTGAGCAATTAAAGCTCCTATCTCCTGATCTCCTCCAAGAGGTCCTGATTGAAAGCGGTGAACCTTCAAACCTGTTGCTTCTGAAATACGCGTTCCTGTTGTTCCTGTTGCGAACAGCGAATGTTCCTGTAAAATCGCTTGATAGGCTGTTGTGAATTGTACCATATCATTTTTCTTTTTATCATGTGCAATTAAGGCGATTTTCATTTTTCTCGCTCCTTAGTCAATAATATTTTCTAACCCATATACAAGTGTGTCTACGTTCATAACTGTGTCAACAGCTAGCTTCACACCTGACATAAAAGAAGCACGGTTGTATGAATCATGACGGATTTTTAATGTTTGTCCAAATCCTCCGAACATCACTTCTTGGTGAGCAATCAGTCCCGGCAAACGTACGCTATGTAGGCGGATTCCTTCATAATCTGCACCGCGTGCGCCCTCTAGCAATTCTTTTTCCTCAGGATGACCTTGTTTTTTTGCTTCACGAACTTCACTGATAAGCTCCGCTGTTTTTAAGCCTGTTCCTGATGGTGCATCTAACTTTTGATCGTGATGCATTTCAATAATTTCAACATCATCAAAGTATTTAGCTGCCATTTGTGAAAACTTCATCATTAAAATAGCGCCAATCGCAAAATTAGGTGCAATGATACAGCCAAGTTCCTTCTCTTCAGCAAGCTGCTTTAATTCTTTTAAATCTTCTTCTGAAAAGCCAGTTGTTCCTACAACAGGTCTTACTCCATATGTTAGGGCTGTTTTAGTATGAACGCGCCCAATTTCAGGTGTTGTCAAATCAACTAAAACATCTGCCTTAACGTCTTCAAAACATTTTTCAATATCCGTGTAGATTGGCGCTTGTACATTTGGCATTCCTTCAATATCACTTATGTATTTTCCTTCATTGATACGATCTACCGCTGCTACTAATTCAAAATGCTCTGTTTCTTCTATTAATAATACAGCTTCTTTTCCCATACGACCTCTTGGTCCTGCAAGTACAATTCGAATTTTGTCCATTCTTTTTCTCTCCTTAGTCTTCTTTTTTCGTCCAGCGATCTTTGTCACGCGTATTAAATTTATTCATAACGCGATCATGCGCTTCTTGTAAATCAATATTTAATGAATTTGCAAAGCAAATTAATACAAATAAAATGTCGCCCATTTCTTCTTCGACCGTACGTTCTGCTTCAGTCGTTTTCTTCGGCTTTTCACCATAATAGTGGTTAATTTCGCGCGATAATTCGCCCACTTCTTCCGACATTCGCGCAAGCATAGCAAGAGGACTAAAATATCCTTCTTTAAATTGGCTAATATATGCATCAACTTCTTGCTGCATTTGCTCCATCGTTTTTTTTGACATCTTTTTATTTCACCTCTTTTAGAAGTACACTCAGCTTACTATTATAACATCTTTACTTCAAATTATTTAGTGTAATTACTTCTTCTTACCAAGCCTTTGTCAGATGCTCTTTCACAATATTCCTCACGTTTCCCTTAATTCTCAAAAATCTGTCTATATTTTACGAATTGAGGATACTACTAATACATAGCACTAGAAGAAACATCATCACTTTTTACTATTTTCAAAAATCTTTTCGATAGTTATTTACGAAATGAAATATATTCCTTTATGATAAGGTAGTGCAAAAACGGTCATAGGAGGTTTGTAAGTATGAAAGGTCTCAGATTTAAAAATATTATTTTTATACTGCTTGGTGCTGCCATATTTGCGTTTGGACTTGTTAATTTTAACATGCAAAACAATTTAGCTGAAGGTGGATTCACAGGCATTACCCTGCTTTTATTTTTCTTATTTAACATTGATCCCTCTTATTCTAACTTAGTGTTAAATATTCCTTTGTTTTTTGTAGGGTGGAAACTATTAGGGAGAACAGCATTTATTTATACCATGCTCGGAGTCGTCAGCTTATCGCTATTTTTATGGATATTCCAGCGCTTTCCAGTGAATATGCCCCTGCGGCATGATATGACTCTAGCAGCTCTTTTTGCCGGTGTTTTTATTGGAGTGGGTCTTGGCATTATTTTCAGGTTTGGAGGAACAACAGGAGGAGTCGATATCATCGCACGTGTTGTTCAAAAATATATCGGGTGGAATATGGGGAAAACGATGTTTCTTTTTGACTTTATTGTGATTAGTGCATCTCTCATTTATTTATCCTACCGAGAAGCTATGTACACACTTGTTGCAGTCTTTGTCGCTGCACGGGTTATTGACTTTATGCAAGACGGCGCGTATGCCGCTAAAGGAGCAACGATCATTTCAAATCATAACGAAGCCATATCGGATAAAATTATGAAAGAAATGGATCGAGGCGTGACGATTTTAAAAGGACAAGGTTCTTTTTCTAAGCAAGATACCAACGTGCTATACTGCGTGGTTAGTAAAAATGAAATTTTCCGTTTAAAGCAAGTTATTACTTCTGTAGATCCACACGCATTCGTTGCAGTTACGGATGTTCATGATGTCTTAGGCGAAGGATTTACCCTTGATGAAAATAAAAAACCGCTTGAAAGATAAAAAAATACCGCTAATGCGGTATTTTTTTATTAGTCGTCGTTATTCATTCCTGTATAAATCATGATTAAACGAACCAACTCAAGAACTGCTACTGCTGCAGCTGCTACGTATGTTAAAGCCGCTGCGTTAAGCACTTTGCGTGTCTCGCGCTCTTCGTCATTTCGAATCGCTCCGACTGAGACGATTTGCGTCATCGCTCGGCTTGAAGCGTTAAATTCAACAGGCAGTGTTACAACTTGGAATACGACCGCTGCTGCCATGAAGATAATACCTAACAATAGCAACGGCTTAATCGACGCGATAATTCCAATCATAATTAAAATCCAAGAAGCGTTTGATCCAAGGCTTGCCACCGGCACAAGCGAGTGGCGAAGACGTAAAAACGAATAGTTTTCTTTGTCTTGAATCGCGTGTCCCACTTCGTGAGCCGCAACGGCAGCGCCTGCGACAGACGTTCCGTAATAGTTGTCTTCTGACAAACGAATGACTTTTGAACGAGGATCATAGTGATCTGATAAAAATCCGCCTACAGGCTCTACGTGAACGTTGTACAACCCGTTTTCATCCAAAATTTTTCTTGCTACTTCTGCGCCTGTCATTCCTGATGAGTTGCTTACTTGTGAATATTTTTTGTAAGCACTTCTCACCTTAAACTGTGCCCAAATTGGCACAAGGATAATAATGAGAAAATAAATCAAAAAGCTCATTTACCCACACCTTTCATTATGTGTTTGACTACTCTTTTATTTTAGACAATTCTGCGCTTTTACGTCAATCATTACGCCCTCTAGCTGACTTTCTTTTCTGATCAGCGAAATATTTTCGCGCTCCTACATAAAAAAGTGTAGCAATAATAATACTTCCGGTGGTAATTGTAACCCAAATAAAAGACGGGTCTGTACGATTTACTTTTACTTGTTCAAAAAAATCTTTCAAGTTTTGTTCCATTTGGTTAAACTGCTCATCGTTAATCTCACTTAGCGTTCCTTCAGTTTGTAAAAAGTGAACGTCCGCGCTCACACGCTGTACGTAGGGAGACGACACGTCTACCTGCGCGCTCGGTAAGATCATATCATATTCCTTCAAAAATTGCTTAAGCTGCGCTTCATAAGCCGCTTGTTCTCCTTTTACCGCTTCATTTCGCATCTCTTTAAATGTTGCTAGCATACTGCCTTCAAGCTCAGTCCACATAGGCTGATGCTTGCTGTGCAGCGCATCGACTAATAATCGAAATTGAGTAGCTTTTTGAAGACGTTCTTCATCACTGGAATCAGAAGATAAAAGAGACCTTTCTACCTGTTCATAACAAAGAGTTAAAATACGTATATCTTCGGCCGATACGCCCAAAGAAGCTGTATTGAGACTGGTAAATTCATTCGAAAAGTTTCTGAACAAATGTTGGGCTGCTTTATACTCCTTTTGCTCTACAAGCGATAGCGTTTGATCAGATAAGTTATCAAGCTTTTCCCACTGCCCTTCAGCTGCATGTACAGTAGTCGTATATGCAAAGAAAAGTACGAGCAATATTCCTACTATTCTTCCTTTCATTCTCGTCCCTCCTCTAACCTCTACTAAAACTTATGAGAAAGAGGACAAGAGTAGACCTATTTTCAAAAGGAAGTTTTAAACTTACTATTCATTCATGGGAGTGATAAAGTTTTGCGTATAATATTTCTCATATACACCTACACCAAGACGCGTAAACTCTTTATTGAGTAAAGCCTTACGATGTCCCTCACTATTAAGCCACCCTTCAACAGCAGCGATTCCATCCTGATAATTCGAGGCAATATTTTCGCCCGCGATACGGTATACTACATCACCTTTTTGCAGACGGTTGCCTAAATCACCTTGTGCTGGTGAAACGTGAGAGAAATAGTTTAAGTCGCTCATTTCTTTGCTGTGTAAATAAGCTACTCCGGCAGTGGCTTCGTCCCAAGCTAAAGGTGACAGCTGAAACCGGTCTCGAATTACATTTGTAATATCGATAATTTGCTGCTCTTCTCCTTCTTGGACACTTTTCCACTCCTCCGATGTCAATGACGGAGCTGTGGGAAGCTCGCCGCGATAAACAATTTCGTATGGACGCTGTTTTAATAGCGTGTCCATGTCCATAATTCGAATACTTGAGATTGTATTAAGGAACTGATCAAAATATAGTTGGACGTATACATCTCCATATTTAATAATGGGACGCATTTTCATATCCTCTTCACTCAGACGAAATCGGTATTCATTTCCGTCTTTTTGAAGCGTGAGTTCGGATGAAAGTGAAACTCTTTTTTCTACTTCCTCTCGCTTCTCACCAATCTCAAAAGGATCTGTATTTGTTTTTGAGCCAATGACGTATACAGATACGACTTGATTATTTTCTACTCCTACCTGCGCATACGTTTGACGATTCTTTTTGTAAATCCACCAGTCATAGCCATATGCAGAAGAATCAATACGATCCGGCTCTCCAAGCATTCCAATTAACTGTTCTGAATGATCTCCAATGAGTCTCATCATATTTTCACTTTGTTTTTCATAAGAAGCCACTTCTTGTGTGGGCTGACTTTTGGAATCCGTTTGGTTTTGCTCAATATTTTGACCCGTTAGATATTTTTCTAGCTGAGGTAAATAATCCTCCGCGTATACAAATGCCACTATTAATACGAGAATAAAAATAACTTTTTTCAGCTTTTCTTCCTCTCCTTACACCTGTTTTCTTTACCTGTTTAACTTATTTTTATCTCTATTATACATGCATTCAAAAAAAAATAGCTATCGGTATGAAGGAAACAAAAGAAAAAGCCAACTATTTACGAGTATACTGCAAACAGTTGACTTTCGCTTTTTAATGCGTTTGTTGTGAAATGTCTGAGAGCGCTTCTCCTGCACGTTCATTTGCATAGCGAAACGTTGATAAATCACCTAGCGATACAATCCCTACTAGCTTTTGATTTTCCACAACGGGAAGACGACGGATTTGATGTTGAGCCATAAGCTTAGAAGCTTCTTCTACAGAGGCTTCCGCTGTAATAGTTATAAGCTCTTCACTCATAACATCCGTTACTTTACTTGAATTCGGCTTCTTTTCTGCAATGCCTTTTATAACTAAGTCTCGATCTGTAATCATTCCTACTAGCTGATCTCTATCGACAATTGGAATTGCTCCTACATTCCATTCCTTCATTTTCACTGCTACTTCATATACGTTATCAAGCGTGGTGCATGTTTCCGTATCAGCTGTCATTACCTCTTGTACAGTTTTCATTGTTTTATCCTCCTTTACATCGTGTGCTCGTTTTATAGTGTGACCAACTTTTTAGTAAACTTTCGTATTTAAAACGTTTAAATAAAAATAGATAACGTTTACATTTTTCTTTATTAGATATTGCAAGTTTTATCCATTCGGCTTATGATTTAATTGGGGTATATCTGTTTTGGGAGGGAGTTCATATGAAATTTGAATATGCAAAATTTGATTCATTAAAGGTTGATTTAGATTTATTAGATGAGATTATGCATCAATTTGGTCTGGTCCGCGCCGGACAATGGGATTATGAACGCGTCACGTACGATCGAAAATTCGAGTTTCAGCGAGATACCTTCTATTTGCGAGTCCAAGGACATGCTATTTCAGGCGACGTAGGGGGCAGGCATGCTGTTATTCATCTTATGACACCTCTACTAGGCAAACATTATTATCCTCACGGTGTAGAATATGGAGACGGCGAATATTTTCCGCCATCCCTTGTAGAACAGTGTGAAAAGATATTAACACAAATCAAATCACAGCTTGAAACCGTTCAGCTATAGAATTAGAAAAAGCGCAGTAATTACACTGCGCTTTTTTTAATTCAAAGGAGGAGTAGATGGAATCTCCTTTGCTTTTATATCTTGACGTTCACTAAAATCAGGCATGTACGTATCTTTCTCTCGTTCTTTTCGAGCCCACTGAAAAAAAATAAAGCCTAAAACCGTTCCATACACAATTTCTTGAATGATCTTCATAATAACGCCGCCTAGCTGCTGATCTTCCACGGGCGGCAGCGTATTAAACATCTCGGGAGCAAGCTGTCCTAAACTTGCAATCATAGAAGGCGGTACACAAAGGGAAAGAGCTTGTACCCAAGCGCTTGAGTCTGTATACGTTGCATATAAAGAATGATTTGCAAAAATAATTAACGCGCACGCTGGAGTAAGGAGTACGCCATCTGCAAAAATATAGCCAAGCTTTTTTAAAGAACTTAGCGTTTGTTCTTCTTCTAGCTGATTAACGAGTGGCCACCACATGCAAAATGCAGCGATAAATAATACAACACTCACAATTCCGTGGAGCATCATATCCGTTTTAATAAAATCAAAAAGCAGCGGAATATGATACAAAGAAAATAACCCATTGAATAACAGTAGCGCAATTAAGGGCTTTGTAAAGAATTTAAAAATAGGTTTAACCCCTCTTACATAAATAACAGAACGAGCTAACCACGGCGGAATTCCTAAAATAAAAAGCGGAGGAATCACCAAGTAAACGATTGCCATTTGCGTCATATGAGCACTAAACATAAAGTGCCCTAGTAAATCTACAGGTCCTCCTTTACATATATATAAAAGAACCATGCTAATAACAAAATACGCTTTTGTTTTTCTGTTTACGGCCACCGCTCCTATAAAATTCTCTCTCCATCTACCAACGATGAAAAAATACAATACGGTCACCAGACAAATGGTTAAAAAATAATAAGGACTCCAAAGTGCTTCAAAACCAAACATCTGCAAATTGTTAATCAACGTCTATTCCTCCTTCTACAGATGATGAAAAGGACTGGCGCATGCCAGCCCTTCTCTTTACCACCAAATAATGGTTACAAAAGCTAAAATGGTTAAAAGAGCTACCAATACGCCTGAATACAAGAAAAATGCTGGTATGGTATGTCCTTTGTGGTTCATGTGCATGAAATAATAAAGTTGAAAGATGACTTGAACAACGGCCAAGAGCACAATCACCGGCATAATGTACCATCCGCTAAACTCTTGATAAACCGCAAAAAAAGCAATTAGCGTTAGAAACAACATCATCGCAAAAGAAATAACTTGCATCTTCATATCTTCTGCGTTTCTTTTTTTACGATAATCTAAATTGAGCCTTGGGTTATCTGAGTTTGATTGATTTGTCGTCATCAGCTTATCCCACCATTCCCATTAAATATACAACCGTGAAAATAAAGACCCACACAACATCGATAAAGTGCCAGTATAAACTTGCGACATAATATTTAGGAGCGTTATATAAGTTTAACCCCCGCTTCGCATTTCGAATCATCAAAGAACCAATCCAAAGCAATCCGAACGTTACGTGAGCTCCGTGTGTCCCAACCAGCGCGTAGAAAGAAGAACCGAATGCGCTGCTTGTAAACGTATGACCTTCATGAACATAATGCCTGAACTCATAAATTTCTAGCCCTAAAAACGCTAAACCTAAAAGCCACGTAACGCCTAACCATAGCTGCATCTTTTTAAATTCAAAATTTTTCATATGATACATAGCATATACGCTTGTTAGTGAACTTGTTAATAAAATCATGGTGGCTGCAAAAACAAGCTTAATATCAAACAATTCTTCTGGCTTAGGTCCTGACATCGTTGAATTACGTAAAGCTAAATAAGTAGCAAAAAGTGAAGCAAACAAAACCGTCTCTCCGCCTAAAAAGAGCCAAAAGCCAGTAAATTTATTTCTCCCTTCAAGCGTTGCTTTTTCAGGCGAAGCAGGGAAAGTTTCAGCAGTTAGCTTTTGTTCAGTCTCCATTACATCTTCGCCTCCTTGTCATCATCAACTAAGTCTTCTTTGTGAATATGAAAGCCGTGATCATCAATCCATGAACGGAAGAACATCGATAAAAACATGACGATCATTCCGATAATCCCTACAATATCTCCCCACGCATGATCATTTCGATACAAAAAGCCAATCCCTGCAATAAACATTCCAAGCGATATCATAAATGGAATAAACGACGAGTTTGGCATATGAATATCACCAAGAGGTTCGGCTGGCGTCATTTCTTTATTTCCTGCCATTTTTTCAATCCAATATGCATCTAACCCGCGTACAAGCGGTGTTTGTTTAAAGTTATACTCTGGAGGCGGAGATGAAATAGCCCATTCTAATGTACGTCCGTCTCCCCAAGGGTCTCCTCCTACCTTTTGTCCTTTGGCAGTTGTTTTTATAATATTAACCAGTAAAATGAGCGTAGCAACCGCCATGAAAGCAGCTCCTGATGAACTGATTGCATTCCCAAGGTCGAGACCTTGATTAGGCAAGAACGTCCATACGCGGCGAGGCATCCCCATTAGGCCTAAGAAATGCTGAATAAAGAACGTTAAATGGAAACCAATCAAAAAGAGCCAAAACGTTGCTTTGCTTAACTTTTCATCTAACATCTTCCCAAACATTTTTGGCCACCAGTATGTGACACCTGCTAATATAGCGTATACGACACCGCCTACGATAACGTAATGGAAGTGAGCAACGATAAAATAAGAATCTTGAAATTGATAATCTGCAGGTGCTACAGCTGCCATAACTCCTGTTACTCCCCCGATAACAAATGATGGAATAAAGGCGACAGCATACAGCATTGGAGAAGTAAACTCAATACTTCCTCCCCAAAGCGTAAACAGCCAGTTGAAAATTTTAATTCCAGTTGGAACGGCTATAGCCATCGTAGCGACAGCAAAAATGGCATTTGCAATTGGACCAAGTCCGGTTGTGAACATGTGGTGAGCCCACACCATGAACCCTAAAAATCCGATTAATACGGTAGCAAAAACCATCGACGAGTACCCGAATAATCTCTTTCTTGAAAAAGTAGGTAAAATTTCAGAGAAAACACCAAACGCTGGAAGAATTAAAATATATACTTCCGGATGACCGAATATCCAGAAAAGATGTTCCCAGATAATGGTGTTCCCACCCATTGTGGCGTCAAAAAAGTTTCCCCCGAATAAGCGGTCAAAAATCATTAAAAACAATCCAACCGTTAGTGCTGGAAACGCAAACAAAATAAGAGCTGATGCAACAAACGTCGTCCACGTAAACAGCGGCATACGCATATAAGTCATACCTGGCGCCCTCATGTTAATGATGGTCACGAGAAAGTTGATACCTGAAATCAATGTCCCGGCTCCGGAAATCTGCAAACCTATCGCATAAAAATCAATTCCGTGACCAGGTGATGCAATAGACAGCGAAGCATATGATGTCCAACCTGCATCAGGTGCTCCTCCTAAAAACCAGCTTAGATTTAAAAAGAGTCCCCCAAAGGCAAACAACCAAAAACCTAACAAATTTAAAAATGGAAATGCTACATCTCGAGCTCCAATTTGCAGTGGAACAACTGCATTCATCATGGCAAAAAGAAGCGGCATTGCGGCTAAGAAAATCATTGTTGTTCCATGCATTGTTAAAATTTCGTTATACGTTCCTGCACTGACAAAGTCATTGCTTGGTATAGCCAGCTGAATACGTATAAATAGCGCTTCCACTCCTCCGACTAGAAAAAAGATACCGCCGGCAATTAAATAAAGAATGGCGATTTTCTTATGGTCAACGGTTGTCATAAAGTCCCAAATTGTTCCACCTACACCCTTCTTTTGACTGAGTGTACTCATCGCTAAACCTCCCCTTTTAAAAACGACTGGACGTTTATTTTTCTTTTAAACTCATTAAATAGTCTGCTAGCTCACTTACTTGTTCATCTGTTAAGTCAGGATATGTACCACTCATCTTATTACCCGGCTTAACTTTTTCAGGGTCTTTTAACCATTTTTTGATATTTTCCTTGTTGTGAGGAAGCACTCCAGCTACACGCTCACGTTCAGAAAAACCGGCTAAGTTTGGTGCTTGACGGGCTTGCTCTGGACGATTATCTTTAACGTCAACAGCATGACATCCGATACAGCTTTCATTAAAGACCTCTTGACCAGCTTTTGCGGATGCTGTTTCTACATCAGGCTTTGCTTTTTTCAAATCTTTTGCCCACGTATCAAATTCACCGCTTGATACAGCCCGTACTTTAAAGTCCATAAGAGAATGAGATGGACCGCAAAGCTCAGCACATTTTCCGTAGAAAACCCCGTTAGCTTCCTTCGATTTTTCAGAATCAAACACTAGCCAGAATTTATTATCATTTTCTGTGTTAGCATCGAGCTTTCCTCCAACTGAAGGAATCCAGAATGAGTGCTTGACGTCGGAAGCTTTAATATTAAAGTAGACTTTTTTATCCGTTGGAACAACTAGATCTTGCGATGTAATAATTTTTTGATTAGGATACTCAAATTCCCACCAGTACAAGTTAGCTCGCACATTTACTACGACAGCATCTTTGTCCTTCATTCCTTTTACATCCGCTAGCTTAAATGTTGAGATGACCGTTGGAACAGTCAAAATAATCAGCAGCAAGATAGGAATCACTGTCCATATAATTTCTAACTTTCTGCTCCCCTCTACTTGCTTTGGAATCACATTTTCTTCGCCTTTGCGACGACGAAAGCGCAGAATAACAAATATAAAGATAATGGTGACAACAATAATAACTAAAACCATGATGGCTGTACTAAGCAGCATAAGCGAATATTGTTCTTCAGCTACCTCACCTGCAGGTTTAAGTGTTGACAAAAACGGTTTTCCACAGGCCGATAACACGAATGCAAGCAGCGTAAATAACGACAAAACACGAAAGTTCAATCGCCATTTTTTCATACCATTCCCCAACCTCTCTTTCATTGACGTGATTTCATCTATGCCCTCTTGAGCATAAAACTTATTCCTTCTATAATGAATTCTACATGTAGAAGAAATCCCCCTTGTGCAGTGTCGCATTCAGTGAAAGATTTTATCTAGGCAAAAAGCGTTGCGACAATCATTGAGACAAATAAAATAGTTAAATAGTTTAGTGAGTAGACAAACATCATACTAGCCCACTTTGTGTCTTCTTGTTTATTGTATTGAGCAAATCCTAAAAATAGCCATCCTATGTTTAAAACAGTGGCCAAAATTAGAAATGGAGTGCCTAATTCGTATAAATAAAGAGGTAATGGCAACAAACAAGCAATCCAAATGAGAATCTGTCGTTTTGTCAGCTCAAACCCGTGTACAACAGGCAACATAGGGATTCCCGCTGCCCGGTATTCTTCACATCTTCGCATAGCAAGAGCTAGAAAATGAGGCGGCTGCCAAATAAACATGATTAGAAATAATACCCAAGCTACTACATGTAAATTGGGATCGATAGCGGCCCATCCAATTAAAGGCGGAACAGCGCCTGATATACTTCCGATTACTGTATTAATTGTGTATAGTCTTTTGGACCACATGGTGTAAAGAACTACATATGTAAGTATTCCTGCTAATCCGATGAGAGCGGCTACGGAAGAAACAACTAGTAGCATAAGCAAGCCGGTTAACGTAAAACCGATTCCAATCCCAAGGACCGTCAAAGGTGCAAAACTCCCTGTCACTGTAGGTCGTCCCTTTGTTCGTTCCATTAGAGGGTCAATGTCACGATCTATGTAATTGTTCAAACTGCATGAACCGGCGATGATAAGTGAAGAACCTATTAAAGTAAAAAATGCTTTATCCAGGTTTTCTAAGAAGTGTTGTTCGTTGAAGAAAAGAGCTAGCCAAAAACCAGTAAAGGTGGTGATGAAATTTGAGTTGACTATTCCAATTTTAATCGTAGCTAAAAAATCTGACCAAACGGAACTATTTTCGCTTACATGAGCTGTGTTAGGCGATGCAGAAAGCGTTGAATCTTCCACCATTTTTGAATCTTCCATGGCGCTTCCTCCTTTACTCATCCACAGACTTTTATCTAGTAAATAAAGAGTCTATCAATGAAGGCGTTTTCAACATAATTTTACAAAAATCTCCTCTTTGTTCACAAAGAAGTCATATTCCTCTCACCAAAGCTACTTAAAAGCTTCACATGTAAACGATAAAATAGTAGAGAAATATCTATTTCTCATGTTTATTAAACCATATTTTGCCGTTACTTTGTGAAGAATTCATGAAAAAAATATGGATTTTTTTTGTCATGAGCTAAATGCATGTCCCCGTCACTTGTTAAAAGATATTTATGCAAGTAAAATAGTTTTCTGTACGGTACCTTTTACATATCTGCAGAGTCGAACTCATGAACAAACCTTACACTTTCTACCATTATAACAAATTCAATCAAGTTTATGGAGAATAAATGAAATTTATGTTTAATATACAAAAAGATTAGGATAAATTGTTTAGCTCGTTATATTACTTACTTTGCTTTTAGGATGGTGATTATTGTGCGACTTGGATTAAAATTTTTATCCGTTGTGACGAGCATGGCCATGTTACTTATTCTGCTTGGCGGTGCCCTTGTCACGAAAACTGGTTCAGCAGACGGGTGCGGAGATTCTTGGCCTCTGTGTAATGGACAGCTCATTCCCGACCCTTTAACATTTGAAACCGTTGTTGAACTAAGCCACCGCTTAGTTTCTGGCGTGTCGGGCTTTCTTGTGCTCGCTTTATGCGTATGGGCATGGATTTCACTAGGACATATAAAAGAAGTTAGACCTTTAGCGTTTATCTCTTTTTTCTTCCTAGTACTGCAAGCATTAATTGGAGCTGCCGCTGTTATGTGGGGGCAATCAGACGCAGTGCTTGCTCTTCATTTTGGTATTTCCCTTATTTCGTTTGCTTCTGTGCTGCTGTTAACACTTATTATCTTTGAAGTGGATCAAAAGCTCGACTCAACTAATATACAGCTAGGCTCTAAAATGAAAAAACACATTTACGGGGTTATCTTATACACGTATGCCGTTGTGTACACGGGCGCGCTTGTTCGCCATAAAGAAGCTAGCTTGGCTTGTCCAGACGTTCCATTTTGTTCAAACGGAAACGGTTGGCTACCTGTTGATTTGAATCAGTGGATTCAAATGGGACATCGATTCGCTGCTGTTTTAACGTTTGTATGGATATTAGCTGCCTTTATCCATGCAGTTAAATATTATCGCCATCAAAAAAATATTTTTTACGGATGGTTAGCCGCTCTCATTCTAGTTATTTTTCAGGCGGTTTCCGGTATGCTTGTTGTTGTCACACGTCTGCAGCTAGAGCTCGCGCTTGCTCATTCTTTAATTATCTCTTTCCTATTCGGTGTATTAAGCTACTTAACCTTACTTGCAACGCGTCATACACATAATTGATCAAAAAAGGTACGAGCTCAGAGCTCGTACCTTTTTTGATTAGCTTTCTAATTCAATTAATAAATCCCCCGGCTGGATGCCATCTCCATTCAACACATGTACTTGTTTAATCACGCCGTCAAATGGTGCTTGCACGGTTGTTTCCATTTTCATTGCTTCTGTGATCATTAAGTGATCACCTTTTGAGACTTTATCGCCTTTTTCTACTACTACTCGAATAACGGTTCCAGGCATTGAAGCGCCGATGTGGGCCGGATTTGCTTGGTCGGCTTTTTGTTTTGCCGTAACGGTTGTTTTGACACTTTCGTCTTTAATCACGACTTCACGAGGCTGACCGTTCAATTCAAAGTATACCGCTCGCGTACCGTCTGCCTGCGGTTCTCCAATGGATACAAGGCGGACAATTAAGGTTTTTCCTTTTTCAATCTCAATTTCAACCTCTTCTCCTAAACGCATGCCGTATAGGAAAGTCGGGGTATCAAGAACAGAAATGTCCCCGTATTGTTCGACTGCTTTGTGATAATCCATAAATACTTTTGGATACAGCGCATAAGCAATGGCATCAAAACTCGTTACTTGACGATTTAAGTCTTTAAACAGCTTTTCTTTCACTGCATCGAAGTCCACATCTTCTAACAGTTCTCCAGGACGAACTGTAATAGGTTTTCTGCCTTTTAGAATGATGCGCTGAAGCTCTTTAGGGAATCCCCCGTGAGGCTGTCCTAAATACCCTTCAAACAATTCAATAACTGAATCCGGGAAGTCAAGCGTTTCACCGCGCTCAAACAGCGTTTCTTCTGTCAAGTTGTTTTGGACCATAAACAATGCCATATCTCCAACTACTTTTGATGATGGCGTAACTTTTACAATATCACCAAATAACAAATTCACGCGTGAATACATATCTTTTACTTCATCCCAGCGGTTTCCTAAACCAACTGCTTTTGCTTGTTGCTGTAAGTTGCTATATTGACCGCCTGGCATTTCATGCTCGTACACTTCCGTATGAGGAGCGTTCATGCCGCTTTCGAAGTCTTGGTAATATTTTCGCACGTCTTCCCAATAATACGAAAGCTGTTCTAGATTTTTAATATCCAGATTTGGTCTGCGGTCCGCACCTTCTAATGCGTAATAAAGAGAGTTAGCACTTGGCTGAGACGTTAAGCCTGCCATTGAGCTTACGGCTACGTCTACAATGTCTACGCCTGCTTCAATTGCTTTTGCATACGTGTATACACCGTTTCCGCTTGTATCATGCGTATGAAGGTGGATTGGAATATCAACCGTTTCTTTTAGAGCCGATACTAAATCATAAGCTGCCTGTGGTTTTAAAAGACCCGCCATATCTTTAATACCCAGAATATGTGCTCCAGACTGCTCAAGCTCTTTTGCTAAGTTCTTGTAGTAATCCAAATCATACTTACGGCGCGTCGGATCTAAAATATCACCTGTATAACACATCGCTGCTTCTGCAATCTTTCCTGTTTGACGAACAGAGTCAATTGCAAGAGTCATTCCTTGCACCCAGTTTAAGCTGTCAAAGATACGGAAAACATCAATACCTGCATAAGCTGATTTTTCAACAAATTCCTTAATTACATTATCAGGATAGTTTTTATATCCAACCGCATTTGACGCGCGAAGAAGCATTTGGAAAAGAACGTTTGGCGCTTGTTGACGTAAAGTAAGCAAGCGATCCCACGGATCTTCTTTTAAGAATCGATAAGCAACATCAAACGTTGCTCCCCCCCACATTTCCATAGAAAATAAATCTGGAAGCAAGCGTGCAGTTGGGTTAGCTACTTGTCTTAAGTCGTTTGTACGAATACGCGTTGCTAAAAGAGACTGATGGCCATCACGGAAGGTTGTATCCGTTAATAGTACTTCCTTGCGTTCTTTCACCCAATTTACTAGCCCTTCAGCGCCTTTTTCATCTAAAATCTGCTTTGTTCCGTTTTGAATTGGTTTGCTTATATCCACACTAGGAACGCGCGGTTTCGTAAAGATCGGCTTTTTCTTTTCCGATACACCTGGGAATCCGTTTACCGTAACATTCCCAATGTATGTAAGCATTTTAGTTCCGCGGTCTTTTCGCTTCGGAAAAACAAAAAGTTCAGGCGTTGTGTCAATAAATGATGTATCATAAGCACCTGTTAAGAACTTATCATGCTTCACTACATTTTCAAGAAACGGAATATTTGTTTTAATTCCACGAATACGAAATTCTTTTAAATTCCGTACCATTTTTGATGCGGCTTGATCGAATGTTAATGCCCATGTTGTTACTTTTACTAACAGTGAATCATAATAAGGCGTAATTACAGCACCTTGGAAGCTGTTTCCCGTATCTAAGCGTACGCCAAAACCGCCACCAGAACGATAAGCCATAATCTTACCCGTATCCGGCATAAAATTGTTTAACGGATCTTCTGTCGTTACACGAGATTGAATCGCATATCCATGTACGTGAATTTGATCTTGTGCAGGAATGGATACTTCCTTGCTGTGAAGCGCGTAGCCGTCTGCAATTAAAATTTGCGATTGAACGATATCGATACCTGTAATCATTTCAGTAATTGTGTGCTCTACTTGAACACGTGGATTTACTTCAATAAAATAAAAATCGTTTCCTGATACTAAAAATTCTACTGTACCAGCATTTATGTACTGCACTTTTTCCATCAGCTTCACAGCTGCTTCACAAATGCGGAGACGTAAGTCTTCATCTATAGAAACACTTGGTGCTACTTCTACTACTTTTTGGTGACGACGCTGCACAGAACAGTCGCGTTCATAAAGATGCACAACATTTCCTTGTTCATCACCTAAAATTTGCACTTCAATATGTTTTGGATTTTCAACTAGTTTCTCGACATACACTTCATCATTACCAAAAGCCGCTTTTGCTTCTGATTTGGCACGGTCATAAGATTCACTTAGGCTGTCTGCATCGCGAACGATACGCATGCCTCGACCGCCTCCGCCCAAAGCAGCTTTGATCATTAGAGGATATCCATGCTGATTAGCAAATTCTTTTGCTTCGTCAATTGAATCAATAGGACCATCCGTACCAGGAATAACGGGAATATCTGCTTGAATAGCCTGGTGACGTGCTTTTACTTTATCTCCAAACATATCAAGATGCTTGGATTTTGGACCAATAAAAATAATGCCTTCTTCTTCGCAACGTTTCGCAAATTGGATATTTTCTGACAAAAAACCATAGCCAGGGTGAATAGCATCTACATCATGAGACTTAGCAATGTCGATGATGCCTTCTATATCCAAATAAGCATCAATCGGTTTTTTCTCCGCTCCTACTAAATAGGCTTCATCCGCTTTGTAACGGTGATAAGAACCTGCGTCTTCCTTAGAATAAATCGCAACAGTCCGAATATTCAGTTCAGTACATGCTCGAAATACACGAATCGCAATTTCTCCTCGGTTTGCTACTAATACTTTTTTGATTTTTTTAGTTACAAAACTCATGTTGCTAATCTCCTCTCAATTTCGTATAAACTTCAATATATAGCAAAATCAGATAAAAGAAAAGCAAAAATCAATGGAAAATGATAAAATTCCAATAAATTTTTGCTTTTTTTACACAATTTTTTCACGAAAATCAATCGCTTGTTGTTGATGTATTGTTCGGATGTAGCACAATATTTTCCGTATTTTTCTGTTTTTTATTTTGATAATTTACGAAAAACGAAATATTTACAATAATTCCCATAGATACCATCAGCGTTAGCAGCGAAGACCCTCCGTAACTGATAAACGGAAGCGTGACGCCGGTAATCGGAATGAGTCCCGTAAGCCCTCCAAGGTTAATGCCTGTTTGAATACCTATCATACTGGCTACTCCAATACAAATCATGCTAGCAAACGGATCCTGAGATTTTTTAGCCAGCATTAAAATCCTGAAAATTAAGAAGCCTAAAAGACCCAGCACGAGCATAACTCCAAAGAACCCTAATTCTTCTGCAATAATAGCCATAATGAAATCGGTATGGGGCTCCGGAAGGTAACCATACTTTTGTACACTTTCTCCTAAACCAAGGCCCTTTAAGCCTCCTGTACCTATTGCTAAATATGAATTAACCAGCTGATAACCAGTTCCTTGAGCATTGGCAAATGGATCTGATGCACCGGTAAAACGGCCAATTCGATTGGCAGTAAACTGACCTGTAAAAAACCCAATTGTAATAATTACCGTAAGCAAAATGAGACCTAGTGCTAGCATGCGGAAAAAGGTTTTTTTAGAGATTCCCGAACACAGCATAATGGTAACGGCAATAGCAAAAATAATTGATCCCGTTCCAAGGTCAGGCTGAATAGCTACAAAGCCTAATATTAGAAATACAAGACCCATAGGTCCAAAAAAAGCTTTTTTGATGTTGTCAATATACTCTTGCCTTTTAGACAAAACATACGATAAGTATAAAATGACAACAAGCTTGGCATACTCAGCCGGCTGCATGTTTGCGCCGCCAAGCTGCAGCCAACTTTGGGCATTGTTACTCGTATGCCCCATTACAAACACAAGCAAAAGCAGTACAAAAATGCCCAGAATCGCATAAGGCAGTATTTTAGGATACAGCTTGTAAGGTGTTAGCATTGTTAAAATGAACAATACAAGCGTAAAAGCAAGCCACATTTTTTGTCTGTTGTAAAAGAAATCGCTTGACGTATGATATCTTGTAATACTTACAATCATACTTGAACTGTAAACCATAACTAGTCCAACCGCACAAAGAAGCAGCACTGGAATTACAATTGAATAGTCAAAATGCCTAAATATTTTTTTTACCATAACCCTCTTCCTTTAAAAATGACGTGTTTCTGTTTCGTTTCATCTTTTATGTACAAATTTGAGTAAATTAGGAAATTTCAACCACCTGTAATAAAAAACTCAAACTACGTTTATATATAGTTTGAGTTTCGATCGCGTGATTTTTATTTTTTTGTAAACGCTTCATGCAGTGCAGAAAGTTCACGCTCGAGGCGGTCTAGCAATGTTTTTCCAACACGTTCATCAATTAAACCAAGACGAACTGCAAAATCAATTTCTCTTGATAAACCAAACATTTGTGTATCTAAAACCTCTTCATAAAGAGGACATTGTGGCATTGTTAAGTTATCCATTTGAACTTGAATTAATTGCAAAATCTTATCTGCATCAGCTTTTAACAACGCATACGCTTTTTCACGATGATCTATCATTGTCTCAGGCGTCAAACTCAATCCCTCCGTTCGCGAGCGATTACCTAATCTATCTCTCAATTTTAAAGGCTATGCTCCAAAAAAGCAAGGATAAACATGTCCGTGAGGCTGGCCGTCTTTTTTATACTGTTACTTTCTCAAAACCGTTACCATAGATGTAGGAAATTTCGCACTTTCGTTGACCCTTACATTATATCATACGAGAATCACTCTCAACTAAATTTTTTCATCAAAGTGACAAATAAGTAGAAAGCGCTTATACTTTTAGCAAGGGGGCATTTATAATGAATTCAATTATTATGTTAAAAGGAAAAGTAAAATATACGCTGACACTCGACCCAAGCGTGTGGATTTTCGATGACCGCAAGCTCGATATGGACGTTTTCTTTGAACATCCACCGGAGCAAAAAGACGAGACAGAAGCGTACACAAAGGCTGTTTCCAAGCATTGGGACCGTGAAATTCAAGAGGGAGCCGTCTTTCCTCCTACGTTAAAAACTGAAAAGAAATTCAAAAAACAGGAGCTAGTAAATGGGACATTCGGCATTTTATTTGCACCTTTTCTAGCTAACGCTTCACCTACTGAAGAAGCTACCAACGTTTCATTTAAAACAAAAGACGCGCTGATTTCTTTTTCATTAGAAGAAGCGCAAAAACTAATCTTTGGTTTCAGCCAAGATGGAAAGCCTCTTAGAGAAGATGGGCCTATCTATGTCTATTTGCCTGACGGATCTAACCGCAATAACCCTATTAAATATGTGGAAGAAATCATCGTTACATAATAAAAGAAGCGGGGTTCCAAAAGGAACCCCGCTTCTTTTAAAGAATATCAGCTGCTAATTGTGCCAGTCCTGAGCGCTCTCCTTTGATTAACCGAACGTGGCCCGATACTTTTTGCTCTTTAAACTTTTCGACTACGTACGTTAATCCGTTGTTATACTCATCTAAATAAGGATGATCAATTTGAGCCGGATCTCCCATAAGGACAATTTTACTCTTTTCCCCTACCCTTGTTAAAATTGTTTTAATTTCATGCTTCGTTAAATTTTGCGCTTCATCAATAATAATGAACTGTTCCGGAATGCTTCGGCCTCTTATATACGTCAAGGCTTCCACTTCTATTGAACTGAGCCCCGCTAGAATCGCATCCAGTTCTCCAGGCTTTTTAGTGTTGAATAAGTACTCTAGGTTATCGTAAATTGGCTGCATCCATGGACGAAGCTTCTCCTGCTTTTCTCCTGGCAAGAATCCAATATCTTTCCCTAAAGGAACAATTGGACGAGCTACAAGTAGCTTTTTAAAACACCCTAGATCTTCCGTCTGCATAAGTCCTGAAGCTAAAGCAAGCAGCGTTTTACCCGTACCTGCCTTTCCAATTAACGTGACCAGTTGAACGTCGTCTCTAAGAAGAAGTTCTAAAGCCATAATTTGCTGAACATTTCGAGGTTTGATTCCCCAGATATGATCATATTCAAATAAAAGCTTTTTTACTTTTGTTGTTGTTTGATCGACAATGCCGATTGCTGATCCGGATCCCCCAAATGCATCTTTCATCACTAAGAATTGATTTGCAAAAAAGGAGTGGTTCGCAATTTGAGACGTTAGCAGTTCTCCTTTTTCGTAAAATTGACTCAGCAGTTCTTTTGCAATATAGACTTCCGAAAAGCCTGTATAAATACTATTGAACTCCACTACTCGATCACTTAAAAAATCTTCTGCTCTTAAGCCGATTGCGTCAGCCTTCACACGTACCAACACATCTTTACTCACTAGTATCACTTCACGTCCATCTTCTTTTGTTTCCTCTTCAAGAGATAGATTTTTAGCAACAGCTAAAATTCGATTATCATTTGTTTTTTCCACAAAGATTTCTTGAAGCTGTTGAAAAGAGCGATGATTGAGTTCAATTCGCAAATGGCCCCCATTTTCCAAAGGGATTTTCTCATATAACTTTCCATGTTGTCTCAAGTTATCAATGAGTTTGGATACCTGCCTTGCATTTCGTCCGACTTCATCCATATTTCTTTTTTTCGAATCAACTTCTTCTAGCACAACGGCCGGAATCACTACTTCGTTATCATCAAATGAAAAAATTGAATGCGGATCTTGTAATAAAACATTCGTATCTAATACATAAATTTTTCCCAATAATTCAGCCTCCTACTCCGATTGTTTTTCCTGTAAGGAGTGAAACAAGGCACCCATCCATTTATATACTATGTAACGCACATGTGTGAAGTGACCTTAAATGGACGGACCATTTTCTTTAAATATATGAACACGTGTATAAAGATAGAAGAACTATTAGAAACTAAATACAAATTACTACAAAAAATGAGTCATTCATAAGGAGGAGTCTCCCACATGAACAAATTTTTTCTATCCATTAGCTTATGTTTTATTACACTAACCGGCTGCAACAATAACCAAGCAGACGTTGAAGAAGGGCAAAAAACAGATCGAATTGTACAGGTTAAAAATTCATCTCCTGAACGCTCTCACAAGCGTACTGCTAATGAAATATCAGCTCATTTAGTTGAACTGGCTTCAAGCGTTCCGAATGTAAATGATGCTACTGCCATTGTGCTCGGTAAGTATGCAATCGTAGGCATTGACGTCGGCAAAGATATTGATCGTTCAGAAGTAAGTTCCATCAAATATACAGTTGCCGAAGGTCTGAAAGCTGATCCGTACGGCGCTAATTCTGTTGTTATTGCAGATCCTGATACGGTCGCTCGGCTAAAACAAATTGGAAATGAAATTCGCAAAGGTCGTCCGGTTACAGGGTTTTTAGATGAATTAGCAGCCATTGTAAACCGAGTGATGCCTGAATTTGCAGAAGAAATCCGCCGAAATCCTAGCTCAACAGATACAAATAATCAAAAATTAAATAATAAACAAGAGCAAAATTTAAAGAATGAGCAGGAAAAACAATCTAATAATCATCTTCAAAAAAACGAATAAGAAAGTCGCTTAGCGGCAGGCTGCTGCTAAGCTTTTTTTATCGCTTCAATTACTTGCCTATCGAGTTTAGCAGCTGCTACTGGATCATAGGTCTTTTCATATGAAGGGTTTACTGAAATCTTAGAACCATAGAACATAACGTCTCTTACTTCATTAATATCTAGTTCAATTAGCGTCAGCTTTAAAGCTACTCCTTCTAACTTTTCTTGCACTACCTCAGCTATTCCGCTGATTGAGTAGCATGATTCATTAGCAAGAATATTTACCACTGCTTTATTCGTATGTTTAATGTTTTCTACAATCCTCGATTTGACATCTACGGCAAATCGAATTTTTTGTTTAGTCGGAGCTACTAACCACGAAATGGCACTAACATTTGGACCGTTTGTTTCAAAATCAATAGTTGAAATGGTTGCAAATCTTTCTGTCTGTAGCTCATCGTATAATGCATCTACTAGTTGAGTCTCGACTTCGTTGGCCATTTTCATCCCTCCTACTGTTTATGTACTTACTAGTTACTATCTTCGAGCTAACAAGCAAAATTACCTGCTTCTTTAGGAATGTTTTCCTATCGTTTCTTTTCTACTGAAAGACAGCACCGCAAAAAAACTTTATAAAACAAGAATTTTCGGCTAGAATGATGTATAGAGAAGTTGAGGTGATAGAAATGAGAGTACAATGTGTCATGTGCGATAAAATTGAAACAATTGAGGATGAAACGCTTGTGGCAAAACGACTGCGCAACCGTCCTATCCATACATATATGTGCAATGAATGTTCTGAACGGATTGAAAAACGAACAAAAGAACGCATAGCTACTGGTAACTTTAAACTATATGAGTCGAAAAAGACAGAGGAGGATTGGTAAGGTGCTCCGATTAGGAATAAGTATTGGCATGTTAAGCGGGATTATCCTTGGGTTATGTTTAAAATGGATAGAGTGGCTAACCGGCAAACAAGTTTATACCCTTTTATTAAATGTTGATTTTATTCCTATGATTGGCCCTATTCAATGGCCTGAATGGGTAGAGTTTGTTTTTCATTTACTCATTGCCGCTGCAATTGGGATCGTTTTTGTTTACATAGTAGGTAAATTAAATAATATGTCTATTCGAAAAATCGTATTGTGTTCCTTTTTATTAACACTTCCAACCATTCCTTTGTATTTTCCGTTGACGCTGCTTGCGCTCAAGCCTACGCCTGCGGTGGATGATGCAGTAGCGATTTTTTATTGGACAGCTGGCCATTTAATTTTCGCAGCCGCTCTTGTCTTCGGCTATATCATACTAAAAAGACGCTTGTAGCTACAAGCGTCTTTTTATGTAGTTTTATGAACCCAACGTGGAGTTTTGCTTCTTAGCCTGATACAGCCGTATTTTATAAATAATCAACACAAGCGCTGCAACCACAAGCCCTTCAGCTACAGGTAAAAAAATGCCTAAAAACGTTAATATCGTACATCCAAAAGCTAAAAACAGATAAATAACCACAGATTTTAAAAGCGGCAGCTTCTTTGCAAACCCGAGTTTGTACACGAGAACAGATAGCCCTAAAATGGTAAAGTATAACAGCCACATTCCTATTTTTGCATGTTCATCTACTTGATACAAAGCTGCAAAAAATGAAAGGTGTTCTTTTACATCCATATTTCTTCCCCCTATTCCTTACTTTACATTATTCGATATAAGCCACCTTTTTCCTTTCCAAATCCCTTCTTTATAAAACGCTTTCAAAAAATAGAAAATTCTGATATAATAGATAAAAAACAAGCCGCTAGCAAATAGAGCTAACGACTTACTTTTTTTATTATTTCGTGTCAGCGTATTTTTTCTTTTTCGCTGCTTTTTCACGTTCATTTTTATCAAGAACTTTTTTACGTAGACGAATAGATTCTGGTGTGATTTCACAATATTCATCTTCGTTTAAATATTCAAGTGATTGCTCTAAAGACATAATACGAGGTTTTTTCATACCTGTTGTTTGATCTTTATTAGCAGAACGCATATTCGTCATTTGCTTCATTTTACAGATGTTAACAACGATATCATTTTCACGAGTGTGTTCTCCTACGATCATACCTTCGTATACTTCTGTACCTGGCTCAACGAAAATTGTACCGCGGTCTTCTACGCCTTGGATTCCATAAGTAGATGATTTACCGCTTTCCATAGAAACAAGCACACCTTGACGGCGACCTCCAACTTGACCTTGCTGCATTGGTTGGTAGCTATCAAATGAATGGTTAATGATACCGAATCCACGAGTTAACGATAAGAACTCAGTTGTATAACCGATTAAACCACGTGCAGGAACCATAAAGATCAGACGAACTTGACCGCTGCCGTTGTTAATCATATCAACCATTTCACCTTTACGAGCACCCATTGATTCCATAATAGAACCCGTATGTTCTTCAGGCACGTCGATTTGCACACGTTCAACTGGCTCACAGCGAACGCCATCAATTTCACGAACGATTACTTCAGGTTTTGATACTTGAATCTCATATCCTTCACGACGCATGTTTTCAATTAAAATAGATAAATGAAGTTCTCCACGTCCTGAAACAACCCATACATCCGGTGAATCAGTATTTTCCACGCGTAAACTTACATCCGTCTCAAGTTCAGACATTAAGCGCTCTTCAATTTTACGAGATGTAACAAATTTACCTTCACGACCAGCAAACGGTGAATTGTTTACTAAGAACGTCATTTGTAAAGTAGGTTCATCAATACGTAAAATTGGCAGTGCATCTTGGTGGTCAAACGGACATACTGTTTCACCTACGTTGATGTCTTCCATTCCTGATACAGCGATCAGGTCTCCTGCTTTTGCTTCTTCGATTTCAACACGCTTTAAGCCTAGGAAACCGAATAATTTTGTTACACGGAATTGTTTTACCGTACCGTCAAGCTTCATTAATGCAACTTGCTGGCCTACTTTCATTGTTCCGCGGAATACGCGGCCTACACCGATACGACCAAGATAGTCATTGTAGTCAAGCATTGCCACTTGGAATTGAAGTGGTTCATCGCTGTTGTCTACTGGTGCTGGAATGTGCTCGATGATTGAGTCAAATAGAGATGACATGTTCTCATCTTGCTTTTCAGGATTCGTGCTAGCTGTTCCGTTGATTGCTGAAGCATAAACAACAGGGAACTCAATTTGTTCCTCGCTTGCACCTAGTTCAATAAATAAGTCAATTACTTCATCAACTACTTCAGTTGGACGAGCAAAGTCACGGTCAATTTTGTTAACAACAACAATCGGCGTTAAGTTTTGCTCTAATGCTTTTTTCAATACAAAGCGAGTTTGAGGCATACATCCTTCGTATGCATCTACTACAAGTAGAACACCGTCTACCATTTTCATAATACGCTCAACTTCTCCACCGAAGTCAGCATGTCCCGGCGTATCCATAATGTTGATACGCGTATCTTTATAATTAATAGCTGTGTTTTTCGCTAAAATTGTAATTCCACGCTCACGCTCAAGGTCATTTGAATCCATCGCACGTTCTTCAACATGCTCATTAGTACGGAATGTTCCGGACTGATGTAATAATTTATCTACTAACGTTGTTTTCCCATGGTCTACATGGGCAATAATGGCAATATTACGTAAATCTTTACGAATGTTCACGCATTTCACTCCTATGCTTGTAATAACTAAGCTATTATATCACACTAACTCTAGAATTGCAGAATGATTTTGTTGTACACTATAAATATCCGTTATAAATGGGAGGAATCAACATGAGAAACATTAAGTGGGTATTTGTTTTATATGCATTTATCGCAACTGCGGCAATTATGTCAATCGGCATATTTATCGGAGAAGGAAGCGCTCTCGGGGTCATTTTAGCTATCGCAGCTTTAATTGTTGTAATGGGCCTTGGCTTTACGACTAAGAAAAAAATGCGAGAAAAAGGGCAGCTGTAATTTTTTTGCGATGATTGAAAGCGTCATGGCCATTTGCAACATCAAAATGGTTCATGACGTTTTTTCATCACAAAATTCTTTGACTACACGTAAGTCTTCACTTCTATTTTATTTATTCCACTTTCCTTCAAGGTACGTACGAAAGATTTCGTCATGTAATGTTGGTTTGCTTACAAATACACTGCTTTTTTCAAGAATCTCTAACGGCTTTCCTTCTAAATCCGTCATAACTCCTCCAACTTCTTCAATCAATACTTTGCCGGCAGCAAAGTCCCATGGAGCCAAACGTAAAGTAATGTATCCATCCAAGCGTCCAGCCGCTACGTAAGCAAGCTCAATAGCTGCGGATCCATATGAACGGGTCCCTCTTACTTTACGCACAAGCGGACTTAATACGGAAGGATCAATACGGCGGTTCTCCGTCACCCATGTTGCATTTAGGCTAATAATAGCTTGTTCAACTGGTACAGGTTCAAGTTTCGGCAATTGGATATCATTCATAAACGCGCCCTGTCCTTTTAAAGCATGATACAACTCATTATGAATAACATCATAAATATAACCTGCTTGTCCTACACCATTTTCAAATATACCGATGGAAATAGCAAAATTTCGCTGCTGATGAACAAAGTTCATCGTACCGTCGATTGGATCGATAATCCAAATCGTTCCTTCTTCTGATTCAAGCTCTTCTCCATATCCTTCTTCTCCGAGAATATGATGTTCCGGAAAGGTTTCATTGATTTTTGAGATAAAAAACTGTTCAATTTCTTTATCCATATTTGTTACTAAATCATTTGGATTCGATTTCGTTTGAATGAGAAGTTCTTTACTAAACGACTGTTGAATTTTTTGTCCAGCTTCTTTTAGCCACTCTTTAACGTATGTATCGATTTCTTTCCAGCGTTGCGTCATCTCAATTCCCCCTCAAAAATACGTCTCTTATTTAAGCTTAAAAAAACCTCTGCAAGATGTCAATTAACAGAGCACGTGGGAGAAGAACTGCCGCTTCTTCTCCCACGTGCTCTGTTACCACTTATGAATCTGCTCATTCAGTTTAATCCTTTTTTACAGTTTACCCTTATTTGTTCTATTTTATTCCCGTATCTGCTACTGAAGAGATATCATTTCTTCACGAAGTTTCTCGAGCTTTCGCTTACATTTTTGTTTTTGTTCCTCATTATTCTCCATCATGGCTTCATATAATGTCGCTAACTCGTAATCTAACTCCAAACGAATTACACCTAATCTTTTTTGTCCATCATTCTTCTTATACATATTCACCACTTGTTTCATTCTTCAAACACCCCTCTCAAATTATTGAACCCGCTTATAGAAAACTAAATTTTCAGATATTTTGATTGATATAGTCTATGTCGAAACCTAATCTCATGTAACTAAATTGTGTGATTACCTATAAAAAAATGATAGACACGTTTTGACAAGCATATGCGAATTAATTGGTGTTTATGCTTTTCATGTGGTAGAATCTTCGCGTAAATCATACTTACTTGCATAGATGCACAGCAGCTATACATATTCACTAAAAAACGGAGGTTTCACATGGCATTCTCAGGATTTTCACAAGATGACTTTAACGTATTCCGTATCGAGGGACTTGATGCACGTATGGAAGCCATCAAGACAACGATACGCCCAAAATTCGAACAGTTGAGCAATCATTTTGCTCCTACTCTTTCTTCACTTTGTGGAGATGAAATGTTCATACACATTGCCAAACATGCACGAAGAACAGTTAACCCGCCAGCAGATACGTGGGTAGCCTTTGCTAATAGTAAACGCGGGTATAAAAAGCTCCCTCATTTTCAAGTTGGCCTTTGGGAAACACACGTCTTTGTGTGGTTCGCCGTCATTTACGAATCACCTATTAAAGAACAATTTGGAAAGCTGCTAAAACAAAACATTGAGGAGATTCGTCAACACATCCCAGCCTCGTTTGTTTGGTCGAAAGATCATACAAAACCTGATAGTGAAAAAATGGGCGACTTATCTTCTGAAGACTTAGAAAGTTTGTTTGAACGTCTAGAGACGGTTAAAAAAGCTGAGATCCTATGCGGCATTACGATTCCAAAAGAAGAAGCGATTGCAATGAACGGCGAAGAATGGATAGCTCGTATTGAACAAACATTTCATACGGTAACTCCATTATATGAACTAACTAAAAAAGCATATGCATAATTTTAACGAATTGATATAAAAAAAATGGAGCCAAGCTTGGCTCCATTTTTTACATTTTTATGATGTCTCCAGAAGAAGCAGCCTTTGCTTTTTGAATCGTTCGATAAGAAGAGTATTTGCTTTGGTCTTCAAAATCGTTACAGATTGTTTTTTCTTCTGCTTTACTTGGCACAATTTCTTTAAATCGGCGATAGACTGCCATTAGATGATCACGCTCAATACCTTTTTCATAAGCGCGTTCAATGCTTTCAAAAAACTTCACTACATCAATAATTTCTTCTGTACTCCAATCAAGGGAGATAGGGTATTGATATTCCACTTCTCATCACTCCATTTATTTCTTCAATCTATGTATATCTATATTCTTAACTCTATCACAATCTATAATGTACACAAAATTTATTCTCTTTTCACACAAAAGAATTTCTCCTTTTTTTTCTTTTTATTTTCTCTTTAAAATATCTTTGCAAATGGGTTAATAAGTGCTATAATTCTTTTGTTTTATGGGGATTTTCAAAACATAAAGAACTATAAAATAATGAGTAATAAGCAGTTTACAATTACTTGTATTTTTTAACTAAAAATTGTATTTATATTATCAAACAGTAGTAAACATACACGTTTCATTCATTTATATAATGGTTAAAATCAAGAAAACTGCCGAGTAGAATTTCTGTTGAATTTCTTTTATAGAAAAAAGATCCGATATTTTAATATGTAGAATTCAACAGCCACTAGTTTTGGGTATATAAAATTGAATGCTGTAATTTGATAAAAAAACAATCAAAGTCCCTCTAAGCTTTGCTTAGAGGGACTGACAATTTATGATAAAAGAGGTGTATAGCAAAATTGTCTTCTCAATTTTCAACTCCATTATTTACTGGATTGGTTAATCACGCTAAGAAAAATCCAACACAATTCCATATCCCTGGACATAAAAAAGGAAATGGAATGGATCCTGAATTCCGCTCATTTATTGGCGATGATGCTTTATCCATTGATTTAATTAATATCGGTCCTCTTGATGACCTTCACCAGCCAAAAGGCATTATCAAACAAGCGCAGGATTTAGCTGCAGAAGCATTTGGTGCTGACCATACTTTTTTCTCTGTTCAAGGAACGAGCGGAGCAATTATGGCAATGGTTATGGCGACATGTGGGCCTGGAGATAAAATTATCGTTCCTAGAAACGTGCATAAATCTGTTATGAGTGCGATTGTTTTTTCAGGAGCTACGCCTATTTTTATTCATCCTGAAATTGACGAAAAGCTTGGCATTTCTCACGGTATCACATCGGACTCTGTAGAAAAAGCCTTGAAGCAGCACCCTGAAGCAAAAGCAGTGCTTGTTATCAATCCAACTTACTTTGGAATTTCGGGAGACCTTCGTAAAATCGTAGAAATTGCCCACTCGTATCAAGTACCTGTACTTGTTGATGAAGCTCACGGCGTTCATATTCACTTCCATGATGATTTGCCTCTGTCTGCTATGCAGGCCGGTGCAGATATGGCAGCAACAAGCGTGCATAAATTAGGTGGCTCTATGACGCAAAGTTCAATTCTAAACATACGCGAAGGCTTAATTTCTCCAAAACGTGTACAGTCTATTTTAAGCATGCTGACAACAACATCAACATCTTATCTGCTGCTGGCTTCTTTAGATGTTGCACGAAAACGTTTAGCTACAGAAGGGAAAGAGCTGGCTGAACGTGCAATTTCTCTTGCTGAAAAAGCACGAAAAGAAATTAATACAATTGAGCATATCCGATGTATAGGCAGAGAAATTTTAGGGACAAAAGCTACGTATGATTTAGACCCTACTAAGCTAATTATTTCTGTTTCAGATTTAAGAATTACGGGCTATGACGTAGAAAAATGGATGCGTGAAGCTCATAATATCGAAGTTGAAATGTCTGACCTTTATAATATCTTATGTATTATCACGCCTGGAGATACAGAAGAAGATCTGTCACGTCTGGTCACAGCTCTGCGTGAGTTATCTGCAAAATTCCATAATCTTTCTGAGACAACGGCAAAACCCGCTATTTTATTGCCTGATATTCCTGTATTGGCTTTAACACCTCGCGATGCTTTTTACGCTGAAACCGAAGTGGTACCTTTTCATGAATCGGCAGGCCGTATTATTGCGGAATTTGTGATGGTCTACCCTCCTGGTATTCCTATTTTTATTCCTGGGGAAATCATCACTGAGGAAAATTTAACCTACATTGAAACGAACTTAGAGGCAGGTTTACCCGTGCAGGGTCCGGAAGACTTTGAATTAAAAACATTTCGTGTCATTAAAGAGCATAAAGCAATTCAATAAAAAAAAGGTGCGAAGTTCCGCACCTTTTTTTTATTGAATTAATCTAAATCTTCATCTGCTTTTTGACATTCTCCGCTTTTACATGTTGAGTATAATCGCGTCACTTTCTCATCTTCGAAATGATCAATTGTGCAGTTACATGTTTGACATACGATTGTTCCCATTTTGTAAACTCCCCTTTAACCGTCTTTTTTTGTAAGCGTTTTACAACTCTTGATATTATATTATTATGTCACATTAAATATGTCAACAACTAATTAGTATGTCACATTAAAAATATTTTTCTCATAAATGTTATATTTGTTTTCAAAAATCTGAATGCTTAGCATCATCTCTATTTATATGAAAAAACAATGTCTACTTTCACATCTATTTCCGCACTTTAAAATAATTACGAAAAATAAGAATTTGAGCTCTTGCCGTTTTTTCTTACTAATAGGGTAGACATTTCATGCAAACTTTACTAGAATGTATAACCATATGGTTTCATGTATACCTAAAAATGTTATATGAGAAACTATGTTATGTAAAATTGAATAGGAAAGGAGCGATAATCGATGAAAAAACTGACTCCTGTTTTTATCATTTCGGTTATTATTGCTGCAGTATTTATCGTATGGGGTGTTATTCCAGAATCTGTGCTAGGAAGCGCAGCGCTTACACCTGTCACATCGGCAATACATAGTTTTATCATCGAGAAATTTGGCTGGTACTACTTATTAGCAGCTACATTATTCTTAGTTTTTACGCTGTACTTAATTTTTTCAAAGTACGGAAATATTAAACTAGGTAAACCTGATGAAAAACCTCAGTATGGTTATATCTCGTGGTTTGCCATGTTATTTAGTGCTGGTATGGGGATTGGACTTGTATTCTGGGGTGTTTCAGAACCAATCAATCATTTTCATACTCCACCTTCTGGTGAAGGCGGTACAGCAGAATCAGCTCGCGCTGCTCTACGTTATTCGTTTTTCCACTGGGGCTTACATCCTTGGGCTATTTATTCCGTTCTTGCACTGGCCCTTGCATATTTTCAATTCAGAAAAGGTTACCCGTTCATCATCAGTAATATTTTACGTCCACTATTAGGCAAACGTGTTGATGGACCTCTTGGAACGATCATAAACGTCATCGCCGTATTTGCAACTGTTTTTGGGGTAGCAACATCTCTAGGACTGGGTGCTATTCAAATTACCGGTGGAGCCTCTTACTTGTCGCCAAGTATTGATAATAATTTCACGACTCAATTAATTGTTATTATTATCGTGACGTTCTTGTTCATGCTGTCAGCACAGACGGGGCTGAACAAAGGTATTAAGTATTTGAGTAACATTAATATTGTTTTAGCTATTCTGCTAATGTTGTTCTTGTTATTTGCAGGTCCAACCAACTTTATTATGGACTTATTCGTTACAACCATTGGCAGCTACATTCAAAACTTGCCGTCAATGAGTTTTCGAATGAGCCCGTTTGATGACAGCACCTGGGTTCAAGATTGGACAATTTTCTACTGGGCATGGTGGATCGCTTGGGCACCGTTCGTTGGTACGTTCATTGCTCGTATTTCACGAGGCAGAACCATTCGAGAATTTTTAATTGGTGTACTAGCTGTTCCGACCGTATTTGGTGGATTATGGTTTGCTGTATTCGGAGGTTCTGGGGTCTACTTAGACTTTTTTAAGGATCTTCCTGTTATGGATGTTATCAACAATAAAGGAACAGAAGTTGCTTTATTCTATGTACTTGAACAGTTTCCATTTGGTACGTTCATGTCCATTGTCGCTATTTGCTTAATTGCTACGTTCTTTATTACATCAGCTGACTCAGCTACATTTGTTTTAGGAATGCAGACAACAAATGGTGATCTAAATCCTTCAGGCTCTATTAAACTTACGTGGGGATTAATTCAATCGTTAACAGCAATCATTCTGCTTTGGACAGGTGGTTTGGACGCGCTCCAAACAGCTGCGATTATAGCAGCACTTCCATTCTCAATTGTGCTGGTGCTAACCGTCTTCTCATTAATGAAAGCATTTAAAGAAGAAGGCGCATTAAAAAGAGAAAAGAAATCTGTGTAAGACAAAAAAAGCGTTAGCTTATATAAGCTAACGCTTTTTTTATGCAATCTTACGCTGTGCAAAATAAAATTAGTTGATAACATGTCAAGCAGACAGCTGAAGTCATACCCGTCATCATAAGCGCCAGTCTTTTAGATTTGACGTTCATTTCTGCTATGCCGTAAGCTAAATAAGCAAATACTAAAAATAAAATAATTTTAGATGTCAACTGATCACGTTTTGATAGCAATTCAACCAGTGAATAACCCACCCAAATAACAATGTGTAAGCTCCAAACGAAATACGTCTTCATAGCTCCTTCGCCGCCTTTTCATTCGTTATCCAAAAGAGCAATTTTTTATCTACCTATAAGGAAAGCACGTCCCACTTCATATGTATGCATCTAGAGTTCATTTAAGACTGCCTCAGCGCTTTTTACACGTTTCCTCTAAAGGAGTTACTCATCATCAACAAAAACTGTCTGACAAGCATCTGATACTTTATGAAAACCGTTTTCTTCAAAAAAAAAAGCTGATGCATACGCATCAACTTTTTAAAAACATTATTTTACAATGTGAATTGGGCTTCCAATAGCTACTTCAGCAGCTTCCATTGTGATTTCACCTAATGTTGGGTGAGCGTGAATTGTTAATGCGATATCTTCAGCTGTTACGCCAGCTTCGATAGCAAGACCAAGCTCAGCAATCATATCAGATGCGCTAGGTCCAGCGATTTGAGCACCAACAACTACTCCGTCTTCTTTACGAGTGATAAGCTTCAAGAAGCCTTCTGCAGCGTTAAGTGCAAGTGCACGTCCGTTAGCAGCAAATGGGAATTTAGAAGCTTTAACAGCTAACCCTTCTTCTTTCGCTTGTGCTTCAGTATAACCTACAGATGCAAGCTCAGGCTCAGAGAATACAACTGCTGGAATTCCTAAGTAGTCAATTTCAGCAGGTTCGCCAGCAATTACTTCAGCTGCGATTTTACCTTCGTAAGAAGCTTTGTGTGCAAGTGGTGGTCCAGTTACGATATCACCAATTGCAAAGATGTTGCTTACAGATGTACGAGTTTGGTTATCGATTTCGATAAGACCACGGTCAGTCATTTTAACGCCCACTTGCTCAAGACCAAGCTCATCAGTGTTAGGACGACGACCTACAGTAACTAATACGTAGTCAGCATCGATTACTTTTGACTCTCCGCCTACTTCAAACGTAACTTGTACGCCGTCAGCAGTTTCTTCAACACCTTTAGCCATTGCTTTTGTATAGATTTCAACGTTTCCTTTTTTCTTAAGGTTACGTTTAACAAGTGAACTCATTTGTTTTTCAAAACCAGCTAAAATTTCATCAGCAGCTTCTACAAATGTAACCTCTGTACCGAAGTTAGCAAAAGCAGTACCAAGCTCAGTACCGATGTAACCTCCGCCGATTACAACTAATTTTTTAGGAACTTCTTTAAGCGCTAATGCACCTGTAGAGTTGATTACGCGCTCAGAGAATTTGAATCCAGGGATCTCGATTGGACGAGAACCAGTTGCAAGGATTGCATTTTTGAATTTGTACGTTTGTGCTGAATTTTCATCCATTACACGTACAGTTTCGCTGTCAACGAAGTAAGCTTCACCTTTTACGATGTCAACTTTGTTACCTTTAAGAAGGCCTTCAACACCGCCAGTAAGTTTGTTTACAACGCCGTTTTTGAATTCTTGAACTTTAGAGAAATCAACTGTTACGTTCTCAGCGATAATCCCCATGTCTTCAGAATGTTTAGCATGTTCAAAACGGTGACCTGCAGCGATTAATGCTTTTGAAGGAATACAACCAACGTTTAAGCATACGCCTCCAAGAGTACCTTTTTCTACGATTGTAACTTTTTGACCTAATTGAGCTGCACGAATTGCTGCAACGTAGCCACCAGGGCCAGCACCAATGACAAGAGTATCAGTTTCGATTGGGAAATCTCCTACTACCATTTATTACGCCTCCATTAATAATAATTCTGGATCATTTAATAAACGCTTGATTTGGTTAAGAGCGTTTTGAGCTGTTGCGCCATCGATAATACGGTGGTCAAAGCTTAGTGATAATGCTAATACTGGAGCAATTACAATTTCACCGTCGCGTACAACTGGTTTTTCAGCGATACGTCCGATACCTAGAATTGCAACTTCTGGGTGGTTGATAACTGGAGTAAACCATTGTCCACCAGCAGAACCGATATTTGTGATTGTACAAGAAGCGCCTTTCATTTCAGCAGGAGCTAATTTACCATCACGTGCTTTTCCAGCAAGGTCGTTAATTTGATCAGAAATTTCGAACACAGATTTACGATCAGCATTTTTCACAACTGGTACTAAAAGACCTTTTTCAGTGTCAGCAGCGATACCGATGTTGTAGTAATGTTTTTGAATTACTTCATCTGTAGAGTCATCGATTGAAGTGTTAAGAGCTGGGAACTTCTTAAGTGCTGAAGTTAACGCTTTTACCACGTAAGGTAAGAATGTTAATTTAATACCTTGATCTGCTGCAACTGTTTTGAATTTTTTACGATGAGCAACAAGAGCTGTTACATCGATTTCATCCATTAATGTTACGTGTGGAGCAGTGTGTTTAGAGTTAACCATAGCTTTTGCGATTGCACGGCGGATACCGCTCATTTTCTCGCGAGTTTCTGGTAGGTCGCCTTCAGGAATAGCTTGTGCTGCTGCTGCTTTTGGTTCAGCTGAAGCAGTTTCCTCTTTAGCTGGAGCTTCAGCAGTTGCTGTAGCTGTAGAACCACCAGATAGGAAGCTATCGATGTCATCTTTAACAATACGTCCGTTTTTACCTGAACCAGGAACAGCTTTAATGTCTACACCTTTTTCACGAGCATATTTGCGCACTGAAGGCATAGCAATTACTTTACGGTTAGGATCAACATCAGCTTGTGCTGCAGGAGCTGTTGCTTCTTCAGTCACTTCTTCAGTTGAAGCTTCTTCTTTAGCTTCTTCTGCTGGTGCATCATCATGATCGTCACCTTTGAATTTTAAATCTTCGTATCCAGGAGCATCAAAAGTAACGATAACTTGTCCTACAGTAGCTACTGTACCTTCGTCAACTTTTACTTCTAATACTTTACCTTTTACAGGAGATGGGATTTCAACAACAGCTTTGTCATTTTGTACTTCTGCTAGTACATCATCCTCATCAATTTCATCTCCAGCTTTTACGAACCATTTTACAATTTCACCTTCGTGGATACCTTCACCGATATCCGGCAGTTTAAATTCAAATGCCACGTGTCTTCACCCTCCTAGTTAGTTGCGTTCAATTTGTTAGTGTTTATTTTATCTAAGACAGAAATCAGCACAAAGCTGATTTCTATCACAGTAAAATGCTAATTAAAATTCAAGTACTTTCTTAGCTGTTTCAACGATATCTTTGTGGTCTGGTAACCATACGCCCTCAGCTTGAGAGAATGGGAACACAGTATCCGGTGCTGTTACACGTAATACTGGTGCTTCTAAGCTTAAGATTGCACGATCGTTAATTTCAGCCACAACGTTAGCTGCGATACCAGCTTGTTTTTGAGCTTCTTGAACTACTACTACGCGACCAGTTTTTTCAACTGATGCAAGAATTGTATCGATATCTAAAGGTTGAACTGTACGTAAGTCCACTACTTCAGCAGAGATACCTTCTTTTTCTAGTTCTTCAGCTGCTTTTAATGATGAGTGTACCATTGCACCGTAAGCGATAAGCGTTACGTCTGTACCTTCACGTTTCACATCAGCTGTACCTAAATCAATTGTATATGATTCTTCAGGCACTTCTTGACGGAATGAACGGTAAAGCTTCATGTGCTCTAAGTATACAACCGGATCGTTATCACGAATTGATGAAATTAAAAGACCTTTTGCATCGTATGGAGTTGAAGGAATTACAACTTTTAAACCAGGTTGAGATGCTACGATACCTTCTAAGCTATCAGCGTGAAGTTCTGGTGTATGAACGCCTCCACCAAATGGTGAACGGAATGTGATTGGTGCATTCCAGCGACCGCCAGAACGGTAGCGCATACGTGCAGCTTGACCTGATACAGAATCAAGTACTTCGTATACGAAACCAAAGAATTGAATTTCAGGAACCGGACGGAAACCTTGAGTCGATAGACCTACAGCAAGACCACCGATACCAGATTCAGCTAATGGCGTATCGAATACGCGATCTTCGCCGAATTCTTGTTGAAGACCTTCAGTCGCACGGAATACTCCACCGTTTACGCCAACGTCTTCACCAAAAACTAATACGTTTTCGTCGTTTTTCATTTCTGTGCGTAACGCATCAGTAATCGCTTGAATCATTGTCATTTGCGCCATGGCTTACTTCGACTCCTTCTCTTTGTAGATTTCATATTGCTCTTGTAAGTTTGAAGGCATAGTTTCGTACATGATTTCCATTAAATCTGTAACTTTTTGTTTTGGATAATCGTCAGCCTTCTTAATAGCTTGTTTGATATCTTCTTTAGCTTGCTCGATTACTTTGTTTTCTTCTTCTTCATTCCAGATGCCTTTAGCTTCTAAGAATTTACGGAAGCGAACAAGTGGATCTTTCTTTTCCCACTCAGTGTCAAGCTCAGCTGTACGATAACGAGTTGGATCGTCACCAGCCATTGTATGTGGACCATAACGGTAAGTTAATGTTTCAATTAAAGTTGGACCTTCACCGTTTACTGCACGCTCACGAGCTTCGCTTACTGCAACGTATACTGCTAGTGCATCCATACCGTCTACCTGAACGCCTGGGATACCAACAGCCGCTGCTTTTTGAGCGATTGTACGTGCTGCAGATTGCTTTTCAACTGGTGTTGAAATTGCAAAGCGGTTGTTTTGTACAACAAAGATTGCTGGAGCTTTGAATGCACCTGCGAAGTTCATACCTTCGTAGAAGTCACCTTGTGAAGCTCCGCCGTCACCTGTATAAGTGATCGCTACTGCTTTTTTACCGCGTTTTTTAAGACCTAGTGCCACACCAGCAGTTTGCACGATTTGTGCACCGATGATGATTTGTGGAGAAAGTACGTCTACACCTTCTGGCGCTTGGTTACCGTGGAAATGACCACGAGAGAATAAGAACGCTTGATATAGTGGAAGACCATGCCAAATTAACTGAGGCACATCACGGTACCCAGGTAAAATGAAGTCTTCTTTTTCTAATGCGAAATGTGAAGCGATTTGAGAAGCTTCTTGCCCAGCAGTTGGTGCATAGAAACCTAAACGACCTTGACGGTTCAATGAAATTGAACGTTGATCAAGAATACGAGTGTATACCATGCGAGTCATTAACTCTTTTAATTTTTCGTCAGATAAATCTGGCAACGCTGATTTATTTACTACTTCGCCCTCTTCATTAAGAATTTGGAACGTTTGGTACTGCTCAGCGATTTTATCAAGTTGCTTTGATACATCAATAATAGCCTTTTTAGTTTTAGCAGCCATCTAAGTCACCTCTTCCTTTCATTTAAGCCGTATAAATTCATTTTACTAATCAAACAAACATACACGCTTTTAGAATGTCCCAAATGGACAAGTAAAAGTCATATTTTGTCGAGTAGCTTTTTGAATTCGCTAATCCTTAACATTTCTATGTATTCCCCAGCGAATTCTGTGCAAACATTTACGTAAAAGGAAAGTTTAAGCGAAACGAGCGTTTCGTTAAACTGTATTAATTATTTTGCAAAAATGATTAATACAACACTTACTACGCTACCTAGTTTACAATACACTAAAACAGTTCGTCAATGCATTTACATCAAGAAATTACGCTTTTTTAGTTTGTGAAATAAAACACATAAAAAAGACATGCTGTACTATTACACAGACACAAACTGTATTATATGTTTTATAATAACCTTCTCTTTTTTTACGTCTGCACATCTCCTATCTTGCCACAAATAAACGAATTTTTAAAACAATAACCTTTTGTAATTTTTACTTGAATCATGTCGAAACTCTTTCTTTATTTCAGAAAACCTTCCTTTTCAGCCAAAAAAAAAGACCTGTAAACTTCACAGGCCTTCTTATTTATCCTCGCTATTTTTCACCTTTAACTTTGTTTTATTATAAAAATCCTCTTTGGCTTTGTTATAGTCAGCTGTTAATGTGTTAAACGTTTCTTTTTTCTTTTCAACTTCTTTATAAGTAGCGTTGATCGAAGCGATTTGTGTTTCAAGATTCTCTAATTTCACATTGTCTTTTTCAAAGAGCGTATATAGCTGACGATCTAATTCAATGGAATGAAGATAGGCATCATGTAAGGACTGGTAGGCCTTATAACGCTTCTTCATTAACGAAGATAGTTCAAGCGCCTCTTCTTTTGCTTTGCCATCTTCTAGCTTTTGGATCTTTGGCTCTGTCGCTTCAAACTGTTTTTGCGAAGCGCTGATGCTTTTTTCTTCTTTTTGTAATTTATTTTCACGCTCATCTAATAACTGCTGCGCTTTTTGTGCTTTATTTTTTATTTTCTTTTTATCTTTAATCCCTAGCTCAATAATTTGGTCGTATATCGCATTTTCTTGCTGTTCTAAATCAGCTAACGGTTTTTGCTGATCAGCAAATTGCTTTTCTTGCGCTACCACTTTTTCTAATCCATTGTATACCTCAAGCTCAGGCGATGAGCCCTCTGCACAGCCTGCTAGTGACATAGCAGCAATGCCGATAACTATATATCTTCCGACGCATTTCATATCTGGTAAATCCTCCCTTATTCATGGGTCATTATACAATTTTTGTAGGAAATTAGCAATTTATCTACACCCTTTTACCACCTTTTAATATATTATACTAACCCAATCGTGAAAAAAAGGGAGTTTATTACTTTTTACCTTGGGATTGATAACTACGGGAGGTTACATTATGTTGGGTTATGGTGGATATGGCTGTGGCGGTTCTAATAAAGGTTTTGTGTTATTAATCGTACTGTTCATTTTATTAGTTATTATCGGCTGCAGCTGTGGCGGCTGGTAATTATACAATAAAAGCGGCTAACGGTCGCTTTTATTTTTTCTTATGCATGTTTTTCCATATGTGTGATACATATAATTAGTAGAAACATTTATGTGGTCAAGGTCGAGGTAATGACTTTTTTATACGGATTTGGTACACTTTATACCTATAAAATAGCCTAGGGAGATGTGAAAGTTGATTACAATGAACGATATTATTCAAGACGGACACCCAACGCTGCGAGAAGTAGCAAAAGAAGTACCGTTACCTGCTTCTGAAGAAGATAAAAAGATTTTACATAGCTTATTAGAATATGTAAAAAACAGCCAAGATCCTGAAATTGCTGCTAAATATGGACTGCGATCTGGTATCGGGCTTGCCGCTCCTCAAATTAATGTATCAAAACGAATGATTGGGGTACACGTTACGGATGAAAAAGGCAAGCTATACAGCTATGCATTATTTAATCCTAAGATCATTAGCCACTCAGTAGAAAAGACATACCTTACAGGCGGTGAAGGCTGCTTGTCTGTCGATCAAGATATCCCAGGATTTGTTCCTCGATATGCACGTATCACAGTAAAAGGCACAACGCTTGAAGGCGAAGAAGTGAAAATTCGTTTGAAAGGCCTTCCTGCTGTCGTATTTCAGCACGAAATTGATCATTTAGACGGAATTATGTTTTATGATTACATTAATAAAGAAAATCCATTTCAAGAACCTGAAAATGCTTTTCCATGTGAACGCTAAAAAACGCGAGCTAGAGCTCGCGTTTTTCTTACTTTAATAATCCTACTAGCTCTAATCCGTGAAGAATACCATCTTCTGCTACATCTTTTGTAACAAGATTAGCAACTTCTTTCACGACTTCTTCCGCATTCCCCATCGCTACGCCATTTCCGACAAATTCCAGCATTTCGATATCGTTTAAGCCGTCTCCGAATGCATATACATCTTTTTTGTCAAAGCCAAGCTTTCCAATCATGGTCTCAATTCCTCGTGCTTTTGATCCACCTTTTGGCAGAACATCAGTTGAAAATTCATGCCAGCGAATAAAGTCAAATTTCTTAAATTTTTCTTCATAAGGAGCTTCTTCTCCCGCTGTACAGAATAAGAGGGATTGATAAATTTCACGCCCTTTGAAATAAGTAGGGTCGTGGTGAGGGTGGGTAAATCCAATTTTCAGCGTGCTGATGCTGGATTCGATATAATCATGAAATTCAATGTTTGATTTCATATCTTCATGATCCATGTATACGACAGGGTGATCATGCTCAACAGCAAAAGCTGTTAAATCTTGAAGCTCTTCTTTATTTAACGGGTTTTTGTAAAGAACTTCTCCATTTAAAACAATGTACTGACCATTAAAGCTAATATATGTTTGAATATCCAACTCTTCACGCAGATCTTTAAACATAAAAGGAGCCCTTCCAGTTGCAATTGCCACTTCATGCCCCTGCTCTTTTAACAGCTGGACAGCTTTTTTTGTAGAAGCAGGCAGTTTTTTATCATGATCCAATAACGTTCCATCAATATCAAAAAAAATAATCTTTCGTTCCACGTTTATCACCTTATTTTTTATAATTTTTTATCTCTTTGTTAAGCCTTTCCAATTATATCAAACGAGCACTAGTTTCTCTATAAATGGACGGTCCTATTTACAACTTTTCCATATTTAACCACGAGAAACCTCTCCCTTTTCATCATATAATAAAAGTACAGAGAGAGACAGGCAGGTATCGCAAAAAAAAACAAAGGAGCTGAAAAATCATGTTAAAAGATTTTCGAAAAAGGCTGCTAAAACGCTGGAATGAATTATTGCGTAAAAAAACGATGGCATAATCGATTTTTTTAGGGCTTTCTGTTGTAAAATTTGCAGAGTGTGTGTCTGCATCGTACAATGGAATAGCCCTTATTTTTTATACGCCCGGAAAATATAGTCTTGTATCCGTTTCCTATTAATATTATTCTATAATTAATTGACTTGTTATATTTAGATGACTAAAATGTAGTGAAAGCAAGTTTCTTTAGAAAATACATGAAATACATACACATTTTATAATATAATAAAATAAGTTATTTGAATTTCGGAATTAAGGAGAGATTTTTGTTATGATTTTTAAAGTTTATTTTCAAGAAAAAATGAGTGAAGTAGCTGTACGTGAAAATACAAAAACAGTGTATGTGAACGCAGATTCTGAGCGTGACGTTCGTAAAAAGCTAAAAGCGCGTTCAATTAATATTGAGTTTGTTCAAGCAGTGACTGGAGACTATCTAGAATATGAACAACAGCATGAAGATTTTAAAGTATTGGAGATATGATGAAAATGAAATTTGTAAAAAATAATCAAACGGCAGTTTTCGCCCTGGGTGGACTAGGCGAAATCGGTAAAAATACGTATGCCGTACAGTTTCAAGATGAAATTATTCTTATTGATGCAGGAATTAAATTCCCTGAAGACGAGCTTTTAGGAATTGACTACGTTATTCCTGACTACAGTTATTTAGTAAAAAATGCAGATAAAATCCGTGGCCTTTTCGTTACACATGGTCATGAAGATCACATCGGCGGAATTCCTTACTTATTAAGAGAATTAAACATTCCTATTTATGCAGGGAAATTAGCCCTTGGGCTTCTTCGCAACAAATTAGACGAGCATGGGTTGCTTCGTACAGCTCAGCTTCATGAAATTACTGAAGATGACGTAATTAAATTCCGTAAAACATCGGTAACGTTCTTCCGTACAACTCACAGTATTCCTGATTCTTACGGAATTGTGGTAAAAACACCAAACGGACAAATCGTACATACAGGAGATTTCAAGTTTGATTTTACACCAGTGGGCGAACCGGCTAACTTAACAAAAATGGCTGAAATCGGTAAAGAAGGCGTTCTATGCTTGCTTTCAGACAGTACAAACAGTGAAATTCCTAACTTTACGATGTCTGAGCGACGCGTAGGTGACAGCATTCATGACATTTTCCGTAAAGTAGACGGCCGTATTATTTTTGCAACGTTTGCTTCAAATATTCACCGCTTACAGCAAGTAGTGGAAGCAGCCGTATTGCATAACCGTAAAGTTGCTGTATTTGGACGCAGTATGGAAGCAGCTATTGAGATTGGCCAACAGCTTGGATATATTTCATGTCCAAAAGATACGTTCATTGAGCCTTCTCAAATTAACCGAATTCCAGCTAACCGCGTGACTATTTTATGTACAGGCAGCCAAGGTGAACCGATGGCAGCGCTATCTAGAATTGCAAATGGTACTCACCGCCAAATTCAAATTATCCCTGGAGATACGGTTGTATTCTCATCTTCACCTATTCCAGGAAATACAGTAAGTGTTAGCAAAACAATTGATATGCTATTCCGTGCAGGAGCAGAGGTTATTCATGGTGCTCTAAACGATATCCATACTTCTGGACACGGTGGACAGGAAGAGCAAAAATTAATGCTTCGCCTAATGAAACCAAAATACTTTATGCCAATTCACGGTGAGTATCGCATGCAGAAAATGCACATCAAACTTGCAACAGACTGTGGAGTTCCTGAAGAAAACTGCTTCATTATGGATAATGGAGAGGTGCTAGCTCTAAGCGACAGCGAAGCTTCAGTAGCCGGCAAAATCCCTTCAGGCTCTGTATATATTGACGGAAGCGGAATTGGTGACATTGGAAATATCGTACTTCGTGACCGCCGCATTTTATCTGAAGAAGGTCTTGTTATTGTCGTTGTAAGCATCAATATGAAAGACTTCAAGATCGCTGCTGGTCCAGACATTATCTCTCGTGGTTTTGTTTATATGCGCGAATCTGGTGACTTAATTAATGATGCACAATCTCTTATTACAAAACACTTGAACAAAGTGATGGAACGTCGTACGTCACAATGGTCTGAGATTAAAAATGAAATCACAGACACATTGGCTCCATTCCTTTACGAAAAAACAAAGCGCCGTCCAATGATTTTACCAATCATTATGGAGGTTTAATAAAAGAAAAAGAGCAGATGCAATTGCATCTGCTCTTTTTTATTAAGCACTGGCAAATTTATTTTCGAAGCGGTTGATATCTGCATCTGCTCCAATAACAATCAACACGTCCCCTTCTTGAATCGTTTCGGACGCCTGAGGAGAAACGATGATATCTCGATCACGCTTAATGGCTACAATGTTAATGCCATACTTGGCACGAATGTCTAACTCAATCAGCGTATTGCCAGCCATTCTTTTACTCGCTACTAATTCGACAATACTGTGTTCTTCAGATAGCTCTAGATAATCCAGCACGCTGTTTGAAATCATGTTATTGGCAATTCTTCGTCCCATATCTCGTTCGGGATGCACGATAAAATTGGCGCCAATTTTTGATAATACTTTGGCATGATAATCATTTTGCGCTTTTACCGTTATTTTTTCAACGCCCAGCTCTTTTAAAATAAGGGTCGTCAAAATACTTGCCTGAATATTGTCACCAATAGCTACGATAACGTGATCAAAATTACGAATTCCTAAACTTTTTAGAACCCCTTCATCCATTGAATCGCCTACTACTGCATGCGAAGCAACGTTAGCATACTCATTTACCTTTTCTTCATCAATATCAATCGCCAGAACTTCCATTCCTTGATCGCTTAATGTTTTACAAATACTTCCTCCAAATCTACCTAATCCGATGACTGCAAATTCTTTTTTCATTTGAATTCCTCCATTATGTACAGGAAAAAATCTGAACTACCGTTATTTTACCACAATTCTTTTGCATCAACCTCATTTTCCCTTTAACACTTATACCTCTTTACCATTTCTCACACTCATAGAAAAACAGAAGGATTAGCTCCCTCTGTTTTTTAAGCTGTAGCATGGGTTTGAACAAGGTAATAATATACGCCTTTTTGCTGCATTAGTTCCCCGTGATTCCCTGTTTCAATAATGCTTCCGTGATCTAATACAATGATGTTATCTGCCTCTCGTATAGTAGATAACCGATGAGCAATCATGATGGCAGTTCTGTCTTTTAACAGCGTTTTAAGCGCCTGTTGAATCTTCACTTCTGTTTCCGTATCGATGCTTGCTGTCGCTTCATCTAAAATGATAATACGAGGATCAGCCAACAGCGTTCGAGCAAATGAAATCAGTTGACGCTCTCCCACGGATAAGACGTTTCCTCGTTCTTCTACTTCCGTATCATAGCCTTTTTTCAGACGCTTTATAAAATCTGCAGCTCCTACCGCTTTTGCGGCCTTAATCACTTCATCATCAGTAGCATCCGGTTTTCCAAACCGGATGTTTTCCATAATGGTTCCTGAAAAGATAAAGGTTTCTTGCAGCACAATACTAATTTGCGCCCGTAAACTTGCTAACGTAATATCTTGAATAGGCATATTATCAATTAAAATCTGCCCTTCGTTCACATCATAAAAACGGGTGATTAAATTAGCAATGGACGTTTTTCCAGATCCAGTATGCCCCACTAAAGCAACCGTCTGGCCTTCTTTTATGTCAATTGATACGTTGTTGAGAGCTTTCCGCTTCCCATCATAAGAAAATGAGACGTGCTTGAACTCGACTTTTCCCTTCATACCGTCTAAAGACGTAGCGGTTTCCAAATCTGTGACGAGAGGTTTTTCATCTAGAAATTCAAAAATACGCTCGGATGAAGCCATTCCCATTAATAATTGATTATACACTTGCCCTAAACGAGAAATCGGTTCCCAAAACATTCCAAGATAAAAAGCAAATGATACAAAAATACCAATTGTTAGCCGTTCATCTTGAATAAGTGCGGCACCGAACCAAATTAAAATAGCCGTTCCGACAGCATTTGTGAGTTCTACAAACGGTCGAAACATGGCATTTTTTCGAGTAGCTTGCCTCCAGCTCTCGTAATTTTCACTGTTTATGCGCTCGAAAAACAGCATATTTTCTTGTTCTTGAGCAAATGATTGAGTGACGCGAATGCCTTGAATACTCTCATTTAAATGTGAATTTAATACTGACTGCTTCATACGAACAACTTGCCATGACCGACGAATTCTTCTTCTCAGCTTTGTGGAAATCAAGAACATAATCGGTAAAATGACTAAAACAGCACATGTCAAAGCAGGACTGAGAGAAAATAAGATAACTACAATCCCAACTAACAATAAGAGGTCCATAAACAGGTTAACTACCCCGTTGGTAAATAAATCTTGAAGAGAGTTAATATCATTCATAATCCTTACAAGAATAGAGCCTCCTGAACGCGTATCAAAAAACCGGTGCGACAGCCCTTGAACATGCGTAAATAAATGTTTTCTTAAATCATATATAACGTGCTGCCCGAGTTGGTTCATCCATTTAATTCGAAAAACATTCGAAATATAAGAGAGGACATACAAGCTAAAGATTATGAAAACTAACTGCATGAGCAGCGTGCTATTCTTATCTTTTACAGCGTGATCAAGCGTATAGACACCTATCAAAATAGGAATAGCGAGTCTAATGACCGTCGTGATAATGACCATAAGAAACGAGAAAGGAAGCAAGTTTTTTCGGTATGGATGAAGATAACGAAACAAGCGGGCCATTTGCTTCCAGTTAAACATCTTATCAATGATTTGATCTGTTTGATAATAAAAGCGCTCTCGCACAACTTTATTTTTTTGAGCTTCCATTCTATTCCTCCCTTGTTATACGTTCATTACCGAAGTATTGCTTTCATATTGAATGTCATAAATATTTTTATAAATCCCTTGCTTTTGAATGAGCGTTTCATGGCTTCCTCTCTCTTTTATTTGACCCTCATGTAAAACCAAAATTTCATCGGCATGTCGCAAAGAAGAAAGGCGGTGTGCGATAATAAACGTAGTACGATTTTTCATCACTTCTTTTAAAGCCAATTGAATTTCTCTTTCTGTTTTCATATCAACGGCACTCGTCGCATCATCTAATACTAAGATGCTCGGGTTTAAGATAAGCGCTCGTGCAATCGCAATTCGCTGCTTTTGTCCTCCTGATAACCCCAGTCCTCTCTCTCCCAGCATCGTGTCATACCCATCAGGAAGCTCCATAATAAAGTCGTGTGCCTGCGCTCGTTTTGCAGCATCAACAATGTCTTCTCTAGAAATCCCTGGCACTCCATAGGAAATGTTGGTTCCTATGCTGCTTGAGAACAAAAACGTTTCTTGAAGTACAAAGCCAATTTCTTTCCGAAGAACAGAGAGCGGATACTCTTTAATCGGAAGATGATTAACTAAGATTTGTCCTGAAGTCGGTTCGTAAAACCTCGTAAGCAGCTGTGTTAAGCTTGTTTTTCCTGCTCCAGTTGCTCCGATTAAACCTACTACTTCTCCTTTAGAAGCAGAAAATGATATGTTCTCAAGCGACTTTTTTTCTTCGTTTGGATAGGATAAGCTAACATGTTGAAACTCGACCGTTCCATTAATAGAGAAACTCCCGGCATGCTCATGGACTTTTTCTTCTTCTTCTAAAATTTCTAGCAGCCTTTCACCTGAAGCTTTAGACTGTGAAAACATATTGATAACAAACCCTAGATTCATAATAGGCCACATTAAATAAGAGGTTAAGCTAAAGAAAGCAACAAGCTCCCCCGGACGTACGCTTCCGTTCATAACAAGCGCTCCTCCGTACGCAAGGAGACCAACAATGGATAAGTTTCCTATAAACTCCATTAAAGGGAAATAAGTTGCCCACACATTCGCGGTTTCAATGTTTCGATTTTTATAAACTCCGTTGGAGTCGTTAAATTTAGAGGTTTGAAATTTTTCTCTTGATAGTGACTTGACCGTTTGTATGCCGCTTATATTTTCCTGAACATTTGTATTAAGTTCCCCAAACGATTGGCGAATTAAGCGAAACGCTGGATGAACGCGTTTATCAAAACGATAAACAGCTACTCCCAAAAAAGGCAGCAGGCAGATTGTGACAAGAGTGAGTGAAATAGAGTAGTAGAACATAACGGAAAAGCTGGCAGTAAGTAAAATAACGAAGCGAATTAATTCTGAGAAGCCAAAAGATAGAAAAAAACGAAATCCTTCTACATCAGCTGTCAACCTAGACATCAAGTCCCCTGTTTTAGCATTGTCATAGTAAGAAAACGGTAAATACTGAAGTTTGCGGTAAAGTTTATTGCGAAGAGTATACACGGACTTAATTCCAAATAAGTCGCCGTAATATTGCTGAATATATGTAAAGATTCCTTTGACAATCATCAGCCCAATAAAAATAAATGCTACATTATCGACTAGCTGATATTGTTTTCCTAACACAATATGATCAATCGTATATTGCAGCACAATAGGGTAAATCACAGTGATGGAGGTTACCAACAACAAGCAAATAGCAGAATAAAAAAAGTACATTCGGTACGGCAAATAAAAATCTTTTAGTTTTTTAAACGTTTCCATATACCCCTTCCTTCCTTTAGCTAAAATGTGGCACACATATTTAAATATATCGGTTCCCGAAATAAATTACCATAATTTTTAGATATTTTTTCAAAAAAAGGTAAATAGTCATAAAAAAGAGGATGGGATATAACTAAATGAATTCAATCTAAAGACGAATAAATGGAATACATTAGTTGAGCTGCTTGTGATACCGCAGTTGATTTCCCTGCAAGACTTTGCTTTCCGCGGGCGCCCCACTTGCACTCCTATCAACTGCTAGAAAGATTTAAACAGACGAAACTATTCACTGTAACAAAAAAACGAACCACTAATCAAAAATGTTGATCAATGGTTCGTTTTTCACTTCGTCTAAAATACGTTTGTCCCAGCGTCTTTTTTTATTGTTTTTCTACTGCATGTCCGCCGAACTCATTGCGAAGAGCGGCAACTACTTTACCTGTAAACGTATCGTCTTCAAGTGAGCGATAGCGCATCATTAACGATAAAGCAATAACTGGCGTTGGCACTTGTAAATCTAAAGCTGATTCAACCGTCCATTTTCCTTCACCGGAAGAATGCATAACTCCTTTAATACTATCAAGTTTTGCATCTTTTGAAAATGCACGTTCCATTAATTCGATTAACCATGAGCGAATAACAGAGCCATTATTCCATACGCGGGCTACAGCTTCATAGTCATAGTCAAATTCACTTTTCTCTAACACATCAAAACCTTCAGCAATTGCTTGCATCATGCCGTACTCAATTCCGTTATGAACCATTTTCAAGAAGTGACCGCTTCCTGCTGCACCTGAATAAAGATAGCCGTTTTCTACGTTGATGTCGCGGAAAATAGGTTCGATTGTAGCAAATGCTTCTTTATCTCCCCCAATCATCATACAAGCACCGTTTCGGGCACCTTCCATTCCGCCGCTTGTTCCGACATCAAAGTAGTGAATTCCTTTTTCAGCGGAAGCTGCAGCACGTCGTACAGAATCTTTATACTTGGAATTACCGCCTTCAATAATCATATCTCCTTCTTCAAGTAGTTCTTGGAGCTCAGAAATTACTTTTTCTGTGAGCTCTCCAGCCGGAACCATGACCCAAGCAATGCGTGGTTTTTCTAATTTGCTCACTAATTCTTTAATGGAAGAAGCGCCTTCTGCTCCCTTTTCTGATACTTTCTGTACGGCTTCGTTGTTCACATCGAATGCTACTACAGAATGGTTATGATCTAGTAAATTCAATACTAAGTTTGCTCCCATTTTCCCTAAGCCAATCATACCTAATTTCATATGTAAATTACCTCCAATAGTAAGTTTCGTATCATGTTGTTAGTGTTAGTATGGTGTAAACTCACAAGAAAAAATCCACATTTTTATATTTCCTTTATCAGTTACTTCCTACACACAAAAAAGAAAAACATTCGATGCAAGTTCTACTAAGCATCGAATGCTTTTCACCTGTTACAACTGCCTGTATTTATTCGTTCTCGCCTAATACACGATTCACGCGCTTTTCAAGCATTTTCATACCGCTTCCACCAGCTTGGAAGTGGCGTAGCTGACCTGTTTTGTCAAATACATAATATGCCGGTACATATTGATTTTCAAATGCATCCGTTAATTTATGCTCACTGTCTACAAAAATTGGCTGCGTAATATCATGTTCTGCTGCTACTTCTTTAATTTTTGATAAGTCTAAATCATCTTCAGAGCGCGGCATATGAACTGCTACTACGTTTAATTGATCCTTGTATTGGTCGCGAAATTCATTTACTTGAGGCATTGCTTCTTTACATAAATGACAGCTTACTGACCAAAAATGAATAAGCGTTGGCTTTTCGCCGATTAGCTGCTCTTTTGTAACCTCTCCGTTTAACCATTCTGTAGCGCCCGTTAACTCAGGCATTGGCTGACGTAATTTCATGAATAAAAGCCTCCCTTATTTTCACTATTATTAACTATATGTTCTTTATTATCCGATGAAAAAAAGGCCTAACGTGGACGTTAGACCTTTTAAACGTTGTGCTTACGCGTTTAAAGTAGCTTGACCTGGTTTCCAGTTAGCTGGGCAAAGTCCGCCAGTTTGTAACGCTTGAAGAACACGTAAAGTTTCATCAACGTCACGGCCAATATTGTTGTGGTTTACAACTGAATATTGTAATTCGCCTTCTGGGCTGATGATGAATAAACCGCGAAGTGCTACACCTTCTTCTTCAATTAAAACGCCGTACTCACGAGAAACAACGTGATTTGTATCAGCTGCTAATGGATATTTAAGATCACCTAAACCATTATCTTTACGATCAGTGTTGATCCAAGCTAAGTGTGTATGGATTGTGTCTGTAGAAACACCGATTACTTCTGCGTCAAGATCTTCAAACTCATCATAACGGTCAGAAAGTGCAGTGATTTCTGTTGGACATACAAATGTAAAGTCCATTGGATAGAAGAATAATACTGTCCATTTGTCATTTTTAATATTTTCTTCTAAGCTAACTTTACCGAATTCTTTGTTTGATAATACAGCTTCCATTTCAAAGCGTGGAGCTTGTTTACCTACCATACGTTCTGGCATACATGATCCCTCCAAATAATTATTAAATGAGAAAATGTATAAAACATTCTCACTTATGTACTGTTATAACGGTTTTCATTATAATGGATATTGTTTTTTTAGTCAATATTAATTAAGAATGAATTTAAACAACATCTTATAATGGTAACATAGTTGTTATGCCCGCCTTTAGGGCAAATTAAACCCTGACTTCAGCAAAAAAATGCTATAAAAGGGTTGCATTTATTTACCTTCTCAGTTTAGCATGTCTAATATCGGGAATAAACAAATGTGCTCATACTCTTACAAAATCTTTTCCACAGAATAAATTCCCACTTATTAATATTGAAACAGAACATAGGAAGGATGAACAACTAATGTTTAAGATGCAAGACATCAACTGGGAACAGCTTCTTACCAATGCCGGAGTTATTGTGTTAAAACTCATTGCCATTACCATTGTATTTTTACTTGTACGAGCAATTGGTAAAAAAGTTATTGAACGTTCCTTTGAAAAAATGAGCGAGCGCGAAAATGCTACGCGCGGACGTATGCTCACACTCAAAAGTTTAACCGTTAATGTGTTTTCATATGTACTTATTTTTATTTTTGTCGTTATGCTGCTTGAAGCAGTAAATATCCATGCCACAGCTCTATTAGCTGGTGCCGGAGTTGTGGGTCTAGCAATCGGGTTCGGTGCTCAAGGACTGGTTAGCGACGTTGTAACAGGTTTCTTTTTACTTCTTGAAAAACAGCTTGATGTTGACGACTATGTAACAACCGGAAGTTTTTCAGGAATTGTCGAATCAGTAGGTCTTCGTACTACTCAAATTCGCGGATTTGATGGAACTCTACACTATGTGCCTAACCGTGAAATTACCAGCTTAAGCAATCATTCCCGAGGCAATATGCGCGCGTTGATCGATATTGGTATTTCGTATGATGATGATATTGACAAAGCTATTTCCGTACTAGAAAAAGTATGCGAGCGCGTTGCTGCAACAAATGAAAACATTGTAGAAGGACCAAATGTGATAGGAGTTCAGGGTCTAGGCGCATCGGACGTTGTGCTTCGTGTAGTTGGCAAAGCTAAAAACGGTGAACAGTGGGGGATTGAACGTCAGCTTCGCAAAGAGTTTAAAGAAGCGTTTGACGCAAACGGTATTGATATTCCGTTCCCTCACCAAGTAAATATTGATAAAAAGCAGCCTGAAGATGCCAAGCAGCCTCAGCATGCATAAAAAATAGCCGAAGGATTTATTCCTTCGGCTTTCTTTTATCCTTGTACCTTGTTGCCTACTTGCTGACAAATTTCTTCTGCCGTTAATCCGCTAGCTGTAATAACTGAGCCTTGCGTTACTGCATCAGAAATCCCCATTACGTTTGAATCCTGTCCTGTTACAACACAGCAATCGCACCCTTGTGCATCACTTTCGTTGCGTAATTGTACCACTTCATGTCCGAGCTGCTGAAGTGCAGCTTGTACATCTGTTAAACCGTATTCTACACCAATTCGTGCCATCGTTGCCCACCTCCTCATGGTATTAATTTAGCCATAAGGAAAAATGATTATACGATTTATTGATTGCCTTTATGTTCAAAATATTTTGTAATAAGTGAAATCGCAATATCTATTGCGCCTTCATGAGGCTGCAGCTTTGCATGATGAAGCCCATATTCAGACTGAACGCCAAGCCAAAACATAAATCCAGGAATATCTTTTAGCATATAGCCAAAATCTTCTCCTGTCATTGCTTCTTTGCACTCAATGACATCCACGTCCGTTTGCGCTTCGGCAAATTCCATGAACTCTCGGGTGACTTCATGGTGATTATATACTTGATGATACATACAGCCATAATCAATGGCTGTTTCGCACTGATACCCTACTTCTACTCCTTTAACAATCGCTTCAATTCGTTCTTTAACACGCGTCATTGATTCAGGAGATAGCGTGCGAATGGTTCCTTCTATGCGAGCTCGCTCCGCAATAATATTTTGAACCGTCCCGCCTTGAATTTTTCCTACTGTAATTACAGCGCTGTCTAGCGGATCAACGTTGCGAGCAACAATAGTTTGAAGCTGTGAAACGAGCTGACATGCAGCAACTACCATATCATTTGTTGTATGTGGATAAGCAGCATGGCCGCCTTTTCCTTTTAAATCAATAAATAGCTCAGACGTGTTAGCAAATAGTAACCCTTCCTTCAGCGCAATCGACCCAACCGGATATTCAGGCGCTACGTGAAGGGCGAAGATGAAATCTGGCAGCCATTCTTTCATGATGTCGCTTTGGAGCATTGGCTGTGCTCCTCCTGGACCTTCTTCTGCAGGTTGAAAGATAAACAGTACATTATCTTTGATTTCATGCTGAGCAAAGTAAGTGAGTACGCCTAATCCAATGGCCATATGCATATCATGTCCGCAGGCATGCATGAGTCCTTCATGCTGTGATTGAAAAGAATAATTCGTTTCTTCCGTGATAGGAAGACCGTCAATATCTGCTCGGTAGCCTATTGTTTTAGTTGGATTTGTACCATGTACTTTAACAAAGAGTCCTGTTTTCCACGTCTTTACTTCTAAGCGCTCTTGCGGAAGAGTATTAATATAATCAAGCAAAAAACGCTGTGTTTTCACCTCTTGAAACCCTAATTCAGGAATTTTATGTAGCTCTCTTCTTATTTTCACAAATTCATTTTCAGCCATGTGTATGTCCTCCTCACGAAATAAAGAAGAAAGCGTGGTTGCCCACGCTTCCAACTTGTCCATATGATACGTTCAAGGATTCAGTATCCCAATCGCTAAAACCGATTAATTCAGCAAAGAAAAAGCGCAAACTGATCGTTTTTCTTATTCTTCGTTTAATTGACGCAATTCTTGCTTGATTTCTGTTTTAGACTTTGTTTTTTCGTCAATTTCTTTAATAACGCGAGCCGGCGTACCTGCTACTACTGTGTAAGGAGCTACATCTTCTACCACAATTGCACCTGCAGCAACTACGGCACCTTTACCTACTGTTACACCTTCAAGAACAACAGCATTAGCACCGATTACTACATCATCTTCTACTACAACTGGTTTTGCAGAAGGTGGCTCAATAACACCAGCTAATACAGAACCTGCGCCGATGTGACAGTTTTTACCTACTGTCGCACGACCACCAAGTACTACGTTCATGTCGATCATTGTTCCTTCACCGATCACAGAGCCGATGTTAATAGATGCACCCATCATAATAACAGCGTTGTCGCCGATTTCAACTTGATCGCGAATAATAGCGCCTGGCTCAATACGAGCTTTAATTCCTTTCATATCTAATAAAGGAATCGCAGAGTTGCGGCGATCGTTTTCAATTACGTAGTCTTCAATTTTTCCTTCGTTTGCTTCAATAGCAGCTTTGATTTCTTTCCATTCACCAAATACTACACCTGTGTTTCCCGTTACGAATGTTTTAGAAGATGAACCAAAGTCAATTCCTTCTACTTCACCTTTTACGTAAACTTTTACCGGTGTTGATTTTGTGCTGTTTTGAATAAATGAGATAATCTCATTAGCATCCATCATTTTCATTATGTATTCCTCCTAAGTAAGCAATGTCTCATTTAATGTAACAAAATGCTTTCACAATGACAAGCATCATTATCGTTTTAATAAAAAGATAACGATTGCAAATAAAAAAAGCGAGCATCTAGGCTCGCTTTATACCGTTTCTCTTACATATTCACGTACAATATCAACAAATGCTCGAACTTGCTTCAGTTTAAACGCTGATTCATATCCAACTAAAGAAGTGTCTCGCGTAATTGGCTCTCCATTTGCTTTCAGAAGCGGCGTCCGGTGAATATGGCTTCCAGCTTCTTTAATAGCAATCGATGGTAAAATAGCGAAGCCAAGACCATTTAAAGCCATTTGCTTACACGTCTCAATCTGATCCACTACAATCGTACGCTTCGGTGTAGTATGAAACTCTCGATGCCACCATTCTAAAATTTCTTGATAATACGTTGAGTCACTTTTAAATTGAATAAATGGTCGATGAGTATTTACTACTTCCGCTGCCCTTTCAATTTCTGAATCAACTAGGTAAAGAGGATCTGTAAATAAATGTTCTTTGACGCCTTTCCAATCCGGATTTCCGCGTATGATTCCAATATGTACCTCATCTTCGTACAGATAGCGAAGCATTTCACTGCTCCAGCCGGTTACAAGAGAGATTTTAGCATGTGGGTAGCGATCCATATAGCGTTTTAACACCGCCGGCAGCCAGTGCTGTCCAATAATCGAAGCCACCGCTAATTTGAGTGTACCATATACTTCATTATCTAAATGATGCAAGTCCTCACGAACCCGATCTTCTTTTTCTACCACTTCTTTTGCAAATTGAACAATCTTTTCTCCAGCAGGCGTTAATGACAGTCCTTTTTGCGAACGAATGAAGATTTGTGTATCCCATGCTTTTTCAATGGTTTGCAGCCTCTGTGATAAAGCTGGTTGCGATACAAATAATCTCTCTGCAGCTTTTCTCATATTTAATTCTTGAGCTAATACAACGAGCATTCGACATTCTATTAATTGCATTCAGTTATTCCTTTCAAGCCTCTTTTTACTTTCATTTTACCTTTATCATATAAGAAAAAAACGGAGAAAGATAGGCTGAAACACGATTTCTTAAAAAAATTATTGAAATGACTCTTTCGGGAGAATGATGGACTGCCTTCTTAATGACTTCAACAAATTTCTTCGTGTTAAAATCCCTTCAAAAATACCATCTTCATTCTCTACGCACAAAAAAGGATGGTTAATCATGGCATTTATGACTTTTAATACAGATTTTTTCATGGAGACACGAGGGACATTTTGATTCATAACTTCTTCTACTTTCATGGTTTCTAATCGTTCAAATTCAATGCGCTTTAATCCTAAAATCGAATCTAAAATAAGCGTCATGCTCACGAACCCCTGCAGCTGAAACCTTGGATTTAATACGGGAATGGACGTATAGCCAGTCTTTGTTAACACAAGCAAAGCATGTTCTAAATTATTTCCCACTTGAACATGAGCAACTTTATCAGAAGTGACAAGCAAATCTCGAAGTTCAATTTGATTTAACTGATTGTGATCAATATCAATCATTTATACATTCTCCTTCCATTTCTCATAACTTCCATGCGTGTAAAGAGAAAAAGAACAAGCTACAAAATGAAAATAGCTTGCTTACGTAAATGCGAACCTTTAAGAGGGAATAGAAGCAGGCACACTCGATGTTTTCCCTTATATGTTAAGTCTAGATTCTTTTAAAACAAGTGTCAACGAAAGTTCATAATTATCTGAATTTATTATTTTGATTTTTTTACAGCATTCGACCCGTTCCTTCCCTTTATCAGAAAATCCGCTATCGCTTTGTCGATATTTCTCGGGAAAATAGGACAGAAGCCACCGCAAAAACTCCATACGCAGTAACAAAAAAATGCCGCAAAGTATAAAATCCTTTGCGGCATTCGTTTTGCTTTATCCCTTAATGAATAAGTTCAAAAATCTCAATTGCAATCATATCAACGTTATCAAATTGATAAACGGCTGGCTTTTCACCATCTTGATATACTTCAAGTTCGTATGTTTCAGTTTTTGCATGATATTTCACGCTGCAAATTCTTTTTCCCTCTACTTCGAAGAAGCGTTGTGGCGCTTCACTTCCACTTGCTTGCTCACGGAGATTCACAAGACGAGTTAAAATACCTTGTAATTGTGACATATAATCTCTCCTTTCACCTATTACATCATTACGCATTCGACTTTTCTACAATATCAATTCAAATAAATACTTTATCTAAACTAATACTTAAAAGACACCATTTCACTATATGCCACATACTAAAAAAACACAAGTACTTTACGTGATTTTTCATAAGAAAATGCCTTATTATAGCGATATATGTCGTTTTTTATTATAATAACATAGCGATATACTATGTATCATACAAAACTTCATTCTACTTTAACACCATTCATTTTAATATAGGGAGGTGCTTTCATTGAGATCTATAGAGTTGTACACACAACCAGCTTGCCCACCTTGCGAAATTGTTAAACAGTTTTTACAGCATCATCACGTTTCCTATAAAGAATTTGACGTATCTAAAGATGCTTCTGCTCGAAAACGAATGACTACTGAGTTAGAGTCTTATTCCACTCCGACCATTCGTGTTGACCAGGAAATTATCAGAGGATTTGACCTTCAAGCGCTTGAGAAGCTTCTTAACATCGGGTAACCGAAACACTCAAAATAAGCTTTTCTCGGCTATTTTGAGTGTTACTTACTATATATATATAAACTTTTGCACTTTCCATTTCCCTTGTTTTTTTACTAACGTGATCATTTCGTAATGATCTTGGTATTTTACCCTTTCATTATGCACAGCCGGAAAAAATTGATAGACATAAGCTTTGTTTTGGTCGGAATGAAGAGCTACCTTCGTTTGTTCATCGAAAGAAAAGAAAGGGATGTAGTGTGTTAAATATTCAGGGCCCTCTCCGACATATCCTTGAGCTTTTTGTAAGAGAGCCTCATTAAAAAACACAGATGCATACTCAACATCTAAAAACAATTTCAGCTCACGAACAGCGTCTTGATTAGTATGAGCAGACGCAGCTCTTAGCTGAGCCTGATAAGCGTCCTGCAAATTTATAAAGATTTCATGCCTAATCTCTCCTGATACTTCTGCATGAACAGACTTTCCTGAGTACAAGACAATCAGCAAAAAGACAAGTAAGCATATTTTCTTCAAATTAAATCAGCTCCTTAACTTCTTTTTTATTAGAATTCCGAAATTTTCTTTACCTATGCATATCTCTATAACCGACTGTCGTTCTCCTCTAAAAAAACATAAAAAAACGGCAACCACTTTTGCTGGTTGCCGGTTTAACTTCAACTTATTTATTCTCTACAAAACGTCTCTTTCGTATAAAAAAGAATATGAAATATCAAGGAATATATAGTGCATATTATCAATCGGATACGAAAAAGTTCGGATATTCTCACCTGTTTCAATATCATTATACAAATCTGATAATATGCCTTTTTTTTCATAGCTCATTCGAATAATATTCTCAAGAAAATATGGGCGCCAGCTCCAATTTTTCTTTACATATTCAGGTTCAAGAATCCAATCCTCGTTTTTCTTTACATAGTTAGAAGACTTTTGAAATCCATTTTCATCGCAGATGTAAAGGCGAAAACACACGTTGGATAGTTCTTCTGCAATAACAGGCAGCATATCGTCATACGTTTCTAACTTTCTGCACTTTATCATTACCTGCTGCATTTTATCTTGAAAGCGTTCTGTCAGCTGGTAAACAGCAAGCAGCTTTTTCTTTTCGTGAGCGATATACATTTCAAAACGTTCCTTTAGTTTATCCTTTAAGATGTTCGGATCGACAAGTTCAGCAGCCGGCTTATGTAAATAATAACCTTGAAAATACCTGCCTCCGTTTCTCCATGCATATTGCAGCTGATAGGAGGCTTCTATATCTTCGTATAGAAGCGTAGCACCCATTTTTCTTGCTAACAGAGATAAAGAATACAATACGTCTTGATACGACTGCGCCATGTCCGTTTGTCTCAGAATATGTAAATCTACTTTTAAGATATCTGGTGAAAGCAACCCAATCCTGTCTAGATTACTACTTTCTTTTCCTATATTATCAATTGCAATCTTAATACCATATGTTTGATAATACTTTAGTAAGTGTTGAAGTGATTCCAAATCTCCACTAAAATTGTGTTCTGTAATTTCGAGAACAATTCGATCAAGAGATAATCCTTTATTTTCGAAAAGTTGCAATAATTCTAGCAAGGATTCTCCATGATCGTTCATTAATAAATTAGGGTTCTGATTAATAAAAATTAAAAATTGTTCTTCCTGGGTCAACATATGCTCGAGCGCTTGCGTTAAAACAGCATAATCAACTTCTATGCGATATTCATCCGGAATCGCATCATCATGAAAGAATGGGCCGAGACTTTCAATTTCCCCTTCATTTTGAAACCTCGCCAACACTTCATAGCCAATTACTCTATGTCCATCTGCACTAAAAATTGCTTGATAATACGGAAGAGTTTTCTCTATGTTTGTTAATACATCTAACGGGTCCACTCAACTCTCCCCTCTCCTTGTTCACTTTACGTTAGTATAATACGAATAGCATAATTTTGCTAGCCCTTCTCGGTTTGCTTTGTACTTTTTAGTGCGTATCCAACCTTAAAAAGGATGCTGATTTAGCCACTGTCCCCCGTCCATTGTGATGCATTCCCCATTGATATAAGATGCTTCATCGGAGAATAAGAAACTGGCTAATCCTGCTATTTCCTCAGGAGTTCCAAGGCGTCCTAGTGGTACAGAACTTAATGTACGCGCTTTCATTTTTTCTGACTCAAATAATTTATCGGCTCCTCCTGTTCGCTCGATCGGCCCCGGCGCAATCGCATTTACCCGTATACCATATTTCTTTCCCCACTCTACCGCGAGCGTGCGCGTCATGGTTAAAACTCCTGACTTGGCACAAGCTGAATGAATAACACCTGCTCCTGCATTCCATGCATATGTAGCCACAATGTTTGTAATGGCCCCTTTTGTACCTTTATCGATCCAATATTTCCCTACTGCGGAACTGCAATAAAATGTACCATTTAATACGATATTAATTACGCTGTTCCATCCATTAATGGATAAGTCTTCAGCTGCACATATAAAATTGCCTGCAGCGTTATTAACTAAAAAATCAATTTGGCCAAATGCCTTGTCCGTTTCTTGAACCATTCGTTCTACATCTTCTGGATTGCGTACATCCATTACCACTGAAAGTACCTGTCCATCAAACGTTTTAATTTCATTTTCTGTCTCTTGTAATCGATCGGCTGACCTACCTGTGATTACCACATGAGCACCTTGTTCTGCAAATCGCTTCGCCATATGTTTTCCCATTCCGCTTGAACCGCCAGTAACAATTACGACCTTGTTCTTCAATTTATATTCCTCCCCAAAACATAAGTGTTTTACAACTATCATTTTACTATTTTTTCTGAATAAAGTGAAACTTTTATCCATTTAACTTAAAAGCAGACTTCTCGTTGTGATGATAAAAAAAACAATGCTATAATGAAAACTTGAAAACTATAAGGAATAGGTTGATTTTGCATGAAAAAGACGTATACAAGACGATCTTTTTTGAAAGGACTAGCGTCTATTTCGTTAGGGTCTTTGCTCACCACGTCTTTTGGGTATACATATGCCAAATATATTGAGCCTAGACGTCTGCAAATTGTTCGTCATACAATTACTTCTAAAAACATTCCGAAAAGCTTTAACGGAATAAAAATTTTACAATTTAGTGATATTCATCTTGGACTCTCTTATGATTTATTACAACTAGAACAGCTTATGGTGACCATAAATAATTTGAAGCCTACTATTATATTATTTACCGGAGATTTAATGGATGTACCTAATGAATACCCGCATCCAGAAAGAATTCCTCCGATTTTACAGAGGCTTCAGGCTCCTCTTGGAAAATATGCTATATATGGTAATCATGATCACGGGGGATATGGAACAAATATCTACAAACAAGCCATTGAAGACGCAGGATTTAGACTTTTAGTAAATGAAGTTGACACGGTGTCCATGCCCGATAAAAGCTACATTCATATTTGTGGACTCGATGATATTATGCTTGGGAACCCACAATATGAAGGAACGCTAGGGCAATTACAGCCGGACATTTTTTCTATTGCTATGATTCATGAACCTGACGTTGCTGTCAAAGCAGCTCCTTTTCCAGTGGATCTTCAGCTCTCCGGCCATAGTCATGGAGGCCAAATTCAAATTCCTTTTTACGGTCCTTTGATTACACCGCCCTTTGGGACGGTTTACCCTGAAGGAATGTACGAAGTTGGAGATTCTAAAATGAAGCTTTATGTGAATAGAGGCTTAGGAACCACTCGCATTCCTTTTCGTTTTTTAGCTACGCCTGAAATTACGCTTTTCACCTTGCAATCAACATAAAAACGCCCCGTAAGGGCGTTTTTATGTTGATTGTCTTTTTTTAGCTGATCATGACCGCCTAATTCTAGTCTTAAAGAAATAAACCAGGCTCAAAAGCTTCCGTTCAGCCATACACTACAAAGACAACTGACAAGGAGGTTAAATTATGTACTATCAATATCCCTATACAGGATATCGTAATATTCCAAATGGTGACGAGCGCTTTTTTGGATTTCCTTTTGTTGCTGGCTTAGCTGGTGGGCTGCTTGGCGGACTAGCTGTTGGCGGTTTTGGAGGCAGACCTGGGTGCTGTCCACCACCTTATCCTTATCCAGTTCCATTTTACGGCGGTGGATTTCCTGGAGGAGGCTACCCTGGTGCCGGCTATGGAGGCGGTGCTCCTGTTTATAACACATACTACGGACCTGGATACGGTCCTGTTGGTCCCATTCCTAGATAATAACATCACTAAAAAGCCGAGTATTCGGCTTTTTTTATGTTATTCTTGATTGTCGCAAAGAGCATATTGACAAAAGATCTCTTGACTATTAATAGAGAGCTCATGTTCTTTTTTTATGACGTAATGATAATTCCCTTCTTGATCTTGTTCTCGTGCTTTTACATTATCAGCAAGCATAACTTCAAGCCACTTCCACACTTTTTTTTTCAAATGTGTATCCAAGATAGGAAATAAAATTTCTACTCGTTTCACCATATTTCTTGTCATCATATCTGCAGATGAAAAGAAAAACTTTTCCTGTTTATTATGATGAAAATAATAGATTCGGCTATGCTCTAAAAATCGTCCGACAATGCTTCTTACTCTTATATTCTCGCTAACGCCTTGAATTTGAGGGCGCAAGCAGCACGCTCCTCTAACAATTAGTTCGATTGTCACACCCGCTATAGAAGCTTCATATAGCTTCATAATTAAAACCTTATCCGTCAACGAGTTCATTTTCCCAATAATTCTTCCGTTTCCATACCGTCTGTGATAATGGATTTCCTGATCAATGAGATGCAAAAAATCGTTTCTTATATCAAATGGTGCAACGGATAAATGATGATATACTGGTTTTTGCGTATAGCCACTTAAGTAATTAAAAAAATTGGCCGCATCTATCCCGATGTTTCGGTTGACAGTAAAAAGACTTATATCCGTATAGATCTTTGCTGTCGCATCGTTGTAATTCCCAGTACCAAGATGAACAAATCGTTTAATATGCTCTCCTTCTCTTCTCACCACGAGCGTAATTTTACCATGCGTTTTTAAATGAGTCATTCCATATATCACGTGGCACCCTGCCCGCTCTAGCTCTTTAGCCCATTGCACATTATTCTCTTCATCAAACCTCGCCTTTAATTCAACTAGTACCGTCACTTGCTTACCTTTTGCAGCCGCTCGTTTTAATGCTTTAATAACGGGAGAATCTCCGCTTACCCTGTATAACGTTTGCTTAATAGCGAGCACATTTTCATCGTCTGCTGCACCGTTGACAAAATCAAGTACCGGCTTAAACGATTCATAAGGATGGTGAAGCAAAATATCTCTTTGAACCATTTGGTCGAAAACATTTTGATCCGGGTGTAACTCTGTTGTAAGCTTGGGAATAAAGGCTTTTTCAGCCAACTCTTCATGCGTAGATTTAAGTAATCTATAAAACGAAAATAAACTGGTTAAATCCAGCTGTCCTTCGATCTCATACACATCTTCATCGTCAATTTCAAGTACTGACTTTAAATACGCTAGTACACCCTGGTCATATGGACTCTTAATCTCAAGCCGAACAGCCGCTCCCCATTTTCGCTTCTGTAACTCTTCTTCAATTTCTTTTAGTAAATCTTGAGCGTCTTCTTCGTGGATAGTCATATCTGCGTTGCGGGTAATTCGAAATCGAGAAACGGAAGAAACGCGGTATCCCTTAAACAACTTTTTAATAAAATAGGCAATTACATCCTCTAGCAATACAAATAGACGGGTAGAATCTGACGTGGCTATTTCAATATAGCGCGTTAGCATCGAAGGTACTTGAACGATAGCTAACCTTCCTTTTATCTCGGCAATTTGCTGCTCATCATTTAAATTTTCTGAAAGGACGACTGCTAAGTTCAAGCTTTTATTCATCAACATGGGAAACGGCCGGTAGGTATCAATAGCCATAGGAGTTAATACGGGAAAGATTTGCTCGTCAAAATACTGTTCAAGCTTATCTAGATTTGATTTCTCCAGCTTTTCAACCGTAATGATTTCCACCCCGTATTTCTGTAATTCGGGAAGAAGTGTGTGAATATACGTCTCATACTGCTGCTTGACTAGATCGTGGTTTTGTTTGGAGATAGAAAATAGCTGCTGTTTAGGAGTTAAGCCTGCTTTGTTTTCAGGTTTGCTAAATCCAGCTTTCACTTGATCTTTTAATCCGGCTACCCGAATCATAAAAAACTCATCCAGATTTGAACTGAAAATTCCTAGAAATTTAAAACGCTCAAGCAAAGGATTTTTCGTATCTACTGCTTCTTCCAGCACCCGCTTGTTAAAAGCCAGCCAGCTCAATTCACGATTATTGTAATAAGCTGAATCAGCCACTTGTATGGTTTGCTTATAAGTGCGATTACTTTCTAACATTAGCCTCACCTTCCAGGATAATGGATTTAATCTAGTTAGCTATACTGAATATTCTAACCGATCCAGCGTTATTCTAAAGCTTAGTAAATTCAAGAACAATATTTTTTTTCACTACTTTTTCTAGATGCTTTTTCTGTTTTTCAGCCTGATATTGTTCAGCACGAAAGGTTTTTGTACATAATAGTTTAATCGTAACTGTGTTTTCATCGCTTTTCATGTCAATATGTTGAACAACATTTCGCTTTGTTGCATGTAAACCGTCAGCTATTTTTAAAACCGAACCGAGCAGCTGGACTTTTTTTTGTTCTTCTTTTGTTAACCACTTTTTAAAAGGAGCAACATATTGCCTAAAAGAAGACTTCCCTTTATATGAAGAAACAAGTGCCAACTTTAAACGTTCTCTATGTGAAATACCATCGATTGTACGATTAGCAAGCACATAAAACGTATGCTGGCTGCTTGATTCCGCGTCAATATACTTTCCTATATCATACACTTGCGCAGCTTTTATAAGAAGCGCTAAGTCATCCTCTTTTAAATCAACCGGTCCCTGCTCCTTAAGATGCTGAAACATCATACTAGCTGTGCGCGTAAGCTGTTTGACGTAATCTTTACTTACTTCAAACTCTTCCATTATTTCTTGAAAACTTTGCTGTATGACATCGGGGTACATTGGCTGGATATTAGCATCAGACGCTTCCTTAAATAACACCCCTTCTCTTAAGCCTTTGCGGCTTAAGATGAAGCGAGTCGCGTTCACTGTTTCATATAATGATTGAAATACTTCAATCGCTGGCAAAATTGTATCCGCACGATCTTTTGACAAGCGGTCTAGCTTTTGAAGATTGTGATAAGACAATGAGCCTATAGCAGATTTCACATGCAATATATCAGCTAAATTCATTTCATATTGATGCAGACCGGCGAGAGGATAGTGGATAAAACCTTGATGCACTTGCACCATACTTCTTGCACTTCCTCCAATTGCTACAATCGGAACTTGGCGATTTAAAAGCCACGGGACAGTATGGAAATGCCGGATTACAAAATCGCGGATTTTCATTTTTTCTTCTGCAGTGGGGATATTGCCTTTGACGAACTCTAGACGCAGAGATAAGGCACCGAACGGAAAGCTGTGGCACTCCACTAACTCTCGATTGCGAAAATACGTAACTTCCGTACTTCCCCCTCCAATGTCAATTGTAATGGCTTCTTCGATCGAAGTGGAATGAATAACGGCAACAAAGCCGTAGTAGGCTTCTTCATATTCAGACAATAGTTGAATAGAAAAGTCGGTTTCTTTTTTTACAAGCGCTAGAACTTCTTTTGCATTAGCCGCTTGACGGATGGTAGCTGTGGCCACACAGGTAACGTGCGGGAGCTGCTGATGCCTGGTAATAATTCCAAACGTTTTAAGCGTATCAAGCAAGGTATATATTCCTTTAGCTGTTAACACTCCTTCTTTACTTAAATAATTTCGAAGCCGTGCAGCTACTTTCACGTTTTCAACTTGCTTAAACCCTCTGCCTTTTTTGTATTCATAAATAACAAGGCGTATCGTATTTGAACCTATATCAATCAGTCCATGCTTATAAGTCAATGTAATTTCAACACCTTTTTCAAAATAACTTTATGCTCACAAAGGTCACTTTTACTTTTTTCGATCGTATACTGTTACAACATAGTCATATATCAAAGGAGCGAAGCTAATGAGATATATAGTAAAGCGCGGTGAAACCTGGCAAAGCGTTTCAGGTGACTACCGGATTCCGGTTGAAGACCTGTGGATGGCTAATCCTTTTGTAAGCCATAGCACGCTGAAGCCTGGGCAAGTAATCATCATTCCAAACCTCCCTGATAAAGAGCTCATTCCTTACACGATCCACGTGTTTATTGCTGAAAAACAGCTTGAATTACGAAAAAATAATATCATACAAAAAGTCTATCCCATTGCAGCAGGAAAAATGCTGAGCGCAACCCCTACTGGAGACTTTGTTATCGTTAACCGGGAGCCAAACCCCGGGGGGCCTTTTGGCACAATGTGGCTAAGCTTGTCTAAAAAGTCATATGGCATTCACGGAACAAATGATCCAAGTTCTATTGGAAAAGCCGTATCCAAAGGATGCATTCGCATGTATAATGCCCAAGTAAATGAGCTAGCTCGAATTGTGCCAAATGGGACTGGTGTTTATATTCGACCTTCTCGACGAATGGCTCAGTAGTTCGGGATTTACTAATCAATGATGGTTTAACTGTGTGAGCAGCATTTCTTTAAAAATAGAAAGTATGGCGTGCTGTTCCACTTTACTTGTATAAGGAAGCGTAACAAAACAAACCCTATACATAGGAAATTTCATTAATTACCAAAATACTTCTTCGTGTAATTATTTTCAAATGGGACAAGACACGCTATAATGAACGTATCAGCTTTCACCTTATAGGTTGAACAGCTGATATGATAGAAAGGGAGTGAACGTATGTCTCAAGCAAATGGACAAGGCTCTTTGACCCCGTCTGTATCTGAGATTGCACAAGCTATTTTCACTGTAAATCGTCACGCAAAAGCTGCTCCTGATCCTAAGCAGTTATATACGTTAAAGAAAATTGCATTAGATCAACTAATTTTAGAAGGAAAAGCAAAAAAAGAAGGACTTCACTTTTCGCCAAACCCTGGTAAAAGTCAACAAAAATCAGATGTACTTGTATCAGTTGGAGACTACTTTTTCCATATGCCTCCAAAGAAAGAAGACTTCAAAGAGTTATCACACCTCGGCCATTTAAACCATCAGTATCGAAATCCCAAAACGACTATGTCATTATCTTATGCGAAGCGCTTATTATCTAAATATACGGGTCATCTCGTACAGCCGGCTAAAAGCCCTGTTTCGACTCCAAGAAAACGGCAAGCACCTGTGTTTAAACCGCTGGGTAAAAGTTATTTTTAAAAATAGTGCCTGAAGTGGAGCAATCTGCTTTCAGGCACTTTTTTGTGATCCTACAAAATATAGAGATCGATCAACTCAACAAGCTCTCCGATTTCCGGCTTACTTACTTGTCCTTCCGCTCCTACCATCTTTCCCTTGTGGCGTAAATCTTCTGTGATAAGAGAAGAGAAGATAATGACTGGAAGTATAGAAAGCTGAGGATTTTCTTTCACTTTTTTAGTTAAATGATGCCCATCCATTTGCGGCATTTCTATATCTGTAATAAGCAGCTGGACTTGATCACTGATTTCCGCTCCTTCATCGATCACCGAGCTTAGATAGTTCCATGCTTCCTCACCGTTCTCAAAAAATTCCGTGTTCTCATAACCTGCTTGTGCAAGAGTATCTTCAATCATTCGGCGCAGCAGCGGCGAGTCTTCAGCCACGACAATCTTTTTATTAGAGCGTTCCCTAGCCCCTAGCTTTTTTATTTTCGACTGATTAATACCCGCATCAGGGTTCACGTCAGAAATCAACTTTTCAAAGTCTAACAGCAGAATCATTTGACCGTTTAATTTTACCACTCCAGTAATCTGTGTTTCCAAACCTTGATACAAATCTGAAGGCTTCTCAATTTCTTTCCAAGAAATACGGTGAATTTGCGTCACTGCATGGGTATGAAAGACAATTTTTTGCTGATTGAACTCTGTAACAATTAACTTATCTTTTTCCGGTGTATTTGAAGGCTCCATTTTTAACGCTTTTGCTATGTCAACAACAGGAAGTACTTCCCCTCTTAGCTCTATAATACCTTCTATGTAAGAATGCGCATTTGGAACAGGTGTAATAGATACGGGATTAATAATCTCTCTAACTTTTACTACATTGATGCCAAACCAAACATTTCCTACCTTAAATTCGACAATTTCCAGTTCGTTTGTACCACTTTCCAACAAAATTCCTTTATCTGGATTCATATACTTACTCCTCTCATCTCACCTGCTTATCTAATAGTCCATATTTCCCATTATAGTGACCGCCTCTTATATCCGTAAAGAAAAATTTTCTTATTTTGTTATCCTTTTTCCCTAAAACATATACATAAAATATTGTTTTACGAATTAACAGAATATTATATACTATATAAAAACATGAGCGTCGGTCTCTGTCATCTCATCCTCTGCTCAGTTTTTTACTTGCTCTACTTTACTTCTCTATACTAGCTTATGAACTTGAGTCAAACGACTACTCCTATTCGAACGAGGTGTAATTTATGAACAGAGGATTACAAAAAGAAGAAACAAAAAAACGCATCCAAAAAGCAGCTATCTCTTTATTCCAACAGCAGGGATATCAAAAAACGACTGTGTCTCAAATTACCCATGAAGCGGGTGTAGCAAAGGGAACATTTTTTAATTACTTCAAAACGAAAGAAGAAGTTCTTCACTACCTTGGAATTAATTTTACAAACCGTATCTCCTATAAATTAGAACAGCTCCTTCAAACAGAAGAATCAACTGCTGCCATTGTTAAACAACTGTTTTTATTATTAGCACAATCAAACGAAGAAGCGAACCCCCACCTAATCCGTTCTTGGTTTCATATTGCTATTACCAACAGTTCCTTTCAACAATCTGAAATTCTTCAAATTGAAAAAATGCGTGCTCATTTTACAAAAGTTTTTCAAACAGGACAAGACCGAGGTGAACTTATAGTCGATATCCCTGCCGAAGAAATGGCTTCTATTGCTATACTTAACTTTTTTGGCACACTTCTCTACTGGTGTACCAACCAACCCGACTCTGCTACCCTTCAAGAAAGAATAGATAAGTCGGTTACTCTTCTATTTAGAGGGTTTCTTATTCATTCCTAAAAGCCTGTTCACAAATTTTTAACAAGAAATCAAAGATAGCTGTGGACTCTACAGACAAAACGGTTTATACTACACAAAGTGAATGAATAATCTTAAAAGAAGGTGTTCGTAATATGAAAGGCTCCGTCATTCTTTTTAATGACGATAATGAAATGACCATTATTGAAAACGTAGAAGAAGCTGTATATCAAGATATTAAAGAACAAGAAGGCTCTGATCACTGCGTTGTAACATTGGACGATCATGAAGTTGATTTTGGCTACGTTTCCCCTGTTTATTGGCGTGAAGGCCAAATACACACTGACTAATATACAAGACCTGCATATATATGCAGGTCTTTTTATGCGCTTATTTTTTTGAATCGAGAATTGAACGTGAAGCAAGGAACCTCTGATTTCCTAACACATACCTTAGCACATTCGGAGCTAAAAACAGGGTTAACAACTATATAGAAAGGGTACATTTCAAGTAATAGAAGCTGCGTTTTATTTTAAAAAAGGAGGTTTATGTTATGAGTTCTTATCGAAAAAATATGAATCACTATTCCCACTCATCTCAGTACACACCTTACCAACACTATTACGCGAAAGAAGCTGATCGTATTTTAACGACTATGAGTACAAATTTTAATAAACAGCATTTGAAATCTCTTATCGACGATGCGTTAGATAACAGAGACGAAGAACAATTTTATGAACTAACAACTGCTTATAATAAGCTATATAACACCTAACTTAAAACCACTATTTGCAAAATGCGCAAATAGTGGTTTTTTACCTATTTTCATTGTGATAAAATGAGTTGAAAATACGCGGAAGGATTTGAAACCATGGAGCACTTAATTAATAAACGTGTCAAAGAAATTGAACTATCAGGAATACGTACATTTTATAATATGGTCTCACAATACCAAGATGTTTTATCCCTCACAATTGGACAACCTGACTTCTTAACACCACAACATGTAAAAGAAGCGGCAAAATCTGCAATTGATGGTAACCAAACTTCTTATACTCACAATGCTGGAACAATAGAACTGCGCGAGGCAGCAGCTCAATTTGTCAAAGAGAAATATGACTTGCACTATAACCCAGCGGATGAAGTGATTGTGACCATTGGAGCTAGTCAAGCAATTGATATTGCTCTTCGCACCATTTTAGAAGAAGATTCTGAAGTTATTTTACCTGGACCTGTTTACCCAGGATACGAACCGCTTATCCGGTTAAACGGCGCTAAACCTGTACATATTGATACAACCGAAACAGGATTTCGACTAACAGCGGATTTAATTCAACAACATTTGACGTCTAAAACAAGATGCGTCATCTTACCTTATCCGTCTAATCCTACAGGCGTGACGTTGTCACAGGAAGAATTAGAAGAAATTGCCGCTCTTTTAAGCGATAAAAATATTTTTGTACTATCTGATGAAATATACAGTGAGCTCGTTTTTGATAAAAAACATCAGTCCATTGCCTCCATTTCCTCTATGAGAGAGAAAACAATTGTTATTAACGGAGTATCAAAGTCTCATTCCATGACGGGCTGGCGAATTGGCCTTTTATTTGCTCCTTCTTATTTAGCCAAACATATTTTAAAAGTTCATCAATACAACGTGAGCTGTGCTTCTTCTGTCTCTCAAGCAGCTGCACTCGAGGCACTGACAGCAGGTAAAAACGATGCGGTGGATATGAAAAAAGAATACGAACAAAGACTGAATTATGTGTATGACCGATTAGTAAACATGGGATTTGACGTAGAAAAGCCGACTGGTGCTTTTTATATCTTCCCTTCTATTCAGAACTTCCACAGCAATTCATTTGATTTTGCCCTAGAGTTAGTAAAAGAAGCAGGTGTTGCACTAGTACCCGGCAGCGCTTTTTCTTCCCACGGTGAAGGATATGTACGCCTGTCGTATGCGTATTCCATGAACACACTGCGTGAAGCCTGTGATCGAATTGAAGCTTATCTTACATCTCGTCAATCACGTTAAGCCGATGGTGAGAAGTGTATGCATTTTTTTGTGAGTGACAGCACATAAGAGCGGGTATACTAGAAGCATATAAATTGACTTCAATAGTGTATCATTATAAAATGTGCATCGATTCACTAAAGAAATACATACTTTTAACGGAGGTTTTTATTATGACAAAAGATTTTTTTGATGTGGTAAATGAACGTACATCGATTCGAGAATATGACTCTTCAGCTAAATTAAGCAAAGAAGAATTAACGGAACTTTTAGAAGCAACAGTGAAGTCACCATCAGCTTGGAACTTACAGCACTGGCATTTCGTTGTTATTACAGACCAAGATGCGAAAGAACGTCTACTTCCAATTGCTTACAACCAAAAACAAATTACAGAAGCAGGCGCTGTAGTAGCTGTCTTAGGTGATTTAGAAGCCAATAAAAATGTAGATGACGTGTACAATCCACTAGTCGAAGCAGGTCACATGACAGAAGACGTAAAAAATATTTTGTCAGGACAGATTAACGGTGCTTATAAAAACGGTGCTTTTGCCCGCGATGCAGCGTTTACGAATGCTTCTCTTGCATCTATGACATTCATGCTTGCAGCAAAAGCAAAAGGATTAGACACTTGCTCAATGGGCGGATTTAACGCTCAAAAATTTGTAGAAGAATTTAAAATTGAGGATCGATACATTCCGGTTATGCTTATCTCAGTTGGAAAAGCGGCTAAAGAAGCTCACGCTAGCGATCGCTTACCATTAGATCAAGTTACAACTTGGATTTAACAAAAAACCCTGCAGCTGCAGGGTTTTTCTATGTAACTAAATAGATTTTACCATACCTCCGTCGATTAGAAACGACTGGCCTGTCATATATGAATTCGCTCCCGAAACAAAGAAAGCAACGGCTTTAGCAAACTCTTCAGGCTGACCGTAGCGTTTAAGAGGAATTTGGTTTCTCATCTCTTCTTCAATTTCTGAAACATCTACTCCCATTTTTTCAGCACGAATGGTATCTAGCTCTTTCACTCGGTCTGTTGCAATTCTTCCTGGCGCAACCGTGTTAATTAAGATACCGTCCTCTGCTAGTTCTGAAGCAAGTGTTTTGGTAAGCCCCACGATTCCTGTACGGAAGGTGTTTGACAGAATAAGTCCAGCAATTGGCTCTTTAATGGAAGAAGAAGCAATATTGACAATACGCCCTCCGCTCTTTTTCATAACGGGCACTACCTCACGAATAATACGAATATAGCTGAGGAGATTTAACTCAAATGCATGCTTCCAATCATCATCTGTTAAAGAAAGGAAGTTCCCAGCTTTAGGACCTCCTGTATTATTAATTAAAATATCAATGGTTCCAAACGTATCCACTGTATATTGAATAACATCTTGAATGTCTTGAGTTTTCGTGACATCTGCCGTTTTATGTAACACTTGTCCGCTTCCAAGATATGAAATCTCTTCCGCTACTTGGATTAGTTTCTCTTCTGAACGACTTGCAATCATAACGTTTGCGCCTTCTTCTGCGAGCCTGGCCGCAATCGCTTTACCGAGCCCTTGGCTGGCCGCAAATACAAGCGCTGTTTTTCCTTTTAATTCAACATCCATTTCTCTCACCTCGTCTAATAGTTCGAATCTTTTTAACTTTATCACGTTCTCGTCAAATTCTTCAATAAATATGAAATAATTTCTTTTTTTCGTATGGTATACTTAATTATCTGAAAATTATTTCTTAAAGGAGGCAAAAAAGCAGTGTATAAAAAGCAATGCTTTGTCTTTCATCAAAATAAGCCTGTAACATGTACGGTACGATCATATACATCAAATGACTTCGATGAGCTGATTCGGATTCAAGAAGAAAGTTTTCCCCCTCCTTTCCCTTTTGAATTATTATGGAGCAAAGCTCAGTTAAATAACCATGTTTCCCTATTTCCGGATGGAGCGCTATGCGTGGAGATAGACGGGACAATATGCGGATCTATCACAAGCGCGATTGTTTCAGTGGAAGGAAATGAGGCTCACACATGGGATGAAGTAACAGGAAGCGGATATATTCATACGCACGATCCTTCTGGTAATACGCTTTATGTAGTGGACGTATGCGTCACTCCTTCGCATCGATCGATGGGGCTTGGGAAGCTGCTTTTGCAGTCTTTATATGAAGTCGTGATTCATTACAAGTTAGAAAGGCTGCTCGGCGGGTGCCGCATCCCTGGATACGCATCAGTGTCTTCCTTGTACACGCCTGTTGAATACATGAACCTTGTATCAGCCGGAACTCTCTACGATCCGGTTATGACCTTTTTAATGCGCTGTGGCAGAACGCCTATTGGTCTCGCAGCAAACTATATTGAAGATGAAGATTCACACAACTACGCCGTACTAATGGAATGGAAAAATCCATTTTATACGGCTATTCAAAAAGAGGCTGGAACAAAGGTATTTTAGCCCAAGTGAAAAACGAACCGTTAATCAACATATTTGATTAACGGTTCGTTTTTTTGTGATGGTGAATATAGTTTTATCTGTTTCGTTCCTTCTAGCAGTCCAGCTCATCTATCTCATGTGTTCGTCTTTAAGTTGAATTCATTTAGTTATGTCTCAACCTCTTTTTAGATTATTGAACTTCTTCAATGCTCCACTCTAGCTCTTTATGAGTGAGAACTAGATGCGCCTGCAATTTACTCATCTCTTTGTGCTCAAACCGATCATTATACATTTCATTCATGTCGTCAAAGTCACCGATTGTATACAACGGAATTTTAATATCTCTACGGGATTGCACCATGTGTTCAAAATCAATAAACAAACCGTCATTCGTTAAAGTAAGAAGCGTATTTGCTAACACGAGCGGCAGTATTGGATATTCTAACTTCTTCCTTCTAAATACAAATCTTTTTTGCTTAATTGCTGACATTTTTAACGGAATGATTCGGCTTAAAATATGCTTCATATCATATACGTCTCGAAAATAGATTTTGTTATAAAATCCATCATCATGAGCTAAATAAACAAATTGATTACCGAGTTTATTATTAAATGGCGAATTGAGCGGTTTTTTTAAATGACCTAAATACAGCAGCGCTGCAATATCTTGAGGTTCTAACAAATCCAACGAAGATATATCCTCAAAATCAATCCAACAAAAGTCACCATAATTATAAACATCATCTTCTGCTAAAAGATGAATTTGTTCTTCTTCTACGTAGTCCATATGGGTTTGGTAATGGTAATCACTGTCTTCAAAACCGTGCTTTAACAATAATATATTTGCAAGCGGCGTAGGAAGGGAATGATAAAACTCTTTAAATTCAATTCCATATGTAATAAAGCATTTTTTATTTACATGGCCATTAATATAAACGATATCTCTTATTTCATCTGCTTTACTCAACCGTTCTAACCACCTTATTGATTGATTCTGTGATCGATATGTAACCGTTCTACTGATTTATATATTATACTTCTAAAATAAACAATGTGTAAATATATATTGTTGGCAATTTCTTTTGTATTCACTGCCTCTTCTACTGATCATTTTATTTGATAGGAAAGAAAGGTATAGAGCTGATTGTGAATGTGGTAGAATGTGTGTATCTTATTAATTAGCATGTATGAACACGGAGGTATACAAAATGGATGTTCGCCATTTGCATTACTTAACAGAAGTGGCTAAACATAAAAATTTCACAAGAGCTTCTGAAGCGCTGCATATTTCTCAACCTTCTCTCAGTAAAATGGTTAAATCATTAGAAGAAGAGCTGGGCACACCTTTGTTTGATCGCGCTGGCAAACAAGTTCAGCTTACCGATGCAGGAATAATCGTGTACGAGCAGGCTGAAAGCATTTTATCTTCTCTCCGAGATTTATCGGATTCCCTGTATGATTTAATGCATTTAAAAAGAGGAACCATCAAAATAGGCATTCCCCCTATTATTGGTACATTGTTTTTTCCTACTATTATTAAAGCATTTCGAGAGCAATACCCTGAGATTCATATTCAATTAGTGGAATATGGCGCTAAAAGAATGCAAAAATTTGTGGAACAAGGAGAAGTGGATGTGGGCGTAGTTTTACTTCCCGTTGATGAACACATGTTTTTTACGACTCCTTTAGCCCGAGAAACACTGCAGCTTGTTGTTCATAAATCTCATCCGTTGGCTCAGCATTCTACGATTTCATTAAAAGAGTTAAAAGACGAAACGCTTATTTCCTTTCATGAAGACTTCACCATGCATGAAATGGTCTATAACGAATGTTTAAAAAATGGATTTACACCTAATATTGCTTTTAAAAGCTCTCAGTGGGACTTCATTGGAGAGCTGGTAGCTGCTAATCTCGGCATTGCTCTTTTCCCTTATTCACTATGTGAAAAGCTTGATTTGGAGCATGTGAAAGTAATTAATCTCGAGAATGCTATTCCATGGGAAATTGCTTTAATCGTTAAAAAAGATCGATATATCTCTTATGCTACACAGGCTTTTATTGATTATATTAAAAGTACAGTTTAACAAAGCTGAGACAAAAGTAGTTTAATTAAAAATCCGAATGAGTTTCATTCTTGATAGAAAATCAAACTCGTTCGGATTTTTTTCATGGCGGTGTGACAAGTCATTCATACTAAATCATTTATCCCATTGGTTCGTCTTTAGATTGAATTGATTTAAGCATGTCTCCATCTCTTTTTTTTATTGCCTTTTATTAAATAATTAGACCTTATATTTCACAAACTCTTTTTTGAAAAGGTTACCAACGCATTTGTAAAGAGATTTCTTTCAACTATAACTAAAAAGAATAGTTATCATAGTTATTATATATTTCATATTATAGTCGTTTTTTTGTAAGATAAGTGTGTAGCATTCATTTACTCAAGTTGTATCCCCATTTGCAAAATCCAAATAGTTTCTCTTTTCCCATGATGGAGTCGTCTTTTCAGCATAGACGACTCCATTATTGTCTCAACAAACTAGGAATGAATGAATAAAAACATAAATAAAGGAGGCTAATCATGAAACTGATTATGGTGATTTTACAGATTTTATTACTAACGGCTCTGTTTTTAATAGGAGAAAGTATTTCACAGTGGTTTGACCTCCCAGTGCCAGGTAGTATCATCGGATTTTTCTTACTGTTTTTCTTACTGTACTTTAAAGTAATTAAATTAAGCTGGGTTGAACAAGGTGGAACACTGTTAGTGGGAGAACTATTACTATTTTTCATACCAGCCGTCGTTGGACTCATCAATTATGGAGATGTATTGATGCATTTTGGAATCCAGATTGTGATTATTATCACAATCAGTACGATTATTGTGATGTCTATAACGGGAATCATTGCAGAACATATTTCAAGAAGAAAGGAAGGTTCGCTAAAATGACATTACTCACATGGATTGCTCTTCCGCTTACACTGCTCGTTTATGTCGGCACAAAAGTGCTCTATAAAAAATATAAGTCTATGCTAGTTTCCCCTATTTTACTAGCCCCCATTCTTTTAATTGGCATCTTATTAGTAACGAATGGCTCTTATGATCATTATAAGCAAGGTGCCAGTGCTATTAGCTTTATGCTTGGACCAGCAACCGTTGCTTTTGCTGTTCCTATGTTTAAGTATTTTGATTTACTCAAAAAACATCGTGTTGAAATCAGCTTAAGCGTAGGGCTCGGCACGTTTGCTGCTATGATATCTTCCATGCTGTTAGCATTAGTGTTTCATTTACAATCAACGCTGGTTCATAGCTTGATTCCAAGATCGGTTACGATTCCTATTGCCGTTAATGTATCTCAGACGCTAGGAGGAGATCCAAATATCACCATTATGTTTGTGATTATAACCGGTGTAGTAGGATGTATGGTCGCTCCAAAACTGATTAAGCTCCTCGCACTGCACTCTTCTCTAGCAAGAGGTCTTCTTTTAGGAGTAGCTTCTCATGGGACAGGTACAGCAAGAGCTTTTGAATTTGGAAAAATTGAAGGTACTTTTTCTAGCCTTGGCATGATCGTAGCAGCACTTCTTACAATGCTGTTTGCGAATATGCTTCTGCCTACTATTTTCGCTTAAAAGATAAAAAAGGTGTGATCATATATGATCACACCTTTTTATTATCCAATATGAAAAGTTGATTTTACGAACTCAATAACTTCTTCCGTAGAAGACATTGATAGAATTGTATCTAAATGAGGTTCGATATCAGCTTTTGATAATTGACGGATTTGAGAACGAGCTTTCAGAATAGATGTTGCACTCATTGAGAATTCATCTAAGCCTAAACCTAAAAGAATTGGGATTGCAATCTCATCTCCTGCCATCTCTCCGCACATGCCTACCCACTTACCTTCTTTGTGAGCCGCTTTGATTACCATATTCACCAAGCGAAGAATCGCTGGGTTATACGGTTGATATAAATAAGACACGCGCTCATTCATGCGGTCAGCTGCAAGCGTGTATTGAATTAAATCGTTTGTTCCGATAGAGAAGAAATCTACTTCTTTAGCAAATAAATCTGCGATTACCGCTGAGGAAGGAATCTCTACCATCATCCCTACTTCGATGTCTTCCGAAACTTGTACGCCTTCTTGTTGAAGTTTAGCTTTTTCTTCTAAAAGAATAGCTTTTGCTTGACGGAACTCATCAACAGTAGCAATCATAGGAAACATAATTTTCAGATTACCGTATACGCTTGCACGTAGAAGCGCACGAAGCTGTGTACGGAACATGTCTTGCATCTCTAGACATAAGCGAATAGCACGGAATCCTAAGAATGGGTTCATTTCTTTTGGTAGATTTAAATAAGGAAGCTCTTTGTCTCCACCAATATCAAGAGTACGAACAACCACTGGTTTACCTTCCATACGTTCAAGAACTGTTTTATAAGAAGTAAACTGCTCTTCTTCCGTCGGAAGATCCTCGCGGCCCATATATAAGAATTCTGTACGATAAAGGCCAACGCCTTCGCCGCCGTTTTCTAATACGCCTTTTACATCTTCTGGTGTACCAATGTTAGCTGCAAGTTCAACGTGATGATCATCAGCTGAAACCGTTTTTTCATTTACAAGCTTAGCCCACTCAGCTTTTTGTTCTGCATACTCAGCGGCTTTTTTCTCGTAAGCTTTTACTGTTTCTTCGCTTGGATCAACGATAACTTCGCCATCTAAACCATCAACAATTACTAATACGCCGTTTTGAATGTCTTCCATAACTGTTTTTGTACCTACAACAGCTGGAATCTCCATTGAACGCGCCATAATTGCTGAGTGAGAAGTACGTCCGCCAATATCTGTTGTAAATCCTTTTACGAACTTACGATTTAACTGTGCTGTATCAGACGGCGTTAAATCTTCTGCGATAATGACAACTTCTTCTGAGATTAAGCTTGGATTTGAAACGTTTACACCTAAAAGATGAGCTAATACACGTTTTGTTACGTCACGGACATCAGCAGCACGTTCTTTCATATATTCATTGTCCATTGACTCAAACATATTAATAAACATTGCCGCTACTTCATCAAGTGCATGTTCAGCGTTTACATTTTCATTTGTAATTTTATCTTTAATTGGATTAATAAGTTCAGGATCGCTTAGAACTAATAAGTGAGCTTCAAAGATTTCTGCTTTGTCATCTCCAAGTTCTTTACGAGCGTGCTCTCTAATAATTTCAAGTTCTGATTTTGACTTTTCTAGCGCAGCTTCTAGACGTGCTACTTCTGCTTCAACTTCAGTTACTGATTTTTTTTCAACGGTTAATTCTGGATTTTCTAGACGAAATGCTTTAGCAATAGCAATGCCGCTAGAAGCGGCAATGCCTTGAATTTCCTTTGTCATTATTCGCCTAATCCTTCTTTGCTCATTGTATCTTCAAGAGCAGCAAGTGCATCTGCTTCGTCAGAACCTTCTGCAGAGATAGTGATTGTAGCGCCTTTTTGAATACCTAAAGACATAACGCCCATGATTGATTTTAAGTTTACAGTTTTACCGTTGAATTCTAAGTTGATATCAGAATCAAATTTGCTTGCTGCTTGTACTAAAGTTGTTGCTGGACGTGCGTGAATTCCTGAGTCTGCTGTTACTGTAAATGTTTTTTGTGCCATGTTAAATCAATCTCCTTTTTACTTTGAAATGTTAATAATATTTGCTTCTTGTTGAGAAACTTGGCCCTGCTTTAAGATATCAATTTTTTCATCAGCTTGTAAATTCGTGAAAATGATCGGCGTAATCGTCGATGGCGCATTTTCTTTTACAAAGTCTAAATCAATTTTCAATAGAGGCTGTCCTTTTTTCACTTCATCGCCTTGGGCAACTAAAGCTTCAAAACCTTCGCCTTTTAAATTAACTGTATCAATACCAACGTGAATTAAAATTTCACGTCCAGTCGTTGATTCAATACCTAAAGCATGTTTCGTCGGGAATAAGTTTACTATTTTTCCGTCCACTGGTGCAACTACTGTGCCTGTTTTCGGAATAATCGCAAAACCGTCACCCATTAGTTTTTGTGAAAATACCTGATCTGGTACTTCCGATAAAGGTACCAATTCTCCCTCAATCGGTGAAACAATATCATTACCATTATCGCTTCCTACTTCAGATGTTGCAACAGGTTTTTCAATTGTTTTTGTCTCTTCTTTTGTGACAACCGGTGTTTTGCCATTCATAATGTCTTGAATTTGACCTTTTAACGTGTCAGATTTCGGACCGAAAATAGCTTGAATATTGTTACCAACTTCAAGAACACCAGCTGCTCCAAGTTTTTTCAAGCGGCTTTTATCAACATTACCTACATCATCTACGGATACACGCAGACGCGTAATACAAGCATCTAAATGTGTAATGTTTTCTTTACCGCCAAGTGCAGCTAAAACATTTGTTGGAAGCTCTGCTGCTTCTACTTTTACATCTTCTTCTCCTTCTTCTTTATCTTCACGACCCGGTGTTTTTAAGTTAAATTTACGGATTGCAAAGCGGAAACCGAAGTAGTAAATAACTGCTAGAACTAAACCTACTGGAATAACTAGCCACCATGCTGTACGGTTTTGCATAACTCCAAATAGAACGTAATCGATAACTCCACCTGAGAATGTCATACCGATTTTAACATTTAATAATTGCATAACCATAAATGATAAACCAGCAAATACTGCGTGAATTGCAAATAGTACTGGTGCTACGAATAAGAATGAGAACTCAAGCGGCTCTGTAATACCCGTTAAGAAAGATGTTAAAGCAGCTGAACCCATGATACCAGCTACATATTTTTTGTTTTCAGGACGAGCTTCGTGATAAATCGCAAGAGCTGCTGCTGGCAATCCGAACATCATGAACGGGAATTTACCAACTTGGAATGTTCCTGCTGTTAAAGGCACGCCATCTGCTAATTGAGCAAAGAAAATCTTTTGGTCACCGTGAATATGTTGACCTGCTTTATTAACGTAATCACCAAACTCAAACCAGAACGGAGAGTAGAAGATGTGATGAAGTCCAAATGGAATTAATGAACGTTCAATCAATCCAAATACAAACGCTGATAAAGTTGGGTTTGCATCAATCATGTTAGTAGAGAAAGCATTTAATCCGCTTTGAATTGGCGGCCAAATGAAAATCATAATAACACCTAAAACAATTGAAAATACCCCAGTAATGATTGGTACAAATCGTTTTCCTGCAAAGAACCCTAAATAAGATGGTAATTCAATATTGAAATAACGATTATACATGGATGAAGCTAAAATACCTACTATGATACCCCCGAATACACCTGTAGCTAACGTAGGAATTCCTAAGATGCTAGTGTAAGCTGGATTGGCACCCATTTTGTCAGGATCTAGTTGTCCTGTAGCAACTAAGATTGTGCTCATCGTTTTGTTCATAATCAAGTAGCCTACGATTGCAGCAATACCTGCTACACCGTCACCACCAGCTAAACCAACGGCAACACCAACGGCAAACAATAGCGATAAGTTGTCAAATACAATTTGACCCGCTTGCGACAAAACATTTGAAACCAATTGAACCCAGTCTGCACCAAGTGCCGGTACTGCATCCAACAATGTAGGGTTTTGAAGCGCTGTCCCTACTCCAAGTAAAATCCCTGCTGCCGGTAAAATCGCAACCGGTAACATAAGCGCTTTTCCGACTTTTTGTAATACTCCAAAAAGCTTTTTAAACATGGCGCTTACCTCCTTTTATATATTTAGTGTGCAACAAGCTATTTATTTGATACGTGAATCATTAACGCGCTTTCATAAAACGCTTTCTTTAACTAGAAAACTTATTACATCTCCTGGTGTCCTGAGGCGAAACCTTCAATGATTGCGCTTTCTTATAACAAAAAAGGCATGAGGAAAAAGAAACGATAAATGGATACACTCATCCAATTACACATCGCTTCATTTCTCACTCATGCCTGATCGTATCAGTAACACGTATTGAAATGATTTTATAAATCCGTTTTTGTTATAAGTCGCTGCAGATGCATCGTTAAGTAAACGGCTTCTGCTTCATACACAGGTAAATGTAACGCTTGCTGCATTACTTTTATCACTTTCCAAGACACATTGTAACACAGGGGATATTCTTCTTTCAATAGCAAAGCAATTTTTTTTGGCTCTTCTATTTTTTCTCCTGTTTTTACTCGATCAATCGCAAAATGCAAATGACGAATCAATCTCATATAGTGCACGGATTCTTTGTCTACCCGCAGATGAAGCGATTCTTCAATCACATTAATAATCGTTTGAATAAGCTGCGAGTCTTGATTCACTTCCAGGAGGTTTTTTTCAGTCAGCGCACTGTGGATATGAAGCGCAATAAAACCAATCTCTCCTACTGGAAGCTGCACGCCTATTTTGCGACTAATAATTTCTACCACTTCAGATGCGATCGTATATTCCTCTGGATATAAAGCTTTTGTTTCAAGTAAAAATGGATTTTTAAGCCCCATTCCCTGCTGAAAACGTTTTATCGCAAACGCGATATGATCCGTTAATGAAATGTGTATGTGCTCATTCAAAGGAATGTTAACACGCTTTTGAATGTGCGTTACAATATCATTCATCATTTCAATCACGTCTTCATCCACTTGCGTTAAAAGCTGCTTGTATTGTTCTTGTTCTTCTTCACTCTTTAACAAAAACATTTTCTCCACGGCTTTTGCATCGATTTCATCGCCTTTTTTCTTATTAAACCCTATTCCTTTCCCAATTAGCACAACTTCATCATAGGTAAGGTGTTTAGCAATTAATACATTATTATTAAGTACCTTTTCTACAAAAAAGGACTCTTTCACGAATCCTTCACTCCCCTGTTTCGGCTTTCTATTATTTGCTTTCCTATCTTACAAATAATACGCATAACCGTCAATTCATTTTTCTTTGTTTCAAATATTATTGAACTAAACTATTTGAGTTACGTATTATCTTAGTAGTTCTTCGCTGGAAACGCAACGTCTTTTTTGCTTGTCCCATAACAATTTTTCATAATAAAGTTTTGAAGCATAACGCTCAGAATGAATGCACCCGCTTGTAGAAGCGTAAAAAGAACAAGTGAAGTGGTAATAGATACCAGCAAAACCCCATAGTGAATCAGTAAAATATCTACTATACGCAGCCCCGCTATAATCATTGCAGCTCCAACAAAAAATTCTTTGGCTACACTCCAAACGAGGAGAACCGTAACAACACAAACGTAAATCATCGTTGCATTTACGGAATCATGAGTAGCCGACGCAAACCATCCTGTATAAAACCAATCATTATGAAAATATGCTAACAGCATAAACATAATAGTAGAAGTAATGGCGAGCATCCCGAGAAAAAATGTAGCGTAATGCACAAATGTCATATACCGTTCTGTTAGCCATACATACCAAATCTTTGAAATGCTAAAGCCTATAGTCATTAAAGCGCCTGTATAGACTGTTTTCCACCAGTGATGTGTATAAATATCCCAGTGTAAAAATAATTCTTCAATCCCCATAAACATAGCTGAAATAATTAAAATATAGCGAAATTTCAATTGATAAGCAGCTACCACCATAGCCATGATTGGAAAAGCAAACGCTTGAGAAGTTAAGGACCCGAACAAATTATCAAAATATTCATTGGTCATAAAATCGGGATCGTAATCGTAACTTTCAAACAACACAAATACAACATATTCTAGTATATAAGCCATTCCAATGATAAAAAAAAGCAAAACGACTAGCTTTTTATCTTTTTTACGTATGAATACTGTAAGCAAAACGGCTGTGCTGATAATAATCAATGCAAAAAAAGCAGTATAATGAGGCATAGACGTCTCCCTTTTACGACCTAATTATTACTTAGAGTAAGACGTTTTAGCCAAATTATACATAGCTAGCTTCTATTTAAAAGAGCTTGAGACATAACTACATCAATCCAATCTAAAGACGAACAAACGGGATACATAAGATAGTATGGATCGCTTTTTACACTGCAGTTGATTTCTGAGCAAGACTTCGCCTTCCACAGGCGGCCGCGAAGCCTCCTCGCCTCCTCCGCTTCTGCAGGGTCACACTTCTTCCGCTTTTCCCGCAGAAGTCTTCGCCTGACCCTTTAATCTACAGCTAGAAGCCACTACATACACGAAACCTGCGTTCACCCTACCAATGAAAAAATCCGAACGATTCATCGTTCGGATCTTTCTTTAACTAACATACTTTTGTTTCAGCCTCTTTTAACTCTTCAGCTTATAAAAACTGAAATCGTATCTATTATCCTTCAATCATTTTTGAAAGGTTAGCCATTTCGATAGCTGATGCTGCAGCTTCCCATCCTTTATTTCCTGCTTTTGTTCCTGCACGTTCAATTGCTTGCTCAATTGTTTCAGTCGTTAATACACCAAAGATAATTGGCACGCCTGTTTGTAAGCTTTGAGATGCAACGCCTTTTGCTACTTCATTACATACAAAATCAAAGTGTGGAGTAGCTCCTCGAATAACGGTTCCTAGCGTAATCACTGCATCATATTTTTTAGATTCAGCTAATTTTTTGGCGATTAATGGAATTTCATAAGCGCCCGGCACCCAAGCCACGTCTACGTCTTCATCAGCTACGCCGTGACGTTTGAGCGCATCTTCTGCTCCACTAAGTAAACGGCCTGTAATAAATTCATTAAAACGCCCTACCACGATTCCAATTTTTAATCCTGTGCCTACTAAATTTCCTTCATATAAATGATTCATCTTTTGTTCCTCCTGCTAGTATTAATATATAGTTATTTACATTTCTTTTCATGAATTAGCTTCACTTGTTATAACGAAAAAAAGTGTAAAATTATAAATGTAATAAATGACCTAATTTTTTAGCTTTTGTATCTAAGTATTTTTTATTGGCATCCACTGCCGGCATTTGAAGAGGTACTCGCTCGACCACTTCAAGGTCGTAGCCTTTTAGCCCGGTAATTTTACGAGGGTTATTCGTTAAAAGCTTCATTTGTTTGACTCCAAGGTCTTTTAAGATTTGAGCACCGATTCCATACTCTCGTAAATCTGCAGCAAACCCGAGTTTTTCATTCGCTTCTACCGTATCGTATCCTTCTTCCTGCAGCTTATATGCTCTTAGCTTATTTAATAAGCCAATCCCTCTGCCCTCTTGACGCATATACAGCAGAATGCCGCGTCCTTCTTCTTCAATTTGCGTAAGAGCTGCGTGAAGCTGAGGACCGCAGTCGCAGCGTTCAGAACCAAACACATCTCCAGTCAAACACTCAGAGTGAACGCGAACGAGAACGGGGCTATTATGATCAATATCACCTTTGATAAGAGCCACATGTTCTTTATTATCAAGTTTATTTGTATATCCTACAGCTTTAAACTCACCAAATGCCGTAGGTAAGCTCACTTCTACTTCACGGCTAATAAGCTGGTCATGTTTGCGGCGGTAGGCAATCAAATCTTTTATTGTAATCATTTTTAAATCAAATTGCTCCGAAATTTTTGTTAAATCCGGTACGCGTGCCATTGTTCCATCTTCATTCATAATTTCACAAATAACACCCGCAGGCTTTCCTCCTGCTAATACTGCTAAATCAACAGCAGCCTCTGTATGACCTGCACGCTGGAGAACGCCCCCGTCTTTTGCAATCAATGGGAAAATATGTCCTGGGCGTTGAAAATCACTTGCTACCGTCGCTTCATTCACAAGAGCCATAACGGTAGCAGAGCGTTCGTATGCACTGATACCTGTTGTACTTGAAATATGATCAATACTTACTGTAAATGCTGTTCCATGTACATCCGTATTGTTCGCTACCATCGGGTGAAGATTCAATTTATGTGCAATTTCTTCATTAACAGGTGTACAAATTAATCCTCTTCCATGAGTAGCCATAAAGTTAATAACCTCAGGCGTCGTTTTTTCGGCTAATGCAATAAAATCTCCTTCATTTTCTCGATCTTCATCATCGCATACAATAACCACTTTTCCCTTTTTTAACTCTTCAATGGCTTCTTCTACTTTATGAAACATCTCTTTCACCTCACTGTTAATTTGTAAAACCATGCTGCTGCAATAAATCCTTCATGTTACCTGAACGATTCGAGGCGCCAGGAGTTGACTTATTTGTCATCATCTGATGCATATATTTAGCTAACATATCGCATTCAATATTCACTTTGTCTCCTCGCTGTTTGTCTCCTACGACTGTGTGAAGCACCGTATGGGGAATAAGAGAAATAGTAAATGATTGGTTGCTGACATCAAAAATAGTAAGACTTGTTCCGTCTACGGAAACAGATCCTTTTAACATCATAAATTCACGAAGTTCAGGATCGACTTGAATTTCATAATAAAAGGCATTTCCTTTGCGTGTTTTGCTTACAATGGTTCCAATTCCATCAACGTGTCCGCTAACGAAATGCCCTCCAAACCGGCCATTTGCAGCCATCGCCCGCTCTAAGTTAACACGTGATCCAACGGTTAGAAGCTGAAGGGTACTTGCTTTAATCGTCTCCGGCATGACATCGACCGTAAATTCATTTTGAGAGTAAGCCGTTACGGTTAAACACACGCCGTTAACTGAAATACTGTCCCCTAAGTTCACATCTTCTAACACGGTCTTCGCATCAATCGTAAGAACAATTGCTTCTGTGGCCTTTTGAATACGTTTTATTTTTCCAATTTCTTCAATGATACCCGTGAACATTTTCTTCACCTGCCTTGGCACTATTCCAACTTCTTATACAGTTTTGAAATAGCAGCTGCTTTTTTTTCATATTTATCTTTCCCCCAACCACTGAAAATAAAAAAGCCCCTTGAACAAATGTCCAAAGGGTCGGCTGAGCTGAATCAGTTTTATCTATGCAAAATTCCGCTAATTGTATACGAAATAAACAGTTATATTTTGTGTATAAAAACAAGGGTAGCTTTAAAAAAGGCAAGCGTGTCCCTTATTAATTCAACACAAAAAAACAACTGTGCTTCCTGATCCTTCTCCCATCCAGACTTTTACTGTCGGCTCTAGATTTTAACTAGATCCACCGCTAACATACATCGTATGAAAACGGGTCACGGGCTTAAAAGCATACGCTTTATCACCGCCGGTTGGGACTTACACCCGACCCCGAAGGATAATATATTCGACTGCTAGAGTCTTATTTGTTTTACATTATAGCAAAGTAAAATCGACTTGTCACATCATTTAACTTCGTTTTTTCACATCTATTCTTTAAAATCCAGCTTTTAGCTTATTTTTTCTTTTTTAATACATAGCATCCATACAAAAGCTAGTCCAATATAGCCAAATATCGGATACAAAAACTCAAGAAGCTGGGCATATCCGAATTGCCCAATAATAAAGCAAGCCAAGATAATAAATGCAAAAGCTTGTTTGTCATTCAGGGGAAGAAATGACTGAATCTGCTTAGCGATTCCAAATACATTTCCAATCAATGTAGTAAAAATCTCGCCTAACACAACTACCGTAAATAAAACATTCACCCACGCTGAGATATTTTTAACAACGGCACTCATCGGAATATCAAGTTGAAATGAATAAGGCAAATTGGAAAGGGCAAGATGAGTAGAAACAAGCATAAACGTAAGTACACATCCTCCTATTACGGCCCCTTTTTTAATCACGCTCCTATCTTTCACGGAGCTTCCTAATGGAACTAAAACAGCCTGAGCCAAAGCTAGATTTAGGGAAATATATAAAAAGGGACTAACCGCCCACTTCCACTGCGTGACGAGCGTTAAATCCGGCTTCGTTTGAATCAGTGAGAAATAGCTGATATTTGGCACAAAGATGATAAAAGCAAATGAAAGCATCATCGGCACAACAAGAGAATTAACCATTAAAATACCGTTAATTCCTTTGGCGATAAATATATAAGTTAAAACAATTGTAAAAATCATCCCAACAGGAGGCCATAGCCCGAACTGTTCTTTTCCTATTGCTCCCGTACTCGCTAGCATGACTGAAGTTACTCCAAATAAAATGACAATCATTACACCGTTTACCGCTTTTCCAAGCACATCACCAAATAAATATGTATTAAGCTGCTGATAAGAAGAAGCCCCAATTGCGTGCGAAAGCAGCATCATTTTCGAACCTAGCCAAATAAAAAACAAGCCGCTGACCAAAATCCCGACCATTCCAAGTTCCCCGTACTGTGTAAAAAATTGAACGATTTCCTTGCCTGTTGCAAAACCGGCTCCTACAACAGTGCCTACATACGTAGCAGCAACCTGCAGCGTGAGTTTCCACCTTTTCATACCCATCACCCTTCTACCCTTCATAGTTCACTATATGTAGAAACGGTAAAAAAAAGACGAGCCGTTTTACGTGTAAATCTACGCATATCCCAGCGCTTGTGCCTTTTCGTTTATTTTTTATTTTTCATTTTCTTTTTGTATTTTTCACAAAAAACTCCTTAACCCCTAACATAACAGTCATTTTCAAACAAAATATACGGATATTTTCCCTTTAGCTTTTAAATTTTCCTCAATATTTGCTGGAAATTCACAATTTACTGTTGTATAATTTCTAAAAATCAGATAAATTATTAAATAAGTATTCTTTCTATTTAAAAAAATATGTTTCAATTATATACAATTGATTCTTATCATGAGAGGTGGAGGGACTGGCCCTTTGAAACCTCAGCAACCAGTCGTTAGAGACATGGTGCTAAATCCAGCAAGCAATTTATTGCTTGGAAGATAAGAAGGCGAAAAAAGTCTTCTTCTTAAGAAGACTTTTTCTATTTTATCGGCATATTGCATAAAACGAATCACTCGTGAAATAGAAGCGGAACAATTTAAGGAGGTTTTGACATGGGGTTACTTGAAGATTTAAAGTCTAAAATTTTAATTGGGGATGGTGCCACTGGTACCCTCCTTTACTCACACGGTATTGACAGCTGTTTTGAAGAACTAAACATCACCAAACCAGAAGAGGTTTCTCGTATTCACAGAGCCTATGTAGAAGCTGGTGCAAACGTTATTCAAACAAATACGTACGCTGCTAATTATCAAAAACTTGCCCGTTATGGATTAGAAGATTCAGTCAAAGACATCAATGTTGCTGGTGTAAAATTAGCGAAACAAGCTGCAAAAGATCAGGCTTACGTGGTTGGTACACTCGGCGGAATTCGTTCTTTCCAAAAAAACGCTATTAGTTTAGAAGAAGTTAAGCGAAGCATTCGTGAACAAATGTTTTGGCTTTTAAATGAAGGCGTGGATGGCCTTTTGTTTGAAACATACTATGATTTCGAAGAATTAAAAACCGTTCTTACACTGGCAAGAAAAGAAACGGATAAGCCTATTATTACCCACGTTTCCCTGCATGATATTGGCGTACTGCAAGATGGGCGTCCTTTAGCAGATGCATTAAAAGAATTAGAAGACTTAGGAGCAGATGTTGTCGGGCTAAACTGCCGTTTAGGTCCTTATCATATGATTCAGTCTCTTGAAGAAGTACCGCTTCCTGATCGTGCTTTCTTATCTGCTTACCCTAATGCCAGCCTTCCGGCGTATGTGGAAGGAAAGCTGGAGTATGAAACGAATGAAGACTACTTTGTAGAAAGCGCACGTTTATTCCGCGAACAAGGGGTTCGCTTAATTGGAGGATGCTGCGGTACAACACCAGCTCACGTACGCGCAATGTCATCTGCCTTAAAAGACCTGCCTCCGATTACAAGCAAAGTCGTTAAAATGAGACCAGCCGTTACGGTTCAAGAGCGTGAGCAGCAGGATAAACCTCATATGCATGAAATTGTGAAGAAGCGCCGCTCGGTTATCGTCGAGCTAGATCCGCCTAAACAGCTGGGTCCGACGAAATTTTTAGAAGGTGCAAAAGCACTGGATAAAGTCGGCGTAGATGCTATTACATTAGCTGATAATTCTCTTGCCTCACCTCGCATCAGCAACTTGGCAATGGCAACACTGATGCAGCAAGAAACAAAAGCACGACCGCTTATTCATATTACCTGTCGCGATCGAAATTTAATTGGACTTCAATCTCATTTAATGGGACTTCATACGCTAGGAATGAATCAAGTGCTTGCAATTACCGGTGATCCGTCAAAAGTTGGCGATTTCCCTGGCGCCACTTCTGTCTACGATTTATCTTCATTTGACTTGATTAGTTTAATCGCTCAGTTTAATGAAGGACTATCTTATTCTGGCAAACCGCTTGGTCAAAAAACCAATTTTTCCATCGCGGCTGCCTTTAACCCAAACGTGCGTCACTTAGACCGAGCCGTTCAGCGTTTGGAAAAGAAAATCGATTGCGGGGCTCACTATTTCATTACTCAGCCTCTCTATTCAACTAAGCAAATTGAAGAGGTATATGAAGCAACCAAACATTTAACAACACCGGTATACATCGGGATCATGCCGTTAACAAGCGCGAGAAACGCTCGATTTATTCACCATGAAGTACCTGGAATTAAATTATCAGAAGATATTCTAGAACGCATGGACGCAACGGGAAATGACCGGATTCGCGGTGAAGTAGAAGGCCTTGCGATTGCAAAAAACTTAATTGATACAGCATATGAGCTATTTGACGGTATTTACTTAATTACGCCGTTTATGCGCTATGAAATGACTGAAATTCTAACACGCTATATTCATGACAAGCAACTTGTTACATCAGAAAGGAAGATATAAATGAGCTCACTTATCGAACAACAACTAAAGAAGCGAATACTCGTCATCGATGGAGCAATGGGAACGATGATTCAAGATGCTGATTTAACCGCTGAAGATTTCGGCGGCGAAGAATATGAAGGCTGCAACGAATATTTGACTCGAACAGCGCCTCATGTCATTCAGCGCATTCATGAAGAGTACTTTGCAGCAGGTGCTGACATCATTGAAACCAATACGTTTGGCTCAACATCTACCGTACTTGATGAATACGATTTAGGTCACTTGGCGTATGAATTGAATATCGAAGCTGTGAAGCTTGCTTGTGCAGCCCGCGATAAATATTCAACTCCCGAATGGCCTAGGTTCGTAGCTGGAGCTATCGGTCCTACCACTAAAACTCTCTCTGTTACCGGAGGTATTACATTCCCTGAGTTAGTAGAATCGTACGAAGAGCAAGCTCGAGGTTTGTTAGACGGCGGCGTTGACTTGCTTTTAGTCGAAACCTGTCAAGACATGCTGAACGTAAAAGCCGCATTTCTAGGCATTACAGCGGCGTTTGAAAAACTCAAAACCGAAGTTCCTATTATGATTTCAGGAACAATTGAGCCGATGGGAACAACTCTCGCTGGTCAAGATATCGAATCTTTTTACTTATCACTGGAACACATGAAGCCTCTTTCAGTCGGACTTAACTGCGCGACAGGCCCTGAATTTATGACGGATCATATTCGCTCTCTTTCAGACCTAGCCACTTCAGCAGTTAGCTGTTATCCAAACGCTGGACTTCCGGATGAAGAAGGCAATTATCATGAATCTCCTGAGCTGCTTGCTCAAAAAATTAAAGGGTTTGCTGATAAAGGCTGGCTGAACTTTGTAGGCGGATGCTGCGGTACAACGCCTGCTCATATTAAAGCACTGGCTGAAGCGGTAAAAGAGGTTGCTCCTCGTTCGCTTGATCGCTCCGAGCATAACCATGCTGTAACCGGTATTGAACCACTTGTATATGACGATTCTATGCGCCCTCTTTTTGTGGGAGAACGTACGAATGTAATCGGTTCTCGCAAGTTCAAGCGTCTGATTGCGGAAGGAAAAATTGAAGAAGCATCTGAAATTGCGCGTGCTCAAGTTAAAAATGGTGCTCACGTTATTGATATTTGCTTAGCAGATCCGGACCGTGAAGAAATGGAAGACATGGAGGAGTTTATTCAAGAAGTTGTAAAAAAAGTGAAGGTTCCTCTTGTAATCGATTCAACCGACGAGAAAGTTATTGAAAAAGCTTTAACGTACTCGCAAGGTAAGGTCATTATTAACTCCATTAACTTAGAAGATGGTGAAGAGCGTTTTGATGCAATCTTACCGCTAGTAAAAAAATTCGGTGCAGCTCTGGTTGTCGGTACAATCGATGAAACAGGCATGGCCGTTACTGCAGAACGAAAAGTAGAGATTGCCAAACGCTCACATGATTTACTTGTTGAAAAACATGGCTTTAATCCAAAAGATATTATTTTTGACCCTCTTGTGTTTCCTGTAGGGACTGGTGATGAACAATATATTGGTTCTGCTGAAGAAACAGTTAAGGGAATTAAAATGATTAAAGAAGCCCTGCCTGATTGCCTGACCATTCTTGGCGTAAGTAACGTGTCATTCGGTCTTCCTCCAGTCGGACGTGAAGTACTAAATGCGGTTTACCTTTATCACTGTACGCAGGCTGGACTGGATTATGCCATTGTTAATACAGAAAAATTAGAACGCTATGCTTCTATTCCAGAAGCTGAAATTGAGCTTGCTAATGCGTTATTATTTAACACAACTGATGAAACGTTAAGCACGTTTACCGACTTTTATCGTGATAAAAAGAAAGAAGCAAAAGTAGAAATTTCTACGCTAACACTCGAAGAACGATTGGCAATGTATATTGTTGAAGGGACAAAAGAAGGATTGCTTCCTGATTTAGAACAAGCTTTAGCTCAATATGATGATCCGTTAGATATTATTAACGGACCGCTTATGAAGGGGATGGCGGAAGTTGGACGTTTGTTTAATGACAACCAGCTGATTGTAGCAGAAGTGCTTCAAAGTGCGGAAGTTATGAAAGCATCCGTTGCCTTTTTAGAACCTCATATGGAGGCAACTGAAAATGATTCTGGAAAAGGCAAAGTGATTCTTGCAACGGTTAAAGGCGACGTGCACGATATCGGTAAAAACTTAGTAGACATCATTTTAAGCAACAATGGTTTTAAAGTAATTGATTTAGGGATTAAAGTAACGCCACAGCAGCTGATTGAAGCAGTAAAAGAAGAAAAGCCAGACATCATTGGCCTGTCAGGTCTTCTAGTAAAGTCAGCTCAGCAAATGGTTTTAACTGCCCAAGATTTAACACAATCAAGCATTGATGTTCCAATTATGGTAGGAGGCGCTGCCCTTTCCCGTAAATTTACTGACTTTAAAATTGCCCCGGAATATGAAGGTGCGGTCCTCTACGCCAAAGATGCGATGGACGGATTAGCGTTAGCAAATAAGCTGCAGAACAAAGAAGAAGTTATTCAGCTTTTAGCAGATTTAAAAACGCGGCAAGAAAAGAAAGTAACAGTTCGAGAACGCCAGCCTCAAACCGCTCAAGCAGCTACCGCTGTTTTAGAAAGATCCGCCATTTCAACGGACGCTCCTGTTTTTGCACCGGCTGATTTAAAGCGGCACGTTGTCAAACACTACGATTTGGCACAGGTTCTTCCGTATATTAACTGGCAGATGCTTTTAGGCCATCACTTAGGACTAAAAGGAAAAGTGAATAAGCTGCTTGCTGAAAAAGACGAGCGTGCTGTTCAATTAAAAGAAACCGTTGATGACCTGCTCGAACTGGCACTAAAAGAAAACTTAATTAAGCCAGCGGTTATTTATCAGTTCTTCCCTGCTCAAGCAGACGGAAATGATTTAATTATTTATGATCCTACTGATGAGAAAACAGAAATTGAACGCTTTACCTTCCCTCGGCAAGCAAAAGGACAGTTCCTGTGCTTATCTGATTTTGCAAAGCCTAAAGAAAAAGAGATGGACTATGTATGTTTCTTCTCTGTAACAGCAGGAACAGGCATTCGCGAACGCGCGGCGAAATTCAAAGAAAACGGCGAGTTTTTAAAGAGTCACGTATTCCAAGCTCTTGCGCTTGAACTAGCTGAAGGATTAGCAGAACGTGTTCATCAGCAAATTCGTGACCGCTGGGGATTCCCTGATTCGCCTGACTTTACAATGGCGGAGCGTTTTTCAGCCAAATACCAAGGTCAGCGTTTTTCATTTGGATATCCTGCATGTCCAGACCTTGAAGACCAAGCAAAACTGTTTAAATTACTTAAACCTGAAGACATCGGCATTCAGTTAACAGACGGTTTCATGATGGAACCAGAAGCTTCTGTTACAGCCCTTGTTTTTGCACATCCTGAAGCGAAATATTTTAACGTATTGTAAAATATGGCCGCGGTCTTTTAGACCGCGGCTGTTTTTTTACAGTGAACAAACCTGAAAAAAAGGCTGCGACAAATGGATTGTAGCTGAAGAAAGATCCGAACGATAAATCCAGATTCTTAATTGAGAATCAACTGCGTTCGGATTTTTTTCATTGTGATCGTGAACTGGATTTCATGTAGCTGTTTCTAGCTGTTTGAAGGGTAAAGCGAAGACTCCTGCGGAAAAAATTGATGTAGTTATGTCTTAATCTCTTTGAATTCACCGCCGGTTTGAGCTTTTTTTATGAGTTTCTTGGGAAACACTGATAGAATAAGGAATGTAATAAATTTGTAACGCTCTTATCACAGCAAATTTTTTAGGGAAAGGAATTTTCAAGAAATGATTAAGTTATTTGTAAGCGACTTAGATGGCACTCTTTTACACGAAGAAAAATACGTAGAACAGCATAATGCAGACGCACTTAGTGAACTTCAGCGCCAAGGAGTAGAGGTTTGTCTTGCTTCGGGACGAATGGATGCGGAAATTTTAAAGATTTCTACTGATATTAATAATACATTTCATCGCATAAGCCAAAACGGAGGATTTGTGTGGACTAAAGAAAATCAAGAACTTCATGGAAAAGTGTTTGAAGATGATTTAGCGGCTCAACTTTATAAAAAAACGATAGATCCTAACCGTATTACGCTTGTCTGTTCAAACGACACGAATTATGTAGAGCAGCGAAATGAAATTATTGAAGCGATTGAAACTCACATGTTTTTCCCTATCGAAGAACAAATTAAAATGACGGATTCATTTGGTCACGCTCTTTCTCCATCTAAAATCACGGTTCTTGGAGATCATGATGAAATGGTAGCTCTGCAAAAAGAAGTGAACGAAGAGTTTGGTGATTATATTGATACATATATTTCTGCCAAGCAGTGTTTGGATATTATGCCTAAACATATCAGCAAAGGAAATGCCATTGAAATTTTATTAAATCATCTTCAGCTAAAACCAGAGGAAATTGCATGTGTGGGGGATTCATTTAATGATATTCCTATGTTTCAATTAACGCCGAACAGTTTCGCTATGGCTACAGCTCCTGAAGCTGTTCAGCGCCATGCCTCTGCTGTTGTGTCATCTGTTAGTGAAGCAGCGGGTATTGTTTTAGAAAAAAATAAGCAAACCATCTAAAAAAAGCGGTCAACGTTTAAATTGACCGCTTTTATCTATTTAATAAGAAAACGGTAGTTATTTTTTCCGTAAAGAACGAAAAAATTCACCTAAGCTTTTTTGCTTTCCATCTGCATGCTCTCCGTGATTAACCAAGCTGCTGATTCTTTCTCGTCGAACAACAACCATAATAAGAGTGGCAAAAAAGATAATGGAAACGGCAATGACAACCAGTGCAAGAACGGATGCTACAATAGCTTCAGAAGTCGTTAGTGACGATAGCATCTGCCTCGTACACCTCCATTTCGTTTGTGGCGAAAAGGAGCCTAGCAATTAGAAATGCAAATAATCTTTTTTCTCAGCTTGATGCATGTTATTATACACCATTTTCATTTTAGAAGCTGTAGCTTTTAAAGACGTAGAAGAATCCACATCTTCGGCTAACATAATGTTTACTAAGTCAACCACAGAACGAGACAACAACTCTACATTATTTTGCAACTCTAATTCGTCATAAGTTGTACGGTCTTGAAGACGAAGTCGAATAATTTCATTTGCTAGCTCCCTAACACGCACTAATTGTTGATGTTCTCCCATAGTATCTCCGCCGCAAGAAACTTATAATCAGCCCTTTTATTGGCTTTTATAAGAGCTAGAAATCCCTGCAGCTTACCCCTCCTTATAAAGATGCCTAGCACACCTTTATGTAAATCACTCTTTCACCTTGTTTACATGTATATTCGCTATAGCTGGTTCTTTTTCCTTTTGAAATTAGCAGCCGGCGTCACCGACCTTCTTCGTTTATCGTTCAGATTTCAAATTTTTAAGGATGTGATATACGAAAATTAAAACGCCAATAGCCGTAAGTGTTGCTCCTGCTGCCACTACGGGTGTAAAAGCTTGGTTTTCTAGTACGATCATGAAAAATAAACCAATCATCATGACCGGTAATCCTATATTATGCAACCATACGTGCAGTTTGGCTAATTTACTTTCGCTAAACGCAGGAAATAAATAATAAATAAGTCCCGCTAACGTAAGGGATGTCCATCCTAATAAATTGATGTGCACGTGAACAGGTGTCAAAGCGTAGCTGTGAACAATTGACATATAATACCCCAATATGATGCCAATTCCAAAATAAACGGCTGATATTTTAATTAATTTAATTCCCATCATTTTCTCCCCCCTTATATTCCCCTCCGACTTCTGTACTACTTTACGCAGGAAACGTCATTTTAGAAGCGGCAGATTAGCCAAAGGACACGAAATACGGAGTATGATATCTAAAAAGAGGATTCTTTACCGCAAACACAAAAAACAGCTGAGAAAAAATACTCAGCTGTCTATTTTAAGCAATATAATGCAGCACAAAATTCAAGAAAAACAACAGCGCGCTTACATACATAAACATCGATACTTCACGCATTTTACCAAGGAATAATTTAAGCAGTGGATACGCAATGAACCCAAATGCAATTCCATCAGCAATGCTGTACGTAAGAGGAATAAGCGCAATAATTAAAAATGCAGGGAAACCTTCTGTTAAGTCCTGTAAATTGATGTTTTTGATATTTTGAATCATCAATGCTCCAATAACAATGAGAATAGGTGCAATAGCACTATCTGGAACCAGCTTGATAAATGGAATAAACAGAAGTGAACTTAAAAATAAAACTCCTGTAATCAGCGATGTTAAACCCGTTCGCCCTCCTGCTGCAATACCAGATGCTCCTTCTACAGAAGACACCGTTGGACTTGTTCCAAACACGCCGCTTAGCAAAGCTGAGGCGGCTGTTGCTTGAAAGGCCCGCGGAAATTTACTATCTTGATTCATCATACCTAGCTGACCATGCAGCAAACCGATATTTTCAAAAATCAATACCATTGTTAATGAAAAGACAGCTGCCCAAAACGCAACGTCTCCAATAGCTCCAAAAGACAATGTGCCAAAGCTGCTAAAGAAGTCGTTCACGCTCCCAGCGGACTGTCCTTTTTCTGCACCGCTTCTTACACCAAGTAAGAAGGCAAGGACTGATCCGGCAATCATGCTTAACAAAAAGTTACCTTTCACATTTCGGATAAACAGTACGATTGTGATAATTAACGTCAACAGCGTACTGATCACAAACGGATCTGACAAGTCTCCAAGTGCTACAAAAGTGTTTTCGCTTGGAACTACAAGCTTCCCTTTTTGCAAACCGATAAATGTTAAAAATAAGCCAACACCGACTGTTATCGCTTCTTTTAGCGAATGCGGAATCGAAGAGACAATTTTGGCAGACAATCGTGAAAAAGCTAATGCTATAAAAAGAAAGCCGGATATCACTACTGCTAATAACCCTTCTTGCCAAGATAACCCCATTGATTGAACCATCGTATACGTAAACAATGCATTAATCCCCATACCTGGCACCAGAATAAGAGGCGCATTTGCCCAAAAAGCCATAATAACACAGCCTACAAAAGCCGAAGCTACCGTTGCGAATATTCCTGCTTCAAGCGGAATACCGGCATCAGACAAAATGGTTGAATTAACAGCAATAATATACACGATGGAAAGAAATGAAATGACCCCAGCTAAGCTTTCTTTTCCAACAGTTGTTTGGTGGTCGTTTAAACGAAACAACTTTTCAAATAATGCGTTCAATCTAATTTCCTTCTTTTCATCTATCCCTCGCCCACCCAGTGGCCAAAAATGCCACCGAAGTTATTATAGCAAAATCAACAATTGTTGCAAGGAAAACTTGTCTCCTTTAGCTTAAGCGTTCATTCCTTATTTAAAACTGTTATCATTTTCTAAACGTAACGTCTTGCATTCATTCTATATATATCTTGGACTGGACATAATAAAAGAGCGCTTTATCAGCGCTCATTGTTTTAATAATAATAAGGATAATATGGTGGGTACGGCGGATAATATGGTGCTGGATAACCGTAATAACCTGGACCTCCTAATGCACTTCCAAGAACTAATCCTCCAAGAAATGGAGCTCCAAAGCCCCAACCCCACGGGCGACCAAAGCCAAAGCCGAACCCCGGACGGCCGAAGCCAAAACCAGGACGACCGAAACCAAAACCTGGGCGACCGAAACCGAATCCTGGACGACCAAAGCCTCCAAAACCACCGAATGGTCTTCTTATGTCATTAATATCAAATTCTTGCATGATACATGCCTCCTCAAATTATATTTCATTCTCTTTATTACATATGTTATTCACCTACTTCTTGCATAGGCAATAGCCTCTTTTTTTGTGATTTCTTAAAAAATATTCCTTTTCTACCACCTCGTTAGGGTTAAACAAGCGTAGAGACATATATTTTTTAAGGCTTTGAAACATACTACATGTAACTTATGTAAAATAAGAGAAATGAAACGAGGAATGGACCTTTGTAATTTCCAGCACCTGCTGCAATAAGGAATAAACATAATATGAACGCATAAAAAGAACGCTCAACAAAAATGTTGACCGTTCTTCTTATGAAAATACATAGCGATTTTTTATTAATTTATCTGACCCTTTGCTTGACCGTATATGCCCTAAAGCTATATAATCCCCTTTTTATACAATGCGCTTTGAACATAAAATCATAGGAGCGTCTCCCCAAACGCTGCTATGTATGTATATCTGTAATCGCTTACAAACCTTTAATAAAAAACCGATATGATTTTCTATCTATTTACATTAAACAATATTTTAGGCTAAATTTCAACACATTTTTTGTTTTTCTTTGTACTCAGCAAAAAAACAGGTGATATAGCACAGTGATTTTCCTTTTTTCCTCTCCCTTTTACTTATAGCCATAATCGTTTATAGTTTATAACGAAAGGAAGTGACGCAATGTCTGATCAACTAGAAGAATACTTAGAACGAGGAATGTACGGAGCAAAGGAAACAAAAAGAGACGAAAGAAGATATTTCTTAACTGCTCTACGTGAGAATATTGAACTTGCGCTAAAAAAAGGGCAAGTCATGAAAAAAGATGCAGTAAAAATAAAGCCTCTTTTAAAAAAAGTGAAAGACGGTCATTTGTTTTTAAATGGCTCCTTGTCTTACTCATACCTCTCCCCCTATATTCAAGCGGCTAACGAACATAAAGTGCCTTTTACTATCGTTCAGAACTTAGAAGCTGATACCGATATTGGTCTGGTTTTAACAGGTTCTGAAGGCAGTTTGGAACGAGATATTTTTTTAGACTAAAAAAAGAGCCATAACGGCTCTTTTTTATTTAGCAAATACATGATGATCAATTGTTTTAATTACAGCACGTGAACGAATCCAGTTATCGGTAGCTGTTTTTGGATTATAAAAGTAAATGGAATCGTCTAAACGATCTTTTCTAGTCAATGCTTGCTCTACTGCTTTTTTCGAATCTTCTGAAGCAGGTTTGTTAATTGATCCGTTTTGGACCGGTGAAAAAGCGTATGCTTTTCCGACAACTTGTTTAATAACTCCTGTTACCGTATCTGGAAACTTCGGAGAATCTACACGGTTTAACACCACTGTTGCTACCCCTACTTTTCCTTCATATGATTCGCCTTTTGCTTCAGCTTCTACTAAGCGCGCTAATAAATCTTTTTCACTTGTTGAAATCGAAACTGCAGGTGTTTCCTGCTCTGCGGGTTTGGCCTCTGGTTTTGCTTCTGGTTTAGCCGTATTAGCCGATGCTGCCGTTGAAGGTTCCGTTGTTTCAGCAGCCAGCACTTTTGTCTTACTCGGAATCGCTAATGTTTCACCAATATAAATCATATCTCCTTGACGATTGTTTAATTTTTTAATATCGTCAATTGTTACACTATATCTTTTACCTAACTTCCAAAGACTATCGCCTTTGACTACTTTATAATTAGTTGCAGCCGTAGCTGTTGCATTAAAACCTATAAATGAAAGAGTAGCTAAACAAGCTACTACCATTGATTTCATATAACTATGTTTCATAGGTAATACCTCCTGAAATTTCGTATGGTATTACTCTATCATAGCTATATAGGGGTTTCACCGAACGATTCAATTACATTTCTTTAAGTTTGATGAACAAAATTACGTTCGGAACACAATTATGACATTGTACCTTGTTTTTTGTCATAATCACGGTAATTTTTCTGAAATACAGGTATATTTTCCCGGTTTGTTTCAGTTTAATCAGAAATTTCTTCATTTGTTTTTCCCTTATAATTCTTATGATAAACATTTAAATTCATCTACTTTTACACAAAAGAGCTGAATGTTGTAATCAACATTCAGCTCTTTTTAATCTTCGATCTCAATTTCTACAACATCATAGAAATCAATCACTAGCTTAGCACCCGTATCATCCATAAACGTAAAGACGTCTTGATCATCTGATAAATGTATCACGTATCCGGTCAACTGCTGTTCACTGTTGTCGTAAACAGTAGTAATTAGAATTTTTTTATGATCTACATATGCTTCTTCTAATAACGAATGGAGGTCATAGTCCCCGTCATCTTCGGGCCGGTTCGTTAACAGCATCCCATAAGTCGTCATTCCATTTTTATCTTTCCATATATGATCTGCAAAATAAAAAGGTGCTGTACTTTTTCGAAACTCATCCATAATATCCCTCCTATAACTAAACACGTTTATTCGCTCTTACCGTACGTTACTAAATAAACGCACAAGCACTTGTAACAGTATATTCTCTACTGTACAGGCTCATACATCCATTATATAAGGCATAATCAAATAATGCCATCATTTCGTTTAGCTCCTAGGAATTTCTAGATACGTATAGGTAAAATCCCCACCGCGTCCAGCTATTCCACGAAAATGTTTGAAATCAGGGCGATTTACTAAAAAAGGACGAAAAGCAAGAAAGTCTTCTTTTTTAACTTTAATTTCGATTACTTTTCCTTCACTTAACTCATTCAACATGTTTATGGCTGTTTGTTCATCCATTCAGTTTCACCTCGCTTTTAACTGTTCAGCCAATTTTGCAGAGATGCAAATTGAGCTTCAGCTTCTTTATATCCTTGGTTGTAAAGAGCGTCGAGACGCTCACGATTCTTCTCAATTCGCCCTACTACAAGAGGGGTTTGCGGACGAATCACAAAGATATTCCCCTGTCTTTCCTGTTCTTCAATATATGACAATGTTTCATTATACAATTTATAGCGGTTCTCAAGCGCACGAGTCAGCCCATCATAATGACGATATTTGCGCTTCAATAACCAAAGCATATTTGATTTCTTTTTTCGATATCCTTCGTTTCGCGTTAGCACAACAATATTTTTTCTATATCCATCCTGCACTGCTTTTTTGATTGGAATCGGATCACTGATTCCTCCGTCTAACAGCTCTTTTCCTTTATATGTAACGACAGGTGCTAAAAATGGAAGGGAACTAGAAGCGCGAACCGCTGTCAAAATGTCCCGGTCATACTCATCAAAATAAACGGGTTCTCCAGTCACACAGTCCGTTGCTCCTACTACAAGCTTCTCTGTACGCTCAGCAAATGCCTCAAAGTCAAATGGAAGAAGCTGATTAGGAATTTCATCAAAAACGAAATCCATTCCAAATATCTCTTTTGTTTTAAAATAATTTTTCCACGACAAGTAGCGAGGATCTTCTAAAAAATCTAAATTAGCTTTGCGACTTCTTCCTATTTGTCTAGATAAATAAGAAGTGGCATGACAAGCGCCGGCTGAAACGCCAATTACATACGGAAGGTACAGATTTCTTTCCATAAAGTAATCTAAAACTCCAGTTGTATAAAGGCCTCTCATACCGCCTCCTTCGAGCACGAGTCCAGTATCTTTCAATTTCTACACCTTCTAATTCTTATAATTTATGACAAGATTATACCTCGTTTATTATAACGAAAGATGCACAAAGATGGAACTGTCCTGCTTCTCTCTTTCATTAAAGCTACCAATTCCTTTTATTTCTCAGCACATTTTACTTATTTTTTCAATTTTATTTTATATTTTTTCAAAAAACTCTTTACTAATTCCCAGTTTTAAGGCAAAATTGTAAAAAAGAAAACGCTAACTAGTTTTACTATTTTTAAAATTAAAATTATTTAAAAAATTTATAATGAACTAATTTAAAACAAAGGAGCGATAAATCATGAAAATAGCAGAGGTAGGAAACTTGATAGAATTTAAAAATGGCTTACAGGGCATTGTCGAAAAAGTAAATGAAAACTCCGTGATTGTAGATTTGACTTACATGACAAACTACCGTGATTTAGACTTAGAACAGCGAACTGTTGTCAACCACAAAAACTACATCATCATTAATCCAGCTATGTAAAGGAAAAAAGCAGCCGGAAAGCAAAAGCGGTTGCTTTTTTATTGGTTTTGAAAGAATTGATTCTTTTGTTCTTCTGTAATAATCCCCAGCTTATACATGAGGTAAATATACTGTTGCACCTTAACATCCTTCGAACTTTTTTTCACTGTACTCCCTCTTTTCTAAAATGTTTCTTTATACAATAATATATGGCTGAGATAAAAAAAGTTTCCTTAAAGAAACAAAAACAGGCCCCATTTTTTCTTGAAAGGGGCTTATTTTCGTGTGACAATAAGAACAAGCTACTACTATCTTCTTACCGAAAGGAATTACTAGCATGTTTGATACTGTATTGTTTATCGTTGCTCTTATTGTCATTCTTTTTTTCATCGTGCAGTTCGTTTTTAAACGCAAACAAACTTCAAATAAAAAAACATCCGTTGAACCCATGAATTATGCCGAAGAAGATTCTAACTCCTACACAAGCTGGAGTGAATCTGCTTCTAACCACGATCATGATGGAGATGAAGATAGCGGTGGAGATGCGGATGGTGACGGAAGATAGAAAAAAAGCCCCTTCTTATGAAGAGGCTTTTCTTTATTTTGATAATACTCGCTTGCCGTTGGTAAACGAATAATAGCATTCACCTGTATAAATGTCTTGGCTTTCATGTACATGAACGCCACATTTATCTTCAAGAGCAGCTTTCATCATCGATTTGGCTACGTTATACGCTTTAATTGGACGATACTTTCTCCACTTTCCTACAAGGCAAAATGAACACGACTTTAACGTGTATCCCCCAATCTTTTCAAATAGGCGAAACTCTTGACGCTTGCCTAATAATAACGATGGGCGGAAAAAGTGAGTAGAACGGATATACAAGCTTGCGATATCTTCTTCTACTTGCCCCTTTACTTTACTGTAAAAGAATGGCGAACGAAGATCAGCACCAATTGCTGTGATCGTTAAAAAGTTTTTGCAGCGATATTTTTCTGCACATTTAGCCGCTTTTAAAGGAAATTCGTAGTCCACTTTAATGAATTTCGCTTTTGTTTTTGCTTTTTTCATTGTCGTGCCTAAACAGCAATATACATCATCAACTGCAAAGCATTCTTCGTGCTTATCAAGCTCTGAAAAATCAATTTCAAGCTGACGTAGCTTTGTGTGTTCGATTGGTAGCTTTTTTCGAACAAACACTGTCACATGGTTATATAAGCTGTTGCTTAATAACATTTTTAAAAGTTCTTGACCAACAAGTCCGCTTGCACCTAATACTAATGCTGATCTCTGTGACATTCTTTCACCTTCTCACCTGTTGTTTTTGCAATGGAAAACAGGTTGCATACACAACCTGTTTGTTCGAATTAACGATTATCAATTGTTTCTGGGTATAAATCATGATTCATTAGGCGATAATTAGCCATTTCTTCATACTTCGTACCGGGACGGCCATAGTTTGTATATGGATCAATTGAAATCCCGCCGCGTGGTGTGAATTTTCCCCATACTTCAATATATCTTGGATTCATCAGTTTAATTAAGTCATTCATAATAATGTTCATACAGTCTTCATGGAAATCTCCATGGTTACGGAAGCTGAACAAATAAAGCTTTAACGACTTGCTTTCTACCATTTTTTCATCTGGAATGTAACTAATATAAATGGTTGCGAAATCCGGCTGACCTGTTTTTGGACATAAGCTCGTAAATTCCGGACAGTTGAATTTCACAAAATAATCACGATTTGGATGTTTGTTATCAAACGCTTCTAGAATCTCTGGTGCATATTCAAACAAATAGTTTGTTCCTTGATTTCCAAGGAGTGATACACCTTCTAATTCTTCATCTTTTCGACCGCTCATTTGCATTTCCTCTCTTTCTACGATTGTCATTCTAACAGCGTTTTTTTATTTTGTATATATCTGTTTTTATTTTTCTTTGTAAATTTTTTGCTATGCGCTTACACGCCTCGTTTATTTCCCCATACAAGGGCGTGAACCTGCGGCAGAACTCTTACATCGTTCATGTTTTTAGCTGCCACTGCCTTATCGATTAACCACTCATACTTTTTAAGCAATTCTTGTGTTAACGACGCATTATCGATTGTCGTTAAGTCCTCGTTGCCTACTTGAACAAAAAATGGAACCTCAGGATAACGTTCATGAACAGACGCTGCATACTCAAAGTCCTCATCATTAAATACAACGACTTTTATGCTTATATGCGCCATGCGTTTTTCCTTTAGTAATGTCTCTATAATATCGTCTAATACGGAGAAATTTGTTTTCATTAATGAACTTGGAGGCTTAGGAGAAATCGTTAAATCATCGATCTTTAGGAACCAATCCTGATAACGGCTTCCCTGTGTTTCAAGAGCTGCTTTTACCCCTTGACTGTGCAAAAGCTCTACAAGTGAACCAATCGCCTTGATAAGCGCAGGGTTTCCTCCAGAAATGGTGACGTGATCAAAGCAATCTCCTCCAATTTCTTTTAGCTCCGTCCAAATTTGTTCTGCTGTTAGCTGACGAATATCGTTTTTAGCTGATCCATCCCACGTAAAAGCTGAATCACACCAGCTGCAGGAATAATCACAGCCTGCGGTACGAACAAACATCGTCTTACGTCCTACAACCATTCCTTCCCCTTGAATCGTTGGTCCGAATATTTCAAGTACTGGAATTGTATTAGCCACGTTTTTTCACCTTCTTTGGGCGGTAAACTACGTAACTTGTCGGCGTTTCCCGCACGAATACTTGTACGCAAGAAGGCTTATTTGGTAGTGTGTCTAGATATTCTTGAACCAACTCATAAATTTTACGGGCAACAACTTCAGTGGTAGGAAAATCATTTGGATTTTCTTCGTTAAAGATAGAATGATCGTTCAATAATGTATGATCAAATTGACCAGAAACAATTTTTTTCAATAGCGCAAAGTTTACTAAAAAGCCCGCTTCGTCTAATGTATCTCCGGCAACAGTTAGATTTACAAAATACGTATGTCCATGGACTTGACGGCATTTACCTGCTTCTGTGTGAGGAACAAAATGTGCCGCAGCAAACTGCATATCTTTGTTCAGTTCATATTCATAGTCATGAAATACTTGAGGATACATTTGTTGCAGCATTATTTCTCTCCTCCTTCTTTTGTTTGCAGGTATTGATCTAACCCGCGTTTTCGCAATTGACATGCGGGACATTCGCCGCACCCGTCAGCAACAATACCGTTGTAGCACGTTAATGTTTTTTCACGCACGTACTCAAGCGCCCCTAGCTCATCGGCTAACGCCCACGTTTCTGCTTTATCAATCCACATAAGCGGCGTATGAATCACAAATTCAAAGTCCATTGATAAATTAAGCGTGACGTTTAACGATTTCACAAATACGTCTCGACAGTCTGGGTATCCTGAAAAATCAGTTTCGCAAACGCCTGTTACGATATGACGGCCTCCACTGTTTTTAGCCAGTACGGCTGCAAATGATAAAAATAACAGATTGCGGCCGTCCACAAACGTTGTAGGCAACTCTCCTTCTTTTTGCTCGATCTCAATATCATCTCGCGTTAAGGCATTTGGTGCTAATTGATTTAAAAGTGACATATCTAGTACGGTATGCTTCACACCTAAATCAGCTGCGATAGCTTTTGCTACCTCTATCTCTTGACTATGACGCTGACCGTATTGAAAAGTAACCGTTTCTACTTCTTTAAAGTTTTTCAAAGCCCAAAATAGACATGTTGTACTATCTTGACCTCCGCTAAATACAACAATAGCTTTTTCATTTTTCATCATTATTGTTCGTCTCCTTTTTGATTGAAATCAAAAGAAGAAGAAACTTTATTGAACCGTTCGTTCCCTTTGTGACTAATTTTATAACACAAAAAAGAGACTGCTCTTTTCCAGCAATCTCCCTAAAAAGCAACTAAGATACACGTCCTCGCCAGCATACACGTCAAAAAGACGCGTTGATAGAAAAGCACGTGAAAGAAGACACGCTAAAACCGTGTCTTTTGTCATCAACGATGATCTTAGTTTTTTATAGAGGGAGTTTTCGAACCTCTCCCGTACATATACAAACGTGTACGGCGTTTCTTCTTGAATTGTCATCGTATTATACCACATGCGTATGAATAATGCTATATTTGTTGGCTTCTATCGCCTTTAGCTGCCTTATGTTTCTTTATATAAGAAAGCGCAATAAATAACACCGGAAAACAGACGCTTAGTACAAATAAATAAAACGGCCAGTAATATTTTTCAAAATAATTGAAGTACGCTGTATTAGGAATAATGTAATACGCCACGCCTGTAATAATTAGACCTAACGGAAAGCTTAAAAAATTGCGCACCCGTAAATTACACAATTGGACGATACTTAACTGAATAGCATAGAACACAATAACAACTTTAAAAAAGATAGATAACATCCAAATAATAGCTACTAATACTTCAACATGCTGAATCGTTGCACCTAACGAAATCATTTTTCCTAATAAATAAACTGGGTAGCTGTGCATCGATGCAATATTCGCGCCAAGAGCTAATATACAGGCCGCAACTGCAATCGTAATCGTCAAGCCCGATGCGACAGTGCCGATAACAAACATTCTTTTTACCTTTTTTCCATCTTTTATATGAGGCGTAATCATTAGAATAAAAACCAATTCCATAAACGGGTTTCCTAAAAAATAAGTGGTCCCTAATACTAAATCATCCATGCTAAATTCAAAAAAAGGATAAAGACGATCAATTTTCATCTGAGGAATATTTAAAACAATTAACAATAAAAAGGGGACCACAATCCAAGGCAAAAAGATTTCCGCGGTTCTTGCTACCACTTCAATACCTAGATACCCTCCGTATATAACAGCTAAAAGAACAAGAGCATGAATCCACGTAGGCAGCGTTTCAGGGACAATTTGAGTCGTCATGAATGTACTGATATCTCGAAGCGAAAACGTAGACTGAATGAACATAAAGAAAATGTAAATAAGAGAAATACACGTTCCTGCATAAGGACCTAGCGCCTTTTTAGCTATTTGAATGAATGTTTGCTGAGGGTAACGCTGAATCAGCCATAAAAGCACCGCAACGATTAAAAGTGCAAAGCCAATAGCAAGCACACCGCAAAACCACGCATTTTGTCTATTCGTCTCTAATAATGTAGCGGGAACTGCCAAGATGGCGCTTCCGATACAAAAAACATAAATGAGAAAAAGAAATTGTTTCGGACTAATAAATTCTTTTATTTGCATCATACACACCTTCTCTCCTACATGCTTGCTCACGTGAATAACAAATGATGAACGGTTCTAGTAAGAGGCTTAATTAGTGCCTCTAAAAAGTACAGAGGCGTAGGAACTTCTTTACGGAGTGTAATCGCTCCCCAAAAGAATAGACCCAAACCTATAAGACAAAGGTAGACGACTATCTCACGATAATACTTTTCCTTTCGGAAGTTGATCATTATTTTTTTAGTCAAATAAGCAAGCAGTACAAGTAAGGCGATAAATCCCTCCATTTTCTTTCTCCTTAATGCTTCATTTGCTTCATATATGAGTTATTTAACGTGCCTAAGCGACGGATTTGAACTTTTGCATCTAAATCGACGGTTAAATCCTCTGCGTAAATTCTGTTCCAGTCTCTTTTCATTTTGTACCATCTCTTTACATCTTGTCTGTAAAACGCTTCGCCGAAACCAAAGATATCGCTTTTATAGGTTTTTTGAGCTTTTTCTACTGCATCATTCATTTTTTCTTTCACGTCAGCTGCTGTTTTTCGTTCGAGCATATTGATTACAGCTGGGTCCTGTAAATTCACTTGACACTCTACATCAGCCACGTTCGCTTCTCCTTTTAAATCAACGTGAATATGAGGTTTATGATTTTTCATCGTAGCTGTCACCTTGACATTCGTTCGAAGCATTTCTACTCCAATGATATCATGCTGTTTTTCTTTTTTTTCGCATGGAATAACAATCAACGTACTTTTTACATTTCCTGTAATATAGTTATACCCTTTACTTTCGTCTTCATTGAACCAGCCGATAAGCTTATCATTTTGAAAGACACCTAATCCTTTGAAATTGAGCAGTGTGGAAAGATTGGTGCGAGAAATGCTGGACATATCTCCTGCATTTTTCACATTGCCTTTCACCAATACCCCTGATAATACCGCCTGCTTTCCCTCGCTGGTTAAGTTACTGATCAGTTCATTTAACTTTACTCCTCTAGTAGGTGCCCAAATACGCTGTGACACGTCTAATGAAGCAAACATGTGGTTAGCTGGTATTTTTTCGATTGTTGTTAATACGTTCAAAACGCTCGATGCTTTCGTGTTTTTAGCCACAACAACAAAATAATCGGTACGCACTTCATGATCCCGAGCAAAGAAATCAAGCACTTCAGCAATACCGTCTTCCGCCATGCTTTCGCTAAGCACTAGCATTCGCAAATGAGAAAGATAAATTTTCCGCGGAGATTTTGTCGTTATTTTTCTTAACCCCTCCATTACAGACGAAGCCTTAATAGAAAATGTGGTAACAGAAGGCCCGTTTGTAGGGGTTTTGGCCTGAATATCACCAGGGTTAATCAGCTGAACTGTCACAATAATGCCATCTTCTGCTTTATCAATTCCAACGGCAACCGTAATGGCTAGCTCATTCAACTCTCGACTGCTCCAGCAGCCGCTTAATAGCACTGAACAGATACATAACATTAGAAATGCTTTCATAGTAAACGGCCACCTTTACACAGTTTAGTTTTTTTGCGTCTTTTGACGTGAAATATTCTTCTCGTTAATAAGCTTTGGCCTTGTTTTCATTTTTTTGATCGAACGTCTAATCAGAACATCCTTTTGATCACGCTTCACAAATGGAGCCATAGGTGTCATATAAGGGACTCCAAATGACCTTAAGCTGCATAAATGTAAAATCATTAAAATTAGCCCCAGGATAATACCGAACAAGCCAAAAGTAGCTGCTAAAACCATTAAGATAAAGCGCAGCATCCTTACTGCAATAGCCATATCATACACGGGTGACACAAAGTTACTAATAGCGGTGATGGATACAACGATAACCATTGCAGGTGAAACTAATCCCGCTTGTACGGCGGCTTCTCCTAAGACGAGTGCTCCCACAATCGAAATAGCTGAACCTACTGCTCGAGGCAATCGGACTCCTGCTTCTCGCAAAATTTCAAACGTGATTTCCATAATAAACGCTTCAATAATAGCAGGAAACGGAACACCTTCCCTTTGAGCTGCAATACTAATTAACAAAGCAAAAGGAAGCATTTCTTGATGAAAAGTAGTTAAAGCAATGTAAGCAGAAGGTGTTAAAAGGGCTAAGAAAAATGCCATGTAGCGCATTAAGCGAATTAATGTACTAATATCTGCGCGCTGGTAATAATCTTCGGCCGCTTGAAAAAATTGAATAAATAGGGCAGGAACCATTAATACAAAAGGTGTACCGTCTACTAAAATGGCTATTCGCCCCTCTAAAAGACCTGCTGCTACGGAGTCTGGACGCTCCGTGTTATGCATAGTAGGAAAAGGTGTATAATCTTCATCTTGAATCAACTCTTCGATATATCCGCTCTCCAAAATACCGTCTATATCAATTTTAGAAAGACGCTCCTTTACCTCTTGAATGACCTGTTCATCCGCAATGCCGTCTATATAAACGAGCGCAATATCCGTTTTTGTAAACTCTCCTATTTGCTGAGATTCAACCCAAAGTTTTGGAGATTTTATTCGGCGCCGAATCAATGCGGTATTCGTTCGCAGTGTTTCTGTGAAACTGTCTCGAGGCCCTCTTACAACGGTTTGAGACTGTGGTTCAGAAACAGCCCTGTCTCTCCACCCTCTTGTACTTGCCACAATACACGTTTGATACCCTTCTAAAAACAGTACGGTATCTCCTGATAACACGTGAAGAAGAGCATCATCCAATGTCTTTGCTTCCATGATTTCACCCGCTGCCAAACTATAGCTTTTAATCAATTCGTACATATTAACGATGCCATCATCATGTGTTAAATGTTCATCGTGATAGTGCATAATGGAGTCCAGCGCATAGTGTTCAACTTCGTCTTTATTTACTAATCCGTCGATGTAAGCAACACCTAAAGTAAATTTTTCTTCAATCGAAATTCGAAACTCTCGCACAACTAAATCGGTGCTCTGTCCCAATGCTTTTTTCATGCGGGATAAATTATCTCCCGCCCTCTCAGATAATTTCTGCTCTTCCTGTGTAGAAGAAGCACTAGTATCCTTAGTGTCCTTAGAGTCCTTCGATTCGTCAGCTTTTTCTTTCCGCTGTTTGGATTTATTCGTTAACTCAGATAGTTTTTTTATACGCATTGTTCATCCTCCACTACATTGAACGAAAAGAAACGGAATTTCTTCTTTTTAGTCGCTATAGTTTTTGTATGAAAAGGAAATTTATACTTGAAGCCATTTTAATAATCTTTATTTTTGACATCATTTGTGCATTTCTATAGGATAGTAATGGATAATTCTTTGTTATTATGAAGAATGTTTATGCGGAACATTGAAAGGAGTCTATACATGGCACAATCACTTAAAGGCAAAGTAGCTCTTATTACAGGAGCAGGAAAAGGCATCGGTCGTTCAACTGCGATTGAATTAGCAAAAGAAGGCGTAAATATCGGTTTAATTGCTCGTACAGAGGCAGATTTAAAGGCTGTTGCTTCTGAACTAGAAGCATTTGATGTACAAGTTGCTTATGCAACAGCAGATGTTTCTTCTATGGAAGAAGTAAACGCAGCAGTTGAGCATCTACATACAAAATTAGGGGCAACGGATATCTTAATCAACAATGCAGGAATCGGTAAATTCGGAAGCTTTTTAGAGCTAGACCCAGCTGAGTGGAAACAAATCATTGATGTGAATTTAATGGGCGTTTACTACGTAACGCGCGCCGTTCTACCTCAATTAATCGAAAAAAATGGTGGAGACATTATCAATATTTCATCCACTGCTGGTCAAAAAGGCGCTCCCGTTACAAGTGCTTACAGCGCTTCAAAATTTGGCGTGCTCGGCTTAACTGAATCTCTAGCGTTAGAAGTGCGCAAACACAATATTCGTGTAACAGCGCTAACACCAAGTACAGTAGCAACGGAATTAGCTTATAAAGAAAACTTAACGGATGGCAATCCTGATAAAGTGATGCAGCCTGAAGACTTAGCAGAAATTATGGTCGCACAATTAAAACTGCATCCGCGTATTTTTATCAAATCTGCGGGCATGTGGTCCACAAATCCATAAACAAACATAGAAAAAGGAGAGCATCAGCTCTCCTTTTTTGTGTCTTTCTTTATATGATGGTTACCTTATTTACGTTTAGGCGTGATTTCTTCTGATAATTCTTCAAAAGATTTTACTTTTCCATGCGATGGGTTTTGTGATTGTTTTCGTACATTCCACTGACGCTCTTTTTGACTTTTAGACTGAGTCATTTTGCTTCATCCCCTCTTTATATGCTTACATGTAGTAGGATCAAACAAGCTGCTCTTTTCCATTCATCAAAACTGCTTCCAATTTCTTTACTGCTTAGCTAAATGTATTTTAAACCATTTATCAATTTCCGCGTTATACTGATCATAATATGCAGTTAGCGGATGGTCTCCGTTTTTGTACAGTACATATTTGTATTCTTTTCCCTGCTCATCTAGTTGTTTCACAAGCTTTTCAGCCTGCGTGTGGTGAACTTTACGATCATGATCACCCTGTAAAATCAAAAGAGGTGAATTTACTTTATCGCTCCAATAAACAACAGAACGACTTTTATACCTCTCCGGATACTGCGCCGGATCTCCTACAATCGTCCGCAGCACTTGTTTCATTTCAGGCCCTCTTTGATCATAGAATTGAAACATGTCTGTAATACCTGATTGTACGACAACTGCATCAAATTTAACGCCGTTTTTCATCGTTAAATACGTCATCATGCCGCCGCGTGAATATCCTAGCGCTACCTTTTGCTGGTGATTTACATAAGGAAGCTGTTCTCCCCACTTAATAAGATTTAACACGTCGTCAATATCTTTACCGCCGTACGTCTCTGTACCTTCACTTCCGCCATTTCCCCTGTATTGAGTCGCAACCACGACGTAGCCTTTACTTGCCCAATATGATAAGTACTGCAGTGTTTTTGCGCGAATCATGCCATGTTCGCGATTTCCTCCGCGATTATATACTAAAAGCGGATAATGTTTGTCTGCAATGTCTTTAGGCTGTACTAAAAACCCTTTTATCTTTAAATTATCACTAGGATACGTAATGCTATATACATCTACTTTATTTGAATAAGGCGATAATAAATTCAATTTTTCTTTATTTACATCATCACTTTCGGCTCGGTTGAAAACCGCTGTCACACCGAGCACAGCTACAGTGATTAATGCAATGATGCCCCATTTTTTCAACAGAAACCCTCTCCTCAATAAATATCTTTTCTCTTTTATAATGAGTGTTTTCATTTGGCTTTACCCTTCTTAAATGTTTGCTAAAAAGGGCATTCGTCCCATCGCCAATACAGCTTATTTATCATACCGCAAAACTCAAATTTCTTCATCTGTAAAGAAATAAGAATTCATACAAATACATTAACAAGAAAGACGTATAGTAAATTGTATTATTAAATTATAGATTTGAAAAGTGGAATGATACTTTTTTTGTCGTTTTTTACCTGTCCTTTTTCCAAAAAAAAAAAGCTCAGTTAAGACTGAGCTTTTTTCTTGGCAATGCCTATGCCTGTATATGCTAAAATAACTGAAAAGATCGGACAGAGAATGCTAAAGAATGTAAATGGAATATAGTCAGCTGCGGGAATATTTAATGCAGTTGAAATAAAAGCACCGCTGACACCCCACGGAATAATAGCATTAATAACCGTTCCGCCGTCTTCAAGCGTTCGTGATAAGTTTTTTGGATCTAAATTCCACTTTTCATACAGCGGCTTAAACGTCTGTCCAGGCAAGAGAATCGATAAATACTGTTCGCCTGTAATAACGTTCACTCCAATTGAAGATAGAAGCGTAGCAAAAATAACGTCTCCGCTGCGGCGAATTTGTTTTGCTAACCCTTCTAACAAAGCATCAATAATTCCAACGGCTCTCATCAAGCCACCTAGCGACAAGGCAATCATGATAAGGGAAATAGAAAACATCATGGACTGCAGTCCCCCTTTATTCACAATCGCATCCACTACTTTATTTCCTGACTCTACTGCCGGCCCGCTTTGAAGAACCCCTAGCAATTGACTCAGCGTAAATTCATGCTGTGTAATCATTCCTGTAATGATGGCCGTTACAATACCTAAAACTAACGTTGGCAGTACATCGACTCTTCTCATCGAAAAAATAAGAACTAAAAGTGGAGAAAGCAACGTTAACACGTGTAAATTAAACGTATGTTTTAATGCGTCTTGAATTCCTTGAATTTCCCCGTAATTGACGCTTTCCTGATTTCCGTTGATTCCGATTACCAGTGCAATGATTGCTGTAATAACAATACTTGGAACCGTCGTCCACGTAATGTGCTGAATATGTTTAGGAAGCGGGACTTCAACGATACCAGAAGCAAAATTTGTTGTATCAGACAAGGGAGACATCTTATCTCCAAACACAGCTCCTGAAACAATCATCCCCGCTGCTAGCCCTGGGTGTACACCAATAGCAGTTCCTACGCCAAATAAAGCGACCCCTACCGTACTGACGGTTGTTAATGAACTTCCCGTGAATGTTGAAACTAATACGGTAATAACCAAAGCACTAATTAAAAAGTACTGCGGTGAAATCCAGTGGAAACCGTAGGATAAAATCGTCGGTATCGTTCCTCCTACCATCCAAATCGCAATAAGCATCCCGATCAGCATTAAAATAAGGATAGGCTTAATGCCCAGTCTAACACCGTCTAAAATCCCTTTCTCCATTTCTGTCCACTTATATTTCAACAAAAAGCCAATCACACTAATAAATGCTACACCAAATATCAGCGGAATATGAGGCGGCAGCTTTAACGTAAATAATGAAACAAAAATAATAGCTAATAGCACCAAAACCACCGCTATTGATTGTATAAATGAAATTTCTTTTTTCATGAGGTATTCCCTTTCTATCTTTCTTTTTCACTTAAACGCTTTTATGCTTTTATGCTTTTATGCAGTTAAGTGCAAACCTTCTTGAGTATAATTTTTATCCTTCTTGCTGTCAATAACTTATTTTATCCAACGGTAGGCTCTGCACTCATCTTTCCACTTTTCTTCTTATTAATATTAATTCCCTCTCCAAGCAGATCATTGTACAAAATGCCTCTTATGTTTTTACATGTATAGAACGGGTACACATAAAACACATCTTTTTTTAATGTACTGCCTTTTGTACATAAGCGAGGAACTTCCTTCAAAAATTTTTTAAGCAAAAGACTTGAAAGTCAAAAAAGGTCAAAGTATAATAAAATTACGAAAGGTCAAGAAAGGTCAAACACCTGCTGATCTTCGATTAAAATCATTTAGGGAGGCTAATTAAATGATTTGTCAAAACTGTAATAAACGTGAAGCATCTATTCAATTAAATGTACAAACAAATAACCAAAAATCTCAATATCGTTTATGTCATACATGTTATCAAGCACTAATGAAAGAACATAAAATCCCATCAGGTTTTGGAGGTGGCGGCTTTATGAACATCGATGATTTATTCAATCAAATGGCGCACGAACAAGCTGCACCGGAGCAGCCACAGCAAGGAAATGGCGGCGGCTTTTTAGATCAATTTGGTCGAAACTTAACTCAAATTGCGAAAACGGGATTGATTGACCCTGTTATTGGCCGCGAAGAAGAAGTAGAGCGCGTCATTGAAATTTTAAATAGAAGAAATAAAAACAACCCGGTGCTAATCGGAGAACCTGGTGTTGGTAAGACAGCTGTTGTTGAAGGGTTAGCTTTAAAAATTGCGGAAGGAAAAGTTCCTGCCAAGCTGCTAAATAAAGATGTATATCTGTTAGATGTAGCATCTCTCGTAGCTAATACCGGCGTGCGCGGTCAATTTGAAGAGCGCATGAAGCATTTAATTTCTGAGCTTCAACAGCGAAAAAACGTGATTTTATTTATCGATGAAATTCACCTTCTTGTAGGAGCTGGTTCAGCGGAAGGTTCAATGGACGCAAGCAATATTTTAAAACCAGCTCTTGCACGAGGCGAACTTCAAGTAGTCGGAGCGACAACTTTAAAAGAGTACCGTTCCATTGAAAAAGATGCGGCTCTTGAACGACGCTTCCAGCCGGTTATGGTTCACGAACCGTCTGTAGAAGAAGCCGTTGAAATTCTAAAAGGAATCCAAAGTAAATATGAAGATTATCACGGCGTTAGCTATACAGATGAAGCGATCCGCGCTTGTGTAAATTTATCACACCGCTACATTCAAGATCGCTTCTTGCCTGATAAAGCAATTGACTTGCTAGATGAAGCAGGTTCAAAAATGAACTTACAGGCAGGCATTACAAATAAAGACGACGCGGCCGCTCGCTTAAAAGAAATTACAAAAGAAAAAGAGCAGGCACTAAAGGATGAAAAATATGAAGTAGCGGCAAAACTGCGCGATGAAGAAGCTGCTCTTGAAAAACAACTAAACGAAGAACAGCAAAAAATGAATGTCGATATCGCTGACATTCAAGCAATTATTGAAAAGAAAACGGGTATCCCTGTTGGTAAACTTCAAGAAAATGAATCAGCAAAAATGAAGCATTTAGCAGAGCACTTAGCTCAAAAAGTAATCGGACAGCAGGAAGCTGTAGAAAAAGTAGCAAAAGCGATTCGACGTTCTCGCGCTGGATTGAAAGCGAAGCATCGCCCAATTGGTTCATTCTTATTTGTCGGCCCAACAGGTGTCGGTAAAACAGAGTTAACCAAAACATTAGCTGAAGAACTATTCGGCTCAAAAGATGCTATGGTTCGTCTAGATATGAGTGAATATATGGAAAAACACGCGGTGTCTAAATTAATCGGTTCACCTCCTGGCTACGTAGGTCACGAAGAGGCAGGACAATTAACAGAGAAAGTACGCCGTAATCCTTATTCCATCATCTTACTAGATGAAATTGAAAAAGCTCATCCAGACGTTCAGCATATGTTTCTGCAAATTCTAGAAGACGGACGTCTAACAGATAGTCAAGGTCGCACAGTAAGCTTTAAAGACACAGTTATCATTATGACAAGTAACGCTGGTGTAGGTGAAAAGAAAATTACGGTTGGGTTTGACGCAGAAAATGACGCACTTAAACAGGCATCCGTTTTAGATTCACTTTCATCTTATTTCAAACCAGAGTTTTTAAACCGATTTGATACAATCATTGAATTTAATCATCTTGAAAAAGACAACTTGATTAAAATCGTGGACCTTATGCTTGCTGAATTAAAAGAAACATTACAAGAACAAAACATTACGCTGAGCGTAGCAGCTGAAGTAAAAGAAAAACTGGCTGAACTTGGCTATCACCCTGCATTCGGTGCTAGACCGCTCCGCCGAGCAATTCAAGAACAGCTTGAAGATCGAATTACAGACTTACTTTTAGATGACGCAGACGTATCGACAGTGAACGTAACGTTAAATGAAGCAAGCGAAATCACCGTACAAAACTAATAAAAAAAGCGACTCTACTTGAGTCGCTTTTTTTATAGAAATACTTACGTTTATTTACTTTCATCTGTTTTTTCGTCAGCACTATCCGTTGATTCTTCTTGATCATCAGCTGCTTTATCCCCAGATGAATCATCTGCTTCGTTTTGCTTCATTGTTTCCTGTGAATCATCTGTCGTTGTATCCTCCGCTTGAGTATCATCCGACTGTTCTGTTTGCTGTTCTGTGGCATCTTTTTCATCCGTTTGTGAGTTGCATGCTGTGATTAACATAATTGCTAGAAGTGATCCAAATAACTTGACTAATAAACTTTTGTTCATTTTACCGTCTCCCTTCGAATCATCTGAGCCTCTATGTAGTCACCATTCATATGGCTCTACTGGCAGTATAGCCTATCCAATTAGAAAAAAGTTCATTTTTACAAGGTTATCACAAAAGCTTTACATCCCCTTCATTTCGTTCATATTCCCCTCATATTTCCTTAATAGTTTATGACTAGCTGTATTCTAGATCTATCTTCCTTGGTCTAAGTGCTTAATTCAGCTATTCACACAGTTGTAACTATGCTAATATGAGTGATATATCACTATATCGTGCGACTAGCTGACTATAAAGTTATTCTCCTATAAAATTATTCACCATTTAAGAAAGGGATTTTTTATGGAATCACACAACCTCATAAAAAAACGGAATTTTATTCTTTTACTTATTTTTTGGCTGCTATATTTTGTCCACATTGTGTTATACCACTTTATTGCAGCTGATCCTCATATGATTGTTTTTATAAGCGGAGGAATTTTATTATTGATAGTGACGGCTATGTACTACTTTTGTTTTCATCCTGCTATCATTATGTATTCTTTTTTTATATGCTATTATGCCTATATTGCGTACATGACATCTATTGAACCTGCTGTTATTAATTATTTATTTTTGTTTCTTGGAATTATTGTTAGCTTTATTTATTATAGCTATGTCGCTATTGTAATTTCTACATTAATGTCCATAATAATTGTTTTGTACTTTTATGTAAGCAACACTCTTTTTACATCTGTGACTTTCGTGAAATTAGATATCGTTTATTTCATTTTGTTTACGCTGATCACAATGATTATTTTGTTGTACTGTGCTCATTTCTCTAAAAAACTGATTGCTATTACGACGGTCAAAATGAACAAAACTGAAGATGAACTGTATTCAGCTCAAGAGTATTTACAATCTTTTTTTACATACAATCGCGACGCCATTGCCGTGTTCAGTCTAGACGGTAAAGTGATTAAAGTAAACGATGCTTTTGAGCAAATATACGGATGGAAAGCTGAAGAAATTGTGGGAAAAGCCATTCCATTTATTCCTGCCGGCTTAAAAGGCGACGCTGAAAGCCGATTAGAAAGGGTTAAAAAAGGAGAAAAGCTAGTAGCCTTTGAAACCCAGGACAAGCGAAAAGACGGAAAAATAATTGATGTAGAAAGCACTGTTTCACCTATTTTTAATCGTGATAAACAGGTCGTTGCGCTTTTTGGTATTTCACGCGATCTTACCGAAGAGAAGGAAACAGAAAAATTTCTTCGCCAAACCGATAAGTTATCTCTAGCCGGCGAAATGGCAGCGGGAATCGCTCACGAAATTCGAAATCCGCTTACTTCTCTGAATGGGTTTATTCAGCTTATTCATGAAGACAGCAGCCGCTATCATTCTTATACAACCATCATGCTTAGTGAACTGAATCGTATTAACTCAATCGTTGGAGAATTTTTATTGCTCGCTAAACCTCATGATACGGTTATGAAAAAGCATGCATTCTCTACTATTTTAAATGACGTTATTCTTCTGTATGAATCAGAATGTGTATTAAAAAATGTCGTAGTTAAAACGCAGGTGGAAGCCCCGCATACATACATCTGCTGTGATGCAAATCAAATTAAGCAAGTACTCATTAATTTGTTGAAAAATGCGCTCGAAGCTATGCCTATCGGAGGAGAAATTCATTTAAACGTTACTCAGCATACTAAAGATCTTACTATTTTCATTAAAGATACAGGAGTCGGCATTCCTTCACATTTGCTTACGCACATTCAAAAGCCCTTTTTTACCACGAAGCCCTCAGGTACTGGTCTTGGACTTGTTGTGATTAAAAACATTTTGTATCAGCATAAAGGAACATTTGAGATTAAAAGCACTGTTGGCGAAGGAACCAGCGTTTCCCTTACGATTCCTTTATGGGAACAAGAAATTAATCATTAAAAAAGAGGCTGGAACAAAAGTATGTTAGTTGAAGAAAGATCCGAACGAGTTTGTTTCTTGATTAAGAAACAAACTCATTCGGATTTTTTATTATGAGGGTGAACGTAGATTTAATCTAGGTGCTTCTAGCTGTTGATTGGAGGGCAAGGCGAAGACTCCTGCGGGAAAAGCGGAATAGGTGAGACCCCGCAGGAGCATAAGCGCCAAGGAGGCTCACCGGCCGCCCGCGGAAAGCGAAGCCTTGCACAAAAATCAACGGCGGTGTAACAAGCGATTCATACTAGATTGTTTATCCCATTTGTTCGTCTTTAGATTGGATTGATTTTGTTGTGTCTCAATCTCTTTTTTTATAGCTTTTTATCATCAATACTATTTAAATAGTTTTCAATTTCATCTACTACAGACTGCACGCAGCCCTCTTCGAATGGAGAGATCAAATTCGCTTCCTCTACTAATTCTAAAAACGGCTTACTTCCGCCAAGCTTACACAAATGAACGTAATCTTGCCATGCTTGTTCATGATTTTCTCGATCTTTTTTCCAAAATTGAAATGCACAAATTTGAGCGAGCGTGTAATCAATATAATAAAACGGAGACGTGTAAATATGAAGCTGGCGCTGCCAGAAGCCCCCGCTTTCTAGATAGTGATGGCCGTCATAGTTTTTAGAAGGCATATATTTCTTTTCAATTTCTCGCCACGTTTGTTTTCGTTCCGAAGGCGTCATCTCAGGGCATTCGTATACAGCGTGCTGAAATTCATCTACCGCTACCCCGTAAGGCAAGAAAGTTAAGCCTGAGCTTAAATGAGAAAACTGGTATTTATCTTTGTCTTCTTTAAAGAATAACTCCATCCAAGGCCATGTAAAATACTCCATACTCATCGAATGAATTTCAGCTCCTTCATGCGTAGGCCAGTGATACTCATTGGTTTCCATATCTCGGCTGGAATACACTTGAAAAGCATGCCCTGCTTCATGCGTTAACACATCAATATCCCCTGATGTTCCATTAAAATTCGAAAAAATAAACGGCGCTTTGTATTCTTCAATAAACGTACAGTAGCCTCCGCCTGCTTTGCCCTTTTTAGCGACTAAATCCATCAAATTATTTTCAAGCATAAATGAAAAAAATTCGTCCGTCTCTTTAGAAAGCTCCTTATACATAACCCGTCCATTTTCAATAATCCACTTTTCATCACCTTTTGGCACTGCGTTTCCTGTTTCAAACTGAAACGGTTCATCATAATAAGTTAAGCTCTCTACTTGAATTCTTTCCTGCTGACGCTTTTTTAGTTTTTCAGTAAGGGGAACAATATACTCTTTTACTTGTTTGCGAAAAGCGGCAACCATTTCAGCATCGTAGCCTATTCTAGACATACGAGCATAGCCCACTTCTACGAAATTTTTATAGCCTAATTTTCCAGCAAGCTTGGTCCGCACTTTTACAAGTTTGTCATAAATATCATCAAATTCCTCTTCATGATCGGTAAAAAATTGAAACTTTGCTTCTGCTGCTTTTTTTCTCATTTCTCGATCAGGTGACTCCATAAACGGATCGAGCTGAGCTAACGTTCTTTCTTCTCCTTCAAATAAAATTTTAGCTGACGCCACTAGTTTCGTATATTGAGACGATAGCTTATTTTCTTCCTGAAGCTCTTTTACTATTTCCGGAGAGAACGTTTTTAACTGCATTTCAGCAAGAGAGAACAGCTGCTTGCCCCACTTTTCTTCTAGTTGCTGTTTAAAAGGCGAAGAGATTAACGCTTTGTAAAATTTCTCTACATATCCTTCTAAAAGCGGCTGTGTATCATCAAAATAGTCTTGTTCTTCCTTATAAAATTCATTCGCTGTGTCGATAGAATGACGAATATAGCAGATGTTCCCCATTGTGCTGTACTGGGAATACGCATCATTTGCTAGACGAATTGCCTCGTTTTGCTGACTGACTGACGCTGCTTCCGTAAAGTGTGTAATGGCCTTTTCAAACTGCTTTTCAATTTCATTCATATCAGGTCGCGTATATGTATAATTCTCAAATTTCATCATTTGTACCCCTTCCTCTATTGTCTGTATGTAACCTAATTCGTTTTTATCCAGCTGTATTCCTGTTAATTTCAATTTTTTGTCACTTTTTATTTTTTATGTCGATTGGTTATGAAAGAAGTCATAGAAAAAACTCGTTTGTTCAACAGAAACAAACGAGCTTTCCTTAATTAATTAGTCGATTCCGGTAAAAATTCATCTGCATAGTGCCCCAGTTTCTTAAGCATCGAAATAGCAACTTCCTTTTCTTCGCTAGACAGGACGGATAAAATATCATGAATTCTTTTTTCATGACTCGGAAACATACTTTCAATCATTTCCTTGCCTTGCTGAGTGATCGCTGCGTAGGTTACACGGCGATCGTTCGGACAAGCAACGCGCTCTAAGAAGCCTTTTTTCTCAAGCTTGTCTACTACATACGTAATACTGCCGCTTGCGAGTAAAATTTTTCCGCCAATTTGCTGCAGAGGCTGTTGACCTTTGTGATACAATAACTCTAGGACAGCAAATTCAGTTGGATTCATTCCATGCTGTTGAATAAATTTATGCACATGATCATTAATTGAACGATTGGCACGAGATAGTACAATAAATAATTTAAGAGATTGGTCTAACTCTTCTCTAGTTACATCATTCGTCATTTTAATCAGTTCCTTTAATATTATCTTGATATCAAGATAATACTAAAATTTCCCTTCAAAGTCAATCAAAGCAGACTTATTTCATCGGTTATTCTCTCCGCTTGTACAATTTTTTCGATAAAAAATGTATATAAGTGGATTTATACATATGCTTTTAATACAATAAACATATGACCATTACATAAAAAGGTGAATGATTATGAAACCAACCCATTTATTATTTAATTCCGCGATTGGTTCACAAAAGCCTGAAACAATCGTTAACCGGCAAAACCCCTGTCCCTTTTGCGACGTAGAATCTCTTACTGGCATTATTGAAAAACAAGGACCTATCATTTGGCTGAAAAATAAATTTCCCGTTCTGCAAGATGCTTATCAGACGGTTATTATTGAGACCGATGAGTGTTCTTCGGAACTATCTATTTATCCAAAAGAACATCTGTACACCTTGCTGAGCTTTGCTACTGAACGATGGATATCGATGATGAACAGTGGTGAATATGCTTCTGTTCTTTTCTTCAAAAACCATGGACCTATGTCTGGGGGGTCGTTACGGCATCCTCATATGCAAATTATTGGTTTAAATGAGATGGATGTAAATGAAAATGTGAAGCTCGAGCAGTTTGAAGGAGTCACAATTGCCAAAAATGAACACGTCACATTTAATTTATCTGTAAAACCTAGAATGGGCTTTTTTGAATTTAACGTGATAACGGATCAGCTTGACAAAGAGCTGCACACATTTGCAGATTATCTTCAAACGGCTGCTCACTATTTATTAAATCATTTTCATCGTAGCTGCACGAGCTATAACTTATTTTTTTATAACCTTAAAAACGGCAAAATTGCGGCGAAAATCATTCCTCGCTTTGCCACATCTCCTTTGTATGTAGGATATGGCATTCCTCAAGTTTCCAATAAGCTTGAGCACATTGCTAACCAAGTTCAGGAGCTGTACTTTACCTAAAAAGTTGAACCTTCACTGGTTCAACTTTTTTGTAAGGTTATTGCATAAAGCTATTCATTTTTAAAATAGTCATGCTCATAGAAAACAAAAAAACATACACTAAAAGAACGATGTGAATTGAGGATAAAAAGAAGAATACGTAAAAGGAGACGGTTTATGACTGAGGTACTAATTGGAAGCATTCTTTCTGCGCTATCGACTGGAGTAGGCGCTTTGCCTATTCTGTTTTTGAATCAAGAACTCACTCATCGCTGGAAAGATATACTTCTTGCGCTCACTGCAGGTATTATGACAGCTGCTTCTACTATGAGCTTGATTCCAGAATCTCTTCAAAGCGGCGGATTTTTTTCCTTAGCAATTGGCTTACTGCTTGGAGTTGTAACATTAACACTCTTGGAGCAGAATATTCCTCACATTGACCTTGAACATTCTAAAACCGGCATTCAATTTGATGAAAAAGCACTTTTAATTGTTTCCGCTATTACTTTGCATAACCTTCCTGAAGGACTGTCTGTTGGTGTTAGCTACGCTTCAAATGTTGAAAATACAGGGAACTTAATCGCCCTTGCAATCGGTCTTCAAAATGCACCTGAAGGACTGTTGGTCGCGCTATTTTTAGCTCAGCAAAATATCAGTAAAATAAAAGCATTTTTAATTGCTACCCTTACAGGCTCTGTTGAGATTGTAACATCTTTACTCGGGTTTTATTTAACTAATTTTGTTGATTCTCTCGTTTCATATGGATTAGCTTTTGCTGCTGGAGCCATGCTTTTTATTATTTATAAAGAGTTGATTCCGGAAAGTCACGGCGATGGAAACGAAAGATTTGCTACTTATTCGTTTATTTTTGGTATTTTGTTTATGATCTTTTTAATTAACATTTTTTAAAAGTGAAGAGAGGCCACGGGCAGCATAATTGTTTTACTGCCCGATCCCGAATGCTTGTCCTGCATTACAGCTTTGAAAAAGATAAAAAGCGGCTAATCAGTGTGGCAAACGATGTCTTTTCTTCCTCTTCTTTTAAACGCTGCTTTTGATAAACGAGTAAGAGCTGATCAAGCTCTTGACTACAGGTAACGGTTTCTTCATTAGTCAAACCTTTTTCTTCTCCGAGCTGCACCATCTTTTGTCTTTTTTGGACGATTTCTACTAATAATCTCTCTGATTTCGTTCTATTTCTCACTCCAAACACAAAATCCTCTCCTATGACAAAGAAATTAGCTTATAACGCATTATTACAAATTCTACTAAATATGTAAATAGAGTCGCAATAATAGACATTTTTTTTGCAAAAAAATTATTTTGTCGGAATTTACAAACGCTTACATTACTATAGGAATACCATTTATCTTTTTTTTACAACTTGTTTTTCGACAAAAGATGCTGCTTGTCGAATCGAAAAAAGATTGAGACATAACGAAATAAATCTAATCGAAAGACGAACAAATGAGATACATGAGCTGGACTGCTTATGACACCGCAATTGATTTCCGTGCAAGGCTTCGCTTTCCGCGGGCGGCCGCTGAGCCTCCTCGTCGCTTTCGCTCCTGCGGGGTCTCACCTGTTCCGCTTTTCCCGCAGGAGTCTTCGCCTTGCCCTCCAATCAACTGCTAGAAGGAACGAAACAAATAAAACGATGTGCACCATCACAAAAAAAACGAACCACTCATCAAACAGGTTGATGAATGGTTCGTTTTTTACTTGGACTCAACTACTTTTGTCCCAGCCTCTTTTTTATTCAGCTTTCTGAGCAGCAATTTGTACAGCATCCCATACCGTAGCAAAAGGAGGAGCGTACGAAAGATCTAGCATGGTTATTTCATCTGTTGTGAGGCGGCAAGTAATAGCTGTCGCAAATACATCGATTCGTTTTGCTACTCCTTCTTTCCCAATCATTTGAACCCCCAAAATCTCTTTTGTTTCAGGGTGATAAACAAGTTTTATCACAATCTTTTCAGCTCCTGGATAGTAAGAAGCATGACTCGGAGCTTCGGCTGTGACGGCTTTGTATAAAAGAGAATTTTCTCTTGCTTCTCTTTCTGAAATGCCGGTTTTTCCGATTTCATAGTCCATCACTTTGACAATACTTGTACCTATAACACCGGGAAATTCTCGACTTTCTCCCCCTAATCGGTAACCAAGAACCCTTCCCTGCTTATTGGCAATGGTTCCAAGAGCAATATGAACATCTTTTTTTAATACGCGGTGATAGCTCGTTGCACAATCCCCTGCTGCGTAGATATGTGGCACGTTGGTTTCCAACTTCTCATTTACTAAAATAGCTCCATTTTCAAGCATCCTTAGTCCGTTTCTTTCTAAGAATTGCGTATTCGGACGAACTCCTACATTTACAATCACTAAATCTGTTTGATACGTTTGACGGTTTGTTTGAACGTGAGTGATGGAACCATCTGAATGCAGCAATGCTTCCACTTCTTCTTCGAAATGAAATAAAATATCGTCATCTAGCTGCTTTTGTAAATGCTCTGCCATTTCTTGATCTAAAATAGATAGAATCTGCTTTCCCTGTTCAATAACCCGTACTTCTTTTCCCAAAGCCTTCATTGCTTCAGCTACTTCCATTCCGACATATCCTCCGCCGATAATGGTGACTTTCTCTACGGAGTGAGCCTGTAGATATGTATAGATTCTTTCGCTGTCTTCTAATGACTTTAATGTGCATACATTCGGCATGTGATCACTCATAAAATTGGGTTTAACAGCCGTTGTTCCAGTTGCAATGATGAGTTCATCATATGTTATCTCTTTTTCCGTTGACGTCTTTACATCTTGCACTACTATGTATTTTTTTGTATGATTTACTTCTTTAACTTCGTGGAAAAGATGGACGGAGATGTTTCGCTCTTCAAATTCTTGTTTCGTCCGAGCAATCAAATCGTCTTTTTCTTTTACAACTCCTGACAGATAGTAAGGCATGCCACATGCGCTGTAAGAGATATCTCCACCTTTTTCAAACACAAGGATTTCCACTTCTTCTTTTTCTTTCATCCGGCGAAGCTGTGAAGCTGCGCTCATTCCGGCGGCTACTCCTCCTATAATGACGACACGTTTCATCTATACTCCCTCTTTCTACATAAATAATAAGCTATACTATTGTTTTTCCTTATTCTTCCCGATTTCAAACGAAAAAAAACGGCTGTTTACACAGCCGTAGATGTTTGTTTCGAGCGGTAATATGTTAAAGCCAAGGCTCCTGCTAATACAGCTCCTTTAATAATGTCTTGCATATAATACGGAACATTTAGCATCGTTAACCCATTTAACAGCACACCAATTAAAATAGAGCCAATCAGTGTCCCGAATACATTCGGTTTCCCTGCTCCAAATACGGAAAAGCCAATGTATGTAGCAGCTACGGCATCCATTAAAAATGGTGAACCCGCGTTTACTTCTCCTACTCCAATACGGGCAGCTAAAACGACTCCTCCAATTCCAGCAAGCAAACCTGAAAACATATAGGCATACATACGGTAACGATTAACCGGTACGCCCGAAAGTCTTGCTGCTTCTATGTTCCCTCCTGTTACGTAGAAAAAACGCCCAAACTTCGTATAGGAAAAAACGATATGAACAAGCAGCACAGTCAGCAGCATAATGATAACAGGAACAGGAATACCTAGTAAGTGACCTTGCCCCAGCGCAAGGAAAGATGGAATAAAAATTCCCGGAGCTCTGTCTCCGCTTGGTAAAGGCATATTGGTATAAATAGCTGAGCCTTTTGTATACGTTAATAAAATCCCCTGTACGATGAACATCATGGAAAGAGTGGCTAAAATATCAGGAATCTTTACTTTCACTACTAAAAAAGCATTTATTAACCCGATAAGAAGCGATGCAATAATCGGAACAATAATAGCGACTGCAATTTCTTGTCTGTGTAAAACAAGCATAGAGGCTGATAAAATAGTGGCTAACCCAGCCGTAGACCCTACAGATAAATCGAGTCCGTTGACGGTTAACGATATCGTTACACCAAGCGCTATTAAGGTAACAATGGAAATAGAGCGCAGGATATCACTAATGTTTTCTCCTGTTAAAAAGTTAGGTGTGGCAATGGAGAAAATAATCATAATAACAAAAATCATTAAGACTGTCCCATATTTATAAAAAAAGTCGAAAACGCTTATTTTTCTCTTTGGTTTCGCTACAGGTTCTGTTACATACTCCGCACTCATCCTTTTACTCCTCCTGCTGTATAATAAAATAATTTTTCACTAGTTGCTTCTTCTTTGGATAATTCTTTCACGATTTTCCCGTTGTACATAACATAAATTCGATCCGCTACCCCTAGCAGTTCCTCGAATTCACAGGTTGCATAAACAACGCCTTTTTGCTGTGACACAAGATTTGTAATTAAGTCGAATATTTCTCGTTTGGAGCCCACATCGACCCCTTTAGTTGGTTCATCAAACAACAGCACGCTAGAGTCCGTAACAAGCCATTTTCCGATTGCTACTTTCTGCTGATTTCCACCGCTTAACGTTCCAACTGACTGCTCGATAGAATGAGACTTTACGCCAACTTGCCCAGTCGTTTTCTGCGCTTTTTCTTTGATCTTTCCCCGCTTTAGAAATGAATAATTTGTAAAGCGGGACAGACTTGGCAAAACTAAGTTATCCGCAATGGATTCATGAACAAAAATCCCTTCTTTTCTTCGTTCTTCAGGAACAAGAGAAAGACCTTGTGCAATATAATAATAAGGCTGTTTATTCAACTTTAGTTTCTTGCCTTTTAACCGCACGCTGCCGCTCACATATTGTTCTAAACCAAATAGACTGCGGCAAAGCTCCGTTTTCCCCGCTCCAACAAGCCCTGCAATACCGACTACTTCTCCTTCCTTTACATGAAAAGAGATATTAGAAAGGCGCCCTGGAAGAGATAATGCTTCTACATGTAACAGTTCGTTTCCAATTTCTGCTGATTTTTTGACCCATTGTTTTACAGAAGACGTTCCTAACATAAGCGTAATCACGTCTTCAATCGATGTATGTGAAGTTTCTTTTGTAGCTACATAGCGTCCGTCTTTTAAAACGGTTAAACGGTCGCAAATATCAACCACTTCTTGAAGGCGATGTGAAATGTAAATAATGCCTACTCCGCTTTTCTTCAGCTCTCTCATCACAGAAAACAATTGTTTCGTCTCTTCCACACTAAGAGGTGCGGTTGGTTCATCCAAAATTAAATAATCAACATTCTGTACAATTGCACGTGCAATAAGCACCTGCTGTTTTTCTGATAGAGTTAGGTCAACGACATTTTTTTTAACGGATAGAGAAGAGCCAAGTAAAGAAAGAGCTTCTTCCGCTTTCTTATAAATAGATTTCCAGTTTACAAATGTCTTACTTTTATTAGAAGTCTGCACGTCTAACACAATGTTTTCAGCTACTGACAGCGAAGGAATCAGCGCTACATCTACTTCTTGATGTACAATGCCGATGCCGTGGCGCTTAGCTTCTTTAGGAGAAGAAATGGAGATTTCTTCTCCTTTTTTGAATATTTTTCCTTCGTACTCATCGTAAGCTCCGCACAATATTTTCATCAGCGTACTTTTACCGGCACCATTGGCTCCCAATAAAGCATGGATTTCCCCTTTTTGAACAGTAAAATCAACTTTGTTCAGCGCTTGAAAAGAACCAAAGTTTTTTGTAATGTTCTTCATTGAAAGCTCATTCGTCATATCTGTCCCTCCATTTCTATTCTTTATTGCCCCATTCTTTTACGTACTGACTAAGCTGATCCATATTAATCGTTTGATTAGGCAAGTCTGTTTGTTTGACTAAAACCGGATCAAATGAATAGTAGCGAGGAATCTCTTGACCGGAAATCTTTTTAAGAAGCAGATCAACTTGCTTTTCTCCTACTGAAGCTGGATTTACGGCAGCTGACGCTTTCCACGGACTGTTTTTTGCCTGCATCATTTGCAGATCTTCATCAGATAAGTCCACTCCGTACACTTTAATCTCGTCTCGTCCCGCTTCTTTAATCGCTCTTGTTACTCCTTTTGCAAATTCGTCCCAAGGTGCCCAAACGGCCGCGATGTCTCCTTTATTTGGATACTGCTTCAACACAGCTGCCATTTTATTTTGTGTGTCTAACGAGGTGTTGTCCGTTGCGCTTCCAAACGTAGCAATTTGTTTTACATCTGGGTAGCGATTCATCATAATTTTATAAATGCTGTCGCGCTTTTCCATCGGCGCAAAGCCTCCAACAAACGCATATACAATGTTTCCTTTTCCATTAATGTCCTGCATCATTTGTTTTAGACCCTGCAGCGCAAGCATATAATCGTCTTGGTCAATTGTTGTAACGCCTTCTACTTTTAATTCTACGTCTGTTGCAATAACGGGAATTCCTTTTGCAATCGCGCGTTTCACGCCAGGTTCAAGAGTTTCAGCCCGGCCGTGGTCAATCATAATACCGTCAACATTTTGGTTAATAGCCGTGTCTAAATAAGCAGCCATTTTGGATTGATCATTGTTTGAATCAGAAACGGATAGCTGTACCCCTGCTTTTTTAGCCGCTTTTGTCACACCTGTTATGTACTGAGCAGCGTGAGTGCCTGACGTAAATTCAGAAATAAGCGCAATTTTTGTATCTTTCGTAACCTTTTTTCCTTCTTGCTGTACAGGCTTAGCAGAAGCCGCTTGCTGCGCTGGAGCTGCCTGTGCTTTCTCGTTTAGACTTGGCTGTTCTTTCGTGCAGGCAGCCAGCGCAAAGACTAGAAGCACGAGCAAAGTAAGTGGCCACAGCATTTTTTTACTCTTTTTCATGGTGTTCCTCCCATTAAACTTATTATTCATATAAAAATAGTTAGTTTTATAATAATCCAAAGAATACCCCGCTTTTAGATGTAAAAGCGGGGTGATGATGACCTATGCTTTACAAGTAATTGTTATGCGTAAATAGGTACCCATCCTTCAGTTGTCACGAAAATTCGGACAGCGACTACTTTACGATCTTCCATTAGTGTAAAGTAATGAAGAATATTTTCTGGTACTGAAATTAAATCGCCCGGCTCTAATTCAACATCAAAAAATTCGCCGTCTTTTCCTTGGATAACAAAGATTCCATGACCGCTTACAATAAAGCGAACTTCGTCATCTGTGTGAATATGCTTGCGCTGAAAGTTTTTTAACAATTCATCAATATTTGGTGTAGATTCCGATAACGAGATAACATCTTGAGCTTTATAACCGCGGCGTTCAGAAATATCTTTAATATCCTCACCAAAAGCGTTTAAAATTTCTGTTTTTTCTTCATCAGTTAAATCATATTTTTCACGAAGATTTTCTGGAAGTTTTGTAATGTCCCAGTTTTCATAAATAACTTCATTGTTTGCCAGAAAAGCTGATACTTCCTCTTGAGTTTCAATTCTTTTATTGTTTACATGTAAGCGAATGTGCGCCATTGTTGTTTCCTCCTTTTATAAATGCACCTTTGGCTTAATGCCTTTAAGTGACAGTAATTTGACGTGGTAGCTAAATAGAAATTCATAGGCTTCTAGCGCTTTTTTTGTTTCAAATGCATTTTTCCCCCATACCGTAATCCCGTGGTTACGAATCAAAATCGCGCCTTGATCGCCTTTTATATGATGAGAAAACTCTTCTGCTAGTGTCGGAATATCTGCGTAATTCGGAATAATCGGAACAGTAATTTCCGCATCTTCTTCCCAAATACCTAGCGCCTTAATAATTTCTTGACCTTTGAATGAAATAACGCCTTCATCTCCGTACAGTTCAGAGATCACGTTATTGTCGATTGTATGTACATGAAGGCTGCACCCAGCATTCGTTAAATTGTAAATCTTAACGTGCAGAAGCGTTTCAGCAGAAGGCTTTAAATGCGTGTCTTCTGCAGGCTTTCCGTATTGATCAACTAATAAAAAATCTTCATTTGTACGTTTTCGTTTATCTTTTCCACTTGCTGATACAAAGAAAGTTGTTGGATTTTGGTCCACTTTAATTGCTAAGTTTCCGCTTGTACCGAAGAACCAATCGCGCTCTGCCAGCTCATCTTTTATATCCGCAAGCTCATGCAACCTTTGCTGAGCCATGATACTCATGCTTTCACCTCTTCTGTTAATTCTTGTAAATGATGAATTACATCATAAAAAGTAGAAAAAGGACGATACGGTAGAGATAGCTCTTCACATTTTTCAATTAAAAAGTCACGTGCAATGACCGTATCAGCTAATTTGGCAGCCTGCAAATCCGTAATGGAATCGCCAATAACAACCGTATGATCTCTTTCATCTGCAAGATGGTGAATAATCGTTGGCTTACAGCAGCCGCAGTCATTTGTACACTGTTTATCACATGTATGAGGCCACGTAATGGAAATATGCTCACCGGAAAAATCAGATCCGTTGCAGTAGAGCATTTCCTCTGCAACTCGATTTCCCAAAAGTGGTTTTACAAAAAAGTCAATTCCTCCGCTTACAATATAAAGCGGAATATGGTGCTCTTTTGTATAGGCAATAAAATCATCAAATCCATCTCGAATAGCAGACGTCTCTAAAATATAAGAAATAATATCTTCTTTTAATTCCACGGGGAGCAAGGCAAACATTTGCCCTACTCCTTCTTGAATAGAGACGCGCTGTGCCAACACGTCGTCTTTAATACTTTCCCACTCCGGAGGAGCAAATTGTTTCATAATAGCAATAATGTTATCGCTATTTGTAATTGTTCCATCAAAGTCACAAAAGATTTTTAACGATGTCATGCTTTCACCTCTACTGTTCCCCATAGTTGCAAAGCTTTTTGCAACTCTTTTGATTCTTCAGCTTTTTCGGCTAATGTTTGATGAGAGAGTACTGCATCTATCGCCGCACGGAATGCTTTTCCTCCTCCGATAGCTCCCTCTGGATGACCGTGAACTCCGCCTCCTGCATTAATAATGCTGTCGATTCCAAAGTCCTTCACAAGCTGCGGTACCATTCCAGGATGAATTCCTGCTGAAGGAACCGGGAAAGACTGCTTATATTTGTATACAGGACGCGTTAATTCGTAGGCAATGCCTGTCGTATCTTCAAGAGAAAGCGCTACGCTTCCGTATGGTGATGGAAACAGAGAGAAGTCCGCTCCGGCTAAACGCAATAGCTTTCCAAGCAGTAATGAATTTGAAAAACCGTAAAACTCTGATGGCGTAAGCGCTCCGCTAACAGCTGGGTGTGCCATAATCGACAAGTTAATTTCATCGTCTTCTCGAAGTGCCTGCAGTACGTCTAACCCGTAAGCAAATACATTGAATAAAAGAGCATCGGCTCCTAGCTCAGCTGCTTTTCTCGCTTTTTCTTTTAATTCAAACGTTCGACCCGTTAAATTAACAGCATACAGCGTGCGGTGTCCCGTTTTTTCGTATACTTCATTCAGTACTTTTTTCCCTTCTGTAACGCGAGCTTCAAAAGGTGTTCGTTCACTATCAAACAAAATCTCGTCGTCTTTAACCAAATCCACTCCGCCAAGCGCTTGCTCACGCAGCTGAGTTGTTAAGTACGTCATATCTCTTCCAATCACGCCTTTAAAAATACTCATCACAAGCGGACGGTCATAAACGCCTAGTTTCTCTCGGATACCTTCTATTCCAAAGCGCGGTCCTGGGAATTGAGCTAATAATTCATCAGGAAAATCCAAGTCTAATAATTTCACTTTTCCATCAAGTGATAGTTTTCCGAAAACTGTAACTAGAATAGCCGGTAAATCTCTTGAAAAGTTGGCAGTTGGATAAGCAATTTTGACAATTGCCTGCTTAATTTCTCCGCCTAAATATCCGTTTACACGTTCGCAATCTTGAAGCTCAGTTACGGACACGACGCGCCCTTTATGCTTTTGAAGCTGCTGTTGATCTAAAAGCGGCAGATCTGTCCATGAGCCGACGGTTAGTCCTAAAGCAATTCCTTCCGCTTTTTTATAAAAATTCCCTTTATTATCATGTAGTAAGTAGCTTGCAACGATTTCACTCATTATGCTAAAAACTCCCTTGCTGTTTAATATCGTTAATAAAAAAGCCTCTTCTGTGATTAAGAAGAGGCTTTCGTTGCTCTTCTTATCTCTCAGCTGCTGCTGCAAGAATTAGCACCGTGCTTAACATGCGTTAAGTCGGTTGCCGGGCTTCATCGGGCTAGTCCCTCCACCTACTCTTAATAAGAAAGTTGCTATTTATTTAAATTAAATTCATAGATTATATACTAAATAAAAAATACCGCTAGGATTTATCGGTTATTAATCTCGTTAACTTCTTACATATTAAGCCAACTCAAAAAGGATTGTCAATGCGTTTTTAAAATAAATTTAATTTTTTTATTCGAGATACGGCTTCTCTCATACGCTCTTCATCCGTCAGCAGTCCTACGCGCACATAGCCTTCACCATATGTTCCAAAGCCTACTCCAGGCGCCACTACAACGTGAGCTTTTTCAAGAAGTAAATCTGAAAACTGTTCAGAAGTATATCCTTCAGGAACTTTTAGCCATGCAAAAAAGGAGCCCGCTGGAGATGTAACATCCCAACCAATTTCTCGAAGCCCTTGAATAAAGGTATTGCGTCTAGATTCATAGCGCTTAACTAAATCATTCACACATTGTTGAGATTCTAACAGAGCTGCGGCTGCTGCCTCTTGAACCGCCCCAAAGAGACTGACATACATATGATCTTGAAGAAGATTAATAGCTTCTACAACACTTGCATTTCCTACAGCAAATCCAACTCGCCATCCCGCCATGTTATACGTTTTAGAAAGAGTATAAATTTCAATTCCCGTCTCTTTTGCACCAGGAGTCTGTAAAAAACTGATTGGCTTTTTACCATCAAATCCAATTGCTCCGTAGGCAAAGTCGTGTACCACACAAATATCGTGCTTGGCAGCAAACGCCACGGTGTCTTCAAAAAATTCTGCCGTTGCTACTGCACCAGTAGGATTATTCGGATAGTTTAAAAACATGAGCTTTGCCTGTTCTTTAGCACGTTCACTTATCTCTTCGTATACGGGTAAAAAATGATTTTCAGCCGTGAGCGGCATCACTTCCATCTTTGCCTTTGCAAGCTCTACTCCAGACCAGTAATCAGGATATCCAGGATCGGGAACCAGCACCGTATCTCCAGGGTTTAATAAGCACTGCGGGATTTCTACAAGTCCACCTTTCCCGCCAAACAAAATAGCTACTTCTTTTTCAGGATCCACATCAACGCCATATTCTCGTTTATAAAAAGTCGCAACGGCCTCTTTTAAAAACTGGTGCCCCCGAAATGGAGAATATTTATGATGCATAGGATTAGCACTTGCTTTTTGCAGTGTTTCTACAATATGTGAAGGAGTAGGCTGATCGGGATTTCCCTGCCCTAAGTTAATAACGTCGTGCCCTTGGGCCATTACTTTTCCTACCTTGCCTACAAGTGATGCAAAAAATTGTTTTGGTAAACTTTTTAATAGTTCCGATTGCTCAAATTGTTTCATCATCGCACACCTTCTCAAAAAATTCTTGAAATTCTAGTCACAAATAATATATTGTAATACTCAACTTGTAAAGTCATTTTTTTCAACTACTAAAAAAAGGACGGATGATAAAGTGAGTGTAAAAATTACGTGTTTACAGCTTGATATTGCGTTTGGAAACCCAACTAAAAACCGAAAATATATCGAACAAAAAATGACGGAAGCCCTGAAAGAAAACCCTGATATCCTTGTGCTTCCTGAGCTATGGGATACAGCTTATGATTTGACTCGGCTAGACGAAATTGCAGATGATGAAGGGCAGCAAGCCAAGCAATTAATCTCTCAGTTTGCTAAAACAAACGAAGTAAATATTGTGGCAGGTTCGATTGCGAAAAAAACAGAGCAAGGTGTCACGAATACGATGTATATTTTTGACCGAAAAGGTCGTGAAGTATCACAATACAGTAAACTGCACTTATTTAAATTAATGGATGAACACCTGTATTTAGAAGCAGGAACAGCAAAAAATCTTTTTACACTTGAACAGTCACTGTGCGCAGGAGTTATTTGTTACGATATTCGTTTTCCAGAATGGATACGGGTTCATACTAGCAGCGGAGCAGAAGTCTTGTTTGTTGTCGCTCAGTGGCCGGCTCCAAGACTTGCCCACTGGAAAGCCCTGCTCATTAGCCGTGCAATCGAAAATCAATGCTATGTAATCGCGTGTAATCGTGTAGGCCAAGATCCTAATAACACATTTGCCGGACATTCCTTAGTCATCGATCCGTGGGGAGAAATAATCGCTGAAGCTGGCGATAGCGAAGAACTTTTAAGTGCTGACGTTAACCTGGAACTTGTAAAAGAAATTCGTAAACAAATTCCTGTCTTTACAGATCGCCGTACAGAATTTTATTAATTATGTATTGACAGCCGTTTTTTTGCATGATACGATTTTCACCAGATATCATAAAATATTCAAACAAATCAAAATTGAATAAGTAATCGTACTCTTATCAAGAGTTGGCTGAGGGATTTGGCCCTGTGAAGCCCAGCAACCGACCGTCATTCCATCCTAAGATGGATCACACCCGTAAAACATGTTTTACAAAGGCACGGTGCTAATTCCAACAGAAAGTAATTTTTTCTGGCAGATAAGAGGTTTGAACACTACAATCAAGCCTCTTTCCAACGAAAGAGGCTTTTATATTTTCTAAAATTATAAAAGCCTCCATATATTCTTAAACCTATTAACTTAGTAAACGAATCAGTTTAATAAACTATGGAGGGATTCCGATGTCAACAACAAAAACAGAGAAGTATCAGCCTTTAACAGAAATTTCAGCAATCAAACTTGTGAAAAAGCTAGGTCTTTTTGATGCTACAGAAGCACTGACTGCCCGTGAAATTGGTGACGGTAACTTAAATCTCGTCTTTCACATCATAAATGATCAAACGAATAAATCCATTATCGTCAAACAAGCACTTCCCTATGCAAAAGTTGTAGGCGAAAGCTGGCCTCTATCCTTGAACCGTGCCACAATTGAAAGCAATGCGCTCAAGCAATTCGGTGCATTTACGCCAGAACTTGTTCCCGCTGTTTATTACCACGATGAAACGCTTGCTGTTACGGTCATGGAAGATCTGTCTCATTTAACGATTTCTCGTGCCGGACTTATTCAAGGTGAAAGTTATCCTCTGCTCTCACAGCATATCGGTTCTTTTTTAGGACATATTGCGTTCAAAACGTCTGATTTCGCCTTAAAGCCTCAGGATAAAAAAGAAGAAGTTGTTAAGTACAGCAACCCCGACTTATGCAATATTACGGAAGATTTAGTTTTTACAGATCCTTTTTTTGATATTGATACAAATGAATTTGAAAAAGCGCTGCGTCCTGATGTAGAAGAATTGTGGAATGATAGTGATGTAAAGCTACAAGCAGCAAAATTAAAATATAAATTTTTAACAAATGCGCAAACGCTAATCCACGGTGATTTACATACAGGCAGCATCTTTGCTAGCAGTCAAGAAACGAAAGTGATTGATCCAGAGTTTGCTTTCTACGGTCCGTTTGGATTCGATTTAGGGCAATTTGTTGCGAATTTATTTTTAAATGCTCTTTCTCGAGAAACAAATCGCGAACCGTTATTTGCACACATTACGAACACATGGAACGTATTCAAAGATACCTTTACTGCGCTTTGGCATTCTGAAAGCACTGAACCTTTCGCTAAAGATGAGCGCTTATTACATGAAATTTTAACGCAAACGTGGCAAGATGCTGTTGGATATGCAGGATGTGAAATCATTCGACGTACGATTGGCTTAGCTCACGTGGCAGACTTAGACGAAATTTCTTCAGAGGAAAGAAAAATTAACGCTAAACGTACTGCGTTAAAAATTGGACGCTATTTGCTTCTGCACCAACAAGACGTTTCACCAAATGAATTTGAACATTTACTTCGATAACGAATAATGTACACAATGAAAGGATCGGTATCAGCATGACAAATACACTATCACTTCCGCGCTCAGTGGAATGGAATGAATCATATATTACTTTATTAGATCAGCAGCAGCTTCCTGGCAAAGTTGAATATATTAAGCTGCAAACCATTAAAGACGTATGGGATGCTATCACTACCTTGAAAGTACGCGGAGCCCCTGCAATTGGCATTACGGCGGCTTTTGGTCTTGCTCTTTCTGTGCTTAGCTATGACACAGATTCAGTCAAGGAATTTAACAAAAAGCTAGCTCTTGATCAACAGTATTTAGCTAGTTCACGCCCTACTGCCGTCAATTTATTTTGGGCATTGGAGCGCGTAGCGAAAAGCGCTGAATCCGCTTCGTCCGTTAATGAAGCTAAAACAAAAGTTGTTCATGAAGCTATTCAAATTCAAGTAGAAGATGAAGAAACGTGCTACCGAATTGGAGATTATGCTCTTTCTTTATTTAAAAAGAAAGATAAAATCATGACAATATGTAATGCTGGTTCAATTGCTACAGCTTATTATGGAACAGCCTTAGCACCTTTTCACTTGTCTAAGCAGCGCGATATTCCGCTTGAAGTATTTGCCTGTGAAACAAGACCCGTTCTTCAAGGTTCTCGCTTAACAGCATGGGAACTTCAGCAGTCGGGAGTGGACGTTACGCTGATTACGGATAATATGGCCGCTCATACCATTAAAACAAAAGGAATTAATGGGATTATTGTAGGTGCTGACCGCATTGCAGCAAATGGCGATACGGCTAACAAAATTGGAACATATGGACTTGCTCTTTTAGCGAAAGCATTCGGTATTCCATTTTACGTAGCAGCGCCGCAGTCCACATTTGATTTATCTATTCAAGACGGCAGCAGCATTCCTATTGAAGAACGTTCACCTAAAGAAGTCACACACATTGGGGATACGCAAATTGCTCCAGACGGAATCTCTGTGTACAATCCAGCTTTTGATGTGACGCCAAGCGAACTGATTACGGCCATTATTACAGAGCATGGAATTATCCATGCCCCGTCTTTTGAATCCATTCAAAACGTTTTGCTGCAATCTGCTCAATAAAAAAAGCCGCTGCTATGCGGCTTTTTTTATTGAGCACTGATTTCCACCTGCATTTGTAACACAATTGTAACAGTACTCTCTTCCTTTTCTACATATATTATAGGGGATTTCTTTTGAATAAGGGGGAGAGTAAATATGAGTTCAGAGCAAAAAACGGATAAAAACAAAGCGCTGAATCGTAAGCAGCAATATCAGCTATTCGATTTATCCAAAGATGAAGAACTAAATTCCCTCCCTTCTCCTCAGCAAATTGACGGTGTTTTTGTGCAAGGAGAAGGCTGGAAATTAGACGGTGAATAGTTATTTTAACTCCAGAGCACCTTTTGCTACATTTCTTTCAAGCATTAATAGCTTCTCTTTTATATGAGTTTGCGAGCCTGCATAACCTGTTAAAGCTCCATTTTTGCCAATCACACGATGACAAGGCAAAATAATAGGCAGTGGATTTCGACGATTCGCTTGTCCCACAGCTCTTACGGCTTTAGAGCGATTAACAGACTCCGCTACCTCACTGTAAGACCACGTTTGTCCATAAGGTATATGTTCAAGCGTTAACCACACTTCTTTTTGGAAGTCTGTTCCTTTTATATCCAAAGGCAAATCAAATGTTAGCGTGCGCCCTTCAGCATAATCCTGCAGCTGTCGCTTCGCTTCTTTCACATGGTGATAATCCTCGTCATGGACAAGTTTTTTAAGCTGCTCATTATGATCATCGCTATCAAACCAAATATGTTGAACCCCTTTTTCCGAGGCTACAATATAAATTTTCAAATCAGAAAATAAATTCATTTCTCCATAGTACATACTTGCTTATCCTTTCTATTTAGGCTGGAAGAATAACATGAAAAGCTGTGCCTTCTCCTATTTTGCTTTCCACTTCAATGCGCCCTTTATGTTCTTCGATAATTTTATATGAGACCATCAAACCGAGTCCCGTTCCTTTTTCTTTTGTCGTATAAAATGGTTCTCCTAAGCGCTTGATGCGCTCTTCGGGCATTCCGTCTCCTTGATCTCGAATGGAGACCGTCACGTAGTGCGGCTCTGTAGAGGAGACATCAACAAAAATTTTTCCTCCGTTTGACGTGACTTCAATTGCATTTTTAATGACATTTATTAGTACTTGCTTAATTTGGTTCGGCTCGCAGTATACCATTGGCAGCTGAGGGGACACACTTAGTTCAAACTGAATATTTTCTAAAAGCGCCTGAGCATTTAATAAATCGATCGTTTCTTTCACAACCGCATCTAGATTTTTCTTTTCAAACTTTACTGCCTGTGGCTTAGCGAGTACTAGAAACTCTGTAATAATGGTTTCAATTCTTTTTAATTCGGATTTAATAATATCAAAATAAAGAGAATGATCTTCTTGAATGCTGCTTTCTAACAGCTGCACAAATCCTTTTAAAGCTGTCATTGGGTTGCGGATTTCATGCGCAATCCCAGCTGCTAACTGTCCGACTACTTGAAGCGTATCCGATTTTCGAATCTGCTCCTGCATTTGATTTCGTTCCGTTACGTCTCGTAAAAGCGTCATATATAGACCTGGCAAGATATCTTTTTTCGTGGAAAATTCGATATTTTTAACTTTTTCGTTCCCCGTAACGTACGTAATCTCTCCTTCAGCTTCCCCTTTTTGCTCAATCGTTTCTTTATGCTCAATGACCGCATCTAAATTCGCTGAAGAAATAAAATCCTCCATGGAGTGCGCACAAATCTCCTCTTTGCTGAGTTCTAGAATATCACAAAGAGAAGAATTTACATCAATAATATTTCGCTTGCCGTCCCATAAAACTAACCCATCGATCGAACCATTAAAAATCTGTCTGAATTTCTCTTCGTTATTTCGAAGCTCCTGTTCGATTTTTGTACGTTCACTGATGTTTCGAAAAATCGTTAAATGGTCTCCTTCTATAATGCCTTTTTTCCCTGTGAATTCCAACTGCTTGATTTCTCCATTTGGCATGTAAAAAGGAAGCTGATTACGAATTTCTCCTTTTGTTTGAAACGTTTGGAGCACCTTTAACGCACTAAAGCTTTTTGTATCGATAAACGTATACAAATTGCTTCCAATTAATTTGTTTAACGGCAGCTCAAATGTACGCGAAGAAGCAAGATTAGCGTTCAAGATTTCACCATCATCTCTCCAAATCAAGATCGCTTCAATCGCATTTTCAAAAATAGCCCTGAAATTTTTTTCGCTTCTCAACAGTTGCTGCTCCATCAGCCGTTTTTCCGTCACGTCTCTCATAATGGACATATAGTATTGACTGTATATATTAGCCGTTGTGGTAAATTCAAAAAAAGTAACGTCTCCATTTTCGAGCCTGATCGGTAGCTCGCCGCTTGTCTTTCCTTCTTGATGCAGAGTTCTCCATAATTTTTTCACCTTATAATGATAAGTAGGTTCTACAAGCTCTTCTAATGTTTTGGTTAGAAGCTGTGCTCTTGTATAATTTAATCGTTCGCAAAATGAAGGGTTCGCGTCGATAAGCTGACCCGTTCGATCAAAAATGACAATTCCGTCTACCGCTTCATTAAATACATCCATAAACATATGATGACTAATAAACCGTTCATTTTCCATCATTTTGTGCTGCGTAATATCCCGAAATGTACACACAATAATGCCCGACATGTGACTATGTTTGTGTGAAGTAAATTCAACATGCTTCATCATGCCGCTTCGAAGCGTCATCGCGCCTTCATATTTGAAATAGCTTTCTTCTAAAAGTGCTGGATAATATGCTTCAATCATGTCATACGGAAAATACATCAGAAAATCTTTCATTTGATACGTTAATAGCTCATCCTTTGTTTTTTCAAACAGCCCGCAGGCTGATTCATTTGCATTTATAACTTGAAAATACTCATCAAATACGACAATGGCATCTAATACGTCATTAAAAATAGCTCGTAGCTGCTGTAATTCATCTTGCTGCTTTTGCGCAGCTTCAGATGTTAATTCTCTATGTGGTGACATGCTCATTGCTCCTTTCTTTTGCACTTCCCATTTCCCCACCTTTTATCTATAGACTTAATATTCTACAAGATTTGCTTTTTACCTTTTTAAAATTAGGCACGTTTATTCAAAATGCGACATTTCTTCACATTATCCCGCTATTTAGAAATGGAGCATGAATAAAAGAGGCTGAGACATAACAAAATGAATCCAATCTAAAGACGAACAAATGAGATGCATGAGCTAGCTGAACCGCTTGTGACACCGCAGTTGGTTTCCGTGCAAGACTTCGCTTTCCGCAGGAGTCTTTGCCTTGTCCTCCAATCCACTGCTAGAAGGAATGAAACAGCTAAAACCTATGCTCAACATAACAAAGAAAACGAACCGTGAATCAAACATGTTGATTCACGGTTCGTTTTTCACTTCGCCTAAAATACGTTTGTCCCAGCCTCATCGATCATTCACTACAATATAAGTGGCCTGAATAGGTCCATGCACGCCAACGACTAAATTCATTTCAATATCGGCTGAATTGCTCGGTCCCGTAATAAAGTTAATGCAAGAAGCAATCGTTTCTCCTCGCTCTACTTTTTCATGAATCATTTCAGCGGCTTGTGTCATGCGAGGAACAATTGAGCTTTGAGGAATGATTGCAATATAAGTGGCGGGCAGCAAACTGACCGATCGTCCTTTTTCAGCGCTGCTGAACAAAACAACTGTGCCGGATTCCGCTAGCGTCAAATCACTGAAGGTAATGCCAACATTTGCTTGTTCAGCTAGTGTAATATTCTCATCGCCTTTTGCAGAATTCCATACATGAAGGCTACTGCTTGTTTCCCATTTCTCCATCAGCAGATTCAATCCATATTCGGAAAATCTAGGATCATCCCACGTGCTCACAAGACCATTTCCATAGTTCGCTACGGCTTCCTCAAGGACAGCTGGCAAGTGTTGTGATGATGTTTCTACATAGCGAGTATGAATACGTTCGCAATGGTTTTCAAGCTCTTTCTTTAATTGATCCGGCGAATAGCTGCGGTAGACCTCATGCTGAGGAGCGTGCTTCCATTGTGGCTTTACTACGCCGCTTGTTCGCCTGTTTCGCTTAAGATTAGCAGCAACATTGTCTAAAAAACTGTCTCTATTTTGAATGCTTCCGTTCATCATCATCACTCCTTTTATCAAACCAATCTCGTAAGCGCTCTTTTGTAGGTGCGGGAAACTCTCTGCTTTCCGTCCACGCTTTTAATGGACCAGGTCCTTTGGAAATACTGCTTCCTGACATAAAAGGCGTAAGAGCTGCCGGTGCTACTTTAGCGCCCACTGTATATAGAGAAGAAGAAGCTGCTCCCAAGCCAAATGCTTTCATCGCCAGCTTTTCCGAAATAGGTGCTTTTCCTTCTTTTTCGACAATTCGCTGACGATGCTTGTGTAATAGCTCATGCAGCGGAATTTTGACCGGACAGGCATCTGTACAGGCTGCGCATAGCGTTGATGCATAGGGAAGCTCTTTGTAGTCTTCATAGCCTCCAAGCAAAGGAGATAATACAGCTCCAATCGGACCTGAATAAATAGATCCATATGAATGCCCTCCAATATGGCGATACACGGGACATACATTCACACATGCCGCACAGCGAATACACTGTAAAACAGATTGAAACTCAGTTCCTAAAATCGCAGATCGCCCGTTATCTACAATCACTAGGTGAAATTCTTCCGGTCCGTCTACTTCCCCTGGAAGTCTAGGCCCTGTAAGCGCTGTTACGTAACTTGTGAGCCGCTGACCTACTGCACTTCTAGTTAACAGGCTTACCAACACTTCAAACTCTTCAAACGTTGGCACAATTCTTTCCATTCCCATAACTGTAATTTGCGTTTTAGGAAGGGCAGTTGTTAACCTTGCATTTCCTTCATTGGTTACAAGTGAAATAGATCCAGATTCTGCAATCGCAAAATTACATCCCGTGATGCCAATATCTGCTGATAAAAATTCTTTTCTCAGCATTTCCCGGGCATGAAGAGCTAGTTCTTCAGGTTTTTCTGTTTTTTTATACGAAAGCTTTTCCTGAAATACATCTCTAATTTGTTCTTTATTTTTATGAAGTGCAGGAGCTACGATATGAGAAGGCGGATCGTGATCATCTACTTGCAGGATATATTCTCCTAAGTCCGTTTCAATAACTTCACAGCCTAGTTCTTCTAAAGCAGCGTTCATATGAATTTCTTCTGTAACCATTGACTTGGATTTAACCACTTTCTTTGCCTGCTTTTGCTTCGCTACATTTTTTATGTACTCATTCGCTTCTTCAGCTGTTTGAGCGAAAAAAACGTGGCCTCCGCGTTTAGCTACATTATCTGTCAGCTGTTCTAAATAGTAATCTAAGTTTTCAAGCGTATGCTGACGAATTTCTTCACCAAGCGCTCGCCATTCTTCCCAGTTTCCTAACTCTTCTGCCGCATCTAATCTACGGCTTCTTAAGCGCTCTTGAGCACCTGAAACCGCAAAGCGCATAAACGCATTATTGACTCCATCATCAACACGTTTTTTAAACTGGTCGTTTCCTATTTTCATAGACATTCGGTATTCTCCCTTCTTTACATTCTGCTATTTAATACTTCAGCGATATGCATCACTTTTACAGGCTGTCCTTTTCGTTCAATTCTTCCTCCAATATTCATAAGACAGCCGCAGTCGGCTCCAATTAAGTACTCTGCGTTTGTCTTAGCTATACAGCCCACTTTTTCATCGACCATTTGTTCAGAGATTTGCCCCATTTTAACCGAAAACGTCCCGCCGAATCCGCAGCAGTTATGACTGTTTTCAAGGTTTTCCATTTCAAGCCCCTTTACATTGTTTAATAGTGTAAAAGGTTCTTTTTTTACGTTTAGCAAACGCGTCATATGACAAGAAGAATGATAAGTGGCTTTACCATTTAAGCTGGCGCCTACATCTTCCACTTTTAAAACGTTTACAATAAAATCCGTTAGCTCATACGTTTTATCAGCAAGCTTCACGGCAGATTCATGCCATGCAGCATCACTTTCAAAAAGATGGGGATACTCTTTGAACATTGTCACACACGAGCCAGACGGAGATACAACGTACTCTGCATGCTGAAACGCTTTTATCATGTTTTTCATCGCTTCTTTTGATTCTTTTACATAACCGCTGTTATATGCAGGCTGTCCGCAGCAAACTTGACTCTTTGGAAAATCCACTTCGCATCCTAATCGTTCTAACAATTCTACCGTCGCTTTTCCTACATTTGTTTGAAACATATCAATCAAACATGTGGCAAATAAAGATACTTTCATCATTTGCTCCCTCCAAGCTGATCATTTTACTTCTTTTAGTTAACAGGTCATCAGATGACTTAATGCTATTATACTCCTATGTTTTTCTAATTTCACTAGTTTTTCAAAAATACCTTTCTTTGTTTGCTATCTTTTTTCATAGAAAATAAGAAATTGAGATACGTGAAACCTACGTTTGCCATGTCATTAAAAAAATCTGACCGGTGAAGATTCTCTATCAAGAATCTTCACCGGTCAGATCTTCCTTCAACTAAAAACTATGTTTGTCTTAGCTTCTTACTTATTTATTTCCAAAAATCATCAAATACTGTGATTGGCAATTGGCGTTTATGCTGCGTTTTTAAGAAGTGACCTTCAATGACGTTACTTGCATGTTCACCTACATCTTTGCCTTCTAAATAATCGTCGATTTGCTCATACGTTACGCCAAGCGCTTCTTCATCCGGAAGCTGTGGACGATCTTCTTCCAAATCAGCCGTTGGTTTTTTCATATATAGATGCTCGGGACAGCCTAATTCTTTTAGCATTTGTTTTCCTTGTCGCTTGTTCAGACGGAAGATAGGTACTAAGTCAGCTCCTCCGTCACCGAATTTTGTATAAAATCCTGTAACAGCTTCAGCAGAGTGATCCGTTCCGAGTACGACTCCACTGTACATGCCCGCTACCGTATATTGCGCAATCATTCGTTCACGTGCTTTTACATTTCCTTTGTTGAAGTCGGAAACTTTATCATCTGCCGCTTCTTCAACAGCAGAAAGCATCGCATCTACTGCTGGTTTTACGTTAATAGAAATAGATTTTGTTGGTTGAATAAAAGCAAGTGCATCTTGACAGTCTGCTTCATCTGCTTGCACACCGTATGGAAGACGAACAGCAATAAACTGATAGCGCTCTTCTCCGGCCTCTTCGTTCAACTCATTAACCGCTAGCTGCGCCAGCTTTCCAGTTAACGTAGAATCTTGGCCGCCGGAAATACCTAGTACAAACGAACGTAAAAAAGGATATTTGTTCATGTAGGATTTCAGAAAATCAACGCTGCGGCGAATTTCTTCCACGGGATTAATTTCTTTTTGGACGTGCATTTCTTCAATAATTTGCTTTTGTAGCTCTTTCATAAAAAAACTCTCCTCTCATTAATAGCTGACGGAATCTACACAAGTACGGTATCAGATAGTAACTTGCTTCTAGTCTCTTCAATATTTTGCATTTTGTTATCCCAGCAGTTTGTACTCAAGTCTACCGGATACTCTGTAGGACGGAATACATCTTCGTTCGATTTTGTAATGACTTTGTAGTCATCCCATAGATGCTTTAAGTTTTGTAAGCAGTAGGCTCTCATTTCTTCAATTGTAGGCTGCTCGTACACAAGCTTTCCCTGCGCAAAGATTGGCTGGTGAATTTTACGTGCGTTAAAGTTCGTGACAAACTTGCTGACGTGCGTATGAATCGGATGAAACATTTTTAAGTGCTGCTCTTCGTTCGGCACTTCGTCTTGCATCGTAATATAATCGCCTTCCCATTTGTGGTTCACTTGGTTTACAATTCGGTATACTTCTTTTAAACCAGGAGTGGAAATTTTCTCTGGATTTTCTGACAGTTTAATCGTATCCACCATGTTTCCATGATCATCTTCAATCGAAACCAGCTTGTACACCGCTCCTAGCGCAGGCTGATCAAAGGACGTCATGAGCTTTGTTCCAACTCCCCATCCATCAATTTTGGCACCTTGCGCTTTCAAATCTAGAATGCTGTACTCATCGAGATCATTCGAAGCAAAAATTTTCACATCATGATAGCCAGCTTCATCAAGCATTTTTCTTGCCTCTTGAGAAAGATATGGAAGTCTTCCGCTATCTAATCGAATACCGATAAAATTAATGCGATCTCCCATTTCATTTGCTACTTTAATAGCATTGGGAATACCTGATTTTAACGTATTATATGTGTCTACTAAAAAGATACAGTTACGGTGTGATTCCGCATACTTTTTAAACGCGCTGTACTCATCACGATAGACTTGAACAAGCGCATGAGCGTGAGTGCCGGATACAGGAATTCCAAATACTTTCCCCGCTCTGACATTACTGGTTGCATCAAAGCCTCCAATATAAGCAGCTCTCGCTCCGTAAAATGCAGCGTCCATCTCGTGTGCTCTTCTTGAGCCAAATTCCATAAGCTGATTCGTACCCGTATGCTCATATAAATTATCTTCTCCCGCCGCCAAGCGAATACGCGATGCTTTTGTCGCAATCAGCGGATGGAAATTTAAAATATTTAAAAGCGGCGTTTCAATAAGCTGCGCTTCTGCTAAAGGAGCGTCAATTTGCAGCATCGGTTCATTAGCAAAAATCATTTCGCCTTCTACGACCGAACGAATATTACCGCTAAATCGAACTTGCTTTAAATAGTCAATAAACTCCGCTTCATAATGCAATTCTTCATATAAATAATCTAAATCCGTTTCGCTAAATCTGAAATTAGCAATAAAATCAATTACTCTTTCTAGGCCGGCAAACACCGCATAACCGCTTTCAAACGGCATACGACGAAAGTAAGCTTCAAATACAGAACGACGTTTATGAATGTGGTCTTTAAAATACGTATGCGCCATATTCAGTTCATATAGATCTGTATGCAAAGCTAAACTATCATCTCTATATTGCTTTTTCATACTTTGTAACCCTCCATTTGACAATCCTAGTTTCTATTATGTAAATCTTTTCACAATAGAGCAAGCATAAATTATCGGAAGGTGCTTGAATTTTAGTTTTTCTGTTATTTAGTGCACACTTTTCTACCTGAAATGGAATTATTTTTCTTCCGGTATGTATTTCATTAATACGTGTTCAACATTATCAAGATGACTCATCATAAAATGCTGAGCGTCTTCTGCATGCTGAGAAAGAATAGCTTCATAAATTTGCTGATGCTCTTTATAAATTCGTTCAGCCGTTTTTTCTTCTGCATAAAGCCAGATGCGTCTTGTCTCCTTCATCGTTTCAATCATCATTTCTGATACGTTATTCATAAGCTTCACTAAAAGCGGATTTTGCGAGGCTTTGGCAATGGCTAAATGAAAAGCAAAATCTGCTTTCTCTCCCAGCTCTTCATTGCCAAACGCTCCTTTCATTTGTTCCAGACTATCAGACAGCTGCTTGAGATCCGCATCCGTTCGCTTTTGAGCTGCAGCACGAACAGCCCCAATTTCTAATACTTTTCTCACTTCAAGCAAATGCTCAATATCATTTTTATTCATTAATACAGCGCTAGTTACAGGCAAAGACAGCATATCGGAGTTAAATTCGCGTACAAATGTGCCTTCTCCCTGTTTCATCTCGAGCAGCCCCATCGCCCGCAAAGCGCTAAGAGCTTCACGAATAGCTGAGCGCCCTACCTGAAAGTTTTCCGCCAGCTGCTGCACTGAATCCAAACGGTCACCAGGCTTTAAACTGCCTTCTTTTATATTCTCAAGAAGCGTTTCAGCTACTTCTTCGTATATTTTTTTTGGCTTAATTCGCTTATATTCCACGTTTTCCACCTCATTTTTTTCGTTCACCAAGGTTTACATTAACCGAGACTCTTTCTTCTTTTACGTTTCTGTTACATTTTACCGAAATCCTTTCCCCTCCACAACAAAAGTGGCAAGGTATTTATACTTTATTTCTCAAATGTGCTAAAATAGTAAATTGATTTCATATTACGAGTTAAAAGGAGCTTTTTGAATGAACATTGTTGTCAGTACATTGAATGCGAAGTATATCCATACTTCTTTAGCCCTTCGATGTTTAAAAGCCTATGCAGAGCCTGACTATAAAGTGGATATGGCCGAATATACGATTAAAGATCCTGCTATGAATATTGTCACGGATTTATATAAACGCAACCCAGATATTATTGGTTTCAGCTGTTACATTTGGAATATTGAAGAAACGATTAAAGTGGCACAAATGCTTAAAAAGATCAATCCCGAGCTCATCATTATATTCGGTGGACCAGAAGTAACCTATGATGTAACTCACTGGCTAGAGCGTATTCCTGAAGCTGACTTTATCGCGATCGGTGAAGGAGAAGAAACATTCAAGCAGCTGTTGGACGAACTTCACGGAGAGCGTCAGTTTGAAAACGTAAGCGGCGTGGCTTTCCGAAAAGAAGGAAAACCAGTTGTAAACCCGCAGCGCAATAAAATTGATCTGCGCGAAATGCCTTCTCCTTTCCGTTTTGAAGAAGACCGCCAAGAACTTTCAAAACGCGTTGTGTATATTGAAACGAGCCGCGGCTGTCCGTTTAGCTGTCAGTTCTGTCTCTCTTCTATTGAAGTAGGCGTTCGTTATTTCGATAGAGAAAAGGTAAAAGAGGATATTCGCTATTTAATGGATAACGGAGCCCGCACAATTAAGTTCGTAGACCGCACGTTCAACATCAGCCGCAGCTACGCCATGGAAATGTTCCAATTTTTAATTGATGAACACCGTGAAGGCACCGTATTTCAATTTGAGATTACTGCCGATATTATGCGCCCAGAAGTTATTCAGTTCTTAAACGATCATGCGCCAAAAGGATTATTCCGCTTTGAAATTGGCGTTCAATCTACAAATGATGCTGTCAATGAACTAGTCAAACGCAAACAAAACTTTAAAAAATTAACGCGTACCGTAACAATGGTAAAAGAAGGCGGAAAGATCGATCAGCATTTAGACTTAATCGCGGGACTGCCAGACGAAGATTATAACTCATTTAAGAATACGTTTAATGATGTATTTGCACTTCGCCCTGAAGAGCTTCAGCTAGGCTTTTTGAAAATGCTTCGCGGCACCGGCTTACGCTTAAGTGCGCCTCGCTATAATTATCAATACATGGATCAGTCGCCTTATGAAATTTTAAGCAATAACGTCTTGCCATTTTCAGATGTCGTACGTATTAAACATGTAGAAGATATTTTAGAAAAGTTTTGGAATGACCATCGAATGGATGAAACAATAGAGTTTTTAGTAGAGCACTGCTATGATACACCTTTTGATTTCTTCCAAAACTTCGGGACGTATTGGGATGAAATGGGCTGGGTTCGAATCGGCCATCAGCTTGAAGATTTATTCAGACGCCTTAGACAGTATATTGAAACAGAGAATTTTTCAAATGAAGAAATGATTGAAGGGTTTATGAAAATTGATTATTTACAAAACCAAAAGCATAAGCCTCGTAAACCTTGGTGGGACGATAAAGTAGAAAAACAAATCCGCTCTCATTACTATCAGCAAATGCTTGCTAACCCTTCTATTATGGGACAGGCTTTTGAAGCTGAACAGCTCGCTGAAAAAGAATTATACAAGCACACTGTTTTAGAGATTCTGCCATTTGACTATATGTATTATAAACAAACGGGAAAAATAAATGAACAACCATCTGTTCTTCTTGCTTATTATGATCAAAAAGCAAATGATACAAAACTTTATTCAGCACCTGTAGAGGCATTTGGCCTTCCAGTTGTAAGCTAAAACCTCGGATATCCGAGGTTTTTTTCTTTAACATTCTTTTTTCTTTTTTTGCTCTTTATCAGACTTTGTCTTTCCTAAGGATTCATATATTTTAGCTGCGTTCGGATCGCCCATTTCCGCTCCGAACTCTTCTTGCAGTAATTGCTTTTGCTTTGCTTCGGTGCTTGCTATATGCTTATTATTTTGTTTATGTTTGCTCATCGTTACTTACCTTGCTTTCCTTTTTTCGAATTGCGATTCGCGCCTTTAGCCGGCTCCTCGCCGCCAGCATATTCAGCAGCAAATTCTGCATCTGAAAGGCTCTCTTTTGGTGTATTATTGTTAGTCAGTGCTGATTTGTACCCTACTTTACGCTTTGCCATCATCTATCCCTCCTATGCTTGGAAGTCCATTGAACTTCCTTTTCTTAGAATGCACTTTCTGATGCGCAATATAAGCAGAAAAAGCTGTAAAAAAGCGGTTGAAACATAACGAAATTACTTTAATCTAAAGACAAACAAATGGGATACATGAGTTCATCTGAACCGCTTTTCCCGCAGGAGTCTTCGCCTTGCCCTCCAATCAACAGCTGGAAGCAGCTAAACATATGAGACCTATGTTTACCATCATAAAAAAATCCGAACGAGCTTGATTAAGAATTAAGCTCGTTCGGATTCTTCTTCAACTAACATATTTTTACCTCAGCCTCTTTTATCCAATAATAATACGTTCTTTCGGATAGTGATAATCCGGTCCAGACGTTGGACGGCGAAGCATTAAAATAAATGAAAACATGCCGATTCGGCCAATAAACATTAAAATCATAATAACGCATTTACCAATATCAGAAAGCCCTCCTGTAATTCCCATTGATAAACCTGTTGTCCCAAAAGCTGAACACACTTCAAAAATAAGCTCAATGAGAGAAAAATGTTCTGTAATACTTAAAACAAGAAGAGAAATCGAGCAAATGATTACCGCTAACATCGATACAGCTACTGATTTAATAATGTCATCTTCATGAATTTCGCGGCGAAAAATTTTAATCGTTTTATTTCCTCTTACGTAATAAAACAGGAAAAGAATATTTAATGCAAACGTCGTCGTACGAATTCCTCCCCCTACTGAGCTCGGTGAAGCCCCGATAAACATCATCGCGCTCATCATAATTAACGTGGGAAGCGAAAATTCATTAATATTCATGGTCGCTACTCCTCCGCTCCTTGTAGCAGCGGATTGGAAAAACGCATAAAAAAACGATTCATCCCAAGACTTATCTGCTAAAAATCCTGAATGCTCTAACACAAGAATCAAGATTGTCCCCCCTGCTAACAGCAGAAAAAACATAATAGTCGTTAGCTTCGTAAATAGCGAAAACTGAAATTTACGCTTATCTTTAAATGTTAAAAAATAGTGCTTAATTTCAATTAATACAGGGAATCCAATCGCTCCAAGCGTAATTAAAATAACGGTTACCACTTGTACAAAATAATCATGGGCATACGGAATAAATGAAGATCCTGTAATATCGAAGCCAGCATTTGTTGTAGCGCTGACAGAAGCAAAGAAACCATGCAGAAACGCATCTGTCCAGCTCGAATAATAACGGAGAAAATGTAATCCTAAAATAATGGCACCAACTAGTTCAATGGCAAAAATAATAAATAAAATATTTCTCATCAAGTCAACTAACCCTGATAAGCGGGATTGGTTATGGTCCGTCATAATGAGCTGACGTTCCTTTAAACCGATTTTTTTACCCAAAATCATCCAAATAAATGTACTGAGTGTCATTACACCAATACCACCGATTTGAAAAATAAAAGCGAGCAAAAAATAGCCCGTCGTACTAAATGTATCCGGAGTAGAGACAGGTGTCAGCCCTGTTACACTTACCGCACTGACGGCAATAAATAAGCGATCAATAAATGCTAACTTCACTCCCGGCTTTAAAGCTTCTGGAATACTAAGTAATAGAAATCCAAGCGTAACAGCCACTATGTAAAATGTAACAATAATTTGAGCTGAAGACATCTGCCTTACTCGTCGTTTCCATGGTTGCGGCATAATCTGACATTCCTTTTTTGTTATAATACTAATAGTTTTCTTCTTTCTTCCCAAAGCATACTCATTGTTACACGGATCGCAATATCCATGTAAAAAATCCCATGTTCAAGAAGGTGACTACATTAGTATAAAAGAAGTCACCTCACTTGTCATTAGATATCATACATTCCAGCAGCCCGCATAAAGAACCGTCAATCAATATTGTCTGTTTACAAAAAAAAAACGAGGTTGAGACATAATTAAATGAATCCAATCTAAAGACGAACAAATGGGATACATGTGCTGAACCGCTTGTGACACCGCTGTTGACTTCCGTGCAAGACTTCGCTTTCCGCGGGCGGCCCGTGAGCCTCCTCGTCGCTGACACTCCTGCGGGGTCTCACCTGTTCCGCTTTTCCCGCAGGAGTCTTCGCCTTGCTCTCCAATCAACAGCTAGAAGCAACTATATATTTGAAACCTACGTTTACCATAACAAAAAAACGAACCACTAATCTCAGTGGTTCGTTTTTCACGTCGGCTAAAATACTTTTGTCCAGCCTCGTCTTTATTTTATTTAGAGCGTTTTTCTAGCCAATCGCCGATTGAAGGATATGTTTCCTTCACTGCTTTTGGACCAAATACAACAGATACGTGACCTGTTTGCAACAATTTATACTCTTTATCTTCACTTGAAACAGCGTCCATTAAAGCTGCCACTTGATGCGGCATCGCAATATGATCACGGCTAGCAGCAATGTTTAAAATATTAGCTTTAATATTTTTCAAATCTACTTTGCGTCCGCGAACTTCAAGTTCACCATTGATTAATTTGTTTTGTTGATAGAAATCACGAATCCACTGACGATAAGCTTCACCAGCAAATGGGATGCCGTCAGCAACCCACTTTTGCATGAGCTTCCAGCTTTCAACAAAACGCTGATTTTCCGAACGATCCACCAACGTTACATATGGACCGTAGAAATTCGTGATTGGTTTTAACATCTTGTTTCCAAAGTCAATCATCTCTGGAGGGATATTTCCAAATGTATCTACTGCTTTATCTAAATTAAAGTAGCGATCGTCTAGGAATGCCCCGTATAAACCTGTATCCGAAAAATCAAATGGACTTGTCATAAAAATTAAGTTTTTAATCGGCAAGTCTTCATTTAATGCAGCAAAAATAGATGTCATAGTTCCGCCCATGCAGTAACCAAGAACAGACAACTCAGGAGATTTAGAAGTGCGCAGCACCTTTTTAGCCGCTTTTGGAATATAATCCACAATATAATCATCTAGCTTCATATTGCTGTCTTCAAGCCCAGGAGTTCCCCAGTCAAGTAAATACACGTCAAAACCGCGGTTTAATAAGTATTCAACAAGGCTGTTTCCAGGCGTTAAATCTAAAATATATGGTTTATTGATCAATGCATATACGAGTAAGATTGGTGTTTTATGCAGGTTATCTTTTACTGGCGTATAGCGGTATAATTTCGCTTTGTTCTTTTTCCAAATAACCTCTTTTGGTGTTAATCCAACTTCCGGTTCTGCTTCTGTTGTCATAATTTCATATGCACGCTTAAAACGTCTTGCAGAACTTTTATATTCACTTGGCATTGATTTGATTAATTTTTCCCACTCTTGCACGTAAGGAATTGCCACGAATATACACACCCTTTCATTTCATTAGTAGTTAGTTAACAAGCACAGCCCCGACAAAAGTCAGGGCCAGCATCTATTACATGTATAAGCCGCCGTTAATGTTTAACTGTTGTCCTGTAATGTACGCGCCGTCTTTTGCTAAGTAAACCACTCCGCGTGCAATTTCTTCAGCGTGGCCTAAGCGACGAGTTGGGATTTTTGCTACAACTTTTGCACGAACTTCTTCCGGCATTGCCATTACCATTTCCGTTTCAATAAATCCTGGGCAAATTGCATTAACTGTTACGCCTGACTTAGCTAGTTCAAGAGCTAATGATTTAGTGAATCCTAGCATACCTGCTTTAGCAGCTGAGTAGTTTGTTTGACCAAATCCGCCCGCTTGACCAATAATTGATGAAATATTGATAACACGACCACCTTCAGATTCTAAAAGGTGCGTTAGCGCAGCTGATGTTGTGTTGTATACGCTATGTAAGTTTACATCAATTACTTTTTTCCAATCTTCTTCACCTAACTTCTTGAATGAACGGTCGCGCGTAATTCCAGCATTGTTTACTAGAATGTCTAATTGACCAAACGCAGCTTTTGTTTCTTCGATTAGGTGTTTTGCTTGATCTACATAAGACACGTCAGCTTGAACCGCAATAGCTTCTCCGCCGTTGTCTTTAATTTCTTTGACAATTGCTTCTGCAGATTCTTTACTGCTGTTATAGTTTACTGCTACTTTTACTCCATTAGAAGCAAGCTCACGTGTAATTGCTGCCCCGATACCTTTAGATCCGCCTGTTACGATTGCTACTTTACCTTGTAATGTTGTCATGAAAAATTTCCCCCTTGCTTCTTCAGCTATGATTTTTACTGTAAATACAGCAGTTAATGTTATTATAAAATCCCCTATACCTTACTTGCGAGCTGGCTGCTCAGTTTTTTGAGCGTTTGACGGTTTTGCTTCAGATTTAGCTTCTGCCTTTGGCTTTTCAGCTAATTTTTCTTGTTTTTCTAACAGCTGAGCCTGAAGCTGCTCACCTTGAGTTTTAATTTGTTTTTGAATAGTTTCTTTTAACTCGTCTTGTGTTTTTTGCTGCCCTTCAAGAAGAGATAAAACTTTGTCGAGTTTTTTGTCTAACGATTTGACATCAGATTTCAGCTTAGTGACATCTTTTTTCAAAGCAGATGCACTTTCTTGCTGTGCTTCTAATTCATCAAAACGATCGTCAAATTGCTCTTCTAATAATTCTACTTTTTCTTCCACATTAATGACTAATGACGCAACGTTTGCTACATCTTCTTTTGTTGGTACATTTACTTGGTGCAGATAGCGCCCCGTTACTTCATTTACTGCTTGTTGATATTGAAGGTTCATATTTAGCACATTTCCCATGAGCTGGGAAAATTCTTCACGATTCATATTGTCCCCAATAACTTTACCCCAGTAAGATTCGGTTTTGTCATATACGTCTTTCCATGCTTGAAACGGATCAAATACTTTTTGCTGTTCCAAAACTCCATCTCCTTTCTTGTGTACGTTAAAAGTGATGGCTTTCAATATGGACACTTAATGTGACAAGCGACATATTAGAAGCTCTAAGTAAACGCAACCAATTTTGCGTTTATTTATTGGATAATGTAAATCTTTTCACAATTCACTTACCAACAAATTATAAATGTTATAAAAATTACCTACATGTACTATTATAAATACGTTTTCCGAAATAAACAATTCTAAATCTTTGTTTATTTTTGAATTTTTTTGACGCTTTTTGTCGAAATCCAAAAAATCGTTCTTTTTTCCTGTATTTGAAAGACCTGTTTTAAAGTGTTGACAATTTTTTCATCTAGGTGTAAATTACACATATGGAAAACAAATTCTCTTTTTTCGAAGGGGTGATTACCTTGGGATCAAGTGAAAAAGATAACACCTCTAATTCAAACAACTTAGAAAAATCGATTAGCGGTGCACCAAAAAACTTGATGGTTCCTTTTCTTCTTTTAAGTTTAAGAGGTTGGAATCTACATGGTTACAAGCTCATTCAGCAACTAATGAGCTTTGGATTCACATCAGTTGATCAGGGAAATGTCTACCGCACGCTGAGACAGCTTGAAAAAGACAACTTGATTACATCGCAATGGGATACGTCAGCTGAAGGCCCTGCACGTCGGATTTATTCATTAACAGATGCCGGCGAACAATATTTAAGCATGTGGGCTAATTCACTTGAACAGTATCAAAACATGTTAGATTCATTTTTTCACATGTATACCGACATGTTGTTCCCTTTTAGCTCTTCTTCTTCTAAAAAGTCAAAAGAATCAAAAGAGGAAGAAAACGATTAAAGGGATTCACGCAGTACATCTGCGTTTCCTAATATAATGTAAAATTTCACGGTCAACCAGCGAGCGCGGAATGTTAGGTTTATCACACAACTACGAATTTCTTCTTTAACGTTTTGTTCATTACGATAACTGTTCGCCAGACCAAATTATTCAAGGAGGAATTTGATTATGTCAACAGTAAAGTATGATACAGTAATTGATGCAATGTGGGAACAATGGACAAAGGGGTTACAAAACATTGCAGACGGAAACAAACAAATTGAGCAATGGACGTTAAAAGCACTTGAGCAACAGCAAGAATTTGTAACAAAAGCAGTTGAACAGCTTCAAGCAACAGACAAACAATGGAAAGCTGAATTAGAAGACCTTCAACAAAAAACAGTTGAAAACTTACGTAAAACAGCTGGAAACGCTGTTGCCGATTCTTATGAAGAATGGACAAACCGCACGCATGAAGCATTAAATAAATTACAAGAGCTTTCTCTTAACCAAAGCAAATCAAGCTATTCTTTAGTAAAGCAAGCTCAAGAACAATATCATCAAGTAGTAACACAATTAGTAGAAGAGCAAAAGAAAACGCGCCAAGAATTCCAACACGTATCTGATGCATACGTAGAACAAGTAAAATCTCTTCAAAAGTCATTTGCTCAGTCTCTTGAGCAATATGCAGTTGTAAAATAATATATAAAAAAGCCCAGCTTCTTTGAAAGCTGGGCTTTTTTATACTTTCTTGCAAACCATTACCAGTATGCAAAATAGGAAACAACAAATAATACAGATACAGCAGTGAACTGCTGTACCACTAAAAAAGGAGATGACTAATCATGGCTAGAACAAATAAACTATTAACACCAGGCGTAGAACAATTTTTAGATCAATATAAATATGAAATCGCTCAAGAATTTGGGGTAACTCTAGGTTCTGACACTGCTGCACGCAGCAACGGTTCAGTAGGCGGAGAAATCACAAAACGCTTGGTGCAACAAGCTCAAGCTCACTTAAGCGGCAGCACACAAAAATAAAACTTAACTTCATAACATGGCTAAAAAAAAGGCACCTGCGTGTGCCTTTTTCTTACATAATATAGTCTTTTAAATACACGTAGTCCCCCGCTAATATAATAACCATCGCGATAATATATTTACGGTTTCTTTCAATTGTTTTCCGGCTCACTTTGACATGTTTTTCAATCAAGCGAATAGGAAGCTGCCGCTTTAAAAACAGCTTATCTTTTAATTCTTTTTCATTGACGATAAATGATGCAACTTCGACTGCATTTCCCCTTGCATCCTTATGTTTAGGAGACGTGTTAATAATGTCTTCAAGAGTTAATTTAAACAATTTTAACGCCTGACAAAAATAAGTCATTTCCTCTTGAATATATGAAGTTTCACTTTGCCTTTTATAGTTAGAAAGCGATATGTCCCTTTCTACCTTACCTTGAATAAAACCTTCATTTTCAATTCGGCTATAGAGCAGCGTTTGATTTCTCTTTTCTTTTCGAATATAGTCGATTACTCTTCTTTTAATAATAAGTTCGGCAAATGCAAGAAGAGATCGTCCTTTTTGGACTGTGTAATTTTCAATGGCTTCATTAAATGCAATTAGACCAATGCTAAGTTCATCGTCAGCTTCACTTATATAACGTTTACATACAGCTGAAACAACTTTAGCAATAAACGGTTTATACTGTTGTATCATTTCATTATGTAATTGTTTATCCCCTTGCTGAATCGTCAGTACAAGCGTTTCAAGCGATGGAGGCGTTTGAACTTTTGTGAGCATTGGCTTCACCTCTTTTACTATACTCAGTTGCTTTATACCATGTTAATATCCATTCTTTTGATGACGAACAGGGTTGAGAAGCGCTCTGCTCCTTTTAATTTCCCTTTATTATAACCCATAATAGCTCAATTTTACCAATTAACATACATTTGAAATATATGTTTATAAACTGAAATAAACTTCATTGAACTGAATTACTTACGGCTGCTTCTGTTCTCTACAGAATATGAACGAAAAAGCAAAACATTCGGATATAAAATAATTAAACATTAGTTAGTTCTTTTACCCTTTACCTAAACAATCCAAACTAGGTATTTTGTCTCAACAATAAAAAACGCGCCTTCAATTAGCATTGAAAGCGCGTTTTTTTATTATTGATTTTCAATTTTTTTTAACAATTCTTTTTCTTTCTCTGAGCCTTCAAGATCAGTTTGTTCTTTATTTTTAGATAGAAACCAGCCTGAAGCTGCTATGCCAAGTAACACAATCCAAAACGTAATTTTCCACACTTTTGATTCAGGGAAATGTTCATTAATAATACCTAATTCCGGATGAGCAAGGGTATAAACCGCTAACTTAACCCCTACCCAGCCTACAATAGCAAAAGCCGCCGTTTCTAGGCCTGGGCGCGTATTTAATAGCTTGACGAACCAAGTTGCAGCAAAACGCATAATAATTAATCCCATAATTCCTCCGGCGAAGATCACCAAGAACTGTCCTCCGTCTAGTCCGCCAATTTGAGGAAGATTTGTCGTTGGCAATGTAACGGCAAGAGCTACAGCAGCCAAAATTGAATCAACGGCAAAAGCAATGTCTGCTATTTCTACTTTTAAAACCGTCATCCAGAAACTTGAGCCCTTTTTCTCGTCTGCTTCTTTCACTTTTTCATGATCGTCTTTTTTCACATATCGCTTCACAATATGATTAATGGAAATGAACAATAAGTAAATGGCTCCTATAGCTTGAAGCTGCCATACGTCGACTAAAAATGAAATCAAGAACAATGAACCAAATCTAAAAATAAAGGCACCGGCTAGTCCGTAAAATAATGCCTTCTTGCGTTTTTCTTCCGGTAAATGTTTGACCATAATGGCCATCACAAGAGCATTATCCGCCGCCAAAATTCCTTCTAATGCAACCAGCACTAGCAATACCCATCCATATTCTAACAAAAGTGATGCATCCATAAAAATCCCCTCTCGTTTCTTTGTATAAGTTTATTTATCCTCATTACCGGAATAAAACACAAAAAGACCTTTGCCAAATATGGCAAAGGTCTTGCTAAGCATAATCATTATGCCAACAAAGCCGATGGAATATTCCATGTAATGACGACTTTGTTTCAGGTTTCCCTGACGCTACTCCCCTTTACTCCTTAAGAAGTAAATGTATTAAGTTGTTTTTATTTTACAAAGAGTCCACTAATAAGTCAATTAAAAGCCCTCTAAACTTTTGTTAAGCTTTTGTTAAGCGTTTTAATACATTCAAAAACGTTGCAAGATGAATAGGCTTTGTTACGTATTCACTAAAACCGACTAAAAAAGCTTGATCGATATCGGTTTGCATCGCGCTTGCACTCAGGGCGACTCGGGGAATATGCTTCAACTCTTTTTCTAGCTGAAGCTGTGTGCATACCTCAAAACCATTCATATCAGGCAGATCAATATCAATTAAGATTATATCCGGTGAAATAGACCTGATTAGCCCGATGCCATTTTCTCCTGTTTTAGCAATTAAAAGCTTAACGTTTTTATATGGAGAAAGAATCGATTGCATAAGCTCAATATTTGTATCATTATCCTCAATATACACAATTGAAATTGGCATGGAAAAACCTAAAAACGGCTCGGCTTCTCCTTCATCGGATAAGCGTTTAGGAACAGGTGGATGGACTATGGGAAAACGCACCCAAAATGTACTGCCTTTGCCTTCTTCACTTCGGACTCCGCACGTTCCATTCATTAATACAACAAGCTGTTTTACAAGCGCCAACCCAATTCCTGTTCCGTCTTTTTCTAGTCTATTTACACGGTAGAAAGGCTCAAAAATCCGATTTAATTCTAAAGCTGGAATTCCAAAGCCCTTATCTTCAATCGATATAGTTACGTGATGCTGAGTGATGTCAGTATAGATAGTGATATCGCGATAAGCGGGCGAATACTTAATGGCGTTTGTAAGCAGATTTAATAAGATCTGCTGAAACCGAAGTTCATCTACTTCAACAAAGACTTCTTGGTATGCGTGAAAGCGAGTATAAAGTATACTATGCTTATTTTTTGCTAGTGGTTTCATAATTTTAAGCGCGTCTTCAATTGCCTCTTTTACCGACACCGGTTCAAGATTAATCGCTAAGTGACCTGATTCAATTTTCGATAAATCAAGCGTTTCATTTATCAAATAAAGAAGATGATTACCAGCTTTTAAAATTTTTCGTATACGATTCAATTGTTTTTCTGTTAAATCTTTTTCCCCTTGCTCTTCCAATATCTGTGCATAACCTAAAATACTGTTTAACGGCGTTCGAAGCTCATGGCTTACTTTTGATAAAAATTCAGACTTGGCTTGATTGGCCTTTTCGGCTTCTTCTTTTGCTATAATCATTTGCTGATTAGAATGAAGCAAATCTTGTTCTTGTTCCTGCTGTTTTGTAATATCATAAAATGTGACAACTACGCCTTTATAATATTTGCTTTCTTGAAGCGGTTCAGCATTCACCGAAAGCCATGTCAACTTTTTCTCATCTAAATAAATACCCATAACTGTATTTCGCACAGCCTCTTTTGTGTCAAGACATCGAACAGATGGAATGTCTTCCAGTGCAAAAGGTGTACCATCAGGATGAATAATTTCCCAGTCTAAACCAAACGGGTTAACCGATAACATTTGGTCGTAAGGCACGTTTAGAATTTTAGCAGCGTAGGCATTGGCAGCAATTAAGTTACCTTCAAGGTCATGAAACACCACACCTTCTGACATTGTAGAAAGAACGGAGCGATACATGCTTTCACTTTTAGCCAACTTTTCTCTTGCCTCGTGAAGATCAGTGATATCTACTATAGAACCAATAACTTCTTGTACTTCTCCTTTGTAGATATGAGGTATTAACTTCGTATAGTAAGCAAAGTCGTTCATAAGTACTTCATAAGACACTTTCTCTCCCGCCCATGCTTTCTCATAATATCTCTTATTTTCTTTCGCGTAGGATTCAGGCAAAAATTCTTCAAGTGTTTTACCAACAACATCTATTTCCTCATATCCCATTTCACGAACCATTTTTCCTTCGCACATGGTATGGATATACCCTTTATCGTTTTTCACAAATTTAAAAATAGCGCCATCTTGCTGTGAAAGCGTGCGTTTTAAATCTTCTTGTAAATCCAACAGCTGCTGTTGAGCCTTTTTTCGGTCTGTCACATCTTTGGCGATGACGTAACTGCCTTTAATTTGACCATGAACAATAATAGGCATTTGCGTTACTTCAACATATACAGGCTGATTATCTTTGCGAATGAGCGTTGCCTCATAATAAACAGAGTCTCCGTTCAGAGATTTCCACATATATTCTTCAGCTCTTTCAGCTTCTCTAAACATATAAGGAAACGGAATTTTCTCCATTTGATGCAACGTGTATCCTGTTAGCTCTGTTCCTTTTGGATTAATCGTTTGAATATTGCCGTACAAATCAACCGCACACACAATATTGGGATTGTAGTTAAAAAGAGATTGATAATACTCTTCTTTTAATTGACTTTCCCTCACTTCTTCCTGACGCTTAAAAGCAGCAACGAGCAGGAAGACAATGAGTAGCGTAATTGTGATGCTTGCAATAATATTGGAAAATGGCGCTTGATACGGCAGCCACTGGCCCCACCTTCTAGCAACTGAATGTGCAATATGGAGCTTCATTCCATACATACTGATGAAATGCATAGCTGAAATTCCAATACCCAGCAAAATAGAGCTAACAAGTTTAAGAAACGGATTAGCTTTCACGCTTTTCGAACGAAAAAACAAGTGCATCGCATAAAATGCAACGACCAGAGCGATGATGATGGAAAGCAAAACAGATAGCACGGCATAATGAATGCGTGCTTCTGTTTCGATTGCTGCCATTGCAATGTAATGCGTGCCCAGAATACTACTTCCTAAAATAAGCCCTGACCATACCGACGTGCGCCATTTCCAGAATGTCCAAAACGCAACTAATGATCCGCTGATCGCTATTATTAAAGCAAGGACAGAAAGTACAGCATCAAAATGAAAGCTAACAGGAACATAATAAGCAAGCATCGCAATATAATGCATCGCCCCCACTCCAAGCCCCATTGAAGTTGCTGACAGTGTAAGCCACAAATAATTGTTCCGCTGTTTTTTTATCATTTTGCTCATAATATCAAGTGCTGTATAAGAGGCAAGAATCCCTACAATGACAGCAAGAAATACGGTAAATTCATTATAGTGACCAGTAATTGAAATCATTTTCTTTCCTTTCAATTCAACGTTACGTCTTCTATCTAACTCTTCTCATAAGAACTATATTACGATCATTTATTCCGAAAGCAGACACATGAAAGAGACGAAACTTACATAAGCTTCGTCCTTTCATCAACATAGCTATTTTAGAAGCAGCAGCATCTTTTAATTCGTCATTAACTGATGCAGCTGTTTTTGAACGTCTTGAATTTTTAATTTTGAGATATGAGCATATTCATCAATTTCTAAGAAATAAACAAGATATGTTTCGTTTTTTGGTGTGATGTGCGAAACTTTCTGTAAATTCACGATATAAGACCGGTGTGTTTGACTAAATACAGAAGGGTTCAAATACATATAGATATCACTAATATTTTCATATGTCTCATAGACACGTGATTGAGTATAAATTAAGCATTTTTTTCCGGATTTCTCGATAAAAATAATTTGATCAATTGGAATGTAATAAGTAGAACCATTAAATTTTACAGGCAGTCTTTTTAATTGCTCACCTGGCTTTTTTGACTGATTTTTATCAATTCCAATGGAGTTTTTTGCCCGCTCTAACGCCATATAAAGCCTGGTTTTTTCAATCGGTTTTACAATGTAATCCAGTGCTGACAACTCAAATGCCTTTACAGCAAATTCATCATAACCGGTGATAAAAATGAAGTTTAAATTCGGCTTAATGCGCAGGCACTTTTTTATGGCATCTACACCGTTAATCGTAGGCATATTAATGTCTACGAGCAAAAGGTCTGGACTCTTAGCCATCACTTCCTGTACAAGCTGCTCTCCGTCTTTGCAGGTGCTAATCACTTCAAATTCCGGAAGCTGTTCTATAAAATAATCTAAAATTTCAACCGAATCTTCGTTATCATCGGCAATAATTAAGTTAATTTTGTTCATCCTGACTCCCCCTAGGATACAATGTTAAAGTATAGTACGAACTATTGCCCATTCTGTTTTATGCATGTCTACACATAGTTATAGTGTTTTTATGTTGAGATGAATGATCTACACGGACGCTAATCGTTAATGGAACGCACAACGATTGTTCATGGGGAATATTGCAATAATTGTAGGTTTTCTAGAAGAAGACATAAAAACCGTTTATCTATTATCATTTATTTTCCTAACAATGATTTAATACCCTTTTTATAATCTGTAAATCAGCATGCCAAAATCTTTATTTACTATTTTCGATAAAGACGACACGCTTTTTTCAATCATTTTGTTTTCTCTTACTATTAAAACATGTTCTACGCTCTTTCACCCATACTTTTATTCATTTTTTACTTTTTATTCAAGGTAATTACTTACATATTGTCCTTAATAACCATGACTTTGTGATTTCAGCCAAAAGAATTTATGTATTTTTTATTCATTTTATTATAAAAATTCTAGCATACAAAGGTATGAACTTACATATGTATTCCGAACTAGTTCCTTTTAAAACTATGATTATTATACCATTTCATAGTACAAATCACATATAGTTAAACGTGAAGACTTTCCATTTCTTTAAGTGTTCAAAGCTATTTATTTGTAAAATAAATAGCTTCATTCCTCTATAAAGGCTACATAACCTAATTAACCATCTATTATTTGTAAAAAAACAGGCCTAAAGTTATAACCCGGCCTGTTTTGTATTCATTTCTTATTTTTCATTTTTTACAATTTGCTGTGCTTGTTTCGATACAAAAAAGCGATTCTTTTTATCCTGTACCACCACGCTGTCCATTTGAATTTCTTTTCCGTTTACAATAGCAATATTTTTGTTTACTGGGAAACGCACCGTTCGCTTATTGTTTGTAACAACCAGCACAGGGTTGTTTTTGTCTTTTGAATCAACCGCTACCTTTGAGCCTTTAAAAGCTTTATTTGCCTCAATAAATAATTCATTTGTTAACTTGTTTAAGTTAATATTCATTGATTTAGCCATATGTTTGGCAATATCCGTATTATCAAAGTGCCCTGTTGGTCGATTTACACCGTACGAATACAGAAATACATCCTCACCCGTATGACCACCCGTTGTGAATCCAAGGTTTGCTCGGTTGGCTAATAACTTCGATAGTGCAGCACTGATTTCTTTTTTATCTCTTGCTTTAGTCAGCTGCGCTTTTTCCTCTGAAGTTAGATTGGACAAACCATACAAAGCAGCCACTTCTTCTTTATTTGATAAATCTTCTTTTAATTTAGACGTAGCACCTTCTAACGTCATTTTTGCTTTTTTTAACGGATCAATATAAGCAGAAACAGGTGTGGTATCGTACCCTTTTGTTGTATTTGCATTACCGATTGAAAGACCGCTGTTTCCGTGATCAGCAATCGCAATAACCATCGTATTTCCATCTTTTTCAGCGAACTCTACTGCTTTGCCCACTGCCTCATCAAAGGCTAATACATCGCTAATCATTCCTACTGGATCATTCGCATGAGCTGCCCAATCCGTTTTGCTTCCTTCAACAAATAAGAAAAAACCGTCTTTATCTTTGGATAGTGTTGTTATTGCTTTATTTGTCATCTGGGACAACTTTGGCTGTTCTGCTTTTGTCTGCGGTCGGTCCATATCATACGCTAAGTCACGGTCGGCGAAGCTCCCCCAGATTTTTTTGGCGCGTGACTGCTCTAATTCCTTTTTATTTTCTACAAAGTCATATCCTCTTGTATTCAAAACATCGACTAAGTTTTCACCGTCTTTCCGGCTTTTTTCTTCTTTTCCTGGAAGAAGAGATTGCTTACCTCCTCCAAGCACTACATCAATGTTTTGATACACTTGCTGCTCCGCTAGCGTTTGAAAATCATCACGGCTATAGTTGTGGGCTGAAAAACCAGCTGGTGTAGCGTGCTGGATTTCAGAAGTAGCCACAATTCCCGTCGCGCGCCCTGAAAGCTTTGCTCCTTCTAGAACGTTTGCTACGGGACGAAATTGATCTTCTTTTTCTACGGGTTTAACCCCAGGCGTATTCACTACCGAAGGCAGCACCCCTACATAGCCTGAATTTGATTTATTTCCCGTTGCTAAAGCAGTAGCTGCCGGAGCGGAATCTGTAATAGCAGATTCTGCCGAATACGCACGTACTCCCCCAGCCATCAGCTGATCCATATGTAACGGTTTTCCCTTGTACCATCTTGCGAGTGTAGTAGCATTTGAACTCGTCCCGTCCATTACCATCATAATGACATTTTGAGGCTTCTTAGCTGAATTATGCTCCACTTTTGCTTCCGTTTGAATAAGTGAGTTTCCTACACCAAACGAGGCCAATGCTACTGCTCCTGCCAGTGTAATACCTGCTAATTTTTTCTTCATATAAATGTACCCGCTCCTTTATTTCATTATCTTCGACATGTCTAAAGTTACCATTCAAACGTAAATCCACTGTTTATCCACTGTAAAAGAGTGTAAAGTTTGTCTTTATATTCTTCCTTTCTTCTTGAGAAAAAATAGTCGAATAAAAAGGAAGTACATGAACAAACTACCAGTAATAGAAAGTCATGCGAGGGGCACGGTTATGTTTAAACATTTATTTAAAAAAAAGAATGCAGACGATCAGCCAAAAAAAACATTGGATGAACTGATTAAACAATTTAAAAAATCAAGTGATTTCACAACATTAGCCATTGGTTCGCAGCATCGAAAATACATCATTACGTATTTTAAGCAACTTGTAAACATGCAAAGTGTTGAAGATAAAATACTTGAGCCTTTTCAAAAACTAGACTTCACGTTAAGCAGTGTATATGAAGTCGAAAACGTTCTGCCGATTGAAGATATTTCCGTTACAAAAGATACAAAAGAAATTTTAGAAAAGATGCTGCGCGGCTACGTAATGTTTCAATTACATAAAGACGATAAGCTAGTAGCGCTTATTAAAGTTCAAAGCTTTGATACAGGGTTTCGAAAAGAAAATGAAACCGAAAATGAGTTCAGTGTTGTTGGTCCTAAAATTGGTTTTGTAGAGGATTTAGATGTCAATCTCTATTTAATGAGAAAAACGGTCATTTCCGAAAACCTTATTTTTAAAGAACTCACCGTAGGAAATAAATCGAAAACGCGCGTCGTTCTTGTTTATTTAGAAGGCGTAACGAACCCTCAGCACGTAGACACTATGACGCAGCGCCTGGAAGATATAGATTTCGACGTCATTTTTGATAGTACAATGCTTGATCAATTAATTTCCGATAATTCTTCTACGGCGTTTCCGCTTTTTTTAACAACAGAGCGGATCGATCGAGTCTTGTTCAGCCTGTTAAACGGGCAAGCTGCCTTTTTCTCAAGCGGTTCACCCTACGCAGTTACAGGTCCGTCAACGCTGCTTGACTTCTTTATTTCACCTGAAGACTACTATTTACCGTGGGTTCTAGGGTCATTTTTCCGAGTTATTCGTATTTTTGGCGTCTTTTTCTCTATTTTTGCTACGCCTCTTTATGTAGCGATTGTTACGTATCATTATGAGATGCTTCCAAAAGATCTGCTGGGTCCTATTATCTTTTCAAGGACCAACGTTCCTTTTCCCCCCGTCATCGAAGTACTTTTTTTAGAAATCACCATTGAACTGCTTCGTGAGGCCGGGGCCAGACTTCCAACAAAAGTAGGTCAAACACTGGGAATCGTAGGAGGGATTGTTATTGGGCAAGCAACAGTCGAAGCGGCGTTAACAAGCAATATTTTGCTTATTATTGTTTCACTGACAGCTTTAGCTTCTTTTACAACGCCTATTTTTAAAATGTCTAATACCATCCGGCTGCTACGCTTTCCGTTTATTTTGTTTGCCACTGCGTTCGGTTTAGTCGGCATTACCTTTGGTTTTTGTTTCTTACTGGTTCATTTGCTTCGTTTAAAATCTTTGGGCATGCCTTATCTTGTTCCGCTTTTTCCGTTTCGTCCAACAGAGTATAGGGACACCTTCCTGCGATTGCCCTATAGTCATACGGCTAAGCGACCAAGCTACTTGCGTCCTTTAGAGCGCTTTCGCTATAACCCTAATAAAGCGAATAAGACTAAACGAAAAAGTAATCTAGATAATGAGTAAAGCGGGGAAACGTCATGAAGAAAATACTTATTTTATGCACTTGCCTTACTTTCTTAACAAGCTGTGCAGACCGTGAAACGATTGACGAAATTCAAGTAGTTAACTCTATAGGATATGATTATATTCCTCAAAGCAATAAAGTCAGAGGAACTATTTTATACCCTATCTATAAGTACGGGCCAACAGAAGAACCTAGTATTATTGCGGCTACTGCTAATTCATCATTTGATATTCCACTCCGCTTAAACAATAAATCATCTCTTCCGGTCGCTTTTGGGCAGCTGAGGAGCATCGTCATGGGAAAAGAATTTGCAACACATGGCGTGGATGAATTAGTAAACACGATTGCTAGAAATCCAGACCTTGGACGTAATATTAAATTAAGCATTGCAGATGGCAACGCACATGAATTATTGAGCTCCGTTACAAAAAAGAAAATTAAAGACTATCAGTTTATTTCTAATTTGATCGAACAAAATATCCGAACAGAAAATTTGCCCAACACTAATTTACAAATTTTTTTATTCAGTTTTTTCAGCGACGACCGCGACCCTTATCTTCCTGTTTTAACGCAGCAAAAAGATGCTATTAAATTAAAGGGACTGGCGCTTTTCAAAAAACAAAAAGTCGTTACAACCATCGGAATGAAAGAAACATTTTTATTTAAGCTGCTAACAAGCGGAACAAAACATGGCCGCTACTCAGTAACAATTAAAGAAAGTGACCGTAAAGGCGAAATTATACTGCAGAACTTGCGAACCAAAACAAAGTATGAAATTAAAGGAAATCATCAACATCCAAGTATTGTTGCGCACTTAACTATCGACGGTCTTGTAAAAGAGTTTCCCGGATGGATAAATCTAACAGACCCAGCTAGTATTAAAATGGTTGAAAAAACGCTTCAAAAAGATATTGAAAAAGATGGGGATGCCTTTATTAAGAAACTTCAGCAGCATAGGATCGACCCCATTTGTTTTACAGATTACGTTCGAAGTAAAACGCGAGGATTTAACAGTGAAAAATTCAAAGCGCAATATCCGGATATGAATATTGAAGTAAAAGCTCGCGTTCACCTTATTCAAACCGGGATTAGCAACTAGGAGGAAGAAAAGATGCACAATACAATTAAAGAAGAAAATCAAGTTTCCCCTTCTTTTCTTTTTTTCTTAGTCCACTCTACGCAAATTGGTGTTGGAATACTAGGATTTCAGCGTTATATTATTAAAGGAGCTGGATATGAAGCTTGGATATCTATCTTCCTTGCTGCGATCAGCGTCTGTATTTTATTAGCGATGATTTTTAATATCTTAACCCGTGAAAACAGCGATATTGTCGATATCCATCGGTTATACTTTGGTAAATACCTTGGAGGAGCTTTAACTCTTGCGGCATCGGCTTATTATTTTATTTTTGCTTTAACCATTTACCGGACGTACGTAGAAATTTTACAAATATGGATGTTTCCACAGCTGGAAACATGGATTGTATCACTTGTTTACTTACCTATTATTTACTATACAGTTTCCGGTGGATTTCGTGTGATTACTGGAATTGCTTTTTTTGGGGTTATGCTTCCCTTGCCGCTCGCACTTGCATTGATTTACCCTCTGAAATACGGGCACCTTAATAATTTATTTCCTTTGTTTGACCACACGATATGGGAATTTTTAATTTCAACTAAGATGATGACTTTTGAGAATTTGGGATTTGAATCTGTGCTTTTTTTCTATCCTTTTATAAAAAATGGCGCTACTAGCCAAAAATGGGGTCAACTTGGGATATTGTTCAGTGCTTTTTTGTATTTATTCACAGCATTGGTTTCATTTGCCTACTTTAGCCAGGGACAATTAATGCATACGATCTGGCCAACTTTAACGATGGCCAAAATTATTGAAATTCCGTTTTTACAGCGTTTTGAATATATTTTAATTGCTCTGTGGCTTATAGTGGTTCTTCCTACGATTGCTGTCAGCGTATGGTGTACAATTCGTGGATTTAGCAAAACATTTAATAAGCCACCTACGCTTTTTCTCATATTAGTTCTGATTGCCCTTCTTGGTTTTTCTATTTTCTTTGATGATCGAGAAACCATCGATCAGCTTAATACACGATTATCCATGACCGGCTTTTACTTTATTTATGGCTACATTCCTTTCCTTTTTCTCTACAGCCTCATTCGAGCCAAAATAAAACAAAAGAAAGCACAAAAAGAAGAGCGTGAGCCAACTTTAAGTTGAATCACGCTCTTCTTTCATATTATTTTATTTCTTAAATAAAACAGCGTATTCCCTGTATCCTTCTTTTTCTAAATCTTCCTTCGGAACAAAGCGAAGAGCTGCTGAGTTGATGCAGTAACGCAAGCCGCCTGCATCTTGCGGACCATCATCAAATAAATGACCTAAATGAGAGTTAGCCGTTTTGCTTCGTACTTCTGTACGAACCATATTATGACTAACGTCCATGTTTTCGTTTACTTCATCTTTATTAATCGCTTTTGTGAAAGACGGCCATCCGCATCCAGCATCATATTTATCAGTTGAACTAAACAACGGCTCTCCTGATACGATATCTACATAAATACCATCTTCTGTATGATCCCAAAATTCATTACGAAACGGAGGTTCCGTTGCGTCATTTTGAGTAACTTCATATTGAATAGGCGTCAATGTCATTTTCAGCTGCTCGTCGCGGCCAAAATCTTTCCAGTTTTCTTTAATAAAACGATCGCGTCCAGATCCTCGTCGATACATAGCATAGCGGAATTTATTTTTCTTATAGTAACCTTGATGGTATTCTTCGGCTTCATAAAACGGTTTTGCCGGTAGAATTTGTGTAGCAATTGGCTCAGAAAAACGACCGCTTGCTTCTAATTGTTGTTTGGATTCTTCAGCTAGTGCCTTTTGATGTTCATTGTGATAAAAGATGGCTGTTCGATATGAATCGCCTCGATCCGCAAATTGTCCGCCTGCATCCGTTGGATCAATTTGAGGCCAGTATAGTTCCAAAAGCTTTTCATATGGAAAAACTTCTGGGTCAAATGTAATTTGGACCGCTTCATAGTGGCCCGTTGTTTCTGAGCATACTTCTTTGTACGTCGGGTTCTCTTTGTGACCGCCTGTATAGCCAGATACAACTTTTATAATGCCTGGCTGTTCATCAAAAGGCTTCACCATACACCAAAAACAGCCGCCAGCAAAAGTTGCTACTTCATATTGTTCTGTCAAAAAGATGACCTCCTTCATGTGTTCTTTCTATTATTATACGCTGATTTTATGTTCTCACCAACTAACTTGCCTTTTATACTCTTTGCGTTTTAAGACAAAAAAATAATCAGTGAAGCTCATGTTCACTGATTATTCTTCCGTATTTAAAGCGCTTTATTTTTGATCGCCTTTAATTTTGTGAAACAGTTTATTCATCGTTTCAATTTCTTTATCTGTAAAGTGCTCAAAACGCTCAAGGAAATAGGCTCGTTTCTTCTCTTGAATAGCATTAAAAATATCCTGTCCTTCCTTGGTCAGTTCGATATCAATAATACGCCGATCGTTTTCAGACCGTTTGCGTGCAATGTAGCCTTTTGATAAAAGCAAGTCGGTTACCGCCGTAATGTGGCTTGCTGACACTTGAAGATACTTTGATAAATCAGTTGATCGCTGCCTGCCGGAATCAACCAGCATACGAAGCACCATAAATTCATTTGTTGATAGCTCTGAATTGTATACTTCATTAATTTCTTGGCGAAGCTGTCTGAACACAAAGCGAAACAGCGTCTCCATTTCTTGAACGAGCTCTTCTCTTTTTTTCACTTGTCACTCTCCTTATCGCTATCCCATAATAACGAATATGTATTTACGAAAGTATTTCACTTTCTTAACTTAATTAGTTTTATCAAATTACTAAGCGTTTCGTCAACTATTATTGAGATTTTTTTCCACAAACCTGTACGAATTGATGTATTTTTCATAAAATTCCATAAAAAAGCGATTTACCGTTATGGTAAATCGCTGCTAGTAGCTAAAAATACCGGTTAAAAAGCTTCTCCATCTCGGAACAGGCTTTTTACCTTTTAAGCTATCTTCACTTTTTAACTGACTTTCAAGTTCCACTACTCGATTTTCTAATTTCGTAATAACTTTATTTAATCGATCGATTTCTGAACGATGCTCTAAAATTTGAAACGTCACTACTTCTCCCGCTTTTTCTTCTGTACGCTTTTCATTTTCAATCAGCCTTAAAAAAAGCTGATCAAGCTGCTTTTGCATGTCTTGCGCACGTTCATCAGATATAACCACTTCCTCTTTTTCTACTACTTTTTCTACCACTTTGACGACGGCTTGACGATTGCGGTTTTTTTGAAAGTTTCTAAGTGCTTCAATGTTTTCTTCTGTAAACTCACAGTGTCCCGATTCATTTCTCTCTAGCTCGATATCCGCCATTTTGACCCACTTTAATACCGTACTTGGATGTATTCCCAGCGCTTTTGCCACATCTACCGTTTTCATCGTCATGTTCCATCCCTCCATTTTTTCATTTACTAGCCATTTCGAGAGAAATTTTTAAATCCCTTCATACGTGACAAAACTAGTATGAATTCGTCAAAGAAAGTGGACGTTCAACAAATGAAGAAAATGATGTCATTATTGCTTAGAAAAACTCGTACAACCCTTCTGCAAAATAACAAAATTCGTGCTGTGAAATCTGTTTGCCGTATCCCTTAAAAAAAGCAGCGCGCTCTTTACCGGTAAAAATTCCGCCTTCAAAGCGAACAGCAAGGGCCATATCATAACGGGCATCTCCGCAGGTTCCTCCGCTCCAGTCAATAACAGCTGTTTGAACAAATTTGTAAGCACTCGGGCTTTGAAAGTCCGCCAGTGCCCGTATATTTTTTAATACATAATATTACCTATATAACCATTTTCTGTACTTTTCCCCTTTTGTCCGCTTTAAAACATACCTTCCTTTAGCCGTATGAAGGATACCAACATCCGAGGTACACCCTTGCTTTGGAAACGTCACTTTTTCGATTTGCTTTACATACTTTTTTATCGAATGAGAAATTTCTTCTACTATAATAGGATGCATATAATAAGATGCAGCTGTTTCACTCTCCTTTCTTTCCATATTCTCTTTTAATTTCTATTTCCCTACAAAAAAGTTGAGACATAACGAAATCAATTGAATCTAGAGACAAACAACTGGGGTAAATGAGCTATTATGAGGCGCGTGTTATGCCGCTGTTGATTTCCGTGCAAGACTTCGCTTTCCGCGGGTGGCCGGTGAGCCTTCTCGTCGCTTCCGCTCCTGTGAGATCTCACCTGTTCCGCTTTTCCCGCAGGAGTCTCCGTTTTTCCCTCCAATCAACAGCTAGAAGCAGCTAACTACCTACTTGAAACCTACGTTCACCATTCCAATAAAAAAATCCGAACGATTACTCGTTCGGATTTCTCTTCAACTAAATTACTTTTGCCCAGTCTCTTACCCTTTACCAAGCACCCAACGGCTTTTGGTAAACATCGTATAACCAATCGTAAATAAAACAATAATGCAAACCGACAAGCTTCCTGCTGTATACGCAAGACTCTGCATGTCATAGACACCGTAGAGAAGCTGTTTCATAAGTGCAAATACGTTATAAATAGGAATTAAGAATCCGCTTGGCTGCAGTTCGTGTACGGATTTTCCCATCAGTAAAAAGTATGGAAGTATCGCTACTATCATAATCTGGGATGTGTAGCTTTGCGCTTCTTTAACGGAGCTTGCTAAAAGGCTAAGAATACATAATACCATAGCTCCTAGAAGCGCTAGTAAAGTAAGACTAACTAAAAATGAGAAAATAAAGGTTGTAAAATGCCCCTTAAGCTGCAGTGCATTATTTAATACCGTTGTTAAATAACGCACAGACAAAACAAAGGCCAATGTCGACAAAAGGCCGCTTATGATACCGAATGTAGAAATAGTCAGCCATTTCCCAACCAATAATTGAGTTCTTTTGACAGGAGACATCAATAAAGCTTCCATCGTCTTTCGTTCTTTTTCACCTGCAAAGATATCATTTGCAGAAGGAAGAATACCACCTAAAACGCCCATAATGATAATCATTGGGGCAAACATCGCAATCATAGTTAAAGAGCCGTCATCTTCCTTAGACACTCCTTTTTCAACCACATTAAACGGAGCAATCGTTTGACTATTGACATTTAATTGACCTAAGCGTTCGTTAACTATAGCTTCTCGATGTTTATTTAATATATTTTGTATATAATCCGCCGTAGCGCCTGAGTTCATACTGGATGAATCAATATAAACAGTAACTTCTGGCGATTTCATGTTACGCATTTCTGAAGAAAAATTATCTGGTAGCTTTAACGCCGCTAACGCTTTCCCTTGTTCTACAGCACTGAGTGGATTTCTGCTTTCAATTACTTTAATGTTGTCATCGTTTTTTAACCAATTGATCACACTGGCATCAGAATCTTTTGTAACAGCTACAGACATGGAATCCGTTTGATCACTAGCCATCATTTTGTCGGCAAAAAAGATAATCCCTACATTTAATAAAATCGGAATCAACACACTAAAGATAATCGTCTTTCGATCTCGCAAACAATCAATTAACTCTTTTTTATAAATATGCCAAATCATATTAAGCCCCCCTCACGATACGGGACATAAAGATATAGTTTAAGTCTGTGCTTTCCTCTTCTTTATACAGCTGTTCGTTTGTTCCTTGATAAATCATTTTGCCTTTATGAATCATGATGATAGACTGACACAGCATCTCCACTTCTTCCATAATGTGACTGGAAAAAATAATCGTTTTTCCTTCTCTTTGCAGACTTTTAATAAGCTCACGAAACATGTTTGCTGATGTAATGTCTAATCCTGTAGTCGGCTCATCAAATAGGATAACGTCCGGGTTATGAAGAATAGTGCGTGCAATGGCTACTTTTTGACGCATTCCTTTTGAAAAGCCTCCGACCCGGCGATCCAAGTAGTCTTTCATTCCAAAACGTTTGGCCAGTTCCTCGATCCTTATCTTTGTTTCATGTTTGCTCATGCCATAAAACTTAGCAAAATAAGCTAAGTTTTCACGAGCGGTTAAACGGTCGTATAAACCTGTTTCACCGCCAAAAAGCACGCCAATTCTTTGTTTTATTTTATCCGGCTGTTTATGAATGTTAATTCCATGAATGAACATATTACCTTCCGATGGTTCAAGTACAGTCGACAGCATACGTAAAAGAGTTGTTTTCCCCGCACCATTTTCACCTAATAGCCCTACAATTTCTCCTTGTGAGATGGTTACATGAATATCTTGAACAGCCGCAATTGTTTGCTTTTTCTCTTTAAAATATTTCGTCACACCTTTGATTTCAATCATATCCGTTCTCCCCTTTTACCGTGATTGACTATATCTTAGCTTATTTTTCATACAGCATCTTCCATCTTGTCATAAAGAGGGTTTTTTATGTCACGAAACGTCCTTTTCATCTTGTAAATCATGGTAAAATAGTGTGGTAATATCCAATAGAATGAAACAAAGAGGGTTTTTATTTATGAAAGTAGGATTAGTGGACGATCATTCATATGATTTAGAGAAATTGAGGATTTCTTTAGAAAGAGAAGATGATATAGACATACTTTTTTCGACTAGCAGCGCGGAGGAAGCTTATAACGAAATTAAAAAAAATCAAATTGATTTATTAATTACAGATATTGAAATGCCAAAGCTATCAGGTTATGAGCTTGCAGACTTTATCAATGCTTACGCACTTGATATTCAAGTCATCTTTGTCACTGGGCACAGCGGCTTTGCCGTTCATGCATTTGAACTCAACGTTTTAGACTATATTATGAAGCCTTATTCTAAAGAGCGTCTGTTAAAAGGCATTCAGCGTTTTCATCAAAAAAAACAATCAACTGACACAAGAGATAAGCTTATTTTAAAACAAAAAACCGAAATGCAAGTGCTGAACAAACAAGATATTATATTTGCAGAACGAACGGGTCGCTCTACCACAATCATAACGACAAATGGAGAATTTAGTACCTATCAATCATTAAACGAAATTGAAAAAGAATTAACAGCGAGTCATTTTCTAAGGTCGCATCGAGCTTTTATTATAAACATTTCCTATGTTCAAAATTTCTCCCTGTATACTAAGCACTCCTACTCAGTGATGTTTCAAAGCACCGAAAAAACAGCTTTAATCACGAAACCAAATTTAGACATCTTGCAAAAAGAATACTTTTAAAGGAGGGACTATCTAAAATGAAACTATTTTACACATTAGTTTTACTAACTGTTTTCGTGCTCCTCTTTTTTAAAGACCTGCCTGTTAGTTTACATCTCCTACTTAGTTCTTTTATAATTGGTTCATTTTTTATATGGAGAAAGAAATATCAAACGGCTCCTTCACTAACTATAAAAAAAGCAATCGTACTGACGGCTTTTTTCCTGCTTTTATTTAGCCTATCTTCACCTTTTAGTGTTAGCTTAACCGTTATCGCAATGATTGGTTACATGACTGACATGTTTTCTTCTTATCAACAATACATATTTGTAACCAACCGGGAAAGCAGTGCTTCACGTGAAATTCAAAAAAACAATGAGCTTTTTCAAGCGTTAAGGGCTGAAAGGCATGATTTTATTAAACATGTCAGTGCCGTATCCTACCTTTTAGAAACAAATCAAGGACAGCAGGCACAAGAGTATATTCAAGATTACGTTGAAGCTTTGAATGATACCCATTCATATATTCAAGGTGAACATTCGCACGTTGCTTCTGTTGTCCATCAAAGCAAGAATCAAGCACATACGTGGGGAATACATATGAATGTTCAATTAGATTCACCGTTATCACAGCTGCCTTTAAACCACCTTGACCAAATGAATCTCATCATGAATTTACTGCATAATGCTTTAGAAGCCGCTCATTCTTCTGAGAAAAAGGAGATAACCGTTTCGAGTATGATTCGAAGCGGCATTTACATTTTAGAAGTCAGCAATTCTACCGCTGCTTTATCACGAGAACGTCAAGATCACTTGTTTACTTCTTTTCATGTTACAGAAAAGAAAGAACGCCACGAAGGCCTTGGCACGTGGATCATTTCTGAACTTGTTTCCAACTACCACGGACGCTTGGAATATACGTATCACGATTTAACTCTTTCCATTAAAATAAAATTTCCAATAGTCGTTGCCTCAAAACAAGCAACATAGCCGCTGCAGCCCAAGCGGCTTTTTTTCGTATGAGCCTCTTCTATACGCACACACTATAAAAAGCACCGAAAAAAAGAAATATTTCACACTTGTTTTAGCTCTTTTATCGTCACTTTTTCAGTTTTTGATTTTTTATATGCAAATCTATTGCATTTCAAGTAAAAAACGAATATTATATATCATGTTGCTTTTAATGTTCGTTATTTTTGGAGGTTACTTATGTTTAAGTTAAAAGAATATAACACGGATGCTAAAACGGAGATTTTAGCTGGTATTACAACGTTTTTAACCATGATTTATATCGTCATTGTGAACCCAGTTATTTTGTCCAGCGCCGGCGTTCCTTTTGATCAAGTATTTACAGCTACTATTATTTCAGCAGTCGTAGCTACGCTATGGATGGCTCTTGCAGCTAACTATCCAATCGCGATTGCTCCCGGTATGGGAATGAATGCGTACTTTGCTGCTTTAGTTGTTGGTTCAAATGGAAGCATTGACTATGCTACTGCTTTTTCAGCTGTATTCGTAGCGGGTATTATCTTTATCATCCTATCGTTAACATCGTTTCGCGAAAAATTAATTGAAGCTATTCCAAACAATTTAAAGCACGCGATTAGTGCTGGTATCGGTTTATTTATTGCTTTTATCGGGCTTCGTTCAGCCGGTATTATTGTTGCAAATAAGTCAAATTTAATTGGACTTGGTGATTTGCAGTCTGAAAAAGTAGTTTTAACACTGATCGGACTTGCGATTACAATCATTTTATATACGCTAAATGTAAACGGCGCTTTATTCTTCGGTATGATTATTACCGGATTAATTGCTTTCTTTAGAGGACAGCTTTCATTTGATAAAGGTTTGTTTGCTTCCCCTCACCTTCCAGACGGCTTAATGATTTCAAATCCTTTTGCTGCTTTTGGAGATGTTATTCATCATGATTTGTACACAGTTGTTTTTTCTTTCTTACTTGTGACGATTTTTGATACAACAGGTACAATGGTAGGCGTAGCTCAACAGGCCGGTCTTATGAAAGGTAATAAGATGCCTCGTGTACGTCAAGCATTGCTTGCTGACTCATTTGGTACAACGATTGGAGCTTTATTTGGTACAAGCCCAACAACGGCTTACGTTGAATCTTCATCTGGTGTAGCAGCAGGCGGACGTACAGGTCTGACTAGTGTAACGGTAGCCATTTTATTTATTGTTGCAGCGTTCTTTAGTCCGGTTGTAAGCTCGGTTTCTGGCGTAGCAGCTATTACTTCCCCTGCATTAATTATTGTCGGAAGCTTGATGATGGGTGCTGTAGCTAAAATTAATTGGAATGACTTTGATGAAGCGTTCCCTGCCTTTTTAGTTGTTCTGGCGATGCCTCTTACATCAAGTATTGCAACAGGAATTGCGCTTGGCTTCATTTCTTATCCGTTAATGAAGCTGGTAAAAGGAAAAGGCAAACAAGTTCATCCGCTTGTGTATGTCTTTGCTGTTTTATTTCTCTATCAGCTCATCTTTTTACCGCATTAAAAAAGCTTGGAGATTTCTCTCCAAGCTTTTTTTATTGAAAGTGATTGTTATTTTCTTTTGTTTGATAAAGATAATTTTCCACATAGATTTGTTCTGCATCAGAAGCATTCTTTATTCCTTCTGCTGGATCTAACTCGATACTTCTCTTTTTAGCTATATAGTCCACTAGCGCCCCAAATCCTAAAAGACCGCCTATGATCCCAGCAAATACAATCCATATTGGCAATCGCTTCACGACCCTTTTCTTTTAATTGTATCATCCTCAGTGCAACAGGTAAATATTAACATAGTTATCCATTTGTAAATAAAACGTTTTTTACCAAATATACGTAAAAAACTTCTTTGTATTTGGTATACTAAACTCACGGCATGTTCTACAGAGAAAGGGGCTTAATTGCATATGAACAAACAGCTTGGAACATTAATGTTTGTTATTTTTATGGTATTTGTCGGCTTTGGAGTGATCATCCCCATCGTACCTGAAGTTATTCGTGCCACGGGTGCAAGCACGGTCAATTTAGGAATACTAATGGCTAGCTATTCGATCGCATCTTTTATTACTGCACCTTTTTGGGGGAAGCTTTCCGATATAAAAGGCCGGCGTCCCATCTTACTTTGGGGCTTACTCGGCTTTAGCGCAAGCTTTTTTCTTTTTTCGGTGGCAGAAAACTCTCTGACTTTAATGTATACGTCGCGCATCATCGGAGGTTTGTTCGCAGGAGCTGTTATTCCTTGTGCTTTTGCATATGCTTCTGATAGTACAGATGAAGAAAACCGCACGAAAGCAATGGGACTGTTAGGAATGTCGATTGGCTTAGGCTTTATTTTTGGACCGGCATTAGGCGGCGTCCTTTCATCTTTCGGCTTGTTTTTCCCCTTCGTTATCTCTGGTATCTTGTCACTGATTATGACAGCGTTCTCATTCTTTACGTTAAAAGAATCTTTACGAAAAGAATCTGCTGATAAAGTACAGACATCGAGATGGCATGACTTCACGTCAGATTTTCAAGGAGCTATGAAGTATTTATATGTTCTTTCATTTTTAGCGACTTTTACGCTCGCTGGTTTAGAAGCTACTTTTCAATTTTTTCAAATAGCGAAAATCAATGCTACTCCTACGACAATCGGATGGATGTTTATGGCGAGCGGTTTAACTCAAGCGCTGATTCAAGGCGGTGTGCTGCAGCGATTTAAAAAAGGAAATGAAAAAAAGCTGATGGCCATTGGCTTATTGGTTTCAGCAATAGGATTTACGTCTATTTTGTTATCTTCTAGTGCCGTTAATGCTACCTTATTTTTGTGCATATTTACAGCAGGTAATGCCCTTATTCGTCCTTGTGTCCTCTCATTAATTACAATGAGAACCAAAGTAGGATATGGCTCTGCTTCGGGGTTAACCGCCTCAATGGATAGCTTAGGGCGTATTTTTGGGCCTCTGCTTGGTGCATTTGCCTTTAAACTCAATATGACGCTGCCTTTTATTATTGGAGCGGTTGTCACTTTAGCTGCTTTACTGCTGATTCAGCGCCATACAGCTCTAGATTATTCTGAGCAAACACTCTCATCGTAGAGGCTGGGACAATATTATTTTAGTTGAAAGAAGATCCGAACGATGAATCGAGATTCTTGCTGGAGAATCCAACGCGTTCGGATTTTTTTATTGTTATGAGTATGCTAGCTGTGTTGATTGAACAGCAAGACGGAGACTCCTTCGGGATAAGCGGAAGAGAGGAGACCCCGCAGGAGCGGAAGCGACGAGAAGGCGCAGCGCCCGCCCGCGGAAAGCGAAGTCTTGCAGGAAAATCAACAGCCGATTTCTACTAGCTCATGTGGTTCATTTATTGTTCTTTGGATTAATTTAGCTATGTCTCAATCTCTTTTCATCGTTACTAACACAAGATTATCAGCAGCTGCAGTACGTTTTATAATTGAAAACCGATGAGCTTCGTATAGCTTAATCGCAGGTGTATTTTTTTCGGCTGTAGACACCATACATTCACATTTTGAATATCTTTGAAGTACATGTGTTAAAAGACGGCTTCCGATTCCTTTCCGAAAGTAATGAGGACGCACAACAAGGCGGCAAATCGTTAATCGCTCATTTTCTTTTTCAAACGACAGCACGCCTGCTAGCTTACCTTCAATCATTTCTCCCATAAACACTTCCTTGCTTTTCATAATATCTTCTTTGCTTTCTGTAAGCTGAGGAATATCTGAAAAACCAATGAGCCTTGCTTCTTCTTGATAAGCTTCTATTTGTACAGCTACTATTTGAAGAGCGATATCCACTCTTTGATGTTCGAGGATTTGAAGCATGAAAACCACTCCATTTCTTTCACAAATTTAGACAAATTCCATGTTTTCACTATATCCAAACGCCTTCCTTGTACATATTGTATTATGTACCGAATTAGCCAGGAGGTGTTTATATGCATATCACTGCTGAAAGAATTAGAGAAGCAACAGAAGCGATTGCTTCTACTGAGCTTGAAACATTTATGTACCAAGAGCCAACTGCTCTTCACAGGCGCTCTCGTCGTCGTTCTACTCGCCGCACTACTCGCCGTTCTACTCGCCGCACTACTCGCCGTTCTACTCGCCGCACTACTCGTCGCACTACTCGCCGTTCTACTCGCCGTTCTACTCGTCGCACTACTCGCCGCACTACTCGCCGTTCTACTCACCGTTCTAGCCGTCGCCGCTGTCGCTGCGGTTCACCTTGCTGCTCATATCCATGGTTTAATAAATCATTTGGATGCTGCTATAAGGGGCATGGCTGTCGTCGCTAAATGAATCTAAAGCAAGTCGAGTTTAAAACATACGCGGCTTGCTTTTTTTAAGATTTTCATTTTACATAATCATTCGTTTTACTCCTCTTGAAAAAGAAAACAACGTATAATAATGGGAAAGAATCTCTTTTAAAAGGAGGCCTATCCATGCACTTATCTTTTGATCATCTTGTTCATTTTTCACCTGACCCTATTAAAGCTCAGAAAGAACTAAACGAATACGGAATACATGTCATTAAAGGCGGCATCCATGAAAAATGGGGCACTTTTAACACGTTGGCTTATTTTAACCTCAGCTATATTGAATGGCTTGGGCTTAGAGATATCGCGTTAGCTCAAAACGTTACAGATAATGACCTTATTCAGCAGCTTGTTAACGAACATACACCGGTTGGTCATTTTGGCCGATTTGCGCTTCGTACAGATGATATGGATTTGCTGATAAAAGAGCTGGAAAACAAGAACGTCACTGTAAAAGGTCCTGTAGCGGGTTCTCGTCAAACCAATGATGGAGAAAGACTTCAATGGAAAATGTGTTTTATTGAAGCTGATCACGATTCCCTGCCTCTTCCTTTTTTCATTGAATGGGGTGAACCAGAAGAAAAACGCAAGCCAAAGCTAGCGGATCTTTCTTCCCACCAAGCTGGTCAGCTGCAGCTAAAAAACATTTACTGTGCTGTACATAACCTCGAAGAATCCATCAGCAAGTGGACGAAACTGCTGGACGTTCAGTCTGGCGAAAGCTACAAAGACTCTTTGCTTGATGCACGTTGTCAAAAACTATATGTCAATGGAGGAAACCTTATTTTTTGCAGCGGAACACAAGGTGTTGTCCATGATACATTAAAAAAAGTTGGAGAGCGTCCATTTTTGGTTGAATTGGATCACGCTCTAACACCGCAACAAATTACCGTACAAGGAGCTTCTTTTAAATTCAACAAATAAACATCCGCAGGCGGATGTTTATTTCTGCGCTTCTTTTATAGCTTGATAAATGAAATGAGGCAAAATTTCAAAGGAATACTGAACGTCTAATCTTTCGGTCCATTGATGCGCATCTCTTCCCAGCGGTCCAATGTTCAGCACCGGCATCTTCAGCTCCTCTAGCTCTTCTAGCGGGATATGATACCCTTTATTCCATAGCGGCATATTGGCTACTAACGTGTTAAATGTTTGAAGCGGATGCTGCAGGCTAGCATAGCTTAAATCCGAAATTCCGCCAAAATAACTTTGTTCAACTAGCTCCACTTGGAACTGCTCTTTGGCAGTTGCCTGTACGTTTGACAAAATCTCTTGTACAAAGGGGTCATCATGTGAACAAACGGCCGGATAAAAAGGCGGCGTAAAAAATAAGACCATCATCGGAGCTGCTTCTTTACATAAACCAACTAGAGAGTTTACTAAGTTAATGGTTTTATTTCTATCATCATCCTCTTGTGCCAAAAGTGCTGCTTTCATTTCTTGCACATATTTTTCACCGTGCTGTTTGACTGCATGAGTATAAAGTTCTTCATACGTCCATACGTTCACGTCAAGAGATGAACTCTCCATTCCCGCAGCGTACTGCCTAGCAGCTTTATTATAATGTTTTTTCACATTCAAAGCCGCTTTGTCAGCCGATTTCAACAGCAGATCTGTTACTTCTTTAAGAGAGCGGTTTAACATAAATAAATTAAATAAGACAACGGCAGAGTGCGGAACTTGAACTGAATACTCTTCTTTTAAATCTTTTTGTATCAGCACCGTAGGAGGTGGACTCGTTTCATCTCTTACTTTTTCGCAAAAATCAACGTTTAATTCTATTTCTTTTGTTAAATAAGAAGCTAGTAAGTTAGCATTTAAACCAGCTAGCGGTTCCCCTACATGAGTTTCTTTTCCATAACACAAAAAGCTTGGCATGATCTTCCCAATCGATCCTGAGTACACATAGTTCGTTTGATCTCCAGGATAGCGGCTGAACACCGGTTCTGCATTTAGCATGAGAGAAAAATCCAGCTGATGTTTGCGGGCAAGTTCTAAAAGAACAGGCACTGCTTTTCTCATCCCAAGCGAATTTACTTCTTCATCCGGTACCGACAGCAGCAGGATGTTTCCGTCAAACTCTCCGTTGCATGCTCGTTCAACCATACTGATATGCAGGGCAATGCCTGCTTTCATGTCCATCGTTCCTCGGCCAAAAAGCCAGTCTCCTTTTATCATATCTTTTTGTACGTGCGCCGGAACTTGTTCCATATGGTTATAAAAAGTACTCGTTAATGTATCAGCGTGAAAAGCATCCTTTTTCCACTGTCCATAATCTTGTACATCCACTACATCGTAATGACTTACGAGTACAACTGTTTTATTCGTATTTTTCCCTTGAACAAAAGCTGTGACAATCGATCGTCCGTCTCCTGTTGAATGAAGCTCGACTTGCTCGTTTTTTTGAAAGTAAGGCAGCTTCAATAAATACGACGCTATCGATTCAGCTATTTCAACTTCTGCCATCGTTCCTGTCACGCTAGGTATAGAAACCAATTCGCTTACAAGTTTTTTTAACTGTTCTTTTGTTTGATACAAAGATGTTTTGTTCGACATACCCTTCATCTCTTTCCTTTTTCTAAATTTTCTATCAAACAAAACCATTCGTCAATCCCTTTGACAGAGACCCTTTCATTCTATCCCTATGTATCATAGTATGGCGCTGCCTTTACACACATGATAAAAAAAGAGTGCGCGGCTAGGGATAGCACCGCACACTCTTTTTTTTACTTTTGGTCATCTTCTAAAAAGTCTAGGATACGATCAATAAGCTGTTCGCTTCCTGCATCGTTTCCGTGTTCAAGAGACATTTCCATTTCAATGCTCCTTTCATAAAATATTCTTGTTTTATAACATACCACAATTCATTTCGAATGTAACCTTTAATTTGTGTAAAAATTTCGACAATTTACGATCAATTTTAAAACCTAGTGAGTATTGATTATACCCACCAGATTCTTTGCTTGTCAAAAACCATGCTTTCTATTTAAAACCACTTAAAAAATAGAGGCGCGAGCAGACTTTTTCTATAAAAGACAGCCTACTCGCTCAAGCTTGGAACAGCATGATGAATAAATTTCTAGTTCATTTGCTTTTTGTACATCTTTAATATCTATGCCTACAGCATATGTACGAACATGGTTTTCGACCACAATTTCATAAAATGTTTCTAACTCACGATAAGCTACTTGATAATGCTTTCCTAATAATTTCACTGCTTCCTTTAATGCTTTCTCTCCTGTATGTGCTGCAACTGCTGTATGACCCATAAAACCCTCTCCTTTTAGAAAAATAAAAAAAACTCATTTTGCTTTGATGCAAAATGAGTTTTTCACCCGTTTTATCACCCAAAGCACATGCTTTGCTGGTAGGAGCACCTTACATTCGTAGGTTGCTGTGGAGTCAAAGAGCCAGATCTCTCGTCCACTCGTGATAACTTTTTAATTTAAAATTTATTTTATCAAACAATTCCATCCGCGTAAATAGAAAAATAAAAATATTTTAATTTTTTCGGTAATGGAATGAATTCAAAAAATGAAAGCTTAGATTAGCAAAATAAGAAGCTGCTACAAGTAATGCTTCTTCATTTAATGAAAAAGAAGGATGGTGCCATTCATATTCTCCAGCTGTACCCATCCATACAAAAAATCCTGGTACATGCTGCTGATATACGGCAAAGTCTTCTCCTCCAGGCGATTGTTCAGCTTCTACGACTTGGTAACTAAGATCCTCTGCCGCTTTAGTAGCCAGTTTTTCCAGCGTATCATCATTGTTGACTACAGGAAGATATGGATACCATTTAACGTCTACTGAAGCCCCGAAAGCTGCCCCAATCCCTTCAGCAGTTCGTTTCATAAGAGCCGGTATTTTTTCTCTCGCTTCTTCTTGAAAGGTACGCACCGTTCCTTCAAGCGTTACTTTGTCAGGAATGACGTTCCACGAGCTCCCTCCATGGATTTGAGTTATGCTGACAACAACATTTTGAAAGGGGCTGAGATTACGGCTGACAATGGTTTGTAAACTAGTAACAATTTGACCAGCAGCAGCAATCGGATCTATTGTTTTTTCAGGAATACCCGCGTGACCTCCTACTCCTTTGACGTCAATTTCAAAACGATCAACACTTGCCATTAAAGGTCCCGGTTTGATACCAATGGTTCCTACAGGAAGATCCGGTTTGTTATGCATCCCAAATATCGCTTCCACTCCTTCGAGCACACCTTTTTCAACTAGCATTTTTGCCCCAGAAGCCGTTTCTTCAGCTGGCTGAAAGATAAATCGAACCGTGCCGCAAAGCTCCTGCTGACGCTCTTTAAGAAGGATAGCTGCTCCTATTATAGAAGCCGTATGAAAATCATGGCCGCACGCGTGCATAACACCGTTCACTTCAGAAGCAAATGGCAGATTGGTTTTTTCTTCAATTGGCAGAGCATCAATATCAGCTCGAATAGCGATAGTAGGTCCCGGCTTTCCTCCTACAATTTCTGCTACTGCCCCTACGTCTAATTGGAATGCATCCGCTATAGAAATATCATAGTGCTTTAACCACTTTTTAATACGTTTAGTTGTTTCATATTCTTTCATTGAAAGCTCTGGAAACCGATGCAGCTCACGGCGTATGTCTATTAACTCGTTTAGTAGTAATTGATCTGTCATATTTATCACTCTTTCACATTTCTTAATTTGGATCACTTCTTTATCTTTTACGACAAAAAGTGTACCTTATTGAATTTTTTATAAAGAAATACGGTCGTATAACCTTCTGCAAGGTGCTTTTCTTTATCTTGAACATATCCTTTTCGTTCATACATCTCAACTAACCAAGGATGTTCTTTTGCTGTTCCTAAAGACACACCTGGTGATTTAAACGTATTTTTTATTATCTCTTCCTCTACTAGATGCAGCAGCTTAGATCCAACGCCTTTCCTGGCAAACGACGGGTCTACTGCAAACCACCAAAGGTGCGGAACAGCAAACGGACCTGGATGTTCTCCCCAAGGCATTCGTATAGACACAGTTGCAGCGATTCTTTTATCTTCTTCATATACATAGCAAAGGTTTTGAGAAATATTTTTCTTAACGAGGGCAAGATCAGCAGTAGCTGCTAAGAAAGGAATGCCTAGCTCTCGAATAGGCTTATATGCTTGCAGAGTTAAGTTCAATAAGCTATCTGCGTCGTCATTTGTTGCCAAACGGAATTCATTTTTCATCTCTTCGTCTCCTTATGTAGTGCTTAAATATTTTATTTAACTTATAAGTTTACTAAGAATTAAAAAAGACAGACTGCCGCCTTGCCTCACTATACAACTGCTTTTATAACGTGTCAATTCTATTTATCGTTTTCTATAAAGGGTATAAATAAAACAAATACACGCAGTTTTCTGCGCGTATTTGTTACATATCAAGACAAATTTTAGGACTCACTTACCGTAGCTTTTAAATTAGCTGCCAACACTACAAGTTCTTCTATAGATGCTAATTCCTCCTGTGAAGCCGCGGCTACTTCTTCAGCATAAGCAGCTGCTTGTTTGGCAACCTCTGAAAGCCCCATGACAGACTCCATTACCTTGAACGAATACCCATCAATCTCTCCTGTTGCCCTTGTCATTTTGTTCATTTGTTCTTGAGCAGCAAAGACATCTTCCATGATTGTGGAAAATTGTTCAGTTACATCTTCGACAGTGGCAATCCCAAGTGTGACTTCTTCTGTATTGACTTCCATGTTTTGATAAGCCTGCTTTGCCTGCGCTTCAATTTCTTTTAACAGATGACTGATTTGTATAGCGGACGTTTTAGATTCTTCCGCTAGCTTACGTACTTCCCCTGCTACTACAGCAAAACCTTTTCCATGTTCCCCAGCTCTTGCAGCTTCAATAGCAGCATTAAGTGCAAGAAGATTTGTTTGTTCAGCAATTCTTGTAATCGTGTCAATAATTCGTCCAATCTCTGTAGAACGATCTTCGAGTCCCTTTACTTCACTGGTGGATATCTTAACTGATTCATAGATTTTATTCATTTGATTCGTCACCTCTTTCACCGAAACATTGCCAGTGGAAGCATGTTCAGAGGCTCTGTTCATCGATTGTTGTACCTTTGAAGAATGATCAGTCATTTTCTGAAGCAGCTTAGCCATATCCACCATAGCTTGCTCGGTTTCAACCACATTTAGCAACTGCTTATCAGAACCCGCAGCAATTTCTTGAATAGACATCGTAACTTCTGTCACAGCTGTTTTTGTTTCCTCCATGCTTGCAAGCAATTGCTCTGAGGAGTGACTGACCGTGTTCTTTGTTTTACTTATTTTCTGACGCAGCATTCTCATGTGAGTCATCATTTCATTAAATGAAGATATGAGTGTACTAATCTCATTTTTCCCTTTCAAAGGAACAACATCTACAGATAAATCACCGTTTGAAATCCCTTTCATTGTTTTTGACAAATTTTCAACCGCAATTATGTAGCGACGTATGATAAAATAGAACACGGTAGTTGTAAAAGAAACAAACAGAAATGTAATCACTAGCGTAATCGAAGCTGCTTGCTCTTGTTTCACAATAAGATAATAATTTGTTACTTCAATTACAGTAGATGTTATGGCCACCATGGCTGCAATCATACATAGCATTTTCATGCGTAAACTTTGAAAAACTTTTTTCATTTTTTCATCCCCTATACCATCTAAAGACATAGAATGTCTAATCTATATTAGTAGTATCGGCATATTTTTATATTTTTTTGTAAAAACTAAAGAAGAATTGAAACAATTATTATTGGCGCTTTTCCACTAAATATTGGAATACATATCATTCTGCAAGGCGCTGCAACAGCAGTTGATAACTGTCTGATTATTCTTTCATTTGACCAAACTCTACCTTTGCTTATAAAATGAAGTTTTGTAGAAAGGAGTACGAAAAATTTTATGTATACGTATCAAACAGGCAATCAAACAATTGACTACAAAATTGAAGTCGTTCCAAATAGAACCGATATCACGGTGCAAATTTGTGACAAAGAAGGGGTAAAAGTTATTATCCCGAGAGGTCTTAATGAAAACAATGTGCGTTCAATCATCGCACGCAAAGCAACATGGATTTTAAAACAACTAAACGGTTCACAGCCAGCTGAGGAAAAGCCAGCTGCTCCAAAGAAAGAAGCAGTAAAAAAAGAAACAGCTAAAAAAGAGGCTCCTAAAGCAGCAGCTTCTGCAGCTAAAACTGGTTCTTTTGAAGAGGGAGACAAATTCCCTTACCTAGGACGTCAATACCGCTTAAACATCGTTCGTGGAGATGTAGCAAAGGCTGAAATGACATTCCGTGCAAAATTCATTGCTACAGTACCTGAAAGCTGGAACGAGCAGCAAACAAATGAAGGTATTGGACAATTATTAACAGAATGGTACCAAGGCCGCGCAGGTGAAAAATTCCAAGAAGCTTTGAAATCTGTTAAAAAAGCAGCAGACAATGCTCCTGAATCTGTTAAGTGGGACGAGTTAGGGGAAGAATACGCTACGAATCAAGATAATACAATCGTATTAAACTGGCGTTTGCTAACAGCTCCTCTTGCAACAATTGAATATGTCATTGCTTCTCAATTTACAAATGCAGATGAGTTATTCGAAGATGCAGCTGAACGCAAACAGTGGTTAAGCGATAACACCCTAAACGCATTTTAAGTTTATACATAAAAAAAGCACGCGGCGAACGCGTGCTTTTTTTATTTCGATAGAAGCACTCGATTAATCTCACTGCTCAAAAATTAGTTAACCTGATAGGTTCATTTAAGTGCAGTTTATAAACCAATATATAATATACATGTTTAAAGTTTTATTAATCTAATTTTAAAAGCAGTAAGTAAGAATAAACTGATTCTATAAAAAACTGCTTCTTATCCTTTTAATACTCTAAACGCTTCTCTTACTTTTCGTGCAAAATCTAACGGTGGTTCTACGGATTCAAAATGCATATACATTGCTCTCGGCTCTTCAAATAGCCAATGGTTGTGAACGGCCGTAACCTTAATATCTCTTTTTCTAAGCTCCGTTAATAATGGATTTACCTCTTCTTGCAAAAGCACGGTTTCACCTAGATTTAGCGCTCTTCCCTTGCTATCTAAATCTTCAAAAGTAAAAAATTGAGGAGTAACTAACGGAGAGCGTGTTGGACGCCCTAAAATTTTAAAACGAATTGTCCGAAATTTTTGTACTAAACAAACGCCATTTTCATCTAAACTGCCTTGTCCACCTAGAATTCTCGCAAACTCCTGACATAGACTCTTTTTATTTTCCCAACTCATTATGCTGACTTCCTCTCTTGTAATAACTTGTCCTACCTTAATAAATATATGTGAAAGTTATCAAGTAGAAACGGCAAACACACAGGAAAACTACCCATTTTATAAATCCTGATTATCAAAAGTCATATTTATTTTTCTTTATTCATATCAATAGCATGTATTTTTGAATTTAACTAAACAGAGAAATTTAGATGCCATTTTAAAAATTTACTTAAGCAGTTTTTTTAAATTGAATTTATAGGGGGAAGTAAAATGAAAAAAATAGGCAAGGATGATTTTATTTCAGGGTTTGTTCCTCATCATAATCATGGCTCAGTGGACTACACTTCTGTTGCGTCAGGACACGTCCATCAGTGCCTCGATGTAACGTCTCCTCCAATTCAAAGCGAGGATGGAAGCCACATTCACTATACAGAAGGCTATGTTGTTTTTGAAGACGGACATACACATCATTACAAAGCCTACTCTGGTCCCGCTATTCCCATTGGCAACGGTATGCATGTTCACTATTATGACTTTTATACCAGCGAAGACAAACAGCATCGGCATCATGTCAAAGGTGTAGACCATCCTGCTCCGGGCGATAGATAATGAAATAGTTTAATGCAATTAAGCCAAAGTCTTAGCTTCTGGACTGATTTTCATCTTGTGTTTATACCCCTTTATTAACAGTGAGACCTTTAATAGATAAAGGTCTCTTTGTGCATATATGAGTTAAATGCCAGTCTCTCCCTCTGCTTAAGCAAAAAAGGATACGCGAGCTCTTTATTCCAAAAGTTCGACATACCAGGTCTTTGGACATGTCAAAGTTTCTACACCAATCGATATATTGTGTTTTGAAAGAAAGATATATATAATCAAGAAAATGTTTGATTTTGTTTAAATGTGGATACGTATACCTATAAGCAAGATAGCAAACACTTAAGATGAGTGGTTACGCTATAAAAGTTGTAATGACCATGTAAAGAAAGGAAGTGCAGCTTATGAAAGGACAGAGCTTTTTTATTTTAGGACTTATATTTGCTCTTATCATTGCTGTTTTAGCTGTAATTAACAACGATCCTGTACAATTTAACTATGTATTTGGTTCACAAAAATGGCCTCTTATTTTAATTATCTTAACAACGGCCGTGTTTGGAGGAGTTGTTGCTGCTTCATTGAGCTTTGTGAAAATTGTTCAACTAAGAGGACAAGTGAAACAGAAAAACAAGCGAATTGCTGAGCTGGAAGAAGAAGTCAAGCAGCATAAGCCTATTGAGCCTGTTGTGGAAGAAGAACCAAATCAACCAGCTACTCGAACTGAGCGTGCTCAGTTATAATAAAGAAGAGCCGTTATTCTAGAGAATAGCGGCTCTTTTCATTTTTTGTTCCGCCCAGCATATTTTTGGCATATACGCATAAATAGATAGATATGGAAAACTTTAGTTCTGAATGGTACAATCAACACTGTTATATCTCTATGAAAAACTTAAATTGACAGTCTTACCGTTAAGAAGGTGTTCATCCATTATGGTCAATAAAAAAATAAAGCGTGAAATTCTTACATACACAAGCGTCATCCTCGGCACCGTTTTGCTTTCTGTTGTCGTTCAGCACTATTGGTTTCAGCCCTACACTGTAAAAGGCGATTCTATGAAGCCTATTTTGCACGAAGGCAATCGAATTATTATTAACAAACACAGCAAGCTGGAGCGCTTTGACATTGTCGTTTTGCAAGCTCCCTACAGCAGTGATTTTCTAGTAAAGCGTATCGTGGGCTTACCAGGAGAAACGGTCGAATACAAAGATGATGTTCTGTATATAAATAACAAAGTCAAAAAAGAGCCGCATCTCCATAAATATTTATCCAAAGTTCCTGCTTACGAGCGATTCACTGAAAATTTTTCCACGTACGAACTGTCTCCAGACGGCACGATACCGGATGGATACGTATTAGTGCTAGGTGACAACAGACGTATCAGCCGAGATGGCAGGCATTTTGGCCTCACTCCGATTTCTTCGATCATGGGAGAAGTCAATATGAAATACTGGCCTTTAAAGGAAATGACTTTTATGCATTAACACATAAAAAAGAAAGCTCAAAAGTGAGCTTTCTTTTTATTTTGGATTTTCCTTGTTTTCTACATGCTGTTCTTCTGCAAATTCTGTGTCATACGCTAGTTTTCGCTTAAAAGCGGGACGCGTTCTCGCCGTATGTTTCGTTTCAATATGGTTGAATAAGTAGCGGTGAACAAAAACCTCGGCAAATGTAATAATAGCTGCAGAAATAATACTTCCCCAAGCAATTTGAACGTAGCTGTCTAATAACAATGTTCCAAAAATCCATACGCTCATATAGGTTAGAACAAATTCAACAATAATGGCATCACGGTTGCCCACTCGAGGCAGTACAATTCGATCCACTACTAAATATGTCACAACTGTCGTTAGCAAGCTAAAAGAAATAATATCTCCGATGGTTGCATCAAAAAACAAATCAAGGCCTATACCAAACGCAATAAGTGCCGCTGCAAATTTAATGAGCAATAATGTTGCATGATTCATATTTGAACCCTCCTTTTTCTATATTAATTTGAACAAAAATAGGGAAATTAATACCTTTTTTGCCAAGAAGGGTATAATATAGGCAAAGCCAGTACGGTTGAGGCTGCTCGAGCGTACAAGAATGATTTGGGAGATGTTGTAATGATTGTACTAGAAAATAACCAAATGAAAGTCAGCATTCAAGAAAAAGGAGCGGAAGTTGTAGAAGTATTTCATAAAGAAAAAGACCTGCAGTTTATGTGGAGCGGCGACCCCGCTTATTGGGGACGAGTATCGCCCGTATTGTTTCCGATTGTGGGCAGATTAAAAAATGATCAGTATACCGTTGATCAGCGCGAATACTCTTTGCCGCAGCACGGTTTTTTACGTGATTCTGCTTTTAGCGTGATCGAACAAACAAACGAAACGGCACGGCTGCAATTTGCTACAAACGGCCGTTTTAAAGACGTATATCCGTTTGAATGTTCAGTTGAAATCAGCTACCGTCTGGAAAATAACCGATTAACTTTTCAGTGGAAAGTAGTGAATGAAGATAAAGACGATATGTATTTTTCAATTGGAGCCCACCCTGCTTTTCGTATTCCGTTACGTGAAAACGAGCAGATTTCTGATTACTTTTTAGAAATAGAGCCTTCTGAAACTACGCCGAAGGAATTTATATTAAAAGACGCTCTTATTCATGAAAAAGGAGCTGCAGAAAATGTGCATCAGCTGCCGCTAAGCGCAGATTTATTTGCAAATGATGCGTTAATTTTTAGCCATATTGACGGAATTACGATTAAATCTGCGGTTAATGAAAATCAAATTAACGTTCAGTTTAATGATTTCCCGTATGTCGGTATTTGGTCAAAGTATGATGCAGAAAATCATACAATCGCTCCTTTTCTTTGCATCGAACCTTGGTTTGGAATTGCAGATACGCATGATCACAACGGAAATTTCAAAGAAAAATTAGGCATCAACCGTTTATCAAAAGACGGTGTATTTCAAACAGAGTTCTCTGTTGCCTTTAGCTAATACAACAGAGAACATAACACAATCAATCCAATCTTAAGATGAACAAATGGGGATACATGAGCTGGACTGCTTGTTACATCGCTATTGATTTCCGTGCAATTCTTCGTTCACCATAACAATGAAAAGCTCCGCACGATTACTCGTTCGGAGCTTTCTTCAACTAAACTATTTTTGTTCCTGCTTCTTTTTACATTAGTTATTTACAACATCGCTATTTTTTAGCGCATGGACTTGTTCTATTAGCTTCTGAACATATTCTTCGCTGAGTACACCTGTTGCTCCTCGAATAATTTCAGTCGAATAGTGATCCGGAGGTGCAACTTCTTTTTCTTTATTTAACACAAAAAAAGTAAGAACATGATCCACCATCTTACCTTCATGCTCGACAGAAATAATAGCAGGACGATAGCCGTTATTATCTACGCCTTCTCTGCCATACAGGTACGTAATGGCTTCAGGCGGCACGCGGTACAGTTTGCCTTCAACGACTCCGCCTTCTTCAACCATGTCTGCACGTCCTCCGTCATGAATAACGTGGTTATATCGAAGCGTATAGCCATTGAAAACAGCTCTGCCGAGACAGTCTTGGAAATGCTGATCCACCCCGTGCTTAATAAAACGATCGTTATCCATACATGAACCGTAAGCGAAATACAGCATACCTTCTAATAAATCTTCTTTCCACACGCGCCAGTTTCCGCTCGGGATAAATTCGTGCAGCAGCGAACGATCGCTTGCCACATACACAACGGCTTCAAATTCACCTTGGTCCGTTTCAACCGTTTGCACAACTTTATCATATTCATTGTCTTTATGACCTTCATGAATGTATCCTTCTAATTCATCAAGAGCCTTCCACATAAGCTGATCGGTCACTTCATATACTTCTCCGTATACAATATGTTCACTGTCGATATCGAGCATAGGATAGCCTTGCTTTGTGTCATATAATTTCCCTTTCGTTTTTGCCTGCTTGGCAATAGGGCGCGCATGATGCAGCAATCCGTGATTACCTTCTCCTTCAAGAAGCGTTCCGTATACAAATAAATAATTGCACATACTCCTTATTCCCCCTCTTTCTCTTCATAAAGCTCTAGCGGTAACCCGTCTGGATCAGCAAAAAAAGTGAATTTTTTTCCCGTTAGTTCATCTACCCTAATAGGTTCCACATCAATCCCTTGCTGCTCTAGTTCACGCTTAGAATCCTCTACGCTTTCAACCGCAAAAGCTAAATGTCGTAAGCCGCACGCTTCAGGCCTTGAAGGACGCTGTGGCGGATTTGGAAACGAGAACAACTCAATTTGATAGCCAGGAGCTACTTCTAAATCTAGCTTATATGAATCTCTTTCTTTTCTATATGTTTCTTCTATAATCTTGCATCCTAACACATTTACATAAAAAGCTTTTGAACGTTCATAATTACTTCCTATAATGGCTACGTGGTGCATTCGTTTTAAATTCATTTCATTCTCCCATAAAAACCCTTTTCTAATCATCCTACACAAAATGCCGGCAAACATCAAATAATTACGTTATCACCTTTGACGAGAGTGATAAAAGTCACGGACATAGCGCCTCATAACGAGTAACATAACAACGAGGTGAATAACATGATTTCGTTAACATTTAAAGCAAGAATTGACCGAACTCAAAATTTAGATTCGTTAAAAGAAGAAGCTGCTATTATGCACCGTATTGCTGATCAGCTATCTCCAATGAGCCCTGAGTTCATAGAATATACTGAACGTATTCAATATGTGTATGAACGCATGCACATTATCGTACGTCATCCTACTAAAAAACTCGCTTAATATAAGCGAGTTTTTTTATAAAATCTTTGTCAAACTACCTTATTTTGAGATATACTGAATGCTAATAAAAAAATGAAACTTTTTGATCTTACGCGCGTATACTTAATTACGATAGGATAAAAGATAAATAGTTACGCAGATAAAAACCATCACGTGATGGTTGACATAGTTAAAGGAGGTGGTATTCTGATGGGGTTGCGACATACAAAATTGGCGAACTTGCAGAGATGGCACATGTAACGAAACGCACGGTTGACTATTATACCAACATTGGTTTGTTAAAAGCAGAACGCTCTGCTTCTAACTATCGCTTTTATAACGAAGAAGCGCTGAAACGTCTTTACTTAATTGAAAAATTAAAAAGCGAAGGCCGTTCTCTTGAAGAGATTTCTTCTCTATTTTCTATAGAGCAATCCGAGAATAGCCACTCCAAAGACGAATTAGCATCCAAATTTTACGTACTAAACGACAGTTTAAAAGAAGTTGCACCGCTTATGGAAAAGCTGAATGAAGAAGATCGAAAAGTAATGATGAATCGGCTCTCACCAGAAAGCGTCACTCTTTTGCACTCTTTACTGCTGCTGCTGTCGTAAATTTATTATTTACAGGAGGTGTTTACTTACTTTATAGCATTATAAAGTAAGTATATTCATTGATAACCATTAACTTAATTATTTTTGCGATTTTAATTGTACTCACTGCTTTTTTCGTTGCTTCAGAGTTTGCAATTGTGAAGCTTCGTAGTTCACGGGTAGATCAACTTGTTGCTGAAGGAAAAAAAGGAGCGAATGCGGTTAAAACCGTGACGACACACTTAGATGAATATTTATCTGCGTGTCAGCTTGGTATTACGATTACTGCTTTAGGACTCGGTTGGTTAGGAGAACCGACTGTTGCAAAGATTGTAGAACCCCTGTTTGAAAAAATGGGTGTTGCTGCATCTTTAACACATATTCTTTCATTCATTATCGCATTTGCGCTTGTAACGTTTGTTCACGTAGTCGTTGGTGAATTAGCGCCAAAAACATTTGCGATTCAAAAAGCTGAAACAGTTACGTTATTGTTTGCTCGTCCGTTAATTTTATTCTATAAAATTATGTTCCCCTTCATTTGGTTACTAAATGGTTCTGCCCGTTTATTAACTGGAATGTTTGGATTAAAGCCAGCTTCAGAGCATGAACTTGCGCACAGTGAAGAAGAGCTGCGCATTATTTTATCAGAAAGTTTTAAAGGCGGGGAAATTAACCAGTCTGAATATAAGTACGTGAACAACATTTTCGAATTCGATAACCGTGTTGCTCGCGAAATCATGGTACCAAGAACAGAAATTTCAGCTGTTTCTGAAGACGACAGCATTGAAGATTTCTTAAAGCTTGCTGTAGAAGATCGCTACACTCGCTACCCTGTTACCGTTGACGGAGACAAAGATAACATTATCGGCTTAGTCAACGTCAAAGAGATTCTAAACGATGTCGTAATTAACGATGCGTTAAAAAAGCAAAGCGTGAAGCTTTATATGAATCCTATTATTCAAGTAATTGAAACCGTAGCGATTCAAGACCTACTGCGCTCGATGCAAAAGAAACGTACGCATATGGCTGTGTTGATTGACGAGTACGGCGGTACGGCTGGTATCGTTACCGTTGAAGATATTTTAGAAGAAATCGTTGGAGAAATTCGAGATGAGTTTGATACAGATGAAAAGCCGCTTGTTCAAAAAATAAGCGATCAGCATTTTGTCTTTAACTCAAAAGTACTGCTTGAAGAAGTCAACGAAGTGCTTCATATCGAAATTGAAAACGACGATATCGATACAATTGGCGGCTGGATGCTAATGCAAAATATCGATATCCAGGAAAGCGAATCGTTCAAACTTTTCGGATACGAGTTTATCGCAAAAGAAATGGACGGTCACCAAATGAAAGAAGTAGAAGTACGTGCCCTTCCTGAAGAAGAACGCGTGCAGCCTGAAAGTCATTCACCAGAACAAGAAGTTACACAAGCATAATAAAAAGAGCCGTTTCATAAAGAAGCGGCTCTTTTTTTATTATTGTTGTACTTTAATCATGCAGCAGCTTATACACAACGTTCTCTTCTGCCTCTTCCCCAGTCTTTTCCTTCGCTTGGTCCATCGTGCCGACAAATTCCAGCTTTCCTTCCTTTAAGACCGCAAACCGATGACACACATCTAAGGTTTCATTCAAATCATGGGTAATATAGATAATCGTCTTTCCTTTTGCCGCCAGCTGTTTAATATAACGAATGATCTCAAGCTTGGACTGCAAATCAATTCCGACCGTCGGCTCGTCCATTAACAAAACGGACGGTTCATGAATAAGTGAAACGGCTATGTTGAGCTTTCGCTTCATGCCTCCTGATAAATTTTTCACTTTTTCCTTCCATCTTCCTTCGAGCTGAACAGCTGAGCAAAGAGACTGAAGCTGTTCATTCGACAGAGAGCGTGAAGTCATTTTACTCCACATTTTCATGTTTTCTTTTACGCTAAGCTCTTCCCACAGCGCTATGTCTTGTGGAACGTAGCCAATGACTTCTCGAATCGCTTTTTGATTTTTCTTAAGCGATAAGCCTCCAATCGTGACCTTCCCGCTTGAAGGAGCCGTAATAGTAGACAAAATAGACAGAAGCGTCGACTTACCAGCGCCGTTTGGTCCTAAAAGACCAATGACTTCTCCACTTTCTACGGTCAGCGTAACATTTGCTAACGACCGTTTTTTTCCGTATGTTTTGCTAACATTGTTAATTTCAATCATTTGATGCTCCTCACATTCCACACTAGTTTAAACGCGCACAAACATATACATGCAATGGAAACAGCTATCTCTTTCCAAATGAACGTAAGCGGCAGTGCATGCTGATACAGAAGCAGATGCTGCGGAAGCCACTGACTTATTCTTTCAATCGTTGCAGAAAGCTCTCCTACCGGGAAAAAGCTCCCTCCTATTATACTGAGTCCTGTGACCATAACAACGCTGATCATATAATAAGATCCAACTCGCTTACTTTCACTTGCAAGCCACGTGCTAAAAGCAACGCACACAATCACATAGATACACATATACAGCAGCACACCGTAAGACTCTACTCCATAAAGCCATTTAAATAGAGTAAAGCTTATGAGAGCTTGAAGCACGTATAGCACAGCATAAGCGGCGCTGACGCTTCGAATATAACCGTAAAGTCCTTTTTGCATCGTTTTCATTCGTTTGAAAAGGTGCTTCCGCTCTTTAATCATCCAATCTGATGTGATGCAGCAAAGTAAAAGCGTAAAGAATCCCCATAGCGGCACGTATCCGGTCATTTGAACGTTCCCTTGCTTCGTAGGCTTCGTTCCTTGCGCCTCGTAATCAATTGTCATCAGCGGCTTTGGCTTCCACTGGTTATCAGTATAACGATACGCTTCTTTCCATAAATCCGGTTCTGCATGAATGTTATAGACTTTATATAAAAAACGCACTTCATTTGCCGCTTTAACATTTGTCGTTAACCTTGTCACTTCACTCGCCACAACTTCTCGAACCGCTTCTGTGGCAACGGAAGAAGGCAGCATGAGCAAATCAATGCCCCCTTGATAATTCCCCGCTTCTACTTCTTGTTGAAATCCGTTAGGAAACATAAAAATGCTGTCAATTTTATTTTTTGCCAGCTGCTTTCTCGCTTGTTCTTCGTTCAGAGAAAGAAACTGAATTTCTGTTGTTTTCTGTAGTCGATCCATCACTTGTTTAGACATTTTGCTGTGATCTTGATCGACAAGAGCAACAGGTATTTTCGAATCACTTTGTACTTTTGCTAAAAACGAGCTGCTAATAATCGTTCCTATTAAAGGTAAAAAGAAAATCATAATAACAAGCATAGGGCGCTTCAGCAGCTGCTTTATTTTTTCACTGATCATTTTCTCCACCGCCTTTGCAAAGTCATCACGTAGCCAACAGCAAGAACAAAACTTCCTGCTGCCGTAATGAGAATAGGCTTAAGGTGAAGAAAAGCTTCGTTTGTGTTATATCCATCAAACTCATAAAATAACAGCTCCAAGACACGGGTGTTGAGTGACCATTTCTGGAAACCACTCGCCCAGTCCGGTAAATAGACGACCGGCACAACATGTCCGTTTAAAATCGCACTCAGCAAAATAAACAGCAAACCGGTTATTTGATAAGCTTTTTGTGATAAAAAAAGAACCCGAAGCAGTAAAAACAAACATAAAAAAGCAAACAAAATTCCGCTTACCCCTAAAAAAAGCTCTCCGTACGTACCGGTTACAGGAAGTTTCAATCCTTTAAGAAGGCTTCCAAACAAAACGACGGATACGGGTAGCAAAAGAACATACAGAGCTGTCAGCTGCGCTAAATAAATATGGACAAATGATACACCTCTTGTTTTCATTCGAGCCAGCACGGGAGAAGTCAGCGTTTCACTAGCAAGCAGCCAGCCGCCGTAGCTCCAAATCATAAGCAGCAAAGCAGCAAAAGACAGGACGTAATATTGCTTCATATCCTGCTGAAAGAAACTCGTTTCTATTTGTTCATCAAATAAACTTCCTCGATCTAACACGTGAAGCCCAAACGTCACCAAGCTTTTCTTAAACTCTGCGCGTCTATTTTTATCGGAAACATTTTCTTTTTCTAAAAAGGTATCAACCGTATTAATACCGCTTTGAGCAGCTGATGTGTAGTCGGCTGCACTTTCCATCACATAGCGAAAGAGCTGTGACTGAAGCGGCTTATTGCTATTTCCAATGACGTGTAAAGGCTGATTTTTTCCATGAGCAATATCATGACTAAAACCTTTTGGCAGCGTCACAATGGCTGCCACTTTATTTTGCTGCAGCAGCTGTTTAGCTTTCTGTTCATTCGTGTAAAGAGGCTTCATGATCTTGCGAAGCTTACCTTCAGTCAGCTGTTCGATGACGTACTTCGTTTGTGCAGTATCATCTTTATCCACAATTGCCACGGGGAACCGATTTACTCTCTCCTCACCTTGCATGGTCTGACTAATAATGATCCCTGCTCCAAGTAAAAACAGAGCAGGGATCATTATTAGCAGTATGAGAGATTTTATATTTTTCAATAGAGCTTTACATGTAAAAAGAGTCAAAGAGAAATATATCTTCATCTGCTTTGCACCTTTTAGTAACCAGCTGTTCCCATATTCATCATGAGACCTTGAACATTTTTAGCGAAATTTTCTTGAATTGACAGCATATCTTCAGGCGTTACATCTTTTACGTTTGTCGCATTAGATGCGTCAAGCTCTGGAATAGCTGCTGATTTTTTTAATTGAGAAGCAGAGTCAATTTTTAACGTAACGTTTGCCGGATCTGCTTTTGGTCCTATTTTTGTACGAATATCAAACGAATAATCTGCTTTTCCTTTTGAAGCACTTATTGCTTGATTCTGCTTTACTTCCCCGTTTACTACTAGATCTTCTTGATCACCTAAGTCTAAAGAGAAAGTACGGTCAGCCGTTTGTTTCGCATCGGTTTTACCATTGATTACTGAATCCATTTTAAACGTCATATTCGTGTCTTCATCTTTTGAATCTTTTGTTAACAAATGAATAGACATGTTTTCTTTTCGTTTTTCACTTTCCGTTGTTACGTCATTTTTCATATCAAACGTAAACGCATCATCGGTAGTGCTATCAGTTAGAACTGCTTTAAACTGCTTAGCCGTTTTGTTATCTTCATACGGAATATTTTTAGTCACTACGTTAAGTTTGCCTTTATCGTTAGAAGCATTTTTTACACCCATGTCCATATCGCGAGCTACCACAACATCATCTTGAACGTACACAGTTGATTTAACACCGCCAGGGTAAGTCGTATCTTTTGCTTCTTTTTGGAAGTCTTGAAGACTTTCTTTTACTGATTTTTTCAATTCTTTTGGATCTGCCATATCTTTTAATTCTGGATTCGTTGCTGCCGAAGATTTAAACAGCTTAGATACGTGGTTTGCATAGATGGTATGAAGCTTGTCATCTTTTGCTACCTTCGCAATAAGCTTATCCATAAATTGTTTTGTTTCTTTATCAGACATGTTAAGCGTCACACTTGTTAACTGAAGCGTTTTGCCATTTGTTTTATAATCCACATTTTTTTCTTTTGTAAAATAATCGCTGTCTAGCTGATCATAAATGAACGTTCCGTACTCTTTTGCAATGTAAGTCTTTTCTTTTTCCGTTAACTTTAAGTCTTCTAAACTTACGTTGCTTGTGTTAATATCAAGCGTTTCAGGACCTGAATAAGAAGGATCGAACTTACGCGCTACCTGCCCATATTCGTCTAAGTTTAAATAGAAATATTCATTTGCTAGAATCGGAGCTTTAAAGCCTATTCTTTCTTTCGTTTGAAAACCTTCTAGATCAAGCGCTTTTGAACCGCCGATATTAAGAGCCAGTGAACCGTATCCTTCACTTTTTTTCGGATCTTGTTCCGCTTTAATTTTAATTTCAGCTTTACTGATAAGGTCTTGAATCATTTTAAAGCTTGGATCATATGAAAGTGAATCCATGTTAAAGCCGCCTTTGATAGTAGCATTTGTAGTAGAAGGCTGCTTCATCGCTTTTTCCTGATAAGCCATCGTTTCACTGTACTTTGTTTCTAATTCATCAGCTGCTTTTTGATACGTATTTACTTCAGAAATTAAGTATAATTGCTTAGGAGATTTTTTAAATATCGTAGCAAATGTAATTGCTCCTCCAATAATCACAATTAAAGCTGCTAAAATGATAATCCATTTAGCCGGCGCTTTTTTGGGAGCGGGCGCTGTTTCTAGCGAAGCCGCTGTTTCGTCTGTTGTTCTGTTTTGATCTTTCTCACTCATCTACACCAGAACCTCCTATGTATTTTGTTAGTCACTTTGTACATGATAAGGAATGGTTTCCATAAATTCTACTACTTCGACAAAATAAGACAATAATTAGTCCGATAAACCGATGTCTTTCGGTGCAATATCGTGTGCAAAGTACTCTACTTAAGTACCCAATATATTGAAAATAAAACCAATTATTCAAAACTATCTCAATAACTATTAAAATAGGTAAATGACTTAACTTCTTATTTTATTACAATATATTCCTATTTTTAAGCATTTACACCTAAGAATTACGAATCGGCGTTTTTCTATAGTCGATTCTTTTTCCTTTAATCACATACAGGTGATATCTATGTACGCCTTTATGAAAAGATGATAAAAAAGCAGCGTTTTGTTCCATTTCGAAAGGGAAATAATATATAAGAAAGCTTTTTTCTTGCCGGTGATGTAAAAATCGAGTAAAGTATTCCTAAATACATTTTACACAATTTAATTTGAGGATAGAAAAAGGAGGATATCATTATGAATATACGCGTCACTCCTTCTGCAAAAGAAGCGTTGCGGAACGTAGAACAAAATCAAATGATTCAGCTTTCTTTTGATCGAGGAAGCTGCGATATTGTTAATACGATTTATGAAATGAAGATCATCTCAAAGCGCAGCCTTCAACCCTATGAAAAAGTTGTAACGGTTGAAGACTTAGAATTTATTGTTGATGACGACATGGAAGAAGTGTACGACAATGAGCTGGTAATTGATCACGCAGCAGGTGCTTTTGTCTTCAAAAATCACAACCAAATTTTTAATAACCGCGTAGGATTGCGCTATATCAATTCATAGAAAAAAGCAGGGAACTAACTCCCTGCTTTTTTTCTTGCATATGTTAGGAAACTCGCTTCTATCGATTGACTTTTAAGCGCTCTTGGATAAATAACAACACGTTCACAAGGCTGTTTTCTTCATATACATTAACCTGCTGACGCTTAAATTCTCCTTGTTCATGGTAGTAAATAATATCTCCTGTCCCTTTGTCTTCATTCATATGTAAATGAAAACTAAGCGGCGTCGCCAAAATAGATCCATCTTCATCTCGCTGAAGAATTTGACAAAGCGTTTGATTCCCTTGTTTTTCAGATAAAAAATCATAGCCAAATTGATGTGCTAACTTCTCCACTTGTGCAGCAATAAGAGCTGTAATCTGTTGATTGTCTTTCATATCTCTAGTTTCTCCTTACTTATTTTCTTTTTTTATATTCCATGCTTCATAGCCGGAACGAGTTTTTGATAGTTTTTCCATAATATCGAACCACGCTTGTTCATGACCTTCACCAGCTTCAGAAAAAATAGCCGATAACTGCTCACGCTGTCGATTACTTAATTCTTTTTCTAATTCCCGTCCTTCATCCGTCAAAAACAGCTGCTTTACTCGACGATCATGCGCTGCTTCTTCACTAATCATTAATTCTTTTTCAACCAATTTTTTCATTGGACCGTGCAGCGCTTGTTTTGTGACTTCTAGCAATGCCAACAGCTCGTTCACACTAAGTCCTGGAAACCTCGCAATGAAAAATAAAATACGATGATGAACGCGCTGAATTCCATACTTTTGAATAATCTGATCCGGCTCCTCCGTAAACGTTTTATAGGCAAAATAAAATAAAGCCAGCACATCATTCATTTGCTGCTTCTTATTTTCGTCCATTTATGTCACCTGCTTTCTCTACGCTCTGAGTATCTTCTTATCAGTATACTATATTCTGAACTTATAGCACTAAAGGTCAATATACTTGACTAAAAACACTTATTCTTCTACACTGTATTTAAGTCAACTATATTGACATATTATTTTGAGGTGATGAAGTATGAGTAGCAACTATACGATCGGACATTATTTATTAGATCGTTTAGCCGAATTAGGTGTTCACCATATGTTTGGTGTACCTGGCGATTATAATTTATCTTTTTTAGATGAAGTCATTGATCATAAAGAAATAGAATGGGTCGGAAATTGTAATGAGTTAAATGCAGCTTATGCTGCTGACGGCTATGCAAGAGTTAATGGAATGGCCGCGCTCATTACAACATTTGGTGTCGGTGAATTAAGTGCTGTTAACGGTATTGCAGGATCTTACGCTGAACGTGTACCCGTCGTTAAAATTACGGGAACTCCTACAACAAATGTAATGGATAATGGTTTGTACGTTCACCATACGCTTGGAAACGGAAAGTTCGATCATTTTTCAACTATGTATAAAGAAGTAACTGTAGCTCAAACGTTCCTTACACAGGAAAATGCAGCTCAAGAAATTGACCGCGTACTTCTTACATGCTGGACTGACAAAAGGCCTGTTCACATTAATTTGCCAACCGACGTATATGATAAGCCTATTAGCAAACCCTCCAACTCATTATTAGACAGTGCCATTTTAAGTAACGAAGAAACATTGAAACAAATGATAGTAGACGTTCCCGAAAGAATCAATTCAGCCAAAAGACCCGTTATACTGGCAGACTTTGAAGTAACTCGATACGGAGCACAGAAAGCTTTGCTGCAATTCGCTGAGAAAACCGGTTTTCCTGTTGCAACATTAAGTATGGGAAAGAGTGCTTTTAATGAAGCACACCCTCAGTTTATCGGTGTTTACAACGGAGATTTAAGTTCTTCTTATGTGCAAAAACGTATAGATCAATCAGATTGCATCATCAGCGTTGGAGTAAAATTAACGGATTCAATAACAGGCGGATTTTCTCACCAATTTTCAAAGGACAATGTTATTCATATTCACCCATTTTCCGTTCAGTTCAACAGCACAAAATATGCACCTGCTACAATGATTGATTCTTTACACGCATTAAGCAGTGCAATTACAAAAAGAAAAGCGGAAGATTTGGATATTCTTTCTCTCACTTCACAGATGGCTGCTAAATCATATACTGCAGCTGAAACCGAGATAACGCAAGAAAGGTTCTTTGAACGAATTGCTGCTTTCCTTCATGAAAATGATGTACTGTTGGCGGAACAAGGAACATCTTTTTTCGGAGCAGCAACCATGCCGCTGCCAAAAGACACAACATTTATCGGCCAGCCGCTTTGGGGATCTATCGGCTACACACTCCCTGCTCTTTTAGGATCACAGCTTGCCGACAAAAACCGACGCAACGTATTGCTTATCGGCGACGGTTCATTTCAATTGACAGCACAAGAGCTGTCAACTATGCTGCGTCAACATATTAAACCGGTAATTTTTCTAATTAATAATGACGGCTATACGGTAGAACGTGCGATTCACGGCGAAAATCAAGTATATAATGACATTCAAATGTGGAATTATCAAGAGCTTCCCGGTGTGTTAGGCCCTAAAGACCGGAGTATAACTTTTAAAGTTCGTACAGAAATAGAGCTGGAGGAAGCTTTAATATTGGCCGAACAGAATTACCAACATCTCGTATTTATTGAGGTTATGATGCACCGAGACGATAAACCTGCTCTGCTTGCCGAACTTTCAAAACGATTTGCAAATCAAAACGTATAAGCTAATAACTGTAACACAAAAAGCTTGTGAGTCATGCTCACAAGCTTTTTCCTCATAAAAAATATGTATGCTGCACAACTACAATCACAACCGCAATTAAAATCGAAGGCAATAAATTAGCAACTTTGATTTTTATAATTTCTAATAAATTAATCCCTATTGCTAAAATTAGCACGCCGCCTACTCCTGTTACTTCGGCAATGATACTATTCATTAAATCTTGCGGCACGACCGCATTAATTTGCGTAGCAAATAACGAAATGATGCCTTCGTACAGAAACACGGGCACCGCTGAGAAAATAACGCCTATTCCAAGCGTAGTGGTTAATAATAATGAGATAAATCCATCCATCACCGCTTTCGTAAACAATACGCTGTGATCGCCTCGTATTCCGCTGTCTAATGCTCCTACAATCGCCATCGCTCCAATAACAAAAATTAAAGTTCCTGTCACAAAGCCCTGTGAAATACTGAATGCTTGCTTTTCGTTTTGCTGCGATTGAAATTTTCGTTCAATCATATTACCTAAAAGGTTTAGCTTTTCATCTAAATCGATGAACTCACCAATAACCGCTCCAATGGCTAAGCTCAAAATTACAATTAAAAACTGATGGCTTTTAAAGCCCATTTGCAGACCGAGCGTGATAACCGATAAACCCATCACCTGCATCACCGTCACGCTTACCTTTTCAGGAATGCGGTGAGCAAGCTTGCCCATTAATGTTCCTACAACAATCGCTAATCCATTCACTAATGCTCCTATAATAAACATGTTGTCACCTTTACTGCAAATAATACCGCTTCTTTTTTCATTTGCTCTACTCCTCTCTGCTCCGCACTAGCTGTATCAAACACACTAAATTTTAACACAAAATTCTCGCAATTATGAAGAAAAGAAAAAAGATCCGAATGATGAATCATTCGGATCTTTAACTAAAACACGTTTGTTCCAGCCTCTTTTGATTAAAATGTAATAACGTCTTTTGTGCCTTGCTTTTGGTAGCCTGTTTTTAACAGCTTCACTTCTTTATCTGCTGGCAAATTGGTAAATAAAACTGGTGTCACAATCGACGGTGCATGCTTTTTAACATACTCTAAATCCACTTGTAAAAGAGGCGTTCCTTGTTGAACACTGTCCCCTTCTTGAACAAGCGCTTCGAATCCTTCTCCTTTTAAATTCACCGTATCTAATCCAACGTGAATCAGGATTTCAATTCCTTCTGCTGTTTTTAAGCCAATCGCATGTTTTGTTGGGAATACGGTCATGACTTCACCGTTAATCGGTGATACGAGCGTTCCTTCAATCGGTTCAATCGCAAAGCCGTCGCCCATCATTTTTTGTGAAAACACTTGATCTTCTACTTCACTAAGCGGCTTTACAACGCCTTCAAACGGTAACACAAACTCTGTGTGTGCGTCTGCTTGGACAGCCTGTTGTTCAACAGGTGCAGCGGTTGACGCTGTTCCGTATTTAACTAATTGATTCATTGCGTCTGCAACAAACTCTACTTCTGTTCCGACAATGACTTGAACATTTGTTTTGCTGAGCTTCATGATTCCTCTCGCTCCGTGACGCTTTAAGGCAGCTTCGTTAATGTTGCCGGCATCAGCTACTTGTAAACGAAGGCGAGTCGCACAGTTATCAATTACGGTTAAGTTTTCTTTTCCGCCTAAATCTTCAATAAAATAAGACGCCATATCCACATATTTATCGCCTGTTGCCACAACCGTTTCGTTTGATGTGTCTACTTCTTCATCATCTTCACGTCCCGGTGTTTTTAAATTTAATGCTTTGATCAGCGTGTAGAAAATGACAAAGTAAATGACTGCATACACAATTCCAATTCCTGCTAACAGCAGCGGTTTTTGTGAAATTCCGTAGTTTAAGAAGAAATCAATGGCCCCTGCTGAAAATCCAAATCCAGCGTGAATACCAAGTGCAACGGCTAAAGCCATCGAAATTCCTGTTAAAACGGCATGAATAACGTATAATAGCGGTGCTACGAACATAAATAGAAATTCAATTGGTTCCGTAATTCCCGTTAAAAAAGAAGTAACAGCAAGTCCGATTAACATACCGCTGACTTGTTTGCGTTTTTCTTTTTTAGCTGCTGCAACCATTGCAAGCGCAGCTGCCGGTAAACCAAACATCATAACCGGGAAGAATCCAGACATAAATGTTCCTGCCGTTGGATCGCCTTTAAAGAAGCGGTTCAAATCTCCCGTTACGCCGTGATAGTCTCCAAATACAAACCATACTAAGCTGTTTAACACGTGATGCAGTCCAATTGGAATCAGTAGACGGTTTAAAAATCCGTATATACCTGCACCAAGCGCTCCTGCTCCTGTAATCCACGTTCCTAAGTTGTTAATTTGATCTTGAATCGGCGGCCAGATAACCCCAAAGATTCCTGCAAGCGCAAGCATAACGACTGACGTAATAATCGGTACAAACCGCTTTCCTGCAAAGAAGCCGAGCCACTCTGGCAGCTTAATGGCTGAGAAACGATTGTATAGTAAACCAGCCGTCACCCCCGAGACAATCCCGCCGAGTACACCCATGTTAATATCTTTATCAATAGCTACAGTCCCTTTTGTTAACACAAAATAACCGACCACTCCGGCAAGTGCTGCTGCACCGCTTCCATCTTTTGAAAGCCCTACAGCAATTCCGAGTGCAAACAGTAGTGCTAAATTCGCAAAAATCGCATCTCCGGCTTGAGCCATAAACGGAATATCCAATAAGTCCTTTTGACCCAAACGGAGAAGCAATGCCGCAGCAGGTAATACTGCGATGGGCAGCATAAGCGATTTACCAATACGTTGTAAAAAATTCAGCATGTTTCTATCCCCTTTGTATAACGTATTTAACCCGATGTTACGAGCAAGGATTTTCGTAACAATATTTATCGGATGACAAGTTACCGCATTCATCCCGGCCTATGATTACATCATCAGCTGACATAACGGCGGTTTTACTGCATGGACTCATACTAGCACATAAAATATATAGTTGTCTATACCAATTTTCTTTTTAAAAACCTTTCTATATCAATGTTAAAAGCCCTTACAAAACTTTCTAGTTCACAAAAAAGAATCAACTGGTATAGACAACTATTCCAAAAAGCGTTACACTTAAATCAATACAACGAGCAAAGGAGTGTATGTATGGATACACATTCATCCATCATTATTTATAATGTAACCGTTTATAGTGAAAATCAGACATTAAAAAACGGGTATATTAAACTAACGAACAAAAAAATCACTGAAATCGGAGAGATACATCAATACGTACGTGAGCCAAAAGACCATGTAATTGAACTTTCTCCTTCCTATAAAGTTATTCCGGGTGCCATTGATGTGCATATTCATGGCGTTAACAATGCCGATGCGATGGACGGTACAGCAGAAGCATTAAAAACAATGGCGCGCACGCTCCCAAAAGAAGGTACAACAAGCTTTTTAGCAACCACTATGACGCAGTCGAATGAAGCGGTTGAAAAAGCGCTTCGCAACGCGGGCGCTTATATCGAAGAACAAACAGATGCGGATGCTGAAGTAGTTGGTATTCACTTAGAAGGTCCGTTTATTTCACCGAAACGTGCGGGTGCACAGCCGCCTACTCACATTCAAGATCCGAATGTGACACTGTTTCAAGAGTGGCAAAAAGCAGCCGGAGGACATATTAAACTTGTTACATTAGCTCCGGAGCAGCCAAACGGCTTAGCGCTTACTTCTTATTTAAAAGAAACACACGTCGTCGCTTCTATTGGCCATTCTGACAGCACATACGATCAAGTTGGTGAAGCCATCGAAGCAGGAGCGTCTCATATTACGCACTTATATAACGGCATGCGCGGTCTTCACCATAGAGAGCCGGGCGTATTAGGGGCCGCGTATTTGAGAGATGAATTATTTGTAGAGCTGATTACAGACGGCATCCACTGCCGACCTGAAATGGTCAAGCTTGCGTACGATCAAATTACAAGTGAACGCATGATTCTTATCACGGATTCTCTTCGTGCCAAATGGCTAAAAAACGGTACGTATGATTTAGGAGGACAGCCTGTTCACGTAAATGACACAACCGCTACACTTGCAGATGGAACATTAGCAGGAAGCATCTTAAAGATGAACGATGCGATTAAAAACACGATGAGCTTTACGAACTGTTCATTAGAAGACATCGTAAAAATGACTGCTGAAAACCCAGCAAAACAGCTTAATCTGTTCGATACAAAAGGAAGCATCAAAATTGGAAAAGATGCGGATATCGTAGTATTAAATGAAAACTTAGATGTTGAAATGACATTTTGCCGAGGCACATTGAGCTTTAAAAAGGAGGACTAACAATGAATATCATCCAAGTGAAAAATTACAGTGAAATGAGTGCAAAAGCAGCTGATATGCTGATTAGCAAACTTCATGAAAAACCAAATATGAATCTGGGACTTGCAACGGGAGGCACGCCGAAAGGATTATATGATCGTTTAATTCAAGATCATAAGGAGCACGGCACGTCTTACAAACACGTGACTTCCTTTAACTTAGATGAATATGTCGGAATGAAGCCGCAAGACCCAAACAGCTATCACTACTATATGGCAGATGCGTTATTTAATCATATTGATATTGACGTAAGCAACACGCACGTTCCTAACGGCCTAGCTGATACGCCTGAAGAAGAATGCCGCCGCTACGATGAAATGATTCAAAATCACGAAGGCATTGACCTTCAGATTCTTGGAATCGGCCAAAACGGACATATTGGCTTTAACGAACCTGGTACGTCATTCAACTCTCCTACTCATATTGTGACGTTAGAAGAGTCAACGCGAAAAGCGAATGCGCGCTACTTTAATTCTCTTGACGAAGTGCCTACTCAGGCTATTACAATGGGAATTGAATCGATTATGAAAAGTAAAGAAATTTTACTTCTTATCTCCGGGGAAGCCAAAGCAGAAGCGATGTATCAGCTGCTTAACGGAGAAATCACAGAAGACTTCCCTGCTTCTATTTTAAAGAAGCATCACTGTGTTACAATTATTGCGGACCAAGAAGCTTTAGCTAAAGTATCGACTACGGTTTAATTTATAGCCTCCTCGTCTTTTTTAGATGAGGAGGTTTACATAAAGGAGAGAACTTAAGTGATTGATAAAAGCTCACCTCTTCCGATTTATTATCAAATTGAAGAACAGTTGAAAAAACAAATTGAAAACGGAGAGTTAAAACCAAATGATTCGCTTCCTTCTGAACGAGAGTTTGCAGAACGATTTGAAATCAGCAGAATGACCGTTCGCCAAGCGATTAACAATTTAGTAAACGACGGTTATTTATACCGTCAAAAAGGCCGCGGCACCTTCGTATCTGAAAAAAAACTGGAGCAGCAGCTCGTTGGATTAACGAGTTTTACAGAAGATATGAAAGCGCGTGGAATGGTACCAAGCAGCAAGCTGCTGAGCTTTGAAATTATTGCGGCTTCAGAAAAAATTGCCGATCAGCTGCACATTTCTCTTCATGCACCTGTTTATGAAATCAAGCGTATTCGTTTAGCTGACGACGTGCCAATGGCGCTTGAAAGCGTGTATGTATCCGCTAACTTAGTCAAAGGCTTAACAGAATCCATTGTTAACGACTCTCTCTATCGCTATATTGAAGAAGAGCTCGGGCTGAAAATTGGTGAAGCCAATCAAACGTTAGAATCCATTTTAGCTTCTGAAACCGAAGTGAAGCATCTTGGAATCAGCTCATATTCACCCGTTTTATTGATTCAAAGAAATACGTATTTGCAAGACGGAACGCCGCTTGAAGTGGTGAAGTCTTCGTACCGAGCAGACCGCTATAAGTTTACGATTAACATGACACGATCTTAACTAAGGAGTTTTTTTATGTCTAGTTTATATCTACAGGAACTAACAAAACTGCTTGCTAAAGTGGAGGCGCATGAACAGCAGGCAATGGAATCCGCAGCCGAGAAAATCTCACAGCAACTAGCTTCTCATCACCTCATTCATTTATTTGGGTGCGGTCATTCTCATATTTTAACGGAAGAAGTGTTTTACCGTTCCGGAGGGCTTGCACCGATTCATCCTATTTTTGTAGAAGAACTGATGCTTCATAAAGGAGCTTCGCGCTCTTCACAGCTAGAGCGTAGAAATGACTATGCAAATACCTTTATGGAAAAAGAAGATATCGTACCAGGCGATATCATGATTGTGATTTCTACGTCGGGCGTAAACCCCGTTCCAATTGATGTAGCTTTAATTGCCAAAGAAAAAGGCGCCTTTGTTATCGGGCTTACCTCTCTTTCTTATGCCACAAGCCGGGCTTCGCGACATAAAAGCGGAACATACCTTCATGATGTCGTGGATCTTGTTATTAATAATCACATTCCAAAAGGAGACGTTCTTCTTCATCAGCAAGACATTTCTTTCGCTTCTGGTTCTACTGTAATTGGAGGCGCTATATTAAACGATGTTTTATCTAAAGCCATCCAAAAATTGCTCAGCCTCGGCATCACACCTCCTGTCTTTTTAAGCGGAAACATAGAAGGTTCAGATGAACATAACCAGCGGTTGATTGATGCTTACAAAGGAAGAATTAATGCTCTATAACAGCCCCTGCGGCTGTTTTTTTGCACAAAAAAAAGATGCTTGAAAGCATCTCATCAAAGTCGGACTGTACGATTTGGACTAGATCTCCTCTTTATCAGTAGAAGTCTTGTTCACAGCACCATAACCTACTTATCCGACATAATTACTATGTTTAACATAAGTATACTCTTTTATACCTTAGGTGTCAAATAAGTTATAAGAAATTTCGTAGTGCATTCATTTGAAGGTTTTTTTACGGTAATGTTCTAGCTGGCTTTTAGCTTCTTTCATAATTGTTGTATGTATGATTTCATCCGTAATGTTAAAATAATTGTCTCCGTACTGATAGTCATCTATCATATCACTAATTTCAAGCCAACCTACTAACTTCGTCGGACAGTCGAGTTCAATGAACATGTTGTATAAGTGATTGGCTTCTGTTAGCGCCCTCTCTTCATGCTGCACAATCGTTTGAAGCCGCGTATAAATCAGGTAATCTGTACATTCCTGTTCACTCGGTTTCAATAAGGAAAGCTCTTTTAAAGTACGCTGAAAATAATCTTCTATTTCAAAGAGATTATAAGGTGGTTGGAGAGAAGCTAAAATAGAAAGAGATAAAGAATCCTGTTCATGCTCCAGCATAGAAAGTGCCCATGGTAAATAATGTTTTTCCTCTGTGACACTCTTTTGATAAATATAATAAAAGAGCTCGCGTGTATCCATAGAACTCCTCCTTTCTTTTTCGTGCCGATACAATTTCGAATAGTTTACCATACCTATAAATTTTACATGTAAATCCCTGCCGAAGCTTTATATAAGTTTTATTGTGCATCTCACAAAAAAGAACCTGCATCAAAACTGATGCAGGTTCTTCCCTTCATATCATGCTAATTATTTCATGTTCATTTGCCCTTGTGAGGCCCTTTCGCTACGTATATCGGTTCAGAACGAGAGTGCCAATTGTCAGATCAGAATATCTGTTTTTCATGTGAGGTAATACGTTTGCTGAAGTTGCTGTTAAGTATTCCAAAACGAAACCAGTCCCTTCATGAAGCTAAGTATTTACCTTTCACAGTAGCCTTAGAAAAATTTCTATCGGCTCTGTACTATTTGTATACCACGTTTCAATTGAACTAAACTAAAAAATTCATTTTAATCAAAAAATTCTTATCACAGGGATACAACCATTAACAGCAAATTACAAATGGAGCTTTAATCCTTCATGAGAAGCAGTAAATCCGAGCTTTTGATAAAAACGCAATGCCTCTGACCGTTCTTTATCGGTTGTTAATTGTATCAACTGACAATTACGTTTTTTCGCTCGTTCAATCGCCCATGTAATCAGCTGATATCCAACCCCTTTACCGCGCTGTGACGAAGCGGTTCGAACTCCTTCAATCGTTGCTCTCCACCCGCCTTGTCGTGCAATGTGGGGCGTGAAGGTTATTTGTTGAACACCTATTACTTCACTATCTTTACATGCGACAATCAGTTCATTATTTGGATCCGCATCAATTGCCTGAAATGCTTGAACATAACAGGCGGGAAGCGGTGATTCGTAGCGCTCTCGTTTGCTTCCAAGCATATCATCAGCAAGCATTTCAACAATTTGATCTAAATCTTCCCGCACCGCTTCTCTAAAGGTTATTTCTCCCATTTCATACAGCACCTTTCCCGTGTCTATTTATGATATTAAAAAGAACGCTGACGAACAAGCTCAGAACCGATGCCAAGAACAAAGCAGCCGCTAAAGCACCAAGACCCATTCCTTCAAAGCCGCCAACTCCAAATATGCTATATAGAAATAGAAATATGCTTATTAGCATGCTGCTAAGTGAAATTCCGTACTGCATGGGTGAGTTCTTTCTATAGAAGAAATACGACGCACCAAAAATCAGAACAAAGAAAGCACCCATTAATCCAAATAAAGAAATCATTTGCACCCTCCTCCTTCTCCATAAAAGGAATTTATATCCATTATATACTATCATTTTTATTTATTCTATCTATATTAATAGCCCTGCAGCCACAACTAAATAGACATGACCAAAACGGCCATGTCTATTTTTCTACTATATTAAAAAGAAAGTTCTTTGAACCAAAAAGAATAAGGGGCTAAGCAAGCTTCATCAATTTCATTCATACGTTTTTTACATCGCTGCAGCACCTCAGCAGGAATGTGTCTCTCTAAGTATGCAGATTCTCCGTTAGCTTGAATCGTTTCTTCTACTAGCTCTTCAAATACATCTAAGCATGCTAAAAACTGCGGAAAAGTTGTATTCACGAAACGCTCGCAGTCATCGTTGGACGTATCGAGCAGCACAACCGAACCGTTTTTTTGATGAAGACAAATTGGATCTCCAGCGCCTGTTGTTCCTAAAAACCAATAGTGCTGGTAGCGAGATGATAACTCAAATGTTTCGCATAATGTTGTTAGCTTTCCTTTGGATGAAACGAACTCTAGAAATGGTGAAGCTTCTTTGGGCAATCCTTTTTCTGTTAGCAACTTCTTTGTCTCTTCATCAATATCAAGGGGTGCAAGCTGTTCGGCATCAAACTTCATTCGTTTTTCCTGTCGTTGCATCACATTTGACAACTTCTTTCACTCCTTTTCACCATTTGCTCTTTCTTTGCTTTTGTTTATTATAAAAGAAATCCAGCTCGTATTATATGCTACAAATGAACTTAATTAGACTGAAAATTTTTCCAATCTTTATTTATATAGCCCGATTTCCTCTTTATAAACACAGGTAAAAAGAAACCGATCAGATTTTCTCCAGTGAATTCTGCTTTGAAAAATAATTCTCATTCCCTTCTTCCCTTTTCAGCGTACTCTCGCCTCTTATAAACAGGCTCAATCTTTATTATTCCAATTTTTTCTACTTTTTGCAACTAGGACTTATCTCACCATTTCTTATGCGAGATTAATAACTTGACAAAATAATAAAATAAGCAACAGTAATTATTTACAAATTTTTAAACTTTATGGTTTAATAGGTATGTAATTCCTGTTTTTTACTATATTTTTTTGGAGGTTTAACATGAAAAAAGGGTCAATTTATCGTTTTATTGCTTTTGCTTTAATGTTCACCTTGTGTTTTAGCCAATTAGGCTTACTGAAAACACAAGCGGCAGGCAATCCACCTGCTAATGAAAAAACATTAAGCATTGGTAAAGCAGCAAAAGGAACATTTACAGAACCAGAACAAACACATTGGTACAAAATTAATCCTTCTAAGCAAGAGGTAGCAAAGTTTTCACACTACCGAATTAAGCTTCAAAGTGATGATGAAGTAAACATCACAGTTTACTCTAGTCTTGAAAATGCCAAAAACAACGTGGCATTTGACCGTTATATGGGATACTCCTACAAAGACGAGCCTGCTCAGCTTGATTTTCCAATCGCCTGGACTGGCCCTTATTATGTGAAAGTTGAGTATTATGGAGATGAAGATATCATCATCGAAGACGATACAGAAGAAGATGGAAAAACACCTTCTGAACCTCAACCGGAATTAAAAACAGAAGTTCCTTACACAATCAGCTATGAAGGCGCTTCACTTCCCCCTTCTCAAATGGAGGCAGAAGAATGCCCGGCTGAATTAAGTACAAGCCAAAAAGAAAATGGAAAAGGTATTTTAAAAGATTTGCGTACGATTCGCGACGCTGTGCTTTCAAAAACAGCAAGCGGAAAAGACCTTTCTTCTCTTTATTACAAAGCCGCTCCGTTTATCAGCTCTAAAATGATTATCGACAAATCAATGCGCGAACAAGTATACAAAGATTTAGTTCAGCTAAAAGGTCTATTTACAGATGTGGCGAAAAACGGCGCATCAAGCACGTACATGATTACAAGTGCTGATCAAAAAGCAATCAATGATTTATACAGCACCGCTTATAAATCCGTTCCGGCTGCTTTAAAGAAAGACTTAGAAAAAGTAGCAGCACAGACAAAATTAAAAGACGTAACGGACTTAAACGTATCGTCTGTATTAGTAAGAGCTAAGTTAGTCAGCGCAAACAGCGTTTCAACAAAAGCTGAAACTCGCTATATTGTTAAATTAAAAGATGGTGCAAATGCTAAATCATTCAAAACAAAAGCACAGTCAAAATCAGCAAGCATTGAATCTATTAATCCATTAAAACAATCAGCTGCTTCTTTTGATAATATGTTTGTTATTCAATTAGATGACAGCAATGCAAAAAGCTTCAGCACGTCATCTGCTCAAGGTAAAATGACGGCAAAACAAATTCAGGCACTTCCTGAAACTGAATTTATCGAGCCGGTTCAAGAGTACCACGCTCTTTCAATGGATTCACAATATCCGTATCAATGGTCATTAAACAATACGGGTAAAAATGACGGTACGCAGCATGCCGATATTCAATACGAATCACTTGAAAAATTACTAAACGGTCAAAAATTAAAAGATACGGTTATTGCCGTTGCGGATACGGGCGTCGATTCATCACTTGCTGATTTAAAAGGCGTAGTGGATACAAAAACAGGCTATAACTACGTGGATCGTTCGTCGAATGCAACAGACGACAACGGACACGGAACTCACGTAGCAGGTATTATCGCAGCCTCTGCAAACAATAACTATTCAATGGCCGGCATTAATTCTCATGCAAAAATTTTACCGGTTAAAATTTTAGACGCATCTGGAAGCGGAGATACAGAACAAATTGCGTACGGTATTAAATACGCGGTTGATCACGGTGCAAAAGTCATTAACTTAAGCCTTGGCGGATCTTACAGCCGCGTGCTTGAATATTCGTTAAAATACGCATACGATCATAACGTAACGGTTGTAGCTGCAAGTGGAAACGACGGTATGGAAGAACTCTCTTACCCTGCTTCATCTGCCTATGCGATTTCAGTAGGCGCATCAAACCGTTTAGATATCGTATCTGACTACTCAAACTACGGAAAAGGATTAGATATTACAGCTCCTGGCTCTGATATTCCAAGTCTTGTTCCAGACGGAAACGTCACTTATTTAAGCGGAACATCAATGGCAACGCCTCACGTGGCAGCCGTTGCGGGATTATTGCTATCACAAAACCCAGGCTTAAAGCCAAAAGACGTTGAAAAACGCCTAACGGATACAGCTAAAGATATTAAATTTGATGAAAAAGATGCTCCTGTATACGATGATGAAGAAAGTCCAGCAGAACCCCCTGCTCCAGGCTACGATTACGTATCAGGATGGGGACGTTTAAATGCGTACAGCGCGGTAAGTGCACAGCAGCTGCAAGCGCAGGTAAATACATTTGTCAGCACGCAAAAAATTGTTACAGGTAAAGCTCAAAGCGGTTCAACTGTTAAAGTAATGAACGGTTCAAAAACACTTGGCACTGCCAAAGCTGATACAAAAAATACGTTCTCTGTGAACATTCCAGCTCAAAAAGCTGATACCGTTTTACAAGTAGTTGTAACAAACGGAAAAGCAAGTACGAGCATTCGTGCAGTTGTTCAAAAAGCACCTGCCAAACCAGCGGTAAAAGCGGTGACGAATAAAGATGAGTACGTAACAGGAACGTCTAAAGCGAATTTTACGGTAAATGTTAAAAACAGCGCTAAGAAAGTGATTGCTTCAGCAAAAGCTGACGCAAAAGGCGCGTTCAAAGTAAAAATTCCAAAACAAAAAGAAAACACAGTCTTGTACATCACGGCTACAAACAGCCAACAGCAAGAAAGTGAAGAAGTAAAAGTAACGGTGCGTGACGTTATTGCTCCAAATGCACCTAAAGTGAATTCAGTCAGCGACGCGGATACGGCTATTAAAGGAACAACAGAAGCAAATACATCTGTTGTAGCGAAAGTGAACAACAAAGAAATCGGCAAAGTAAAAGCCAATGCAAAAGGCCAGTACAGCATAACAATTAAAAAACAAAAAGCAGGTACAGCAATCAGCGTAACAGCAGTAGACGCAGCCAACAACACAAGTAAAGCTACGACTGTAAAAGTGAGCGATAAAACGCCCCCTGCTGCACCAAGCGTCAATGCTGTTACAACAAAAAGCACAGCTGTAACAGGTAAAACAGAAGCAAATGCTACCGTAACGGTAACAGTAAACAAAAAAAGCATTGGCTCTGCTGCTGCTAACAGCAAAGGACAATACTCAGTAAAAATTAAAAAGCAAAAAGAAAAAACAGTCTTAAGCGTAACGGCAAAAGACAAAGCGAATAATACGAGTAAAGCAACAACAAAAACGGTGACAAAATAAAGAAAAAAGGCGCTTGGCTTATGGCCAAGTGCCTTTTTGTTATAAAAGCTGTTTGTTTTTAAAGTATTTCCACATTCCCCACGTTAACACAATTAACATAACAATAATAACAGCAGTAGCCCAGTGGGAATTTTGATATGGAATCGGTACGTTCATCCCAAAAAATCCGGTTACGAACGTCAGCGGAAGCATAATGGTTGAAATCAGCGTTAAGACGTTCAGCTTTTCAGATGAAGTTGCATTGGTAATAGAATAATACGTATCAAGTGCACTGTTTACAAGGTCTCTAAATGTTTCAGCAGAGTCTACAATACGCTCTAAGTGGTCAAGCAAGTCAATGTAGAAAGGAACATTTTCTTCTCGTATGTCGAATTTCCACTTTCCATTCACCGTTAAGAAAATTCGGCGCTGAGGCAGAATAACGCGCCGGATTAAGATAATCGTTCTTTTTAACGCCAAGAACTCTTCCGTCACTCCGCGCACTTCTTTGTTGTAGATTTCATCTTCTAATTCATCAATACGCATGTCAATTCGGTCTAAAATCGGAAAGTATTCGTCCGTGATGCCATCAATCAAAGCATACAGTAAAAAGTCGGCGCCGCGGTTCATAAACTTTGGATAGCGTGAGCAAACAGCATCCATTTTACGAAGCCAGCCCATTTTGTGTTTATGAATCGTCACTACGTAATTGGATCCGACAAAGGCATTTAACTCAAGCGTCGTAATCTCGTCATCACTTTCTTCGTTATAGCGAAGCGCGTGAAAAACGAAAAATTTATAGTCTTCGTAATCATCCATTTTAGCGCGAGGACTGTCGTGTAAGCAGTCTTCAATCGCCAATGGGTGAAAATCGAATAATTTAGCAATTTGAGCAAGCTCTTGTCCGTGGACATCATACAAATCAATCCACAGCAAATTATCAGGATTGCGCAATTTTTCATGCACGTCTCCTAAATCAAGATTCGTTACCATTTCTTTTGTTTCATCATCATATAAGTATGTTTTAATCATTGATTTTTCACCTCACATCATTGAGGCATTAAGGGGTATTTTCCTTCGTTGAAATGAGAGGAATATATACACCTTTGTTGCCCCTATCTTGTTTTGCAGTAACCTTCATCGAAATGGGGTCATCAGTGCCCATTCATCTCACCTCCTAATTAGTTGAAGGAACGCTGACTTGTAATACAGCTACTTCACAAAGTTTAATTTTAACATACAATCTAACTCTAGCGTAGCGCTTTTTTCAAAACCTTTTCCTCACCTTTTAAAGTTTCAAACAAAACTTCCGATACTATAAAAGCAGTTATAATCGGCAATCGATAACTAATAAAGCTTGAATCCTCCCGCAAAGGTCTAGAATATCTACCATGGCCGGTCTTTGGTCATGGTAGATATTCTACACCGATAAACATTATATGTGTGATGGGGAAAAACGTGTAGGAATTTTTGGACTTTCATCGAATACTTACTTAACAAACTTAGATTACGAAAAGGACTGATGATACATGCATTTTAAACGTGAAGAACCGTTTCGCTTTTTATTTGAGACCCCCATTGTTGGAACGTTTTCCATTGCTAAATACGACAACAAAGAAATCGATTCTAAGCCAGGTCCTTTGTCCGTTATCGACCTTTCACCAAAAGGAATCAAAATAATCACGCCGCTTGATTTACCTATTTTCAACCATCAAATTCAGCTAAAAATCAGCTTTTATTTAAATGAAAAACCCATCCATATTACCGGACTTTGCGTGTGGAAAGAAAAACGGCACACCGAATACCTTTATGGCATCGAAGCGTTTAACGATGTGGAAGAACAAGCGATTTTAATCACAGAGCTCAAAACCTATGCCAAGAAAAAGCAAGATAAGCAATAAAAATAGCGCTCATTTGTTTTACTCCCCTTTTAAGATGGCAATACTACGAACGACTTCGATAGAAAAAGGTGAGACGATGAGCAGCAAAGCAAAAAAAGAGTGGATTGGCGGTCTCGTACTATTTTTACTCGTCAGTTTTGTCAGCATCACATTTGCAGGCTATCATACGGTGAAAGCCGCCGTTGAACAAACATATGTACCGCTTGAGCTTGGTAACAAAACACACGTCAATTTAAAAAAAGGGCAACCGTTTTCCCTGCTTTTAATTCAAGAGAACCATCAAAATACGTCATTTGTATATATGACTGTCAATAAACAGCATGAATCAATAAAAATGACCCACTTGCCAGGGTCAACTCAGCTCGGCAATAAAACACTGCGAACCATTTATCACCGAGGAAATATGAATGCTGTCGTAAAGAACGTCGAAACGTATGCAAAGCTTCCTGTTGATTATTATGTCAAAATGGATCAGCAGTCAGTCGTCGATGCTGTAAATAAATTAGGCGGCATTATCGTCACAAACAAACGTGCTTTTGAACAGAGCAACATTGTTTTTCCAAAAGGATCAATTCGCCTTAACGGAAAAGAAGCGCTTGTTTTTTTAAAGGAGCGTAATGAGCAAGACATCTTTACTGCGCATGAAAGACAGCTGTCCGTCGCGAAAGCTATTTTCAGCCAAGCAGCTACGATTCCCAATGTTGCAAAGCTGCATTCTCTTGTATTTACGCTCGCTGATCACATTGAAACCAATGCAACCTTTAATGATATCAAACGGATTCAAAAAACCTACAAACCGGCCGTTTCTCACGTAGACAAGCAGCAGTTTCCGCAAAACGAATGGAATCAAAAACAAGTCACAACGCGGCTGTATAAGCATTTAGAACGTAAGGAGCTGTTTTTATAAAAAACGCTTCATGAAAAAACCATTGACCATAGGCTCAATGGTTTTTTATGCTACTTATCTTCAGCAGGCACTACTTTTTCATTTATTTTAACCACAATTCTTTCATCCCGTTCATCTTTGAGATAGCTCTTTTGATAAAAAGAATGATCATTAGGCGGTCCAATGATAACCGTATCCGTAATCGGAGCAACGGCTTCTGCTACTTCGCTTGCGCTTACTCCGTATGCTTTTTGAAACACGATCGGAGGCGTTAAGCGCAGCACGTCGGATCCTTCTGTAGACTCAAATTGATCATTGTTAAAAAAGAGATGAAGATGCGCTTCTTCCGATAAGGGCTCAATCCAATGCCACCAGCCCATCGGTATAAAAACAACTTCCCCTTCTTTTATCCGGTAATTGTGCATGCTGCTTGTATCAGGGTCCAAGATAGACACCTGCACTTCACCTGAAACGACGACATCTAATTCCCAAGCATTTGGATGCCAGTGCGGCTCTCTCATATGCCCTTTTGTCATATATAAATCAACAAACGCTCCTCCGAGCATGGCAGGCAACTGAGTTGAGGTTAGTTGATACGCTATATTTTGATCATTTCGTTTGAACAGGACGTTTTGCTTATAGTTCACTGACAGATTAGGCGTTCCTGAGCTTTTTTTGATATTTGAATTATCCGGCACAAATCCAGATTTACTCATAGTGTCATACCCTCTTTTCATTAAAAAGTTATATGCACTATCCTATTAAAACTTTTAGCTAAGGGTGTTTTAATTAGAAAAAATAAAAACGAGCGTTTCCGCTCGTTTTTTATCCGACAAGACGTTCAATTTTCTTTTTCTTCCATACAAATTGATAATAGCTGTACTGCAGGATTAAGCTGACCACAAACGCCGCTGGATACCCAATCCAAATCCCTTTGATTTCAAGAGACGTAAACTGCGATAACACGTAGGCTATGGGCACTTCCACACACCAAATAGCCATAATGCTAAAGACCGTAGGCCAAAGCACCGTACCGCTTGCTCGCATCGTAGCGGTAATAATTTGCGCATGACCGAAAATCAAATAGCTCCAAAGCGTGATCACTAACAGCTCTTCAGCAATACGGAGCGTATGCTGACTTGTTAAAAACAGAGCTAAAATTTGATTGGAAAAGAGATAAATAAGTAAAATCAACACGCTGCCAATGACGTAATTCAGCATAATTCCAGAGCGAATCACTTCTTTTAAACGCTCAAATTTATTGGCGCCAATCGACTGCGCCGCAAAAATAGAAACGGCAATTCCTAAACTGATCGCCGGCATTTGTACATAGCTTGCCACTTGGTTCACCGCTCCGTACGCGGCTGTAGCATGCGAGCCAAATCCATTTACAAACGTAATGACCGCAATTTCAGAAAGAGAAACTAAAATCATATTGATACTCGCTGGAATCCCTAAACGCATAAGCAGCTTTAAAAGCGTTCCGTCCATTTTTAATGAAATAGATGAGTCAAACTTTAGCGGATGATTTTTCTTACGCAAATAGATAATCATAATAATGAACGTTAATACGGTTGAAAACACCGTTGCGTACGCAGCTCCGTACACACCAAGCTTTGGCGCTCCGATCCATCCGAAAATTAAAACCGGAAGAAAAATGAGGTTTAAGACCGTACTCACAACTAAAAAGTAAAAAGGCGTTTTGGAGTCTCCGGTTCCGCGCATAAACGTCGTATAAACAAAGTATAAAAACAAAACAGGAATTGCCACAAACAAAATGCGCGCATAGTGCACCGTTACGTCAATAATATTAGCCGGCGTTCCCATAATCCGAAGAATATCCGGAGCAAATATGCTTCCCAAAACAGCAAGCACAATTCCGACTAAAAAGGTAAACATGAGCGTGGTACCGATAATTTCTTTCACTCGTTTTTCATTTTGTGCCCCGTACGCCTGCCCGATTAAAATCGAACTTCCTGAACCAATTCCAATTGAAAACGACACGAGCAGAAAAAACAGAGGAAAAAAAGCGGAAATAGCGGCTAATGCATCAACGCCAAGCGCTCTTCCGACAATAATACTTCCCGCCAGCTGCCCAACGGACTGCATGGCGTTGCTTAACATGAGCGGAATCAAAAACACAAGCATCAGTTTACTGACGGATTTTTCTGATTCCACTACTTCACTTTTAACATGTTGATTCTTCACACCTATTTCTCCTTTGTATCAGCTTTAGGCGAATGATAGCCTTTTTCGCCGTAAGGCTGCAGCTTCTCTAACCATTTCGCTTCCAGTTTCAGCAAATCCTTTTTTGAAAGTGCTTTTTCTTCTTCTCTTTTAATCGTTTCCAGCATCTCAATTGAAAAAGCATCCGCTCCGTACGTATTCCACTCGTTTTGAAGCTCTTTATTTTGATGAGTGTTCGTTTTTAACGTGAACTTTACGCCGTTTAACGTTTTAACGTTAGGCGTAGAGCCAATGTACATCTTATCGTTGTGAAGGTTTTTTATTTGATACACGCCGCCTTCTGTTTTTACTTCTTTCGCTAGCTGCTTCATTTGCTTTTTATAGTCTTTTGAGTCCATACTCATCCCCGTCTCTCCTTTTCTCCAGTAGCTGCTTCCATCTGCGCTGCGTTCTAAGAAACCGTACTCAATCAAATAGCGTCGCAGCACGGCGTAGTCGTCATAAAAAGGTGTTAACCTATCATTTACTTCTTTTTCGGTATACGTGCTACCAAACTCAAAATGCCCGCTTAATTCTTCAAGAACAACAAGACGGTGTTTTTCTTGCAAGTGAAAAGTACGAAGCGGTCCGTTTAAACCTTGCGGGAAATTCTTCGCTAAAATTTTTTCTCGTTCTTCATCACTTATGCTGTAGCGCTGACTTCTTTTAGGCGCTGCAGTTGATGCCGGTAGCTTCTTCTCTTCTTCTCCGTCGTTCAACAGTTCCATCAGCGTTAAAAACACTTTGGCCTGACGCTCCTTTTTCTTTAACGTAAAGCGGTGATTCCGAATGGTCGATGAACTGCCGATTCCCATTTCTTTTTGAATATCACTATCGCTTTTTCCTTCCTTAAAAAACTTCACTAAATTTTTTTGATGATCAGAAAGGCCGGTTACCTCTTTATCTAGCTCTATTAAATGATGAAACACAGACCCGTGCTGCTGTTCCACATGAAGCTTCATATAACGTTTTGCTTCATAAAAAACACCTTCCACCGGATAAATAATGCCTTTTTCAATGCTTTCACCGCACAGTAAGCAGTGATAGTGCTCTTCGCTTTCCCCGTATCCTTTTTTCATCTCTTCAAAAGATGATTCCCAAAACAAATCGTTTACCATATAAATAGACACCCTTCTATTTTGTTTATTAATTTATAAACAAATATATTATATGTTTATAAATATGTCAATTCTACGTTTATGATACATAAAAAGATGGAGACATAACGAAATGACTCCAATCAACTGCTAGAAGGAACAAAACAGATCAAACCTACGTTAACCATAACAAAAAAAACGAACCGCTAATCAAACACGTTGATCAATGGTTCGTTTTTCACTTGAGCTAAAATAATTTCGTCTCGGACTCTTTGTTCCATTCACTTAAATACGGAAAATCCTTAGATACGACAGGCTTATCATTCAAAAGCGTAATCAACTCCAAGCGGTTGCCGTCAGGGTCATTAAAATACACGCACGCCGCCGGCATCCACGTATGAACAATCGGCTCTGTTTGCGGCTTTCCAAACGACGTTTCTTCTGGTTCAATTCCTTTTGAACGCAGCCATGTTAACGATTCATGAATATCTGCTGCTTCAATTCCAAAAGCAAAATGACTTCTTTTCAGCGCTTTTTCATCCGTTTCCCAAAGCCCAAGCATCTGCTTTTGTTCACCTACAAAGAAAAAAGCACAGCGCCGCTCTTCAATTTTATGACCAAACGTCAGCCCAAGACGTCTATAAAACTCAATCGAATCCTCCAAACTCCGAACCTGCACATGCGTCTCATAAATACTCTTAATCATAGCCTTCCCTCCATCCTTTCCTACTACTATAAGCCATCTCACACCAAACAGCTTCCTAACAAAGAATGAAAAATCATCAGTCTTAAGAATGAGAAACCCCAACAGAAACATGCAGCCTTGAAATTCAGAAGAGCACTAAGATTTGTTTTTAACTAAGATTTTGACCTTCACTAAGGTTTTGAGGCTACCCCGCAAGGGGTGCCTCAAAACCTTAGGTCTAGAAAAACCCCCATGGCTGCACTCTAGCCATGGGGGTTTTTCTACATCGATATATTAAGCGTGGGCTTTTGCGAGGCCGATACAAATACCGCCTGAAATAATCAGCACACTCGCAAGAGATACATAGAACAATTGACGCTTTGTTTTCTTTTCTCCCAAGAAGACAATACCGCCAAAAATTGAAATAACGATACCCATTTGCGATAATGAAAAGCTTGTTGCTACGCCTAGTCTTGATTGAGATAAGAATAAGAACATATTTCCAGATGCCCAGATTAGGCCTGGTAAGATATTACGAATCGTATATTTGTTAAATGGCTTATGTTTGTATGTAATGATTAAACCGCCAATTAACATACCAATTGCTTGCGGGAATAGTGCTGCCCATGCGTCTACGTTGAAAATACGTGCAATAACGACGTAAACTAAGAATCCGAGACTTGAAATGATAAGAGTGATAACCCCTTTTTTCGTTTGTCCTGGAGTTCCTTGTGCTCCTTCTTTTTTACCGTCTAATGAAGAAAGCACAACGCCTGCTAGTATTAAAAGAATCGCAATAGATCCAAGTACAATCGTTTGAAGCGTTGACCATTCTTTAAATACAATAACACCAAAAAGAGCTGTTGATACTAATTGCATACCCGTTGAAATCGGCATTGACTTTGAAACCCCAAGGTATGGAACACTTTTAAACTGATTGCTTTGACCTACTGACCAGAACAAACCTGAAACAATCCCAACAATAACAAGCGTTGGCGTTAACACCGGCTGAACAATCATAAACTGAACAAATGAAAGAATTAAAGCTCCAATAATTGTTCCAAGCGTTTGACTGTAAGGTCCACCGCCCATCTTCATACTAACTAAAATCATGCTTCCCCACGCAACGGAAGGAAGAACACCTAGCAAAATATCCATCTTTCTCTTAACCTACTTTCCTATTTCTAATCTATGTACATCGTATGTAACGACCTGCTGCTTTTCTTTCATCAAGGGCAAAGAACCAAGCACTTATACTCCCTCGAATATCCCCCCAAAGGTCTACCTATGCGGATGCTGCCTACCCCGCAAGGGGGGCAGCAACCGCTTAGGTATAGAACATTTAATAGGATCGCTCTTTGATCCTATTAAACGTTCTACATCGATAAATATATAACGTTTTCATAAATGGTGGTAAAACTGCTATTCCTTGCTGCTCGTATTATACTAACACGAACATTTATTATTTAGCTAGAAATTTTTTTGATTATTTTTTAAAAACAGAAAAAATTTTTTTCTTCTTGCTCCGCAGCTCGCTCCTCTCTCTTATGTGATCTGCAACCAGCAGAAACGGACGCCTCTGCTGATTGAAAATAAGAAGAGATAAAGCCTTTTCATTTTAGTTAGCTACAGGCTTACAAAATTGCTCTACTACTTCTTTGGCTGGAATCGAACTGATCGCACCTTTTCCAGTTGTCGTTAAGGCACCGCTTGCATTTGCAAAGCGCAAAATAGCATCGTGGTCGCGGTCAAGAATAGCCGTTAAGTTTTCTTGTGACACATCGCGGCTTAATAGCTGATAAAGGAATCCGCCAATAAACGCATCTCCTGCACCTGTTGTATCAACAACCGCTACTTTGTAACCGTTTGATTCATAGACAGCTTCTTTTGTATAAAGCGTTGCGCCTTCTGCACCTTTTGTGAACACGACTACTTGAACGTCACCTGTAAATAGAGACTGAATCGCTTGCTGTTCATCTTCAATTCCTGTGATAAACGCTAGCTCGTCGTCAGAAATTTTGACAATGTGCGCTTGAGGAATAAATTCTAAAATCGTTTGACGGCATAGCTCATGGTCTTTCCACAGCGGAAGACGTACATTTGGATCAAAGCTGATAACTCCGCCTTTTTCTTTCATGCTTTTAATCGCTTTCATATGAGCGTATTTCATAGGGCTTTCAACTAAATCAACCGAACAGAAATGAAGAAGATCGTTGCTTGCAAACCAATCAGGGTTAATTTCGTCTTCTGTTAGCAATAAATCTGCTGAAGGATTACGATAGAAGCTGAAATCTCTTTCTCCGTCTTCACGCAGTGAAACGAAAGCTAAAGCTGTGTTTGCTTCTTCTGTACGATAGACCATATCAGTACCTACTCCTACTTCACGAAGCGTGTCTACTAGAAAGTCTCCAAACGCATCTTCTCCAACTTTTGTAATAAGCGCTGACTCATTACCGTATGTAGCAACAACTGCTGCAACGTTTGCCGGCGCTCCGCCTGGCACACGCGTAAACGATTCCACTTCTTTCAATTGAAGACCTTTTTGAGCTGGAATCATATCAATTAATACTTCACCGATACTAAATAACTTACCCATTCTATTCACCTTACTTTTCTTTTTTGTCATATTGTCATACTATGTTCCAAAAAATCCTTAAATCAAATTATACGTCCCAAACATCTTTTTCGTAAAGAGAAATTTCCAATTTATTTTAAAAAAATCGCAAATTATCGTTTTTTTCTCACAATCTTTTATTCATTAAACCTTTTCCATCCCTTGTCAAATCTAGGATTTAAATGACCTTGTTAAACAAAGATCACAGAATAAAAAAAGTTAATTTCCAGTTTAAACTGTTTATCTATTCACTTTTCGTTCGACATCTCTTTCCTTATTTCCTGTTTATTCGCCGTGAATATGCAAATAATGATAAAAATTCGTGTTTTTACCCCTATTTAAGAAGGAATAGCTTAAAACGTGTCGAATAGACTTAGGTAGGTATATGACATTATGTATGTTACACTAAATACAAGGCAAGGAAGGGAGAATCAGTCATGAAAATCAATGTTTTTCTAGACGACTATCGCAAGTGCCCTGACGGTCATGTTTTAGCCGAAACGATTGACGAATGTATTGATCTGCTAAGATCATTCGATGTTGAACATTTGTCACTCGATCACGATTTACTCAGCAAGACACGGAATGGATTAATGCTCGTGCATTTTATGGTAAAGCATCATTTATATGCCGATCGAATTACGATTCACTCCGCTAATCATTTAGGCAGCAAAGCAATGTACAACTGCTTTAAAGATGCTCAAAAAGAGCATAAAATGCCAAACAACATTAAAATTCTAAGATGCCCTCTGCCTCTTCGATGATATCTGCACCCTCACACATTCATTTCAACAGAATCTGTCCGGATTCAATTCTCACAGACTTCCTGTTTCTATAAAATGAAGAACAATACTGCTTGTTCGATACGTATAGATGTGAATACGCTTTAAGCAGTTTATATTATATAGAAGAAAACCGCTCTAAAATACCGTTATGTTAGCTTTAAAAGCAGACTATATGGTACAAAGAGCGGTTTTTTGCTATTTAGACAGTTTAGCAGAATCCAAATCAGCTGAGAGAGGAGCCGGCTGCTTTTTAGCTTCTTTTAGCTGCCTAGCGTTCACAAACCAGTAAATGCTTCCTACAAACACTCCTCCCCCCACGATGTTTCCGAGCGTAACAGGAATTAAATTATGCAATAGTCCAGCAGCCGAAATCGTATCTGGATGCGGAAGCAATAAAGCTAGGCCAAGAAACGTCATATTTGCCACGCTGTGCTCGTATCCTGAAGCAACAAATGCAAAAAGCATCCAAAAAATAAGCATGATTTTTGCCGCATCGCTTTTAGTGCGCGAAGCCGTCCAAATCGCCAGACAAACAAGCCAGTTGCAAAGGATGCCGCGGAAAAATAATTCACTGACCGGCAAATTCATTTTTTTAGCTGCCAGCGTCATGAGTAAATGGTTCGGTTCAATTCCTTTAAACAAACCGGTTCCGGTAATTAACAAACAAAGCCCAAACGCTCCTATCGCATTTCCGATAAAACACCACGTCCAGTTTTTGAACGTATCTTTCCATGTCGTGACTCCCGATAGCGTACTGACCGTATAAACCATATGATTCCCCGTAAACAATTCAGCTCCTGCAAATACAACAAGCAGGAGAGCAACAGCAAATGATAATCCCATCACAAGAGAAACGACCGGTAAAGAAGCAGAAGCTAAAGGCGCTCCTACCGATAGAGCTAATATAACGCCAAGTCCCACGTAAGCACCCGCAAGCACAGCTAACAGCAAATAACTCGGCAAATAATCATTCACAAGCTTCGTTTTTTCACGGGCTAACTCATTCATTGACTGCAGTGAATTCTTAAGCAAAAGCGTTTCCTCCTTTTATTCATACTAGACGCATACTTTTTCTTCTGTTTTTTCCAAAAACCAAGAAAGAGCAGAAGCTTGCTTCACCACTTCACCAATCACAATCATCGCGGGGTTGCTGACTTGCTGCTCCGCAGCCGTATCTACGATTGTGCCAAGCGTGCCTGTAACCGTGCGCTGATAAACCGACGTGCCTTGTTCAATAAGAGCGACCGGCGTATTCGCGCTTTTTCCCGCCTCTAAAAGCTGACGGCAAATATACGGTAAGTTTTTAACGCCCATATAAATCGCAAGCGTATCAACTCCTTTTGCTAAATGCTCCCAGCGAATACTTTCCGGCTTGCCGCTCAAACAGTGTCCCGTCACAACCGCAAACGAACGGCTGAGCTCACGATGCGTCACAGGAATTCCAGCATAGGCCGGTGCCGCGATGCCTGCTGTAATACCTGGAACGACTTCAAACGGAATTCCGTTTTGAACGAGTATTTCTGCTTCTTCTCCACCTCTTCCGAAAATAAACGGATCTCCGCCTTTTAACCGGACGACGGTGTTTCCTTTTCTTGCGTAGCATACAAGCAAATCATGAATATCATCTTGAGAAACGCAGTGATCACCAGGCTTTTTCCCGCAGTAGACGAGTTCGGCTCCTTCTTTTGCATACTGAAGAAGAACAGGGTTCACTAAGCGGTCATATAAAATAACATCTGCTTTTTCTAAACATTTGGCTGCTTTTATCGTTAGTAAATCTGGATCTCCTGGTCCGGCTCCTACAATGTACACTTTTCCTGTTCTCATTTTTGCTTCGCTCCTTTTAGTGTGTCCCCTTGAATTTTTGTGGCGCGTTGAAAATCAACGCGCCACGTTACTTATTCTTCAATTAAAAGATACAGCAAATCTCCTTCAACAGACGCTTCGTACGTGTCTACACAGCCGCTATCAGGCTCTTGTACGTTACCGTCATGCAGGCAAATTTTCCAGTCGTGCATCGGACAAAACACCGAGTCGCCGCTCACGATCCCTTCACTTAGCACCCCGCCTTTATGCGGACAGCGATTTTCAATTGCCCGTATTTTTCCGCTTGATAGCTTAAACACCGCAATTTCTTTTCCATTTACTTTCACTGTTTTACCAAGGCTTACTGGAAAATCATGAATCGACCCTACGCATACTTTTGTAATATTTTTATTCACCATCTTTATTTCCCCCCAGCTTTATGATGTGACAACTGTTTCGAACAGCTCTTTTTTCGTCTTTTTGCTTTCGACGATTTCTTTCCAAGGATCACGGTACGTAGATAACGCTTCGTCCATACGCATATTCAGCTCTCTTCTCGTCTCAGCGTCATCAAGCACTGACTGAATGTGCGAAAGTCCCATGCGCTCAATCCATGCAGACGTACGTTCTAAATAATTAGCCGTTTCTCGGTAATACTGTAAATACGCTCCTGTGATGTCCATCAATTCTTTGTCTGTTTTTACTTTATACAACAAATCTCCGCCGCGAAGATGCGTACCTCCATTTCCGCCCACGTAAATTTCCCAGCCGCCGTCAATTCCAATAAAGCCGATATCTTTAATACCTGACTCAGCACAGCTTCTCGGACAAGCAGATACAGCCATTTTCACTTTATGAGGCGTCCATAGTCCTTCAAATTTTTTCTCAAGCGCAATTCCAACGCCCATTGAATCCTGCGTGCCAAAACGGCAAAACTGTTCCCCGACGCATGTTTTTACGGTCCGCAGCGACTTGCCGTACGCGTAGCCAGAAGGCATATCTAACTCTTCCCATACGCTAGGCAAATCTTCTTTTTTGACACCAAACAAATCAAGACGCTGTCCACCCGTCACTTTTACAAGCGGAATTTCATACTTATCAACAACATCTGCAATTTTTCGTAAATCTTCTGCGTTTGTGACGCCTCCGTACATGCGAGGAACAACAGAATACGTGCCGTCTTTTTGAATATTTGCGTGCATGCGTTCATTCACAAATCGTGATTCGCGTTCATCAACGTATCCGGTTGGATTCACCATACCTAAATAATAGTTCAGCGCCGGACGGCATTTCGAACAGCCTTCTTCATTGTTCCAGCCGAGTACATTCATCACTTCACGCGTATGCGAAAGGCCTTTTGCTTTGATTTCTTCGACAACTTCATCTCGTGACAGAGTCGTACAGCCGCAAATCGCTTCTTTTTGAGCCGCTGCGTCAAAGTCAGCGCCAAGCGTATGCTGAAGCACTTCCGCTACAAGCGGTTTACATCCTCCGCAAGAACGAGAGGCACTTGTACAAGCTTTGATTTCATCAACTGATGAGCATCCTTGTTTTTGGATAGCTTCCACAATCGTACCTTTTGTGACGCCGTTACAGCCGCAAATAATATCATCCGCGCTCATGCTTGCTACTAAGCTTTCACCCGCGTTACCGCCAGACGGCTGTAAAATCGACACTTTCGCGACATCCGATACATCTTCTTGCTTTTGAATCATTGAAAACAGTCGATTTCCGTCGCTGCTGTCTCCAAAAAGAACGGCTCCTACGATTTGATTGCCTCGTAAAACAAGCTTTTTATAAATGCCGTCTTGTTCATCGAACACTTTGATCGCTTTTTTCTCTTCATCTTCCGTGAAGTCTCCTGCTGAAAATACTTCAACACCTGATACTTTTAGCTGCGTGGATAAAATCGATCCTTCATAAGGCACTTTTTCTGCCCCGCAAATCGCTTTGGCTAATGCTTTTCCTTGTTCATACAAAGGTGCCACTAATCCGTATACCATTCCTCTATGCTCTGCACACTCTCCAACCGCGTAGATGCTTGGGATGTCCGTTTGCATATAGTCATTTACAACAATTCCACTGTTTACATTAAGTCCCGCTTCTTTTGCAAGCTGGACATTTGGCTTAATTCCGACGGCCATCACGACTAAATCAGCGTCTAAAAACGTCCCGTCTTGAAAAGATAATCCTTCAACTCGCTCATCGCCGACGATTTCCGCCGTTTGTTTTTCAAGGAAAAACTTCATGCCTTGTTTTTCTAATTCATTTTGAAGCAATTTGCCGGCTGTTGGATCAAGCTGACGTTCCATTAAATACGGAGCTAAATGAATCACAGATACGTCCATCCCCAAATTTAACAGTCCGCGCGCTGCTTCTAATCCGAGCAGTCCGCCTCCAATAACCGCTGCTTTTTTATACTGCTGAGATGCCTGCAGCATTTCATCCGTGTCTTTTATATCTCGAAAAGCGGTAACTCCTTTTTTATCAGACCCTGGAATCGGAAGAATAAAAGGAAGAGAGCCCGTTGCTAAAATTAATTCATCATATGATTCTACTCTGCCGCTGTTTGTCGCTACTTCTTTTTTTACTGAATCGATACTCGTAACCGTTTCGTTCGTATATAATGTAATATTGTTTTCTTGATACCAGTTCCAATCGTTTAACGTAATGTCTTCAACATTCGTATCTCCTTGCAGCACTTTTGACAGTAAAATACGATTATAGTTCGGATGCGGCTCGCTTCCGAAAATCGTAATTTCAAACGCTTCGTTTGAAACCTTCAATACTTCTTCAATCGCTCGAACTCCAGCCATTCCATTTCCAATCAATACGAGTTTCTTTTTTTGCATCTTCCATTCCTCCCCTGACGTCTATACCTGCTTGTTTCAAAGATATATTTTCTATGCATCTTTAAAGATATATTTAAGATATATGAATTTTCTAAATCGTTCAACTTATATGTTAGATTATCTAACATATAAGTTTTATGTATGCGATTACAAAGTTGGAATATAAAGAAAAAACATTTATACGAAAAGTCTCCCATAGGGAATGGAATGCTTTTGAAGTTGCCTAAAATAACGGAAACTTAGTCTCAAAAACTGATTTTTTACATGTTTTTACAGACTAAGTATAGTAGAATATAACTTAAATTATATTATTACAGAAAAAGGCAAACTAATTGAAAAGTTAGGACGCAAAACTACAGATCTACGGTTTTTACACTATGATGGCTGAGTTTCCTTTATTAAAGGAGCAGACTTGATGGAAAAGCTGAATAAAGTATTTGATAACGAACTAGATAAAGAATGGCTACAACTTATTTATGAAGCAAAACAGCTGGGCTTATCTAGCAAAGAAATTAAGGATTTTTTACAACAAAATAAAGAACGATAATAAAAAAACCATTAGAACCTAGGTTCTAATGGTTTTTTGCTGCTACGTATACTTTTGTTTTCTAGAGATTTTTGTTTAAGAAACTCTTCAAACTGATTCTTCGTTATATTTGAATCCATTGCTTCCTTAACAAGGGCCATCCATTCTGGAGGAAGCAATCTATCATTTTTTTCATCAATATCCATTTTATCCCTTCTTTCAACCTTTCTAATTATAAATCAAATTCTGTTGCAATATAACCCTCATACCTATTTTTTTACGTTAATTTAATAAAATTATACTAAACTCCCTAAACTATTATGTCAGTAAAACAGACATTATTCTAGAGAAAAAACGCATTTTTGTTTCTGATAAAGAACATTTTTTTATTTTGTTCGTTATTAAGGTTTACCAACCGAGGATTTTTTTGTATAATTAACTCAAATTTTGTAATATTAATCCATTTTATTCAGGAGGAACATAATGCCCTTATCTTATTCTTTAAAACGAATTAAAACACCTTTGCAGTTTTTTGGTATTACGCTTTATAAATGCCCAAGCACCGGCTCTTATTATTATAAAAGCAGAACAAACAGGCACTTAAAAAAAGTAAAATAACACAATAACGTGAATGAAGTTTTCTATCTTTATCATAGAAAGCTTCGTTCAGCTATTTTTACCTAGTAGCTGCTTAGTATAACATCAGAAAATCTATTATTTAATCTCTTTTTTAGTATCGGTGAACCAATTCACTAAATAGTCTCCCCACACTTCACCTCCTTTATTTGTTAACCTTCCGTCGTTTTTATTAATATACTCTCCTAAATGAAACGGCCAAATGAGCGAATGATTTAGATAATGCACCCAATTTTTTTCTGCCACTCCCCGAATAGCTTCTACCCCTTCTTCATAGGATTCCGTCTGGGAAATATACGGCTGAGACGGCTGAAGGATCAGGGTTTTTTTCAAGTCTTTAAGCTGATAAATCAGCTCGTCTGTATTTTTAAGCGTATCGTCTAACGTAAGCTTCTGATAATCATTTTTAAGAGGTGCTTCAAATAAAATAATATTTGGCTGAAGTTGATTAATTTGATCCGCAATGTGTGAGGATAAAAGCTCACCAGTTGTTTGGCTGCCGTATGAGATTGTTTTAACAGTGAATACATCACTTCCATATGTAGCTTCTAGCTCTTTCTTTAACTGCTGTGGCCAGCCCGTTTCCTTCGCAGAAGTAGCAAGCACAAGAGTCAAAGGTTTTTTAGTTGCAATCGCCGACTCGATTTGCCCTGTAATAAAGTCTGGAAGATTTCTTGTATAAGTAGACACATCAGAAAACTGTTTTTCTTTATGCACAACATTCGCTTTCGTGTCACTTGCTTGAACCTGTGCCTCCGCTCTCTCCTGCCAGTGCTGTGTCCCTCCATATATAACCGCCCCGCACAAAACAGCCGCTGCCACATTTACCCCAACCATCGCCTTCATTCAATCTCCCCTTTACCCCTTTTTAAAAACAACTATATTCTCTCCACCAAACTCACATTCAATAGAATACATAAATAGATAACAAGAAAACACTTCACTGAATGTACCCTAGAAGGTTCACCTATGCGGCAGGCGCAAACCCGCAAGGGAGGGTGACTGCCGCTTAGGTCTAGCAACTCTACCATCACTGCTCTTCCGTGATGGTAGAGTTGCTACATCGATAATAGATATAGAAATAATTATAGATTAGTAGAAATTGGAATGGGGGACCTTTCGTACGTAAAATCTCTACAAATACACGTATACTTCGCATATTTCCTAGCGAAACGTGAAGTTTCCGGGGAAATTACGTCACGTTTCTTAAAAAGAAAACATAATGTACGTTCATTCGCGCATATGACATGTCCCTTGTACAGTAGAGATACCGGCGGAATACAGCAAAAACGCGTTTTTGAAAAAGGAATGCTATATGCAAAAAAGCTCGTTTGATCAAGTCGCTTCATCTTTCCATCCATTAATTGTGTCAATGATTAAGAGATTTCACATTTACAAAGACTTTGATGAATATTATCAGGTTGCTTTGATTGGTTTATGGAGAGCACACCAAAAATTTGATGAAAGCAAAGGTTCTTTTTCCGCCTATGCCTACACAACCGTGCGCGGTACGATCCTTTCTTATTTAAAAGGAAATGCATTGCGTGAAGAACGAGAAACTCCTGCTGAATATGGTTTACTTGCATTAAATGAAGACCCTGCTCCTATTGTTCCATTAGAAGCTGATACAATTAACCAATATATTGAACATCTCACCCCTAGAGAAAAAATCTATGTAATAGAATACTTGCTTGAAGGATATTCTTATAAAGAAATTGCATACAAATATCACGTATCAACAGGAGCCGTTAAGAACTGGGGAAAGACAGCCCGTAAAAAACTAAAGGTCCTGCTTCTTCAAGAATAAAAGAATAAGATAGAGGAAGCTTGTTTAAGCTTCCTCTCAACACACCGGGACCAAAATATTGACCGTATGTAAACAAGTGCGTTTGATAAAACGAACAGATTAAGAAAAAAAAAGCTGACTTTCTAAGCAATAGTTTCGAATAACGGCTGCTCTCGCTAGCTTTTTTTCTAAACTGTAATAGGAAAGTTTGACAGTAATGAACGTGTCATCTTTGAAGTAAATCACCGTAGAATTTGAACTAACTGAAGCAAGCGTATGTGAAGTATGAACATGAGAGGAAAAAATCCAGGCGCAGCTATAGTCGTTTGGTGAAGATGTCGGAAACGCAATGATAGCTTGTGAACGACTAATGACAAGAGGTGTAAGCTGTTTGTACGGAAACATTTTTCGCACGGCAGCAATGGAGCCCTTAAACGTACTTAATTCTCGAATACACGCTTCTTCTAATAATTGCTTACAGGTCTTGCTTAACATGTATTCTCCTGCTTCATCTAGCACCTTCGTTCGGTAAATAGGATCATTCACCGGAACCAGTGCTTTTGTTGTCAAACTAATTCGATAATTTTCATTACTTGTCATACATCTACCCCCTTTTGCTACTTTATCACTATTCTATACTATCGAAATAAGGAAAATCTAGTATTTTTTTCTCATTATTTGAAATTTTTTATATTTTCATATTAACAAGTAAAAAAAGCGCTGAAGCCAGCGCTTTTTCTCTTAAATGAAAATGTCTAAAATAAGAACCATTGCAAACGCCGCAAATGATAGAATTGTTTCCATCACTGTCCACGTTTTTAACGTTTGAGCCACTGACATATTGAAGAATTCTTTGATTAACCAGAAGCCAGAATCATTTACGTGCGATAGCATCACAGAACCTGCGCCTGTTGCCAGTACTAGCAGCTCTGGGCTTACGTTTGGCATGGTTGCTGCAATTGGTGCGACAATACCTGCTGCTGTTGTCATTGCTACTGTTGCTGAACCCACTGCTGCACGAATTAACCCTGCAATCACAAACGCCAGTACGATAGGAGAAAGATGTGCATCTTGAGCAAATCCTGCAATCGCGTCACCTACACCGCTTGCTGTTAAAATTTTGTTAAAACCGCCCCCTGCACCGATGATTAAAATGATCGAAGCAACGGGTCCAAGACATTCATTTGTGAATTTTAATAAATCATCTTTGTTGTATCCTCTTGCAAAACCGAACGAATAAAAAGCAAATACTAACGCAATCAACAGCGCTACGATTGGACTTCCGATAAAGTTTGTTACGTAGCGAATCGTACTTGTTTCTGGATAAACAAACCCAGTGATCGTTGCTAAAAGCATTAATAGGACTGGAAGTAAAATCGTGAATAACGTAATTCCGAAGCCAGGAAGATCTTTATGCTTTGACTCTGTGAACTGCTCCATAATTTCACCCGTTGGTTCTACGTGAACACGGCGTGAAATGAACGATCCGTAAATAGGACCCGCCACGGCTGCAGCTGGAAATGCTACAACTAATGAATACAAAATTGTTTTACCTAAATCTGCTTTAAAGATATCCACTGCTAGCATCGCTGCCGGATGCGGAGGTACTAAACTGTGAACAACGGCTAAACCGGCAATTAATGATAAACCAATTTTAATAAGTGACGTACCCGTATGCTTGGCAATTACAAACACAAGCGGAATTAATAGTACAACACCAACTTGGAAAAAGACCGGGATACCGCAAATAACGGCTACAACCATCATTGCCCAGTGTACGTTCTTTTCACCGAATACTTTAATTAACGTGCGGGCAATACGCTCGGCTCCGCCTGACTCTGCCATCATTTTACCTAACATCGTTCCAAGACCAAGAACAATCGCGATAAATCCTAAGACGCTCGCTACTCCTTCTTGGAAAGCCGTTACGATATCAGGCAGCTTCATTCCTGAAATAAGACCCATAAACAAAGCCGCGAGAATTAGTGCTACGAACGGATTTGTTTTAAATTTAGCAATTAAAAAGATAAGTCCGACAATCGATACAATTGCATACAGCAAAAGACTTGCTTCATGACTTAATCCGAATACTGAATTCATATGTTCATCCCCTTAGTGTGACCATTTTTCATGTACGTACATCCAAATAATGTATACGCTTTCAAATATTTTCTAAAGTGAACGCACCTCGTACGTTCACTTCTTCCTATTTACTTAGTAATTCGACCGTTTCACGAAGCGTTGTTTTAGCTCCGACGTTTCCAGGGAAAATGATGTACGCAATGCCTGGAAACTTGCTTTCCTCTCCCGTTACCCATACCGGAATGCCTGGTTTGATTTGTCCAGCAACCGTCGCGCGCTTTACGGATAAGCCGTTTACGCCGATATCGCTTGACGTAATGCCGCCTTTTGCAACGATAAAGTTTGGACGAACGTTCAAGCGGCGAACAATGCTTGTAACCGCATCTGAAATTTTCACCGATAATTTAAGCTCTTCTTCTTTTTTCCCTTCGCCAAGATCTAAGCGCTCGCGTCTTGTATACACAGCTACCGTTTGACCTTGTGAAATAAGCTTCTCTGCTTCATTGATAATACGGTTCACTTCTTCTTCAAACTTTTCAGGTTCTAAGACAAGATGACAATCAAATTCAATAAATTCAATGAAGCTGCATTTCTTTAACTCTTCTAACTGCTCTGTTGTTTTTTTAACGTGCGAACCAACCATAATTAATCCGCCGTTTGACGACTTTTCTTTAATGAGCTCTTCTTTTGTTAACAAATCTTTATCGCTCACGCCTCCCATCACCTTTGTTAGAGCCGCAGCGCTTCGATACATAAAGTGCTTTCCAAGCTTCATCGCGCGAAGAAGCGCAATCGTCACAACTTTCACGTCTACATAATCCACTGCGTTCACAATCACTTTGTTAAAGTCTTTCACTTCCATTAACTGATTTGTAATCGTTACTAAATCAAGTGCACGAATGCTCCTAAGCGAAATATACGTCGTATGACTTGCTTTGAATTTCCCTTCTGACTTTTCTTCTACCCATTCGCCTAAATGAGACTTCCTGTAGCCAAACGTACGGTCTTTTGCAAACTCCGTTTCTCCTGCCGGCACTAAGTAGTCTTCATCCTGCACGTAGTGAATGTTATCAACTGTGAATCGTCCGCCTTCTTTAAAGAAAGGAAAAATCACTTCGCCGTCAAGCACTTGATTTGAGTGCTGTTCAACGGTTTTCTTTAATACTTCCGTTTCTAACGGGTAGTGACCGCGAAGAGTCGAATCACCTCTGCTGATAATTAAAAACTCTTTATCTACTTCAGCCGCTACCTCTGTAATAACAGCAGCAATGTCCGCGTGGGCTTTTTCCGTTTCAGAAGCGGTAAATCCGCGTGAATTTGTTAGAATAAAAAACATGGAGTTTTCTTCTAAAAATCCTTGCTTGATGCTCTCTTTGCCCCAGTCTGTGTACACGGAAATACCATTAACCGTTTGAACACCCGTTGGATCATCGTCTAACACAATGATTTTTTGGTTGAACGTCAGAAGCTCATCGTCGAGCATTTTTTGGACAAGTGCTTCATCGACCGCTGGAATGTTTTTAAACACATCGCTTACAAGGCGTTTTTCCTGTTGTTTAATCATGCTTCCACCTTCTTTTTCACTTCAACGTTTGCTAACTTTTCATAGTACTGTACAATTCCGCCGTGATCATCGCTTGCTTTTCCGTCTACTTTTAACGCGTGGAAAATTTCCACAAGCTGACTTGAAAGCGGAAGCGGTACGCCAATGTCATGAGCCGTTTCCATCACGTTTGTCATATCTTTTAAGTTAATATCAATGCGTCCGCCTGCTACAAAGTTGCGGTCTAAAATAAGCGGCACTTTTGCATCTAATACAGCGCTTCCTGCTAATCCGCCGCGAATCGCTTGATACATTTTTTCAACGTCAATGCCTGCTTTGGCTGCTAATACAAGTGCTTCAGACATTGCTGCAATGTTTAAGTTTACAATGACTTGATTTGCAAGCTTAGCCGTTACGCCGCTTCCATTGTCTCCAACAAGCGTTATTTCTGCTCCCATCGCATGAAGAATAGATGAAACGCTTTCAAAGATTTGTTCATTTCCCCCGACCATAATCGCAAGCGTGCCGTCAATTGCTTTTGGCTCTCCGCCGCTAACCGGAGCGTCTAGCATGTGAATTCCTTTTTGTGCAAGTTCAGCGGCAATTTCTTTTGATGCTACCGGCGAAATGGAACTCATATCGATGATAACGCTTCCTTCTTTTGCGCTATGAATTAACCCTTCTTCTCCAAGCACTACGCTTTTTACATGATGTGAAGCCGGAAGCATCGTGATCATCACGTCGCTGTTCACTGCAACTTCAGCAAGGCTTTCTGCTCCAAATCCTCCTGCTGCTTTCACTTCTTCTACTGCTGCTTTATTAATATCGTAAACCGTTACCTCAAAGCCTGCTTTTAATAAATTGAGCGTCATCGGTTTTCCCATAATTCCAAGTCCAATAAATCCAACGCGTTTTGTCATTTTCGTTTCCTCCCCTTGTTGTATACGTTTTCAAATACGTTTTAAAAAAGAATGTATACGTTAAAATATTTTTTGTATACATTTCTGATAATTTTGTATACACTCATCATATTCGCATTTTATTTATTTGTCTAGCCTTTTTTTTAATGAAATTTATTTCCAAAACCGAAACTTTCCGTCCCACCTTTTCACAAGTTATAGTATGATTTGGGTATACGCGTACAAAATGATAAAAAATAAAGAGAGAAAGAGACGAGATTTCCTCGTGTCGAATGCTAGAGGTGAAGTAGAGTATGTTAAGAAATCAAGGTTCTCGTTCGTCTCATCACCCTTCTTATGAGATGATTCGAGATAAAATTTTAAACGGTGAGCTTGAAGGCGGTACAAAAATCGTCGAAGAAAAATTAGCGAGCGAGCTTGGATTCAGCCGAACGCCGATTCGTGATTCCATTAGACGCTTAGAATATGAAGGACTGATTGTTCGAAAAAAAGTGGTGTCGCCGACAGAAAAAGATCTACGCAACTTGTTTGAAGTGCGAATGCTGCTAGAAGGCTCAGCTTCTAAAGCTGCTGCAACTTTTTTATCTGACAGCGAATTAGAAGAATTAAAGGAATGCGTAGACATCGGAAGAAACGGCTCGTTTGAAGAAATCATGAGCGCGAATGAACGTTTTCACGCCACCATTGTGAACGCAAGCAACAATGACGTAATGATTAATATTATCGACCGCATGCAGTCGATCATTTACTTATTCCGTCACACTGTGGTGTTTTACAACCGCCCGTTTTTAATTGACGAACATGAAGACATTTATAAAGCTATTAAAGAACGCAATGCTGAAAAAGCTGAAGCGCTAATGCAAGAGCATCTTCAAAAAGACTTAGAGTTTTGCCTGCATTTGCTTCAGCGAAGACAATAAAAAAGCTGCCAATCGGCAGCTTTTTATACATACATCTTTTCTTTTACAGAAATATCAGCTAACTGTCCGCTGCTGTTTTTGAACACCACGTGTTTTTTTGAAAACTTCGTTGGCGAATCAATACCGGCAGCTGCGGCTAAATTAAACAATCCTTCACGTAATGACAGCACGTAGTTGCACACGCGGTATGATTTTTCTTCAATAATAAGCGCTTTTTGCAGCTTCGGATCTGTTGTGGCTACGCCTACTGGACAACGGTTGTTGTGACAAACCTGCGCTTGAATACAGCCAACAGAGAACATAAAACCTCTGGCAATATTAACGCAGTCGGCACCTAATGATAAAGCCGTCGCAATTTTATCAGCCGTTAACAGCTTGCCCGATGCAAAAAGTTTTACTTCATCACGAACGCCATACTTTTTAAGCAGTTCATCCACAAAAGGAAGTCCTGAAAACAGAGGTACGCCCGCTCCGTCCGCTAATTCCTGAAACGATGCGCCTGTTCCGCCTTCTGCTCCGTCGATTGTAATAAAATCAGGACCGCTTCCCGTCTCTTTCATATACGCCGCCATTTCTTCAAGATCATTTGTGTTTCCCACAACCATTTTAATGCCTACTGGCTTGCCGCCTACATCTCGAAGCTTTTCAATAAACCCAAACATTTCAGGATACGAAGCGAACTCTTTGAAACGGTTTGGACTGTCTACCGATTCTCCTGGCTTTAAGTTGCGGATTTCGGCAATTTCTTCCGTTACTTTTGAACCGTCCACGTGACCGCCTCGCGTTTTAGCTCCTTGGGCAAGCTTAATTTCAAACGCTTTGATTTGTTTCATTTCACTTTTCTTTTTAAATTCTTCCCAGGAAAATTCGCCTTCTTTTGTCCGAACGCCAAAAAGCCCGGGCCCAATTTGAAAAATGATATCGACGTTTCCTTTTAAATGATACGGTGACAGTCCGCCTTCTCCCGTGTTCATCCACGTGCCGCCTGCTCGACCTAACCCTAGGGATAAAGCGGTAATCGCATGGTCGCCAAGCGCACCAAAGCTCATGCCTGATTGACCGATTAATCCTTTTACAACAAACGGATTCTTGCATGAAGGCCCTATAACGACCGCTTCTTCATCTCGCAAATAAAACGGATCTGCTTCTTTTTCTTCTCGGTGCTCTCTTCGGCTGAATAAGTTATCCGCGTCCATTTTATATACTTTCGTTTTAATTTTTTGCGTGTTATCCGCTTTCATTTCGTCGCGCTGCTTTGGAAACACCGCATTTCGAATATAGTAGCCCGGTTCGTTAAAATCACGCTCTGAGCCAAATCCCATCATTCGGTTGAGGTATTTACCTGACTTAACGGTTTGCTCGTATTGATTTCTAGAAAACGGCTTGCCTTCATTATTATTCAAAAATAAATACTGACGCAGTTCAGGCCCCATTTTCTCAAAAATATAGCGCATCTTCCCGAGCAGCGGATAGTTTCTCAAAACCGAATGCTCTTCTTGTTTTTCATCTTTCATCCAAAGAATAATAGCGATAATAACCGGCACTATAATCACAAGCATCATGACCGCACCAAAAATAAGTAAAATGATTTCAAACACTCCCACGATATCCCTCCTAAAAAGACTCTCCTGTAAGGAGAGTCACTGATTAAAGCATTCTGCTTAGTCCTTTTCGAAGCGGCGGCATTTCGAGCTCATGTTCTTTAAAGAACTTTTTCATGATGTGCTTCGAATAATTGGCCGCTTGTCCGAATGAAATTTTGCCTGGAAGCGGCGGTTCATCAGCAACAACGACATCAATCACTACAGGAACATTCGCAAGCGCTGCTTTTTCAAATGCTGTTTCGAGCTCTTCGTATTTTTCAACGCGGTAGCCGATTCCTCCGCATGATTCAGCGAACTTCGCAAAGTTCATTTCACCAAGCTGCGTTTGGTAATCCAAGTGACCTTGAATAGCTTGTTCATATTTAATCATCCCGATTTCACTGTTATTAAGGACGACGACAACAATTGGCAGCTTGTACTTCACAGCAGTCACAAAGTCTTGCATGACCATCGTAAAGCCTCCGTCACCGCATACGGCTACTGATTGTTTTTCAGGATGAGCAAGCTTTCCTGCAATCGCAGCTGGAAGTCCGCAACCCATCGTTGCCAGCCAGCTTGAAATCACAAATTTTTGATTTGTCATGCGGAAATGTCTCGCCATCCATACCGTCACGTTTCCGACATCAACAGATACAATCGCATCATCATCAACGATTTTTTGCAGCTTAGGAATAACTTGCTGCGGCTTGATTGGCGTGCTCACTTCATTTTCTTCTTTTTCTACGTGCTTCCACCAGTTTTCCATATTAACTTGACACTCTTCTAAGAAACGGCGGTTTTCTTGATAATCTAAATTATGCGCAAGCTGCGACAGGGTCGTTTTAGAGTCTCCGACTAATCCAATCGATACAGGATAGCGTCTGCCGATTTGTGTGGCGTCAGAGTCCAGCTGAATCGCTTCAACCCCGTCCGGTAAAAACTCACGGTACGGAAACGATGTTCCCACCATAATCAATAAGTCGGTTTCTTCCATCGCTTCATACGCCGGTTTTGTCCCAATTTGCCCGAGCTGACCTAGGTTATAAGGATGATGATCAGGCAGTATTCCTTTGCCCGGAAGCGTAAAGATAATCGGCGCCGCAATTTTTTCCGCAAACTGCGCTAACTCAAGCTTGGCGTGCTTGGCACCTGTTCCTGCTAAAATAACTGGTTTCTTAGCGTATTTAATCGCTAGAAGCGCTTTAGCTACATCTTCTGGATCACTGTGAGAAATGGATTTTGACACATTAGCAACTGGCGTTTTTTCATCAATTTTAATTGTTGAAGACGGAATATCATCTGGAATAACTAATACCGCGACGCCTTTTTTCGCGTAAGCCGTTCGAATGGCTTGCTGCAACAGATGCGGAAACGATTCAGGCGAATCTACTCGGTGATTAAACACAGACACATCGTCAAAAACACGTTCTAAATTCACTTCTTGAAATGATTCATTACCAAGCTTCGCACGAGGCACCTGTCCCGCTAGCACTAGCACTGGTGCACCATCTGCTTTGGCATCATACAATCCGTTTAACAAGTGAATCGCACCCGGCCCCCCAATTGAGAGACACACGCCGATTTTACCCGTGATTTTAGCGTAAGAAGATGCCGCAAGTGCGCCTACTTCCTCGTGACGGACTTGAATAAACTCAATTTCATCTTTTTCACTCCGCAGATTGTCCATAAAATGATTGATTGAATCTCCCGGCATACCGAAAATGTGATCGATCTTCCATTCTTTTAATACCGACATAGCTGCTTTTCCAGCTGTAGTTTTTATCATATTCAGCCTTCCTTTCTTTAACTTTGTTTCTATTCCATACCACAATGAAAGAAAGACAAAACAAGGGACTTTCCCGTTTTTATGGAAAAGTCCCTTGTTTTTAGCTAAATAATTTAAATAAACTAAATTTTTTCATCGGCTCAGGCTCTAATTGATGCACCGGACGACCGTCGATAATTGCTTCTGCATTTTCGATAAAAAAATAAAGTTCTGACGCACCATACATATCGGAAATATAATCATACGCTTTTGAAAGTGAATAGTCGTGGTAATTGCGAGCATGAACGCCAGAGGCAATCACGTGGGCGAAGCGGTATTTAATAAACGTACAGGCCGCTTTTCTTTCTTTTTTTCCGTTTAAACCGAGAATACTAGCAGCGCTTAGCTGAACGAGCACGCCTTTTTTAACGAGCTCATACAAACGCTCAGGATGATCTCGGAAAATTGGATGACATTCTGGTGAACGTAGAATAGGCACAACGCCTTTTGTGAGAAGATCATACAGCGTTTTTTCAAAATAAGGTGAGATATCATAGTCAGGCAGTGAAAGAAACAAATATTTATCGGTGTGATTAAGCGTAAGAAGCTGATTTCGCTCATAGTTTCGCAGAAGTTGAGGCGATAAAGGGACAAGCTGACCTGGTAATACTTGTAGAGGAACACATGAATTTGTAAGCCATTCATTAGCTGCATTTACATAGAGAAATAAATGGTGTTTCATAAACTCTTGATCGCTGTCATAAAGCGGCGTCGCCACAACGGACTGAACGCCTTGATCCGCTAAGGAGCGTGCCATCTTCAAAAAGCCGTCTACTTCCTCAGGTCCGCTATCGATATTAGGCAATATGTACGTATGAATATCAATCACTTTATTTCCCTCCCTGCGTTTTGTATAGCTCTATTCTACGACGATTTTAAATGTGAAACTATGTATTCTTCTCGACATTTACCACCACGAACCCCGGAAAACCGCGCACTTTCCTGTCATCTACTTAACTAACAATATTTTACTATCACTCTATGTGAAAACGCAAACATAATTTGTAAAATAACTCCAAATAATGATGATAAAAGAAGGGATTTAAATAGGTCTTTGTATGCAAATACCCTGATTAAACAGAAGTTAATCAGGGTACAAAGGGAAAAGTTAAAAAATTCCTAGAAATTTTGTTTTTTTGATGCGCTCAGGCTCTTGTTTATAAACAGCCTTCCCGCTCGCAATGGCTTCAGCATTTTCCATAAAATGATAGAGCTTGCTGTTGCCGTATTTTTTAGAAACGGCAGAATAGGCTTTTTGCAGGCCGTACTGCTGATAGTTTTCACGATTTACACCTGATGCAATAACGTGTGCTAATCCGTGATCAATGAACTGATAAGCTGCTTTTTTAGCTTTACTGCCGTTGCCGCCTAGCACACTTTGTGCAGACAGCTGAACGACTGCTCCATTTTTTACGAGCATATATAAGTTCGCAGGATTCTCTATAAATAACGGATGGCGTTCAGGTTCATTTAAGACCGGCACTACTCCCTTTAGCTGCAGCTCATATGCAATATTTTCTACTACTTCAATTTCCATATCTTGCGGAATCTCCAAAAACATATATTTTTCATTTTCATTTATAGTCATCTTATAGAAATCTTGATTAAACAAAGTCATATGATTGGTTGCAGTTACTTTTTGTCCCGGTAAAATGGTTAGCAAAATAGAAGCTTTTCGCAGGTATTCATTCGCAAACTCTACCGCTGATGTACAGCTTGAAGCAGGCTCTTCATATTTGGGCGTCGCAACCACTTTTGTTACTCCTTGCTTCACTAATGCATCTGCCATCTGCAAAAGTTCATCTTGGCTCTTAGGTCCATTTTCCATCTCCGGTAAAATGTATGTATGTAAGTCAATCATTCGTTTGTCTCCTCTTTCTATGTCTCATTTCATGGGTAATATTCCATAAATTATATTATAACACACGTACTGTACGAACTTTTCCACATACAGGAAGACATCTTCTTATGTGCATGTTTGAAGTCTTAAAAGCTATATTTTCGTCTTAAAATGCACAATATAGTCATTTTTAGTTCATTATACCTATAAAAAAATAAGCAGATTAGCCGAAGGGGCCTTCTGCTTTTTCTTATGATTCTGATGATGAATTAGTAAAATACCTTTCCAAATACTGAGCCCATCGTTTTTCTCCGTCGTCGTTAGGCTGACCAGGAGTTGTTGCTAAAAACGTTAAAATATCTTTGGAGCGATAGTCAGGCCAAGTCGTCCAATGATTAAGATATTCATATCCGTTTTCTTTAGAAAATTTCTCTAGTGCCTTTACGTCGTTGGGGTAGTTTTCTGCATTATATACTGGGGCTGATGGCTGTAGAATCGTAACTAGCTCACTGTTCTGATCTTTTAAACGGCTTATAATGACGTTAATATTTTCTAGCGTATTATCGATACCCACTACTCCATTATCATTTAATAGGAACGGCTCAAATAACAAAACGTTTGGCTTTTCATCCAAAATTTGTTTATAAGTTCCGTTGTTTATAAATTTCAACGTCGTCATATCTGTATATTCATATACTTGTGTATCCATTAAATCTTCACCATAAGTGCTTTTCAGGTTTTCCTTCAGTAAAGTACCCCAGGTTTTCTGTACCTTTTCTTTAGGAGCAGAGCCTACAATCACTAGCTTCATAGGTTTTTTCGTTTTTTCTGCTTGCTCTATTTTTGCTATTACCGATTTCGGAAGGTTTTGCGCATACTTTTTCCAAGAAGCTTCTTCACCTTCTGTATAATTAGAACCTTCTATTTTAGTTGGCCTTACCGCTGACTGCTCAGAAGCTTGATGATTCCAATACATTTTACCTGTGACTAAAGATGCTATAAGCACAAGAAAAGCTAGAATATTAATCCATATTTTCATAAATTGTCTCCTCTACTATATCTTTCTTTTTTGCTTTTATTATAATATAATTTGAGAATAAGTGGATAAAAATAAGTCAATATGTCATGTTTTTATAGGCTTACTGTTATGTATAAAAAACAGATAAGAATTAATGAAGTACATAAGTAGTTCATTTGTTTTATCAATATATTAAGTAAAGGAAGAGAAACCGATTATGACAGAGCCTCAAACTCGACGACGTAAAAGAAGAAAACCAAAGAAAAAACGCACTTTAAAAATTACAATGGCCATTATTTTAGTACTAATTCTTGGCATAGGTGCTTATGCCTACAGCATTTGGCATTCAGTTGAAAAGACTTTTACACAAACGCACGAGCCATTAAACCGTGATGTTTCAGAGAAACGCTCAGAAAAGGTGTCATTTAGTAAGCGTGATCCTATCTCCATCCTGCTTCTAGGAGTAGATCAACGCGCTGGAGATCGCGGCCGTTCAGATTCGTTAATCTTAATGACCGTAAATCCAAAAGACCAATCAATGAAAATGGTTAGTATCCCTCGTGATACGCGTACGGAAATTGTAGGAAAAGGCACTACAGATAAAATTAATCATGCCTATGCATTTGGAGGCGTAGATATGGCTGTTAATACTGTAGAGAAATTTTTAGACGTGCCTGTGGACTATTACGTACAGGTTAACATGGAAAGCTTTAAAGACATCGTAGACGCGGTTGGAGGAGTTACAGTTAATAACGACTTGAACTTTGATTATGATGGATACAGCTTTAAAAAAGGAAACCTTACGCTTGATGGAAAAGAAGCTCTTGCTTACTCACGTATGCGTAAACAAGATCCTCGAGGAGACTTTGGCCGTCAAATGCGTCAACGCCAAATCATTGAAGGAGTTATTGAAGAAGGAGCAAGCGTTCAATCCCTTGCTAATTACGGTACAATTCTAGATACAATTGGAACAAACGTTAGAACAAACCTTACATTTGATGATATGAAACAAATTCAATCTAATTACAAGGATGCACGTCGTAACGTAGAACAGCTGCAAGTGGATGGTAAAGGTGAAAAAATCGACGGCATTTACTATTATGCCGTATCAGATGCTACGCGCGAAGCGCTTTCTAGCAAGTTAAAACAACATTTAACTATTAACTAATAAAAAAAGTGATGAAGGAAACTTCATCACTTTTTTTATTAAAAATGAATGTTATACGCGTACTTTTTCTTGCTTCAACAATTCTTCCATAAATACAAGGAGATTTTCACGTAAATCTTCGTGCTGAAGAGCAAATTCCAAAGATGTTTGAATAAAGCCTAACTTTTCTCCTACGTCATAACGTTTTCCTTCAAAATCGTAGGCAAATACGCGCTGAATTTCATTTAGCTTTTGAATCGCATCCGTTAACTGAATTTCACCGCCCGCTCCTACTTCCTGCTCCTCTAAGAACTTAAAGATTTCCGGTGTAAACACATAGCGACCCATAATTGCTAGATTAGAAGGTGCAGTTCCTGGCGCTGGCTTTTCAACAAACGAATTAACCTGGTAACGGCGGCCTTTACTTGAAGTTGGATCAACAATACCATAGCGGTGTGTTTCATTATCAGCAACAGTTTGAACACCAATAACAGATGATAATGTTTGTTCGTATTCATCCATCAACTGACGTAATCCCGGCGTTTCTGCTTGTACGATATCATCTCCTAGCAATACCGCAAAAGGCTCATTGCCAATAAAGTTACGCGCACACCACACTGCGTGCCCTAATCCTTTTGGATCTTTTTGGCGAATGTAGTGAATTTCCACATTTGAAGACTGACGAACTTTCTCTAGCAGCTCAAATTTTCCTTTTTCAGCTAAGTTTTGCTCTAGCTCAGGTGCATTGTCAAAATGATCTTCAATTGCACGCTTGCCTTTACCCGTTACGATGATAATATCTTCAATACCTGATTCAATTGCTTCTTCGATAATATATTGAATCGTTGGCTTATCGACGATTGGAAGCATCTCTTTTGGCATTGCTTTTGTTGCTGGTAAAAAACGAGTTCCTAATCCTGCTGCTGGAATGATGGCTTTTTTTATTTTTTGCATGTTCATTTCTCCTTTTAGATAAGTAGTTTAGTATAAATAAAGCACTTTAAAAGATGCCTAAAAACTTTTTCTTTTTAATCATCTCTGGCGGCTCTTTATAGCACATTTGACCTTGTATAACATATTGAGCATTCTCTAGAAACGTATATACTGTATCCTGTCCATGCTCCCTTTCTATGACTTCTAAAGCTTCTCTCATATAAAACGAGCGGCCTCCAAGATTATGGGCATCAGAGGATACAAAGTGCACGAGATTTGCTTGGATTAACTGATGAGAAAACTTTTTAATTTTTTTCCCAAAACGCCCCGTCACGCTTCCAGCTGTTAGTTGAGCAAGCGCTCCGTTTGTTATAAATTTATAAAGCAGTTCAGGCTCCTCGAGCAAACGACTATTCCTTTCGGGATGCACAATAATTGGAATTAGCCCTTTTGATTGAACGTCAAACAACAATTGTTCTGCATAATGCGGCACCTGACTCGATGGAAATTCTATAAATAAATATTTCCTTGTATCATTGAGCGTCAAAATTTTATCTGCTCGATAATCTTCAAGAATTTCACCGTAAAGCCGTATTTCCTGTCCAGGTAAGATTGTTAGAGAAACCTTTTCCTGCTTCAATAGCTCATTTAAATTCTGAACATATTTTACGATATCTTTTTTCTCATTAAGATAGTGACCATTCTGATGATGAGGTGTAGCTACAATTGTATGAATACCTTCTGAAACGGCTTTTCGGGCCATTTTTAAACTAATTTTTTCGTCTAAGGCGCCATCATCTATCCCCGGTAGAATGTGACAATGCAAATCAATCATCTATCATCCTCCTTTCCAATACCCTACCTAAAGACCTAATTAAAGTAGTGTTATAGTAGCATATTTTTTTCTTTATTTCTATGTGTTTTTTGTTAAATTCTTCATATTGTTGATAGATTACATTTGCTAACTTCATACATAAACAAGACCCCGAAACAATTAGGTTCCGAGGTCTTATTGCATATGACCAAAATCTAAAGTACATTGAAAAATCAGTTATTACCATAATAGTAATAATAGTTTCCACTGTCTGCTTTACGATTGTTTAAAACTGCTCCAAGTAGCTTTGACTTGGCATGAACTAGTAATTCTTTTGCTTTTAAAGCCGGCTCTTTTTCTGCTTTTCCGCTGCTGACCACTAAAATAGAAGCATCTACTTGATTAGCTAAAATTTGAGCATCGGCAACTGCTAAAATAGGCGGCGTATCAAAGATAATCATATCAAACTGCTGCTTCATTTCTTTTAATAGTGCTTCCATTTGAAAAGAGGCAAGAAGTTCAGACGGATTCGGTGGGACAGGACCACTTGTTAAAACATACAAATCACTAACTTCTGTTGCCTGAACCGTGTGTGCCAAACTAGACTGTCTAGTTAGAACGTTTGTAAGCCCACTGTGGTTTTCTAGGCGAAATGTGTAATGAGCCGTCGGTTTACGTAAATCTGCATCTACTAATAATACTTTTAGGCCCTGCTGAGCATAAACTACTGCTAAATTTGAAGCAGTTGTTGATTTCCCTTCAGCTGTTCCACTTGAAGTTAAAAGCAGCGACTTTATATCTTGATCCACACCGGAAAATTGAATATTTGTACGAATTGTTCGGTACTGTTCTGCAACTGGATCTTTCGGGCTACTATGAGCAAGCAATCTTCGCTTTAAGGTTAGAGCTTTATCATTTTTATTTTCTTTCCCTTTACGAGCCAAATGTCTCACCTCTCTTTGGTACACGAGCCTTCATATTGGGATGCTGAGCGCTTGTAGTTTTAGGTACATCCTTGATATTCGTAATAACGCCAATTACTGGAACCCCTAAAATACTTTCAATATCTTGCTCTGTTTTAATTGTATTATCTAAATATTCTAATAAGAATGCTAGTCCTACACCTGCTATTAATCCTACAACTAATGCAATTGTCATGTTTAAGGTAGGCTGTGGTTTGACTGGACTTTTGCTAGCTGCTAGCTCAGCCTTCGATAAAATACTAACATTATCAATATCCATATTCATAATCTTAGGCACTTTTTGTTGAAAAACAGATGCTGTCGTATTAGCAATTTCGGTTGCACGTTTTGCATTTGTATCTTGAACTGTAATTAAAGCGACCTGGGAATTTTCAGCACTGGTCACTTGGATTTGTCCACTTAAAGATTTAGCTGAGCTATTTAATTTTAGTTGCTCGATAACTGTATCTAAAATAGCAGGGCTTTTAATAATATCATTGTACGTATTAATTAATTGGACATTGGTTTGCATAGCACCTGCATTATACAATTGCTGCTCTGACTTAGCCTGATTTACAAGAATTTGTGTGCTAGTTTGATATACAGGTGTTAATACAAAAAAGCTAATAACTGCGCTAATTGTTGTTGCGATAATTGCTATTAATGCAATAAGCCATAAACGCTTACGCAATAGCTGAAACAAGTCTCGCAAACTAATTGTTTCTTCCATGATTGACCTCCGAACGTAGTAGCTTGTAGTAAAATAGACATCTATTTTATTATACTTGACAAAATATACAATTACTATATGGTTTCGTCAATATAGTAATTATTTTACTACTATTTTTCTGTATAAAGACTTTATTAAATATTAAAGTTGAGTTAAATTGGGTAATAATTGAAATTTATATTTAACTATAAACAAGAAAACACATAAGATTTTATTCTAAAGATTTTTTACATAATAACGATTAATCATTAAAAGAATATCGTTCTTAATTAAGGTTTACTTATTTTAATTTGTTCTTTATAATGTTTCATTAGTATAGTATGAGAAAATGATTATACTTTTAAAATTAGGGGGAAAATGGAGTATGAGAAATATACTTTTTGTTCTTTATTAAGAACTTTCGGTACGTGTTATACTATGAAATAAGAAAGAATAATTTTAATATCTAATAATTCCCCTAATAAAAATGTACCTATATATTAACTCAATATTACTGATAGAGTTGATTACTTATTAACACTGCTTGAAAGCAGTAGCTAATATACAAACAAAAAATGTGGAATTTGTAATAAATATCAAATAGAATATGATAAAAGCCACTGGACATGATTGTAAGAAAAAATAGCAGTTGCAGTAGACCAAATGATTACGAATTATAAGGGCGGCTTATTAAATAAGTCGAGTATTAAAGGACTTACTTTCATGCTGCTGCATTGGATAAATTAGTTTATATTTAGGAGGCCCCCTACCCATAGAACTTTTATTTTTTCAAGAATGGTGAAAGATCTGCTTTGTATACTGCTATTTCTCCTTTATTTCCTCCAGCTTATGTAAAAAAATGATAGTGATAAGTAAAACATATTATATCTTAAAGAGTTCTTAGCCGTATCAATAGATTTTAAGTCTACAGATTAACCTTTAACAGTTTTTAAAAATATTAAACAAATTCTTTTTGCATATCCAATGACTATAGATAAAAATCAAATGAAACTCAGTAGATATTGGACCCCACTTTTGAAAGGAAATTAAATTTAGAACATAAAGAATCTTTTAAGTGTTTTTCAAGCCATAGTAAATTTAGGCTAAATGACTTTAAAAGCTAGTCACCAAAATTAGGGACCAAGTGAACAATCCTCTTCTAGTAAAACTATAGTTAAATGTGTAGGAAGAAGTAACAGGTACAACTATCTTCGCTTTGAGGTTGAGAATTATTCATTAAAATTGATTAGTGTCTTAACATATTAGAAATGCCTCATAATTTTTATATAAACAGTTTTCTCTTAAAGCAATTTATAAATATGTTTCTAAATGAGTAAGGATCTCTACCAAATAATTAAAGCAGATATATATGAAAGCTTATTGGCAATCTAACTTATTTAATTAATGAGCTTATGGCTAATTATGATTTGAAGAAAGAAAAGTGAAGAAGTTGTTTCTTTCAAAATACCAATGAAAAAAATCTAGTTAACATAAAGGCTATAAAAAGTAAGGTCTATTAAAGTCCTTTCTCAAAGATTTTCTTCACTATAAGAAAGCAGATAAAAGGACCTTTTAATATCAAAGAATTATTAGACTTTGATATTAAAAAATTGGTTACTGTAAATGATTGAGGGGGTACCTTACATAAGCACAACGAGTAATGAGAAAAGTAATCGCATATATCTAACTAAAAATTGACTTAATATATATTATTGAATCAATTTCCCACGAATTTTGCCAGCAAGGAAAGTAGGAAAAAGTTATGAGAAAAAAAGTACTGGTAAATCACAAACCTAAATCTAAAGAGTTAAGTCTTTTATTGCGCTTGTTGAAAGCTGAAGAAGAAATTAATATCAATAGTAGTAATGAGCTTATGCTTTTAAATAATATTAATTGGTGTTTTTTCCTAGAATTAGTAGATCATCATCGTTGTTATCCGTTAGTTTATTCTAAACTGAAAAACATTGATGAAAATTTAGTCCCCTCTCATGTCATTGAAGCATTGTACCATGAATACAAAAAAAACACTTTTAAAATGCTTCAGTTAACGGGAGAAATGGAGCATCTGAGTAAAGTATTTGACAAGAAACATATTCCTCTTCTCTTCTTAAAAGGTCCAACAGTTGCTTATGACCTATTTGGAGATATTTCCTTGAGAATGTCAAAAGATTTAGATATTTTAGTTCAAGAGAAAGACTTAGAGGGAACAGACAAGATACTTTTAAGTCTTGGTTATAAAAAAGAAGAAGTACAAACCATACTAAATGAAATAAAATGGCGTCATCATCATATTGAATATTACCATCCAGAGAAAAAGATACTAGTTGAAATTCACTGGAGATTGCATCCCCGTTCGCTGAAAGGAGCAAGTTTTAAAGAACTGTGGAGAAGAAAAAGAAAAAGTACATTAACTGATCAGCCAATATATTTTATGGGAAAAGAAGATTTGCTTTTATATCTTATCTCTCATGGGTCTCGTCACGGCTGGTTTCGCCTACGGTGGTTAAAAGATATTGATCGCATAGTAAGAATTCATAATATTGATTACAAACATTTTAATTCACTTGTTAGAAAATATAGACAAAAACATTTAGTAGGACAGGCTTTCCAGATAGCAAACACACTTCTAGATACACCTTTACACGAAAATATTCAAAATTTGGCAGTAACAAGGCGTGCTATAAGTTTAGCTAATAAGGCTCTTCCCTATGTTAATGAAATGGTCCAATTCCATAGGGGTACTATGCCAAGAGAATTAGCTAAATCTTATAGAAACTATCTACTTTCTATAAAAACTAATCGCCAAAGATTAATGTATTTTATTATATTATTCTATCCTAATCCCCTAGATGAAAAAACTATAAAACTACCTAAAAGACTATATTCTTTATATTTCTTACTGCGCCCTTTTTTACTGTTTTGGAGGAAGTTTAAAAAAACACATTATTGAAATAAAATTCTTTTTTAACGATAAAGGCAAGTATAGTTTGTAGAATAAATTAATAGGAATTATTATTGAACTATAGAAATAAATTATTAAAGATAACATACTAATTAATACCTTTAATTCATTTTTATAGTTCTTCAATATCTAAAATTATCTTTGGGTTTAAAATCTTAGATGCTACTTATAACTTAACTGTAAGAAACATTTTATAGAAAAGAATTAATGTATAGTTTAATTGTCTCATTTGGAAAGGGGAATCTTTTTTAAATTACGGCCTAACCTTTTTAATTTATTAACTCGCCGTGCCTCACGTCGAGCTTTATTATTCTACTTGAATTTCTGGTGTTTTGTTCTATTTTCGAATCTATTTGAAAAAATATTCCCTTTCAATAAAATTGCCAATAAAAAAGCTTATTTATATCAATATCTAAAAAAGAAATTGCAACTGCAATAATTGAAGAAAATTAATAGATTTCCTAAGAACTCTATATTTAATTTTTCATCAAGGACAGATAATGCATTTAAACTTATATTCTTTTGAAGATCTAGAATAAGAATAGAGTGCATTCCCACCTAAGAAAAATTCAGACAGATAATTTTGATCTTAGAAAGAATAGATTTACAAGCAAATAATACTACGAATGCTCTAAAAATCTAGACTATCGAACATCATTATCGTGAATTTAAGATAAAAAATATCAAATCGTCGCTGGTACTAAAAATAAGACATTCTAAATGCAGTTAAGGTTGGTCCAACTACTCCTTCCAAAACATACGCGTGCACAAAAGCTAGTGGAACTGGATATAGTAATACCTTTTACTATATCCAGTTCCACTAGCTTCGTTTTGCTTAACATTATTTAATTGCTCCAACGACAACACTAACATATGTTAGATTTTTAAAAAGTAGCTCTGTTTAAGTTACTGGTTGTACCATTATTTCTGATGTATTAGTACCACTGGCTTTTTTTTCACCTGTTATATTACCTCTGTAATAATTATTGTACCCTAATACAACATTAGTGACTGATGTTTTGTTACTAACCAATAAACCATATCTTTGTGTGGGAGTAGCTTGAGTATCAATAAACTGACACTGATTAAATGTAATACGATCAATTACATTTCTATTATCAAAATTATCTATAATACATCCATCGTATTTATTTGCCGATTCTTTTCCATTGTTTTTAAAGACACAAAAATCAAATAGTATATTTTTAGTGCCCATTCCCCCGTTCAATCTCTGTCGTGTGGTTGTTAAATTTGCGCCATGACTATAGGAATCTAAAAAGTTACATGTATATAAAGAGATATTGTTGTTATCTCTGGCCATCATTAAGCCGTTTCTATTACTACTCATTGTACAACCTCTTAACGTAACATCTATTGCATGCGTTATGGAAACTCCATAATCTCTATTGTTATTAAACTCAGAATTTACAACATTAATTTTACTTGTTTTTTCATCAATACCAAGTATTTGTAACCCACTTCTATTACCTGTGCATTTGATATTATCAAGAACAATATTCTTAGTGTAGTTATTAGGATTGGGTTCAATATCTATACCCGCTTCAGGTAAAGTTCCTACTGTATTAATGAATGCGCTATCGCGTATAACTACTCCATCAGCATAAGTTATAGATATTCCCTGCCTTCTGTTTTGGTCACATACAACATTGTAAATTTTACTATTCGTAGAAGCATACGCTCCTCCCATGTAAATACCGTCCCCCCACATTTTTGATATCTGAATGTTTCTTAAGACCGTGTTTGCGGCCTGAGAGCCTATAACAATACCGTGACCATGTTCCCCCCTTGTTCCCAAATGGGTATCTTTATCACCTTCTAAATATCCACCTTCTATAGTAACGTCACTCACATAAACTATGTCGAATATTCGATATGAATCGCTGTTGTTTGGGATAACTTTAAGTTTTGTATTTGGGGACAATATTATTGTTTGTTTAGATTTAGGTTTTATTCCTGTTACAGCATTGATCATATAAGTACCATTAGGAATATAAATTATCCCGCCGTTTGGAATACTATTAATTGCCGCTTGAATAGCCGATGTATCATCTGCAATCCCATTACCCTCAGCTCTGAAATCTTCTTTAACATCTATCCATACATTAGTTTTCTTTTTTGGTGCCTTTTCTGCCAATTCTGACGTATAACTACTTAAACCTTTCTGTAAATCACCCATTTTATCATCAATCTTAGAAAAGTTAGGGTTCAATTCAGCGCGCTTTAAATAGTCATCGGGTGCCCATATATCTAAGTGTAAATTTGGTGTCTTATTTGATGTCATCTTTTTCCCCCTCCTGGTACACTTATTTGCTAATCCCCTTAGAAATGTGTCTTTCTAATTCGCTAAAGTTTATGCGGTTACTCGTTTTCATATACCTTTTTAATATAATAAAAAAGCCGCTCCTTAAAGGGCAGCAGTTATGTTTATTCGTTTATTTTTTCTTTATTGAGAATCTGATATGTATACTACTTCAACAATCCGAATTCTTCAGAAGTCAACAAAATGACTTAAAATATATCTTTTAACCATTTTAGGCTGGGAATTTAGAGAGTGTAAGTGAATCCTTAACCCTTATAAAGAATACAATAACTTTTACGAATAATGAAGAAAAGAGTTAAAAGAGTATACAGATATCGTTCTGTAGAAAAAATAACTTCAAGTAATTCTGATAAGTTTATTATTTCTTTAGTCTTATTTCTTCATTAGAAATATAAAATGCTTAGAGTGGTTAAGAAGCTAATGTTACTAAATCTTATTTAAGCAACATAGAGCGTAACCTTAATACCAATCTAACGATTAAATTCGTAGAGAAAGGACGACTAGTTATTAGACCTCGCACTTCTGCGAAGTTTGTGCACAGAATCTGAGAGAGCTTTAATATTTTGTTCATCGTTAAAACCATTTTAAAGCAAAATAAAAACGCCCAGCAACAATATGCGAGCGTTTAAGATACATTTTTATCAATGCTAGTGATAGATAATTTTACGATTAGTTGGCTTTGACATTAAAAAATCGTTGTTACACAGTATCATCTAATTATGGCATGGTTTTATTAGTAAACCTCATTTGCTAACCACGTTTTTTCCTGAATCAATATTTGATTTTTTAATTGAGATAGTAGTCCCCTTAAATAAAAATGACAATAATGGAATTTTATTTATACCAAGACCTAAACATAAAGAAATTGAAATTGCAATAATTGAAGAAATTAATGGGTTTCCTAAGAACCCTATATTTACTTTTTCATTAAGGACAGATACTGCATTTAAACCTATACTTCCGTGAAAACCTAGAATAAGAATAGATTGCATTCCCATATAAGAAAAAGTTAGAGAGACAATTTTAATCTTAGAAAGAATATATTTACACAAAAATAATACTACGAATGCTCCAGAAATTCCCCCAACATAAAACAAAAAAAGATTTCCATATATTCTATTATTCATGTCAACATGTGTGTTGTATATTAAAGAAATAATAAATACAACTAGTGATAAAAACGTAGCTGAAATCATTATTTTATGATTATATAAAACACGAATTTCTTTCAATACCCCCCCTAAATAAACAAAAGGTAGTGCGACTAGAGCAACATCTAGCCCCCACGGCATCCAGGAGATTTTACTGATAAGATATCCAGCAATACCGATTAATGAAAATATTATTATTTTAGCCGGTAAAGAATTTTTGATTAGTAATTTTTGAATCAAAACGAAAATTACTAATGTACAAAATAAACAAGGCAAAAACCAAATAGGTATATTACCTATGATCCAATTACCGTTCCCATAAATCATTCCAAAAATTGGCTTACCCCATTGAACATCAACATTTTGAATTGAGGATAAAAAATACCAAACTATCGCTGACATTAAACAAAAAACAAAATAAGGTAATATTAAGGTTCTAATTTTATCTACCAACAATAATTTGAAATTATTCAGGTATTTAGAATTACTAAATAAATATCCTGACACTAAAAAAAATAAAGGCATTCTAAATGCACTTAAAGTCTGTCCAAGCATTCCTTCTGAAGCACCCGCATGTCCGAAAACCACCAAAAATATAGTAATACCTTTTACTATATCTAGTTCAACTAGTCTTTTTTTATTTAACATTATTTAATACCTCCAATAACAATACCAACTTTACATGTATATAAAGAGATATTGTTATTATCTATAGCCATCATTAAGCTGTTTCTATTACCCATGCAATTAATATTATCAAGAACAATATTCTTAGTGTAGTTATTAAGATTTGGCTCAATATCTATACCCGCTTCAAGTAAAGTTCCTGACGTATCGATAAATTCACTATCACGTATAACTACTCCATCAGCATAAGTTATAGATACTCCCTGCCTTCTGTTTTGGTCACATAAAAAATGTGAATTTCACCATATATAGAACCGTATGCTCGTCCCACGTAAATACCGTCCTCCTACATTTTAGATATCTGAATGTCTCTTAAGACCGTGTTTGCGGCCTGAGAGCCTGTAACAATACTGTGACCATATTCCCCTGTTGTTCCCGATGGGTATCTTTATCACCTTATAAATATACACCTTCTATAGTAACATCACTGACATAAACTATGTCGAATATTTGATATGAACCGTTGTTGTTTAGAATAACTTCAAGTAATCGTAGTAATTTTATTATAGAATAAAATTCAATAATAAACGGATGAAAATAACTTTATTCGTTTATTATTATTTTATCGCCTTAATCTTATTTCTTTATTGAAGGTATAAAATGCTTAAAAAGGTATTAAAATATTTTCTCATATAACTTACTAATTGAGTCAATCACATAATATTTAAATCAACAAATAAACATAAATGATAAAGAAATACAGAAACAATACTGTTCACTTATAAGTGAACAGTATTGACTTTATGAGATTGTTAAGTTTGTTTAAATTGATAAGGTTATGACTTATGAAAGTGATCTAATTAAATAATAAAAAATTTATAAAATTTCCATATAATAACAAACAGCTATCCAAAAATTTTATGATCTGAAAGATTAAATGAACGGAAATAATCTATTTTACTTTGTAATAATCCACATACCAATTAGAAAATCTTTGTAAACCTTCTTTTATCGATGTCTCTGGCTTAAACTTTACAGCCTGTTGTAATAAATCTGTAGATGCATAAGTAGCTGGCACATCACCTGGCTTGATAGATTCAAATATTTTCTCAAATAGCACCTGTCTGCCTAGAGCATTACCCAAACACTTTTCCAAGGTATCAATAAAAACCATCAGTTTCTCTGGATTATTGTTTCCGATATTGAACACTTTATGAGGCACATTGTTTTCTTCAACAGAAGGATTTGGAAGTAAGAGCTCAATTCCTTCTACAATGTCATCAATGTATGTGAAATCTCTATATAAGTCTTTCTCAAAATCACCGTTATTGTATATTTGGATTGGCTCATTTGCGAAATACTTGTTTGCAAATCCAAAGTACGCCATATCTGGCCGGCCCAATGGACCATACACTGTGAAGAATCGAAGTCCTGTAGCTGGAATATTATACAAATGGCTATAAGTATGAGCCATCAGCTCATTGGATTTTTTGGTTGCTGCATAAAGCGATACTGGATGATCAACAAAATCTGTTTCTTCAAATGGAACCTTCTTATTGGAACCATATACAGAACTTGAAGAAGCATAAATTAGATGATCTACTGGATAATGTCTGCAAGCTTCAAGAATATTGTAGAAACCAATAACATTACTTTGCATATACACACTAGGATTTTCAATTGAGTAGCGCACCCCTGCTTGAGCAGCTAAGTTTACAACAATTTCTGGTTTATATTCTTTAAACACATTAGTAAGAGCTTCTTGATCTGAAATATCTACTTTTAGGAACGTAAATTTTTCGTATGGTTCTAATTGCTCAAGACGAGTATGTTTAAGATTTACATCATAATAATCATTAACATTATCAATTCCAATAACTGTGCATCCTTGCTCTAGTAATTTCTTTGATAAGAAGTAGCCAATAAACCCTGCTGCTCCTGTGATAAGATATGTTTTATTAAGATCTAACTGATTGTAGGTCACGTTGGTTTAGCTCCTTCATGGTTTGTCTTTCTACTATTTTTCTTCCAATAGAATGATACTCTACTTGTGCTTGTTCCATTTCATCTACACTATAGATATTTCGTCCATCGTAAACTAAAGGAGTTCTCATTAATTCCTTATACATGCTTGGCTTAACTTCTTTTATTTCACCCCACTCTGTAAAAATGAAACAAACATTGGCATCTTTAATTGCCTCTTCTACATTAAACACATAAGTAATACTTCCTTTACTATAACGACCTTCAGGATGTACTTTCGCAAAGTTGTCTGCTCCAACTGGATCAAAAGCATAAATGTCTGCGCCTTGGTCTAATAATAAAGGTATATTCTCAAGAGAAGCGGCTTCGCGTAAATCGTCTGTTCCCGGTTTGAATGTTAAACCTAATATAGCAACTTTTAGACCATTAAATGTAATAAATCGACGACTTGCTTTTTTATAAAGCATGGTCTTTTGATCTTTATTTACATCAATAGCAGCTTGTACTGTTTTCAGCTCGTAACCATTTTGTTTTGCGAGGTAATCTAATGCTTTTGTATCTTTAGGAAAGCATGATCCGCCAAATCCAATGCCTGCATTTAAAAACTTACTGCCAATACGCTTGTCAAAGCTCATCCCTTTTGCAACGTCTTGGATATCAGCTCCGACTAACTCACAAAGGTTCGCAATATCATTCATATAGGAAATTTTTAATGCTAAAAAGTCATTTGAAGCATATTTAATCATCTCAGCAGATCTTCTGTTTACTGAGACAATCGGAAGATTAAATGGTTTATAAATATTTTGTAAAATTTTTTCAGCCCATCTACTTTCTGTGCCGATGATAACCCTTTCTGCATGTAACGTATCATGCACTGCAGACCCTTGCGCTAAGAACTCTGGGTTTGATGCAACTTCTACTCTCACATCATTGATTAAGAAATCTTGAATAAATTGTTCTACTTTATCATTCGTTCCGACTGGCACTGTTGACTTAACTATAACTAAGCAATTTTTTTCTACCGACTCAGCAATTTGTCTTGCAACTGTGGCAATATAAGAAAGGTCTGCAGATCCATCTGGTTTTTCCGGCGTTCCCACCCCAATAAAGATAGCGTCTGCCTCTTTATATGCAGATTCATAGTCTGTTGTGTAATTAAGGTTCCCACATCCATAGTTTTTTATCATTAAATCTTGTAAGTCTGCTTCATAGATTGGTGAAATGCCAGATTTCATTAATTCTACCTTGTTTTGGTCAATATCTACACAAGTTACTTGATGACCCATTTCAGCAAAACATACGCCTGCTACTAGACCAACATACCCTGTTCCTGCAACTGCTATTTTATACATAATTTCATTACCTACCTTCATATACTACATATAAGGAATGTCTTATATATCTCTCTACCTATATTAGTTTTAAAGTACCAAGATGATTTTTTGTGATATAACTATTCCAGAAATATAGATGTTATATATTATATTTTAGATTTATAACGTTTATATAATAATTCCCTAATTATGTTTTTGATATAGATGTAACTTTCGAGCTTTAACAAATGTGCAAGCCCTAGATACACAACTAGACCTATTACAATTTGAATAAGCAATATCATTAAAGTACTATAACTAAATAATGTTACACTAAAAACTGTGCACCCCATTATTATTGATAATAATAGAGGCGGAACAATATCTTTCATTTGTTCTTTATATCCGTAGTTTAGTAATTTCCTACTAGGATAAGAATTAATGAATGTAAAGAACACAGAACTAAGAGCTCCACCTAAAGCTATGGCATATATTCCGAAGAATGAGGTGAAAATTAATATTGAAACACCTATAATTTTCTTATAAATCTCTAGCTTAAGGAAAATATCACTGCGACCTAAAGCATTAAATGCTTGTAAATTGGCTGTTTGAATAGGTTGGAAAGCATAAAACAAGCAATATATTTGTAGAAATGTAACAGCAGGTAACCATTTATCACCAAGAATAATTGATATAAAAGACTCTGCGCTCGCTGCTAAACCAGCCATAGCAGGAAGTATAAGAAAAGCACTTGTCTTTATAGATCTCCGCATCATCCTTTTCATTTTTTCAAGGTCCGCTTGATGAGAGGAATATGCCGGTAACATGACTGTTTGAATGGAACTATCAATATTAGAAACTATTAAACTAGGAAACTGTTTTCCTCGGTTAAAAAAACCTAATATATCCGACATATATTTCTTACCAATAACTAAAGCGAATACCTCATTGTATATAGTATTTATTAAATTAGAGACCATAAGTTTCCATCCGAATGAAAATAGTATTTTTAATCGTTCAAAAGAAAAAGCGAAAGTAGGACGCCACTTTACACTAAACCACATAACTAGACAAATGATTATACTGCTGGATAATTGCTGTGCAACAATTGACCAAGGACCAAACTGATAATAGGCCAAAGTGATACCTATAGTCCCGGAGATTATAGTTGCAATAAAGTTACTTATAAAGAGAAATCTAAATTGCATTTTTTTAATAACTATAGCACTTTGTATCGCATTTAAAGAGAAAGGAAGTAATGTAAGGGATAAAACTCTTATAACAGGAATTAGTTCATTCATAGCAAAAAATTTTGCAATTAAAGGTGCAATTAAGTATAGAATAGTGTATAAGAGGGAAGCAATCAGAAGACTAACATATAGTACTGTAGAAAAATCTTCCTCTTTTACATCTTTTCGTTGGATAAGTGCTGTGCCTAATCCACTTTGGACAAAAACGTTTGCTATAGTAATAAATACTGTAATGAGAGCTATCAATCCAAAATCGGATGGAGCAAGTGAGCGAGCCAATACTATAGAAATAATAAGCGAAATCCCTTGCGTTCCTAACCTTTCTGAAAATTTCCACAAAAGACTGTTAATTATCTTTTTCCTCTGATTATTGCTATTCATTTAAAGTTCTTCCTTCAGTAATATTATATAAAGCTCTTTAAGTGAATCAATTTCATAACTACTAAATCAAAAGATGAAAAACGAACGAATAGTGAAAATTAAGAAGCCGTAATATTCACCTTTGAATAAGCAATGTTGGCGATATTGATTTTTAAGTTCGTTTGTATTGATAAGATCCTGACTTATGAAATTGACTCAACTGTATAGATTCTAAGCTTGATCAATAAAAGTAAAGATCTACCTTAGTTTCTCTAGTAAAAATTTAAATTTGAAAAAGTTAAAAATAAGTTTAGTATTTCTAATTCTTAATAAATTATTAAATATGCGATAGTCTCCTCTTGAGTGTTTTGCATTTTTAACTGCTAAAACAATATCTGCTTGGTTTATATACTTTTTAATTATTCTAATTGCATCTTTTTTATCCATAAGCTTACATACATCTCTATAATATGCGTGAACACCTAGAACACTTTTGTTGTATAAAAATGTTTGTTTGTATCGTTGACCGTAAAGTTTATCGCAAAATTCAAATACTTTCTTTTGATTACTGAGAAAGACATCTAGCCTGTCCTCCCTAAATTTCCGGTTTAAAGATTGTTCGTTATCAAGACACACATTGTATAAACAATCGGGAATTGATAGTACAGTGTTAGTATTTTTTAAATAGTCTAAGTTAAACCTTAAATCTTCTCCAGCTGTAGTTTTCGTATCAAAACATTCTGTTATCAGTTCCTTTTTATATAATTTGTTACAAGGCGAAGCTAATATCTTAAAAAGTTCAAAGAAATCCTCAGGATTTGTATGCACTGAATACTTTTTCTCTGGTAAATGAGGGGTTCTCAGAAGTTTTTCATGTTTAATTACATTTAAACCACAGACAATTTCATCCACTTCTTGAGACTCCATGTATTTTACTAAAGTTGCACAGGCATTACTCTCCAACCAATCATCACTATCGACAAATTGAATGTATTTGCCTTTAGCCATCTTTAGTCCAACATTTCTTGCTACAGAAGGTCCTTGATTTTTCTGATGTATTACTTTAATTCTACTATCTAAATTTGAATATTTTTCGCATATATCTCCACTCTTATCAGGCGATCCATCATTAATCAATATAATTTCAAGTTCTTTATAATTCTGTTTAGTTACACTCTCCAGACAACGAGACAACCACTTCTCAGATTTATATACCGGAATAATAATAGTTACTAATGAATTCATTAATTAGCTCCCTTTTGTTTTCTATTAAAAAGAAACGTAATCAACATTATCTTTTCAATATATATTTTCAATTTAAAACTTCCTTAGAGTCTTGAATATTCATTTTTTCAATAGACTCTTCTAGAAATTCATAAGATTTCGCTTTCTCATTATCCAATCTTTTTAAAACATTTTTATAATCTATTGAATTATAAGTTTGGGTCTCACCATTGACAATCTGACGTTCCCCTAAGTTTAGCTTTGCTACTAAAGTTTCTATTCTAGAATTATTATTTTGAGGTTTAACATCTAATTCAAAAAAGAAATCCTTCTCAAATAGTATAGAGAAGCATATTCCATGAAAAGAACTCGATAAAACAAACTTTGCATTTTCAACGTAGTTCAGAAATTCTGTTGGCGAGCAGTCCCTAATGTTTTTTACTCCTTTCTTAGGTATAGGTGAATTATGTATACATATGACTTCGCAATTGTATTTTCTCCCTAATTTTTTTGCAAATTCAATAATTGAAGGAGTAGCTGCAATAATATAGACTAAAATATATTCTTTATTATTGCTTTTCTTTTCATAATTAATTTCTTTCCATTCTAATTTATCTAAGAGTAATGTAGGATCTAAGACCACTTGAGCCTCTCTACTAGTTAACTCTTGAGTTATAACTTTTCCCGAGGTTTCCCTCACAGATATAGAATTCAATTTAGAAATTCCCTCATATGTTTTTGCGCGATGTATTGCTGGCACTTCCTTATACCCGAAGCTAGCTGCGTAAGAAATTTTATTCTTACTATCTTCCACAAAACTCAAAAAATAATTTTCATCTTCTCCATTAAGATTCATATTCCATACTTGATCGCTTCCTACTATAAAAGCATCATATTTATCATTGGATTCATGTATGTTGTCTTCCTTGTATACTGTAGAGCTGAAATTTTGATACTTTTGATTAAATTCACTAAATTTCACCCGTTTTCTTTTCTCTTTGTTGACATTTAACAACCACTTTATTAGCTCTTTTGGTGACTTAATTTGCATTATATTCTTAGTTTTATAGGTTTCTTCTAAATAACTATTTCTATAGTCAATAATTTCGCATTGATGGCCCATTTTTGTTAAAACTTGCTGCAATGCATATGCTTGTAATACCGCTCCAACGTTTAGCGCGTTCTGATAGGTTAAAATAGCTAGCTTCATAAGTTATACTCCTTCAATCTCAAACTTTAGATTTTATTTCTTTATATACTGAGTTAACAACTGTTATCATTATCATATAAGGTAATAAATATATAGGTGAATATAGAGGGTTTCCACTTAATCCATACAATAGAAAGTAAATTTGCAAATATAAACCAACAGAGAGAGGTAGTTTAAGATTGCCTGATAAACTTCGAGTCCTGTTAATAATTATTATGGAATTAACTAAGGACGTAAGAAAAGCTAGAGTAAAACATGTAAACCCTACAATTCCGGTTTCTGCTAATAGTTGAATATAAATGTTATGAGCCATTTCTCCTATATGAGAAAGTATGGTACCTGCCCCTACACCTAGTATTGGATTGTCCTTGAATATATTAATTGATAATTCCCACAAATCAGTTCTCCCGTTAGTAACATCATCAGCATCAGATAGTAAATTAAATTTTTCAACTAGGTGTCCAGCCGCTGGCACATAATTTAGGATTATATAACCAAGGAATATTACAAAGATGGGAATGTAGGCATTTTTTAATGTAAACCCACGTTTATTTCTACTCATTAATGCAAATACAATAAACATCGCTATGCCATTAACAACCAATTGACTCCTTTTTGCAGTCAGAAATAGTGCTATAATTGCCACAATTAACCCTAAAATAAGCAGTAACTTCTTGTTTGATTCCGTCAATAATTTACTAAAAACAATAGCTATGAAAATGGAAATATAAAATGCATTTATTCCTGTTTGCCCTGTTATACCTGCATAGTTCCCTCCACTTAATAAAGTGAGATTAGAGCCATTATCGGTCGCTGAAAGTACTATGGAATTTATAGTTGTAATTACACTAGGTAGCAAATATTGTAATATCGTAAAAAAAACATGGATGAAAGAACAATAAAAAAACATTTTAATTAAAAAATCCTGCCAATGAAATTGGCTTTCATATATAATTTTTATAAAAAGTATGGCCAAAAACATTAAGAGGAATCTTAATGTACTCGAAGCATCCGAAGAGAGCAATAAAGACATACATAATATTAAAACGCACAATAGCCATATTATATTGTTATTTATTGATACTTTAGCTTCTTTAAAAGTAACTAACACAGTACACACTAATATGACTACTAATAGTTGATAGTAATTCACCACTGGCAATAGGTGACCAAAAAATACAGTAATGGTTAGAAGAGTTATAGGAATCTTTAAACGTTGATCATAACTCAACACCTAGCACTTCCTTTTTCTATATTGTTTAGTAAGTAATCAAACCTTTGACAATACTTCTCCTTACTAAACAATTTACTTTGAGCAATAGCAGCATTCATCATGGCTCCATAATTTCCGTCCATTTCTACTAGACTGTTTATAGCTTGTTTTAATTCTTTTACAAAATCGACATTAGAAGGTACTACTATGCCACATTCTTCATTTATTAGCTCTTTCATTGCTCCATTATCACTTATAATGACAGGAACCCCGCTAGCCATGAATTCTACTACTGTTAAATTAAATCCATCATTACACAATGATGGTACTACTCCAATATCTGCTATGGCATACATCTCTGGCATTTTCTCATAAGGAATATACCCTGTGAAAATGACTTCTCTCTCATGCAAAGATGAGATTTCTTGTAGGGAATTTAAATACTTATCGGATATCTGACTTCCATATCTGGCACTCCCCACAATCATTAATTTGATTTTTTCCCTTTTAGGTAAGGATATGAAAGCTTCCACTAATTCCTTCACTCCTTTTTCCGGAACTAGCCTTCCGCAATACATAACTACTATTTCATCTTCTTCTATTCCATATTTCTTACGGATACCTGTATTGTTATAAAGATCTTTACTAAAACGGTTTAAGTCTACTCCATTATATAGAGTTTTCACCTTGGAGCTTGGTGAAAGTTCTGCTACCCTATCATTTACAAAGTTACTAAGAGTATAAACCTCATCATAACAAGCTAATATACTATTACCTAATTTTGTATCCTTGTTGATATAATCATTATGTAAATGAAGAATTAGTTTACCTTTAACTAAACTCCTAAGCACTAAGCCATACTCTGGAGCATTTTCTACAATAACTATGTCATATTGGTCAAAGTCTTTTACGCAACTTTGTAATCTTTTTAAATAAGCGTTTCCTATATATAGATTAGGGATTCTGTTAATTACGTATCTCCCTAATTTATCTATTTTATAAAGAACATCGTCACTATGGATATAATGAAACTTACAGTTGGTGTAATCCTTTGATGCAATCTGAGCATCTTCATTAAATATACTAACTACCGTAATATCATAGGAATGGCTTTTTTCATTCTCTTTCAGAAACATATCTACTAGATGTTCAACAGCTCCTCCTTTTACAGGCGGAAGTGGCAAAGCACCTGAACTAATGAATAGTAACTTCATTTCTGCACTCCAATACTTCATCATAATATATTTAAATAATTATATTTTTCACTGATATATCTTCGTCGCTTAATATCTAAAAATTTCTCTAGCCCACCGAAAATTAAAAATGGAAGATTACTATAAACCCATTTTCGTAATTTAACTTTATAACTTTGATTTGATGGGTATATTTTATTGTCAAAAGTTGTCTTACTTAAATAGTCTGTATATAATCCCTTCATCGGGTGAGTACACCCTGTAAACCAAGGTCGATCATAAAATTTACTTATATAATGAACAATTACAGGGGTTTTAGTAGCTTCATCAAGAAATTGCTGAGTATAATAATTTTCAATATTGTATAGGCTCTTTATTTGCATAACATTATACAATAGAAACTGGGGCATCATGTTATATTTAGGATGAAGTATTAAAATTTTGTCTTTACAAATACCGTTTATAAGCCCTTGGTCATGATGAGGAACTTCCCCTCTAAATTTATTAACAAAATCAATGATTTTATTCTCTATATCCCATTCTCTCCAGTATTTTAAGTTCATCAACATTACTCCCGAATTAATGTATCGAGATTTTCGATTCATTCCAATGATTTCGGACATATACATAGCAGGATTGTCTTGAACCCCAGCTACAAGATAACCCTCTATGTCTGTGTTCCATAATTCTTCTAAGGAACCAGCTACTACAGTATCACAATCGAGATATAAGATTTTATCTACATTAGTAAATTTGTTTGAAATAAACAACCTAGCATAACCGGATAAAGGAAAATCATCTCTCTTTTTGAATTTTACTAGTAAAGATTCAATAGGTATAAAATATATCTGTCTCTTAAACGAATTAACTACAGACTGCAATTTTTTCTTACTTTCCTCTGTTATATTATCATCGATGAAATATATAGATATTTCATTGATATGAGTGTTATTTTCCAATAAGGAGTATAACGATGTTGCTGCATGTCTAGTATAGTTTTCATTAGATGAATATAAAATATTGATATGCATAAATACCTCCTATGTATCTTTCTATGGTTTAATAAAAGTAAACGATTAATTATCTATCTGTAAATAAAAGTTTTGTAACCACTGTGTTGAATCTATAACATCGTAGCCTTGTTTCTTTATCTCATGATGCATCTCTTTTCGTTTATACCCATGTGCATAGCTTGAAATTTTTTCTCCCCAGGTATTAACATCCTCTTCTAAAGAAACTACTTCTATTAAATCCGTTAATTGTGCCTCTTTAGGTACTCTATCGGATACAATGCATGGCAATCCTGAAGCTTGTGCTTCCACAGCAGCAATCCCTAGCCCCTCATAGATAGATGGAAAAACGAACACATCCATTAACAGTAGCATCTCTTGGACTTCAGGTTGGTTTCCAGCAAAGATCACGCTACCTTCTAAATCTAATTTCTTTACCTTGTGTTCAATGCTCTCTCTAAGTTCCCCAGCTCCTACTAATAATAATTTAGCTTTCTTCTCCTTAGATTTTATAGATTGAAATATATCAATTAGAAGTTCGTGATTTTTTGATTCATTGAACCTACCAATATGGCCTATAACAAACGAATTTTCAATCCCCCATTCCTTCCGTTTATGTATTGCAATATCTTCTCTATATACAAATTTATTGAGATTAATTGCATTATTGACTCTAAAAAAGTTTTCTCTGTGTAAAGCTTTCTTACCAAATAACCACGATCCAGCAATATTAGAGCATGCAAATAAATAATCAGCCAAGTACCTGATTGGGAATTGTAAAAAATCTTTTATATGAGCTACAAGTCCACTTCCTGAGGAAGTGCTGTGGCTATGGGCAATTATCTTTCTACCATATCTCTTTGCAATACTCATATATATGCTACCTGTACTTCGCATGTGTCCATGAATAATTTTATGTTCTGGGTGCTCATTTAGAAATCTATGCCACTCTTTAGTATATGTTAGATGATTTTTCCCATAATACCTTGGGACCCTAAATATCCTGCCACCTAACTTATGAATTTCATCTTCATAATCACATTTATCTGTTGTATGAACAACGAAATCGAATTGTACTTTAAAACGATTTATATTTCGGTATATATTCATTATCATTGTCTCTGCCCCGCCTCTATTAAGACCTCCTAAAACATGCAGTACACGAATTGGATTACTAATAGAGGGCGAGTGCGGGTTAACATGAGATAACTCAGTCATAAAACACGCTCTCTTTGTTTTACTGTCTCTTTTATTTCCCTGAGGTAAGCATTGATAACTATATTTCTATTAAACTCATTTTCCATCTTTTTTCTCCCTTGTATGCCCATGTTTCTTTTTAAAGTGTAATCCAATGAAAGAAATTTCTCTATTGCCTTTATTAAGCTATTAGTATCTTTTTGATTAACTGTGTACCCAGTAATACCATCTTCAACTATTTCTCGACAACCACTTCTATTAGTAGTAATTACTGGTCTTCCACAAGATGCACTCTCAAGTAATACATTAGACATGCCCTCCGGGTAGTATGTGGGATGAATCGTACAGTGTGATATCTCATGGAACTTTTGAACGTCTTGCTGCATTCCATGATAAATTATAATTCCCTTTTTATGCATTTCTCTTAACTTTTCCTCATAATCTTGTTCACAAAAACCGAGCACATGGAAAGTAGTATTGGAATATTTATTTTTGATATACTCCGCTGCTTCTAAATACTGATCTATCCCCTTTTGCTTCATAATACGAGCAATAAACAAAAAGTTAACATTATTATCAGCCGGATAATCTAATAAGGAGTATTCCTTAATATTAACTCCAGAACCTGGAATCAATTTACATAAGCTATTAGAAATTAAATTATTATTTATAAAAAAATCCTTGTTCTGCTCATTCTGAAAGAAAATACATTTTGCCTGCTTAAGAGCTAACTTATATAACTGTAAAGTAACTTTTTGTATCAATCCCGGTTCTTCTACTGCAGTTCCAAGTCCTGTAATATTCTCTATATATGGAATTGAAAGTGATTTACATGCTAGCCCTCCATAGATATTAGGCTTTATTGTATAAGTGAGTACTATTTCAGGTTTAATCTTCTTCATAATCTTTCTATAATTCAATAGCAATTTTAAATCCATCCATGGATTAGTCCCTCTACGTTCAAGTGGCGTTTCAATAAAATTACATCCTAAACCAACTAGTTCTGGCACTAGATCTCCATATGGGAGAGCGATGTAGACTTCATAGTTACCTACCAACTCTTTAATTAACTCTTTTCTAAATTTATATAGCCCCACGTCATTATTAGATAATATCAGAACTCTCTTCATACCGTAATCTCCCAACTGTAACACTCATAAAAGTTATATTGTAACCTTAACGTACCTCATAATTATTAATAAAAATAAAGACTAATATGGTATTACTAGATATACATAATCATAAAACTTAAGACATTATTTTTGTTCAAAACCATTCCCTCTAAAAGTTTCCATTGTAGCAGCTGTTTCTGAATTAATCCCTTCTCTTACAAATACTTTCTTTAGCGTAAGGAATATTATTTTAACGTCTGTTATAAAGCTGATTTGATTTACGTATTGTACATCCAATTTAAACTTTTCTTTCCAACTAATTGCATTCCTACCATTTACTTGCGCCAACCCTGATAATCCAGGCCTTACTTCATGACGACGTTTTTGATGTTCATTATATAAAGGCAAATACTGAACTAATAAAGGTCGAGGCCCAACAAGTGACATGTCACCCTTAAGAATATTAAATAACTCAGGTAATTCATCAAGTGACGTTGATCTCAAAAAATTCCCAAATTTAGTAAGTCGTACATCATCCGGCAATAGTTCTCCGTTTTCACCTCGTGCATCAGTCATTGTTCGAAATTTGCACATTAAAAATATCTTCTCATTCATACCAGGTCTTTTTTGTTTAAACAGAACCGGGCTACCCAACTTTACTCTTACAAGAAAAGCAACTATTAACAATACAGGACTTAAACAACCAATTGCAACTAGTGACAATATAATGTCTACCAGTCTCTTTATGTACCTTCTGTAAATGCCATTACTAGAACCTTTCATCATTCACACCACAACTTTTTAATGGTACTTACTACTCTTTCCAAGTCTTCAGAGGTCATTTTCGTGTCACTTGGCAGACAAACACCGTTTTTGAACAACTTTTCAGCTATATCTTTACCAACATAATCATATTTTTTGAAAAATGGCTGCATATGCATTGGCTTCCAAACGGGTCTCGACTCAATATCCTCTTTTTCTAATGCTTCCATAACATCAATAGGTCTTACTTTGCTATTCAAAGTCATACTGCTTAACCAATAGTTCGGTTCATCCCATTCATTGCTGGGCATGAATTCTATTCCTTCAAGCCCTTCTAATTTTGCTTTATAATAAGAGAAGATTTCTCTTTTCTTCCTTACACGCTGATCTAGAACCTTTAACTGACCTCGGCCAATACCTGCTACAACGTTGCTCATACGGTAGTTGAACCCTAATTCACTATGCTGATAATGTCTTGCTTGATCTCGACTCTGTGTAGCCCAGAAACGAGCCTTCGAGATTTTTTCTTCAATGTTTGAGACAAGCATTCCCCCACCTGAAGTTGTGATGATTTTGTTACCGTTAAAAGAAAAGATTCCATAGTCTCCAAAGGTACCTGTATGCTTTCCTTTATAGTAAGTTCCTAGGCTTTCAGCTGCATCTTCAATTAAAGAAACATGGTGTTTTGCACAAAGCTCTGTAATTCTATCCATATCAGCGGATAATCCATAAAGGTGTACAACAATAACAGCTTTTACATTAGGATACTTTGAAAAAGCCTTCTCTAATGCTTGGGGACACATATTCCATGTTTCTTCATTACTATCAATAAAAACAGGCGTTGCATTTTGATAGATTATGGGATTGGCTGTAGCTGAGAAAGTAAGGGTTGGACAAAAAACAATATCTCCTGCTTCTACTCCTGCAGCTTTTAAAGCTAAATGGATAGCCGCTGTTCCTGAAGATAAAGCTGCTGCTGATTTAGAACCGACTTTAGTTGCCAGCTCTTCTTCAAACTTGTTTACATTCTCTCCAAGAGGAGCGATCCAGTTTGTATCAAAAGCTTCTTTTACATATTCCATTTCGTACCCTTCTTCACTCATATGAGGAGAGGAAAGAAAAATTCTATCTTGCATATTATGGACTTCCTTCCATTGTAAGATATCTTCTATTTTGTTCGAATATTGTTAACTATTCTTTTATAACTGCCGGTACACCACCTACTAAAACGTTACTTGGTATATCTTTAGTTACAACTGCCCCAGCTGCTATAACAGAATCACAGCCAATATTAATATTATTTATAATAGTAGCTCCAATGCAAATCCATGTTCGCTCTCCGACTTTTACTGTGCCACCAAGATGAGTACCAGGAGATGTATGAACACCATCTTGTAATATGCAGTCATGATCAATTGTAGAAGCTGTATTAACAATACAGCTCCTCCCGATTATTGCATCAGGATTTATTACTGCTCCTGCCATTATTACAGTTCCTTCTTCTATGGAACTTTTCACACTTACTGTACTAGAGGGATGAATAAGGATTGGTATTTTAAAATCTTGTTGAATTAATTTTTTTGCCCATTTAAGCCTAGCAGTATTGCTACCAATAGCTACAAATGCGTATTCATATTCACTCTTTAGTGTAGGCAGGTCAGCTAACTTACCTACTATAGGAATGCCTAATACTTCTGAAATGTCTTCTCTATCATCTAGAAAACTAATTTCTTCCCACTGGTTCATAAGTTGAGCAATTTCAGATACTACTTTCCCATGGCCTCCAGCACCTAAAATTAATAGTTTAGCCACAATAATTTACTCCTTATCTTATTAGAGATAGAACTACCTTCTTCTGTATTAAAGGCATAATTTAATTCATATTTTGTACAAGCAAGCTTTCACGATCGTTCGCTAAGTTCAGCACATAGTCCCTAGTATACTCTGTATCGTAAACATTGTAATTATCAACCAAGGTTGAAACTCGAGAAAAATCAACTTCCACAGATTTCCCAATAAAGATCTTAGGAAAAATAGCCTCATCATGTACTTCATCTTTTCCAAGAAGCTCTTCGTACATTTTCTCCCCAGGTCGAATGCCTGAATATTTAATTCCAATCTCTTCTTCTTTATAACCTGAGAGTTTAATTAGATTCTTTGCCAGATCTACAATTTTAACAGGTTCACCCATGTCTAATACAAAAATTTCTCCGCCACGAGCAAGCGTTCCAGCTTGCATAACAAGTCTAGAAGCCTCAGGGATTGTCATAAAGTACCTTGTCATGTCGGGGTGCGTAACTGTAATAGGTCCGCCCAATTGGATTTGTTTTTTGAATAGTGGAATTACACTACCACGGCTGCCTAGAACATTTCCAAAGCGAACTGCTACAAACTTTGTCTGGCTATGCTTATCTAGTTCTTGAATTACCATTTCTGCAATTCTCTTTGTAGAACCCATAACATTTGTAGGATTAACGGCTTTATCTGAGGAAATAAGTACAAAATTACTAACTGAAAATGTATCAGCTGCCTCTGCTAAATTCTTTGTACCAATTACATTATTTTTTACAGCTTCCTTAGGGTTATATTCCATTAAGGGCACATGCTTATGAGCAGCGGCATGATATACTACATCTGGTCTGTATTTGTCCATTACATCAAAGATTCGTTGGCGATCTTGAATATCAGCGATAATAGGAATGATTTCAAATTTACCTTTAAATCGATTTCTTAACTCCATATCGATAGAATAAATAGAATTTTCTCCATGACCAAGAAGCACTATTTTTTCTGGTTTGAATTTGCTGACTTGTCGACAGATTTCAGATCCTATTGACCCTCCTGCCCCAGTTACAAGAATTGTTTTTCCACTTAACTTCTCGGATATACGTTGTACATCAAGCTCTACAGGATTCCTTCCTAACAAGTCTTCAACCCGTACATCCCGAAATTGATTTACAGATACTTTTCCTGTAATAATGTCTTCTATCATTGGCATAATCTTTATCTGAGCATTTGTTTTGCTACATTCTTGATAAATCTTTTGAAGCTCAATTTTATTTAGTGATGGTATTGCAATAATAATATGACGAATTCCATTATTCTCTACAATGTCAAATATATTCTCTGTTTTTCCAAGTACTTTAACTCCATAAATCTCAAGTTTTTGTTTTGCATCATCATCATCTACAAAAGCAATAGGTCTTAGTTCACTTTCTTTAGTTTTCAATAATTGACGAACAAGCATAGTTCCAGCAGATCCTGCTCCGACAATAAGTGCATTCTCCCTTTCTATAAATGACTTATCAAGACGACCTCTTGCCATTCTCCAAGAAAATCGTGAACCTCCAATAAGGCACATGTGTAAAAGCCATGTAATAAATAAAACCCGAATATATATATTCCCATCTACTAATAATTGAACAATAGCTGCTGCCACAATCGAAAAAGTTACAGCTTTTACAATAGCAACAAGTTCTCCCACACTAGCATATTCCCAAGCCTTGTGATATAAGTGATAAATAAAAGCAAACGCATGGTGGCTTACTAGCAAAGTCAGAGAGCTAATTATTAACATTTCAAGGCTATAAATGTTGAGATAAGGATTTAAAATATAATAACCAATAAATATTGAAAATAAGACAATGAATGAATCCATTCCTATGAGTAGTGACACTCGTTTTGAGTAATGCAACTTGACCCCTTCTTTACATGAAATTTTATTATAAAAGATAACTGTTTAAAAAAGTCAGCATTTATCTCTTAAAATTACAAATCTATAAATGTTTAACTATTACTTTCTCTTTTTCTTTTATCAATTGCATCGTTTATTACCTTTTGAATGTCCATTAATTTATCTAATGGTGCATCTTGATAGATATAGCGAATGGTTCTCTTTATTGTTTTCGGTAATTGACTGAAACTACTCATACTTTTCTCCTATCTATAATAATGTCAAAAAATAAAAATTCTGAATTCATTTAACTCTCGCTTATATATGTATAATTTGATTCTGCACAATAAGTTGATAATATCTTAAAATAATAAACCCTTTAGTTACCAGCCTCCTTATTTATTTTAAGATTAATTTCCTAAATTGATTGTTTTTTTTGGTAGATGAATTGTGCACATCGAAAGCAAAAAAAGATAATGTTTACATCAATGAATTACATAAAGAATCTTTAAATTTTCCTCTGTGTTACTTAAATTATTTCCAAAAGTCAGAAAAAATAGATAGTTCATTGAGTTGAGAGTTAAGTTAACTCTCTTTTGATGAAGGAAATTAGTAATCATATACATAATTCTTTTATAAACTTTTAAATTCACTATATTGGTTATAACCTCTAAAAAAACGCATCGTTAATCTTAATAGAATGTGAATGTAATATTAATAAGAAAAGTAAACCATTGAGAATTCTATTTTTCACGTCAAACAATCTGGAATTTAAACAAAAAATATAATAATTTTTAATTTATCTTAGTCTCCAAATCTTCTATGCTCAAATCAAGCAAATATCTACCTTTTTCTTCTTGTTTACTTATCTGCAATTCTTTATATGTTCTTTCTATTAAGCTACAAACTATATCCTTCATAGTTTTTCCGTGTTCTTCTGATATTTCAGACAACATTTTTTTTATAGATGGATCAGCATCTATTACAATTCTTTCGGTTACTGGCATATCAAATTCCCCTTATTTTGATATATTTACAACTTTTTCATTATAATGTACGTACATAAGATATTCAACCTCTTACCTAAAAAAATTACATTTATTCTCATAAAATGTTTTATAATAGATACGAAAAGCAGGAATATTGGCATGAAAAGAAAAAGAATAGTTCTATTATAAAGTTTGTATACAGATGAATATCTAGTATTATTTCTTCAAAATAACGTATATTAAAGTCATTTTTACCTAATACCTATTGTACTATTTTTAGGTTATTAATGGAAAGATACACTTAACAAATACATTTGGGTCTTCCTAGATTTTTGAAGTTATTTTAATAAAGGTAAAACAAAAATACTTTAGTATCTAGGAGTAACTAAATATCGGAAGTGAGTGCTGATTATTTTTGAACAACAGACTCCGCTAAGAATATTTTGTGCATTCTTTAGGTTCAGGTTTGTTGCAACTTTCTTCAATTCATGAACCCTTATCTTAATTTGATATTATCAATAGTATTTCAGAAATAGCATCAGAAAAACCAATATTCGTAAAAGCACTCCTTTAGTCTTTAGTTATATTAGCACCAGGTTTTTTCTTATAAAATCCTCTACTTACTTTTTAGTAATAACTTCTGAAAAATCCCCCTATTATTACTAATAGTTCTAAAATATATTAGATGCTAATTAGACTAGAGATACAGTAGATTATAACTATTTGGTATATTATGTATATAATTTAACTTTTACAGTCTTTATGTGAGGTATAGACATAAAAATTTGCTTTGAGTCAACAACTTGGATTCGAAAAGTTTAGTCTTGAGCTATTTTCTTATCTGTTCTTCAACCTTATTCTTTGCCTAAGCTTATGTTGTTATTATTTGTAAGGAATCTTTATCGAGGTTGTATATATATCAATGCAGTTATTATTAATATTAGCTGAAAAGGTTTATTTGTTCTTGAAAAAGAACAATAATATTTATTAAATATCTGTTTTTTAATGTTTTAATATTGAAAACACCAAAAATTCCTTTATAATGAACAACAGATGCTACATATAAAGGAGAGGTTTTTAGGTGATAGGTGACCGTATTAAAGAATTGAGGCTGCAAAAACGTTATTCTATTACTAGACTGGCGGAGAAAGCACAAATATCAAAATCCTACCTTTCACAAATTGAAAAAGGTTCAAACTCAAATCCTTCCTTGCAGATGCTTCACAAAATTGCTGCTTCTTTGGGCACAAGCGTTGATTATTTAATTGATGAAACAAATGAACAAATGGAAGCTGATCCATATATTACGGAAGAATGGCTGGAGTTGCTAAGCTGCGCTATAGGCCAAGGTATGACAAAAGAGGACTTTATCGAATTCTATCAGTACCTGTCCTTCAAAAAAAATCTGCAGACAGTGAAGGATTCTAAGCATTAAGTAAAAACACCGCGCTACAATACCTGTATTAACTTCTTTTTACCTATTCAAATTCACACATAAACAATTCTTTATAACTATATTCTGTGTAATATTTGCAAAGTAAAATCGATTGTTTGTATAATTGTTAATAAAAGTAAGTAAGGCTAGTATCGAGAGCTTTTTCAACCACGACAGCTTTACTCCTTAAGGTCCGGGGAGGAATAATCATGACTGACAAATTAAAAGAAAAAGTAGATTTAGAGAAAGAGTGGATTTTACTCATGAAAGAAGCCTATGAAATGGGCTTGTCCGTTGATGAGGTAAAGAAGTTTGTTCAAGAAAGCAAACAAAATTAACTGAATTTTGTTTTTTTTATCTTGGATCATTAAAAAATTTGTTATCAATACTTAAATTTCTTGCTTTTTTCTCTTTTTTTCCTTAAGCTAATACAATCAAGTAAAATAAAGGAAATGTCATCATGATAAAAAAAATCGCTGTTATCTTAATGATGCTTAGCATCGCTCATTTTTCCCACACACCTCATTTACAGGTCACAGATCCAAGCAGCTGGAGTAACTCTTCTGTTTGGGACCATAATGCTACGCTTTGGTCTATTTTAAAACCAGGCAGTGAGTTTTATACTTCCTATACATACGGGTTTAATCTAGAATTTATCCTTCGTAAAATTGCTCATATTTCCTTCTTTGGTATATTAGCTGTGTTAATTTATTGGAACTTAAAAGAAAGGCCTGGGCGTTATGTAAAAGCAGGACTGCTTCTTGCTTGCTTTGCATTTTTGGACGAGGTTCACCAAGCTTTTATTATTGGTCGAGACGGTCGAATTGTAGATGTACTTATTGACTCTTTTGGAGGCGCTCTGTTTTTATTTCTTCTATATAAGAGTAAAACAAAGCATAGAAGAGCAGAGAGAAATAGATATAGTTCTTCCATAAAAAAATGAGCCTTTTTTATCAGGGTTCATTTTTTTATAATTTTATTGTTCTCTATTCGCTTAGCAGGTCTTCTCTTAAATGTGACTGCAGGTCTGCGAAGTCCCTCCATACTTTGTAGATATTCATCCAGCGCATATCTACCTCTCCTTGTCCTATGCTTTTCTCTTCTATTGTGAATACTATTTATGAACTGCGTATAAATTAGCAGCAAAACGTTATTTTTTAAGTTTAATCATTTTACTATTCACTCGTTTTAGGATATAAAGATGGATGTAGAATGTTTTTTTTAAACCTCGACCTATTTCGACACTATTTCTGCATGCTTTCTACTAAAATAATAATAGTTATTTAAAAAATTTATTCAGATAAAGGCAAAGCTGCTGAAAAGCAGTGACGCAAAGCTTCGGGTCTAAGGCAATGTTTACAGCATGCTAAGATGGCTGGGTTCCCTGACAAGGGTGGATGAATAGTGATGAACACAAACGAAAAATTAGCAGTAGATCAAGAATGGATTGATCTAATAAAAGCAGCTCATGAACTCGGATTAAAAATAGAGGACGTCCGAGAATTCTTATTAACGAATAAGAACAACCAATAGTAAAAGCACGCTTCAATGTATTGAAGCGTGCTTTTACTATCACTTATATTTTTATTCCGTTTGGCTGACGCTGGTCAAACGTATAAACATGTGTAAATCCGCACTCCTTCGCCATTTCAACCGCTTCTTTCATATGAGCTCCTACCGTTTCAGCAAAGTGTGAATCAGATCCAATCGTTAAGATTTCTCCGCCCAAATCGCGGTACAGCCCAACAACTTCAAGTGCCGGCAATGCTTCGCCCAGCTTCCCTCTCATACCTGAAGTGTTAATTTCAATTCCAATATTACGATCAATTGCTTTTTTCAAAATATCCGCAAGAATATCTTTGAACTGATGAAAGTCGTAAATGCCGTATTGCTCAAACGCATAGCGCTTCATTAAATCTAAATGAGCCAATACATCAATATCCGCTTCACTTACTAGCTTATACATTTCGTTAAAATAAGCGCGGTAAATTGCTTCTTTGTCATTCAGCTCCAAATGTTTACGAAGCTTGATGTTATTAATGTTATGAACTGATCCTAAAATAAAATCAAAGTTCTCCTGCTTCACCGTTTCTTGATACTTCTCTTTTAAATAGTGCGGCTCACAAATTTCAATTCCTTTTTTAATCACTAGCTGATCTTGAAACTGATCTCTGCATTCCGCTAGTTCTCGTTCATATTTATCAAAATCCATATGACCGTACGTTGGCGCTAATGGATTTAATGAAAAGTGCTCGGTAAAACAAATTTCGTTTATACCGTTTTTTACAGCTTGTTCGCACACTTCTTTCATGACTGCCTGGGAGTCAAATGAATTGTTTGTGTGATGATGGTAGTCTATTAGATACATAATTTAGTCACCTCTAGGTTTATTATACATCTCTCTTACTCTCACTGCACATAGAGACCCTTCTACCGCTTATCCCACCTTTTTTTGTTCATAAAAAGTATTTCCAATAAAAAAAGACATTTTTCCTCTTCCAGTAATCCATGTTTTCTTATAAACTAACTTAATATAGCAGATGTTCTGACATACAACTTGACAAACAACTTTTACTTACAAAAGAGAAAGGAAAGAAGAAATGCAGATTGAAAAAAGTTTTGCTCAAACAAAAAGCCCCTTTCTGTCTTACTTAAGCTCTTATGCTAAAAAGATGAAAGGAGAACTAAAAGAAGAACCGAAAATCAATTATAGAGACGCGGTTGTTTCTTCAATCGGAGGCTTAATTGCGATTATCATCAGCAGCGCGATTGCACTAGCGCTTGGTTATCCAATGGCACTCGCTCCAATTGGCGCGAGCTGCGTGCTTGTTTTTGGGGCGCACAAAGGTCCTTTATCACAGCCGCGCCACGTGCTTGGAGGGCACTTGCTTGCGACAGTTTCCGCACTTATTATTTGGAGTTTATTTCATCGAAGTCTTATTACTATAGCGATTGTGCTTGCTTTTGTTCTTATTTTAATGATTCTTACCAAAACCGTTCATCCTCCCGCTGCAGCTAGCGCGATTGTCGCAATTAATACCCAAGCAGGCTGGGGATACTTAGGTATTATTATGATTTGTGCATGTGTGGTTGTACTGATTTCTACTGCGTATAACAATTTATTTCAAGATCGGCAGTATCCCAGGTATTGGGTTTAGAAAAAGCTTTGGAATATAAAATTCCAAAGCTTTTTTCTTTTTCATTTATTTCACTAATCAAACTATTTTATGCCTTAAGCATCTTGTTTTAATTTTCAGAATTGTTTATACTCAAGACGTCTTTGTTTTTTTAGAAAAATAATGGAGGTGAATTTGCAGCACGATTTATACATAATCAAGGGGGATTTTTTATGTTGAAATTAATTGGGGTTTTGCTAGTGGCAGTGGGGTTTTTATTTCGTTTAAATACACTGCTTGTTGTGACCGTCGCAGGCATCGTGACGGGCCTGGTATCAGGTTTATCACTGCATGGAGTAATTACGATGTTTGGACAGTTTTTTGTCGATAACCGCTATATGTCTATGGCTATTTTACTTACTCTTCCTATCTTTGGCGTGTTAGAAAAATACGGGTTAAAGGAACAAGCGGAAATGCTGATAAAAAAAGCGAAAAACGCTTCTTCTGGAAATGTTTTACTTATATATCTTTTTATTCGTGAAATCTCAGCCGCAGTCGGCTTAAATATTGGAGGACATGCTCAGTCTGTACGTCCGTTAGTCGCACCTATGTCTGAAGGCGCTGCTCGTGCAAAATACGGAGAGCTTCCGCCTAAAGTAAAAGAAGATATTCGCGCTCATGCCGCGGCAGCTGAAAATACGGGCTGGTTTTTCGGAGAAGATATCTTTATCGCAACAGGTGGAATTCTTTTAATGAAAGGATTTTTTGACTCTGTAGGGATTCACGTTGACGTCTGGGATATGGCGCTTTGGGGTATTCCAACAGCCATCGCAGCGCTGCTGATCAGCGCCATTCGTTTCCGTCAGTTAGACCGACGTATTCACAGAAAAATGACAAAGCACAAACCAACATCATCTTCAAAGACGGAGGCGAGTTAAATGAAAAGCATCCTAACGCTTGATACGATTTACTACTTACTCGGTATTATTGTTGCTTTTATCGCACTTCGAATCGCACGCGATCATAACCATCCTAACCGTTTAGGATCTTCTCTATTCTGGGCACTGTTTTCCGTTACGTTTTTATTTGGCAATGTGATTCCACCTTTTTATGTAGGGTGTTTAGTCATTATCATGGTACTGCTTGCTTCATTTAACCGCGTGACCAAGTCTAATGAAGCCGAAACACCTGCTGAAGAACGTGTGGCTCACGCACAGCGATTAAAAAACAAAATCTTTTTACCGGCTTTATTTATTCCTATTTTTACGATTATCGGCACCCTTCTTTTTGGCAAGATTAAGTTTGGAAACTGGGCATTGATCGATCCAGAAAAAGTCACGCTAATTTCACTGGCAATCGCTGCTGTGATTGCGTTTATCGCTTCAATGGGCGTCACCAAAGCAAAAATGGACGTGCCTGTTAAAGAAGGAAGCCGCTTGCTTCAAGCAGTGGGCTGGGCGGTTATTTTACCGCAAATGCTTGCTGCGCTTGGTGGCATCTTTTCAAAGTCAGGCGTTGGAACAGTCGTTTCAGATATTGTAAGTGATATTTTGCCAACTAACTATGCGTTTGTTGCTGTGCTGGCTTATTGTCTAGGAATGCTGCTATTTACGATTGTCATGGGAAATGCCTTTGCTGCGTTTGCCGTTATTACAGGAGGTATTGGACTTCCACTGATTGTACATATGCACGGAGGTAATCCAGCGATTATGGCAGCGCTTGGCATGTTTGCTGGCTACTGCGGCACGCTTCTTACGCCAATGGCAGCCAACTTTAACATCGTACCTGCTATGCTGCTTGAATTAAAAGACAAGAACGCCGTGATTAAAGCTCAAGTGCCAATTGCTTTATCCGTTTTTGTTGTTAATACGCTATTAATGTACTATCTTGTATATCACTTTTAAAGGAGAGTAATAGAATGACAACTGTATTACTAACTGGATTTGAACCGTTTGAAGGTGAAAGTATTAACCCGTCTTTAGAAGCTGTCAAAGCCTTAGACGGCGTAGCTGTTGAAGACTATCACATTATCGCTAAGCCTCTTCCTACTGTGTTTGGCGAATCAATTGCAAAGCTTCATACGTATATAGAAGACATCAGTCCTTCTATCGTCATATGCGTTGGACAAGCAGGCGGCCGAGAAGGAATTACGGTCGAACGCGTTGCTATTAATGTGGACGACGCGCGGATTCCTGACAACATCGGCCAGCAGCCCATTGATCGTTCTATTATCGTAAATGGACCTGCCGCATATTTTTCGACACTGCCCATCAAAGCCGCTGTCGAAAACCTGCGCCAAGCAGGCATTCCAAGCAGCGTTTCTCAAACTGCTGGAACGTTTGTCTGTAACCACGTATTTTACGGGCTGATGAACATGATTCAAAACTGCTCAATTAAAGGTGGGTTTGTGCATATTCCTTATCTTCCTGAACAAGCTGTGCATCATCCAGGGAAAGCAAGTATGGCGCTGGATTCGATTGTGAAGGGACTGCTTTCTATCATCAAAACTACAATTGTAACGGAAGATGATATTTTAGTTTCAGGCGGCGCTACTCATTAATACTAAAAAACCAGCTCATGTAGAGAGCTGGTTTTTCTTTTTATATACATACAAATTTCCCATTAAATAATTTAATAAAAGCTATAAACAACCTTCTCTCTCAGTCGATATATAATATGAACATATTTTTTAAGGATGTTCAACTACTTTTATCCCATTTTAAAACGGGACACTTCTTGTATACAAGGATGTAAACCGAGAAGTAAAACCATTATACGGAGGTAAGGAAAATGAGAATTAATCACAATATTACAGCTTTAAACACGTACCGTCAGTTTAACAATGCGAATAACGCTCAGGCAAAATCAATGGAGAAGTTATCTTCAGGTCAGCGTATTAACAGTGCTTCTGATGATGCAGCTGGATTAGCTATCTCAGAGAAAATGCGTGGACAAATTCGCGGGCTAGATCAAGCTTCTCGCAACGCGCAAGATGGTGTTTCGTTAATTCAAACTGCAGAAGGTGCTTTAAATGAAACACATGACATTCTTCAGCGTATGCGTGAATTAGTAGTTCAAGCAGGCAACGGTACAAACAAAACCGAAGATCTAGATGCTATTCAAGATGAAATCGGCTCATTAATTGAAGAAATCGGTGGAGAAGCTGACAGCAAAGGAATTTCTGATCGAGCACAATTTAACGGCCGAAACCTGTTGGATGGAAGTCTGGATCTTACGCTTCAAGTTGGAGCGAACGCAGGACAGCAGGTAAATTTAAAAATTGGAGATATGAGTGCTGGAGCTTTAGGAGCAGATACTGATTCAGACGGTGCAGCGGATGCTTTTGTTAATAGCATTGACGTCAAAGATTTTGCTACTACATCTTTTGATGATCAATTAGCTATTATTGATGGTGCTATTAACCAAGTGTCAGAGCAGCGTTCTGGACTAGGTGCTACTCAAAATCGTCTAGATCACACTATCAACAACCTAAGTACATCATCTGAAAACCTAACAGCGTCTGAATCAAGAATTCGCGACGTAGATTATGCTTTAGCAGCGTAAGCAGCAAAAAGCACAGTCGTCCTAGCTGGTAACGGCTAGTGAGTATAACCGGGTGAATTGCTGGAAACCCCTGAGAGCTTTTCTCACCACAGCGCAGTTGGAAACGACAGACGTAACGGTAAAAAAAAGAAGAGATTGGGCAATCAGCAGCTAAGCTCCTGTGAGGAAACTCTGGAGAAAGTTCAACGACTAGGATAAACCGTCTAAGGCAGTGTGCTATGACGATGAAATCCGTAGGTAATGAATATACCGTTCCGTATATCCATGTCCGAAGTGCCCGGCCCCTGTTTTTTTAGAGGGTGAAGATATAGTCTAGTCATTTGTGAAAGCAAATGTTCGCGCGATGGCGAAAGAAATGATGGAACAAACAAAGAATTCAATTTTATCTCAGGCTTCTCAAGCTATGCTAAGTCAAGCTAACCAGCAGCCACAAGGCGTACTTCAGTTACTACGTTAATAAAAAAAGCGAGCTTTCTCAGGAAAGCTCGCTTTTTTATATAAATGTTATAAGCTATTACTAGTAGATCCAACTGTATCTTTACTCGTATTTACTAGTGCATCCCACGTTTGAGGACCCACTACTCCATCTGCCGTATAACCTTGTTTTACTTGAAATTCTTTTACGGCTTGCTCTGTTTCTAGACCAAAGTAACCGTCTGGATTAAGTCCTAAAGATTTTTGAACCGCTTTTACTTCTTCTCCTGCTGAACCTTTGCCAAGAGCTGCTACACTGCTAAGCGATAGAATTTGAGTTTTATCTTCTTCTTTAGCTTTAGCCTGCTGCATAAGGCTTGCATATTCTTTAATTCTTTTTTCTTCAGCACTGCTTAATGTTTGTGTATGTTTGAAGTTAGACATAATAAAAAAGAATCCTGCCACGATAATAATAGGAACAAATATTTTCATAAGATTTCTTACAATAGTCATGGTACTCTCCTTTGAATATATAATTATTTAACTTTCCAAGTTCCTTGTCTTCTAGGGTCTGCTGCTCCGTAAATACGATTGTTTTTTTGATCAATAACAATCGCTTGTATACCGCCGTAGTAAATAGCGGAGCTCTTCTCCTTCACGTCATATCCCATTCCTTCTAGTTCTTCTCTTACACTCGTAGGATATTGAAATTCGGTATACAGATGGTTATTTTCTATTGAAAACCTTGGTGCATCAATTGCATCCTGTAAAGAATCCTTGAATAAAAGGTGGCGAACCAAAACTTCCGTAAGCATCATAGGTATTCTGCTTCCTCCAGGCGTTCCAATCCCGATGACCTCGTCATCTTTTTTAAGAATAGTAGGTGCCGTAAACGTTCGTGAACGCTTATCAGGCTCGTAATAATTAAGAGAGGTCTTTATGTTATTAAAGTTATTCAAATTGTTGTTAAGGAAAAACCCTTCTACATTTTCTCCTGAACCAAAAAAGTTGCTGAGTGTATTTGTAACGGATACAACCGTTCCTTCTTTATCTGTTACAACAAAATGCGTTGTACTAATATGTTCTTCTTCAAGTTCATCGCCTTTAAGCTTATACTTATCGGATAGCTTATTTAATGAAAGATCTTGTGCAAGCTTCCTTGAATATTCTTTTGTCGTTAGCGCTTCGTCATCTATATCAGAAAAAGCTGGGTCTCCAATATGGGCGACACGATCACTATTAGCTCTATTTGTAATTTCAGAAGTAACATGTGTAAAAAGCGCCGTATCTTGTTCTGTCTTTTGAATGTTTAACATTTCAGCCATTTGTAGAGATTGTATTAACGTAATTCCTGCAAATGGAGGAGGTGCAGAGATGACATCATAACCCGCAAATTCTCCGTGAACGGGTTCTCTTTCTTCCACAGAATACTTTTCTAAATCAGTTTTTTGTATTCCTGGTACTTCCTCTGCTATTTTTTCTGCGAGTTTTCCATTATAAAATACGTCTGAACCTTTTTTCTTAATTAGCTCAAGCGTTTCGGCAAGTTCAGGCTGTTTAAGCTTTTCACCTTCTTCAATAGGTTTGTTTCCTGGAAAGAAATTAGGGATTTCATCTTCTGATAGGCGATATTGTGCACCTTTCAAACGTTCTGAAAGCTGCTGACCCACTGGAAAACCATCACTAGCTAATTTAATAGCAGGATCTATTAACTGAGCCATCTTTTTGCTTCCGTATTTTTCATGAATTGTTTCCATTCCTTTTACAAATCCAGGCACGCCTATTCCTTCTTCAGGTCTACTATTTGAAGAAGGGCTGGTTTCTCTGTAATCGAAAAAAGTTGGTTTGTCTGATTGGTTTCCAGGAAGAATAAGCATTCCTCCTCCTCCTCCAATACCAGACCCATAAGATTCTACAACTCCTAAAGCATAAGAAACGGCAATAGCAGCGTCTACGGCGTTTCCGCCTTCTTCCAATACATCCATTCCGACTTCAACAGCTACCGGATTTGAAGAGCTTACACCGTATCCACCAGAAGAATGATTAATCTCCTTGCTAGACTCAAATTTGTTGATTTTTTTATAGAGCTTGTTATCTGTTTCACTATTAAACTGCTGTACAACTGCGTAGCCGCCGACTAGCAGAACTGCAAGAAAGATTAGCGAGTACATCCATTTTCTTTTCATTTCTTCAGTTAACCCCTTTTTTTACTACTCGAGAGTGGTCCACTGTAAAGACTAACTTATTGTTTTCTTCTTTGATTACGAGTGATTTTGAAGAACTTTTAGTTAGACGTTTGAAGATTTTTTCTCTATAGTACGTATCCCATTTTCCTAAGGGAGTTGGCGTAGCTTCTTTTATCAGCATAGGTGTAATTTCAAAACGGGCTGTTCCATCTTTCTTTAGCTTATACTGAACGAGCGCACTTTCTCGTGATGCTGACCATCCTTGGTCGAATACAAAATTCCCCAAGCTGTAAAAGATAACCGTATTTTTATAGACATCAACAGATTGCAAAACATGAGGATGATGGCCAAGAATAATATCAGCTCCTGAGTCCGCCATTGCTTTGGCTAATCCTTTTTGTCTAGGAGAAGGAGTCGTGTCATATTCTTGTCCCCAGTGCGCATGCACTACGACTAAATCTGCGTTTTCTTTTGCTTCCTCAATTAGTGGAATGAAAATTTCTGGTTTAGCCGGAAGTATCCCTGGATTATTTTGGTTAGCTTCCGAATCAGCAACGTATGCATCCGTAAAACCAAGGGTAGCTATTTTAATTCCATTGACTACCTGATAATTAATTTTACTAGCATCTTTAATATTTTTTCCAATACCTACAAAATCCAAATCCGACTGATTAAATGTCTTTATTGTATCATTTAGTCCATTTTCTAAATAATCCATCGAGTGATTATTTGCTACATTTAAAACAGAGAGATTGAGATTCTTTAGAGTCTCCACCGATTGCTTATCAGTTTGCAAGTGAATATACTTCTCCTGTTCTGGATACTTATCACTAAGCGTAACTGGATGCTCAAAGTTCCCTGTTGAATAATCCGCATTTTTAAAGTATGGCTTCACATAGCGTAATAAATTTTCTTGACCATAACGGCTCGACGCTTTTTCTACATTACGCCCAAACATAATATCTCCAACCATTGTCGCATTAATTAACGTATCATCTGTTGTATTATTTTCAATTGCTTCACTTGGTTTACTTAGAAAAATGATCCCGTACATGAAAATCACAAGGATTACCAGGGTAATCCACACATGTTGATCTGTTTTCTTTTTTGTCGACTTTATAAATTTTAATAACTTTTCTTTAAAATCCAGTTTTCTATCCATCAAATCACCCTAAATAAAAAAGTTATATACAAACATTAAGCTGAATGTAGCACCACTTATTAACAGCGTGCTTCCCATCGTCATTGCTAGCCCCTGCTTTTGAATCGTGTTCGCAATTAAGCCAGGAACAATGACACCGATTCCGCGAAATTCGTAAATTTCAAAAGGCATAATGGGATAAAAGTAGTCAAATATTAGCTTCAGCGAAATTCCCACCACTAACATCGCAGCGAATTTGCGACGACCATACAAAATTACAAACCTTCCAATTCCATGTTTTACAATGACATAGGTTAAGAGACTAATAATTAATACCATAACTAAAAAAACCGGCTGATCAAAAATTAAGCCAATATAACCTGGCACAACTAACCCTGCAGGAATAATCCCTGTCTTTTCTGTAAAAATTAAACTTAAAATAACCCCTAATACCAATGCTACATATAAATCCGAACCAAACATGCACTTTCCTCCTAGACAACTTCCTCAATATGTTCATAATTCTTCATTGCTTCAATTAACGGTTCAGCAGCACCATGGATATTTCCGACTCCATAAATCATTCGATTATGTAATTCTGGTCTTAGCTTATCAAATATTCCTTCTGTGCTATAACCTTCTAAGTCCCAAATTTCTTTTGCTGGAATGATGCCTTCGTTGTAAGCATCCATAATAGGACTAGTCGTTTCTCCAATTAACACCAAAATATCAGCTTTAATATAAGGTAAAACGTCTCGTGCAAATTGCTCTGTACGATCTACACGATCAGGACGGCAGTTCATAATAACGATAGGCGAATCTACTGAATAACCAATCTCTCCCACTCTTTCCCAAATCCGTAATGTGGAAGCAGCATCATTTGCAGCAAACCCATTTACCAAAAATGCAGGCGCTTTAGGATCACCAAACTGGGTAATTCTCATTGCACCCGGATCGGGATGAGCATTCAGCATTCCTCTAAAAGCAACTTCTTCAGGAATATCTAATGCTTCTGCTACCGCTAACGCAAGCGATGCATTATCTGGAAATACCATATAATCAAACTTTCTTAAGAACTCATCTGTAATTCTTGAATTATCTGCCACAATTACTTTTGTTCTTCTTTTTGCCGCAACTGTTTTAAAATACTCAAGATACGGACCATCGATCGTAATTAAATGCCCTTTGTAAGGAATCGTTGGTAGAAAAGCTTCTGCTACTTCGTCCAGTGTTGGTCCCATAACATCCATATGATCTTCTAATACATTTACAATAACTCCAATATTTGCTTGAAGCATTTTTTCTTGAAAAGTAATTTGATAATCGGGATTCACCGCCATACATTCACTGACTAATGCCTCAGCTTCTAGTTTTGCCGCTTCTTTTACGACGCGTCTTTGCTCTCCTATATTCGGCCCTTCAGGTCGTCTGACAATTGGCTTCTCTTCATCTGTAAACCAATAAATCATTCTAGCTGAAGTTCCTGTAGTCTTTCCTATAGTTTTATATCCAGCTTCTGTTACGATTCCAGTTATCAATCTAGTAACTGTTGATTTTCCGCGAATGCCATTAACATTTATCCTCACCGGAATAGAATCGATATTTTTTTGATGTTTAACCTGTTCCCATGCTCCATAAGCAAATACTAGAAACAAACAGATTAAAATAATACTAAGCACCATTTCGATTGTTTCCTCCTTATTTCGACTATCTTTTTTAATAGGAAGCTTCAACCATAAAAATAATTATAATTTAGCCCTATATTTCAATTTTTTTACTTAACTTTTATAGTTAATCATACCTAGCTAAGTTTATCAATAAGAGAATTAAATGTAATTTATGTTATTTACTAGTAATTAAACCTCTTTGACCTCCTGCTATTACAGCATTTGATGCTCCCTAAGCAAATTACTTCATCTATAGTCTCAAAAACCTAAATCAAATAAAAAACCAGTCGAATGTCATTGTATTTTTTATGAGTAAAAATAGCTATTTATATGGTAAAATATAAAATAATATTCATTATAAAGTTTCTTTTTTAACTTTTATGTTCTTTAAAAGAAACAATCCGATACTTGTACAGATAAGGGCAAACCGAGTGAAAAGCTGGGACGCAAAACTTCGGGTCTAAGGTCTTATGACTATGACGGCCGGGTTTCCTGACGCATACGGAGGTAAAGAAAAACATGAACAATCAGTGTGTCTTTACTAGAAGTATTGGAGCTTTGTATATGAGGCCACGCATTGTGGAATTTTTCATTTTATTCGAGAAAGCCTCCACCTCAGGGAAAGAGACGAGCATAGCCCAGCGAGTAGATAGGGGTAAATCGGTCTTTTTTTGCTACTTTTTAACTTTTAATTGCAATTATCCCCTCTCTTATTATAAACTATTAAATAATTATAAGAACATAAGTTCGATAGGAGGAGAAATATGAAGAAAGCGTATTTTTCAAAGCGTATTTGGAAAAAGGAGATAAACGGCCTTACGTTAGTTGAAATAGCATCGTTGAGTGAATTATTTAATCGTGCCAAGCAATTTGTATTTCAAACGCTCGTTCGGCAAAAACGTTGGAAACGCGAGCTTCATAAGGAAAGTATCCATTTAGTCGTAAAGAAAAAGTTTGGCGTAAATGATTACGTAGCCAATAGCATTGTACGCGAATCTCAAGCTCTCCTAAAAGCCCAATCCGAACTAAATAAACTGTACATCAAACAAACAGATGAAAAAATAAAAAAAATAAAGAAAAAGTTAAAGACAGAACGTTCTTTTTTAACTACTCTTCGCAAAATTAAAGAAAGCTGTATAAACGGCAACGTACATTTTCCGAAAAATAGAAAATACACATTACATCCAAGCGGGCTGGTTTCATTAGCATTACAGAATCACTCTCTTGTTTGGATGAATATCTACTTATTCGAGCATCAATATCTTAATGTCGCCATTAAGCGACTAAAAGCAAAGATTGGGCATTTAGAACATCGGCTTTTTCGTCTAGAAGAAAAAAAAGAGAAGTTGACCACTCATATTTCTAGCGTGGTTTTTGGCTCAAAAAAGTTGTTTAAGCACCAATTTACGAAAAAAGAGTTTGTACAAGATCATCAGTCTTGGAAAGAACTCTTTTTAGCTGCACGAAACAAGCAAGTGTTGATTTCGGGACGAAAAGATGCCGCAGCTGGCAATTTTGTCTTTACCTATCAGCCGGACACAAATGATTTACATATGACTTCTCTGTCAGGGGAAGTTGTTACGTTTTCAAATGTGGTTTTCCCTTATGGGCAAGAACAGATTAATCAAACGGTTCTTCGCCAGAGGAAGTGTAAGGACAAAAAAGCGAACGGCAAGCCTATTTCCTGGTCTGTCGAAGATCACGGTGACTATTATATTATTAAATGTTTACTTGATGTCGAAGAAGAAGTACTAGTGAACTTCTCTACGTCTGATGGCGTCATTGGTGTAGATTGCAACGTGGACCACTTTGCGTGGACAGATGTTTCAAAGGACGGCAATTTTTTAGAAAGTGGGACATTCTCGTTTACATTAAACAAAAAAACAAACGGTCAATCAACGAAAATCTTGGAAGCAGAAGCAATAGCTTTGGTAGATGTGGCTGTTCAAAAGAACAAGCCCATTGTAATGGAGGACATTGATACGACACTCTCTAAAACTGGGGATGCCTATGGAAACAAAAAGGTAAACCGTTTAAAGAGTCTCTTCGCCTATCGTAAAATGGCGCAAGCTATTAAAAGTCGTGCTCAAAAGATGGGTATAGCTGTAATCGTAGTAAATCCAGCTTACACATCGATTACGGGAAAACTTAAATATATGCGTAAATTTGGTATCTCTATTCATCAGGCAGCAAGTTATACGATTGGACGAAAAGGTCTTGGCTACAAAGAAAAAGCGCCACAGGTGCTTCGTCATCATATTGTACGTCATCCATTACCCTACTGGAAGCAGTGGTGGGCGCTAAATAAAAAGTTACATGTACGAACGGAAATGTTCTATCAACTGTTCGATGTAAATAAACCATCTGGTAACATCAATCTTACACATAAGGAATTAACAGAAAAAGAAAGTAAACATTTAAAGAAAGCTTTTGCATAAGTAATATACCTTGAACTTCTTGTACCAAATACTTACTAACGCTACCGGAGCAGATAGCGATTTTCTAGGGTTTGGGCGCATTACAAGGATGTTCAAATCATTCCATACAAATGAAGGTTGGTGTACCCGCTACAAGCACTTGCTTACATAGAAAGAGCTGTATGTGTGGTTGTCCCGAAGGATACTTCTGTAATTTGCATGGCTAACCGACCCCGTTGAACGGGAAGGGTTCCTAAGTCTTTTGAGATTTTAGGAATCCCTCACTTCAAGCTTGCTAAGTGGGGGTAGTTCAATTCCGTGATTACTTAACGAGCCCTTCTGTACCGCAAGCCATTTATCCGTACTTAATGAACGGCTGGGTATTACTAACATATCTGACTATTTACCAGTCACTATACATGCTTTATCAAAATTGGACGCTTAGGAAACCCATTCAGGCATGATAGAAATGTTGGAAATCTTGGTTAATACGTTAATAAATTCTATTTACCTTCTTATAAGCTTTATAATCATATACCTTTATACGCTTCATTTTTATTTTTTTATTTGGTAAAATAACACATATAAGGAGGGATAACTTGAATTACATTGCTAAAAAACATTACTTGTTTTCTAGAGGTTCTTTTCAAACCGCTACCTTTTTACTGCTTTTCTCACCTCTTTTTACTGGTTCATTTCAGCAAGACGTAGGGTCTTATGTCATACTATCTTTGCTCATGTTTCTTCTTAATTTCATCATTGAGTATATTCTAATCAAAAAAAGAAGTACCTCGCCTCAACAATACATCTCTTTGTTCCTGACAATTTGTCTGCCTTTAAACGTTCTTCTCTTGACTTTCTTTTATTACATTACGTAAAAAAGCATCTATCAGTTTAATAGATGCTTTTTTATTTATTACGACTCAGTTAACAGACTTGATATATGCTTGGCTACAATTGTTCCTTGACCAGCTGAGGAGCTGATACTTGAAAACAAAGGAGTCGTACACGCATCTCCGATTGCATAAATAAATGGATTGCTGCTTTGATGCACGTCGTCTGTGACAATAAGCCCGTTTTGTGCCGTAGCTACTTTTCCTTTAATGAGATCAACGTTAGGTGCTACGCCCAGCCTGATTAGGACCGCATCTACTAACAAGTTCTTATACTCTTTGTTCTTGCTCTCTAAATCGATGGATGTAACATGACGATTCCCATGGATAGCTGTCACCTCGGTATCAGTCATGACTTTGATACCAGGGTTAGAAATAACTCTTTCAACATACTGCTCTCTTGCTTTAAAACGCGTAGAACGGTGAATAAGATATACTTCTTTTGCTTTTGATGATAAAAGATGTGCTCCTTCAAAAGCCCGGTCTCCTCCGCCAATAATAGCAACTGTTTTACCTTTTAACCGTTCGCCGTCTGCTGAAGCTGAATATACTTCTCCTCGGTCAATCATTTGCTGCTCACCGGATACTCCAAGCTTTCGCTGACTAGAACCCGTGGCTAAAATGAGATACGTATAGCAGATTTCTTGTTTTTTAGCTTGCTTCTTAACTTTCACAGTTTTGGAACGTTCATCAATGAAAAGTACTTTTGTATTTACTTCATATAGGCAGTCCATCTCAACAAAGTGCTTCACCATTTCACGCTGCATTTCTATTCCGTTCTTTGTACGCATTCCAGGATAGTCAACAATTTCATTAAAGATGTTAAACAGCTGGCCTCCTAACTGTGACTGTTCTTCAAGAAGCAAACAGTCAATCCCCAGTCTCTTGCACCATATAGCAGCTGAAATGCCGGCCGGTCCTCCACCAATGATTAGTACATCAACGTGTCGCATACACCTTACCTCGCTTCTACTTCTCAGCTTCTATCACTACATTTGTCGCTGTAAAAGAGATAAAAATTCTCCTCTAACCTCTGCTTTTTCCATAAATGTTCCTCGAACGGATGAAGTGGCTGTAGAAGCTGAAGATTTTTTGATTCCTCGTCCGCACATGCACATATGCTTCGCTTCAATAATCACCATCACTCCTTTAGGCTCTAAAATTTCTTCAATTGCATCTGCAATTTCATTTGTTAAACGCTCTTGAACTTGAAATCTTTTTGCATATCCTTCTACTGTACGAGCGATTTTAGACAGACCAGTGATTTTTTTATCCGGTATATACCCAACGTGGGCAACGCCAAAGAATGGCGCAAAGTGATGTTCACACATTGAGTGAAATTCAATGTCTCGTATTAGTACCAATTCGTTGTGATTTACGTCAAATGTTTTTTCCAAATGAGCTTTCGGATCTTCTCGGTAGCCTTCCGTATATTCTAAAAACGCCTTTAATACTCGGTATGGCGTCTCTTCAAGGCCATCTCTTTCAGGGTTATCTCCGCATAGATCTATAAGTTCTTTCACCGCATTCATAAATGTGTCAGCTTGACCTATTTTTTTATCTATTTCAGTTGAATTCGTGCCTAATGTTTCTAAAAATTTTTGAGCAATTAAATTTTGTGTACTAAGTGTCATATTTCTATTTCCTCTTCCCTTTTCAGTTACTTTTTCATCTTAGTCGATACTTTGGTCATCACTACTACAAAAAAGCGATTCAAAACCTGCTGCGCATAGCGGTCGACTAAATAAGTATCCTTGCATATGCACACAGCCATTTTCAAGCAGAAAATCTTTTTGATATTCTAGCTCGACGCCTTCTGCAATTACATTTAAATTTAAGCTTTGAGATAAGCTAATAATTGCTTGTATAATTTTACGGTTGCTGTCATCTTCGTTCATATCCATAATAAAAGATCGATCGATTTTCAAACAATCTATAGGTAAATTTTTCAAATAACTTAACGAAGAATAACCTGTACCAAAATCATCGATAGAAATTGATATACCATATTCTTTTAGTTCATGTAAAGCTTTAATTGTTTCCTGAGTGTTAATAAGCAGTGTGCTTTCAGTGATTTCCATTTCAAAGCTTCCTGGGTTAAGGTTATACAAGGAGAGAGCCCCCTTAACCTCATGAACTAGTAAAGAAGAGTCCTGAAACTGGCGTGGTGAAAAGTTCATTGCCAATGTTAATTCTTGATTGAACATTTTATTCCACTTGCTGATTTGACAGCAGGCTATATTCATCACACTTTCCCATAACGAATGAATTAAACCCGCCTCTTCTGCTATACCAATAAATACCTCAGGCGAAACAAAACCAAGCTCTTCATCGTGCCAGCGCACAAGAGCTTCTACTCCTATTATAGCATTGTGTCGAGCATCCACTTTCGGTTGGTAGTATACCTCAATAGCCTCTTTCTGAATAGCTTTGCGCAAACGTTTTTCAATCTGCATTTTTTCAGTTTGCTTTTCATTTAATAGCTCATGGTAAATCATGACTTTGTTGCCTCCCTGCCTTTTAGAAGCATACATGGCCATGTCAGCATACGTAATGAGTGTATCCAGATTTGTAGAATGCTCCGGATAAAAACTTAAACCGCTGCTTATACTTACAACTATTTCATCACTTTCGATATAGCAAGGCTGCTGAACATCTAAAATAATTTTCCGAGCAAGCTTTTCAACCTCTACAGGTAGAAAATCACTGAATAAAACTACAAATTCATCTCCCCCCTGCCTTGTCAGAAAGCTATTGTGTGGAGGCAGGCAGGCTTTAATTCTATTAGCTACAAGCTGTATCAGCTGGTCGCCTTTTGAATGTCCCAACGTATCATTAATATCTTTAAACCGGTCTATATCCATAAACAGTACGGCTACATGTTTAATTGATTTTTGCTCAGATTCCATTAAACGCTTATTGAGTTCTTCTTTGAAATACCTTCTATTAGGCAGTCCTGTTAAAAAATCGTGATACGCATGAAATTCACTTTCTTCTTGACTGCTTTTCAAATCATCTAAATAGGTTTTCAAGAAATGTGATAAATGATTAATATTTTCGATAAGCCCCCCTAGTTCATCCCTTCTTCTTACAGTCGATATTTCACCGAAATTCCCTTTCGCAATATAATTCACGTGCTCCACCAAATTTTTAATAGGACGTGTAATAGACGTAGAAAAAATAATGCTGACGATCAGTACAAGGATGATAAAAGGCAGAGACAAAAGCAGATGCTTTACTAATTCATCATGAAGCTCCGTTTCAATCAAATCATAATCATAGACGACCCCTATTACGTAGGAAGCAGATTTTTCTTCCTTGATTGGTACAAATGTTTTCAGTACTTTTTTCTTGTTGATTTCTGAAATATAGCTTTGCGAAATTCCTGTTTTCAAAGCATCCTTAATAAATGCTTTATCGCGATTCGTATTTTGATATGTGTATGTTCCATACCAGATTGGTTGATCTTTCATTTTGACATATCGATTTCCATTTAAATAAACGCTTTGATTGTGTTTTCCGAAACTTGCAGGATTAAATACTGTTAATTCAAGAACACCATCTAAACTCTTCGTAAAGCGATTCATAACATTAGTAGGGCCAAACTGCTTTTCAATATCTATTACGTTCTTATCACGAAAATATGGGTTAATAATATAGTTAGTCGAACCATCATAATAATATCCCCATTTATCAACATGCTTTGGATTACTAGAAGCTACCTCGATTGGACCGCTCCAAAAGTTGGGCAGGGCCATACCTTTTTTTGTAGTGACCGGTCTATCCGCAAGAAGCTCCTGAAAAGACGTGTACCAATATTCCCATTCTTTAGTAGACATATTAATTTCTTTTGAGTCTGACGACCTCACACCAATAATGTCATCCCCGCTAGGAGCTAATAATGTAATATGAGATACTCTAAGCTGCTTTGCTAGCTCCTTAAGCTGCTCATTACTTATATCCTGATATTTAGAAGGCAGAGAACGCTGTATAGCAATTGAAGCTGTTCTTAATTCCTGTGCCATTCTATCTTCCATATACAAAGCGCTATTTTTAGAGTTTTCTACCTCGTATGCAATTTCTTCCGTTACAAGAGTAATTTCTTTTTGATTAAAATCTATTAATCTATTTTTAGATCTAATGTAATGCAAAGTGTTATTCGCCAGTAAAATACACAACACTAGCAAAGTAAAGAACAGCGATATTTTTTTCTTTATAGACACAAGTGCTGGCCTCCCATTGGTAACAAAACGCTCTTATATTTTTAAATATATAATAAATTTCTTTGTGTAGCGGTGTATTTATTTTAATTTTCACAAAATAATCAACTCATGCAAAAAACCAACCGATGCGGTTGGTTACTCTCAAAAAATATATGTAAAATAATTCAATATAAAAACTTTTATTTACACAGATAGAATAATTTTATATTCTTATAATATTCTATCTGTTTTTTCAAAAATATCAATGGATAAAATTTGTCTTTTTCGTAAGATCAACTTTCTTTTAAGCTACGAAGGTATCGTGAAACTATCTTCTTTTTAACACACTTATATTAAATTACCTAAGTCACTTAAAGGAACTTTTCCTCTTTTCCAGACGACGATATCAATAGAATCTCTTAGTTCCTTAAGCTGTAAGCTGTCTAAAGTACTGATATGGCTTTTTATACAGTTGAAAGAATCCTCCATGCTCTCAGAACCCAGCTCTTTTATTTCCCAGCTTAAAAGAACAGCGGGGTGCACTTTAAGGGCCTGAGCCAGCTTTTCAACTACATCAATTGTTGGATTAATACAAATTTCACGTTCCATATTGCTTAAGTAAGATTTAGCAATGTCAGCACGTTCGGCAAGCTGTGAAAGCGACAGCTTTTTTTGCATTCTTATTTCTTTTACACGACGACCAATCATTATTATTAAGCACTCTCCTTATTAAAATGTAGATTTAGCTTAAGGAACACCGTTAATAGTTATAAGTGAAATTTTTAATAATATTGCGCCTTTATTTTATTGTGAGTTAAACATCAAATAGATTATCCTAATAAATTAAGAGCGCTTACCTTTATTAAACAGTTTGAAATTGACCTTCTAGTAATTTATGAAACGCGCCTTCTTCTTCAAAGGCCAGCTGATTAAAGCTACCTTTTTGAATCACTTTTCCTTCTTCTAACACAAGAACCTGATCCGCAGCTTGTATAGTGGACAGCCTGTGAGCTACAACAACAATCGTTACTTTCCCTTTTAACCGGTCAATTGACTCTTTAATTTTATTCTCATTATTAGTATCTAAGGCGCTTGTAGCCTCATCTAAAATGAGAAGAGCTGGTTTTTTTAGAATTGCTCTTGCCAAAACAAGCCTTTGACGTTCTCCGCCCGATATCTTCATTCCTCTATCTCCGATAACAGTATCTAGACCCTGAGGCAAATTTCCTACAAACTGATCTGCCATCGCAAATTCTAATGCTTCCCATAATTCTCTTTCACTAGCTTGTGCATTCACCGTCAGTAAATTCTCTCTTACGGTAGTGTTAAATAAGAACGAGTCTTGAGGTACATAGCTGATGGCTTGTCTTAAAGACAGTAGGAGTTCATCTTTAAGCGGGTGACCATTTACAAGCACCTCGCCTCTTTCAGGAGAGTTCAGTCCCATTAATAAGTCAATAAGCGTACTTTTTCCAGCTCCAGAAGGACCTACAATAGCGGTCATTTGGTTAGGAAGAATAGTCAAGTTAATATCTTTTAACGTATAACTGTCTTTTTTGTAGCGGAAATAAACGTCTTTACACTCTATTTGCGTCTCTGTAATTGGCGAAAGCGCGTCTGCTTGCTTGAATTCTTGTTCTTTAGAGCAGTCCTCTATGAGCTTCTTAACAGCCTGACAAGCGGGAAGAGTAGCTGCTATTTGTTCAAAATTTGATTGAATCGCAATAAATCTCGGCCATAACCGAGAAAAGATAAGAATAATTAACAAAAGCTGCTCGCCTTGAGCATGAAAAGCTTTTACAGATATAAATATAAATACTGCAACGAGAAGAGCCGCACTCACTTTATATACTAGCTGAGAGCTTGACTTAAGTTTTACATATTCAATTTGTTCTGCGTTCATTCTTGAGGTTAAAGAACGCAGCCAATCAATATAGCTGTATTCCAATTTATTACTCTTAATATCTTTAATGCCACTAAGCTGATCTGTGATTCCAGCCATGTAGTCTTCCCCTAATTGAGAGGTTCTACGTCCTAAGTGTCTAGATTTTTGTACGAACTTTCTTGAAAGATACCCTAGTATCAAACCAAACAGCACGATAAAAAGAGTCATTTTGACAGACAACCACAGGGCAATAGCTAATTGTATAATCATAAAAATAGTATTAGACAGCAGCTGAAGAGCAAAATTAATACCGCCTATCACACGTGCCAGCTCCGAAGTTAATAGATTAATAAGCGTTGACTTTCGTTTTTTTAAAAATAACGCCCACTTCGAGTGCAGCAGCAAGCTGTAAATTTCAATTCTTAAGTCTCTGCTGAATTTTTCTCTAATCTTAACATCTCGAATAGCTAAGCTTCTCTGCAGGAGATTCTGCCCAATAATAATTACTACATACATGCACAAGATTAATGGTAAATACAAAGACGGCGGCAATGCGGTAAGGAAATTAAACAGCTGACTGAGCTTGCTAGACGCAGTATTTGCTTCTATTACCCCACCAATGCTTAACAACGGGATAATCAGCAAGATGCCAAATCCCTCCATTAAACTAGCAATGGCCATACCAAAAACATTAAAATATATAATTTTCCCTGCTGAAGAATGCAGTTTCTTAATATAATACAGTAACGGTTCCAATATACGTTCTTCTACCTCCTATCAGTTTGACCTATAAAATATCTATCCCACCCGCGCTTAATTCACATATGCTAACCATTTTGCAAGAAAAGCTTAAAATAACGCTGGCTTCTTTAGTTTTCTCCACGACCACAAAAATGACCAGAATAAGAATTATAAAAAGTATAGGTAAGCTTGTTTAAAGGCGAGCTTATCTAGAGGGTTAGAGTAAAGCGAAGCTCTTTGGACTGACTTGTATCAATTATTGGTTGTTTGTCTATCATCGTTTTTCCTTTCGATTTCCTTTATTATTCAAGGTTTTAGAGAAGTTCCCTACGACTGTAAACCTTTCCATTCCCTCTGATCCCGTTACGTATGTTGAGCCACTTCGCAGCCAGGCATGTGCAATAAAATTCCCGTTTTCATCTTTTCCTGTACCTAAATACAGCGTACTTTCAATACAGCGCCTTTCTAGCATCTTCATACCTGCGAAGGCTTTCACGAGGCATTGGCTTTCCCAAAAAGTGTATCTGCTCATTTGATAGATAGCTTTTGAAATATGCCTTAACGTTTTAGTTTCATAGCTATTTTCATCCATGCTGCTCTCTTTCATACGCTCCCCTAACATAGGTGTAACCTTTGAAAATGGCAATGCTTTAAGGATTCTTCCGTAAGCAAGATAATAGAATGCTTCGATTAACAAAAGCTTTTGACTGGTATCTAAGCATAAGAAATTTTTAGCTTTTTTTATCAATTTCATCACAGCTACTCCAATATTATTCATATAAAATACACATAAAAATTTAGTCTTCCACAACCAGCTCAATCAAATTTTCTTGATACATGTTCTCTAAAAATGAAATAACTTCTTCTTCACATTTATCTGTTTGAACATCGTATTTTTTTACAATATGATTCACTAATTCGTTTACTTGTGTGGGTTTACTAATACCTTCCCAGATGTCTCCTCCAATTTCACCTAGGTTGTAGTACTTACCGTTTTCAATATTTAGCATAACTTTCTCATTTCCCATATCACTTACGATATTTCCCTCACTCTGTGTTACAACATGCTTAGGTAGAATCTGCTCTGATTTAATCAATTAAATTCCCTTCTTTCACTATATTTAGTATTTTGGAGACCGACTCATACGGGGTAAAGATAGAAGAAGATCGCGTTACTTGAAACGTATTTACGCTTTTGAGAATCTCTGAAGAATAAATAAAATGCCACTCTTTTAATCCCAGCCTCTGCAGAAGTGAACCCCGAAACGTATGATGAAGTAAAATCCGAAAGCTTTCTAATCTGTTTGTTTGACGAATTTCTACAGATTCCCCGCTCCCTTTTACAAGCTCAAAGATGCCAGCTAAAGGAATTGGTTGATTATAAAAACTGTCTTTTACGGGCACTGAATATTTTGTTTCTCTTTCAAACAAAGGATTATATTTTCTGGAATCAATCCCAAACTCGTTTAAGCTTTCTTTCCATAGCTTCTGCTGAGGATACGTTGGTTGAACCATCGGAATACGCTCATCTGAAAACGTAACAGGAATGACATCATCGCTTATGAGCTTATATCCTTTCTGAATAAAAGCTGACGCCAAGGTAGACTTTCCGGCTCCAGAATTGCCAACGATAGCATAAGCTCTTCCATCTATAGCTATTGCACTGCCGTGGAGAGGCAAAGTTTGCTGCTGCATTAAAATTACTCCCATACAAGTTCCCAGTACGTACAGCCTTGCTTTATCTTCGTCAAAGTCATTAAGGGGTGCTACTACAATTTCTTTTCCGTTCTTTATAGAAAAAATGGCTAGACTGGGAACTTCAAAGGCTACGTAATGACTTCGGACCGTAAAGCCGTTTTTTTGATCTAATTCAATTTTGTCTATTGATAAGTCTGAAAATTTAATAGAAACGTCTATATGATCACCTGGAAAAACTGGACGATTTAATTCTGGCAAAGACAGCTCACTCAAAATATTTAGCCCAAAAGCATCGTAAGTATATTTTTTTTTGATACTAATCATTAATTTCACTCCAGATGTTATTAATTTTTTGAAAAGCCCTCATACAACTCAGTTTGTATAAGGGCAATTGTTGTCTATAATCATTTATTCAAATTAGCTGTAGTGAACTGTTTCGTCTGGATCCGGCTGGACCGCATCGGGAATACTAGTTCCTGGGCCTGCCATCGTCATATTTACGTCAAGTACTTCTAGTACTGGCTTTTTCCACTCTTTTTTCATAGTTTCACCCCCTTTCAAAGAAACTTATTTATAAATCTATATACTATTAAGCTTCGCATCAAAAGCTTAAAGTCAGTGCTGAATACAGACTCCGGTTTAGGATTGTCCCTTAATTTTGCCAAAGCGGCCTTTATTAAGGTCATATCAAAATATTCAGCTATAAAATCAGAGTTTGTTACTTTTTCCATTTCATTTATAAACAAATTCCATTCTGGTATCATACGCTGAATGCCATCGGCTCCTTGCAAGCCCCTTGTTCTTTGATTAAGCCTTATATCGTCCGGAAGAACATTCTTAGTTGCTCTTCTAATCAGAGATCTATCTTGACCATTTTGAACAAACTGCGTTTCAGGAACTGATAAACAAAAACGAATAACTCTTAAATCGTTTGTCGGATCACGATCCCATAAAGAATGATATAAAGAAAGCTTTGTTGTATATGTACCGTTAATACTCCAGTAATATGGCTGTAAAAACTGTGTTTTCTTTATTTCATAAGCGCTTTTAGTGAGTAAGCCATCCGTATTGATGTCATGTTCTTTTAGTCTGGCATATACATCAAATCTCTGGGCAAAGTCAGGATTGATGATAGGTGGATATGGCGCTTCTTGCCTTGATGAGATGAGCGAATGCAACCCTGGAAAAGCTTTTTTCGCTACTACTGGAAGAACACGAGATCTTCCTACCCCTAAACTCCTGCTGTACAAACGCAGCTCTCGAAAGAATTTAGCTAGATTTCCCTTCTTTAAAAGCTGTGCCTGATAGTCTAGCGCAGGCCCCCAGGAGATTGTCCAATTTCCCCTCTGTCCATTTAGTAAAACTCCTACTCCTTTTTGAGAGGCTTGTTCATAAATACCTTTAAGCCAAAAGCTGTTTTCAAAGAACTTGTAAGGTGTTTCTAATATTTCAAGCCATTCATCAATTTCGGAAAAAGGACTTTTTTCTTCAAAATCAAAGTAATTATCTTCTATATTACCTATGTAATTAACAGTTGATTTGATAAAGGGCTTTTCATTTGCCACTCTGCTTTTAGGCGACCAATCCTCAAACTCATTTATTGGGATATAGCTAAATGTATGTAATTTCTTGTTTTCTTTATAAAGAGATTTAGAAGCAAAACCAGCTACTGACCCTGAATCCAATCCTCCGCTTAAGTGAGCGCCGACCTGTAATCGGGTTCTTAGCTTAGAATCTACAGCTTGCTGAAATACATCGCGAAATGCTTCTTCGTACTCTTCGTTTGATTTTAGTTTTAGCTTTTTCTCTTCTCGCACTATACAATACCTTTTCACTTCAAGCCGATTATGACAAATGGTTATTGAATGGGAAGGCGGTATTTGTTGAATTTCTTTATAAACAGTTGATGCAGCATCCGTTGACTCAAATGTTATTGGAATGGCTAAAAATTCTGCAAGCCACTCTTCATTTAAAGATTTTTTTATATAAGGTAGCGAAAATAACGGATTAATAGCGGTGCAAAAAGCCATGCTTGTAGCATTTTTGAAAAAATATAGAGTACGGTTTCCTGAAAAATCCCTTGCTCCAAATAACTTTTGCTGTTTCTCATCCCAAATAACAAAAGCAAAGTCCCCCACTAGAAATTTCGGAGCTTCTTCTCCCCATTTATGATACGCAAGCAAAATCAATTCACTATCTGTAATGTGCGCTTTATAGATATCCTTGATTTGCAACTGATCTACCAATTCTTCGCGATTATCAATAATAGCATCTGCCGTAATAGCTAACTGCTTCTCATAGTCATAATAAGGTAATTTTTCTCCAACAGATTCTGAAGTGATCCATTGTGTATGACTTAAAAGTGCAACATTTCCTTTTTTCCATACCTGTATGTCATCAGCTGGATATTTGGATAAAGCTTGAAGAACGTTAGCTACCTCTTCGTGAGATACGGGATTGTTATTAAAATGATAAATTCCAGCTATTGCACTCATATTTTCTCCTCTCACGACTTCTTCGTTCTTTATTAAGAACGAACATAACCACTACACACTGTTATTTGTCATATATATCTAATTAAACTTTGTTTTTAATTCTTTTTTACTAAATAATCACCAAGTAATGACTATTATAGAGAACAAATACCGAAAAGTAAACCTCAATAAAGAACATTTTTCGATAAATATCCCCTAATTAGTGCAAATGTCGTGTTCAGTCAGTTATTGGTCTTAATTGAGAACAAACTCCTTTCTTGTGTATGTTCTTGCATCGCCTAGAAAAAATAATTTACTATTTAACAATCAGTGAGCACCTTTGTTAATTTTTCATTAATGAGCGCTTCGCTCATGGAATAATTTAACACAGCCTTGTCCACACTATACTTATCTGTTTTTTCATAAATACGTACCATTTTTATAGATAGGAGGAAAGCCAATTGAACGCAGAAAGCAAGCGTTTGACTTCGCCTGAAATAACGAGTCTATGCGCGCAGTATCAGCAGGATACGCTGGCGGTTTGTGTAGCGAAACACGTTCTAGCAACGGTAACGGATGCTGAAATTCGGTCGCTGTTTGCCTTTTCGCTAGAGTTATCAAAAAAGCATATTGAGCTGCTGACTGCCATTTTTCATGCCGAACATTTTCCGTTGCCAAACGGATTTACAGATGAAGATGTGGACTTGCACGCACCTCCGCTTTTTACAGACTCGTTTTGGCTCAAGTATCTTCACGACATGACCATTCACGGCTTGGCAGGATACGGCATTTCATTTAGCGTGTCCGTTCGCCGAGATCTTCGAGATTATTATCATCAGTGCAATTTAGATGTGATGGAAGTATATAATCGGTCGCTCGACCTGCTTTTAGCAAAAAATCTTTATGTACCGGCTCCTTATTTTTCAAACCCCAAAAAACAAGAGTCGATCACAGATTTGTCTTACGCTCTTGATTTTGTCGGCAAGCAGCGCCTTTTAAACGCAACGGAAGCTGGGAATATTTATTTTAATTTACGTAAAAGCATGGCAACCAAAGCGCTTTTGATTGCCTTTAAGCAAGTGAGTAAACGAAAAGATGTGCGGAAATTCATGGAGACGGGGCTTGATGTCGCCCACAAGCACATTGAGCTTTATTCTTCCATTATGCACGAGGAAAACCTTCATACGCCTCCGCTTTTGGATAATGAAATCACAACGTCCACGCACGCGCCTTTTTCAGAAAAGCTGATGACGTTTCACGCAGGCGCAATGTTTAAAGTAGCCATTACTTACTACGCAACGGCAATGACCACCAGCATGAGGCTTGATATTGTCGGGCACTGTGAAGCGTGTATTTTACGAGACTTAAAAGTAGCGGGGCGCTGCAGCGAAGTGATGATTAAAAACGGCTGGATTGAAAAGCCGCCTGAAGCAAGTGACCGTAAACAAATGTAAGTTTTTTCATAGCAGCTCTTGACCTGAAACGCGTTTCATACTTTATGCTGTATTTATTCCCATCAGCCGGCGTGACACGAACGGTGGCGTTACGGCTGATATGTTATCCATCAAAAAATCCGGTATATTCACCGGATTTTTTTGGATGCTTACATATTCATTTCTTTTTTATACGCCAAGTACGAATACAGATAAGGAACCGCCACGCACAGAACGATACTGCCCCACAAGATAACTGACTTGTATCCATCAGGTAAAAAAGCGCTAATAAGAATTAGCAGTCCGCCGATAAAAAAGATCTTTCCAGATAAACGATGCGTCTTTTTCCATACGTTTTCATTGCTCAATGTCCACGGTGTACGAATGCCCATAAAATAGTTCGAGCGCACGCGCTGCAAGTAGTTTCCGATAATGATAAAAACGAGTCCAGCCATAATTGGAGCAATGTACGACATCGGCACGTTATAGCCAAGCCCCTGTAAAATAGTGCTCATATTTACAAAAAAGAATAATAGCAGTACGGCGTTTAACAAGATATTATACGTTTTTGAAAAGTACTTATAATTTTCTTTACGCGGGTCAATTCGCGGAACAAATGCGATGATAAAATAAATAAGTACCATGATGCCTACTGTTAAGATCATTGCGTTTATCTTCGTTGCAAATCCGTCTGCTTCTCCATTTGCTCCCCAGTGAATGGGCATCGTAGCTGGAAGATGCGGCAGTGCAATGAGCCAGACAACCAGTGTTAAAAGAGTAATACCTAAAGGAAATACGTGCTTTTTCATTTAACTCTCTCCTTTCTGAAAGCTGAAAAACCAGCCGATTAAATCTTGAAAAACGGTTGTATTTAACGAATAAATCACAAACTGTCCTCTTTTTTCATCTTGAACGAGGTCCGCTTGCTTCAAGATCTTCAAATGATTTGAGATGCTTGGTTTGGTCATATTAAAATACTCGGAAATTTCTCCTGCGGTTAAATCCCGTTCTTTTAGCAGCTCTAAAATCTTTCTGCGAGTAGGATCCGCTAAGGCTTTAAACGTTTCATTCAATTGAAGTTCATCTCCATTATATTTAGGTATTTAGATAATTACCTAAATATTAAACTATAAAATATAATATGTCAATATTTTGAAAATAGAACACTTGCATTTGACTCATTTTTTTGTTTTTTCAAAGCAGTCCATGCATACAAACTGCGCTTCTTGATGTAGGAAAGCTTTAATTTCGGTCATGCCTCTTTTACTTGGATACTTCATCCGCATCCATACTTCTTCATTCGGCTGAATTTCTTTTTGACAAACGGAACATCGCTCTTTTATTCCAAACATACTATCCCTCCATCTCTTTGTATAACTATACGTTTGACTAGCCAAAAGGTTTCATAAAAAAGAGGCTGGAACGTAACCAAATCAATTCTAGCTAGAAGCAACTACAGACATGAAACCTACGTTCATTCTACCAATAAAAAAATCCGAACGATGAATCGTTCGGATCTTCCTTCAACTAAATTACTTATGTTCTAGCCTCTTTTAAATATTATAGCGGCGTTACGTCTTCCTGCTGTTTTTGCTGTATTCTCTGTTTTTTCGATTTTCTGAAATGAAGCAGTTCATATACAACCGGAATGACTACAAGCGTAAGAAGAGTCGCAACGGCTAACCCTCCGATTACAACGACTGCAAGACTTTGAGAAACGAGGCTTCCGCTTTCGCTTTGTTTAAATAAAAGCGGCAGCATCGCACAAATCGTAGCAGCAGACGTCATGACAATTGGACGCATACGCGTAGCCGCTGCTTCAACAATGGCATCGCGCATAATCATTTTCTTTTCATTTTGCTTCACGCGGTCTAATAGTACAATCGCATTCGTTACAACAATACCAATCAGCATCAGGGCTCCAAGTAAAGCCGTTACGTCTACTGGGATACGGCTGATTAATAATCCTAACACGGCACCGATGGCTGCAAGCGGAAGCGAAAATAAAATCGCAAACGGCGTGCGGATTGTTTTAAATGTAATCACCATAATTAAAAACACAATACCAATCGACACGAGCATTGTAATGAACAAGTCAGAGAAGTCTTCTCCTTGCTGAGTGCTTGCTCCGCCGATTACAACGTCAACATCTTTTGAAATCGACAGTCCTTTATTCTTACCGTCTCCAAAAATGGTTGTTTGAATGTCTTTATTAATTTCTGAAAGCTTTTCTGGATTGACATCCGCTGTTACTTGAATATACGGGTCTCCATTTTTATGAAACTGATTTGTCGGCTTTTCAGCTTGCGTTAGCGAAGCCACTTTTGAAACAGGCGACGGTCCTGTCTCTGTCATAATAGAAATATCTTTTAACTCTTTTGGTGATGTTGGATTTAAGACAGATTCAAGAAGTACATTTGCTTGCTTGCCTTCTAAATCTATCGCTCCAATCGGCGTTTTATTCAGCATAACGCCAAGCTGCTGCGCTACTTGCTGCGTATTCGCTTTTGTTGGATCTACGTCTAGAGAGTAAATCGTTTTCTTTTCGTCTTGGTTCGTAGAAACTTTGTCTACTCCTTTTATATCGCTGATTTCTTTCTTAATGCTGCTTGCTGTTTTTTCTAACTTGTTCATGTCGTTTCCAATTACATCAACGGTAATGGAAGTAGTGGACGCTCCCATTAGTGAAGCTGCACTTACGCTAAGATCCCCTCCGTCATAGAGTTTCTTTTGATTTTGAATTCGTTTCATTAGCGAATCAGTGTTTCCACTGTCTTTTACGGTAATCGTATACGTAGCTTCAGTAGGCGAACCAACGTCTCCCCACTTGGCTCCTTCATCCGTATTACCAAGCTGCATATATACCTCTTTTACTTCTTTTTGAGCTAAAATGTAGCGTTCAAGCTGCAGTGATTTTTCTTCTACGGTTTTAATTGGCGTGTTATTTGGATAGCTTAACGTTGTGCCTACAAAGTCAGATGAAGAGTTATCCACCGCTCCTTTAGGCATCATCGTGTATGCGCCAATAGATCCGACAAATAAAAGCAGCGAAAGCAGCAGTACAACCCATTTATGATTAAGCGACCACGTAATAACCTTTGTAAAACGAACCGGCTGCTTGTGCTTGCGAAGTTTTTCATTTTTTAATAATCCTGCACTCATTAACGGTACAACCGTAAGTGCCACAATTAATGAAGACAGCAATGAATACGTCAGCGTTAGAGCAAACGGAAGCATAAAATCCTGAAGCCCTCCGTTTACAAGGCCGATTGGTAAAAAGACAGCTACTGTCGTTAACGTAGAAGCAGTAATAGCAGAACCTACTTCTTTTGTCGCATCAATAATCAGCCCAAGCGAAAACTTTTCTTTTTGCATTTTCCGGAAGATGTTTTCAATAACAACGATACTATCATCTACCAATCTCCCAATCGCTACCGCTACTCCTCCAAGCGTTAAAATATTGAGCGTAACGCCTGATTTGGATAATAGGAAAAGCGTAAAGCAAAGCGATAGCGGAATAGATACAATTGTGATAAACGTAGAGCGAACGCTGCGTAAAAACAGCATGATTACAATAGTCGCAAAAAGTGCGCCCAGCAACACTTCTTTCATCATGGAATGGACAGAATTTTGTACGCTGTCCCCTGTTGCAAAAAATACAGAAGCATTCACATTGTTATAGTCTTTGTTAATTTGCTGAGACAGTTTTTTTACTTCTTTTGTAATGCTAACGGCGTTTGAGTGACTGTCTTTTGTCACAATAAGTAAAAGTGCATCTTTTCCGTTAATATGCGTCACGACGCCTTCAGGCTTTTTCACTTCTACTTTTGCAAGGTCGCCCAGCGCTACATTCGGTGCAACCGGCAGCTTTTTCACTTTATCCAAGCTGTCAATTTTACCTGTTACGTTGATGTTGCTCGACTTGTTATTAATGACTTTTTCTCCCACTGCAAGCGACGTGTTTTTTCCTTCTAACACGCTGATGACTTTATCAATGGTTACGTTCTTTTGTGACAATTTTTTATTATCAACTTTAATAGACACGTAGGAATCCGCTGTTCCATACGTTTGAACACTTGCAATGCCTTTAATGTCTTTATATTTAGGGATCAGTTTTTTCTCCGCAAGATCCAGATTGTCTCTTGTTAATCCTTCTTTAAATGTGAGTGAAATATCTGCGATGGGAATCATAGAGGTATTTAATTGAATAACATTAGGCTTTGATACGCTGGCTGGAAGCTGCACCGAAGACAGTGCTTCTTGGACGTTTGTTTTTGCTTCTTTCATATCCGTTTTGGATTCAAATGAAAGATCGATTTTAGAATAGCCGTCTCCCGTCGTCGAATACACGTTGCTTTTTCCTTTAACACCGGCTACCGCTTCTTCAATCGGTGACGTCACTTGTTTTTCCATGGAGTCTGCATCCGTTCCTTGCCCCATAACTACTACTGATACTTGAGGCTGATCAGCGGTCGGCAGGAATTCCATCGGAAGTGTAAAATAACTAATGACTCCTAAAGCTAAAATTAAAATAGACATAATGGTGATAGCCGCTTTATTTTTGAACGACCATTTGGTGAGCCAAGACATGAAATTTCCCCTTTCACTTTTTCGTACAAACTTAGCCAAACATTTCTAAAATATGCTAAATAACCACTAAATTATACCTAATGTTCCTTACCATTTAAAGACTTATTTTTGTAAAAAGTCCCATTATTTGAACGAGATTATTTATGGATAATATAAGCAGCTCCTTTACAGCACAAAAAAAGACGCCGATACCCGGCGTCCCACATGTAGTAAGTGAAAGAAGAAGAAGAATATGCCTACGATTTTCCAGGCAATTCTATGACCTTATTTGGTTTCTTCCCGTTTTTTTATGAAATAAACATATTTAGCATAAATTCCCTCAACTAGCAGCTCGGCTGTGCTTTGATTCCGTATCGTTTTGAATTTTTAAGGAAGTCAATAAAGCCACGATGCTTCCTGCAAAGCCAAATAAAAACAAGTGATGAATGCCTGCCATGAAGCTTCCGCCTGAAGTCAGCAACGCACCCATAATGGTAACGCCGATGGCTGTTCCCATGTTTCTGCAAAACATAAAAAATGAAGTTGAAATACCTCTTTCATGTCCTCCTACTAATTGCTGTACACCAATGACGCCAACCGTAGAAAGCAGTCCAAACGATAGTCCTTGGACAATCATGACGCAAAACACATAAAAGAAGCCGTGACTTTCATTTAGCATCAGCAGCAGTGTTCCAGAGCCAACCAGCAGCACATTTCCGATTAACAACAGCTTTCTATAGCCGTGTTTTAAAATCCATTTACCTGCTGGCACAGATACAGACATCCACCCGACCGCCGTTCCTAACAGCGCAACTCCGCTCATAAACAGTGACAGATGCGCTACTCGCTGTAAAAATAACGGAATGTAGCTTGACGTTCCGAATAAAGCCACCGTTCCAATAAACGCATTAATATTAATCCATGACAGCGTTTTGTTTTGGAACATGGACAGCGGTACAATTGGTGAAGTATGTTTTCGTTCATGTAGATAAAAAATCACTAATAAAATAAGTCCCGCGACTGTATACACAACTCGGTTTTGTTCCACTACCGTAACGAGCAGCAGTGATGTAACGCCCGCTCCAAACAAGATAGCACCGATGTAATCGACTTTTGCTCGTTTCGGCTTATAGCTTTCTTGATAGGGCATTAATGTCAGAAATGAAACAATACATACGGGTAAATTAATAAAGAAAATCCATCTCCACGTTAAATAATCCACAAAAAAAGCGCCTAAAAGCGGAGCTAATACAGCTGATAATCCCCACATCGTTGTAAAGAGCGCCTGAATCTTCCCTCGTTTCTCGACGGGAAATAAGTCTCCGGCAATAATAGCGGGAAACGCCACCATAAACCCGGCTCCTATTCCTTGGACCGCACGGAAAAGAACAAGCTGAATCATCGTATTCGCCACGCCGCAAAGCATCGAACCAATTAAAAAAGCAATAATTCCAAACCCAAATACTTTTTTGCGGCCAAATAAATCCGATAATCTTCCTGCTACCGGAGATAAAATCGTACTTGCAATCATGTACGAAGCAAACGACCACGCGTACAAATCAAACCTTCCAAGCTCTTTTGCAATAACGGGCATCGTCGTATTCATAATCGTTGAATCAAGCGAAGCCACTAGCATTGCCAGCACAATACTAACCATTACAGACGTTCTGCTTTTCATGTAACAATCTCCTTATCCCTATAATCTGAGCGTCTAGTGTACTCCTCCTTGCCGTTTGTTGTCTATACTTATGCATACAAAATACTAAAAAGCTTCTCACTTTACTATGAGAAGCTTTTTACCCCCTTATTCACATATCTTCTTGAACCTTTTCTTGATCAGACAGTTCTTTGTTTCGAGCCATAACCGCAAATCCAGCCATTACAATGATGCTGCTTGAAATTCCGTATAGGATTGGCGTGGTAGAAGAAAGTCCTTCAATCAATAGACCTCCAAGTACTACTAGCGTACTGACAACAATCGCTGAAACTCCTGCTTTTGGATGAATGTCTTTCCAAAACAGCGACACAACAAATGGAACAAAAATCGCTCCTGATAAAATGGCATACGCAACATCTAAAGCAACAAGCACGTCTTGAATCCAAAGAGCAAAGATAATAGCAAGCACACCAACAATAAGCGTATTCACGCGCGTTAAAATTAAATAATTTTTCTCTGAAATATTTTTAAGCCACACTTTTTTAATGATATCATTACTAATCAGCGTAGAAGACGCAAGCAGCGTTCCTGAAGCAGTTGACATCAGCGCCGAACAAACGCCTGCCAGCACGAGACCTAATAACCCTTGAGGCAGAATTTGAATCGCAAGCGTTGCAAATATGCTTTGACTGCTTTCTGCGTTTGGCAGCAGCAAATATGCACACATTCCAATTACGCTTCCGGCAACCGCGTAGGCAATGCTGTACACGCCTGCAAAAATGGAGCCGTTTCGGGCGATTTTTTCTGTTCGCGCCGTAAATACCCGCTGCCAAATATCTTGAGAAACTGCCATACCAAGCGTATACAAGAGGAAATACTGAAAGATTTGACCGTATCCAATGGATGAAAAATCAAAATAAGATGATGGCAAATCTCCGGCAAGGGCTCTGAAACCTCCTGCTTCTGATACACTCATCGGAAGCATAAATCCAAAAATCGCCACCGTCATCACAACAAATTGAATAATATCAGTAACCGTTACGCTCCACATTCCGCCTAAAATCGTATAGAACAAAACAATCGAACCGCCAATTAACATCGATGCCGTCATACTCCATCCGAGCAGCGCATGAATGATCGTTCCCATTCCAATCACTTGAGTGACTGATACCATGAGTGTATAAATAGCTGCAACAACGGCGCTGATAATTTGCGCTTGAGCGTTATATCTTTTTCCTAGCAGTTCGCTGATAGTCGTCACTTTCAACGACGAAATCCGCTTAATAAAAATCGTGCCAAGCGTAATAATCCCAAGTCCAATCATCGTCACAAACCAAATGCCAGACAGCCCGTGCTCATAGCCAAGCTGAGCCGTTCCAATCGTCGACGCTCCGCCTAAAATAACGGCAGACAAACACCCTAAATACATGAACATCCCTAAGTTTCGTCCCGCTAAAATAAAATCTTCTGATGACTTTGCTTTTAACGAGCCAATAATACCAGCTACAACCAATACGCCAAAATAGACAAACATAACCGTCATATCCAGTCCGTTCATAACAGATTCCTCCTTATTGTGGGTCAATCTATCTTTCATTGAAACAAAGAGCTTCCTAAAGCTTTAGATCACGTGAAGACTTGTGATTTCTGTCAATGCTTCATCTAATACCCGAAGCCCGGCATCAATTTCTTCTTTTGTAATCGTTAAAGGAGGAATCATTCGAATCACTTCTCCGCTATTTCCGCAAAGGTAAAACAGCACTCCTTTTTCCAAACATTTGTCTAAAATCTCAAGAAGAAGATTTCCGTCACCTTGCTTTGTTTTTGGATTAATAATTTCAATTCCAATCATTAGTCCTACTGAACGAATACTTCCGATAACTTCATGCTTCGCTTTTAAATGCTGAAGCTGATCCGCTGCATATTTCCCCATTGCTTTTGAGTTTTCAATCAGCTTTTCTTCTTTTAATACGTCCAGAGTCGCAAGTGCTGCTGAACAAGCAATAGGATTGCCTCCAAAAGTTGTTCCGTGTGTACCAATCGGCCACTTTTCCATTAACTGTTTGGAAGCTACGGTCGCACTTAACGGAAGTCCTGATGCTATGCCTTTTGCGATTGCCATAATGTCAGGCGTCACGTCAAACGTTTGAGCTGCAAACCACTCGCCGGTCCGTCCAAATCCGGTTTGCACTTCGTCAAAAATAAGCAGAATGCCGTGTCTGTCACACACTTCTCTTATTTTTTGCAGCCACGCTTTCGGAGGGATCACGTAGCCGCCTTCTCCAAGAACCGGCTCTACAATCATGCACGCTACTTCTTCCGGCGTGACTTGATGCTTAAACAAAGTGGCAAAATCTCTTTCCAGCTTTTCCACGCAGTAGATTTCCGGATCTTCTCCTTTTGGACACTGAGTCGCGTCTGCATAAGGCACTTGATACGTTAAGCCCGATGGTTGAAGAAATTTCCGGTATTTGCTTTTTGATGTTGTCACACTAAGCGCTCCGAGAGAACGGCCGTGAAAGCAGCCCATAAACGAAACCGTATAAGGTCTTTGCGTAACGTACTTTGCCAGTTTTAACGCTCCTTCAATTGCTTCGGTTCCGCTGTTGGCAAAGAAAAAGCAGTCCAACCCTCTTGGCAATACTGTTTTTAATTCTTCAGCAAGCTGTAAAATAGATTCGTACATAATCACACCCGACGGGCCGTGCATAAGATGATCAACGCTTTCTTTAATCGCTTGTACAACTTTAGGGTGACGATGACCTGTATTCGCTGTTGCAATACCTGATGTAAAATCTAAATACGTTTTTCCGTCAGCTCCGTAGTAGTAGCAGCCTTCTGCTTTTACCACGGGTAAATTAGGATGATCTTTCGCCATGCTTGGTGCTAGTAAATCGGGTAAACTGTTCATTAACTGTGTAAGTGATGCCTGCGTCATCTGACTTCCTCCTCGCAATCTATCAAGTAATGTGTTTGTACTTGTTTTACATGCAAAGAGCGTGCCAAAGACGTTAAAAAACGGAATGTTTTTTTAATTTTCTAACAACTGAAGGCTGACTGATTCCAAGTGCTTCCCCTATTTCTGTTGTCGTTTTATACTGTTTTTTTGCTTTTACTAATATCTCTTTTTCCAGCTCGTTTAACGCGTCATTAAGCTTCATTTCCCCATGTTCTTCAACGTTTTGAATCCGTTTTTTTCTATGCAGAGAATGCGGCAAATGCTCCATTGTAATCAGCGTTTGCGAAGACACAACTACGGCGTGTTCAATCACATTAATTAACTCTCGTACGTTCCCTTTCCACTCGTGGGAAAGCAGTGCGTGAATAACCGCATTATCAAACGTTCTTTTTCGGTTGTATTTCTTTTCAAACTGCTCGACAAAATGTGTGAGCAGCGGAAAAATATCTTCAGGGCGCTCGTTCAAAGATGGAATGGTAATCGGTACGACGCTTAAACGAAAATATAAATCTTCTCGAAATTCTTTTTCAGCAACGGCTTTTTCTAGATCTTTGTTCGTCGCTGCAATTAAGCGAAAGTCCACGGTTTTAGGCTTTCTTCCTCCAACGGAATAAAACTGTTTTTCTTGAATGAGCTTTAAGATTTTTACTTGATGCGCCGGTGACAGTTCTCCCACTTCATCTAAAAAAAGCGTACCTCCATCTGCTAATTCGACCAGTCCCACCTTCCCATTTTTAGATGCACCGGTAAAAGCACCCGCTTCGTAGCCAAACAGTTCAGCCTCAAATAAATGATCTGGAATCGCCCCGCAGTTCACTTCAATAAACGGCCCTTTGCTTCTTGTACTTTTGTTATGTATCAGCTTGGCTAAGTGCGTTTTTCCTACTCCGGACTGCCCTAAAAGTAAAATATTTACGTCTACATTCGACACGTGAACCGCCGTACGAAGAACGTGCTGCATCTTTTCGCTGTTGCATACAATTCCTTCTGTTGATAGATTTTGGTTCCTCAGCAGCATAAGCTCGCTTTTTACACGCTGCATTTCGCCTTCCATCGCATCAAGATATGTTTTCATTTCCATAAGCTCCGTCACATCATGAGAATAGCTGACGATTCTTTTAATCTCTCCTTTTTCATCTTTGACAGGAATGCCCGTAACGAGCACTTGCTTGCCTTGTTTAGTTGTTTGTACAAGCGTAATTTTCTTCTTTGTTTCAAGCACAATTGGCGTGACGATTGGCGTAAACAACCCTTGTTTTTCAAGTTCATAAACAGACTTTCCCAGCAGTTTTTCAGCTTTTACATCGTAAATGTTTCCCGTTCCTTCATGTATTCGGACGATGATGCCTTTTTCATCCGTGACAAGCAAATCATCTTTTAATGAATGAAGGATCCACTGATTTTCATTCCACTCTGAATTCATGTATGCTCCCTGCTTTCTATTCATTTTTGAATAAAATACAATTCGTTTTTGAATAATCAATTTATTATATCACGAGGACTTCTTTTTATTTTGAAACAGCGATTGAAATGAAGTTAAAAATGCATTAATATATTTTTATGAAGTTATAACTTCTTTTTTAGGAGGCTATATGAATCCATCATTTCAAGAATTAATTAAACATAAATTCCCTGACCTTTCTCGCGGTCAAAAAAAAGTAGCGGAGTTTCTCGTTAATTTCACGGAAAAAGGCTCGCTGTACACGGCTGGGCAAATTGGCAAAGAAGCAGGTGTCAGTGAAACAACCGTTATTCGTCTAGCTTACGCACTTGGATTAAATGGTTTTTCCGATTTGCAGGAGCTAATGCGAAAAGAATGGCTTTCTTCTGCCGAATCAAAAGAAGCAGCTAGCAAGCCTGCAGCTGTTTCGGCAGTGGAAGAAAAGAAAATCTTCGATGAATGGCTCTCTCCAGTTGACGAAAAAGAATTATCTCAAGCTGTAGAGGCGCTTATCAAAAGTGATCAAGTGTATATTGCGGGTTTCCGCGAATCTCATACGGCAGCCTACTGGCTGTATTATAAAATGAATCAACTTCGCAATCATGTTCTTTTATCTTTTCCAACAGGATTTTTGCTTGAAACGCTATGCAATCTTACTAGTGAATCTGCTGTTGTTGTATTTTCACTGCCGCGCTATACAAAAGAAGCGCTTGAAGTAGCGCAGCAGGCTAAAAAACAAGGAGCGAAAGTAATTGCCATTACAGACCGCCGTTTGTCTCCGGTAGGTCAAATCGCTGATATCACGCTTTTAGCCGGAACAACCGAACATATTTTATCGCTTCTTGCCCTATCTCAAATTGTCATTAGCAGTATGCAAAAAAGCGATGAAAAAACGGCTGGAAAACGACAAGAACACTTGGAAAAGCTCTATGCCGAGCAGGGCATCTTTTTAGAATAGATAATAGAAAGGAAGTAAACAAATGACTGAAGCTTTAACGATTCGTTCACTTACAACAACCACTGAACTAGAAGACGTACGTGCATTAGAAAGCCGGGTCTGGGGAGAAGAAGAAGCCACGCCCGTTCATCAAACCTTGACCGCTGTTAAAAACGGAGGTCTTGTTCTCGGTGCGTTTCTAAATGAAAAGCTGATTGGCTTTCAATATAGTTTTCCCGGGTTTGACGGAACGTGCGTCTATTTATGTTCTCATATATTAGCAGTTGACCCTGCCTATCGCAGCATGGGTATCGGTGCCAAACTTAAGCATGCACAGCGCCAGGAAAGTAAAAAAAAGGGCTATTCATATATCAGCTGGACGTATGATCCTCTAGAAAGCGCCAACGGGTATTTAAATATTGGAAAGCTTGGAGCCGTTTGTTCTACCTATATTGAAAACTGCTACGGAGACATGAATGATCCGTTAAATGCCGACTTGCCTTCTGACCGATTCGTTGTGGAATGGGCATCCGAAGAAGATACAAAACGAGCTCAGCTTCTTTATACGCCAGATCAAATAATGGACGCATCGCTCATTCAATGGACGTTAACGGATGAAGGGTTCCCTTCTGTTACAGATATTGATGAAAAATGGTTGGATCATGATATCGTGTCTGTAGCTATTCCGTCTGCTTTTCAGCAAATGAAAGAAGTCTCTCCTTCTCTTGCATTGGACTGGCGTATGCGAACAAGACGCGTATTTCAAACGTGTTTTGCAGAAGGATTCCAAGTAACAGACTTCATGAAGTATCCTGAAAGCAGCGCACCCGTTCATTTTTATATTTTAACGAAAAAAGAGGTGCAAAAATGAACATAAAACACGTCATTTTACGGCATTTAAAAATGGACTTACTTCATCCGTTTACCACAAGCCTTGGAAAAGAAGTGGATCGAGACTTTATTTTAGTCGAAATTCAAGACGAAGACGGACGATCCGGCTGGGCTGAATCCGTAGCGTGCGCGGACCCTTTTTATAAAGAAGAAACGCTCAAAACAAACTGGCACATCATGGAGGATTTTTTAATTCCCTTGCTTCAAGAGAAAGAAATTCAGCACCCTGACGAAGTATCTCAACGCTTTGCTCATATCCGAGGCAATTACATGGCAAAAGCGGCGTTAGAAGGCGCAGTTTGGGATTTGTATGCGCGCAGGCAAAACCTCTCTCTATCTAAAGCGCTAGGAGGCAGTAAAAGTCAAATTGAAGTTGGTCTCAGCGTTGGCATTCAGCCTACGATTGACGAAACGCTTCGCAAAATTGACGCCGGCTTGAATGAAGGATATAAGCGGATCAAAATTAAAATTAAGCCAAGCTGGGATCTTAACTTGACGCGTGCGGTTCGAAACGAGTTTCCTTCTATTCCGCTGATGGTTGATGCGAACTCTGCTTATACGCTTGCAGATGCTGATCACCTTGCTCAGCTTGATGAGTTTGATTTAATGATGATTGAACAGCCGTTGGCTCATGATGATTTAATTGATCACGCTGAACTGCAGGCCCGCATGCGCACGCCCATTTGCTTAGATGAAAGCATTCATTCAGCTGAAGACGTTCGAAAAGCTATTAAACTTGGAAGCACACAAATTATTAACATTAAAATTGGACGAGTAGGCGGACTAACAGAAGCAAAAAAAATTCATGATCTTTGTCAAACCCACGGTGTGCCCGTATGGTGCGGCGGTATGCTGGAATCCGGTATCGGACGAGCACATAATATTGCCATTACCACACTTGCCAATTTTACGCTTCCCGGAGATACGGCCGCATCCTCTAAATACTGGCCGCGTGATATCGTTCATCCGGAAATCACGGTCGACAACGGGATTATTTCCGTTCCTGATACACCAGGCATCGGCTACGAACCTGATCACGATCAGATAAAAGCGTTAACGTTACACGAAAAAGTCTATACTTGCTAATCTTAAACAGACTGGAGCAAAAGTATGTTAGTTAAAGAAAGATCCGAACGATGAATAGTTCGGATTTTTTTATTGATATGGTGAGCATGGGTTTCATGTATATAGCGGCTTCTATCTGTGCAAGACGAAGACGCCTGCGGGACAAGCAGAAAGCAAAGTCTGGCATGAAAATCAACAGCAATATAAAAAGCAATGCCTGCTAACTCCTTTATCCAATTGATTTTTCTTTAGATTGGATAGATTTAGTTATGTCCCAGCCTCTTTTTCATAGGCGTCTCTCCCAATATGACACGTGCCTTGGCAAGATAAACAAACATATTAGTAAAAATGGTCTTATGCACAATCCTTCTAGTAATAAATGAATATAAATAGAGTGTAAGGGACATGCAAGGGTATATTCATTACAAATTTTAGAAGAAAGGAGCATACTGATGAATATTGAAATTGGAATTGCCATTTTCGTGTTTACAATGACAATGCTCGTCATTTTTTGGAGGCCAAACGGCATCAACGAAGCATGGCCGGCAGCCATAGGAGCAGCCATTATCCTGCTTACAGGGATTGTATCCAAATCAGACATTGTTGATATTTTCGGAAAGATAAGCGGCGCTTCTATCACCATTATTGCCACCATTGTCATGGCCGTCATATTAGAAAGTTTTGGATTCTTCCACTGGGCAGCTGCACGACTAGTGAGTTTATCCAAAGGCTCAGGGTACCGATTATATTGGTACATTCAGCTGCTTTGCTTTTTAATGACTTTACTATTTAATAATGACGGCAGTATTTTAATTACCACTCCAATTTTAATTCTACTATTGAAAAACCTTCAGCTAAAACCCCACCAGCAGATCCCCTACCTTTTAAGTGGAGCGCTTATTGCTACCGCTTCCAGCGCGCCTATAGGTGTAAGTAATATTGTCAATTTGATTGCCTTAAAAATTGTTCATATGTCGCTTTATATGCACACGGCGATGATGTTTGTACCGGCGACACTTGGTTTATTATTTATGTCTTGGCTCATGTATACGGTCGTAAAACGCCATTTGCCAAAAAAACTGCCGCATGCTTCAAAAGATATAGAAGAAAGTTTCTTTACAAAACAGTTTCACCCCTTAAAAGGAAGCATTTCTGTTGAAACAAAACGTAAACGCACACAATTTATGCTGAAAGTTTTATTATTTGTGTTTGTTATGCGCTGTCTCCTATTTGTCGCCTCTTATTTCGGTATACCAATCGAATTGGTTGCCGTACTGGGCTCACTGATCTTACTTATTTGGAGATGGTATCACTTACGTACAAACCCAATTGATATTTTAAAGAAAACGCCGTGGCACATTTTCGTTTTTGCATTTTCGATGTACGTTATTATTTACGGACTGCATAACGTAGGGTTGACGGAGCTACTTGTAAAAGTTTGCGAACCAATTGTAAATCGAGGGCTTTTTGAAGCAAGCTTTATCATGGGAGGACTTGTTTCCATTCTCTCTAACTTGTTTAACAATCACCCGGCCCTAATGGTCGGAACCATTACCTTAACTGAAATGGGGCTCGATCCTATTACTCTTAAAACCATTTATCTTGCTAATATTATTGGAAGTGATATGGGCTCGCTTTTATTGCCGATTGGAACACTGGCTTCTCTTATTTGGATGCACATTTTAAAAGAAAATCATATCAAGGTAAAATGGAAAGATTATTTAAAAGTATCACTTATTGTTATCCCGCTTACCACCATCGTTACGCTTTTCCTCTTATTCTACTGGGTTCAGCTCATTTTTTCTTAATACTGATTTACAGGACGGATTGTACTCTTTTAAAGCTTACAGTCCGTCAGAAATAAACAAATGTCTCTCATAAAAATCCAATAGATTTTTCTATTATTTTTCCATAGATATACATTCACCCAATAAAAACATTTTTTTACATTCACTAATTATTTAGAACAATTTAAAAAGAAAATCAATAAATATATTGAATCGAATTTCCTTCATGTGATAAGATATGGTTATATTGTTACTTTAACAATACATAGAGCGAATGAATTAGAAAATATGCAGATACATAGAACTTTCTAAACCCCACACGCAACATTTAGAGAGTGACATTCATTTTCTCAGTAACACCCATACCTTTCTGAAAAGAGTGAGTACATTAGACTTGCTCTTTTTGTCTGTTTACTAGCAAGTTGCACTTCTTATGTAAGGTCTTGTTTTGCAATAAGACGACAAAAAACAGGTAACTAAGCATGCCGCTTCTTACCTGTTTTTATATGCTAAAATGATTAAATCAACTTCTATCGCGCGAACGCCCTTTACGAAATTGATTTTAATTCTTCAATTAATTGAAAAAATTTCTCTTTGTTTCTTTCTTCTAATGTTTGATCGACTTCACGTAAAATTTGATCTCTTCTAAAATCTCGGATAGCCTTATTTAATACCATTTTAGCAAATATAGAATCGAGGATATCCATACGGATGGGCTGCGAGTCTGTCGGGTGCTTTTCGATATAAATCAACTCCTATCCTTTCCTCTATTATAACAAATTCTAGCAATGTATCAAAATTTCATGGAGATATGCGCTGCTGTGAAATAGCTTCATATTCTGATTCTAGTTCTTGAAGCGTAAGCTCGTATAGCTGCTTGTTTCCTTTTTTATAAACCCCTGCATCCAGCAATAAATCAATCATTGATGTTTTTTTACATTGTATGTGAGAGTAAGCTTGTTTTGTCATCGTTACACCGCCTATTTTACACTTAAAAATGAAATGATTTCTCTATCTTTCACAACCTTTCTTTATGATAAGGCCCGTCCTTTAGCTTACTGTGAAGAAAATGTTAAATTTATGTAATAATGCATAAGAAGAGGCCGGGACAGAACTAACTGAATCCAACTTAAAGACGAACAAATGAGATACATGAGCTAAACCGCTTATGACACCGCCGTTGATTTCCATGCAAGGCTTCGCTTTCCGCGGGAGTCTTCGCCTTGACCTTCAATCAACTGCTGGAAAGACGAAACAGATGAAGCTGTATTCACCATAACAAAAAAAACGAACCACTCATCAAACTTACTGATCAGTGGTTCGTTTTTTACTTGGGCTAAAATACTTTTATCCCAGCCTATTAGTTTTTCTATTAAAAATCAAAGTTGTCCGGATCTGGACCTACTCGGTGATTTTGATTTAATCCATCAATTTTGCTTACGTCTTCAGCATCCAATTCAAAATCAAATACCGATGAATTTTCAATAATACGATGTTCTTTTGTCGATTTTGGAATCGTTACAACTCCGTTTTGCAGATCCCATCGCAGAATAATTTGAGCAACTGATTTACCGTGTTTTTCAGCAATTTCTTTTAACACATCGTTATCTAGCAATTCTCCTTGCATAAGCGGAGACCATGCTTCTAGCTGAATATCGTGCTTTTGACAAAAAGCATGCAGCTCTTTTTGCGTCAAACGAGGATGATATTCAACTTGGTTAATAACAGGCTTAACGTCTGTATCTTTCATTAAGTCTTCTAAATGATGAATTTGAAAATTACTTACGCCCACAGCTCTTACTTTTTCTTCTTTATACAGCGTTTCTAATGCTTTCCACGCTGCTTTATACTTACCTTCTACCGGCCAGTGAATTAAGTATAGATCTAGATATTCTAAGCCAAGCTTCTGTAAGCTTGTTTTGTAAGCAGCCAGCGTCTCTTCATAGCCTAAATCTGCGTTCCAAACTTTTGATGTAACAAAAATGTCTTCGCGTGAAAGACCTGCTTCTTTCAGACCTTGGCGAATTCCTTCTCCTACACCTTCTTCATTTCCATAAATAGCTGCCGTATCAATGCTGCGATAGCCTTTGACGATAGCTGTTTTCACCGCGTTCACTAATTCAGGCCCTTCTTCTACTTTAAATACGCCTAATCCAAACCAAGGCATTTTGACTCCGTTATGAAGTGTTACTGTATCTTGCAAATGATTACTCATTATAAAAAACCCCCTGCTAATTTCTTTACATTTGTTATTATGAAACAGAAAAAAAGAAAAAGATAGAACCCACTTTAAAGTAAGTTAGGCACTTCAAAGTTCTAAGGTAACTTTTTAGTAACCTTCTATCCCATTTAAAAATCACTAAAAAAAGAATCCTCCAAAGAGAATTCTTTTTGTTTTTATTTGACGTTTATATTGACTGCTGAACTTGTATTTCCAGCGGCATCTTTTGCCGTCACAGCCAGCTTTACGCCTGCTTTTTGTTTTGGAATCGTTACTTTAAACTGTCCTTTGCTATCTGCTTTGCCTGATCCGATTACTTTTGTACCGCTTTTAATTGTAATCACGGCGTTCGCTTCCGTTTTTCCAGAGATAAATGTGGACAAAGACGTGACGGCATTTACTGCCGGAGGTGCCGGCGGCGTTATGTCTTGCACTTTCACAATTTTATACGGACTGTATCCTACTTTATTTTGCAGGACTGCCGTTACTTCCGTTCCTGCTTTTTGAGCAGGAATTTTCACGCTGAACTTGCCGTTTCCATCAATTTTTCCACTCGCAATAATTTTTCCGCCTACTTTAATATAAATAGACGCATTTTTTTCTCCTGTTCCCGTTACCGCTGTACTTTTTTCAGTAAGCGTAGCAACGGTTGGAAGCGCTGGTTTTGCCAGCGCAGCGCTAACCGTTACAAACGTATTGGAGCTGTAGTTATTGGCTGCATCTTTTGCTGTAACAGCCAGCTTTACGCCTGCTGTTTGTTTTGGGATAGTGACTTTAAACTGTCCTTTGCTATCTGCTTTGCCTGACGCGATTACTTTTGTACCGCTTTTAACCGTAATCACGGCATTTGCTTCCGTTTTTCCCGAGATAAATGTGGACAAAGACGTAACGGCATCAACAGCCGGAGGTGCCGGCGGCGTTGTGTCTTGCACTTTTACAATTTTATACGGACTGTATCCTACTTTATTTTGCAGAACTGCCGTCACTTCCGTTCCTGCTTTTTGAGCAGGAATTTTCACGCTGAACTTGCCGTTTCCATCAATTTTTCCGCTCGCAATAATTTTCCCGCCTACTTTAATATAAATAGACGCATTTTTTTCTCCTGTTCCCGTTACTGCTGTACTTTTTTCAGTAAGCGTAGCAACGGTTGGAAGCGCTGGTTTTGCCAGCGCGGCACTAACCGTTACAAACGCATTGGAGCTGTAGTTATTAGCTGCATCTTTTGCAATAACAGCTAATTTTGTAGCAGCAGGCTGCTTTGGAATGGTGATGCTGAACGTTCCATCCGATTTGGCATTTCCTTTGCCAATTACTTTTTTATCAATTTTCACATGCACTTCCGCGCCCGCTTCTGTGCTTCCCGTTACGACTGTATCTTGATTGCTTACAGCGTTTACTTTTGGTGTAACAGGTGCTGTTTTATCCTGCACGGTTACAGTTACCACTGGACTTACGCCCGCTGCGTTTCCAGCCGTTACAGACAGCTTGCTTCCTGCTTTTTGTTTTGCAATTGAGATGCTGTATGTTCCTTTGCTATCTGCTTTTCCTGCTGCAAGCTGAAGACTTCCGTTTTTAATAATAACCGCCGCATTTGCTTCTGCTGTACCCGTAACCGCTGTACTTCGATCACTCACTTCATTAACCGTTGGTTTAACCGGAGCTTTTTGCTTTTCCGTAACGGTTACAGTCGATGCAGAGCTGCTATTTCCTGCTGCATCTTTTGCTTGTACGCTTAGCTTTGTATTCGCTTTTTGCAGAGAAATAGAAACAGAAAACGCTCCATTTGCACCTGCTTTAGCCGTTCCCACAGTTGTGGTTCCGACTTTTACAGTAACTGTAGAATTTGCTTCTGCTGTACCTGTAACTTTTGTATCTTGATCACTTACTGCGTTTACTTTTGGCGCAGCTGGTGCCGTTTTATCCTGTACGGTTACCGCAGTGGCTGAACTTGTTCCACCTGCATTTTGAGCCGTTACGGACAGCGTGCTTCCTGCTTTTTGTTTTGCAATTGAAATGCTGTAATTTCCTTTGGCATCTGCATTGCCTGCTGCAAGCTGAAGACTTCCGTTTTTAACGATGACCGTCGCATTTGCTTCAGCCGTTCCTTTGATCATTGTGTCTTGATCACTTACTTCATTTACTTTTGGTGCAAGCGGTGCTTTTAACGTAGATTTAACCGCAAAAGAAGGCGCTTGGCTTTCGTTTCCTGCTTTATCTTTTGCACTTACCGCTATTGTTGTTCCGCCTATTTGTACTGGAATTGAAACAGTAAATGTACCGTTACCATCCGCTACTGCAGAGAACGTTGCATCGCCTGCTTTTACCGTCACGACGGCGTTTGCTTCTGTTACGCCTGTTACGGTCGTATCTTGGTCACTTACTTCATTTACAATTGGAACAGAAGGCGGCGTTTGATCCGTTACGGTCACTACTGTGGCCTTGCTTTCATTTTCAGCTGCATCTTTAGACGTTACAGACACTTTTGTATCTGCTGGCTGCTTGGCAATCGTAATTGCAAATTTCCCAGCTTCATCAGCAAGACCCGTTCCAATTACTTCATTTTCCACTTTTGCAATAACAGAAGCATTTGGTTCTGTCACGCCCGTAAGCGATGTTTGGTTATCTCCTAATGCATTAACTGAAGGTGCATCAGGTGCAACCGTATCTTTCGGTGGTTCTTGCTCCTGCTCTTTTCGCGGATATTTTGTTGTATAAAAACTTAAAAGAGTAGTCGTTGGATAATAAAAATCTAAAATTTCACGATAGTCTTTGCCTAGGCTTGCCATTTTTTGAGCACCGTATTGACTCATTCCAACACCGTGTCCATTTCCTTTACCATTAAAAGTGGTTGATGTGCTTGTTTCATTTGTTTCCGTTACAAGCAGACTAAGCATCGCACGGCTGTTTAACATTGATTTTAGCTTCGTCGATGTTAAATCTTTTAATTCCAAATGATGAACCACTAGTTTTTGCGAACTGTCTACATCTCCTTTAACGAGGTAGTCCACTGTAATTGCACCTTTAGTCACACGGCCCCCTGATGAAGGAGCATAAAAATTCACCTTTGGAATAGAGGTAATTTTAATCGTTTTACCAGGATGCTTATTGGCTACTAACCATGACTTCAAATTATCCGTAACGGTTTTATCTTTTTCAGAAACCGTATTCCACCAAGCGCTATAGTTAGCTAAATCTTTTCCGGTTAAATCAATTTGCGTTTTTTGAATAGCTAACGTCCACGGCGTCTGCTTATCGTATGGATCTTCTTTCACCGGGAAATAAGAAAGCTGAGTTCCTCCCCAGGCATTGCTATTTGATTCGGTTCTTCCCCCGTTGCTTGATGAGAAAACGGCGTTGATTAATTTATTGTTGTATGTGACTACTTGTCCGAATGTCTCATCTACTGCTTTGTTTGTGCTGTCGTACCACGTATAGCCACCGTATACTTGATAGCTTACCGTGTCATTGATTACTTTTCCTGCATAGCTCATTGCGTATGTTCTCGCTGCTACTGCCTGAGTTTTTAAAGCTTGCAGATTCCAAGATGTATAGACTTCATTTGGCACAACGCCTTTTAAATAGTCTTCAATCGGCAGCGTATTAACAGGTCTGACGTACGTTCCTTTTTCATTTGTAAACGCAACGTCCCCTAAGTACTGTCTGCCGTTAATAGATACGGGATTTTTATAAAGAGACGGTGTAATTTCAAAGCTTGTAAAATCACCTAATACAGTGCTTCCTTGTTTTAGAGTGACACCTTGAGTTGTTGCCGTTACCGTATACTCTGTATTTGCCTTTAAGACCAAATCCGAGTTTTTAATAGTGTATAAATAAGACGGCTTAATTGTAATTGCATGATGATCTCCTAAATAGTTTACTAATTTTACAGACACAACTGGTTCTACCGTTTCAGCTTTCACGCTAGCAAGCGGCGTGAATTGAAACAGCAGTACGCTTAGTACTAAAGCAAATGCCGTTAACTTTCTCATCTTGTTCCCCCATTTTCATGTACTGTCTAACGCATTTTAATATCACTCGTTATATCGACACAGTTTTATAAAAATTAAAGCATTTTACCTAGTTTTCTTTTCTGCTCGTCCATTTTTTTGTCGAAAAAACGCTTCTTTATATCATATGAACGACAAAAAAAACGTGTGACATAAATCAAATGATTTAGTCACACGCTTTTATAGGTCTTTTCGCCTTTTATTTTTTCATGTCTTCATATGCCGCTATACCATCTGCAATATGATTCATCAGCTTTGTAAGGTAAGCCTGATCAGACAGGTTCCGGTCTTCTTCTGGATTCGTCATATATCCCAATTCAACTAGCGTTACAGGTACAGTCGACCAGTTAAATCCTGAAAGATCACTGCGATAGCGAATGCCGTCTGCTTCGACAAACTGATCTTTTTTCACCTCTGTCAGAATAGCTTGAGATGCCTGCAGACTCCTTTGATAAATAGACTTTGTATAGGAATTATCTTCTGCAGGAGCAAGCACAGAAAATCCTTTTACAGAAGCATGTTCAGAACCATCCGCATGTATACGTACGTGCAGATCAGCTTTTGAATTGTTCGCAAGCTCCGCTCGTTCCCGGTTGCTGATATCTACATTATCAGAACTCCGAGTAAGCTTTACGGTTATGCCTTTTTCTTCGAGCAGCTGTTTTAATATTATAGAGGCTTCCAACGTCAGCTTGTATTCCGGCTTCTTGGTCACTACGCCTGATGTGCCTCCGGAAACCTTTATTTTCGTTTCTGCTGATCCCGGTCCGATTGGCTCTTTCTCTAGGTTAGCCTGAGATTGATGACCCGGGTCAATGTAGACTAAAAAAGGAGGAGGATCCGCTTTTTCAGGCATGTTGTTTTTTACATTTTTCACTTCATTATCTGCTTCATGAGGCTGTACTGCTTGAAACTGTGAGATGGGCTGCTTCACTCTTTCTCCCTGCGCATGAGCTTTTGGTACATTTCCGCTAACGACAGCTTTCTCTGTTTGACCTTTCATCATAAAGAAAAATGAGAGTACTGCTACTATTGCAACAATACCTATTCCATAACTCCATACTAAGCGCTTCATCTTCGCTCACCAAACTTTCGAATAGAGTGGGATATTCCTTATGTTAAAGTACAAAATGTGTTAACGTTATTATCTCATAGAATATGGATTTTTTTGTATAAAACGTTAAAAATAATGTTGGCAATATGTTATGTATATGCAAACAAAAACAACACTACATAATGTAGTGTTGTTTTCCAAAAAAATGACGGATAGTTAAATCCGTTTTGCACCGATATAACGTGCTTTCCAGTAGCTGTTGCTAAGAGATGTAATCGTCACGCCTTTAGACGTAGAAGCCTGAAGAAACTGATTATTTCCTAAGTACACGCCTACATGTGAAGGACCTTTTTTATACGTTTGAAAGAAAACTAAATCTCCTTTTTGAAGCTTTGCTTTTGAAACGCTTGTCCCTACTCGATACATTTGTTCCGTTGTGCGCGGAAGTGTTTTTCCAGCCTTTTTAAAAATGTATTGAATAAATCCTGAGCAGTCAAAACCTTTTGTTGTTGTACCTCCCCATTTATAAGGAACACCCATTAATTTTTTACCAGTAGCAATAGCCGTGTCTTTGTATGAATATGACGCTGCTTCTACTGTTTGAGCAGGTGCAATAAACGGACTGGCTCCGCTAAATAAGACTGCCGCTGCCGTTATAGACCCAATGATGGCTTTTTTCATTTTTCTCCTCCATTATGTAACCGAACGTTACGTTTCTATAGAACTTATTTTTCAATATGTTCGGTTTAATTATAATGAAAAAAGCCTCAAAAACTATTACGCTATGATTAAATAATGTTACAAAATGGTTACTGAGGTATTTTTATCTTTAGATATGTATAAAAGAGATTGAAACATACCTAAGTCAATCGAATCTACAGACGAATAAACGAGCTAGTATGAATCGCTTGTTACGCGGCAGTTGATTTCCGTGCAAGACTTCGCTTTCCGCGGGCGGCCGGTGAGCCTCCTCGTCACTTACGCTCCTGCGGGGTCTCACCTGTTCCGCTTTTCCCGCAGGAGTCTTCGTCTTGCCCTCCAATCACAAGCTAGAAGCAACTATAGAAATGAAACCTTCGTTCACTCTGCCAATAAAAAATCCGAACGAGTTGGATTCTCCATCAAGAATCTCCATTCATCGTTCGGATTTCCCTTCAATTAAAACACTTTTGTCCAGCCTCTTTTTCTTTTACTTTTCTTTTTGCTGTTTCAAAATTAAGTCTTGTTTTGCTTTAGCATCATGATGCTGCGCTAACTCGCGTGAAAATTCTTCATTTGCTTGATCCGGAGCAATTTTTAACTCTTTTGGTGTTTGAGGCAGTGACCCTTTGTTGTTATGTGATGATTTGTGATTATTTGCTCTTCCCATGTTGAGACCTCCTTGTATTAATCATTTGTTTTTCATCTTTAGTTACTATTCCCAATTTTCCAAAGCAAATTCAACCGAAAAAAGATGGAGTCATAACGAAATAAATCCCGTCTAAAGCCGAATAAGTTGGATAAATGAGCTGGTATGGATAGCTTGTTGCACAGCCGTTGATTTCCATACAAGATTTAGCTTTCCACAGGAGTTTTCGCCTTGTTCTCCGATCAACAACTAGAAGCAACTGCACAGATAAAATCTACATCAATATAAAAAAGATCCGAACGAATAATCGTTCGGATCTTTCTTCAACTACAATGCTTTTGTCCCAGACTCTTTGTTGTTACGATACTTTTTTTGTTACTTCGTTAATGTAAGCTTCCTTGTCTTTATCGTTAAATTGACCTTCCCACTTCGAAATGACAATCGCACCAAGTGAGTTTCCAATTACGTTTACCGCTGTACGTCCCATATCTAACAAACGGTCGATTCCAGCGATAAAAGCAAGCCCTTCTACCGGAAGTCCTACAGATCCAAGCGTTGCAAGCAGTACAACAAACGATACGCCTGGAACTCCTGCAATTCCTTTAGATGTAACCATTAAAATTAATATCAGTGAAATTTGCTGTGTGATGCTCATATCAATACCGTACATTTGCGCGATAAAAATCGCAGCAAGCGCTTGATAAAGAGTAGATCCGTCTAAGTTAAACGAATATCCCGTCGGAATAACAAAAGATGTAATTGCTTTAGGGCATCCGAACTTTTCCATTTTCGCAATAATACGCGGCAATACTGTTTCTGAACTTGCAGTTGAAAATGCTAACAGCAATTCATCTTTTAGCACTTTTAATAAGTGGAAGATGTTAACGCCAGCCCATTTAGCTACAAGTCCTAGCACAACTAACACAAAGAAAATCATTGTGCCGTAAGCAACAATTACAAGCTTACTAAGCGGAATCAGAGACGCTAGTCCAAATTTTGATACGGTTACACCGATTAATGCAAATACGCCAAACGGTGCAAACTTCATAACTAAATTCGTTACCCAAAACATCGCTTCTGCCGTGCCTTCAAAGAATCTTAAAACCGGCTTGCCTTTTTCACCGATTGATGCAATTCCAAGTCCAAATAGGACCGAGAAGAAAATAATTGGCAGCATGTCGCCTGCAGCAATTGACTCAAATACATTCGTTGGAACGATGTGAACAAATGTTTCTACAAATCCTTTTTGCTCTGTAGCTTCTACCGTTGATGTGTAGCTGCTGATATCTGATTTTTCAAGACCGCTGCGGTCCACACCAGTACCAGGGTGAAGCAAGTTAGCTGCTAATAAGCCTACAACAATGGCAACCGTTGTAATGATTTCAAAGTAAAGAATTGTTTTTCCGCCTAATTTACCAAGCTTCTTAATATCACCAACACCTGCAACGCCCACAATGATACTAGATATAACAATCGGCACCACGATCATTTTAATTAAATGAATGAATACGTCTCCAATTGGCTGGAGCACTTCAACTGCTTTAGGATTTCCGTAAAAAATAGCCCCTACAATAATACCTGCAATCAAACCAATTAGAATTTGTCCTGCTAATCCAAGCTTTTTGAACATATCTTTGCACCTTCCTTCTTTTTTCTAACAGCTCAAAGTTGTTTATTTGCACTTAATGTATTCAACAGATACAATTCCATTAAGAACTGTTTATTAAGTAGTTCTTTTATTCATAAGATTACATTATCATAGGCATCACAAAATCTAACAAAAACCTACTGAAACTAACAAAAAGTTTTTAGAAAATTACAAAATGAAAACGCTGTAGTTTTTTTACTACAGCGTTTGTTTGACTTCATAATAGAGCATTTGAATAAATTTTTTTACGTTTATACGACTCGGAGTGCTGCTTTTTCCCGTCCCTTTTTCTATATCTCTCATGCGCTGATGCACCATTGAAAAATCGAAAAACTTAGAAGCGTAATTTTCAAATTTAGGATTAAAGAAGTCAACCATACCAAGAGAAGTCAAATGATTTAAAGACTGATAAATAGCTCTTCTTACTCGCTGCTCAGCTGCTTTCATTTCTTTTTGCAGCACGTCTTCTGAAAAAGATGAACCAAGCTTTCTAACGGTAATTTTCTCAAAAATCTCTTTGAGAGAAGGAAAATGCTGTTCATACATCGTGCTTTTTTCCGTTTGATGCAAGTAATTGATGATTTCAATTAAATCTTTGCTTCCGCTTTCTCCTAAAATCCCAAGTTCTCTTAAAAGAAACCTGCACGCTTCTGCCGGATCGCTTTCTTTTTTACCAAAAGAAGGCGTTTTTTGTTGATTTCCTACATTAAGTACGGTATTTAACGATTCTTGAATTTTCTCCATTGATTGTTGAACATGAATTCGTTCAATTACTTTTTGAATGACCATGAGCACTTCCATACGATTAAGCGGCTTCGTGATATAGTATTCAATGCCAAGCGAGTAGGCTTTTCCAATCAAATCTTTCGTTTCTACCTGTGACATCATAATAATTTTCCCTTTAAAACTATCCTTTATTTTGCGCACGGTTTCGATTCCGTCTTGAATCGGCATTAATAAATCAATAAATAAAATATCGATCTGCTGCAATAAAGAAACTTGATCATTTAACACGATCCCGTCTTCTCCTTCTCCTATAACCTCCCCTAGATCATTATCTTCAATAATTTCGGCTAACATTGAACGAAAGACTTCGTCATCATCTATGATATAAAATCGCATATTAGTCCTTATCCCCCATTAACGTAGAAATAGGTAAATCTATAGCAAATTGAACACCGGGGCTTGGAGACAGATTAACAAATTGAATATTCCCTCCCAGCTGCTCGGTCATTTGCTTAACGTAGACAAGCCCAAGACCCGTAGAAGGCGTTCCGTCCTTTGCATATTTGGATGTAAATCCCGCTTTAAAAATGAGACGTTCATGCCTTTTTTTCACTCCGGGACCGCTATCTCTTACATACAATAAAATGCGGTCTTCTTCTCGACATACATCGATAATAATCGCGCCTTCTTCTTCAATCGCTTCGACCGCATTCGTTACTAGGTTATTAATTAATGATAAAAACAAGTACACGTGATAGCGAGGATGCTCTCCTAAAATCGAATATGAAAAATGAATATCTTTTGCTAACATCGCCGCATATTTTTCGTTGCTGCGCATGACGATTTGAAGCAGACTTTCGATTTCCATATACTCAGAAAATTCTTCTTTTGTAATGACCTTGGACAGTCCTGCTGATATCCGCTGGTTGTCTTTTTTAATATCATGTACTTCTCCTGCAATTTGTAATGCTTTTTGGCTAAAATCGTGCAGTGAAGTAAGCTGGTGGATATCCGCTTCGTGTAATTCTTCATACAAATCATACGACTTTTTCGTAATTCTTTCAGCGTCCTGCAGCGTTTTTTTCAAATGAATGGATTCCTCATATAAATTTGAAAGCACAACAAGCAGCTGATCATTTTTTTGAGAGATTTGTCGTTCTCTCAGCTGCCCTTCGTAAAGTTTGATCATGCTAAACAGGCATAAAACAAAGAAACTTCGAAAGACGCCTACAATAAAAATTTGCATGAACTCTGGAAACACAATATGATGGTGAACCATCACATACATACAAAGCAATTCCATCCCGCCTGAAACCGTTTCGATAATGATGCTCCATATGCCAATAATCCAAGGCTTTGAATGAAAATCGTTAATTTTAAACCACGAAAAAGAAATGGCATAAACGAGATAATAAATCCCCGCTGAACACCTGATCTGCAAAGAATGCAGAAAATCAAATGATTCGTAGTTATACCAGTCAAGGTACATCCGAAAGCCCACTATAGCACTCGCAACTAAAAGACCTGGTATTACAGGAGATACCTTTCTTAAAAGCAGCAGTGAAAAGAAAAAAATGGGCACAGCAAAGCTAACTCTATACGTATCATGAAAAGGATAATATTTAAGCTCTCCTGCTAGCGGCACAACGACTATCATTACCAGAATGAGTAAAACATCTTTTTTTACTACCGTATCAACTTTCATCGTTCACTTCCTGCACTTTTTGAACATAAGTATATAGTTTAGCAATCTAAAAGACAATCGCTCTTCTCTATATTTTTTACATCCCTACTTCCATTTATAAATATAGCCCATATATAAACGGTTATTTATTCTCTTTCATTATTCTCTGTAGTTTTTTAGATTTTCTTGTTTTATTTTGTAATTTTTGTTGTATAGTAGAAGTACCTTTTAAAATGTGAGGCTGTATCACAACTATTCAATTATTATTACATCACCTGATAGCTACACTAAAAAGGAAAACTATTATTTTACAGGGGGAGCTTATTTTACAATGTGGATCATTACCGTTTACTCGAAAAACCAAAGTCCGACTATGTTTGAATTTGAATCAGAGGTAGAGGCAAAAAAGACGTTTCAGGAGATTAAAGGGTGTAAGATCCTATCGGAAGTTATTTACTATAACGACCGAGTTCCCGCTTTAGCGTAAATCAGTTGATGTAGGAAATTTTACAAATTATTGGTTAAAAGCCACATAAAGAGCCAAAGGATGATCCAGTTCCTTTGGCTCTTTGCTGTTTGATTAGAAAAAACTAGGCTGATACATGAGCTGAACTGCTTGTGACACCGCAGTTGATTTCCGTGTAAGACTTCGCTTTCCGCGGGCGGCCGCTGAGCCTCCTCGTCGCTTGCGCTCCTGTGGGGTCTCACCTGTTCCGCTTTTCCCGCAGGAGTCTTCGTCTTGCCCTCCAATCAACTGCTAGAAGGATCTAACGTTGACCCTAACAAAAAAACGAACCACTAATCAAACGTGTTGATCAATGGTTCGTTTTCACTTCGTCTAACATACTTTTGTCCCAGCCTCGTTTTGCTTTGTGAGCATACTGACTCCCCACATTACGATAAAGTTGATAAGCAGCGCAATAAATCCGACGTTGATATCTTTCATTTGCTGAGGCAGTGACGGGAACAACGTACCAATAGTAGATCCGCTGATTGTAATATAGGCCACTACAATAATTCCAGCAACAATCCCCCACGCTGCTCCTTGTTTCGTTACAAAATTATTTTTCTTCAAGCTGAAAAGCAGAGATGGAAACAGCTGTGTCATTAGACTATAGCCCATTAAAATAATCGTTGACAGCGTCGTTCCTCCGTTTAGCGTAAAGTAAACAGAAATGAGAGCCACAACCGGTACAAAGCTTTTCGCTAAACGAGCAATACGCGCTTCGCTTGCTTGAGGCGCAAACGGTTTGTATATGTTTTTAGCCAGCAGCGTTGACGCACTCATTAACAGCATCGATCCCGGCACAAGCGCTGTCAGCAAACCAGCTCCTCCTATAATTCCAATAAACCAAGGATCAAAAGTTTGGATTGAGATCCGTAATAGCGCAAGATCCACGTCTCCTCCGCTTAAACCAGGAACTTTTAAAATAGCTGCAAATCCAACAAAAAATACAAAGAGCAGCATCAGCGTATAAAGAGGACTAATGATTGCATTTTTACGAAATACCTTTGCATTTTTCGCTGTATAGCTTGAACTAAACACCTGCGGCCACATATAAAAACCAAGTACTAGTAAAATAACGGTCGAAATAAACCACGAGACGCTCAATCCTTGGTCAGGAAACTTTAAAAACCCTGGCTTCGCTGTATTCACCGCTTCAAACATCGGACCGTATCCTCCGTAATAATGAAAAGGTAAATAAATGCCTAAAAATCCAATCACAGCAAGCATCATAATGTCTTTAATAACGGCCGTCCATGCAGAACCGTGGATACCGGATATCATAACATACAGCGTTAAACTGATAGCTCCCATCCAAATGGCTGCCGGCATTGAAATGGCGCCGTATGATGCTTGTGATACAATAATCCCCAATCCTTTTAACTGCACAACAATAACAGGAATGACAGCAATCACTCCTACAGCAGCTACAAGCACACCAAGGTAAGGGCTTTTATATTTGCTTACAAAAAAATCAGGCTGCGAGACGAGCTTATGATCTCTTGCATACTTCCAAATAACAGGAAGAAGCCAGTATGATAAGACATATGATAAGCTAATATAAATTAACACATAAAGTGCAGGAGCTCCTTTTCCATAAGCCCATCCGCTTCCGCCTAGAAACGAAAACGTTGTATAGATTTCTCCGGCCATCAGCACAAACACTAAAACCGCCCCGAAACCGCGTCCGCCTACCGTCCACTGCTCCAAGTTCATATCCTTGCCTTTGGTTGATCGTATGCCAAGAAAAATAGCTGCCACTAAAAATAGTAAAATAATAATAAGTGCACTATTCATTCTTCTTCCCCTTCCCGATTTCTGGGATCAAGCTTATACATAACCCCTAAAATAATGGACGTAAGCACCACCCATATCACCATCCAAAACATATTGAACGGCATACCGAGAACAAACGGAGTGACTCGATTAACAAAAGGGAGAAAACCTAATATGCCTACGAACGGAAGGACAGACAAAATATAGATAAATTTCATGACTAAACTCCTCCGACTTTCTAAAACTAACTTCTTTATATTACCACATATTCCGTGTATTCAATGAAGGAATGCTTGCATTTAAACTGAAATAATCTCCAAAAGATAAAATATTCTGTACTATTTTACAAAAATACTGTTTTCATTTTTCTGAATAAATAGTATAATTTCTTCTTATAGTTCGCAGGAGGTATCGTACAGATGAAAACAATAGAGAAAATCAGTACATTTGCAGGAAAAACGTTTACGCTTTGGGTTATTTTAATTTCCGTTATTGCCTACTCATTCCCAGAGCACTTTGTATGGATTGGAAAGTACATCGTTCCGCTCTTAGGAATTGTCATGTTTGGAATGGGATTAACGCTGTCAGCGTCTGATTTCAGCGAAGTATTTCGAAGACCGAAAGAAGTAGCACTAGGCGTGGTGGGACATTTTATCATTATGCCGCTTCTTGCATTCGGTTTGGCGATTGGCTTAGATTTACCAAAAGAAATAGCAGTGGGCGTTATTTTAGTAGGCTGCTGTCCAAGCGGCACATCATCAAACGTAATGGTCTTTTTGGCTCGAGGAAACGTTGCGCTCGCAGTTGCTATCGCTTCTGTTTCAACCATTTTAGCACCGATTGTTACACCGCTTCTTATTTTATTATTTGCAAGCAAGTGGGTCGATATTGATATCATGTCTCTTATTATTTCCATTATACAAGTTGTCATCATTCCGCTTGCTCTTGGATTTACGATCAAAAAGTTTTTTGGAAAAGCTGCAGAAGCAAGTTCCAAAGCTCTTCCCCTTGTTTCAGTAGTCGCGATTGTCTTGATCGTATCTGCCGTTGTGGCAGGAAGCCAAGCACAGCTTGCTAAAACAGGCGGTATCATTTTTGCCGTAGTTGTTCTTCACAACATTCTTGGTTTCACAATCGGCTTCTTCTTTGCCCGCTTATGCGGAATGGATCTAGCCAAACAAAAAGCGGTGGCAATGGAAGTTGGCATGCAAAACTCAGGGCTCGGCGTCACTATCGCTTCCACTCACTTTTCGCCGCTAGCCGCTGTCCCAAGCGCCATCTTCAGCGTCTGGCACAACATTTCAGGCTCAGTTCTTGCCTTTATCTTTAGCAAACTAAAAGACAAAAACCAGCCATCGTCTGATAAAAAATGGCTGGCTAATATAACAAACTTATAAGGGATCAAAAAGCTCCCTTTACTCTTCTCAAAAAGGTTTTAAAAAGTTCTTAAAAGGTTTTACCTAGGCGAATGCCACCAACCCCGCAAGGGGGGTGGCATTCGCTTAGGTATAAAAAAAAAGACATGGCCGATTTTGCCATGTCTTTTTTTCTACATCGATTCTAAACTATATTAGCCTCTTCCTGCTTGGAAAGAAGGATATTTCGTCATACCACCATCAGCAAATAATGTAATACCTGTTACATAGCTTGCTTGTGATGATGCTAAGAATGCTGCAACTGCTGCTACTTCTTCTGGTTTACCGATGTAACCCATTGGAATCATGCTTTCTACATCTGCACGTTGTTCTGGATCTGCAAATTTCTCTGCGTTAATTGGTGTGTTCATCGCACCTGGTCCAATGTTATTTACGCGGATACCTTTTGGCGCATATTCAAGAGCCAATGTTTCCGTCATTAGTTTCATACCGCCTTTACTTGCTGCATAGTGAACAAATAATGGCCAAGGAATCATTTCGTGAACGCTAGACATGTTGATAACATTTCCTTTAATGTCGTTTTCAACGAAATATTTAATCGCTTCACGGCTTCCTAAGAATGCGCCTGTTAAGTTTGTATCAATAACTTTGTTCCAGTTATCTAGAGATAGCTCATGAGAAGGAACTGGGTTTTCAACACCAGCGTTATTAATCATAACGTCTAATGTACCGAATTCTTTAATAGCTGTTTGAACAAGATTTACAACGTCTTCTTCTTTTGTTACGTCGCCTTGAACGATGATTGCTTGTCCGCCTGCTTCTTCTACTTCTTTTTTCGCATCTAAAGCTTCTTCTTCATTGTTGTAATAGTTAATAACAACTTTTGCTTCTTCTTGACCGAAACGAACAGCCATTGCACGTCCTAAACCTGTTGATCCACCTGTAATTACAACTACTTTATCTTTTAAATCTGTATACATAATAAAATCCTCCTAGTGTTTTCATTTATTCATACATACTATTATTAACTTTTACGTAAACGTTAACTTTTAGCCATTCCGAGGAATACGCCACCTAAAATGATGAGCACAATACCAATCGTAATCGAAATAAGCTGACGCTTTGTTTTCTTTTCTCCTAATAAGAAGATACCGCCAAGCGTTGAAATAACAATTCCCATTTGTGATAATGAGAAGCTTGTTGCAACCCCTACTTTAGGTTGAGAAATAAATAAGAACATATTACCAGCTGCCCAAATCAGCCCTGGAATAATGTTGCGAATTGCGTATTTATTAAACGGTTTGTGTTTATAAGTAAGTATAAGTCCACCAATTAACATACCAATAGCTTGTGGGAATAGCGCCGACCATCCGTCTACATTAAATAAACGAGCGACAACTACATACACTAAGTATCCAATTGTTGAAATAATAAGGGTAATAATCCCTTTTTTGAATTGTCCAGATTGCTCTGCATTTTTTTCGCTTTCTAGTGATGTTAACACAATACCAATAACAATAAAGATAAGAGCTAACACGCCTAAAATAACGGTTGTTGTTGTTGACCACTCGTGAAATACGATAACACCAAACAGTGATGTCGTCACAAGCTGCATACCAGTTGAAATTGGCATGGTTTTTGAAACACCAATATAATCAATCGTTTTCAACTGATTACTTTGCCCAACTGCCCAAAATAATCCTGAAACGATTCCGACAATAAAAATAAGCGGCGTCAATACGGGATGAACTACGAAGTAAATAACGGCTGAAAAGATCAGCGCACCAATTGTAGTCCCAAGCGTTTGACTGTAAGGACCTCCGCCCAATTTAACGTTGAACAGGACAATACTTCCCCAGAAAATCGCAGGAAGAATAGCCAAAAGGATATCCATTTGATACTAACCTTCTTTCTCAAACTCTTGATGTAATTGTAAATTTAAAGTACCTTTTATTTAACTAGGTAACTTTATGTAACCAATCTTAGACCTTTTTTCTTGATACGTCAACAATAATATGTCGATTTTGTGACTTTTTTTGAATACTTTACAATACAGCGTTTCCAAGCTACTGAAAGTTTTGAAAATAAAAAAAGATAGCCTTTTCATTATCCAAATGTTAGTATATAATAACATTACAGTGGTTACTTTTAATATCCTATATACAATAAAGTAGGTGACATCAATGAATGATTTTGATGAGTTATGTCCAAAAGTGTGGAAAACATTCGATATAATAGGAAAAAGATGGAACGGATTGATTATTTATGTCCTGATGAGCGGTCCTAAACGCTTTAGTGAAATTCACAGCAGCATTCCTTCTTTAAGTAAACGAATGTTAACCGAACGAATGAAAGAGCTGGAAGAAGAAGGAATTGTGATCCGGCACGTTATTCCTGAACGTCCCGTTCGCATTGAATATATCTTAACTAAAAAAGGATCAGAGCTTGGTATGATCTTAGGGCCCGTCAGTAAGTGGGCAAAAACATGGATAAAATAAAAAAGCCTCTTTGGAGGCTTTTTTTACGTTTGATAGAGGATATAATTATTTTTCCCTTCTCTTTTTCCTTTGTATAACGCATCATCTGCATTTTTCAATAATAAAGCAGCCGATTCCCCGTCCTCTGGATAAATAGAGACGCCGATGGTAGTTGTTGTGCGCAAACAATAGCCCCGTACATTCCAGCTTTGCTGAAGAGAGACATGAATCCGCCCAGCAATTTGTTCAATTTCCCGTCCATTTGTGACGTTTAAAATAATGATAAACTCGTCTCCGCCCAACCGATAGATGCGATCGCCTTTCCGTACACAGCTTTTTAATCTCTTCGTGTATGCTTTTAAAAATTCGTCGCCTATATGATGGCCATATTCATCGTTAATCTGCTTAAAATTATCACAGTCGAGAAACAAAAGCGCAAAAAACTCATCGCTTTTCCGCTGCCCATTTTCAATTACTTTGTTTAACTCTTTTAATAACATCGCCCGGTTGGGAAGACCTGTTAAACTATCGTGAGTGGCTTCAAAATGAAGTTTATTTTCTAGCGCTTTTTGTTCAGTAATATCATTGTGAATGGATACGTAATGAGTAATATTTCCGTCTATATCTTTTAACGGCACAATTGTTTTCGATACCCAGTATGACTGATGATGCTTCGTCTCCATTTCAAGCTGTCCTCGCCATACTTTTCCGCTTTTTATTGTTTCAAGCAGCTCATGGTGGTCATGATGAAGCTCTGCATCTCGATAATACTTCCCTAATAAATCTTCTTTTTCATAACCTGAATACTGTACATACATATCATTTACATAGGTAATAATTCCACTTGCATTTATAATCATAACGCTAGCTGATTCATCAAGCGCATATTTTATATTTTCAAGTTCTTTCAGCGTATAAGCCAGCTGTTCTTCTGCTTCTTTTTGAGGCGTAATATCGTGTAAGATTGCATAAGCCCCAACCGTTTGATTATTTACTTTAACAGGAATCGTTGTAATATACACATGTTGTATAGAATGTTGGCTTCTGCGGAATGTTAGTTCTGTACTATAGCTAATTTCTTCATATACATTCCAAGACTTGTAGTTACAGGCTCCCAGTCTTTTAGCAATATCTCGGTAATTTTGATGCAGCACATCGCTTGCAGAAAGCTGCAGCGTTTCTAAGAATGCGCTGTTGATATTTAAAATCGTGCCGTCCAAATTCAGCATACAAACCGCGTGGTGGTGGTTTGTAAATAGCGATTTGTACCACTGTTTGCTTTTTATGAGCTCCAATTCTAATCTTTTAATAGCTGTGATATCTCGGTAAATCACCGAATAGGCGACCAGTTGATTTTGATAGTCATAAATCGGTGAACAGCTGACAGAGACACACACGCTTTCGCCGCTTTTTGTGTACCTGACTGTTTCATAAGGAGGCAGCGTCTTGCCATTTTTTAATTCTGCTATTAATTTAAGGTTTTCTTTTTCCTCTTTCTTTGACACGATGTTCATCTCTTGACGGCTTTTTCCTATAACTTCTTCTTTTCTCCACTGAAATAGCTTTTCAAATGCCCCATTGACTGTTAAGACCTTCTCATCACAATCAGCAATTAAAATGGCGTCTACCGTATTTTCTAGAAACGCATCGAGCAAACGTGTGCTCTCTTCCTGCGTTTTTTTATAATGAATTTCTTGAGCCATGACAAGGACATGTGAAGGGGTTGTCGCTTGATTAAAAAGAGGGGTAAATGTTACTTCATATGCATGCCGGTCGGGCTGAAAAAGCTGTATGTATTGATATTGAATCGGTTCTTTCATGGCAATAGCTTTTTCACAAAGTGTGTAAAAAAGCAGATTTTCTTCTTTATTGATTATCTTGTCTTCCATTTTGTCAAAGAATTGCTGAGCTGCTTTGTTACATTCTTTATAATATAGCTGATGTTTTTCTTGCTGAATTAAAATAACAGGCTGCGGCATATTCATAAAATAAAATTGGAATACCCCTTCACTATACATACTAAATATCCTCCATCTGCCTTTGGAATTTCACTAAACGTCTTGTTTTGATATGCAATTCACTCATTCTCCCAAACCAACGCGTCTTCTTTACCCCTTAAAATATTTTAACAATCGCACAAAATCACATAATTTTATAAAAATTCAAGACATCTGCGTTGCATATAAGGCTAATTACCCATTCTCATATTACGATAAATTATCTATTTAGTGAAGTGTATGGTTTAAGAGTTCAGCAGCCTTTCTCGTCTGAATAAACTGCGGTACTTATTATAAGTTAAGTAGGAAGAGATCGACTGCGGCGTGCCCAGCAAATAGCCTTGAGCAGCATGTAGGTTTAACGAAATCGCTGCGGCTAAATCTTTATCTCGTTCAACGCCTTCTAAAATGAGATTCGTATGCGGATAATAGTTAACAAGCAAATCAATCAGATCTTTCTTTTGCTTGCAGTCGGCTAGCCCTTCAGCATAGCTTCGATCCAGCTTCATATAGTGAGGCTCGTACATGCTCACTTGTCTCATCGCTGCGGCTCCTGCTCCAAAATCATCAATCGCGATTTTGAAACCCGCCTCTTTCAAACTCACTACTCGGGCAAAAAGAGCAGGCGATTCCCATAAAATCTTTTCATGAAGCGTTTCATTTAACTCCCATACAACGCGATGCTTCGCATTTTTATAGGTGTTCAACAGATACGTTAAAAACAGCTGAAAATGCGGATGGAGAAGAGTAGATGGAAACACATTGATAAATACATCCTGTGATTTCAACACATCAAACGGAAAGTGTTTGATCGCTCCTTCAATTGCCATCGTATCAAGCTTGTACAAATAATTATGGCGTCTTGCCAGTGAAAACAACTCTTCAATCTGCCCTTTTGCGAAAGCCGTGCGCAGCAAAGCCTCAAAACCCAGCGTCTCCCACGAATTCAACGCATAAATAGGCTGATATACAAACTGAAAGTCTTCATACGTCAGTTCCTTTAAAACATGAGCATCCATTCTTTCGTTTAATCACCTTTCATTTTCAATATACTATTTCTTCCACAACTTAAACTTATAAAAATATATCCTAAAAACAGATAATTGTCCATTAAAAGGAAGATATTCCATTAGGCGATTTAGGTATTTTGAGACTTTCTCGGGGCTTATGATAGCAACAAAGAAGTGTTTTAGAGGCTTTTATGCTTTTGATAGATAGGCTGTAAAGGATGTTTCAAACAAGAGATTGAGACATAAGCAACTCAACCCCATCTAAAGATGAGCAAATTAAATAAAGGGACTAGTATAGATTGCTTGGGACACCGCGGTTGATTTCCGTGCATGGCTCGTGCATGGCTTCGCTTTCCGCGGGCGGCCGCTGAGCCTCCTCGTCGCTTACGCTCCTGCGGGGTCTCACCTGTTCCGCTTTTCCCGCAGGAGTCTTCGCCTTGCCCTCCAATCAACCGCTAGAAACACCTAATATGTGAAATTTACGTTTATCATATACTTAGCGCAATAACCTGTTATCGTTGGCTTGTAAACATAGACAAATTGCTCATGTTGATAAATAGATGCTAGTTGGAAAACCAAGGATAACAGCCCATTCAAGACACTACAAAAAATATTGCACCTACAGCTAAGCAAATCCTATAACTTTCTTCATCTAACTTGTTACCTCTTCTTCTCTATAAATTCTCTACTATTTCCCCTCATTAAAACGAATATTTTTCAGCATTTTTAAAAACCATTCTTGTTTTTTGTCTTCATCACCGCTTTTATATTTATCGCTACTATCGAAGGAAATCTGTACTATTTTATTAGAACGCTTATCTGCTACATATGCCAAGTATGTATTAGGAATATGTTTCTTCTTATCTACTATTACACGCTTTTCTGTTCCTTTGAAATAAATATAAGCTGATTGGTAGTAAATCCTCGTCTGTGAGTTTTCAATCTTATTAGGAACACTTAATCCAAATCTTCTCTTAAATAAAGCCTCAACGTGAATACTCTCATCTGCAGGATTACTGGTTAAAAACTCAGTTTTTATATAGTTCGCTTGTGTTTTACCTTCAACTTCTTCATTGTAAACAGCCCACCAGCTCTCGTAAGAATTATTATTGATAGCATAATCCTCTCTCTTTTTATGCAAAACTTGATACTCTTCTGGAAACCACATCGTATACTGCCCTGTCTTTGACTCAAACTCATAAAACCCGTCGTCTACTTTTTTATCTTTATTCAAGAACTTACGAGTAAAATGGTCATCAAAAGCTGGGGCATTGGGGTAACGTTCTTCATTTATCAGCCATATTCCACCTATTAGAATAGATGACCCTACGATTGCTGCAATGATAGTCTTTTTACGTTTTTTCATCACTCCACACATCCTTTATTTCCATTGCTAGTACAAACTTTAAAATTAAGAAATTTTCTTCAGCTATTGTTTAAAACAGAATGAGTAGACCTTGTTTTTATTCTATTTTAAAGGTAATACTCTTTAATATCTTTATAATCCATTCCTCACGTTCTTCTGCTGATTTTTCAGAAAGTTGTTCTGTACTATCAAAATAAAATTCGATTACCTGCTCAGAGTTTTTATCCGCAATATAGCCTGCATATGTACTTGGCGTACGTTTATTAAAATCCGTAATTACTCTTTTATCTGTGCCTTTAAAATAGATATACGCGCTATCGTAATAAATTTTTGTTGTATCTGTCTGTAATTTTTGAGGATCATTAATATGAAAACGGTTTTTAAATAAGCCCTCTACATATATCTTTTCTTTATTAGTTTTTTTCTCAGACAGCTCAATATCAATATATCCTTTATATCCATCGTGGCTATTGTTAGCAGCTTTCAAGAATTCATAATATGTATAGTCTTTAACATAATCCGAAGCATCCTTATGTATGATTTGATACTCCTCTGGAAACCACATCGTATACTGTCCTGTCTTTGACTCAAACTCATAAAACCCGTCGTCCACTTTTTTATCTTTGTTCAAGAACTTACGCGTGAAGTGATTATTAAAAGCCGGAACATTTGGATAGCGTCTTTCATTTATTATCCATACCCCGCCTATTAAAATAGTTACTCCTATAATGAGTGCAATGATAGTCTTAGTATGCTTTTTCATCTTCTGGCATCTCCGTTATTTTCTGCTCTAAAATGGATACTCTTTAACATATTTAAAACCCATGTATTCTTTTCCAAGTTACTATCTTCTATAAAATCTCCAACCTGATCCATTGATAATTGAATGACCTTTGTCGATTCCTTATCAGCCACATAAGCTACGTATGTATTTGGGACATGTTCTTTACTGTCATTTATCACATGCTTCTCGGGCCCTTTAAAATAAATGTAAGCAGATTGATAGTAAATTCTAGTATTAGAAGTTTCTATTACCTTTGGTTCACTTACATTAAAACGATTCTTCATAAGACTTTCTACGCTAAAAGATTCATCTCCTGGATCTCTTCCTTCTGAAAATTTTAAACTGATAGAATTAATTTGATGTTCCTTTTTATGCTCTTTGGTATAAGCTGCTACCCATCTTTCGTACATTTTTCCACTTACGACATAATCTTCATCATTTTCATGTATTAATCGATACTCCTCTGGAAACCACATCGCATACTGTCCAGTCTTCGACTTAAACTCATAAAACCCATCGTCTACTTTTTTATCTTTATTCAAAAACTCACGAGTGAAATGATCTTTAAAAGCTGGAACATTTGGGTAGCGGCTTTCATTTATGATCCATATTCCGCCTATTAAAATAGTTGCCCCTGTAATTACTACGATAATAGTCTTTGTATGCTGTTTCATAGCTGCACACCCTTCTTCATTATTTGAAACAAACTTCTTTTCCTATTATTAAATAGTTTTTACCGAATACTATTACCCGAAATTGCTTCGTGATGTATAGCTAACTTAACCGTAAAATTGAACACTTCTTAAGATTTTCATTAACCATTTTCTCTGTTTCTCTTCCTCAAATTGTTTATTTTTAAATCCGCTCGTTTCAAAAGAAAATTCAATTACTTTGTTAGAAGCTTTATCTATAATATATGCATAAAAGCTATTGGGTTCTTGCTTAATATCTTCTACTACTTGATTCTTTTCATTTATCTCAAAATGAGCACTTGAAAAATAAATTTCAGTTTTACCTGTTTTAATAAGCTTTGGCTGTTCAGAAATTAAATGATCTTTAAAAAAGCTTTCAAGATAATCTTGGTAATTTCCCTTGTGATCTTTAGCCATCCTGACATATATAGCTCCTCTATACTCTTTGGTTTCACTTGTTGAGGGAACAGCTTCCCATTGTTCAAAATCTTTATTATCTTTAGCGTAATCACCATTTTCACTCAGTAATGTATACTCCTCCGGAAACCACATCGTATACTGCCCTGTCTTGGACTCAAACTCATAAAAACCATCATCTACTTTTTTATCTTTGTTTAAGAATTCACGCGTAAAGTGATCATCAAAAGCAGGGACGTTTGGGTAGCGGCTTTCGTTTATCAGCCATATTCCTCCTATTAAAATAGCAACTCCTATAATGATTGCGGAAAGGGTCTTCGTACGTTTTTTCATTGTCCTACACTCCCTTTATTACTCTTTTGAAATAAATAGGACTTAATGTAAATTGTTCAACATATAAAAATCCCTCAGACCACTGTCTGAGGAATAGCAGTATCCCTTATGTTAATTCACTTTCATCCATTGATTCTTTATATCGAATTTCGTACTCTCTCTTATTCATATCTTTAACAGAATGCATAAAACTCATAATATGCTGAAATGCTCCAGTATCATACTGCTGAGCTCGTAGCGTATATCCCCGCTCAGCTGCTTCTAATTTACTTTTAACCGCATCCGCAAACTCACCCGTTTGGTTTTCTAAATAGCTTTTAGCATGCCAAAGCTTTTCATTCACTTCTTGATCCTTCTTGATTAACTCTTTAATCCTTTTTGCCTGCTCATCCTTGAAGTCATCACCATCAAATTGGAACGTGTATTTACCACTCGTTGTTCCTGTGTGTGTAAAATCGAAATCAAACAATTAAATCCCCCCTACTACTTCTTTCATGCTTTTAATATCTGAAGCTACCGATTCGTCTGCTTCCATCATCTTCTCGAAATTTTGAAAGAACGCTTCAAGAAACTTTTGATAGTATGTAACTTCCTCTTGAATAGAAGAAATAATCTCTTCAACAGGGGTAAATACACTATCGTCTAGCGGGTCAAACGTTTTATCAAACGTCACTTTTTCAGCCACACGCTTTTGTCCAAACCATGCGAGAGTAGCGCCGTCTTTATCTGCCTTTTCCATAAATGACTGGGGAGAAGCTTCTTCTCTGGATATTTTCATTTTTAACTTTTTCTTCTTAGCTTCGAAGACTTCGTTAATTTCACTATGTAAATACTGCTTTAGTGTATTTAAGTTTGCTTCTTTGTCTTTAATAGCATTAGCACAGTAATAAACAAACTTCTTCATTTGTTCATAATCTAGCAAGATTTCTTCCTGAGATCCTGAATCAAAAACCTGATAATATGTCTTCATAGCATTAGCTTCTGTGCATTTGACAACATAATTAATTCCGTGGAGTTTTGCTTGTTTACTTTGAGATATTCCTTTAATAAGCTGAAATGTTGCTCCAGGGCTAGTAAATGTATTTACCATTGCTGCTGCACCTACTCCTATACCTGCTTTAATCTCTCCAAAATGAAGAAAAGGATATCTTTTTACACTCTCAAGATATTGATCACGTGTTTCTGGCAGGTTAAGCAACGTTTCTTGTTTCACATGACCATTAACAAAGCCTAAGCCACCTAGTATCGTTTTTACTCCAAGATTATAGCGAAATTGGTCTATCATATACACTGGGTTCCATTTTGCTTCTGTCTGAAAAGGATATTTCCCAATGTTAATCATTTCTTCTGTATCTAAATCTCCAAGCATCGTCACTTTGTTACCTGCATACCAGCTGCCAGGAAACGATTGTGCATGCATTGGTTCACCTTTCACCCAAGTATGGCTGATAGCAGCTTTTTGTCTCTCATAGTAGATGTTGGCTAGTTCTGTTAGCCTTTTAGCAGATATTTTATTTTCTCTGCCTACTTGATGCTCCACGTACCTTGCAAAGGTCTGATCAAGCTCCACTAGTTGCTTTACATTAACAGGTGCATCATTTAGGCCCCTTACACCTGTAAAATTCTTCGTTATCAAGCTCAATGTTACTATAAGGTGGCCTCCCAAAGAATGCCCATCGCCATATCTTTTTACTTTCACATTGGAGCCTTTTAAATTTGCCTCTACTTTTTTATACATCTTTACTGCATCGTTAATCTGTGCATTATTTTTTCCAGCTCCAACACCTAAAGCATCATAAACAACATCTCCAAAGTCCTTAGACGGCTCAGTGCCTCTAAAAATATAATAGACTTCGTTAATATTTCTTTGTTTATCATAAAAATGAATAGCAGCTCCGTCAAATCCAGACTTTTTTCCAATCCCCATCTCTGAGCTACTGTAAATTTCAAAATTAGGAATTTCTCTCCCTGTATGTTTTTTGTATATCTCTTTAATTTCTTTTTCTTTATTAGATAAGTTTTTATATTCAAGTTGAGTTATTTTATTTCTTAAACTATCATCTAAAATGCATTTATCATTCATGCTTCTTTCCCTCTTTAAAATGAATACTATTCAGTACTTTTACAAACCAATCTTTTTTGTCAGATTCCCTACCAACTTGATTATTTAGGCTGTCATCGAACCATAATTCTATTACTTTACTAGACTTCTTATCTGCTACGTATGCTATATATGTATTAGGAGCATGTTTATTTTTATCATAGATAACATGTTCTTCTGTTCCCTTAAAATAAAGATATCCTGTATCAAAGTATATACGTGTATTAGCTGTTTCCCACTTTTGAGGATTATTTACTCCAAACTCATCTTTAAATAAACTCTCCACGTAAATAGATTCATCATCAGGATTGCTCTCTGATAACTTTACTTGTAAATAGTTCAACTGATTTTCTTCTTTATTCTTAACGGATGAAGCTTTCCATCTTTCATAAAAATCTCCATCCCTTACATACTGTTGCTCATTTTCATGCAACAACTGATACTCCTCCGGAAACCACATCGTATACTGTCCTGTCTTCGACTTAAACTCATAAAAACCATCGTCTACTTTTTTATCTTTGTTTAAGAATTCACGCGTAAAGTGATCATCAAAAGCAGGGACGTTTGGGTATCGGCTTTCGTTTATCATCCATATTCCTCCTATTAAAATAGCAGCTCCTGCAATGACTGCAATAATGGTCTTCGTACGTTTTTTCATTGTCGCACACCCTTTTAGTTATGTTATAACCTATGTTTTATACATGTTCGATACTATCATACTTATAATGGGAGAGTCATAAGCAGAACGAATCAAAGAACCATAATTAGGAAGTGGTTATTTTTTACTATCACTTACCCTTTCTTTTAGATAAGTAATCGTTTCTTTTTTATTATTTGTTACCTTTGCTAAAGGCTTCTCCAAATAAAGAAAACCCCACTTTCAAAAAAGTGAGGTTGATTACATAATATAGGCCATTTACTGAACGCTTCGCTCTTCTTGTGCCAGCACATCAATTTCAGCGTCAATTTTCACGCTGTGGGTTTTCCCATCAAGTCCAAGAATCACAATTTCGTACTGCTTGTTAGCAAGGACAATCGATTCGATAATACCTTTATGCTGTCTTAATGCATATGCTTTTGCACGGCTTTTAGTTAAAGGAATCGTTTTTTCTTTCAAAACATTGCCGGTTTCGGCGTTAATTTTTACTTTGTGCTCTTCTCCGTTTAACGTAAGGATGTCTACTGTATAAATAGGAAGAGTGAGTATTTTACTCAGCGATATGGATTTGACAATGCCTTTATATTCTTTTAATGCGAGAAGCTTTGCTTGTTCTTTCAACAAAAGTGATCGTTTTTCAGAAATCATTTGACGCCATCCTTTCTAGTTTATAAAACGGACTGCTGTTTCAATTTCTTAACGTACCATATCTTATGTATACGTCTACTAACTAGTATAGCGGGCTTGTCTTAAATTTCTCTTAATATTACATGAAAGATAGCTGAAGAAAGCTGTTATTCACTGAAAAAACTAGACCTGATTAGATCTAGCTTCTTATTGGTGAATGTGAATTCTACATCTTTTTCGTTTCGAATCGTTCTACGGCTCTCATTTGTTTGATTGATGGGGATTTGTGTACGCACATGCCCAGATGAACTTTTTGAAGCAAATAGGGATCAATGTAAAAACCATTTTGAAAGATGTTTTCTTTTTCCTGTTCGTCATGAAATTTGGAGCATCTTACACAGTAATACATATCATAACCTCCTTGCGGACTATTTTATAAACGGGGATAGTTTTGAATGGTATATTTACCTACATCATATGGAAAAGAACAAAAGTCGTGCTTGTTTAGGGAAAATGTCCGAAAAGGAGAAAGCTTGTCTGTGGGCTAAAACACTGGATTTTAAAAATGATTATTTAGAACATAAATCAGTTTAATCGTAATAAAAAAGCCTCTTTCAAAGAAAAAAGAGGCTTTTTTATTAATTTGTTACTTTTGCGCTGTTTTGATGCCAGTTCCAAGCTGATGCGATAATTTTTTCTAATGAAATTTGCGCTTTCCAGCCTAATTCTGCGTGAATTTTATCAGAAGATGCAACTAGGCGTGCCGGATCTCCAGCGCGGCGGTCTGCCATAACGACATTCGCTTTTTTACCCGTTACTTTTTCACACGTTTCGATCACTTCTTTTACAGAGTAGCCAAGGCCGTTTCCAAGATTGTACGTTGCTGTTTTCTTCGTGCCGTCTAACAGTGCTTGAAGCGCTGAAATGTGAGCGTTGGCTAGGTCCGTTACGTGAATGTAGTCACGGATGCACGTTCCGTCTGCAGTATCGTAGTCTGAGCCGAATACAGAGATGTTTTCACGCTCACCAAGAAGGTGCTGAAGAATGATTGGAATTAAGTGCGTTTCAGGATCATGACACTCGCCAATTTCCGCTGTTTCGTAAGCACCCGCTGCGTTGAAGTAACGAAGCACCACATATTCCATATCGTAAGCATTTGCAAAGTCAGCTAAAATCTGTTCAATCATTAACTTTGAACGTCCGTACGGATTAATTGGGTTTGTTGCCGTATCTTCTGTGATGATATCTACAGAAGGAATCCCATATGTAGCAGCAGTAGATGAAAAAATAAACTTTTTCACATTGTGCTTCATCATCGTTTGTAAAAGGGTTAACGTGGCAGCTACGTTGTTTTGATAATATTTAAGAGGATCTGTTACTGACTCCCCTACTAAACTATTAGCAGCAAAATGCATGACAGCATCAATTTTATGATTTGTGAATACGCTCTCTAAATCTTTCTCATTACCTAGATTTCCTTCTACGAATACCGCTTTCTCATCGATTGCCCAGCGATGACCCGTTGATAGATTATCAAGTACCACAACTTCATTTGTTTTCACTAATTCTTTTACTAGGTGGCTTCCGATATAGCCTGCTCCTCCGATGACTAAAATCATACTGTCAGTCAGCTCCTTTTTATTAAGTGTTGCTACAGATATCGTACCCGTTTCTTTTCCATTTGTAAATATTTCATTTTTCAGTCTCCTGCAGCGATACGATTATATTTTTTATTAGTATAGACAATCAATATGAACTCATTATGAAGAAGAGTGAAGTAAATTTTTATTGCTCTTTTTTACAGAGAATTAGATAATATAGCAGGAACTAATTTACTTATTAAAGGAATGAAAGCTTAATGAGCAAACACCATTCATGGCTAGATGCGCTAAAAGGATTATGTATCCTTACAGTAGTAGCAGGACATTCTGGCAGCCCTTTTTTTCATCATTATTTCTTTTGGTTTCACATGCCTCTCTTTTTTATGATGAGCGGCTATCTGTTTCACCCACGTTCTCGAATACAAGAAGTACGAGAATGGATTTTGAAAAAATGGATGCGTTTACTCGTTCCTTATTTTTCTTTTGGCCTGTTAATAGCAGCCCTTATTTTTCTTCAAACATTTAATGTTCGGGAAGTGTTACTGAACATCTACCATTTATGTATTGGCGGGAGAACTCTCGGATATTATTACGGCGTTTTTTGGTTTGTCACTTGTTTATTCTTAACTCACCTTGTTTTTGCCTATGCAGCTCTACTGATTAAAAGAAAAAGGTCGATGGTTCTTTTCTTAGCTTTATGCTATTTTATCGCTCATATTTATGTAACCTTTTCATTCCTTCAACAAAAAAACATTATATGGAGCGCCAATTCTGTTTTGCTATCCATTTGTTATTACGCAATTGGATACTACAGCAGACAAGCTTTTTCGTTTGTTGAGAGAAAAAGCTCTGTAATATTAAGCAGCTTGATCATCTTATTGATTGTAGCTTTAGAAAAGCTACACGTTTTTTCTTATACATTAGATATTAAAGCAAACGTTTATACATGGCTGCTTGATTTGATTGTGCCGCTTTGCGCGGCAAGCATTCTTGTATATATAAGCAAAAAAATGAGCTTAACAAAGTGGAGTAAACCATTTGAATACGTAGGAAGATCCTCGTTTACCATTATGTTCTTGCACGTACCGGTTACTATTTTAATAGAAAAATACACCGGCATATCTACTGTCTTTTTATACATAGTAATGGGAACATTAATTCCTTTAGTATGTCATGTATTGTTCAAACAATTTCTGCTTACTAACGCATTATTTTTAGGTGCGTTTCCTATTCCGAAAAAAGACAGCGGACAACCACTTCCAGTTTCGAAGTAAACAGCAATGTAACCCCTGCAAAAACAGGGGCTACGCTGCTAGATTTGCTGAGGCACTTTCTTCATATCTTTTACTTTATTTTTTAATGGAAGCATCCCTTCAATATGACATTCAATACAGTCCCCGTCTTCAATAACAGCCGGTCCCGGCGTTCCGGTGAGGATGATATCACCTGGATGCAGCGTCATGACTGTTGAGAAAAATGAAACACAGTATGCGATGTCGTAAATCATATTAGACACTGTATTTTCATGCTGCATGTCTCCATTTAGCAATGTGCGCACTTGAAGTGATTTCACGTTTGATATACTTTCTTTTGTAACAAATTCTGAGCCTATACTGCAAAAGGTATCAAAGCTTTTCGCTCGCATTAAGTAGCGATGATTCGCCGCATGAATATCAGCTGCGGTTACGTCGATTGCTGACGTATAACCAGCAATTACGTTTATGGCTTCATCTGGCTCTATATCCTTACACGTTTCGCCGATTACCACCGCTAGCTCCGCTTCAGCCGTTGTTTTGTAGGACTGCTTTGGAATACGAATGCTGTCTTCTGGTCCAATAATGGCGGTTGCGGGTTTTAAAAAACTAACTGGATCAATGGCACGGTCGTAGTCTTTTAGTTTTTCTTCAGAAGCGGCATAATTAAACCCAATGCCTAATAATTTCGACGGATTACTAATGATAGGAGCTGTTTTTCTGCCCTGCAAGTGCATTACAGGAAAAGAGCTGTTCATACCAAATTTATTATGGGCGTACCATGTTTCAAGGTGGCGAAGTTCTTTATATTGAATCAGAGCCCAAATTGTTGTAGACCAGTTTGTTAAATATTTGTTATTAATATCTTCTATAAGCAGAATGCTGTCATTGTCTAAAATGGCTGCTTGTTCTTTCCCTTGCTCTATTATATTTACTAACTTCATGATACGCTCCTTACCGATGCTTGAATGATACGATCGCTGTTTTCTTTTACCCAATTTAATAATTTTTCATCTTGGTTGTATCCTGCAATAAAAGATAAACCGATTGGCAAACCGTCTAGTTCTCCTGCAGGTATCGTAATTTGGGGAAGGCCGCTTAGGCCAGCAATACACGTCATTTGAAGCGTTCGCAATCTTCTGTTTTCTAACTCCAGTCCTTTTGCATCTTTTACAGGCGCGGGTCCTGGAGCTGTAGGAAGTACTAATATTCCTTCTTCTCCAAGCTGTGAGTACATAAAATAGCGAAGTTCACGACGCTTTTCTTCTATATAATTCATATTTAATAATGTAAGAGTGCTGGCCCATTGAAAGCGGCTTCCGATGTCTTCTCCAAACGTTGGATTTTCTTTTTGAATCCACTCTCCGTGCGTTTGCCAGATTTCTTTTCCTTGCAGCAAACGGAAGGTTTCCATATATGTAGAAAAACCCTGAGGAGCAATCGCTATCTCTTCTATAGTAGAAAAAGACTCCATTACGTGGTTAATAGACGGCGCAAGAGCCCGCATGCTTTGTTCATCCACAAGTTCCATCACATCTGTTGGTACATACAGCCGTGTAAATCCACTGGCACGCGACGTTGAATTCAATAAAACCGCTCCTACTTTTTGCAGAGTGTGGCCGTCTCTAGCCATTACACCCACTGTATCGAAGCTAGGAGCAAGTGGAATCAGACCGTTTGTAGAAATGCGTCCGTGAGAAGGACGATACCCGAAAATACCGCAGTAGCTCGAAGGAATTCGAACCGATCCTCCCGTATCTGTTCCAATCGCAAAATCAGTTATTCCCGCTGCGACAGCAACCGCTGATCCGCTTGAAGAACCTCCTGGAATTCGATCTGCGCTTTTTGGGTTTACCGGTGTTCCGTAATGCGCGTTTTCTCCATTTAATCCGTACATAAGCTCGTCAGTATGCGTAACTCCCTTTAGCGCGGCTCCTTCTTTTAAAAGAGCGGCTACTACGTCTGCATGCTCGCTTGCAGGCTGATGCGTGGCGAGCCAATCTGGATTTCCCGCACTTGATATATGTCCTTGTACATCAAATACGTCTTTTAACGCAAAACTCAAGTTATTTAACATTCCCGTTCCCGTTGGAGGTACGTAAAGATCACTGTCTACAAATGCGTTCCACGTATCTTTCATTCAACCATCTCCTCATTTCTTATATCTGTTTAGAATATAAAATTTGGAATAAGCTGGTCAATGAATGTGTCAGGTCTATTAACATTAATATTATGTAAATCTCCCAGCTTCTCTTTTCCTAGTGAAACTAACCGTTTCATTTCCCTTTTAGCATGTTTGCGAGTAAAGTAGAAACATATCATTTTACGAAAAGGACTATCGCGATGGAACAATCTACTATGCTTTTCTTATTTATTTTATTAGCTTTTGTGCTAACAAGAGGCGTTCCCTTTATAGGTTCATTTGCTCCTAGCATTAATCAGCTGCTTCGGCATATTGGACGTTATTTTTCAAATTTAAATACGATGTTTCATGAAGATGGCCACGCGTTAATGGGGCTTATTGTCGGAAAAGGCGTCAATCGCATTGAGCTTTATACTAATAATGAAGGCGTAGCTGTGACTGCCACCTACGCAGGATCCCGTGGATGGCTGCCGCGCGTCATTATTGCTTTAGCCGGGTACCCGTTCAGCTCAGCAATGGCTTATTTATTTTTCTACCTGCTCGTTCACCATCACTACGACTGGCTTTTTTACGGGTTAGGAAGTGTGGTTGTGATTAATTTACTGCTTTGGGTACGTAACGGATACGGAATTGTGTGGCTTTTTTCTATCGGTTTGATCCTCGGAGGTATTTATTATTTACAAGACCCACAGCTTACGCGCTACAGCATGATGTTTGTTGGTGCGCTGTTACTTGTAGAATCTCTATTTTCTGCCTTTATTATTTTTGTGTTAAGTATCAAATATCCACACGATGCAGGTGACGCTACGAGTTTAAAGCAGCTTACCCATCTTTCAGCACGCTTTTGGGGTTTTTTATTTTTCGCACAGGCCGTCTATGTGGCTTATTTGATTTTTCAACTGATTTATTAAAGACAAAATTATAAAATTCACTAAGAAAACTTTGGAAATTTCATAATTTAAAGGGATAATTTACTTTCATGCACTAAATAATGGTTTACGAGTTCCCTTAATGAGGTATATATTGGGTACTATGAAGTCGTAAAGAGGTGTGGGATACTTGTCATTATTTTTAAAGTGGAAGCAAAAGAAGCAGGAAAAAGAAGCAGAGCGTGTTCTTGAGGAATCAATCTCAAAAAGAAAAGACTACTGGAACACAATCGGACATGTAGACGGAGACGTATTAACTCATTTATTAAATCCCATGTTTTTTGGCGGGCCTGCTTGGCCATCTGGACGTCAAACATTTATTCGTGTTCAAAAAACAGAGACGGTTATTCTCGCAAGCGACGGCTTGTCCGATCCGTTTCAATCCCCCGAAGAAAAGAGCCGAAAGCAAGGAAAAGGTTTAGAATTCTATATCGAATGCGATGATGAATCTCTGCGCGGACCTTTATCTGATATTCAGGATCACTGGGCATTTGACCTTCTTTATCAAATGAGTCAAAATGCTGCCGCTCACCCTAATATGCTAGAACTATTTATGAAGCACGATATTCTTTCAATTGAATTTACTGATTTGGACGTACCATCTCATTTTGTAAATGAAAATGGAGAAATTGGTGTATTGCTAGGCGTTCAGTCTCCTTCTGTTTCAGCTAGCCTCTCTTTACCTTACGAATCTATTAAACTGATTAGCATGAAGCTTCTTACACCAAACGAATTAGAGTATGTACGCGAACAAGGAGCGCAAGGACGCAGGCAGCTTGCTGAAACATTTCAGCTGTCAAAAAGTTATCATATTACTATGACTAAAAGAGAATCTCTTATTTAGAAGAGGTTCTTTTTTTATTTTTGCTATTGAAATAGAGCCCTGTAGAATATACTCCTTATTTACATGTAACTCTAGTTCACATACTTTTTTAAAGCTGCTTTTCATATGAGCGTACTATTTTTGATTCATGGTATATTTTGCTATAGTAAAAAAGAAGATATAAAAAAGGAGATGGACGTTAGACATGGCAGAAAAAGTACAGATTGGAAAATCCGAATTATATGTTAATCCTATTGGACTTGGAACAAACGCTGTAGGAGGACATAACTTATATCCTAACCTAAACGAAGAAGTCGGCAAAGACCTTGTTCATAAGGCGCTAGATAATGGCATAAACCTCCTTGATACAGCGTTCATTTATGGTCCAAAACGTTCTGAAGAACTAATTGGTGAAGTGCTAAAAGAACGTGGAAATCGTGAAGAAGCGGTTATCGCGACAAAAGGAGCACATAAAATTGTTGGGGATGAGGTACTGCTAGACAACTCTCCTGCGTTTTTAAAACAGTCGGTTGAAGATAGCTTAAAACGCCTTCAAACAGATTATATCGATTTATATTATATTCACTTTCCAGACAAAAACACACCAAAAGACGAAGCTGTTGGTGCGTTAAAAGAATTAAAAGATCAAGGTAAGATCCGTTCTATTGGCGTATCAAACTTCTCGTTAGATCAGTTAAAAGAAGCAAATAAAGATGGTTATGTAGACGTAGTGCAAGGGCAATATAACTTAATTCAGCGAGAAGCAGAAAACGATATTTTACCTTATACGGCTGCAAATCATATTTCATTTATTCCATACTTCCCGCTAGCTGCTGGTCTACTTGCTGGGAAATATGATAAAAACACAAAGTTTAATGACCTGCGCGAAGATATGCCTCATTTTATCGGGGAAGCATTTCAGCAAAATCTAGAAAAAGTAGAGCGTCTTCGTCAAATCTCTAGCGCAAAAGGCGTAGAAGTAGCTCATCTTGTTCTGGCTTGGTACTTAACGCGCGATTCAATTGATGTATTAATTCCGGGAGCAAAACGCGCTGATCAAGTACTTGATAACTTAAAAACATTAGCTGTTCAGCTCACTTCTTCCGAAATTAAAGACATTGATCATATTTTTAAATAATATAAAAAGAGCTTTGCCATAGGTAAAGCTCTTTTTTCTATACAATTCCGCTGGCTAATAGAACAAAAGCCGTAAAGAAGAATCCCATCTGTACAAAGCTTGTTACGTATTCTTTTGTTTCTTGTTTATATTTCCATTCATCTATACTTTTCAGCAAAATATTCACGACTAAGAATAGGAAAGATACGATATAAGGCTCTACAACCATAAAAATCATATCCAATATCAGAAAAAGAACAAAAGCTACCATTACATATTTATCCCAACGTTGTAAAGCTAGACTTTCATACTCATATTGGCCCCAAAATTTGCTGCGAGGTATATCAAGCACTTTTCTTAAAATAAAATCTACTACGACTGCTGCTCCTACTAGCATGATCAATATATACATCGTCATCTCTCCTTCCTTTTTATGGTATCATTTCAGCTCATTTCTGTTAAGGTCTCAGCTACAAAGTGCTTAAACTGCTTTATTTCTTCTGTTTCGCCTTTTGTTACAATATACGTGTGTGAAGAAGGCCGGATAATTTTTTGCTGTGAAATTACGCTTAACGTTTGATTTTCAACTTCCTTTTTCACCATAGAAAATGGCAAATAAGATACGCCTAAACCTTCTTCAATAAAGCGCTTTGTAATTTCTACTTGCGTCACAGGAAGCAGCTGAATGTGAGGATAACAAGCTTTGAGTTGAAGGAGTAAATCTTCCCAATAAACAGGATGATTATTCGTAAGCAGCCGGTAGGAAGATAACAGCTCCTGTTCCGTACATGCTCCTACAGAAAATGGGGCGACTAAGACTGCTTTTTCTTTATGAATTAACTCATAAAAAACGTCTGCCTGACCCGGAAGCATCCTTGTTAATCCAACATCTGATTTTCTGTCGCTGATGTCTTTTCCCACTTGAAACGAATTTGTGATATTAACCGTGACTTCAATATGGGGATATCTCTCTACAAATTGTTTGATTAGACTCGGCAAAACCGATGCTGCTATTTGAGGAGCAGCGGATATAGTCAATTTTCGGTTATATCCTTGCTTCCATAACTTAAAATTCCCTACTCCTTCTTCGTATGCCCTCACCATTTTTTGAGCATGAGGCAAAAAAAAGCGGCCTGCCTCAGTCAGCGCGATATATTTACCTTTTTTTTCAAAAAGCTCATCTCCTAATTCTTGCTGCAGTCGCTGAATATGCTTTGATACAGCAGGCTGCGTTAAAAATAAATCTTCAGACGCTTGCCTGAAATTTTCATAAGAAGCTGCTATGATGAATGTTTTTAACCATTTGATCTCCATTTTCTTCTCTCCATCTCTTTCTATTCATAACAAACTGGAATCAATACTGCTTATTTTTGTTTATTTTCTTTTCTACCAAACTTCTATACGATATATGTATCTCAATATTACCAAATAAAGGAGCTGTAAAAATGAAAAATAACGTTAAAGAAAAATTTAATGCTCATGCTTCTCAGTATGATGAGCAGCGCCGCAAACTTATTCCTTGCTTTTTTGATTTTTATTCTATTCCCGTTTCGCTTCTTCACTTTTCAAAAAAGCCGCTTCGCATACTTGATATCGGAGCAGGTACAGGCTTGTTTTCTTCTTTTGTTAAAGAAAAGTACCCAGATGCGCATTTCACGTTGCTTGACGTCTCAGATCAAATGCTTGAAAAAGCAAAGGAACGCTTTAAAAATGAACAGCATATAGAATTTATCGTATCAGATATAACAAGCTACAAATTTGAGCACTCATTTGATATTGTGATTTCTTCACTTGCTATCCATCATTTAGAAGACAAACAAAAACAAAAGCTGTATGAACAAATTCATAATTTGCTGCATACAGGAGGAATATTTATTAATGCCGATCAAGTATTAGGCCATTCTTCTATTATTGAAGAGTTATATAAAAAAGACTGGAGTGAAAGAATTGCCGCAAGCGGATTAACTCATGAGCAAATTGAGGCTGCTCATGAACGTACGAAGTTAGATAAAATGGCAACTTTACATGATCAGTTAAATTGGTTAACAGCAAGCGGGTTCAGCACAGTGGATTGCATTTATAAATTTTTTAATTTTGTTGTAATGTATGCTCAAAAATAACGGTTTAAAAACTACTTGTCTCTTTGCAAGTAGTTTTTTTACTCTGTTCCTCCCTATATTCGAATAAGAATATTTATCTATTTCCGCAAAACTACGCATACTTCTTTTCCAGTTTCGTATATCTAATAATAGCTTCGTTCTCCTGAACTTTTGAATTTTTTGTACATAAAACCCATATAAAGTATTTTTATACTATTTTATGTCTTTTTATGGTATAAAAAATACAACTATGTTACAATATGATTACAAAACAATTTGTATAACGCTTTCATTTCTTTACACGAAAATGAAGAACTGGAAAGGATGTGCTGCTTATGTAAATATAAATCCGCTAGATTAGTAAACTTATATTAGTAAAATTATGCAAGACATCAAGAAAAACTTAGTTATTCTTATTATTATAAATTCCCGCTAGTAAAGTCTTTCTACTTAATGATTTCCTTATTAAGCGCATACATACAGGTATAGAAAATGCAGCTATTCGTCTTTTATTTTATTAGTGAAGAATTTATAGCACTGCCGCACCATACGTTTTTCATTAATGCAGCCTAAGGAGGCGCAGCACATGGCAAATAGAATATCAAGAACAACAATCGTACTCATAGCGGCTATTTTAGCTCTAGCCTGCTTGTTTGTAGGGGTTCCAAAAACAGAAGCTGCTTCAACACCATCTCATTTAATTATCATTAACAAAGCAACAAATAAACTCGCTTATTACCAAAATGGTTCACTTGTCCGAACGTTTTCAGTCGCAACAGGGCGCACGCAGTCTCTTACACCAGAAGGGCATTTCAAAGTAGTGAATAAAATTGTCAATCGCCCTTATTACTCAGGGAACATTCCTGGTGGAGATCCTAGAAACCCTCTTGGCAATCGCTGGCTAGGTCTAAATGCGAGAGGTACATACGGCACGACGTATGCTATTCACGGAAATAACAATCCTGCTTCCATTGGCAAATATGTAAGCAGCGGATGTGTTCGTATGTACGATGAAGAAGTCGCATGGTTATTTAGTAAAGTGACCGTCGGTACACCGGTTGTGATTACAACTTCTTCTAAATCATTTAATGACATTGCAGCAGCAAACGGATACAACGTTTCTGGAAACTCAGGTTCTACTCCAGCTCCTTCTACAGGAACTGTTTTAAAGAAAGGCAGCAAAGGAAATGCAGTTAAAGAACTTCAGCAGAAACTAACTTCACTTGGCTATAATACAAAAGGTACGGACGGTGTGTTCGGTGCTAATACAGATTCAGCTGTTCGCAAGTTCCAAAAAGACCACGGCTTAACGGCCGACGGTATTGTTGGTGCAGCGACATATAAGGCTTTAGGAAACCCTGGAACAAAGCCTACACCGACAAATCCAACAAACCCGACAAATCCAAAGCCAACAAATCCACCGGCAGACTCAACAATCAATACAAAACAAACGCTTAAAAAAGGAAGCAAAGGCAGCAATGTTCAAGCTCTTCAAAAGAAATTAACATCGCTTGGCTATGATACAAAAGGCACGGACGGTATCTTCGGTGCTAATACGGAAGCAGCTGTACGTAATTTTCAAAAAGACAATAAGCTAGCAGTGGACGGCATTGCCGGACCTAATACTTTAACTGCTATTTCTAAACGCTAATAGAGCCTGATTTCAGGCTCTGTTTTTTTATTGATAAACCTTTTTTAAGTCGCGCCTTGACTCCTTAATGAACCAGTACGCCGTCTTTCTTTTCTATGACATACTTAATCAGCTGATAAACCGTTCTCATAAGAATTTGCTGCTGATAGATATCATTTTTGGCAGGAATTACGTTTTCTATCAGTCTGCTATATTTGTAGGCTTGATCGTCTTCTTTTTGTTTATAAAGAGCGAGCCAGTCATTACGAGATTTTTCAAGCAGCTGTTCGTTGAAATAGGAATAAACAACGGATGCAAACTCACCTGCCAATTCTTGAATAACCTGCTGTCGGTCGGTGACCGAATGATAGGTACTTGACCATCCAGACGGCTGACTTAAAAAATGCTCATACACAGATGAAATAACGGCGGACGCAATAGCTGGTACCGGTCCTTCATTCTCTCCTAAGGAAATGTTTAAACACGTTTCTCTGTCCATATAAGGAATGTTCAGCGACTCCATTGCTTCATAAAAAGCCTGCGAGACAGTCAAGTTTAAATAAATAGGATGCAGCTCTTGCTGCTTTTTTCTCGTTTCTGATACTAAAGCTGCCTTTAAGTCTTTATACAGAAGGTGACTCTCTTTGAATTCCTCGTGTACACGTTCTAAGATAGTCGTATTCCCTACTGTTAAATAGTAGTGAAGCTGCTTTTTCATAAGAGGTGAAACGCTTTTAAGCGCATAATCTATCATTTTAGCCATGGCATGTTTTTTAGCATAATCCGTACGGCAGCTTGGAGAGGTCAGCAAATCTCCGTGTGTAACACAAACGTTTACCTTAGCACCGTGACCATGTACGATGAGCTGTTGAAGAAATTGAATATCTAATTCTTTAAGCCCATGATGTACGTATAAAATAGAAGCTGCTTGTTTAAAAGAATCGTGGATGGTGCTCGTATATTCAAAACACGCATGCTCGCAAATCGCTACTCCTTTTTTAAAAGAAAAAGGGCCGCAAACTTCAATTCTACGAAACAATGGATAAATAAGACGTCCGTTATTTTCTTCTTCTTCATTTGTTAGCGCCCCAAAGGAAGACAGCTCTTTTGCTGTGAGACGGCAGGATATTGGCCAGTCGTCTTCTCCTATTTCCCATGTTCCTTCCTTGTATTCTTTCAACCGGGATTCGATTGCAAGAAGCATTTGCTCGGTGATTTTCCTGCATTCAAGCCGCTTGTGCCATCCCTCTGCAAAATCTCTTCCTTCTTGATCAACAGCGTCTTTTACTATTTCACTTTCTCGTTTAATTGCATCTACAAATTGTTTGAATGAACTATTTTCGTCGCTCATTCTTAAAGGAACATCATCATTAAAATAACGGGCTTTGTATGGGATATCTCCCAAAAGAGCGCGCAGATTAAAAGAGGAATCTCCGTGTAACAACTCAAAGACCAAGTCATAATCCGTGCCTCCTTCAGCATACACTTCAGCGCTTTTTAGTAGGATATTCTCCAATTTCCTTTGCACTTCACTTCGCGTAAAAAAAGAGACGGCAGCTTCATAGTGTTGGGAATCCTTCACCTTATACGTAGCAGAATAAGCGCCTTTACTGCCTATTCCTAGAAAGCCACATTCCTTTTTTATACCAAGAAGCTGGCGGATTAAGGCTGTTTTGCCGCTTCCTTGTTCTCCGATTACATGAATGTACTCATACTCGCTGTCAATTTGTTCGCTCGTCCTTTTTTCAATATCGTTATAAAAAGCGTTCACTACTCGTTCATCATATCTTGCTTTTGCTCTTCCTTTTGCAGTACTTGTCCAAAAATCCTGCACTCTCAGCAGTTCATTCATCTCTTCAACCAGAATGTCAATTTCATCGTGTTGCTCTGTATACATAAACCGTTTAACAAACGGGTGGGATCTTCCTCTTTCATCTTTTTTAAACGGATGCTGAAACATAATTGACCAGCCTTTTCGCATAGGAGATTGACAGGCTTTTGCACGAAAAACTTTCATTCATTTCCCCTTCTTTCCCTAACATTGTCCTATTTGAAATGTATGGCTTTTAAAGGGGGGATATGTCTATGATTTTCCTCTTTTTAGAAGGATTTTTCCTTCATTTATCGAAGTAATTAATTGAGGTGATGGGAGAATGTTGACAAAAATTGTGAAATGCAGCATACCGACTGATAAAAAAGCTTCTTTTTCATATACGCAACAGCATTGGGCTGCTCTTGCACACGTGAATGGTTTCATTGGCCAATTAGGGGGTTGGAACGTGGAAGATGAAACAGATGCGTGTATTCTAGCTCTGTGGGAAGATGGAACAACTTATCAAGAATTCATGAAGCATACTCATGATTCTATTTTTTATAAAAGCAAGCAGGATCAAACATATACGAATTTGGACGTTTCAACATCAGATCCGTCCTACTTCATAGGAGCACGCTATAATTATTATCGAAGCAGCGCCATTGAAAGCCGTTATTTAGTAAAGACGGAAATTGAAGTCGATTTTTACGACAAAGAAGATATCCATGAGATGGTAAAAAGCTTGATAAATCCTTCTTATCGCTGTTTATCTCACGTTGTATCACCAATCGAGCATAGCAAGCTTGTCATTTTTTCATTATACGGATCTGCTTGTCCGCAAAAAACAATTGATACTTTCGTTCATCCAAATGTACTGAACGCGTCTCAATACATATATCAATTAGAGAAAAATTGGAACGTTCTTTCCAATTAAAAAATAGAAGCCTAGGCCCGATGCCAAAGCTTCTATTTTTTTATGATATGAACATCTTGGTTTTGTACGGTAATGACTTCCTGCGTCATTCCTACAAACAAACCGCTTTCTACTACGCCTGGGATCCTTATCAGCTGTTTTTCCAACTCAGCAGGATTTTCAATTTCTGAAAAATGGCAGTCTAGAATGTAATTTCCGTTATCGGTGATAAACGGCGTATGATCATCTAAAAGCCTAAGCTGCGGTACACAACCTGCACTGCGAATATGCTTCGCCGTCATTTCCCAGCCAAAACGTATAACTTCAACAGGAAGAGGAAAAGCTCCTAGCGTCTTCACTATTTTTTTAGAATCGGCAATCACGATAAACCGCTTCGCTGCGTACGCAATCATTTTTTCTCGAAGCAGCGCGCCTCCTCCTCCTTTAATTAAAGAAAGTTCGCTATCCACTTCATCTGCTCCGTCAATTGCTATATCAATATATTCAACATCCGCTAAGGTAACAATGGGAATACCTAGTTTCCTTGCCAGCTCTTCTGTTTTTTGAGAAGTAGGAACCGCTTTGATGTGTAATCCATTTTTTACTCGTTCACCTAATTTTACAATTGTATAATAAGCTGTTGAACCTGTCCCTAGCCCTACAATCATTCCATCTTCCACAAACTGTGCTGCTTTTTCACCAACTGCTTGTTTTTCAATCATACAAAGGCCTCCTTACTCATATTGTACCCGTTTACATAAAAAAGGAAAAGCATTATGAACCCTTACGTAAAAACTCAGCTGACTATTCAGCTGAGTTTTTTTGAAACTGTGTATTTAGAAGAATTTTTTCTACCCAATACTGCTGTTTTGTACTGTTTGTCTGTTCGCTGCTTTTTAGTTCAAACGTATAGTAAATATACTTGTCTGAATAATCATCATTCACATAAGCATGATAAATGCTATGCTTTCCATCTCTTGTTTGTTTTTTCACATAAATCGTTGCATTTTTACCTTTTAACATGTAATCAGGCTGAAACGCATCCATTTTATTTTGAGCTGCTTTGCTTTTTTTCTTAGAAAATAAAGCCGTTATTTTCCCAGCATTGTATGAATCATTTTCCTTCGTTGATGCTGTCCATACTTCACTTTCATCTTCACTGCTTTTATAAGAAGATTTATGAATAACATACTGAAGCGGAAACCACATCCTATATTGATTGGTATCCGAAGTAAATAATTCAAATCCATTGTCTGTTTGTTCATGATCGACCAAAAATGTACTCGTAAACTTATCTGCCTGCGCTTCACTTTTAAATTTCCCGCTTTGAAATAGCCAAATTCCTACGGCAATAACCAATGCTCCGGCTACTGATGCGACTTTTTTTCGATCCATTGTTTCCACACACCTTTTAATACCCCTTTAACTTTTGATAATACCATATTGACGTTTATATCGTCATAAGGAGAAATAACCAAAGGGTTATATGAGCGCACATGCTAATTTAACTAGAGAAAATAAACTTTTTTACAATAGTAAATTTGATAACAGACGCTGAGCTAACAGCCGGTTAGCCTCACCGGGCTCTAGCGTATACGTTAGTAGTTCTTGCTTTTCAGCTTTCGCTTTTATCAAACATTCACCCTTTGGAGAAAGAAGAGAAGTCGTGCTTTTTTGGTTCTCTAAGGCATAATTCACGCTTGCAAAGTAAATACCATTCTCCGTACTTCTTGCAATCATTGCATAATCATAAAACTTCGGATCTGGTACTTCACCAGTAAACTGTGGATGAAACACAATGCTTGCTCCTCTTATAGCAGCCCATCGGACAGTTTCAGGATAGCGCCATCCCTCATGGCAAATAACAATACCGAATTTCACGCCATTTATTTCAAACAACTGGCGGCCATTTCCAGGCTTATAACCAAATTGATCTTCTGCTGGATCAATTTGATTTTTAGTTTGATACCCTAATTCTTTTCCATTTTCATCAATTACAAAAGCAGTTAAATGCATACCAAGTTCGTCGCGCCACTCCAGTGGTAAAATTACGTTGAGCTTTAACTGTTTGGCAAGCAACTTAACTCTATAAAGCGTATTTTGTTGAATTTCGTGATTGTATGTCTCAACTTCAAAACCCACTCCTCTAAGTCCCGGCACAATTGATTCTGGAAAACATACAAGGTTACACCCTTCTTCTGCTGCTTGTTTCATATAATTTTCTACCGTTTCTACACCCTCTGAGGCTAATTTTGGAAATCTCACTTGCGCTAACCCAATTTTCATTCATTGCTCCTCCACTTCCAATATCATAAAAAACTCATGCTACTAGCGTAACATGAGTTTTTTATCTTTACGTAAATAATTTAATTAGCATGCTAAGAAGAATACCTACCGCACTAAAGTCCGAATCTCCAAATGTTGTGCCTTTAAAACCTAACGACGCGAGAACAGGCAGTAAAATAGCCGGTAAAAAACTAATTAAGATTCCATTGGCAAATGACCCGACCACTGCTCCTCTTCTTCCCCCCGTCGCATTTCCAAATACTCCGGCAGCTGCTCCCGTAAAAAAGTGCGGAACGAGGCCTGGCACGATAATACTTAGACCAAATAGAGGCAAAAAGAACATTGAAATGAGACCTGCGATAAAGCTTGAAAAGAATCCAATGACCACTGCGTTAGGAGCAAACGGAAACACAGTTGGACAATCTAGAGCTGGAATGGCATTTGGTACCGCTTTGTCAGCAATTCCTTTAAATGCTGGTACAATTTCTGCTAAAAGCATACGAACACCCGCCAGCACAACATATACTCCTGCTGCAAAAGTGATTGCTTGAATTAGCGAGTACACAATAAAGTTTTGACCCCCGCTTAATTTTGTTTCGATAAATGCAGGACCTGCAAAAAGAGCAACAACAATAAATAAAACGGTCATGGTCAGTGAGACAGAAACGGATGTATCCCGAAGAAATCCTAAGGATTGAGGAACTTTAATTTCTTCTGTTGTTTTTTCGCGATTTCCTACTCGCTTGCCGATAAACCCTGCTACTAAATAGCCTAAGGAACCAAAATGACCAACGGCAATATCGTTTGACCCTGTAATTTCACGCACATACGGCTGAAGCAGTGCAGGAAATAAAACCATCAAAATACCTAATAATAGTGAACCGATCAAAACCAAAGGTGCTCCCGTTAACCCGCCTGTAGATAAAATTGCTGCAATCAAACAAGCCATAAACATGGTGTGATGCCCAGTTAAAAAGATATACTTAAATTTCGTGATGCGCGCGATAATGATATTTACAATCATACCTAAAAGCATAATCATCGCTGTTTCTGTACCAAAAGTTTGTTGAGCTACAGCTACAATTGCTTCATTATTAGGGATGATGCCTTCAACGGAAAACGCTTTATTAAACATTTTTCCAAACGCTTCAAGTGAAGCAATTAATATGTTAGCTCCCGCTCCTAATATAAGAAAACCCATAATTGTTTTTAAGGTGCCCGATACAATATCTGCACTTTTTTTCTTTTGAAGCAACAAACCGATTAGTGCAAACAACCCTACTAGAATAGCGGGTGTTCCTAATATATCTTTCATAATTAAATCAAACATGGCTTACGCCTCCACGAAGTATTTTTGCAGTGCTCCTTTAATTTCCGTTTGATTTAAAATGTTTTGCAGTGCCACGACCGTGCGAGTGCCATCATCCAATTGATTTACAATATCTGCAGATCCTAAATAGATATCTGCCTGCTCCGTTTTACTAGTTGTTAAATCCGTATGAGATACCTGTGCTTCAACACCAAGCTCTACTAAAATTTTCTTTACATTCATTTCCACAATAAAACTGCTTCCTAAACCGTTTCCGCATACAACTAAAATCTTTTTCATTTTTTATCTCTCCTTTTAATTTGAGTACGCTTCAATTAATGCAAGCATTTCTTGTTTTGTATTCATAGCAATAAGCTTGTCAATATTATCGTTTTCAGATAGCATCATTGAAAGCTGTGACAGTGCTTTTAAGTGGGTTTCATTATCAGTAGCAGCAAGTACGATAATAAGCTGCGCTCCGTGCTGTTTTTCAGTAGAAAAATAGACCGGCTCCTTTAAACGAAGCATGCTCATACCCACACGATTTACACCTTGTTCCGGCCTTGCGTGAGGGAGCGCCACTTTTGGCGCAATAACAATATAAGGGCCTAACTGTTCTACACTTTTGATCATTGCTTCTACATAAGAAGGTTCAATATATTCATAGTTCAACAAAGGCTTGGCAGCCAGCCTAACAGCTGATTTCCAATCATCTGCTGAATCTGTAAGCTGCAAGAATGGCTCTTGCAATACTTCATGCAACATTGGCTTTTTATCCTCTCTTACCATTTTTTTAGATTGCTGTATCACTAGTTTTAAATTAGCTAACAGAGCTGGTTCATCCTGAATATTTGCATGCTGCTTAATAATACCCATGATGGCTTGAGTGGTTAGCTGAGAAGAAGCTGGTTCAACTAAGTCGATTAACCGCTGCTTTTCATCATCCGTTAAAATAGGATTCACAAGCATCACATTCATTCGCTTTTTTAATGGCGTAGTTGTAATAACTAAATCATAGGTTTCTTTAAACTGCTCATAATCTCTTACCGTCATTGGCCCTATCAATTCAGCATCTGTTAACAGTTGTTCAAGCTGATACTGAAGCATACGGGACGTTCCAATTCCATTGGCACAAACAATAACAATACGCTTTTGTTTTTGCCTTCCCTCTTGTTTTTTCATCCACCCTCCGAAATGAAGAGCAAAATAAGAAATTTCGTCTTCATTAATACGTATTTGAAGGCTGTTTTCCAAAGGAAGCAACGCTTTTTTTGTCAGTTCCACTATATCCTGATACTTTGTTTGAATAGCCGAAAGCATAGGGTTAGGGAGGTGAATATTATAGAGAAGCCTGTAATAAGCCGTCTTCAAATGAATATATAAATTTTGTTCAAGACGATTTCGATCTTCAAATACCACACAAGCATATGCTTGAAAACGTGATACCATTTCTTTTACAATGCTTCTCATCCAATCATCACTATCTGCTTGATTTACTACATTTACTTTTGCACTTAGTAAAACCGTGGCCAGATAATGTTTTTCGTGAGGTGGAAAATCAAACTCTAAAACGCTTTCAATTTCTTGGAGCGCTTTGTACTGCCTGGTTTTTTCTAATTCTTCTTTTCTAGTAATCGAGGCGTCTACATAGCGCTTGCCTCCAATACGCTGAATACAGCACGTGAGCATATAGGCTAATTGCGTCAGCATCTTGTCTGTAAACGCCATTCCCAGTTTATCTTCACACTCTACAAGCCAGTTATAAATCATTGAATATTCGTAATCTGCTTTCATGACCCTTTTCAACAACTCTTCCTGATGTTGACTTAATAATTCTGTGATGTGTATATAAAGCAAATTTCGAATGTCGCTTTCAGATCCTTTTACTTCGTACCCATCTTTATAGCTATATGTCAAAGATATGCCTTTCTTTATCCACTTGTTTTTTAAGTCTTTAATATCTTGTAAGACAGTGTTGCGACTAACTTCTGTTTCATCCATGAGCTGCTGAGTTCCGATTTTCCCGCCTCGAAGTATACACATCAAAGCAACGTATATTTGCCGGTCCTCAACTGATAAGTAAGCAGATGGCATAACATGAGAAATTTGTTTAGCAACTTGGTCCTTTGCTTGATCGTTTAGAAAAAAGCCTTTCCCATATGTGTACTGAACAAACTCTAATTCTTGCTGACACAGCCAATCGTTAATTTTCTCAATATCATAATAGATGGTACGCCTTGACACTTGAAACTGCTTCATTAACTCTTGTACTGATATAAATGTTGCGGCTTGAAGCAAAACTTGCAATACGGCCGTACTGCGTTTGTCTAACAAATGAATCACCTTCAGTCCAATTCGTGCACAAATTGAAATACTTACTATGCTTTATGCTTTTACTATACTACGGGTCTTACAAAATGATTAGACCGAATTCACCCACATACATTGTGCAAAAAATGTACTCAATAAAAAAAGAAGTGCTGTATGCACTTCTTTTAAGGGTTAATCTTTAGTCTGCTGTTTCATTGCTTCTCCAATGGCTTTTTTTAAATGTCCATCATGTTTATCAAGCAGCCGATGCACCTCATCACCTTCTGTAGAAGTAAGAAGCGCAAGAATGGCGGCTTTTGGCGTTTTGTAGGTTTGTAAACTTTCCGCTGCCTCTTCTGATGAGACGCCTGTTAGTTCCGCAATAATATTCTTAGCACGCTGTACGAGTTTATCGTTAGTCGGCTGTACGTCTACCATTAGATTGCTGTAGACTTTACCAATTTGAATCATAGAAGCGGTCGTCAGCATATTAAGAACAAGCTTTTGGGCAGTTCCGGCTTTCATTCTTGTTGAACCTGTTACAACTTCCGGCCCTGATTCTGCTACTATTGCATATTTTGCTTCTTGTTCCATAGGTGATTGAGGAGAATTGACAACGCAGCCCGTTACTGTCCCCAGGCTGTTTGCATACGCAAGCGCTGAGAGTGTATACGGAGTTCTTCCGCTTGCAGCTATACCTACAAGAATATCTTTATTTGATAAATTAATCGCTTTCAAATCTTCTATCGCTTGTTTCTTATTATCTTCTGCTCCTTCTAACGCATGCCGGAGCGCTTTGTCTCCCCCGGCTATGATCCCAATTACTTGTTCGGCAGGTGTACCGAATGTTGGTACACATTCAGATGCATCCAACACACCTAGCCGCCCGCTTGTACCTGCTCCGATATAAATAAGACGTCCGCCTTGTTTAAAAGCACTGACAATTTCATCTACTAACAAAGCAATAACGGGCAGCACCTTATTGATTGCCTGAGGCACTTGATGATCTTCTTCATTAATTTTTTTTACAATTTCCAGACTTGATAATTCATCAATGTTTAAGGTTTGCGGATTGCGTTTTTCTGTTAAGATATGATTTAAGTTCACTGTGATCCCCTGCCTTTTCCACCATCATTTTTTCTCTATTTATACTCGTTCATGAACAGCTGATAAGCTCCTTTAGCAGATGATACTCGCTGTGTTGCCCACTGGATATGCTTGATTTCTTTTTCACATGCTTTTTTATAAACATCAAACACTTCTGGAACTTCCGTTAAAATGCTGCCTTTGCATGACAGCAAGCAGCTCCCTTCAAACCGCTGTTTCTTATATAAATGAAGAGTCATGTTTGCAAGGTTCTTTCCAGCCTGTTGAAGAATGTCACTTGCTTCTTGTTTATGATTTCTCGCTTGATTTACAACAAGCGGAGTGAGTGAAGCAATCTCTGATTTAGGAGATGAATAGACAAACTTTTTTATATCGTGTATGGTATCTGCTTTTACATGTTGCAAGATTGTCTGACTAAGGCTGCTGTAAGGAAGGCTTTGATCATGCTCTTTCGTCAGCAATATCAGTGCTTGAAGACCAATCCAATATCCGCTTCCTTCATCTCCAAGAAGGTGTCCCCACCCTCCTCCGTATTCGTACACTCCGTCTTTTTTTCCAATGCTGACGGCTCCAGTTCCTGCAATGGTTAAAATCCCGTCTTTTCCATGCAGTAGTGCTTCATGTGCAATCATGGCGTCATCATATAAACCTACTTCTACCTGATAACGATCATAAAAATATCTTTTTATTTCTTCTTTAGATAATGCTTTACTTCCAGCAAGCCCTAGTGAAATGCCTTTACATGTATGACCAGCAAGCGCAGTTTTGCACGCCGTAATACATTCATCAATATGAGTAATAGCCGTGTTGTAATTAATGAGCAAATTTCCATAGCCGCTTTTTGAAGCAGCGAGCTCTTGACCGTCTAAGCTATATGCAACGCCTTCTGTTTTTGTTCCCCCGCCGTCGATACCAATAATATAGTCCATTTTATCACTGCTCACAAAAAGCAAATTTGTCCCATGGCTGCAGTTCATTTAGTAAAAAAATTTCCTCTTCTGCAATGCGTCCTACTACGTTTGTTTTACCTGAGTTCTCCATGTCTAACAGCGCAATTTGCAGCTCTCCTTTGTACTGTCCATAGAGCTCATTTTCTATTAAAATATCGCCTCTTCGAATGGAAGGAGTATGCGTAGGCTTGAATTCTTCTTTTTTATATTTTACTCGGCTTTGCGTAGAGCGAATTAAATAATCAGATACGTCTCCGCGGTAAAAATGAAACTCTTCCAGCACAATTTTTTTCTCAAGCTCGGTAATCGTATCATACAGGGTCACGTTAAAAGTAAAGCGCTCTTGCTGAACAACATCACGCAGCGCCTTCATCTCTTCTTCTGATGCATACGCATTCGCAATAATGGCACAATCAATTAATCCCGTTTTAAAAAGATGCTTAGCCTGTACGTCGATCGGAAGCGTGCGATGCATTTCAAGCGTACAAAGTCCTTCAGTAACAGGCCACGGTCCAAAAGTAGCGCTTGGTGAATTAATAAAGGCTGCTGTTTCAAGGTTATGTTCTTTAAACAATGCTGAACACTTCAAAAAGTGATCATACGACAATCCCGCATATCGATGAGGATAGAAGTTGTGCGACCCGAGCAGCTGCTTTCGATTCGGTCGGTAACTTAAAATATTATCCACATACTTCGTCGCATTGCTCATATTAATTTCAATTTTTAAGCCGTATGGATTAAAAGTCATAATGGACTCTTCATTTCCCGTATACCCTAAATCAAGACGAATAGCATAAGCCCCTAATTCGTGAAAAAAAGATAAGTCATCATAAGAAATGCCAAGCGCTCCAAATACGCGAGGAGCGATGTCCACTACTACTTCCATCTCTAGCTCATTGGCAAACTCAATGGTTTCTTTAAAATTTGCCATTACTTTTTTCTGATCGCCTTCAACAGAAAGCAAGCATGTAAAAATACGGGTAAATCCGTATTGATGCGCAAGTGCTATATACGCTTTATCTTTTTCGGCAGTCGAATGTTCAGGATAAATCGCAATACCTAGCTTTTTCATTGATTCTCGCCTTCTTTTTTAAATTTTTTAATAAGCTTAATCATATGTTCAATTAATTTTTGCTCTGAAATAGCCGTCATTAAATGATCTTGTGCGTGAATTAAAAGCAGGGACTTTTCAATTGTTTTTCCGTTCAATTCACGTTGAATAAGCGCAGTTTGCGTTTTATGAGCATGACTGAGCTCTTCTTGAGACTGTTTTAAAAGTTCGTCAGCTTTATTAAAATCATAGTCTTCAGCTGCTTCTAACGCTTCATATGCAAGTGATCTGGCATTTCCTCCATATGCAATAAGTTCAAAAATTTCATTTTCCATATTTGCTGCTTCTGTCATTTCTTCCATCCCCTTTTTTATAGTGGTGCAGGCGTAATGTTTCCTAAAATTACAGGAGACAAGGCGCCGGTTGCACTTGGTACATTGCTTGGATAACCTGAAAGTGTTTCATTTGCGAGCACCGCAAAAGCTACGGCTTCTTTTGCTTCTGAAGACATTCCAATTTCTTCTTGTGTATACACGCTGCAGCGCTTCCCGAGCTGCGTTTTAATCATATTCATCAGCGTATTATTATAACTTCCGCCTCCTCCAATAATCACTTCGTCAATAGAATAGGCAGGAAAAATAAATGTTTCATAGTGATGTACAATGGATGATGCTGTGAACATAGTAATCGTAGCTAGCAGATCTTCCTTTTTATGTTTGCTATATTTCTCTAGCAGTCTCTTTGTGTACTGTGTACCGAACAGCTCTCTTCCCGTCGATTTAGGAGGAGAAAGCTTCATATAATCATGATTCATACAGTCTTCTAAAAGCTCTGAAATAATCTTTCCTTCAGCTGCTAAACGCCCATTTTCATCAAATGAAACATGAAAAAGCTGCTGACACGCTTCATCGATCATCATGTTTCCCGGCCCCGTATCAAAAGCTACTACGGGTATAGGAGATTTTTTTGGCGGAATCAACGTTACATTTCCAATACCTCCAATGTTTTGAAGCAGCCTTGTACGGTCATCGTGGCTGTACAAAATCCGTTCCGTGTGAGGAACTAACGGAGCACCTTGCCCGCCCGCTGCCATGTCCATCACTCTGAAGTTTGCTACTACCTTCGTTTTGGTTTCATAGGCAATAACAGCCGGCTCTCCAATTTGGAGTGTAGACATCGCTGTACTTCCCGAAGCATAAGGCTGATGGTAAATGGTTTGCCCATGCGATCCAATAACATCTATTTGTTCAAGAGAAAAGCCGGCTTCTTGGCACACTTTTTTCACTGCATCTGCAAATGCATAGCCAAGTTTAAAATTTAAGCTGCAGATCAGCTGTACATTTGAATATTCAAAAGAAAGCGCCTGCTCAATTTCCTTTTTTAACTGAGGTGAAAACGGCACGGTAATGAAATGAAGAAGCTTAACTTTACTTTCATAGCCGCTTCCTTCAATTTGAACGAGAGCTGCATCAACTCCGTCGAGTGACGTTCCTGACATAAGTCCAACAGCATACATACTACGCGTTCACTTCCTTAAAAAAAGCAGGTAAATACTTGCGATGAGCTTGAAGCAATTCATCTAAGACCGACTTAGCCAGCTCGTCACTTGGAACAAGCGGATTAATGGTCATGGCAACAAGTGATTTTTCATAAGATCCTGTAACCGCAGCTTCTGCCCCTACTCGTTCAAACGATTTAATTTGCTGCACAAGTCCATTCACTGCTACCGGAAGTTCACCGACAGCGAGCGGTACTGGCCCTTGCTTTGTTACTACACAGTTTACTTCAACCGCAGATTCGTTTGGGAGTGAGGAAATAGCTCCATTGTTTTTTACATTTAATGTTTGAATATCGCCTTTATCGTTATAAATGGATGAAATTAAATTGCATGCGGCATCGCTGTAATAAGCGCCTCCTCGTTTTTCCAGCTGCGGAGGCTTCATTTCTAGATTTGGATTTTTATAGAGTTCAAAAAGCTCGGCTTCTAATACTTTGACCACTTCAGCACGCGTAGTACCTGATTGAAAGGCCAGAAGCTCTTCTGCTAATATTTCTTTTGTTTTGTAGTAGTAGCGGTGATAAGGACATAAAATCACGCCAAGAGCTTCCAAAAAGTCCGGTTGCCACGGAATAGGAGCTATGTTTCTCATTGTTACTTGAGACTTTGGATCACTTAATCGCTGAATGACTTCTTGCGTTACTTCCTTTCCTTTTGCATACACATGCAGTCCATATACCAAGTGATTTAACCCTGCAAATTCAATGTGAACATCTTTTTTTTCTATTTGAAGCAGGCTCGCGATTGAATTTGTCATATGTACAGGCAGGTTACAAACTCCTACTACTTTAGAATGCTTTCCGTAGCGAAGCAGCGCTTCCGTTACCATACCAGCAGGATTTGTAAAATTAATCAGCCAGGCGTTTGGACAAATTTCGTTTATTTCCTCGGCAATTTTCAACAAAACCGGGATTGTTCGCAAGCCCTTAAATAATCCTCCCGCCCCGTTTGTCTCTTGACCAATCATTCCGTATTTAAGAGGGATGCGTTCATCTTGAATACGCGCATCAAGCTGACCTATTCTAAGCTGTGTCGTTACAAAATCAGCATTTATCAACGCTTTTTGTCGATCAAGCGTTAAATGAATTTTCATATCAACACCTGCTTTTTTGACCATTCTTCTCGCAAGTGCTCCTACAATTTCAAGTTTCTCTTTTCCTTCTTCAACATCTACAAGCCATAGCTCTCGAATTGGAAGCTCATCATATCGTTTAATAAACCCTTCGACCAATTCCGGTGTGTAGCTTGATCCTCCCCCTATTGTCACTACTTTCATTTTTTGCCCCTCCTTGTTAAAAAACGGCTAAATATGTAACGGCGGTGCACCCTATTCCAAGCAAAACAAAGCGTATACAAACGGCGGTTTTAGATAAAACTGCGGTTGAAAGCCCAATGGAAATAAATGTTGTAAGCAGCGCTGCTGATAGGCTTGTAATGACAAATAAACTATGCTGTGCTGATAAACCAGCATACTGCAGCAGAGGTGTAAAAATAACGTTGCAAAGAACCATGGTTAGCAGAAATAAAAACACAGTTTTATATCGAAACCGAACAAACATCGACCCTCACTCCTACTAAAGAGATAGAAGCCAAACAAGTTGGCTTCGCTTTCTTTACATTTGAACTGAACTATCGGATGGTGCAACCGTTGCTTCATCGCTTTTTTCCATTTCGACCATCTTTCGGTCGTACATTTTAAAGAACGGAAGATAAATGACAACAGAAATAGCAATATTGATAACGACTAGCACAACCGCCCGCCAGTCTCCTCCCGTAGATAGGTAAGCTCCGATCGGCGCCGGGAGCGTCCATGGAACCATTACGTATGTTGGCGTAATAAGACCTGTCGCCGTTGCTGCGTATGAAATGATCGTTGTAATAATCGGGATGATGATAAATGGAATAATTAAAATAGGATTTAAGACAATTGGCAAACCGAAAATAATTGGTTCGTTAATATTAAAAACCGCTGGAATAAAAGATGTCCTAGAAAGCGCTTTCGAATATTTAGATTTTGAGAAAAACAGCATCGCTAAGGCAAGACCTAGCGTCGCTCCAGATCCTCCGATCCAAACAAACCACTGAAAGAACGTTTCAGGTGCAATATAAGGAAGTGTGGAAGCTCCGTCTGCTACCGCTTCAGCATTTTTGGCTAAATATACTTCCCATACAGGCCGTGCCACTGTCCCAACAACAGAGACGCCATGAATTCCAAATGACCAGAAAAACGTAATTAAGAAAACCGGGATTAACACTCCTGCTAAACTATCTCCAGCTTCCACAAGCGGAGCAACTAGTTTATCAACTAAATGGTGAAGATCGATACCTAAAACAATGGTAATAATCGTCATAAGTACAACCACAATCGCAACCGGAATTAGTGCTTCAAAAGACCTTGATACCGAAGGCGGCACTTGTTCCGGCATTTTTATGGTGACATTTTTTGCTTTACAAAACCTGAGAATCTCGACTGATAAAATCGATACAATCATCGTTACAAATAAACCGTGACCTCCAAGGTTTGTCATTGGAAGCATAAACCCTTCTTCTTCAATCAGCTTTGGAGTTACCGTAAGTAACAGTGCGGCTACTGCAATTTGCGCTCCTGACAGCGGATCGAGATTATAGCTTTTAGACAAGTTGTATCCTATCCCAAAGGCTATATATAAAGACATAATAAACATCGTTACTCGATATGGTATTAAAATGTTGGCGCTGTTATCAGCTGCCCATTTCGCAATTGTGCTATCTTGCGGCACAGGCGGAAACGCTAGAATCAAGAAAAAACTTCCGATAATGATAAACGGCAAAGCGGAAATAACACCATCGCGAATGGCTTGAAGATGCCGCTGTTCTGATAACCTGGCCATAGGTCCCGATAAATTGTTCTCTAAAAACGACACAAATTTGCTCATATACCCTTTCCCCCTCTATATTCTCCCCTTGTGTAAACGAAACCCCTTATCTATTTAAAAAGCAGGAATACACCTGCTTTTCTTAGCTAACGAGCTGTTGAACCGTTTTAAAAAGCGTTGGACCTCCAAGCGGCGTATAAGCCTGCGGCGGAATGGGCCCGCACGGAACAGAAGCTTTATCCGCTTCCGCTTTCACTGCGTTAAACCGATGACGAATCTGCGGTGCAACCATTACAACGTCCCAGCCCTTTTGAATTTCCTCTGCCACTTCATTTGTTCCAATTGCCAGCACTTCCATATCCGTTCCGTGCTTTTGCGCTTCCGTTTTTAATGCTTTTACCACAATCGCACTTGACATTCCTCCAGAACATACAAACAATACCTTCATTTTCTCGTTTCCCCCTACCTCTTTATTTTTTGAATTAAATTATGTGTATCGATTATGCGTTCAAACACTTGATTGCCTTTTTGAATACATAACCGTATAAACATCGCATCTACAATGGCTAACTGAGCAATACGAGCGCTCATCGTTCCAATTCGAATATGCTGTTCTTCTACCGAAATAGTCAGCAGAATATCAGCTAATCTAGAAGCTGGCGATGATCCGTGCTGCGTTAGCAAAATGACGGCTGCTCCTTTGTCTTTGGCTATTTGCATCAGCTCTACCACTTCTTTTGTTTGACCCGAAGTGGATACCACAAACAGCACATCAGCTTTTGTCATATTCGTAGCCATCACCATTTGAACATGACTATCTAATGAAAACAGAGCCGAAATATCGATTCGAAGCAGTTTATACTGAGCATCTAGCGCAACTACAGATGATCCTCCTGCTCCGTATAAAAACACTCGTTTCGCTCCATGAATAGCTTCCGCAGCTGCATCAATTGCCGAAGTGCTCACTAGCCGGCTTGTATTCATCAGTGCGCTCATACTTTTGCTTATGACTTTTTCAAGCACAGCATCCGTTTCGTCTTCAAAATTAACTGGAAGATTCGGCAGCTGTTCGGTATTCACCTTATGAGCATCTTTGGCTAATTCAATCTTTAATTCTTTAAAACTATTAATGCCTACACGCTGACAAAAGCGAATAATCGTAGCTTCGCTGCACTGACACTGCTTAGCTAGCTGTTTGGTCGTTAAGTTCAACGTGGTGGTAGGATTTTCTAACACGTAATCAGCTACTCTTCCTTCAGCGGGACTGTAATGATTCATTTGTGCATCGATTAAAGTAAGTACGGAAAATTGGCGCATGAATTCCTCCATCGTTAAGTAACGTATTTCTAAAATATTCTTTAAATTACCATTATTATATTTTTTCTGAAGTTTAATTTCAATATTTTTCTGATATTTTTAAAACTTTATTTTATTTTTCAGAATATTTCATCAAAATCTATTGTGAATATAACGACCGCATGCTATATTATGAAAGAAATTTTATCTCAACCAAAAAAGAAGGAGGAACGAACATGCATATTAAAAAATGGGTTGGAGGCATCTTGTTTTTGCTGCTGTTTTGTTCGAGCACATTGCCTGCTAAAGCCGACGTACCTACTACGTATCAAAAGCGGGAGCTCCGAGCTGCCTGGATTGCAAGCGTATACAACATTGATTGGCCTTCTCAGCCTGGTCTTCCGATTGAACAGCAGAAAAAAGAGTTTACCTATTTGCTAGACGAAGTAAAAAAGATGGGGATGAATGCTGTTGTCGTTCAAATTAAACCGACCGCCGATTCCTTTTATCCGTCAAAATATGGCCCATGGTCAGAATATTTAACCGGTACACAAGGAAAAGATCCCGGCTATGATCCTCTAGCCTTTATGGTAGACGAAGCACACAAGCGCAACTTAGAATTCCACGCATGGTTTAACCCTTACCGCATTACAATGAATCATACTGATTTAAACAAACTAGCCGATAATCATCCTGCTAAACAACATCCTGATTGGGTCGTCTCCTACGGAAAACAACTCTACTACAACCCAGGTATTCCAGAAGTAAAAAACTTTATTATTGAAGAAGTGCTCGAAGTCGTAAGAAACTATGATATTGATGCTGTTCATATGGACGACTATTTTTATCCTTACAAAATTGCAGGTCAAACGTTCCCAGATCAAAAAACATATGAAGCCTACGGTGCTCAAACGTTTTCCAATATTGAAGACTGGCGGCGTGACAATGTTAATCAGCTTGTTCGAGATTTAAATAAATCTATTAAAAAAACAAAATCGTACGTGAAATTTGGCATCAGTCCGTTCGGCGTATGGCGAAACATTGCTAATGATCCAACTGGCTCTGAGACGACTGCTGGACAAACAAACTACGATGATTTGTATGCCGATACGCGTACGTGGATTCAAAATGGATACATTGATTACATCACTCCGCAAATTTATTGGAATATCGGATTTGAACCCGCTGCTTACGATACGCTGCTCAACTGGTGGAGAGATGAAGTGCGCGGAAAGCCAGTCCACCTTTATATTGGACAAGCTGCTTACAAAATTAATAACAACGCGGTGGAAGCTTGGTCTGATCCCGATGAGTATCCAAGGCAAATTGCTCTAAATCACCAGTTTCCAGAAGTACAGGGAAGCATGCATTTTAGCCTGAAAGATTTAAACCGAAACCCGCTAGGAATAAAAGACAAGCTGCAAAACGATATTTATAAACACCCTGCGCTTATTCCAGCAATGCCTTGGCTTGATAATACGGCCCCAAAAGCACCAAAATTAAAAAACGCGGGTCCTCATACAAAAGAAGCAGCATTTGAAATTCGAGATCACCAGCAGAATGACTCCGCTTATTATGCCATTTATCGCTTTCAAGGCAATAAAAAAGGCGACATTAACAGCGCAGAAAACCTGCTGACAACGGTTCGAAAAACGGGAGAAACACAATTGTTTGTAGATCAGAATGCACTTGAAAATCAAACGTACACATATGTTGTAACCTCTGTTGACCGTTTGCATAACGAAAGTGCCATTTCCCGCACGCTTACTGTAAAAGCATCTCATTAAAAAAGGTTCTATAGCAAAATGTATGGTAGGATAAAGAAATCAAATGATGCCTTATCAAGCCATTCTGTTATAGAAAGTAGTGAAAAAAATGGAACCAAACTATGATCGCGCCTTTGGCGTATATGGAATTTGTATGCGAAATAACAAGCTGCTTGTTATTCGAAAAAACAGAGGTCCGTATATTCATCGTTTTGATTTGCCAGGCGGACAGCTAGAGCACGGTGAAACATTAACGGCAGCGATGAAAAGAGAATTTGTGGAAGAAACAGGCTTCGAGATTAACATTATTTCTCAAGCGGGTACAACAGATTTTCAGTATCCTTGTAAGTGGAAAGAATTTACCCACGTGCATCACATCGCTGTATTCTATTACGTAGACATTGCCGGCGGTGAGCTTCTTTCCCACCCCGTACAGTTTGAAGGACAGGATTCTTTGGAAGCATTATGGATTGCACCGCAGGATCTCAACATCGATAATGCTTCGCCTCTTGTTCTAAAAGCAGTGGAATCTTTAAGCTTATTATCATGGCCTTATGAATCTCAGATTTATGATGATTGGGAGCTTAAAACCTCCGAACAATAATAATAGTGCCTATAAATTACTCCTGAATATCGTACGCTTAGCTGCTGTTTAAGTTGAAATCAGAAAATATGTTTAATTTCTTTCTAATGGTGGAACAGACAAGTAACACTACTTAATTACTAATAGAAAGGAAGATTAAAATGAGTAAAGGTTTAGGAGATAAAGTTAAAGGAAATGTATCAAAAGCTAAAGGTGAAGTAAAAGATCAAGTAGGAAATGCAACGAATAACCGCGACCTTCAGCGTGAAGGAAAAGCTGAGAAAACAAAAGGAAATGCTCAAAAAGCAGTAGGCGAAACAAAAGATACATTTAGCAATAAATAAAAAAGGACGAGCTTAATGCTCGTTCTTTTTTTATTTAATAAGCTGATTTAAGCTTTTAATGATTACGTTTGGCTGCAATTCTTTATGTTCAGCTACATTTCCTTTTCGGTTGACCCAAGCCGTTGCGAACCCGTAGTTTTTAGCACCGGCAATATCCCATGTATTCGATGACAAAAATAATACTTCTTCTCTTTTTGCGTTCATTTTATTTTTTGCATAGTGATAGCTTGCCATCGTAGGCTTGTACTGTTTGATTTCGTCTACGGAAATAACGTCTTCAAATAAATGATTCATATTGTGATAAGAAACAAGCGGATCAATCATGTGCTTAGGGCCATTCGTAAAAATAGCCAGACGATACCCTTTTTCTTTTAAATAGGCGAGCACCTCTTTGACTTCATCGTAGACATTCAGCTTCATGTAGGCACTCATCAGCATTTTTTCTTCGTGTTCCGTTAAATCAATATCATTTGCTTCTGCTGCATATTTCAGGGATTGATTTGTTAATGTATAAAAGTCAACGTACCGTCCCATCAGCTGGTATTGCATGGCATATTCAATTTGCTTCAAACGCCATAAATGGCTAATGCTTTCTCCCCGCTCCGGATACAGCTTATCACACGTTTCAATAACGGTATGTACATCAAACAGTGTTCCATATGCATCAAATAAAATCGTTTTAAATTTCATCTGTGTTCGCCTCCTTCTTTCATTTTACCCACTCGCAAAAAAACATAACGTTTTTTCTGTTAAAAAAGAGGCATATTAACAGCTGAGGTATGCTCGCTTCTTATGAAAATAAAAAAAACAGCAGGTTCTCCTACTGTTTATAATCCCACACGACTTTCCATTTTCCTTTTTCACGAACAGCATACACTTTCTGCACTAAATCAAAGTTTCCATATTTCCCTTTATACGTTTGGATAACGGTCATTTCGTAAACAACAGAAAACGCTTTACGATCATTTTCCATCTTCCAGCTCTTTCTTTTTTCAACATCTTCAATGGAATAAGTAAAAGTGTCTACGCCGAAATGATTGAGAAATACGTGTGCTCGATCTTGTATGTATGCACCTTTTGTCCACTTCTTCTTCATGGATGAATGAAAAAGATCCCATGATTCCGAAAAGTTCCCTTCCTGTTCTAGCGTATAAAATTCTTTTACGGCAGATTTGGCTTGATGACTCGGAGAAAAGAATGTAAATTGAAACATCCAAACTCCCAGCGCAATAACAGAAAGAAACACAGCTACTCCTAAACTTTGCTTCAAAAGCAGTGTTTTTTTTCGATACAAGTAAAAAGCCCCTTTATCAAAAATGCAGTATACAACAGCTTATTCGATATCCAAGCTTTTTAGTCTTGCCGGACTAAACTTATCCGGCATATCTTTAAAAAAGGGATTGAGACATAAACATAAAAGATCCGAACGATTTATCGTTCGGATCTTTCTTCAACTAAACTACGTTTGTCCCAGCCTCTTTCGTCGCTATACAATGTGAAAAGCCATTTGCATGGCTGCTAAAAAGCCGACGAATACAAGGCCCGTCACGAGACCCTCTTTCCAATCTGGCCGGTCCCCTCGAACAAATTTAGCAATATCATACGATAGCATCGCTGCTAAAAAAATGGATAAGACAATATACAGCGGCTCCATCTTTTATCACCCACTATTTCTTTTCTTCAGTGTAACAACTTTTTCATAAGTATGCATGTAAGAAAAACAGTTTAAAATTCTTGACGAATGTGTGAAATTTCTCTTTTTTATGCATAAACTACTTAAAAGCGTGAAAGGAAGATGCCCTTTGTCTGCTTTTAATCCTCAGCAATTTAGCGTCACATACCGGCAAGGAAGCACGCCCACCTTTCCTTTTATTGGGCGACGCTATACGCTCACACATTCTGAACAAACAGACGATTTATTTCTTTGGATCGACGAAAAGTTTGCTGTTGATCAATTAAATGAGCAGCGAAATGAGCTTTTTGCCGAATGGCTCCACAAAGACGGTGTTGATACGCTGTATGTATACGTATTTATTGGCAATGAACAAACGGAAAAGTCCGTTCAAGCCATACGATATGCTATTTTCAAACAGGAAATGCCTTACTTGCTAAAAGCATTGCGCTACGGTGATGCCACGTTTTTCAACGCTCACCCTGCTTTAGATCGTTCCCCCATTTACGTACATTTTCATTCCAGCGACAAAGATTTTCATTCCATTCGATATTTTCAAACGCCTTCTCACTATGCCTAAGCATATGAGAAGGGATCTTTACTTCGTTAATCTCCTGTTTTCCAAACTCCATTTCTTCTAGGGTCTCCGGCTCCTTCCATTTGTTTATCTTGAAAATTAATGGTTAACGCTTGAATACCTCCATAAAAGACGTCGCTTTCCTTTGTTTCTATTCGAAACGCAGAAGGAATATTTTTGGTATTTAAATCGGGCTCTACATAAATAGTCGAATCATCAAAGATAAAGCGCGGTTCGTTTACAGCTTTTTGAAGCGATTCATTTCCTTCAAGGTTTTTAGAAAGTACCTGAGTTAAAATTTGAGGAATCCGCGTTCCGCCGGGAGAACCTATTCCCATCGCCCACTCGCCTTTTTCTCTTATAATAGTTGGAGCCGTAAAAGTTCTTGCTCTTTTTCCCGGCTCGCGATTATTCGGTTCTTTGCTTCCAAACGTATCAGCGTTGTTATTAAGAAAAAAACCGTCAACTTGTTCGCCTGTACCAAAGAAGTTACTCAACGTATTAGTTGTAGATACGACGGTTCCTTCTGAATCAATAACCACAAAATGTGTTGTACTTTCGTGTTCTTCATCGCCTTCACCTGAAGAACGTGTCGGGTGATTGACCAAGTTTGTTATATAATCATCACTGACTAATTCACTTGAGTTTTGATTATGAAAGTCTGGATCTCCGATTTGTTTTAAACGGTCGGAGTAAGCTGCCTTTTTAATTCTGTTCATCTTTTCGTAATATTCTTTATCAGGCATTGTTTCAAGATTTTCTTTCTCTGCCATTTTTAACATTTGAATCAGTGTAATTCCGGAAAAAGGCGGAGGCGCTGAAATCACTTCACTTCCATTGTAAGTTGAAACGACAGGCTTGGTTTCTGTCACTTGATAGGAAGATAAGTCTTTTTTAGAAATAGGCGTTGCATCAGCAAGATCTTGTGCCACATCTCCTTTATAAAATGCAGACGCACCTTCTCGCTGAATTTTGATTAGCGTTTTAGCTAACACGGGCTGTGACAGTGTTTCTCCTTCTTCGATTGCTTCTCCCTTCGGATAAAAAGCGGATAGATCGTCTACATCCATCCTTCCTCTAGAGTAATACAATCGAGACGATAAAAGAGAGTCTACTTTAAACCCTTTTTCAGCGTATTCAACAGCCGGCTGAATCAAATCACTCATTGATTTTGTACCATACTTCTGCTGAATATATTCCATACCAGCGACAAATCCCGGCACGCCGTTTTTACCGCTCATAGAAGTTGGAGCGGTTTCCCGGTAATCGATAAAAGTAGCAGGCTGATCTTTTTTGGCAATCAGCATACCTCCACCTCCGCCAATTCCAGATCCAAAAGGTTCGACTACGTTAAGGGCATACGAAATAGCAATAGCCGCATCTACTGCATTCCCGCCTTCTTTTAATACGTCCATCCCTACATTTGCTGCCAGAGAATTCGATGAACTCACACCATAAGAATGATCATTATTTTTTTTAAGCAGCTTTTTAGGACTAAGATCTGTACTCGATTGAGTCATAAAAAAAGCGGCTATCACCCCGATTAACAACAAAACAGCAACAATATTAAATAACAGTAATTTTTTATTCACACATTCCCCTCCATTTTTACTCATATGTATATTTTGTGAAGCGCTTTCATTTTTATCCATAAATTAAATTGCACACAAAAAAGACATCGCCCCGGACGATGCCTTTTTATTACTATATATGTTTTATTTCCCAGAAGCTGCTGCAGCATCATTTACTGCATCTGTAGCAGCTGATTTTGTTTGTTCAATCATTTTTACGTTATTTTCAATTTTTTGCTGTTCATCTGTTGAAAGAGTAGCCGGATGTTTTAAAGCTCCAAGCCCTGCTACTACTCCTGCTACAATAGCAATTGGTCCTACAATCCCTACGATTCGTTTTGCGATCATTTTCTATTCCTCCAATTAAGTTAGTCTGTACTTTTTTCCCATAAACCGTGGCGGCGCGGATCAGCGTCACCTTGAATTTTGTTTTTCTTTAAGTCTTTCACAAGTGCTTGAACGCCTCCGTAAAACATCGCGTTATCATTGTTTTTTAAGTCATAGCCGTACGTTTTTAAACCATCTTTCGTTGACTGTTTAAGCTTAGCTTCTGAATAAAACTTATGAGAATCAAAAATGACACGCTTGTTTTCTACTGCGTTTTTAATGGAATCTTTGTCTTCAAAATAATCCCCAATTACTTGCGTTAACACTTGAGGAATGCGATTTCCTCCCGGTGTGCCAATGGACATTACCCATTCATCACCTTCACGAATAATGGTAGGAGCTGTAAATGTTCTTGGACGCTTACCGGGTTGACGCTTATTAATTCCTTCCCCAAACGTATTGAGCGTATTATTTAAAAAGAATCCATCTACATATTCACCGCTGCCAAAGAAATTACTCAGCGTATTCGTTGTTGATACAACGGTTCCTTCACCGTCCATGACAACAAAATGAGTGGTACTTTCATGTTCTTCGACGTCGCTTACTTTGGTATGATCTGTTTCAGTATTATTTAATTTATTACGAAGTAAATGCACGTAATGATCGTCGATCCAATCATTTGGCGTTTCTTTTATAAAAGCCGGATCAGCAATTTTTTTCAAGCGGTCTTGATAAGCTACTTTTGAAATTTGACCAAGAAAATGATAATAAAGACTAGGATGCGATTCCTTCAGCTTCCAAATATCTTCTTGATCCGTCATTTTTAACATTTGAATAAGCGTAGCACCAGCAAAAGGCGGAGGTGCTGAAATAATTTGATGACCTTTATAATTCGTTGATAGAGGTTTGCGTTCAACAGGCGCATACTTTCGCAAGTCTTTGTGACTTACTTTTGTTTCTTCTGTAATATCGTCTGCAATTTCCCCTCTATAAAAAGCATTTGGCCCTTCTTCCTTAATCTTTTGCAGGGTGTTCGCTAATTCATGCTGTTTGACAATTTCACCTGTGTTAATGGCGTCCTTATCTGGATAAAAGCTAGGAATTTCATCTTCATTCACATTACCTTTGTATGAAACCAGCCTATCGTGCAAATCTTTGTCCGCTTTATACCCATTCTCAGCATAGTTAATGGCCGGGTCGATTAGTTTGCTCATCGACATAGATCCGTAGTGGTGCTGAATATAATCCATACCAGCAACGAACCCTGGTACGCCAATCTCATCTTCTTTATCATTCTTAGGTGCAATTTCTCGGTAGTCAATAAATGTTGGAGAGGCATCTGCTGGATCAATCAGCATTCCGCCGCCTCCCCCAAGTCCTGATCCGTACGGTTCCACAACACCAAGCGTGTAGGAAATGGCAATAGCTGCATCAACTGCTGTACCGCCTTGTTTAAGAATTTCCATACCTACTTTTGTGGCGCGAGGATCTGAAGTACTTACTGCATATTCTTGTTTTGGAAACATAAATTGATAAACACATACACCTACTATGAGTGAAAAGATGACAATGGAAACAATAATCGTATTACGTTTATTTATCATCTTTTACCTCCTCTGTGTATGACGGGCTATTAGTTAGCTTGCGCTTCGTTCTTTTTGCGCTCCTCTGCATGTTTTATAATGCGAGAATGATCTAAGTTTAATTCAAACTTGTTTCGTTCTTTTTCTAACAGTTCAGGGTTTGAAGAAAACTTGTTTAAATCGTTATAAATACGCTTCGTGCGCCAAGGGTTATCTGTTGGAGTTGGTGTACCTGCTTTAATAACCATTGGAATAACATCAATTTTAGCTTGGCCCTGCTTGTTTAAATGATACTGAACCATCGCTGTATTTTTTGTACTTGACCACCCCTGGTCAAAAATAAAGTTTCCTAAGCTATAGAAAATAACGGAACCTTTATATACGTCATATGACTGTAGAACGTGCGGATGGTGACCAATGATAATGTCCGCACCAGCGTCTACCATCGCTTTTGCTAGTCCTTCTTGACGAGGACTTGGCTGTGCATCGTATTCTTCACCCCAGTGGGCATTTACTACAACTAAATCAGCATTTGCTTTCGCTTGCTGAATCGTGCTGAAAATAAGATCCGGATCTGCTTTTAAAATACCTGGGTTGTTTTTTCCAGCGGACATTCCGTCTGAATGTACATCCGTAAACCCTACGGTTGCAATGCGGATACCGTCAGCATCTTTATACGATATATGTTTTGCTTCTTCAGAGTTACGGCCAGCACCAACAAAATCTAATTTGTTTGCTTCAAAAGTAGAGATCGTATCTTCTAACCCTTTTGCACTGTAGTCCATTGAATGGTTGTTCGCTAAGTTTAATACATCGAAACCTGCATTTTTAACAGTCGCTAGATCAGCAGGCTTACTATATAAATGAATACCTTTTTCCATTGCTTTATATGAATCTACGTCATTTGTTAAAATCGGTGTTTCGTAGTTCCCGCTTACGTAATCCGAATTTTTAAAGAACGGCTCCACGTTGCGGAATACAAAATCTTCTCCGTAGCGTTCAGTTACTTCTCTTACATGGCGACCCATCATAATGTCTCCGACCATAGTCATCGTTAAATCATTATTGGCCTCTGGATTAGCCGTCTCAGGGTTTTCAAGAGCATCCGAACGCTCCATCCATCCTGAAAGAGCTAAAATTACGATTAAAATTGGCGTTAAGATAAGAGCTTGCTTGCCCGTTGTAGGCTTTGTTTTCTTTATAAACATCAATACTTTTTCTTGAAAGTTTAATTTTTTCTCTTTCAACGCTTTCACCTTCCTTTACCAGCTGCGGTTTGTTTGTGTATTAAAATAAATAATAAACTTGCATAATTCCAAATGTTACACCACTTAATAAAACCGTTGTTCCAACTGTTAAAGGAAGACCTTGCTTTTGCATTGTATTTGCAATTAAGCCCGGTACAATGATACCAATTCCGCGTAATTCAAACACTTCAAACGGCAAGATCGGGAAGAAATAATCAAATGCAACTTTAATCACAATACCCGTAATTAACATCGCTGTAAATTTGCGACGTCCATATAAAATAACTACTTTTGAGATTCCGTACACGACAATAACATACGTTAAAATACTAATTAAGAAAATCATTAAAATGGTAATTGGCTGATCAAATACAAGAGCTAAATACCCCGGTACGATAAGACCGGCTGGCAATACGCCCGTTTTTTCTGTAAAAATTAAGCTTAGTGTAACCCCTAACACAAGGGCAATATATAAATCTGATCCGAACATGAAATGGCCTCCTAGATTAAACTGCTTTTCTCATCTTTTTCATTTCAATAATAGCTTCAACAAGCGGCTCGGCTGAACCGTGGATATTTCCGACACCGTATACGATACGATCTTTTAAATAAGGCTTCATGCGCTCTAAAATTTCTTCTGTAGAAGCGCCTTCCATATCCCAGAATTCTTTTGTTGGCAATTCGCCTCTTTGATATGCTGCAGCGATTGGTGAGGTCGTCTGACCAATTGCAATCATTACGTCCGCTTCAATGTATGGCATTACATCTTCAGCAAATTGCTCCGTGCGATCTACACGGTCCGGACGGCAGTTCATAATGACAATAGGAAGCTTTTCGCTATAGTTCATTGAATCTACACGTTCCCAGATACGAAGCGTGGAAGAAGCATCGTTGGCAGCAAATCCATTTACTAAAAATGCTGGATTTTTTTCATCGCCAAACGTTGTAATTCTCATAGCTCCTGGGTCAGGCTGAGCATTTAACATTCCTCTCATCGCTGTTTCAGCATCGATACCAAGTGCTTCTGCTACTGCTAAACCGATGGAAGCATTATCAGGGAAAACCATATAATCAAATTCACGTAAATACGCTTCAGATACTTTATCATTGTCAGCTACAATAACTTTTGTGTTGCGCTCTGCGGCTATTTTTTTATAGTATTCCAAATATGGACCTTCAATTGTAACAAGGTGGCCATCATAAGGAATAGTAGCAGTGAACGCTTGAGCAACTTCATCTAGAGTTGGACCCATTACATCCATGTGATCTTCTAGTACGTTTACAATAACGCCTACCTTGGCTTGAATCAGCTGATTTTGGAATGTGATTTGATAATCGGGCTGTACAGCCATACATTCACAAATAAGAGCTTCCGCGCCAATATCGGCAACTTCATTTACCACTCGTCGCTGTTCTCCAATGTTCGGACCTTCTTTACGACGAATAATTGGTTCTTCTTCACTTGTATGCCAGTAGATCATACGCGCTTGTGTTCCTGTCGTTTTCCCTACTGTTTTGTAACCTGCTTCTTTTACAATACCTGTAATCAATCGTGTAACGGTGGATTTTCCGCGAATACCATTAACATTCACTCGTACAGGAATTGAATGCAGCTTGCGTAAATGTCTGCGATACTCCCAAACGCCATACCCTACTAAAAATAGGCAGCATAGGATAATTAAGATCATGTTTCATTCTTCTCCTTCCAAACTTCTCCTGTTGGATACGTTATGAATGCTTTTGATTCATAATGATAGATATACGATTTCATAGTTTCACTCCCTTTATATATGTATGGGAGCTAATCAATTAACAGCGCTAGCATGCTGCTAAAACACCTGCTTTGAAAAATGGACTCGAGTACCAATTTCAACAGCTCTAAAACTATCATCTGCGCTCATTAGTGGTCAATAGCTCAAATGTTATATATTCTTACAATTCCGATTGTCTATTTACAGAATTAAAAACTCATCGTTTTATTTAAAATTTACAGAATAGGTCTAAAGTTTATTTACCTAGAAAAATCCCATCGATACCTTTTTTTACCATAACAACAGGAATATTTTATACATCACTCTTACAATTAACACACGGAAATATTACGTAATTAAAAATTTCTTAACTTTAGAAAACGTTTTGTAATATAAAGGTGGGATAAAAAATATTTTATCCCATTAATTCCTTTTTATGGATATACCAATTGAATTTGTCTAACAACCGTACTTGTAAGGATGATAGTTAGATATAAAAGTAAGAAAAATACATTTTTTTATCATTTTATGCTTACATTTAACTTACTTAAATAGAAAGGACATTAAATATTTTTTTCTAATTATATAAGCATTTAGACTCCATATACTCCTAGTTCTTTTGTTGTTATTTTATAGATTTCCTTTATTTAATAATCAATTCAGTAAATCTAAATCTCTTGACTATGGCCTCTTTTCCTATTTTTATTTCAATATTTTCTGAATCTTTCTACCGATAAAGGCATCTTTCGTCCGTTAAGATTGCCTAGAAAAATGCATGATTTCTCACTTTTTTGGCATATGATGTTATCATAAAAAGAAGAAGTATCATCAAAAGGAGGAAAACAATGGTTGATACAATCCTTTATTTTCTATTTTCTTTTTGCTATATTGTCCTGTTTTTCTTTAGCATATATGTAGTACGAAAAAACACTTCGCCGTTTTACATGCTTTTTCTTCCTTTAGTAATAGCTGGACTAATTTACGATAATGTAATGATTGGGATTGGTTCATTTATTGGTGAAGGCGATACTTTACGTTCACTCAGCATGCTTCGATTTTGGTTTCACGCTTTATTTACCCCTACTCTGGTGCTCTTTGCGTATGGCGTAGCAAAATATTCGACGATTACATGGGCTAAAAAACCTGTTGCCGGCATTCTTTTTTTGCTAACTACGTTTGCCTTAATTAGCTATGAAATAATCGAGACGATTAGTCAGCGCATGGAAGTTGTACGCGAATATGGCATTGTTCGCTATACATTAGTGGGATCATCCGGTCCCCCTCTTATGGTTCTCATTGTGGCGATTATTTTGCTTTTTGTTGGAATTTCCTTATTTCGCAAGACGCGATGGAGCAGTATGATGATTGGAGTAGCCGTGATGATTGTAGGAAGTGCCGTGTCAATTCCTATACCAAGCACAGCCGTAACAAATACGTTTGAGCTTATTTTTATCTTCTCTTTATTTTTAACTCAGCGTCATTTAGTGAAAATACATTAAAAAGAAGCGATTCCCTTGCTTCTTTTTTTTATATTTGATATCTTTTACCTAACGACCGTTAGTTAGATTGAGGAGGAGCTTTTCTTGAGTGAATTATCAACTGTAGAAAAAATTAGAGCTGCAGCAATGGAGCTCTTTGGAGAAAAAGGCTATACAGAAACATCGCTTGCTGATATCTCATCAAAAGTAGGCATAAAAAAACCTTCCCTGTACGCTCATTTTAAGAACAAAGACGACTTATTTTTACTAACCGTGCATGATTTAATGAATTTATTTTTAACAAAGTTATCTGTTATATACGAACAGCATAAAACAAAGTCTGCTAAAGAACAGCTTCACTGCTTTGTTGTAGATTTCTGCACGATGATTGAAAAAGATTCTTTTGGTCAGATGTACCGTCGTCTTATTTTATTTCCACCTGAACATTTACAGTCGGAAGTAAAAGCTATTTTTTTAAGAAGCGAACGATTGTCTGATCAAATTCTGCATGCTATTTTTACACAGGGAATGGCTGAAGGCGAAATAATTGAACGTCCGATTGATTTGTATATCAATAGCTTTTATTGTTTAACCGACGGACTGTTCATTCAGCGCTTTTATTATGAACCAGAGTATTATGACCAAAAAATCCACGATGCTTGGACGATATTTTGGGAAGGCATACGTGCTAAATAGGCCCTGTAAAAAGGGCTTATTATTATGCAAGGAGGAATTAAAATGGCTTGGATTTACCTTATTATCGCTGGTTTGCTCGAAATTGTATGGGCAATCGGCTTAAAATATTCACATGGATTTACCGAATTAACTCCAACAATCATTACGATCGTCACAATTGTCATCAGCTTTTATTTCTTTTCAAATGCCTTAAAAAAAATTGCTGTCGGAACAGCTTATGCAGTATTTACTGGTATAGGAGCTGCTGGCACAGCGATACTTGGAATGACCGTTTTAGACGAAGGAGCAAATATTGGAAAGATTTTATTTTTAGGATTAATGATCTTTGGAATCGTTGGTTTAAAGTTAATTTCTACTGAAGAAACAGAAAGAGAGGAATCTTAACATGGCTTGGATTGCATTAATAGCTGCTGGTTTTTGCGAAGTGGGATTTGTGATTTTTTTAAAACTTTCTGATGGGTTTAAGCGGCTGGTTCCTTCCATTGGATTTATCCTTTTTGGTGCAGGAAGCTTTTATCTTCTCTCCTTAGCATTAAAGGAGATACCTATTGGAACAGCTTACGGCATATGGACGGGGGTAGGAGCTGCCGGAAGCGTACTTCTTGGCATGCTTTTCTTTCATGAAGCAAAAGATATGCGTCGAATTTTATTTATTTTTTGTATTGTAGCAGGTGTAATCGGCCTTAAAATCACTGGATAATGGTGTACTACTTCCTTTCTTTTCATGCTATACTAAACTTGTAAACACTTTCAAAAAATAGGAGACGATGACAATGAACCTTGGGTTTGGAGAAATTGCCTTAATTGTATTTGTCGCTCTATTGCTTTTTGGCCCGAAGAAACTGCCCGAATTAGGGAAAGCTGCCGGAAAAACGTTAAAAGAGTTTAAAAACGCTACAAAAGGAATTATGGAAGAAGACGAAAAAGAAAAAGCCCCTCCTAAATAAGAGGCTTATATCTCTTTTAAAAGCTGACTCAAACGTTTGAGTCAGCTTCTTTGTGGTGAGAATATACTGAAATTCGATTTCTACCCGTACGCTTTGCTTCATATAAAGCCTGATCTGCTCCATGGACAATTGAAATCGGCGGTATGTTTTCGGATGGAACGACTGTCATTATTCCAACACTGATTGTGATACACTTAAACACGTCAGAAGCTTGATGGATAATGCCACGGTGCTCCACTTGCTGTCTAATAGCTTCTGCCATTTTTATCGCTTCATATTGATTAGCTCGAGGAAGCAATATACCAAACTCTTCTCCTCCGTATCTTGCGGCAAAAGCTGATTCGTCAAAGACAACGCTTTTAGCAATATTCGCTACTTCTTTTAAGCATTCGTCTCCTTGAATATGGCCATAGGTATCGTTATACGCTTTAAAATAATCAATATCAAATAAGAGAAAAGAAAGCGGTTCGTTTTCTTTCTGTGCGTATTCCCACTCAATTTCCAGCTGTTTATCAAGAGATCGACGATTGTTCAGACCCGTTAAGCCATCTTTCATGGACAGCATTTCAAGCTTTTTATTGGCTTTGCGAAGATCACACTCAGCCTTCTTTTTCTCCGTAATATCTCGATATTCCCAATAGTGGCCAATATACACATGACCTTCATAGATTGGAATGTAGTCACGCGCATAAATCTTACCGTTAATAAACGTAATTTCTTCATCTACTATTGACTCTTTTGAATAAACGGTGCTTTCTACCGTTTTTAAAAACCTAGCAGGATCTTTCAACATAGGAGCGTGAGATAAAAACAGCTGATTACTTTTCAATCCAACGTATTGATGAGGAGGTCCGGGTATATCAAACATGTCACAAAAAGTTTGATTAATAACGGCTACTTCGCGCTCTGGCGTTTCAATCATGGTACCTGTCTTTGCATTTTGAACCATAACCGAAAACATTTTAGACAGCTTTTTATGCTGACTTGTCGTTACTCGAGATACATATATATATCTGCCTACCAGATACACTAAACACCCACCTATAAAAGAAGCAGGCAGTAAATAGACGATAATTGTAGCAGCGTGCTTGATATCTTTAAAAAGAAAGGACAGTGAGAAAAATACGCAAAGCAAGCTGATAGAATTCATTAATTGAAAACGAATAAATGGACGATAAGGTAAGCGAACCGTCCACCCAGACAGTAAAGCCATTACGATAATTGCAGCAGCGCCTATTATTCCGCTTGCCGTAATTCCAAACAAAAGCAGACGCATTACCCCTATAATACAAGCCGCAATGATAGAGGGTACTATTCCTGCATAAAGACAAACAATTGTCACTGCTAAAAAGCGAAGGTCAAGAATAATAGTAGAATCTATTTTAATTGTATATACCATTAAAATGCTGCCTAATAGTCCGTAAGAACATCCGTAATAAATTAAACGATACATATTATACCGTTTTATTCCTTCTACTCTATAAATGATTTGCTCTCGAACTATACTCGCAGCAAACATGAAAGAAATAATTAACGTGATATTAAAGAGAAGTTGACTCACTTTATTCTTCACCTCTTTCCAAAAAGCTAAAACAAAAAACAATAGGCTTCTTACCTTACATATTTTTTACTGCTGCTTTTTTATAAATCGTACTGTTTGATTTATCGAACAGCACGATTTCTTCCTTCATTAAATAAAACTCTTCTATCCTCTATTCGTCGCCGACAATCCTTTCTATATAAAGAGTGATTACCTTCCTTTTACACAAGAAATTCTACTTGTTAGTATACTACTAAACTCTATTCTTACACATCACCTTTTACCTTTTTTAAAATATTTATCCATTTTCTATTTTTTGTATTTTTTACTGTAAGGTACGTAGTCGAACTGCAACAAAAATAAAAAAAGAGCGTCGATACAACGAGCGCTCTTTTTTATTTTTGGCGTAAAAATTCCCAAAGTCCTGGCGTTTTGGAAAAATCAAACGTCTTAACAGCGGAAAGAATTTTAATCTTTAAATCTTGCTTTACGTCTTCTCTCTCATGCAGTGAAAAGCTTTGGACAGCTTTATTTAGTTTTGGTTCCAGCTTTTTTAATAGACGCCTTGACGCCTCTTCATCTCCAGCTTTCACTTTATTTACAAGCTCATATAGAGTTTCCATTTCTTCACTTCTTTCTTAAGTCAGTTGTTAGTTCTTCCACTTTTTCTTCAAGTCGCTTTATATTGTTTTCTACACGCAGTAATAAATAAAAAGAAAGGACAGCGGGAAATCCTACGTTTCCAACAAGTTGAAGCCACTGAGGATCAAACATATCTATCACTCACCTTCATAATTTTTTTCAACTTGCTTAGCGCACGTTGATAATGATTAGAAACCGCTTGCTGAGAAATAGAAAAATAAGCAGCGATTTCTTTATGAGTCCAGCGTTCGACAATAATCAAGTGCAGCATATACTGCTGCTTGGCCGTTAATTGGCGAAATGCATGATGAAGAATACGATTTTCGAGTTGATTTCCTAAAAATTCATGCTCCCATACAGCCCTGTCCTGTACTCCTAGCATATCTTCCACTGTTCGATTTCCATCTAGCGCAGCCGGCTGCTGCAGGCGAAGAGGAATATAAGAACGCTCTTTTTCTTTTACACGCATAACATCTCTGGAATAATGTCTGCAAAGCTTGTTAACATAATGAAGCAATCTAACTTCGCTATAAAACTGATGAAATTCTTTGTTTAGAAGTCTTTGTTCTTTTGTATCATGTTTAACAACCGCTTTTTGTAATCGCTCATAGCGTTCTGGTGTCAAAAATGTATTCATTATATGCGTCTGAAGAGTTGCGCTATGGTTTGTAAGAAATGTATGAAAGGTACATTCTTTGTCGTGCCGCTTTTCTTGCTGCGAATAGAGCTGAGTCATTGTGCAAATCTCCTCCTTTTTTTCCTATACTTATTAAAAAGGGAGAAAAGAGTAAAATAACAACACCAAAAACGAACATTTGTTCTTATCTAAATTTAACTATATTAGGTTTTTTATGTCAATATGATGAAAGGCTTATTAATGATTGAAAAGACTTAGTAAAAAATAAAAAAAGAGATTGAGAGATAACGAAATGAATCTAATTTAAAGACGCACAAATAGGAGACATGAGCTGATCCGCTTGTGACACCGCCGTTGCCGTTGATTTCCGTGCAAGACTTCGCCTTGCCCTCCAATCAACTGCTAGAAGGAACGAAACAGATGAAATCTACGTTCAGCATAGCAAAAAAAAACGAACCGCTAATCAAACATGTTGATCAGTGGTTCGTTTTTAATTTCAGTTAAAATATTTTTATCCGGGGCCTTTTTATTTCTTCTTCATGTAGAGATTATTCTTCGCCTAAGACGCGGTTAATACGTTTGCGAAGCATTGGCATTCCATTTCCACCCGCTTGGAAATGACGAAGCTGACCTTCTTTATCAAATACATAATATGCTGGTACATATTTATTTTCAAAAGCGTCTGTTAACTTATGCTCACTGTCTACGTAAATTGGCTGAGTAATATCGTGTCCCATTGCCATTGCCTCAATGACACCCATATCTAAGTCATCTTCCGAACGAGGCATATGAACCGCTACAACATTCAATTGATCATCATACTCATCACGAAGATCATTAACTTCAGGCATTGCTTCTTTACATAAATGGCAGCTTACTGACCAAAAGTGGATAAGCGTTGCTTTATCACCTACTAAGTCTTCCTTTGTTACTTCGTCGTTAATCCAAGATGTTGCTCCAGTTAATTCAGGCATTTGTTCACGTAATTTCATTTTAAAATCCTCCCCATCAATATAAACAGAATATTCTGTCTTTTATAGTTAGAAAACTATCTTTTCTATTTTAATGGCAGCAGTAGAGGAATTTCTCCTCTACTCCACCGCTATTTATTAAAGTGTTTTTTGACCTGGTTTCCAGTTAGCTGGGCAAAGTCCGCCAGTTTGAAGGGCTTGAAGCACACGTAATGTTTCTTCTACGCTGCGGCCGATGTTGTTATGGTTTACAACTGCGTATTGCAATTCACCTTCTGGATTAATAATAAATAATCCGCGAAGCGCTACGCCTTCTTCTTCAATTAACACGCCGTAATCACGTGCTACTGCGTGAGTTGGATCTGCAGCTAATGGATAATTCAAATCTCCAAGTCCATTATCTTTACGATCTGTGTTAATCCAAGCTAAGTGAGTATGAATTGTATCTGTAGAAACACCTACAACTTCAGCATCTAGATCTTCAAACTCTTCGTAGTGATCTGATAGAGCTGTAATTTCTGTTGGACATACGAATGTAAAGTCCATTGGATAGAAGAACAATACTGTCCATTTACCGTTTTTCATATTTTCTTCTAAACTTACTTTTCCAAATTCCTTATTTGCAAGTACAGCTTCCATTTCGAAGCGTGGTGCTTGTTTTCCTACCATACGTTCTGCCATGTCAAAATCTCTCCTTGTACAATGTATTTCACAAGCTTATGCTTGTATGTATTATTTTTAATGCAATCAATGACTCCTCCTATTTGATAACGATTATTAGTATCATTATAAACTAGTAATGACTATTGATTACATTCTTTATTATACACGAGCTATTATTATAGTCAATACTTTTTTATAATCATTTTAATCTAGGATTAATTATCGAATATTTTCTACTCTTTTTATTCTTTCCTTTGATTAATCCTATATATGCAGGGATGAATAAAGATAGAAGATACTAAAAAACTTCCCTTGTTTCAACATATTTGCTTTTAAAATGTGCTGCGGCAAGATTTCGAATCTCAATTATGCTCTTTATAACCACAATAAAAGAGAATGATCTAGTATGGATGAATGGTTACACCGCTGTTGATTTCCGTGCAAGACTTCGTTTTCCGCGGGCGGCCGATGAGCATCCTCGTCGCTTGCGCTTTTCCCGCAGGAATCTTCACCTTGCCCTCCAATCACCAGCTAGAAGCAGCTTCATACATGAAATCTACGTTCACCCTATCAATGAAAAAATCCGCACGAGTTTGATTCTCCATCAAGAATCAAACTCGTGCGGATCTTTCTTCAACTAAACTACTTTTGCCCAGCCTCTGTTCTGTTATTTATTTATTATCATTTGGATATACAAGACCGATTTGCTCTCGCACTTTATCCATTACGTGCATTGTTAAATATGAATTCTCATAAGAATTTGTGTTCGATTCCACCTTTCCTTGCTTTAACAGCTCTACGAATTCATTTATTTCATAGTACATAGCAGGATAAGGCTGATCCACCGTTAACTCTTCTACCTGTCCGTCATTGTATCGAATTTCTACTTTTTCAGCGGTATGTATTTTGTCAATAACCATACTGCCTTTTTCTCCTTGAATTTCACTTGGCAAATGCGAATTTGTAATTTTGGAATACATGATGACCGCGTCTCGATCTTCGTACTCTAAAGCAACTGATCCTTCTCCATCTACTCCAGATTCTAGCATAAACGCAGTTGCCTTTATTTTATGAGGTCCTCCAAACAACGTAATCAGAGGATAAAGACAATATACACCTAAATCCATCAGTGAACCGTTGGCAAGCTCTGGCTTAAAGGCATTAAGCACGATACCTTCTTTGTATTTATCATAACGAGAAGAATACTGACAGTAAGATGCAACGTATTTCCGAATTGGACCAATTTTATGTAAGTTCTCTTGAATCACTTTGAAGTTAGGAAGAAGGGTTGATTTCATCGCTTCCATTAGTAATACCTTGTGATTTTTGGCTGTTTGAATCATGCGAGTTACTTCTGCTGCATTGGCTGCGAGCGGCTTTTCACACAGTACATGCTTGTTATTTTTCAAAAATAAGATAGCTTGTTCCGCATGATAAGCATTTGGAGTAGCAATATACACTGCATCAATTTCAGCACTCACTGCCATTTCCTCTAAATCAGTAAATATATGAGGAATATCATATTTATCTGCAAATTCTTCTGCTTTTTCAATCGTTCGAGAATAAACAGCTGCAAGCTGAAAGTCGTCTACATACTGAGCTGATTCTAACAGTCGATCTGTTATCCAGTTTGTTCCTATTACGCCAAAACGAATCATCTTTTCATCTCCTTTTTATCATCTATATTGTATTGTATCGTCTTTAAAAAGAAAAACGAAGAAATAATAAAAAATCTATACCATTTCCAAGTGCTTTATATCTATTTTGTTTTATATAAAAAACAGCTCACAACAAATGTAAGCTGTTTTTTATATGACTCAAACGTAAGCTTATGCTTTCTCACCCACTACAGCAAAACGTTCATTCACATGGTTTTTATTCTCTAATTCATCTATTAAAGCAATCGCATAATCAGCATAGCTAATATAGCTTTCATTTTGACTATTTGTGATCACATGATCTTTTCCTAATTGATAGGCTCCCGTGCGAGCACCTTCTGCATCAAAAAAGGCTGCTGGGCTTAAATAAGTCCAATTTATAGTCGATTTTTCAAGTTCTTTTAAACCTTTACCCATGTTTGAAGCCGTTGGATAATAAGCTGCTGGAAAACCTTCTGTGCTCATTAAAGGCGTTGTTTTTTCTGCATCTACAAATAAACTTCCCGCTCCGCCCACTACTGCGAGTCGCGTTTGAACACCTTGAAATACTTTAATAAGTGATTGTATAGACTCAACGTGGAGCTGTTCGCTTCCAGGAGGTGCATTAAATGCATCTACCACAGCATCGAACTGTTCAATGTCTTTTGAAGTAATGGCAAAAATATCTTTTTCCATTACGTTTGTTTGATTTTTTAGTTTAGAAGCATTTCGAACAACGGCTGTTACTTCATGTCCTCTCTGTTTTGCTTCTTCCATAATTAATTGACCTGCTTTACCTGTTGCTCCAATAACACCAATTTTCATTTTTATTCTCTCCTTTTATTTTATTTGTAACCATTACAGTTACATATAACACAAAAAAATTGAGCTTTTTATAGCACTGCTAATTCTTCTCAGCTCGTTGTAACCATTATAGTTACACATTGCTCAATTTGTCAACCTCACTATTTATTTTTTTACGTGATAAAAGATTTTAGCGATTGCTAAAAAGCCACAAAATAATAGTTCATTTACCATTTCAAAATATATCCATATTTTCAACTTATTTTTATCTCAGAGTACTTTTTTATGAAAAAAGGTTTCTTTTTTATAAAAAAGTGTTATAATAGGTATATTATTTCTTGTTCGGTGTTAACAAATAGAAAGACTTTCTTTAAAGTGATTCTTATTGAAATTGAGCAGAGATAGTAATATATTCGTGGATTTTCCACACAGGAGGTACTACAATGGTACAAGGTAAAGTAAAATGGTTTAATGCAGAAAAAGGTTTTGGATTCATCGAAGTAGAAGGACAAGACGACGTATTCGTACACTTCTCAGCTATCCAAGGCGAAGGTTTCAAATCACTTGAAGAAGGTCAAGAAGTTACATTTGAAATCGAAGATGGAGCTCGTGGACCACAAGCTGCTAACGTTCAAAAGTAATTGATTAAGAAGCTGTCACTAATGTGACAGCTTCTTTTTATGTCTATTTAACCAATTAAAATTTGATTTTCCTGCCAAAGATTAGTCAAATTCGTATCAGCGAGCCGCTGATGCGTCTCTTTTACGCTAAGCCAGCGATGCTTGTTGAAAACAAAGCGAGTTTCGGGAAGTTCAGTCCATATTTCCTGTACAGACTGGACATTCAATAGAACAAAGTTTGCTTCGTTTCCTTCTTCCACTCCATACTTTTCTTTTCCAATCAGCCGGGCTGGTATACTTGTAATCATTCGGAGCAACTGCCTCTGATCATCCGGACTTCCCATATGTGCAGCGTAGGCAGTTAGTAACCCTACTTGCAGCAAGTCTGCTTTTCCAAACGGATGAAAAGGGTCATTCACGTTATCAGATGCAGTAGCAATTGGAACCGCTGCTTTTTGTATGTCACGAATACGCGTTACGCCTCGTCTTACAATTCCTTTATCTTCTCTTCCCTGTAAATATAAATTAGAAGCAGGTAATGTGACAACTCCAATCTTCGCCTGTTTCAAAAGGTTTAAGATTTCTTTCACTTTTGCATCAGTCATTCCTGCAAGCGAGCAAAGATGCCCCACTACCACTTTTCCTTCCATATCTAATTCAATTGTTCTATGAGCAATGTTAATTATTGTATCAACAGATGGATCATCGCTTTCATCCACATGTAAATCAAGAGGTTTATTATAGGCTTGAGCCAGCGAAAATAGAGCATCAATCTCTTTTTCTGGATTTCTAGCTAAATGAGGACAGCCTCCAATTGCATCAATTTCAAGGGCGAATGCTCGTTCAATTTTATTCATCTTGTGCATATCATCAATGTCTAGATTAGAGAATAGCGGAACAACCTGCACGTCCATATACGGGCTTAATTCGTCTCTCACTTCGACAGCCGCTTGTAAACTTCGAAATAAACTATCTTCTTCCATGCTGCAGTCAAAATCAATATGCGTTCGAATTGTAGTCGTACCGTTAGCTAATGCCTGCAAAGCAGTTTTTAACATTCGCTGCTTAATTTCTTCTTCTGGAAATGCCGGCAGGCTGCTGCTGTAATTTTTAATGGCTTCTTGAAGAGTTCCAGATATATTGGGCACTTGAGGAAGCGAATGAGCTTTGTCTAAATGCATATGCATATCTACAAATCCTGGTAATAGCACACGACCCTGTGCATCAAGTGACGTTTCTTTTCCTAACACGGCCGCGTGCAGCGGAAAAAACTCGTCACCTTCAAGATAACCGTTTTGTAAAACGATAGAAGTATACATTCCATTTGAAATTTTCACTTCAAAAAGAGCGTGGTCGTGCATAATTGGCAAACGAACATTAATTAAGTGAAGCAACATAATTCCCTCCTCAATTTTTCAACTTCTTCATTTTTCATAGACCGCTTTATCTTCTCTATCATTTATTGTTTAAAGCATTAATTCGCCAAATTTCGCAAATCACCTTCTCTTTAGAGACCTTTATTTACAGAGAAAAAAGCAAGAACAAAAAAAAAGGAGCAGCGTCCCCACGCTGCTCATCAAAGAAAAAATGCTAGAAAATAGATAGAATGTACTTCCCATGGTTAAATGAGGGCTTACAGATAAAGCTTCAGTGAGTGATTTCATGCTTTGCATCGCTGTTCTCCCCAGAAAGCAATGCAGATACAAACAAGAAATTTCCATCACTCGCTCATACTGTAAATAGACACATAAGAAAAAGCCCAAACAAAGGCAGGTCTCTCAAATACAATGAGCAAAAACCTACCCGCCTGGGCTTTTATCCCTTCGGTGTCATATCCACTTCTTTTCAAAAATGAATATGTGAATCGCTTGGACCAAACTTTCTACTAACGTAAAAATGGGAACCTAGATTCACTTTTTACTCATAGTCCTATCATTTACGGTGATAAGGTAGAAACGTCTGAGCCATATTCTCAAACATATATGAGTGAACCGTATTTAGCTTTTTCTTGTCTACAAATATACTACAGGTCTTTCTGTAAGTCAACTATAAACGAATAATCTTTTCAATAAAATTATATATAGTTCGCCTTTTACAAAAGTTTACTTTTTAAAAAAGTTTGTTAAACTATCTAACACAGTAGTTGCATCTTCTTATAATCCTGCTTATACTTCGAACTACTTACATTACCTATAAAGGTCTTCACTCTGTTGAAGACAAAAAAGCGATCTAGGGTTCCGTTTAACACATGTTAAAGACTGGTCCGAGAGAGAGCGTACGGAACGGTCCGTATACACGGAGGGATAAAAGCCTGGGAGAATGACATCATTCTCCCAGGCTTTTCTTTTTTACTACTATAAAATAAAAATAGAGGAAAGAAGGGATTTATATGAACAACCAACCAGCGTTAAGTAAATCGCTAAAGGTATATCAAATTGTGTTTTTGGGTCTTGCCTGGATGACTCCGATGATTTTCTTTACGGTTTACGGAGTAGCCTACGATGCGGCTGGAGGGCAAATGGTTCTTGCTTATTTAATCGCTTTTTTAGCTATCTTTTTTACCGCATATAGCTATAGCCGAATGGTAAAAGCATATCCGATAGCGGGATCTGCTTATACGTATACGAAAAAAGCTATACATCCTCGCCTTGGCTTTTTAGTAGGCTGGGCACTTCTTTTAGACTATATTTTCTCCCCTATTATCGCTATTTTAACATTTGGTATTTTTATGCATACGGAATTTCCTTCTATTCCTGTATACGTATGGGTCATTGTCATGAACATTATCTTAGCTTTAGTCAATATTGTTGGTATTAAATCTGTAGCTCGTATAAGCGGCATCTCCGTTGTAGTTCAGATTCTCTTTATAAGTTTGTTTTGTTTATTTATCATCAAAGATATTGCAACAGGTCAAGCTAGTTCTTCTACTCTTTTTTCACTTCATCCTTTTTTGGCTTCAGATATACCATTTACGACTATTTTTTCTGGAGCTGCGCTCATTTGCTTTTGCTTTTTAGGATTTGATGCAGTTACAACAATGGCGGAAGAAACGATTCAACCGGAAAAGACAATTCCAACAGCCATTTTTCTTATTGTTTGTATCGCAGCTGTTATGTACATCGCTATCTCGTATTTTACACAGATTGCCTATCCGGGATTCACGTTTACTAACCCTGATAATGCAGCCTACACCCTTGTAAAATTAGTGGGTGGAAATCTTTTAAGCAGTCTATTTATTACGGTATTAATTATTGCAACCTTTACTCAAGGAGTTTCTTCAGTCACAAGCGTTACTCGCTTTTTATATGCTTTAGGCCGTGAATCCGTACTGCCTCAAAAGGTATTTTCATATATTCATCCAACGTTTAAAACGCCCGTGGTGAATATCTTGCTTGTTACCGCTTTTTCGTTTTTGGGAATGTTCATTGATTTAAACACAGCCGTCACTTTTGTCAGTTTCGGTGCCTTAACCGCCTTTACATTTGTTAATGTATCAGTGATTGCCCATTTTTATATTAAGTTAAAGAAACGGTCGTTTACTGAAACAATACTCTATTTAATCTTCCCTTTGATCGGAGCAGCATTTATCGGATGGCTGCTCACACTGTTAAACAAAGACACTCTTTTGATTGGTGTCGCCTGGCTTACTGTTGGATTTCTCTATTTATTTGTAAAATCTCGACTGTCCGCTCCTTTTGTAAAGAGAGATCATTCAAAAGTGACGGTCCCTGAAAAATAAACTGAAAAATCAGTTTTCATGTCAGGTATTCTAACAAACTGCTTGTCAACTCATTTTCACTCGTACTATACTACGGTTAATCGAAAGCCACAAATGGATAAAGGTTCTTACAGCCGTTAAGAACAAAAAAGCTGTCTAGGGTTCCGTTTAACATATGTTAAAGACTGGTCCGAGAGAGAGCGATATAGCGCTACGCTGTATAACACGGAAGGATAAAAGCCTGGGAGACTACTCTCCCAGGCTTTTATCTTTTTTTTATTCTAAGGAGGTTATTTTATGAGTTCTATATGGAAGCAAACAATCCCGGCTGGTGGAAAATGGTCAGGCCGAATTGGAAGAGGAAAATCGGTGACGTTTACCGCACAAGAATCCGGTGCAAATGTCTCCCTACTATTATACAACGCTTATGATTTAACAGAACGATATAACATGCCCGATACCTTAAAAGCTCAGCACACTGCTCACTTAACAAAAGGACACGTTCTGATGAGTGACAACGGCAGAGCATTTGCAAGCATTACTGCTGACACCATCGGCTGGCATGATACCATTTCAGGCTACACTACGCGCAGCTTAACTCATCAAAAATACGGCGCATCTACTTATCAAGAATCTCGAAACGAATGGCGAAGAAATGGCGAAGAAAATTTTTCAATGGAGCTTTTGCGCAACGGTTTAACAACACGGGATTTAGTCCCTAACCTTAACTTATTTTCAAAAATATACTGCGACGAAAAAGGCAATATGAATTTTGTTTCTTCTCATTGTAAAAAAGGAGATTTTATTACGCTTAGAACAGAAATGGATTTGCTTTTTTTACTGTCTAATACACCTAACCCTCTAGACCCGAGCGAAACGTACCCTTCTGTTCCGATTGAAATAACCGTAGATGAAGCAGCTCCTGTAAGCTCAGACGACTACTGTTTAAATTTTAGACCTGAAAATAAACGAGCGTTTGAAAACACATGGTCTTATGATCTATTGCTTGGAAATAAAACACTATCAACGATTTAAAAATAAAGGAGGCTTTATAATGGCTGTATTTAATCGAGTGGAAAGCAACAGAAAAATAGAGAACGCAATTTATGATGAAACGGTACTGGCTGGGGACGGCTGGATGCACGAGCTTAAACCCGGCCAAACGCTTAGAATAATAGATGTAGAAGGCAATCAAGCAGCGGATACTTTATTCTTTGATGCTGAAAACCTAGAAGATCATTACAGTGCAGTATCTACGATTGCTAATCAAGGAAATATTTATTTATCCACCGGCACAGTGCTGCTTTCTCAATCTGGCAAAGAACTAGTCAAAATTGTTGCTGACACGTGCGGTCGCCACGATACCTTAGGCGGAGCTTGTTCGGCACAAAGCAACACCGTACGCTATGCACATAACACGCTTCCGATGCATAACTGCCGAGATACATTTATGCTTCAGCTATCAAAATATGATAGCCGCTACACCAAAAGAGATTTAGCACCAAACGTAAACTTTTTTATGAATGTACCTGTGACGCCAAGCGGCGGATTAACGTTTAATGACGGGGTATCTGCACCTGGATACTATGTAGAAATGGAAGCTATCAATCCTACGCTTGTATTGATCAGCAACTGCCCTCAGCTTAACAATCCGTGCAACGATTATAACCCTACCCCTATTCGCTTAGTTATTTGGGATTCATTATAAAAAGGAGTGTTCATCTATGTTTACAAAAGTATTAATTGCGAACCGAGGAGCAATTGCCGTTAGAATTGAGCGAACATTACGACATTTAGGAGTGAAATCTGTCGCTGTTTATACAGAAGCTGATCAAGACAGCCTGCACGTTGATGAAGCAGATGAAGCCATTTTAATTGGCAGCGGCTCAGTCAAAGAAAGTTATTTAAACGAAGACCTTATTCTAGATATTGCAAAGAAAACAGGCGCGGAAGCTATTCATCCAGGCTACGGTTTTTTAAGTGAAAACGCGGAATTTGCTCGTCGCTGTCAGGCTGAAGGAATCGTATTTATTGGTCCTACACCCCAACAAATGGAAATATTCGGATTAAAACATTCAGCTCGGGAAATTGCGCAAAAAGCCGACGTGCCTTTGCTTCCCGGTACACCTCTTATTACAGATGTATCAGAAGCTGTACGTGCTGCTGAAGAGATTGGCTATCCCGTTATGTTAAAAAGTACAGCTGGCGGCGGCGGAATTGGAATGCGTGTTTGCCAAGATGAAAAAGCTCTTCAAGCAGCTTTTGACTCAGTTTGCCATTTAGCACAAACAAACTTTAAAAACAGCGGTGTTTTTTTAGAGAAATACATTCAAAAAGCTCGCCATGTGGAAGTTCAAATCTTCGGTAATTCTTTTGGAGAAGTAGTGGCTTTAGGAGAACGCGACTGCTCTATTCAACGAAGAAATCAAAAAGTAATTGAAGAAAGCCCAGCTCCAAACTTCCCTTCATATATACGGGAAAATATGCTGCAAGCAGCTACACGACTAGCTAAAGAAGTCGGATATCGAAGCGCAGGAACGGTAGAGTTTCTTTATGACGCTGAAGCAGAGAAATTTTATTTTTTAGAAGTAAATACTCGTCTTCAAGTAGAGCACGGCGTTACAGAAGAAGTGTTAAACGTTGATTTAGTAGAATGGATGCTTAAAGAAGCATGCGATGAGCTAGTAAATCTTCCTTCTTTGCTTCCTGTGCCTTCAGGTCACAGTATCCAAGCTCGTATTTATGCAGAAGATTGCTTAAATGATTTTCGTCCCAGCGGCGGGCAAATTGACCAAGCAATTTTCTCTAAAAATGCTCGGGTTGAAACGTGGGTACGGGACGGTATTACTGTAACATCACTTTATGATCCTATGCTCGCTAAAATTATCGTTCATGGAAAAACACGAGAAGAAGCTCTTCTAAAATTGAGCGCTGCTTTAAAAGAGACAAGATTATACGGCGTTACTACTAATCTTCAATACTTGCAGGGACTGTTAGAAGAAAAAGCGTGCAGAACAGGCGACGTGTATACTCAAATGCTTAACTCATATAACCCAAGCGAACAAGCACTCGAAGTATTAGACGGAGGCGTTCAGTCCACTGTTCAAGATTACCCGGGGCGCACCGGGCACTGGAACGTAGGGGTTCCTCCGTGCGGTCCAATGGATCCTTTTGCTTTTCGCATAGGAAACAAACTTCTCGGAAACTCCCCAGATGCACCAGGGATTGAAATGACTCTCCGAGGCGGCTCTTATAAATTTAGAGACAATGTATCTTTTTGCATTACGGGTGCCAACATGCATGCTACATTAGACGGCGCTGAAATTCCTATGTATAAGACCATTAGAGCAAAGCCGGGACAAATTCTTTCATTTAGTGAAGCAACCGAAGGAATGCGTACGTATTTACTGATTGGCGGCGGACTTGATATGCCTAAAATATTAGGCAGTTCTTCTACTTTTACACTAGGAAGTTTCGGAGGACACGGCGGAAGAGCACTTCGTACGGGAGATGTACTCCGTGTCTCTGAACACGCTCACGTTGAAAATGAACTTGCTCTTTCCAATCAGCCAGCCATGACTAAAGAATGGACAATCGGAGTAATTCCAGGACCTCATTGTACAGAAGAATTTTTACAGCCAGAGTACTTACAGCAGCTAACAGATACAAAATGGGAAGTTCATTTTAACAGCTCTAGAACAGGCGTTAGGTTAATAGGTCCCGCTCCTTTTTGGACCCGTGAAGATGGAGGAGAAGCCGGTTTGCATCCATCAAATATTCATGATAACGCATATGCCATCGGCACCTTAGACTTAACGGGAGATATGCCTATTTTACTTGGCCCAGACGGTCCGAGTCTTGGCGGCTTTGTTTGCCCTGTTACCACCGCTTCAGCAGAGTTTTGGAAAATAGGACAGCTTCATCCCGGAGATAAAATTTCGTTTAAATTAATTGACCTTGAACAAGCTGAAAAACTCAAGTGTACTCAGGAAGACTTTTTACAGCATATCGGAACACCTGCATCACTTCCTGTGCTTACAAACCCAGTAGCACAGCCGCTTAAAAGCGATTATCCGCTGCTGATTAACGAAACGGAAAATAGACGCTTCCCATTTTCCGTCCGCTGCTCAGGCGATGCGAATATACTTGTGGAATACGGAGAAATGGAGCTTGATCTTCTGCTTCGCTTCCAAGTACATGCTTTAATGGAAGCTATCCAAAAGCGTGAGGATTTACCGGTTCTAGATTTAACGCCTGGTATCCGTTCTCTTCAAATTCATATTGATGCAACAAAAATGTCTATTCTTGAACTTTGTCAGCACATTTCAACTATTGATCGCGCGCTTCCTCCTCTTGAAGAAATGGAAGTTCCGTCTCGTATTGTAAAACTTCCACTTTCATGGGATGATCCTGCGACTCAATTAGCTATTGAACGCTATCAGCAAAACGTTCGTCCAGATGCACCATGGTGTCCAAGCAATCTAGAGTTTATTCGCCGAGTAAACGGTCTGAACCACCTTGAAGATGTTAAACGAGTTGTATTTGACGCTAATTATCTTGTAATGGGGCTTGGAGATGTATATTTAGGCGCACCTGTTGCTACGCCTCTAGACCCTCGTCACCGTTTAGTTACAACGAAATACAACCCTGCCCGTACATGGACGCCTGAAAATGCAGTTGGTATTGGCGGTGCGTATATGTGCGTATACGGAATGGAAGGTCCTGGCGGCTATCAATTTGTGGGACGCACGATTCAAATGTGGAACCGACTTCGTCAAACGGAAAGTTTTGAAGCAGGAAAACCGTGGCTTCTTCGTTTCTTTGATCAAATTCAATTTTACCCAGTAGAAGCAGATGAGCTTTTAAAACTGCGCGAAGATTTCCTTCGTGGGAGATTTGAAGCAGATATTACGGAGACAACGTTTAAACTTGGAGAATATTTAGATTTTCTTTCATCTATTGAAGAAAGCACGGCTGCTTTTCGTCACACCCAGCAGGCTGCTTTTCAAACAGAACGAGAAAATTGGAAAGCACTTGGTTTAGCTGAGTACGTCTCTGAACATGAAACAGCTGAAATTACGGAACAAGAACTGCCCGAAGGTACGGAAGCCGCGCGCTGTACAATGCCGGGAAGCGTATGGAAAGTTCTTGTAGAAGAAGGACAAAAAGTTGAAAAAGGCGATACGTTAATTATCGAAGAAAGCATGAAAATGGAGTTTCCACAGCTAGCACCTATGGATGGATATATCAGCTCTATTCATGTGAAACCCGGCGATGAAGTACAAGCTGGACAGCTGATTGCCGGTATAAAAGCCTTTGCTCCAATTACTCATTAAGGACGGTGGATACAATGAAAACAGTGAGCTTGCCTAAAACATTTTCGGTTCAATGGTTACGTGATATGTATATCAAAAAAGAATTAACTCCGGAAGATGTAGTACATCAAATTCTTGCGCGTGTAGAAGCTGACAAAGACATGAATATTTGGATTACCCCTCCCTCACTCGGTGAGTTAAAACCTTATCTGGATCGCTTAGCTACGCTAGGCCCTGAAGCGTTACCTTTGTGGGGAATTCCATTCGCCGTTAAAGATAATATCGATGTAGCACATGTACCGACGACAGCCGGATGTAAAGAATATACGTATACCCCTTCTGAACATGCTACGGTTGTGCAACGCCTTATCGATGCAGGTGCTATTCCTCTTGGAAAGACCAACTTGGACCAATTTGCTACAGGACTGGTCGGGACACGGAGCCCGTATGGCGAAACGCAGAATGCGTTAAAGCCAGAGCTCATTAGCGGCGGATCAAGCTCAGGATCAGCTGTATCCGTAGCTCGGGGGCATGCTGCTTTTTCTTTAGGTACCGATACAGCAGGTTCAGGGCGGGTTCCAGCTGGTTTAAATCGCCTAATCGGCTACAAACCTTCCCTTGGAGCTTGGCCATCTGCAGGTGTAGTTCCGGCATGTAAAAGCTTAGACTGCGTCACTGCTTTTGCTCATGAATGGAGTGACGTACTGCTCGTAGATTCCATTATTAGAGGAGTAGACGATCGAGACCCATGGTCACGCTCTGTTGTTCGGGCTTCTTCGGCACTTCCTGAAAAAATTTATATGGTAAAAGAACCGCTTTCGTTTTACGGGCCGTTTGCTGAGCAGTACGAAAAAGCATGGAAACAAGCTGTGAAAAAGATTGAAGATTTATCTATTCCTATCGAATACATGGACGGCTCGTATTTAAGTGAAGCAGCTGCTTTATTATATGACGGCCCTTACGTAGCAGAGCGCTGGGCTGACTTAGGAGAATTTATCACTTCTCATGAAGAAACAGCCTTTCCTGTAACCGAGCAAGTGCTTCGTTCAGGAGCTAAATCAGAATATGATGCTGCTGCTTTATTTCAAGCTTCACATAAGCTTCAATCCTTTAAACATAAAGCATATCATCAGCTTAAAAATGCTGTTCTTGTTATGCCGACAGCAGGCGGAACGTGGACGCGGGAACAAGTAAGAGAAAATCCAATTGAAACAAACAGTGACATGGGGCGTTTTACAAATCATTGTAACTTACTCGACTTGTGTGCTGTCTCTCTTCCATCTCAAGATGCGGATTTTGATTTACCGTTTGGCATTTCATTTTTCTCTACATTTGACGGCGAACAATTCATTTGCGGACTCAGCGAATTGTTTTTAAATGGTGAACGAACCGTTGGCTCAAAAAAAGATACAACATTAGTAGCTGTTTGCGGTTTGCATATGCGCGGGTTTCCACTTGAATCTCAAATACGTGAACACGGAGCTTCATTCGTCCGAAAAGACCGAACCGCTCCTTATTACCAGCTTTTTAAACTGCCTACTTCTCCAGCAAAACCGGGGCTGTTGCGAACACATCAACAAGGAGAAAAAATTGAAGTTGAACTTTGGGAAATGCCTTTATCACTACTCGGCTCTTTTGCCGATTCTATCCCTTCTCCTCTCGGACTAGGCAAAATCACTCTTGAAGACGGCAGTGAAGTAGCGGGTTTTCTTTGTGAAGCTCATGCGACAGAAGATGCGGAGGATATTACGTCTTATAGAAGCTGGCGGGCTCTTCGTAGTTGAATAAAAGAGCCGCCTCTAAGTCGAAAACTCGGCTCAGAGGCGGCTCTTTTGAATTATGAAAACCTCAATTTAAAAACTCTCTTATTTTAAGGCAGTGCTTATTTAGGCAGATCCTTTTTTATGTATTTTTTCTCTTTTTCATCCACCAGCCTGCACCAACTATCACTCCGATTACGAGAATAACAAATATTAAACGATCAACATCATGCAAATATTTTTGGATTTTTTCAATATCTCCAAGTCCTCCTACATAGAGCAAAAAAACAAACCACGGAAAAATGCCTAAGGTGCTGTATAAAACAAAGTCCCTAGATTTGATTTTACTAAGACCTGCCAAATAGGTTATATAGTTTGCGATACTGATGGGACGGGAAATCGTAATACTCCATTTTCCATATTTATGAAACCATTTTTGGGCACGTTTTATATTTTTTTCACCAAACCAGCGCTTGGTAATAGATTCAAACCTGTATCCCATAACGAACGGAATATAGTTGAATGCAATATAAATAACGGTATTAACAGCTGAAACAATAAGGATTTTCCATATTGAGAGCTGCAGCACCGAGCCAATAAGCAAAATCGATAACGTACACGGAAAAGGAATTGCCGCAGCTTCGATTGCTGTAGCAATAAAGATGCCCACTATGCCTAAATTTTGTACAAAATCAATAAACCCTTGCACCTTTTTTCTCCTTTCAATCATACAAATTTCACGTTCTTTCATCATAACTCAAACTATTCAAAATTTCACGATTTCAAAGCAATTTTACTAGTAAAAAAAGCTCATACGCACCCGTTTGCTATATTCGATTATCTTCTATCATATGCAGTTCATAAGTGAAGTAACGCAAAAAAAGAAAATAGCAGAAAAAAACTCTTTTATTAGTTATAATAAAAGAGTTTTTTTCTGCTATTATTTAACTTTAGCAATGATTTTCCCTTTCACATGGCGTTTTGAAAGCTCTTCTAATGCACTTGGCACTTCTTTTAACGAGATGATGCGCTCAATCATCGGAGCTACTTTCTTCTCTGCTACTAATGCTAAAAGCTCATCGCCCATTTTTGCTAAATCCGCTTGCGCAATCATGTCATTAATGTGGTGTGCAGCATTTAAAGCTACTTCATGATAAGAAATCACCTTTGTAAAAGGCTTTACTTTTGTATAATCAGGTGCACCAGCAATATGTGCTAAATGTCCTCTATAGGCAATCATATCTAAAGAATCCGTTGCGTTCTTTGCGCTCACCGTGTCAAGCACAGCATCTACGCCGCGGCCATTTGTCAGCTCCAATACTTTTTCCGCGACGTTTTCCTCGCGATAATCAATTACATAATCAGCTCCTAACGACTTCACATACTCATGATTATGTGCTGAAGCTGTTGAGAAAACGGTTTTTCCAGCGTTTTTAGCAAGCTGCACGCCAAAGCCTCCTACGCCTCCAGCTCCTCCATGAATTAAGATGGTTTGAATATGGTTCATTGGAAGTTTACGAAATAGTGCTTCATACGCTGTGTAACCTGCCGTAGGCAAAGCAGCAGCTTCTTCAAATGTAACAGCATCAGGAATGCGCGAAATTGAATGAGCAGTTGTAACCGCATATTCAGCATATCCGCCTTTTTTCATAAAGTCCCCGTGATAGACAACGCGGTCTCCTTTTTTCCAGTCAACTACTCCTTCTCCAACTTCATCAATTGTCCCAGCTACATCTAAACCTAGAATGTGAGGATATGTCCAATAAGGATTTCCATTAGTAGCCGTTTTATAATCTACGGGATTAAGTCCCACTGCGTGAACTTCAACTACTACTTCCCCTTTATTTGGAAGAGGTTTTTCTATTTCTTCTACTTTCATTTCTGTCCATTTATTTTTATCTTGCAATAATAATGCTTTCACAGTCTAACTCTCCTTTTTAAATCATTTGCCTAGCGTTGCTTTTATTATTTTATCTAAAAATGATTTGCTTACTATTTTTATTTTAAAGAGAGCTTGTCTATAATACAAATTAGAAAATAAATAGATATCCATAAATAAATTTATAAGAAAGGATAGCATAAATGATTGATTTTGAATGGTATCGCAGCTTTATTAGCATTTACAAATACCGATCCGTTTCTGAAGCAGCCAGAGCGAGGATCTTAACGCAGCCGGCCATGAGTCAGCACTTAGCTGCTTTAGAAGCTGAAATAGGGGAAGGTTTATTTATCCGTGCACCGAGAAAAATGATTCCAACAGAAAAAGGTAAAGAACTGTACACGCGTATTGTCCCGTTAATTGAAAGTCTAGAAGCTGCTTCAATTGAATTAAAAATGACCGCTTCATCTCCCGACGCGCTGCCGGTCGTAAAAATTGGTTCTCCCGTAGAGTATTTTACCGAACAAGCTTTAGAAAGAATAAAAGATGCAGGCATCCGCTGCTACAGCCAGTTTGGTATTGCTTCTGTTTTGCTTGAAAAGATACAAAGCGACGAAATTGATATTGCGATTACAACCCAAAGATTGCAAATACCTGGAATTGAATATACGGTCATTGAAGAAGAAGAGTTTGTCTTAACCGTCCCTCCTTCTTTTGAAATGACACCTAGTAAAGACGTAGAAGAGTTTTTATACAACCAGCGGTGGATTAGCTATGGTCTTGAACTTCCTATTATTAGACGTTTTTGGCGGCAGCATTTTAAAAAACGACCTGAAATTCAGCCTCATCACGTGATTCCAAATCTTCAAACGGTGTTAAAAGCCATTCAGCATCACATGGGAATCAGCCTGCTTCCCCGCTATTTAATTCAAGAAGCGCTTCGAGAAAAAAAAGTAAAAATCGAACTTGAACATTTAGCAGTAAAAAATCAGATCTTTCTTGCTTATAAACTTAAGCATCGCGATCATCCTACTATTCAAAAAACGATACGCTGCTTAAAAAAAGAAACCTCTGCAGACTAGTCTGCGGAGGTTTCTTTTTTTGACAGTTGCTGTGCTGAATCTACTCCTACCAAATCTAAAAAGAAAATAAAAATTGGAATACCAAGAATTAGCCCCCATACGCCCAAGAAGTGTTCACCAAACACTAAAATGATAAACGTAATGAACGTTGGCAAGTTTGTTTTAGATGACATGAGCTTTGGATTTAATACATAGCTTTCAAGTGCGTGAAGCACTACCACCATAATTAACACAGATAGTACTTTTACACCGCCTCCTAAACTGTAAGCGATTGTACAAAGTGGAATGAGTGAAACAAATACCCCAAGAACCGGCACTAGCCCTAGTAGAAAGACCATAACGCCAAGTGCAAGCAAATTAGGAAACCCTAACACCCACAGCGCAATAACGGACAAAATGCTGTTCACAAAAGCGATAATAAACTGAACTTCTATTACCTTGCCGAAGGAATTAACAAATTTTCTCCCCAAATAGCCAGCTTCTTTGAAAAACCAGCCCAGCCTAGATTGTTCCAGTTGGACAAATAATCGGTGAATCCGCGACTTTTCAAGTAAAAAGAATAGGCTTAACAAGAGTGCTAAGAAAACTTGTGCACTTACTTTTCCAATATTAGATAAATAGCTGTATACTAAATCAATATTCTGCTGAATATTCTCTGGTGATTTGAATCTCTTTAGATTATCGATAATATAGGTGACGAATGTATTATCAGGGGGGTGTTTGTAAAAATACATCAGCTTCTGTACAAGCTCAGTAACTTGCGTCATAATAACCGGGATATATACATATCCTACAATACCGAGCGCCCCAATCAGTGCGATATAGATGACGATGAGTATAAGCGTTGAATTAAGCGGAAGCTTTTTTCTTAACGTTTGTTGAAGACGACCAATTAAAAAGGTGAAAATAAACGTAAATAACAGCAGCTGAAGCATACTTCTAATGCTGACAAGTAAAACTGTAATGATAATAAGCGTAATGATGCGAACAGTAAGTTTGTTGTGAAGCCAACTTCTTGCAATATTCATGAAACCTTCAATTCTCCTATCTCTCTTTTTCCCAAGTCATTTGTATACATATAAATAAAACGGATACGCTAGACGCTCATATCCGCTTTCGCTATATATAGTGTATCATTTAATATTCAAATTTTACTATATTTCGGCGCTTTTTAGTATGTCTTTATTTTCTCTCCGCTATTCTTTTTCATTTTCCCATACATTATGATAAATTAGCTTGTCTAAATCCCTTCTTTTTTCCCAGTTAGCTTGTTCTAAGATTGGTTTCTCAGGATATTTATCTGTATAGCCAATTGACATAAGCGCTACAGGATCAATATGAGGAGGAATATGTAAAATGTCACGCACATCATTTTTCTTATAAAAACTTACCCACCCCATTGCCAGTCCTTCTGCATATGAAGCAAGCCACATATTTTGAATCGCACACGCAGTTGACATCATATCGGTTTCTGGAATTGAGTTTCTTCCGAGAACATGAGAGCCCCCTCTTGTTGGATCACACGTTACGCAAATAGTTAACGGCGCTTCTTTTAATCCTTGAATCTTTAGCTCTAAAAAATCTTCTTTCTTTTCACCTTCATAATGAATAGCCAGTGCTCTTCTCTCTTTATCTGCTGCCCAGGCAAGTTTATTTTTCACTTCTGTATCAGATACTAATATAAAATTCCAAGGTTGCATAAACCCGACGGAAGGTCCGCTGTGAGCAGCCTGTAGAATGTTATAAACCGTTTCATTCGGAATCTCATCAGACAAAAATGTTCGTACATCTCTTCTTCCATAAATCGCTTTGTATACTGCTTGCTTTTCGTCGTTTGTAAACGAATTCATCTTCTTCAACCTCCATTAAACTCTTTTTTTAACTATTTTTCTAAAAAAACATTAAAAAAATGTGATCCAAACTTTATGTTTTCTCGTATTACTATATGAATCTATCATAAAGGAGGTTGCAAACATGTTCAACGACGTTTTAATGAACTTATTTAACGCAGTAAGCAGCATCATTAACACAATTGGATAATTTGATTGTACATATTGAGTAAGAGAGGGGGCATATTGCATGCTAAACGAGGTACTTATGAACTTTTTTAACGCAGTAAGCAGCATCATCAACACAATCGGATAAAAAAAGCACAAAGAAAAGGGTAACTGCCATTACCACCGTCTTTATGCTTTACTAGTTAAAAATCATATATTTTACAATAAAAAGAACTCTTTGATTAGGAGTTCTTTTTATTTATCCTAACATGTTCCCTTTTATTTGTATATATGCCTTGCCATTTCAACAGATTCACTTATATGTTGCAAGCATACACGTATGTCTGCAGCTCGTAGTGAAGTTCTTTTAAGTCTTCAGCTGCTTCAGTCAATAACTTCTTTCGCTGAGCTGTATACACATCTAGAATAGCCCTTTCTACTTTTACCTTTTCTTCATATAAAATATCTAACTTATCTTCATTTCCTTCAAGGGAAATAGGCTTTAACATAGCAAATTGATAAATGGGTTGTCCATAATCCAATTTTGTTAAAATAGAACCTACTAATACATCCTGTGAGCATTCATATACAAAGTTTAACAGCGTACTTAATTCTTCTAGACGAGAAATATCCAGCTCTGCATTTTCGTTGATCACAGCCCCTATATATTGAAAGCACTCTTCTTCTAACTCATTATAAATAGTTGTGATGCGGTGCAACACTTCATTCAACTTCATAAAGTTCCCCCTTCACACACGCTTCTTGATACAACCATATGACAAAACTTGGTGTTTTATACTAACGAAAAAGCGAGGAATATAAACCTCGCTTCTTCTTTTTACCGATACATACTGGCAATATCTTCAATAAACATAAGCGGTTCTTCTTCTGTTAGTTGTTTAATTGGAGAATACTCCTCTCCACCAAAACTTTGATCTATGTCTTCAATAAATGAAGAAACTTCTTCCGACTCTTCACGATTAGCCGGCATTTCGTATTTTTGTAATTCTGTGCGGTGCACGACGGATAAAATATGGCGAGGAAATTGCTGCTTCGTTTTTCCAAAACAGTATACCGGCTTGTGTTTCAAAAAGCGTTCTACTTCCTCTTGCCGGTTATAAATGCTTCCATGATCACCCCAAGCTACCACAACCAGTTCAGCATCTTCCACTGCTTTTTGAATATATTCACCTGTTCTTGTTCCAACAGCTTCTTCTTTTGAAAGCATGCGTAAAAACGAAACATGGTCGGTTTGATAGCTGAATAAATAAACGATTTCTAAGACTCCAAATCCCCACTTTTGCGCCAGTTCTATGCATTTGGATACAGCTGTATCGTCGCTGTATTCATACGTATTTTCTGGGAATGACAAGATAAACGTAAGTTTACGTTCGTTTACTTCACTCCATTTGCATAATAGAGAATATTTGTATGTGCCTGTTTCATCAAAAATAACTTCTTTTTTCACTGCTTCCATCCCCCTGCCTTCTTACAATCTTGTTACTTATCTATTGCAAATGAGCTAAGCAGTAATCGTAACCTTGACTGTTAAAAGTTTTATTTTATATGTATTTCAAAATCATGCCTTCATGACAACTTTTCTGCCATTTTTTCAAAAAGCCATTTTTTCTTCTATACATGTTTTTTACAGCTAGTGAACATTCACATATACATCTTTCCTCTTTTCGGACCTCCAGTCAAAATAGATAAAATCAAAAGAATGGTCTATAATAAAGAAATAACCAATGACCTTTTCACTCATGTTTTTGACAGTTACAGATTTTTTCTCAGCAGGTATATTCAAACCTGATCCTCTGAGAAAATAGAAGATAAATTTGTGTAAAGAAAGGATTTTGTAAATGGCTACTACACACACATTTACAAGAGGAGAAGAAATTGCAAATGCGATTACACACGGCGTTGGAGCCGTACTCAGCATTGTTGGATTAACGCTTTTAATCGTACTTTCTTCGTTAGAAGGAACGCCTTGGCATGTTATCAGTTTTACTATTTACGGAGTAACCATGCTGCTTCTCTATGTCTCCTCTACGCTTGTCCATAGTTTTCCGGAAGGTAAGGTAAAAGATCTTTTTGAGATATTTGACCACTCTTCTATTTATTTGTTTATTGCCGGTACGTACACTCCATTTTTATTTATCGCAGTAAAGGGAACCACCGGCTGGACACTTTTTGGAATTGTATGGGGCATCGCTCTTGCAGGAATTGTATTCAAAGCTTTTTTTGTGAAGAAATTCCTTTTTATTTCCACTATTCTTTACGTATTTATGGGATGGATGATTGTGTTTGCTTGGGATTCGTTAACTCAAAACATTGCCCATCAAGGAATTGTCCTTCTCGTAGTTGGAGGCGTGTTGTATACAATCGGGGCCGTTTTTTACGTATGGCGAGGATTTCGTTTTCATCATATGATTTGGCATATGTTTGTTCTTGGCGGAACCGTACTCCACTTTTTAGCAATCATTTTATATGTATTGCCTATAACCAATTAAAAAAGGGCCAGAAGGCCCTTTTTTAATTGGTTATAGAATTCCTTACCACAGTTTGGCCATTTGAGTCACAAGCGTATAGACTCCTAGCACAGCCATAATAACGACCACAAAACCGCCAAAAACGGTAAGCCAAGTCGGATGCTTGTAATCGCCTACTATCTTCTTTTTATACGCCGCTATAAGCATTGTTCCGAGTGTAATAGGTAAGATTAACCCGTTTAATGCTCCAGCTAAAATAAGCAGAGTGACCGGCTGGCCAATCGTCAAGAAAACCAGGGTTGAAATCGTAATAAATGCAATGATAATCCAGTTTTCATATTTCTCAATCCGTTTGCTGAAGGATTTAATAAAGGAAACCGATGTATATGCTGAACCAATAACTGAAGTGATAGCCGCTGCTGCCATGACGACGCCGAATAATTTATAGCCAATATCCCCTGCGGCTAACTGAAAAACAGAGGCTGGTGGATTGTCAGGATTCAGTTTTAACCCTTGACTCAACACACCTAATGTCGCTAAAAATAGAAAAATTCGAATGATCGAAGCAATCGTAATACCAGATACTGCTCCTCTTGTTACTTCAGGAATCGCGGCTTTTCCTTTAATTCCTGCATCTAATAAACGGTGACCTCCTGCAAATGTAATATATCCTCCTACCGTTCCTCCTACAAGAGTAACAATCGCCATTACATCAATGTGCTCCGGCCAAAATGATTTAGAGACTGCTTCTCCTACTGGGGGAGCGGACGAAATAGCCACATACACCATTAAAATAATTAATATTCCGCCCATTAATTGAGCAAATCGATCCATTAATTTTCCCGCTTCTTTGACTAAAAAAATTGCGATAGAAATGATGGCTGTAATGACTGCACCCGCTTTAGGAGAAATACCAAATAGCGCATTGAAGCCAAGACCGGCTCCTCCTACGTTTCCAATATTAAATGCTAAGCCTCCAATTACAATTAAAATAGCAATAAATAAGCCGAGGCCTGGCAAAACATTGTTAGCGATATCCTGTGCTCTTTTTTCTGAAACGGCAATAATACGCCATACGTTTAGCTGAACGCCAATGTCTAATAAAATCGACAGTAAAATGACAAAACCAAAACTTGCGGCGAGAGCTTGTGTAAAGACCGTTGTTTGAGTTAAAAAACCTGGCCCCACTGCTGAAGTAGCCATTAAAAATGCTGCTCCGAGCAGCACGCTCCAGTTGCGTTCTTTTTTCATGATGTCACCTCATTGTGGTTGAATAATGATTTGTTCTTCTTTTAGCTTGTCACAAATAGCTTTGGCAAATTCAACAGCATGTGCACCGTCTCCATGAATACAAACGGTATCTGCTTGAATGGGAATCTCTTCATTTTGCACAGTGAATACTTTCTTTTCTTTGACCATTTTAATTACTTGAGAAATAGCCGCTTCTTCATCTTGAATCACGGCGTTTTCAACGTTTCTCGGCGTCAGCATGCCGTTCTGTTGATAGGTTCGATCTGCAAATACTTCCTGAGACGTACGCAAGCCCATTTCGTTTCCAGCCTTAATCAATTCACTTCCAGCCAAACCATATAGAATAGCTTCCTGACTAACATTATAAACAGCTTCAGCAATAGCTTTAGCTATGTCTCGATCCCCTGCAGCCATATTATATAAAGCGCCATGAGGTTTCACATGATGAAGGGTCCCTCCTTCTGCACGTATAAAAGCTGAAAGAGCCCCCATTTGATACACCATTAAATCATAAGCTTCTCGAGGCGTAATTTTCATATATCTACGTCCAAATCCAGCTAAATCTTGCAATCCGGGGTGCGCGCCAATCGCCACATTTTCACTCAAAGCCAGCTTTACTGTTTCTCTCATAACCGAAGGATCTCCGGCATGAAAGCCACAAGCAATGTTTGCAGACGTTACATAGCGTAAAATTTCTTTATCATTTCCTAATCTATAGTTCCCAAAGCTCTCCCCTAAGTCACAGTTCAAATCAACGGTAGCCATCTTCTTCTCTCCTTATATTTTCATTCGAAGTGCTCTTTTAATATGATTTATTTTCTTTTCCTGCTCCATATATAAATGCTGCGCTTCATCCAGTGAAATTGCTTGAAAAGAAACCTTTTTTCCTGGAGAAATTTGCGCCAGCGCTGAAAAATCTGCAGTTGCTACCTGTCCGATTCTAGGATATCCTCCTGTCGTTTGATGATCTGCTAATAAAACAATGGGCTGTCCTTCTTTTGGTACTTGAATCGTACCGAACGTCACAGCGCTAGAGAGCAGCTCTTTTTCTTGACCAAGGACTAATTTCTTCCCTTTTAGCCTATAGCCCATGCGGTCAGATTGAGGGGTAACGTCAAATTCTTGATTAAAGAAATGTTGTTGACTTTCTTTTGTAAACCAATCAAATTCCGCACCTTTCATCGTGCGGATAATAGACGTCTCGTATGAAGGAAGAAGTTTAGGATGAATCGTCCAAAAAGCCTGCTGAAAAGAGCGGTCCGTTTGCTTTTTCATCAGTTTCTTTATAATTGCTTCCCCCGTTTCTGTAGGAGGGCGGCTTAATACTTCGTCCCCTGACTGTAGTGCTCTACCGTGCAGCCCGCCTATCCGAGCGCGAAGTGAAGTAGATGTACTTCCCATAACTGCAGGAACATTAAAAGCACCGGAAACCGATAAATAAGAACGGCACCCTAAAGTCGGAACACCAAACTGTAGCACGCTCCCTTTTTTCACATATAAAGGCCGCCACATCTTTACGGCTTCATCATTAACAGTTGGCGATAAATCCCCTCCCGTCAGGGCAATCAAAGCATCTTGCTGAAATTCAATTTTTGGTCCCATTAACGTAATTTCAATAACCGGCTGATTTTCTTGATTTCCTACTAATAAGTTGGCAATCCTTAAAGCAACTTTGTCCATTGCTCCGCTGACAATCATGCCGTCCTTTTGATATCCATGTCTGCCGGTATCTTGAATCGTTGTTAATAAACCGGGACGTATCACTTTAATACTCATCTTCGTCCACCTCCTTTTGGGCTTCATATTCCGTTTCAGAGATAGAAACAAATCGGACACGATCACCTGCTTGAAGCAAGCTTGGCGAATCTTTTTTGGGGTTAAATAGTGTAAGAGAAGTACGCCCAATCAACTGCCATCCTCCAGGTGTCTCAATTGGGTACACGCCGGTTTGCATTCCTGCGATGCCAACTGACCCTTTTGGGATTCTGTTTCTCGGTGATTCTTTTCTTGGAGTCGCAATTTCTTCGCTCATCCCACCCAAGTAAGGAAAACCAGGAGCAAAGCCTAGCATATACACCAAATATTCTCCATTTGTATGAATGGAGATAACTTCATCAGGCGTTAATGAATGAAAAGCAGCTACCCTCTCTAAGTCCGGGCCGTACTTTCCTCCGTAGCACACCGGAATTTCAATTTGTCTAGCGACCGCTTCAGATTTTTCTTCCTGGCGGAAAAGCAGCTCTTCAATATATGTAGATATTGCTGTGTAAGGATTTCTTCTTCCTTTTTCACTCATTATCCAAGGGTCATAATAGATTGTAACTGTTGTAAAAGCCGGCACATATTCAATCATCCCCTTACATAATGATTGCTCTAGCACCTCAGTAAATTGCTGAATACGTTTATGTATGCCGAAATTAATTTCGTCTCCAAATGAAACGACAATGCCGCTGTCACCAAGAGGATAAAGTCGATAATCGTGGCTCATTCCGTCTCCTCCTTTTTTACTTAGTATTGTTTGAGCAGCTCCCTTTAATGCTGTAATTAGATACATCCATTAGAATTACTAATGAAATTATTGTTTTTGAATAACAATTTCTTATATATCTAATAAAAAAAAGAACAATAAATCCCTATCCTGTATGGATAACATTATATAAATATAAAATAATCTTATGTTCTACTAAAACAAACTCCAAAGAAAAATTCAACCTTTTTAAAATTTTATCGTCAAAAGGATCACGTTTTTTCAATTTTCCCCATAAAAAAACTGCTTTGTTTTTTATACCAAAGCAGTTTTTTTGTAAACATGTACAAAAAGGAAAAACTCATGGGCAGTAAACCATTATATACCTCTGCGAGCGAAATCTACAAAACGAAACTTATCAAGACGATGACGTGATTCCGTATATTGAAAAAGGCTTGCATCTTCTAAATACACATAGTTTCTTACTACCACAATATGTTCATAGTCTTTTAAATCTAAGTAACACTTATCTTCGTCCGTCAGCTCGTCAACGGAAATTTCTTTTTTGGCAAAGCTGATTTTCAGCCCAAGATCTTTTTCTAAGTATTCATAAATAGAGCCTTTGCATATATCTTTTGTGAGGTGAGGAACATACTTTTTATGAAAAAAATCTTTATCTAAAATAATTTTTTCTCCATCGATTTCACGCGCTCGAACTACTTTCCATATGAGATCTTTTTTCGTCGCCCCAAGCTGTGTGCACAGATCTTGATCGGCCTTGACTAATTCAAACTCTTTTACAATAGTAGTCGATGTATGTCCTAGCTTTTCCGCTACTTCTTTAAAGCTAACAAGTCCTGATACTGGAAAATCAAAGCGTGATACGTCCAATACAAATGAGCCTTTTCCTTTCATTTTTTGAATGTACCCATTTTGTGAAAGTAAATTTAACGCTTTCCGTATTGTTTCACGAGACGTTTGATACTGTTCAACAAGCTCATTTTCAGAAGGAAGTTTTGTATTAGGACGCCAGTCACCACGTTTAATTTTATCGACTAACTGTTCGTAAATGCTGATAAATTTATTTTCTTTCAATTGCCATCACCTATTTTACTTTCTATATATACCCAATTGTATAAAAAGAACGATAGATTGTCACCCATCGTTCTTTGTACTTTTTTCTCTATTTTTTTAAATGATACACGATCGATTCATACGGCCGAAGCAAGACTCGCTTTAATTCCTTTGATGAATCTTCGTAGTTAGACAGCAATATTTCACTATGATATCCTTCAAAAGTTAGATTTTCTGGCAGTTGAAAAATTGTTTCACTCCCGTAGAAATTGTTTATCACGAGCAGCTTTTCATCTGCTCCATTTCGGATATAAGCAAAAATCTGCTCGTCTTCTCCAAGAATCAATTCATAGTTTCCATAGGTGATAATCTCATACTGCTTGCGCAGTGCAATAAGCTTTTGATAAAAATAAAAAATTGAATCTTCATCATCTAACGCTTTTTCTACATTAATTTCACGATAGTTATCGGCTGGATTAATCCACGGCTTTCCTTTTGTAAAACCTGCATTATGCTCATCGCTCCATTGCACCGGTGTACGGGAATTATCTCTTGATTTATGTTTTAAAATCTCCAAAATTTCATTTTCGTCCATTCCTTGTGCACGTTTTATCTCATACACATTTAATGACTCCACATCTCTATATTCATCAATAGAAGAAAACTTCGGGTTTGTCATACCTATTTCTTCCCCTTGATAAATATAAGGTGTTCCCTGCATCAGATGAATCGTTGCAGCGAGCATTTTGGCAGATTTATGATGATAGAGTTCATCGTTTCCATAGCGGGAAACAACGCGAGGCTGATCATGGTTGCACCAAAATAGTGCATTCCATCCTCCTCCTTTATTCATCTCCGTTTGCCAAGTTGATAGAATCTCTTTTAATTTAATGAAATCAAAATCTGCTAGCGCCCACTTTTCTCCGTTTGGGTAATCGACTTTCAAATGATGAAAATTAAACGTCATGCTAAGCTCGCCCCGGTCCGGATGAGAATATTGAATACAGTGGTCAACAGTTGTCGACGACATTTCTCCAACGGTCATGCTATCGTATTTTGAAAAAACTTCTTGATTCATTTCTCGCATATATTCGTGAACGCGAGGACCGTCGGTATAAAATTTCCGTCCATCTCCTGGCGCGATAGAACCATCATCATCTAAAAAGCGCTGATCTTTTGAAATTAAGTTAATAACGTCCAGACGAAATCCATCTACTCCTTTTTCAAACCAAAACGTCATCATATCGTACACGCTGCGGCGCACACGCTCATTTTCCCAGTTCAAATCCGCTTGCGTGACATCAAACAAATGCAGATACGATTGTTCTGTCAGCTTATCATGCTCCCACGCCGAACCTCCAAATTTTGAAACCCAATTCGTCGGAGCACTTCCATCTTCTTTTTGATCTTTCCAAATATAAAAATCTCTGTACGGGTTATCTTTCGATTTTTTAGCTTCTTGAAACCATTCATGTTCAGTTGACGTATGATTAACGACAATATCCATGATGATTTTAAGATCCCGCTTATGCGCTTCTGTTATTAAACGATCGAAGTCCTCCATTGTTCCGTATTCTTCTTGAATAACAAAATAATCACTTATATCATATCCATTATCCCGCTGCGGCGATTTATAAATTGGCGTTAGCCATACAACGTCTACGCCAAGCTTTTTCAAATAATCTAGCTTTTCAATAATACCAGCTATATCACCCACGCCGTTGCCAGTCGTATCGTAAAAGCTTTTAGGATAAATTTGATAGACAACCGATTTTTTCCACCAAGGTTCTTGCATTTTTAACACCACCATTTAATTCTTTGGATTATGTTGAAACGATTCTGTAGCCGCGACAGTTGATGTAACGGTTGATTTTTTCTGAAGCTTTCCAAGCGTTAACGTTAAAAGAAACGGCACCACAATTACGATTACCATTCCAATAATAAAAGCTGGCCAGCTCTGTGGAACAATTGATAACGGAGCAGGGATACCCCCAATTCCCACCGATGCTGCTTTCACTCCCGCCACGGATATGACGACACCTGCAATAGCTGAACCAATCACTGCAGAAATAAAAGCAAATCTAAAGCGTAAATTCACACCAAACATTGCAGGTTCCGTAATGCCAAGCCACGCTGAAATCCCTGACGTTAAAGACAGTCCTTTTAATTTCTCATCATTTTTTGAAAGAATCATTATCGCAAAAGCCGCAGAGCCTTGTGCAATATTAGATAATGCTACCATTGGCCACAAGAACGTACTTCCCACGCTTCCAATCAGCTGTAAATCTACAGCTAAAAATGTATGGTGCATGCCCGTAATAACAAGAGGAGCATATAAGCCTCCGTATACAAGCCCTCCAATAAATGGAGCCGTTTTAAAAAGCCATACAACTGCACCTGTAATAACATTTCCTATTGCAAATGTAATTGGACCAATCACAATAAAAGCGAGAAACCCTGTTACTAAAAGAGCTACAGGCGCTACAATTAAAAGCTGAAAACCATCCGGTATTCGTTTTCGTAAAAACAATTCGATTTTTGCCAGTACAAACGAAGCAGCTAGCACAGGTAAAACCTGCCCTTGATAGCCAACTTTCTCAACGTGCAGACCAAATAAATTCCACGTATCGATACTTCCTTTTTTTAATGCTTCTCCATAAGACCAGGCATTTAGCAAATCAGGATGGACCAGCATGAGCCCAAGGACAATTCCAAATAAAGGACTTCCTCCAAAACGCGTAACAGCTGACCATCCAATAAGAGCCGGCAAAAAGGCAAAAGCCGTATTGGCAATTAAATTAATCATGCTCGCGAAGTCTTTCCACTGTGTATGAACATCTACGATTGATTTATCATCGTAAAAAATTCCGGCTCCTGTTAATACATTATTGATTCCCATTAATAAACCCGCGGTTACGATGGCCGGTAAAATGGGAATAAAAATGTCAGCTAATGTTTTTATTGCGCGCTGCAGCGGATTTAAGTTTTTAGCCGCTTCGTTTTTCACTTCCTCTTTTGACAGTTCACCTATCCCTGTAAGCGCCACCATTTCTTTATATACTTTATCAACCGTGCCTTGACCAATAACAACTTGAAACTGGCCGTTTGTAGAAAAAGATCCTTTTACCAATTCGTGCTCATCTAGCATACGTTGATTGACTTTACCTTCATCTTTTAAAACAAGTCGAAGACGCGTTACACAATGCGTTGCAGCAGAGATATTTTCTTTTCCGCCAACGGCTTCTACAATGCGCTCCACAGATTCTCGATTCATGTCTTTTCCCCCTTGTTTCCGTTTTCATTTTACTCCTGTATTTCCTATCCCCCATATAAATCTCACCGCAAACCTGTATATACAAGTTTTATGTTTTTATTCTAACCTGTATATACAGGTTCGTCAACAAAAATAAAATTACTTCTTTTTCATTTCATGATATAGTCAAAAAGCAAAGTATATGGAAGGAGACGTTACAATGCTGCAAGTAAGATTAATGGGAAAACAAGAAGAAATTAATGAAGCGATCAAACAGTTTGAACAAAACTACCATATAGAACATCAGTCAAAAGAATATACGCGAAGCGCTAATCCAAAGTACGAGCGCAAAAAAGATACTCGGGTGTATCTTTCCATGCATCCTAAAAAATAATTTCCGGTTTATTTCAGAGAAGAATAGTAGCTTTTACAAACTAAAGGATTTATATTATAATTTCAGTATTTACTATAACATCCGATTTGTATTTAAAAATCAGAAAGAGGCTTAAAAATGGCATATAACGACATATCTCTTAGAGAGAAAAGTATTGTATTTATCGGCTTTATGGGGGTAGGAAAAACAACTATTGGAGAAATGGTTGCCAAAAAATTGTATAGAGATTTTGTTGATATAGATCAAGAAATCGAAAGAGAATTTAATATGCCTACTTCTCAGATTTTTAAAGAGCACGGTGAAACTTTCTTCAGACAAAAAGAAAAAGAAGTAATAAATCGACTTTCACAGCAGCGTTTAAAAATCATTTCTTTAGGGGGAGGCGCTTTTTTACAAGAAGAAATTCAAGAGATTTGTTTATCTAACTGCATCGTATTCTTTTTAGATTTATCTTGGGATTCTTGGAAAGAACGCATTAGTTTAATTATTGATAGCCGCCCTGTTTTACAAGGAAGAAGCTTAGAAGATATTGAAAAGCTATTTTACGATCGTCAAGCTATCTATTCCAATCACCATTCGAAAGTTGAAACTGATAATTTAGATATTGAAGAAGTAGCTAACTATATCGTTGATTCATTAAAAACAGCTTGGGACATTTATCAACCTTAATGAAATAAAAATTCGTTCCCTTAACAAGCCTTTACAAAAAAAGACGTAGCTTAATGCTACGTCTTTTTTCATCCCTAATGCGAACTCATATAAAAATTGATAAAAAAGGCAATGGTAATCACATACATCATCCAATGAATTTCGCGACGGCGTCCTGTAAACAGTTTAATCGCTGTGTATGAAATGAAGCCGAATGCTAAACCTTCTGCAATGCTGTAGGTTAACGGCATCATGACAATTGTTAAGAAAGCGGGAACAACTTCGGTAAAGTCGTCGAAGTTAACGTTTCGAATGTCACTTAGCATAAGCGAACCAATAATAATGAGTGCTGGAGCAGTAGCAACGCTTGGGATAAATTGAATGAGCGGTGCAAAAAACAAGGTAAATATAAATAAGATGGCAACCGTTAATGCCTTTAAGCCGGTACGCCCTCCTTCTGCAATACCTGTTGCATTTTCAATATACGTATTTAACGCAGTGCTTCCAAAAATAGCACTCGCCATTGTACCGATTGAATCCGCTGCAAGCGCGCGATTTAAACCTGGAATTTTACCGTTTTTATCTACCAAGTTGGCTTTTTTAGATAATCCAATCAATGTCGCTAGCGTATCAAATAATTCTACGATGGTGAAAGAAAATACAACTGAAAAAATGCCGTAGGCAACTGCACCCTTTAAATCCATTTGAAAAAATGTTTCTCCAACGCTTGGCGGCGTAGCTGAAAAGACGTCTTTCAAGGAATGAGGAACTGCCTGTACTCCTACAATCATCGCTAATATAGTCGTAGCAAAAATACTTATAATGAGAGCACCTTTTACATTTTTAGCCATCAGTACAGCTGCTAATATCAGCCCAAAAATAGCCAGTAAGGGACCTTTATCCATGACATTTCCAAGCCCTACAAAAGTAGACTCGTTTGCCACAACTAATCCAGCGTTTTTCAAACCGATAAACGCAACAAAAAGACCAATTCCAACTGCTATGGAAGACTTTAATACGTTCGGAATGGCATCAATAATCTTTCCGCGTATTCCTGTTACCGTTAAAACAAAAAATAAGACCCCGGATATAAAAACTGCTCCAAGTGCCGTTTGCCATGACAATCCTTGCCCTAATACTACTGAATACGTAAAAAACGCATTTAAACCCATCCCTGGACCGGTTACAATCGGGAAATTTGCCCATAGAGCCATCAGTAACGTACTAAATACAATGGCATAAATGGTAGCTGCAAGCGCCGCTTCTCGGGGGATACCCGCGTCAGACATGATAATGGGGTTGACAATTACCATATAACTGACCGTCATAAAAGTTGTAAGTCCTGCTAGTATTTCTTGTTTTGGTGTTGTGTTGCGCTCTGATAGTTTAAACAAGCGCTCTAATATTCCGTTACGCTCCAACACGCGCGCCTCCCTACTTCTAAAAAAAATAAAAAATCCTACCTATTCAAATGTCCTAAAAAAGACACGATTTAGGAGGATTTTACGTTGCAAAGTAAAATCTTTTGTCCTATTATAGTCTTAATTTGTAGATATGCAAAGGTAGAAAACGCTATCATTATAAAAATTTTTATCTTCCGTTAGTTTGGAATTTTGAAAATTTATTTCTCTTATCTTTTTAGTCTGTTGCAAGAGTACTCTTTTTACTCATTTATACAAAAAAGAGATTAAGACATAACTAAATAAATCCATTCTCAAGACAAATAAACAGATGAAACCTGCGTTCACCTTGACAACGAAAAAACTCGAATTATTAATCAATAACTCCGATTAATAATTCGAGTTTTACTTTTGTTAAAATACTTTTGTTCCAGCCTCTTCTTTGTTTTACATCTTATGAAATCAAAAGCGGGATTCTTTTTAAAAGACGATCAATCGAATGATTTGCTTCTTTCAATACAATTCCTTGGTCAATTGTTTTTAACACGCGATTTTCCATCACAATTTCTCCATCAACCATCGTTAATTCTACATCTCCTCGCGTTGCTGAATACACAACTCTGGAAATAGGGTCTACGCCGTAAGATGGAAAAGTATGAAGCTGATTTAAATTTAAAATAGCAAGATCCGCTTTTTTCCCGACCTCTAAACTTCCAATTTCTTTTTCAAGCCCGACTGCTTTCGCTCCGCCGATTGTAGCCATTTCTAGCACGTGCTTTGCATTCATGGCCGTTGGTCCGTGCGAGGGTTTATGAATCGTAGCGGCCAGCCTCATTTCGTTGAACATATCCAAATTATTATTACAAGGAGCACCGTCAGCGCCAAGACTTAAAAATACACCTTGCTCTAATAAACCGGGCACATCTGCGATTCCCGATGCAAGTTTTAAGTTTGAGCCTGGGCAATGACTAACTTTTACTCCTTGATTCTTAATAATTTGCTTTTCTTGATCATTTAGCCACACACAGTGCGCTAAAATAAGGCGTTCATTGGCTAATCCTAAATGATCTAAGTACATGATATTTCTCATACCCGTTTCAGCTTCTACGATGCGAATTTCTTCTTGATTCTCAGAAGCATGAGTATGTACATGAACATTATATGCAGCTGATAAATGGCTCACTTCACGCAGCAAATCTTCCGTACACGACAGCACAAATCTTGGGGAGAATGCGTATCGAATACGACCGTTATTTGAATTATGCCATTTTTCAAGCAGCTCTACACTTTCTTTGATCGAGTCAGCCGTTGTCTCCTGCAGAGCTTTTGGCAGATCATCGCCTTTTTTATCCATCATTACTTTTCCTGCAAGGGCTCGGATTCCACTTTGAGATATAGCTTGAAAAGCAGAGTCCGTATGATGAACAGTTTCCATATCTACAATTGTTGTAGTCCCGCTTTGAATGAGTTCGCCGATGCCTAACAGGGCTGAATAATAGATAGATTCTTCATCATGTGAAGCTTCAAGCGGCCATATTTTCTTCTTTAGCCAGTCTAACAGCTCTAAATCATCTGCTTGCCCTCTAAAAAGCGTTTGACATAAATGAATATGAGTATGTATAAAGCCCGGCACAATCGTTTTATTTGCTGCGTCAATGACTTTATCTACCTTTTCCGGATGCAGGTTTTTCCCGATGGCTGCAATACGATTTCCAACAATATAAAGGTCACCGTAAATAATATCATTCTTCTCATTCATCGTAATAATCTCTGCATTTTTAATTAATGTGTGCGTCATACCTTCTTTCCCCTCTTTCGTAACATCTATCTATTTCTAGCTCAAGCCGAACACTAACATCTTCAAGCAATCTTTCTTACACTGATCTTATATATATATATGATGTATGCTCTGAGTTGAATAAGTGTAGGTAACCTCATGCGCGATAGAGAGTTTGGGTAAAAAAAATTCCTAGCTGATTATACAGCTAGGAGGTTGGATTTATGATAAAATCCCAAGTCCCTTTTTCAAGAGGTTATACGAAATCGCAGGAGAATAATGTGATCTTGTATTTATAATATGGTGTTTTCAGTCTATATACCAGCTTTTTGTCAGAAGTTCTAACATTGTTTTTTTATTCTTTTTCATTATGTGACTTTTCTTAACACCCTTATTTTTCATGTTATGCAATTTATTTTTGTTTTTTCTATGTAATATTTCCTAAAAATAAAGAATCTATCTTCTGTTTCTATACAAAACAGAAAAGTTATTTTATGATTTGTATGATTAAAAAACTACAAATCTATATTTTAGGGGTGATTAACTTGGAAAAAATAAATGTTGGCTGTCGTTTTACGCTTTCCGTTATGAGTGATAACTTCATCGATATTATTTTAGGTGCACTAAACGAAGTGGATATGTCTAAAGTTCAGCGAAAAACGGACCGTGTGAGTACGTTTATTGAAGGAACTGCCAAAGACGTATTTGAAGTTGTGCAAGCCGTTTATAAAAGTGCTGGAAAGTCAGGAAAGCATATTGTGCTGAATGCCACGTTTTCAACAGGGCAGCACGAAGAATATTTCGAAGAAAGAAAAATAAAACCAAAAGAAAACATGTCTTCAAACCAACAGCTTTGTGCTTCGTTCCCTGTATCCACTCAATTTTCTTTGTATCCATTAGATACGCCGCATTATGTAGACATCATCAAAAGCGGAATTGGCGCAGTTAAACAACAGGGAGTATTTGCCGAAACCGTGCCTTTTGCAACAGGTTTAGAAGGAGATGTGGACAAAGTGTTCGCTTCTCTATACGAATGTTTTATGAAATCTGTACAGCAAGCTCGTGTCGTGATGACAGTTAATATGTCAGCACCCAGTCCTTCTTCAAAACGATAAATTACTTCTTATCTGTTTATAAAGATAGAATACTAGAAAGGATTTATATAAATATGGCTACAAATAGAACGTTTTTTTCTTTTTTCCTGATAAGTTCATTATTATGTCTATTAATCGTGCCAAACTCTGTTATGGCTAGTGAAAAACCTGCACATTTAACGGTTGCTTCTTACACGCAGTTCTTGAAAGCGCAAAGTGATAAAAGTTCACTGTATGAATTTTCAAAACTGTCGCGTCAGCAAAAACAAAAAGTTGTACAATCACTAAAGGATTCATCTCCGTTAAAAATGGATATTGAAGAGACTAGCGGCACGGTCGAAGCTGCAAGCACAGCAGCATACGGAGCAAGAACGGCTTCACCTTTATTCAAAACAGCAGCTTATACGGCTTCTTATAAAGCGGCTGGATTTACAACAACAAAACTAACGGTGTATGTAGACTATTACACGAAAAACTCATCGGTGACTTCAGTCAAAAGTGTACGAGGCGTCGTCACGAAAAATGTAAACCCCCTTGTGTCTATTTCAAAAAAGAGTTCAAAATCTTGGGTGCAAAATAATCGAGCGTACGGGCAAATTGACTGGCAGTGGAAAATTGCAGCTAAAAATGCCGGAATTAAAAGACAAACTGTTTACGGTACAGCTTCCGGCGCTTCAGGCGGATCAACAGCTATAGTTAATTGACAAAGAGGAATAAATAATGAAAAAAATGATGTGGTGGATTATTGGTATTACAATTGGAGTACTTTTACTAGGAATTCTGGTAGGTTATTTATCATTTTACAGCATATAAAAACAGCAGGTAATTTCACCTGCTGTTTTTTATCTAAATGTCATCTTCTTGTCATAAAATTAAAACCTCCACTTACAGTGTCTAAGTGCCTGTAAGAAGAGGTTGGGATCACAATTGTTAGTAAGCCTGGTCTCTTCTTATCTTTCAAGCACTGCTTGTGGGAGTTAGCACGGTTCTATAAAGTCCGTTGCCGAGGTTTCAAAGGGCCTATCCCTCCACCTCTCTTGATAAGAAGTTTGTCGAATTTTGTTGATAATTGTTGATAAGATAAATATTATGTTACATGCTGCACAAACAGATGTCAACTACTTTTCAGAAAATTGTTTTCCCTCTAAAACTATGATATCGCTACCATTACTATGACAACTAGGTTACAAATAGATAAATTTTTTATATTTTTTTATTACGCTTTTACAACTGACTTTTTCTCAAAAGAAGTAATAGCCTCATCTAGCATACGAATGCCGGCATCTACCTGTTCTTTTGTTACAGTAAGCGGAGGTACCATGCGAATAACTTCACTTGCATTTCCGCAAAAATAAAATAACACGCCTTTTTCTAAAGCTAAGTCCAGAATCTCAAATAAGGCGTCTCCATCGCCTTCTCCCGTATCCGGATTAACAATTTCGATTCCAATCATAAGTCCTAAACCACGGATATCCCCAATAACTGAATGTTTGTCCTTTAAAAGATACAGCTTTTCTAACGCATAAGCGCCCATTTTTCTTGTGTTATCCAGCAGTTGTTCTTCTTTCATCACCTCAAGAGTTGCAAGGGCTGCTGAACATCCAATAGGATTTCCTCCAAATGTTGTACTATGTGTGCCAAGGGGCCACTGCTTCATTAATTCTTGAGAAGCTACCGTTGCACTAAGCGGAATTCCAGAAGCAATTCCTTTTGCTATAGCCATAATATCTGGTACGACATCAAACGTTTGTCCAGCAAACCATTCGCCCGTACGGCCAAACCCTGTTTGCACTTCATCGAAAATAAGTAATATTCCGTGACGATCACAAATCTCTCTTAACTTCTTCATCCAACTTTTCGGAGGAATAATATAGCCGCCTTCTCCTAATACTGGTTCCAAAATAACGGCCGCCACTTCTTCAGGCGTGACTTGGTGCTTAAAGAGTATTTCAAAATCTTTTTCAAGCTTTTCAGTAAAGTACACATCGCTGTCTAGCTCCGCAGGGCACTCTTTTGGATTGGCATATGGAATCTGATACGTCAGTCCCGAAGGGTGCTGAAATTGTCTATATTTGCTTTTCGAGGTTGTAACACTTAAAGCTCCCATCGAGCGGCCATGAAAACACCCTAAAAAAGAAATAACATACGGACGCTTTGTGACATGTCTCGCTAATTTCAAGGCTCCTTCAATTGCTTCGGTGCCACTATTTCCAAAGAAAAAGCAGTCTAAATTGCCCGGCGTTACTTTTCCTAACTCATCGGCTAACTTTAATATCGATTCGTACATAATAACACCTGAAGGACCGTGCAATAATTGATCTGCTCCGTCTTTGATTGCTTTTACTACTTTCGGATGTCTGTGTCCTACATTTGTCGTAGCGATTCCGGAAGTAAAATCGAGATATTCTTTACCATCCAATCCATAATAATAGCATCCTTCTTCTTTCACAACGGGCAGATTCGGATGGTCTTTAGCCATCGTCGGTGCTAGCAATTCAGGCATTCTTTCAAATAAGTGACTCCAATCTTTTGACATACTACATCCTCCTTGAAATTATACAAATCAATTAATCTTATTCCGAAATATAGTTACTTATTAAACAATATTAGGAAATTCAGTTATACTAAACGCTTTAATAGAATAGTAATAAAACTTATTTTACTATGCATTTTTATTAAAATCAATTGTATAAATATTTATATATAAAATTAATATGCGGGGTCTCATCCCTTCCGCTTTTCCCGCAGGAGTCTTCATCTTGTCCTTCAATCAACAGCTAGAAGTACTCACATATATGAAACCTACGTTCACCATCACCATAAAAAAATCCGAACGATTAATCGTTCGGATTTTCCCTCAACTAAAATACTACTGCCACAGTCTCTTTAAGTATATTTATTCAAGATGTTTGGCATCATTGATCGTTTCAAGACGCCATTTTCCACTTTCATAAGCAAAAGTTGTAATCGATGTATTTTGTAAAATAGTAGTCCCTGTTCCTTGTTCTCCGCTTGTTACATGATGAATGAATGTATTAATTGCCGCTCCGTGACTAACAACTGCTACTTTCTTTCCGATAGACTTCTTCATAATTTCCGTTAACCGCCGAACCATCCGTTCTTGAGCCGCTTCGAGTGTTTCGATATTATATAAAGGCTCTTCTCCCCAATTTGTCGCATAGTTTGGCACAAGCTCATGCAGAACTTCTACGTTCTTTGATTCTAGTTCTCCAAAAGAGCGCTCACGCAGCTGCTCACAAACTTCGATTTTCTCTACTTTAGCAGCTGCTGCAATTTCCCTAGCCGTCTCCTGCGCACGAAGCAAATCGCTTGTATAGATTACATCAATATGGATATCTCGAAAACGTTCCGCTACGCGTTTAGCTTGTTGCTTTCCAGCTTCGTTGAGCGGAATATCAGCATGCCCTTGAATAAGTTTGTTTTTATTCCAATCTGTTTGGCCGTGTCTAATTAAGTAAAGCATCGTAATCCCCCTTTAATCCCGTTTTAAAAATTGATAGACAGCTTTATCAACCTCTGAGCTTTCATGTAAATCCGAATGTGCTTCATGAAACGTTTGGAGATGAATGTGTTCGGTGAACTCTTGCAGTCCGTACGCACTTTCTACTGTTACCACTCCATCTGTCTTATCTCCCACATCTCCTGCTCCTGAAAAAACGTCGATTTCTTTTGAGAAATCTTGACGACTTTCGTACAGCTTGTTTAATGCTATAGAGTGAAAAGCTAAATCACGAGCACCCATAGATTCAATATGATTGCGTGCATGAGGGTACATTTCCATTAATTCCTGATAATCTAATCCTTGAATTGGCGATCCTAACGTAACTAACTTTTGAATATATTGAGGGTTAGACAAACTAACAGCTGCTGCTGTTACTCCTCCCATACTATGTCCAACTAAATCAACAGAAGATGCTTTATATGTATCACGTACATCTTGCATAATAGCTTCAATCCATTTTTGCTGCTGTGCAATACTGGCATCTGGCTTTTTAAAAACGATATGAATAAGCGGAAGTTTTCCCTCTTTTGCTTTCATAATATGCTTCCACTGAATAGCTCCATCTTTTTGAACAACGCAGTAACCTACTTTAGTTCCCCATCCGTTTTGTTCAAATCGTTTAATCATTTTCCCTAAGCTTTTTTGACTGCCTAAATAGCCATGAATAAATAAAACCGGCACATTTTTCGATTGGGCACCTCGTTTTATTTGTGGGGCAAAAATATAAAAACAAAGCGAAATAAATAGTATGATACTGATCAATAAAATTAACAGCCGCAAGTTCTCACCCTCCGATCGTCTGGTCCACTACACTCATTAATAAAAAAATTTGGAGTAAATTTTATTCTGATACGTCCTGTAAGCTGCAGAACTTGTCATCTTTTTCTTGCCAACGAGCTGCTCAAAGCGCAAACGCTTTTCCGTAAGCATCTCTGTTAGCCTTTGTTCTTCATTAGCATCCGTGCATATAGAAATCAATTCTTCTATTGTAGCCATATCTCGTTTCAGCTCTTGTTCATCCGTTATCATGTTTGCATTTTTTAATATCCTATACGCTTGGCGCAGTTCTTCAGGTATGTGTGACAAATCTTCTAACTTTAATGGTTTGCCTTCCCCAGGCAGCTTATCAAAGTCACCGTCTTTTATTGCTTGTCTAATTCTTTCTTCAGCAATTATATACGCAATATCCAAGGAAAGACCTCCTTTAAGCAAATATAAAATTCAATCTTACCTTCTATATAAAAGATGTATAAAAAACACAGCTTTTATAACCGTATTTTTTATTATACTATGATTATAAAAATTGAACTACCTTCACTTCTGGGATAGACTATCCTCCCTTTGTGAAATGATTTCCAGAGCTTCACTCCTTTCATTATCAAACTTTCTTGAGCAGTTTCTTAACTAGCTGAAATTCAATAAACGATTCTGCATAAGATTTTGTTATCTTATCTTACTATATTTATACAAAAAAGCCTCCTTACGCATGTAAGGAGGTGGAAAAAGATAATTCTAAGGTCATCATGTTATGCCTACTTACTATAAAACCACAATTTGATAGCGTTTTCAACATTTTTTTATTACTTTACTAATTTTCTTTTCGTTTAATGAGGCTCCGTAAATATAACGAAGCCTAACCAAATTTCTACTCTTCTTTATCTGATGGAATCATAATTTCTCCTTCATGCTCTTGTTTTTTTAAGAGCAGCTGGAGAATCGTTTTGGATAATTTACTAGGCTGATAAGGTTTAATCAGAAACTCACACACTCCAAGCTCTAACCCTTTGCTTCTTTCGTCTAAAGCAGATGAGATTAAGATAGGGATTTTTTCTGTCTCTGTATTTTCTTTGAGGTGTCTTAAAACATCCCATCCGTCTAACTTATTTTCCCCTAGCATAATATCTAGAACAACCACTTCAGGCTTTTGCTGATGAATAGAGTTTAATGCGTCTTCTCCGTTGTTAAAATACCGAACATGAAAACCGCTTTCTTTTAATTCTACCTGTAAAAGCGTCGCTAAACTTTTATCATCTTCTACAATCACTACGCTTTTACGGTTATCATTTGTATTTATCATCTCTTCATCGTACTGAACTTCATATAGAAGAGGCAGAACAACCGTGAATGTTGTTCCTTTTTTCCATTCCGATTGTACAGTAATGTCTCCGCCATGAGCTTTTACAATTTCTTTTACAATTGCTAATCCTAGACCCGTTCCGCCAATTTTGCGCATATCGGAATTATCTACTCTGTAGAATTTGGTAAACAATTGACCTATCGCTTCACTTGGTATACCAATTCCTTCATCTTGAATATCAATATAAACAGCGTGTTCCTTTTGATACACTTTAACTGTAACGTTCCCTCCATCGGGCGAATATTTCACTGCATTGCTAATTACATTATTAAACAATTGCAGCAGCTTATCTTTATCTCCCATTACTGTAAAATGCTCTTGATCAGAAATCATATCAAATTCATGCTTACTTGTTTGTATTTTCTGGACCTCAATCACCTGCTTAATAAGCGGCAGAACGTCTTGATACTTTTTATCGTAGGTTTGTTTCCCTGCTTCCATCCTTTGGACGTCCAGAAAATCGTTGATTAAAGACGTTAACCGCTGTGCTTCCTGATAAATAGTAGTTAAATACCTCTTCTGTCTTTCTTCTTTTAATGTTTTGTTTAGCATAAGCTCAGTGAACCCTAATACGCTTGCTAGCGGTGTGCGCAGCTCATGACTCACAGTGCTTACAAATTCCGACTTCATCTGATCAACTTCAAATTCTTTCGTAATATCACGATGAACGAACAATATGCCAAACATCTGACGGTTTCGATACACGTATTCGCTATAAACTTTTATAACTTTTCGCTTACCATCCGTGTGCAGGTAATAAACAAAAGACTTTTCTACTTGCTCTCCCTTACAAATGGCTTCAACGTATTGTCTCAGCTGATGTATATTTTCGACTTTTTGAGAGAGAGCATCTATCCATTGATCGAGAGAAAGCTGAAGAAGCCCGCTTTGATGCTCATATTGAAACAATTCGCTAATCTTTGTATTCACTTGTAGAATCGTACCGCTTGTATCTACAAGCTGCATTCCTTCTTGAATCGAATTTAAAATATCTTGAGATAGCAATCGGTCATGCTCGGACTCTTCGTAAATATAAATTTTTTCAAGAGCAATCGTGATTTGTTTGGCCAGTATTTCAAATGTCTGTAATTCATGTTCTGTGTATTCATCCGCGTAGCGGCTGTAAAACATATAGGCTAGCATATCTCCCTGCGAAGACAGCACCGGTACGATAACATCATACAAATAAAACGTTTGCTGATGATATAGGCGCTCATGTTCTATACACTCTCTTTTTACTACCATACATTTTTTCGTCTTTTGCACATGATCAACGTAATTATTATGAAGATTTGCCACCATCTGTTGAACACTTGCTGAAGATAGACCAAATGAAGCATGTGTCTTTTCATCGGTTAGCATAATAAACCCGTGATCAGCTTTCATCACCCGGCTCATGTTTGTGACAGCACTCGTGAGAACTTCTTGCTTGTGAAGAGAATTTGTTAGTCCATGCACAAATAAATTGCGCAATTCTAACTCTCCTTCTCTTTCCTTTGTTAATTCTAATGCGTGCTGAAGTTCATCTTGCTGACTGTGCAACTCATCTTGCTGTGCAATCAGCTCCTCATTTTGAGCCGTTAACTCCTGTTCATTATTTTGCAAAGTCGATACCATTTTGTAAAAGGCTTGAGATAGCATACCGATTTCATCTCTTCTATGTTCATCAAATGTTATAGGCATTTCTTTTCCGGCAGCAATTTCGCTTGCCGTATATGCTAGCTGACTCAGTGGCTTTACAAACTTATTTAGCAATACCCGTGTAAGCAATAATAAAATGACCACTGTAAACGCTAAAAATAAAATAAAGAACGTTTGACTTTTCTGCATGTCACTCGACGTGTCATCGTACTGTGTATTTAAGTCTTTAGTTAATTCATTTTGGTAGTCATCAAGTTCTTTTTGCATTTGTTCTATTGATTTAGAAGCAGCCTTCCGCTCAGGGCTAGAGCGGACTCCTTCAATACCTTTTTTGTCGTAAATATCTTTAAAATAAGGAAGCGTTTGATTAAAATACGTGTTTAGCATAACCGTCGCTTCATTTACAAACGTACGTTCACGTCTATCTGCGGCTAGACCTGACAGTCGATCAAGATTTTCTTCGATAATTTTTTGCTGACTTGCAGCCTCGTTATACATATCCTCCGAATCAAATGCAATAAACCCACGAGCCTGCAAAAAAGCCTTGTTCATTGATTTATCAATTGTAGATAGCAGCTGTGCCTTCTCCCGTACTTGTGCCCTGTACTGGGCATAATCAGCTGTAATTTCTTTTTGCCGTACAACAAGTACAGTTGAACCCGCTGCAAAAGCAAGTAAAAGGATACTTGCTAAGAGGATGAACTGGGTTGAGATACTTTTTCGTTTTAGTTTATTGTTCATCTAAAATTTCCTCGACACGTTCGGCTAGTAATAGGGGACTAAACGGCTTAGACATAAAATACGCAGCCCCTGCTTCTAACACTCGGCTTTGATCAGCAGCTTGATTCTTAGCTGAAAGCATCAATACTTTTGTATGGCGCTTATCTTTCATTTCTTTCAGCTGTTGAATGACTTCAAGCCCGGTGAACACGGGCATCATATAATCCAAAATAATCAAGTCAAAATCACGTTCTTTAATAAATTCCAAAGCTTCTTCGCCATTTTCTGCTTCCGTCACATCATGTCCTTCATCTTCAAGCGTATCTACCACTAACATACGAAGCACTTCTTCATCTTCCGCTAATAAAATTTTTGCCATTGTTATCCCTCCGCTTGTAGTCGTCCATACGTTTTTTGCAATATGAAGTAGGACGGCTTTATTCGTTCGTGAAAAGTTGGATACTCCCAATTTTTCCACTTGTATAAGTAAAAATCTTTTAATAAAAGTTCTCCTTTTTTCTGAGTCGGAAACGTATCTTCCACGTCATTGCTCTTCTTATTAACAGCTACGACTCCCACTTGAATTCCTTTTATTTTCTCGCTGGATTCCAATCCTTTTTTGGACCAAATATCTCCCATTATTTCTTTTTGACTAGGGTCTTTTACATTTAAAAGCGCCCAAGGAATGCGAAGTTCAGCAATTCCATTTGATTCATTCACTTTAAAATCTGCTAGCGAATCAAATGAAGAAGAGTTAGGATCGCTGTTTCCTTCTTGGAGCTTCCCTGTTTCATAGGCGTCAAAAGGAATGGTTCTCTTGTTTTCCCCTTCTCCAATCGCTAACTCTTTGTTAAGGGCGAGCCTGATTGGGTTAAACATGCCGTTGTCTTTTGTATCGGTTCCTTTTACCGCCGGAATCATTTGAAGCTGATGAGCATATGAAAAATAATACGTATCGTAATAGCTGTCTACCCATAAATGACTGTCTTCTTTCCCGTTTAATTCTGCTACAAAATCAATTCCTTTTGTTTTTAAGGAAGGGATTTGAGGGATCTTTGACTGTCCCTGATTGTTAATCGTGTTAAACAAGAAATAAAGCTTTTGATTTTCCAATTCTTTTGCATTCACGTGTAGATATAGATAACCTTCATCACTTGTAATGTTCAATGCTTTTAACTTCTTAGACGGCTTATACACCGACTTGCTGTTCAGCTTTTTCCAATCATCTGATTTACCGTCCACTTTGACTTTCAGCTTCTTTCCTGGATCAAAACTCAGCAGTCCAAAATGCTGCTCTCCCGTTTGCAAATTCGTCCAAAATGGCCTGCGGTTCGGATTGTCGTACTCCATCGTATTCCACGTTCGCTTAAACCATTCATCTTGCCATGTAAAGACCATACCGCCAGCCATTTTTTCTTCAGCAATATCTTCGTATAAGCGTGACAGAATCTTTCCTTGTTCTTGTTCCGTATGAAAACCTTGATCCCATCCGTATACGTTTCTATGGGTGAGTCCTCGCGAAGCCGGAATGCCAAATTCAGCAACAAGAACGGGCATATGATGAACTTCTTTCATATTTTGCAAATAGCCTGCGTAGTTATTTTTCTCTCCTCGATGATCTCGATAAGCGAGATAACGAGGTTCATAGTTTAAAAAGTCAGGATAGTACGGATAAATATGATAAGAGGCAAATAAGCCCGGCTCAAATTTTTTAGTTGTGTGAATTAAATTAGGATTAACAGACACTTTATCTTCGTCTTCAGAAGGCTCATATGGATGAGTAAGCAAATCCGTCGTCACCCAGTTCGTAAAGCTCATAGGCCGCTGCCAATCATATTTATCCTGCTCATAGGAAATTGTTTTTTCCATAAGCTGGGCAAGCCAAATTTCAAAGGGGTTGCCTTTTTCGGTATAGATGTACTGCCCTTTAAAATCTTTCATGCCTTTATGTTTTTCATTTGTCGAAAGGGCTACCGTGGGATCCCATTCAACTCCTATAATCCATCCTAAAACATAAGGAGACACGTCTGCTGTATACGTTCCGCTTGCATGTCCTGTCCGTTTTGGCAGTGTTGCCTTTCCGTGAATAACGTTTACAATCCTTTTCATTTCAGCTTCAAATTCTTTTGTATTTTCCTTCGCAAAAGCATCTTGGGAATCATAGAAAACTTCTTCATTCACCCATGCCCCATGAAAAAGATAAATAGGTTCTTCGGCTTTTTGGTTATACTCAGCAAGCGCTTCATAAAAGGCGGGAGGATGAATGGTGTATACGCGGATTGAGTTGGCATTCATCTTTCCAATTTCTTCAAACCAGCGCAAATATTCTTCTTTTGAAATAGCAGTCTCACCAGGGAAATGGCCTGGCTTACTAATGCCCATATTTACTCCTTTAATAAGCAAATCTTTCCATTTACCATTTTGATAAACTTGCAAATAATCTTTTCCTACTTTCCCTGCTACTTTAAGGTCAGCATCTTCATAGATTTCCATATTTTTATTAAAAGTAACAGAAGCAGGCTGCGATTCATTTTGCTGTTGATCGATGATCTTATTCATAAGAGGAAGATAAACAGTCCAGTAAAAAGAAGACTCATCTTCTTTTCCGATTTTCTCTGTCCATTTCTTCCACACCGGGTAAAAAGAAGTTTGATAAATGGAAGGTACTTCTCCTTGATCTGCAAAATCTCCTGCAAAGTAATAAGTATCATATCGCTCTTTGTTATGATGAACGACTGCTGGTATGGACAAAGGGATACCATTTTCCTTCAGCTTGTTTTTTCCTTCAGAATCCAAGTGAAAGACAAACTGAGCCTGCACATCACTTTTTTGCTGGGGTGTAATTACGTCAAACCAATATTGATAAGCAGATTCATCCTGTAAATTCGATGTTTTCTTTCCTTGTTTTGTATATTGAAACCATACTGGATTTTCTTTTAATTCTTTTTCCGTTATAATAACGAGCTTATTGGATTCATTAACGAATAATAAGCCTTTTCCTGTAAGGCTCCACTCTTTGTTGTACTGCTTTTTGTAAGCACTCTTCACCCAAGCAGGAACTTCTTCACTGCCGAATTCATCAAAATAGCGACCAATCCAGCCGGACCACGTCACATTGTACAATTCATACAGTTCTTTGCGAACGTCTAAGGAAGTAGGGCTTCCAAATGTATTAAACTCTCCAATCAGCGTTTTTGTACGTCCATTCAATGCTTTCTTAACGTAGCTCACGTCTTCAGAAGTCATGCCGCCATACACCAATTGAGAGCGATCTCCTCTTTTAGCTTTTACGCCTAAATCTTCTTTGTATACACCATACGTGTCCGTGATATAAATCATATCTGCAGAGTTTGTTTTTGGCAGAGATTTAATGCTGTATGTTTTATCTCCTTTCGGGTAAAACCCTGCATAATCTTTTGAGATTTCATAAGGCTTCCCGTCTTTGCGTACTTTCGCTTGATTCAGCATCCACATTAAGCCTTGATGCTCTCGAAACGTTTGATCTGGCACTGTTTTATCAATGACAAGCATATTCAAATCAGTTGGTTTCTTTAGCTGCCAAATAAGAAATGGAGAAGCCGTTATCGCCATAACCAAAATAATGCCGCCGATTAATAACCATTTTTTCATTGTGAAACTCCTTTTCGCTGCATGTCTCCCCAGCCTTTTTTATTGCGAATAACATCCAACAATCCATGACAGCGCCATATAACAGTTAGAGGGCGATACCAAAAGGATTCAGTCAGGGAAAAGACAAATAGCTTAGCAATATCAGATACTTTTGGATATTTACGAAGGCTCCACTCTTCTAGCAAAACGGCCGCCATTGAATAAAGAGAACCATATACAACCATTAAAAGAAAAAGCAAATAAGCAAATTCTACATAAATTCCGCCTACAACTAGAGAAATAACAATAAACAAATAGCCTAACATTTCCATGACCGGTCCGATTAGTTCAATAAACACAAAATAAGGCATGGAAATCATTCCGATGCTTCCGTATTTCGGATTAAACAGCATCTCTTTATGCTTCCAAAGACTATCAAATAAACCACGGTGCCAGCGGTTTCGCTGTCTTCGCAAATATTTGATTTCATCAGGTGCTTCTGTCCAGCATACGGGATCTGGAATATAAACAATTTGATTGTTGGTTTTTTTCTGTTTAATCAGCCGGTGCAGGCGAACGACAAGCTCCATGTCTTCGCCGACTGTATGAGAATACCCGCCAGCTTCAATCACCCAGCGTTTAGAAAATACGCCAAATGCTCCTGACACAATAAGTAATAAATTATGGCGACTGAGACCAATGCGCCCCATAAGAAAGGCACGTAAATATTCAATAATCTGCATCACAACAAGCGGCTGCGTATCAAGTCCAATCGATACGACCGCACCGTTTTCGATTTTACATCCGTTTGCAATTCGAATACTTCCCCCTGAAGCAATTACTTCTCCGTCTGAATCAATAATTGGCTTCATAACTTTTAAAAAAGCATCTCTTTCTAACACTGAATCGCCATCGATCGAACAAAAATAAGGATAGTTGGATAAATTAATTCCTGCATTTAATGCATCTGACTTTCCCCCATTTTGTTTATCGACTACATATAAATAATCGTATAATTTAGAACGATATACAGCTTTTACTGCTTTCGTCTCTACTTGCTTTCTCACAACTCGATTCATTTTCACAAGAGAAAACTCTTCGATAAGCTTTTCTAACGTATCATCTGAAGATCCGTCATTTACTACGATTACTTCATATTCCGGATATTCAATTCCAAGCAGCGAACGTACGCTCCCAATAATCCCGACAGATTCGTTATAAGCGGGAACTAATATAGATAACGGCGTTGTATAGCTAACCGCAAGCAAATCTTCATAAGGTTCTTCATCGTTTAATTGATATTGCTTTCGCAGTTGAAAAGCAGAGATGATAAACATCATAAAATAAAAACAAAGCACAAAAATCATATAAGCAAATACAGCCCATCCGCAAATGGACAATAAAAGATGCCAAACACTATTCCACAACCGTAATTCCTCCTTTTTCAAGCCATTCTGCTGCCATATCTTTCGAAAACTTGTCATCAGTCGTTTTGTATACATGAACTAAGTATTCTTTACCTGTTGGGATTTTCATCATTGACTGAGCAGCATTCGAACGCACAAGAAAATGAGAATCTTTTAGCGACTGCTCGAGAATTGATAACCCCTTCTCATCTCTCGTTTTACCTATTAGTTTTGTAGCCATCATTCTTTCTTGCCAAATACCTGACTGAAGATGGTTCGTGAGCTCCTCTATTCTTAATGGAAAAGATAAAGCATTAAGTGATTTCAACGAACGAATTCGCAGTTCTTCTGATGAACTTTTCATGTGCATTTTTAAGAAATCTATATACTCTAACTTATGATTGATACCGATCATATCGATAAGAGGCAGCTGAATTTCTTCTTGCAGGTCTTCAAATTTATTAATAAATTGCTGAAACTGTTCACTGTTCATAGTTCCAAACAAAGAGCGGTACATAAATTCAGACAGCGGTCTAGAAGCGTTCGTCATGTACACAACAAACTCAGGGCGGTTCAGCTTAACCAAAATCTTTAAAATTTGATTTTTTTCAGCCGCTGTACTATTTTTTTTCTCATACATTTCTACTAATTGGTCTGTTAGCGTAGTTAGACCAAAGTCTTCAATAGCATAAAGGGCATTCATTCTGACACTCCACCTAGAATGATGCAGCTCTTTTTTATATTTGGGAGTAAAAACCTTCTCCGCATAGAGCGTAATGTTATTTAAAATTTCATCGCCTTGCACAGCTGCAGAAAAACCGCTTAATAGTTCCTCTACACCCGCCAGCTCTATTTTATTTTTAGGCTCTACCCGATGCTCTTCATCTTTTCTGTATAAATAAATAAAAAGAGATTCTTTTATACTATCTTTATAGGATTCTACTTTTGCTCGAAAAGCGTTTAAACGCGCTTTTTGAATAAGTAAATAACTCAGAAAACAGACTAAAAGCAATAGCAATCCGCTAAATAAGACATACACCACTTGAATGGACATCGCCATTTATTTCACCTTCTTCATTAAATGACGTACGCGCGCTTCAAGCTCCATTAACTTAAATGGCTTTGTCATGTAATCGTCTGCCCCGAGCTCTAATGCTCTTTGAATATCTTGTTCGCTGTTTCTTGATGTAAGCATAATAACCGTATACTGATCGTGACGTTTATTATGTCTTAATTTTTGCAGCACTTCTAAGCCATCCATTTTAGGCATCATTCCGTCTAAAATAACAAAGTACTGATCGCTAGAATGAATCCATTGAGACTCAAAAAATTCGATCCCATCTTTAAACACTTCTATTTTCACTTCATAGCGATCTCCTACATCAATCTTGCTTAAAAGCTCTTTCAGCATCGTTCGAATGATAGAATCATCATCAATAATAGCCATACGAAGCGTTCGCTTTTTAACCAGCTTGCTTTGAGAAGAAGCTACAATTTTTTGACGTCCTGATTCCTTCGCTATATATAATGCCTCATCAGCTTGATGAAGAGCTTTTTCTAACGGCCATTCAGTGTTATGAACTTCTACAACTCCGCCGGAAAAGCTGCAATAAAACGAATTGCTTTGATGTGTGAACACTTTTTCCACAAAGAAATCCAACAGTCTATTTAATACTGTTTCTGCCTCTTTTATATTGGTTTTTGGCAGTAAAAGAATAAATTCTTCGCCTCCATATCTAAAAATGTGATCTGTTGGACGAATTTCATGCTTCATATACTCTACAAATGCTTGCAGCACACGGTCTCCCATAAGATGTCCATATCGATCATTTATTCTCTTAAAGAAATCTAAATCTAAAATCGCTAAACAAAAAGGATCTTTTAAGCGGTCGTAGCTGGATAGCTGCTGACTGTAGATTTCTTTTAAATACGTTCGGTTATAGGCTCCTGTTAATTCATCAAACATTAAATAGGAGTTAAACATCTGCTTTCGTTCAATATGGTGACCAATTCGAAGTAGACTTTCTTCCATATCGAGAGGTTTAACAAAAAAATCATCGGCCCCTAATTTAAAAGCCTTCAAACGCGTCTCTCTTTGATTATCAACGCTCATCATGACAATCGGGACGAACAGTTGCTTTGTTTTATCGCGTAAAAATGAAAGAATGTCAAAGCCTGTACCGTCTTTCATATGGACATCTACAACAAAACAATCCGGCTTTAATTCGTAAAAAGCCGTAATAGCTTTTTCTTTAGAGGCAGTTGCTAATACGTACCAGCCTTGTTTTTCAAACTGTTCTTTTAAATACATCAACATTGAAAGATCGTCGTCAACAAGTAAAATATTAGCTGTTTTTTCACTGATTTCTAGCGGTTTATTTATATCTTCTACCGATTGAATTTCATCTTGATAACAAATTTTAATAATATCTAATAAAAAAGCATTTAACTCCGCGTAATCCCAGGTTTTTTTCTGATTTTTTTCCACAGCTTCCATTAACTCGCGGGAGCGGTCTCCTAAATAATGCAGTCCAATGGTCGCAGCCGTTCCAGAAATTGAATGCAAAAAGCGGTACACCTCTTCATGAGGTATTTCTTTATTTTGATCGGTCCACTCTTGCAGCTGCTTGCGGACATTAGCTAATAATGCAATTTGATATTTATCCATCTTATACACCCTTTGTTCGATATAGTTAACACTTACTCCATATTACTTCATACATTTTTCTATAATATTTTGTAAGTAAATGAAATATTTTCTTACTTTTATTTTAAGTATGTTTTTTAAAAATGAAAAGCAATTCCTTTTTAACCATACTTTTCCTCCAATGATTTTACTTTAAAATGATTCTTTTTTCACTCATTATTTTTTCTTCCCAATAAGCAAAATGACCTGTTATCTTCTTTATAAATAGACCTGCAACCTTATTGACAAAATTAATGAGTCTTTGTTACCCTTATACACGTTGTGAAAAATTTAAAAGTGAATGTTAAGGAAAGCATCCGTTTTGATGAACGATCAATCAAATCAGGTTCTTTCCTTTTTATATTTTTACTAAGGTAGATACTTTGCTAAATAAAGTTTCGCTTTATACACCGTGTCCTCTTTGTCATAGGCGCACTTAGACCGAAAACAGACGGAAAGGAGTATAAAATGTTTACTCAGCTTACAGAAAAAAACCAGAATGCAGAAGAACTAAAAGAAACACTTGATGATTTAGAGTTTCAGCTATTTCGCATGCAGGATAATTTAAAAGAAATTGCTAAAAAGTATGAAGTTATTGGCGTCGATCAGCCTGAAGATAATCAGTTAGTTATTGTATCGGCACAAAATGACGGAAACGCATGTAAAATTATGCTAAACGAATGCACAAAAGCTTATAGAGGGGCTTGGGATTTTGCTATCGACGGCGTATATGAAGATAATCACACGATTTTCATCGGTGATATTAAAGGGCCTGCTAATAAAGGATATGGCTCTGTATGTATGAATTATTTAAAAGAAGTAGCGGTTGATCAAAATGTTCATGTCATTAAAGGCGATATCGCTGAACGCGACTGGGATCATCTCGAAAGATTGATTCATTTTTATGAAAAACATAACTTTGAGGTGAATATCGATTATACGAATAAGTGCGGAGAAATTGAGTGGACTCCAGCTTATCAATAAAAAAAACGAACAGACAGCATCTGTTCGTTTTTTATTTGATATATGCTAAGCTTTTTTTAATGCTGCTAAGAGGACTTTCTATACAGTGATCTTGTTCAACGATCCACCATTTTACGCCTGCTCTATGTCCTTCTTGCATTACAGCCTTTACATCTACTCCTCCGGTACCAAGAGGAGCAAAAAATTGCTCGCCGTCTGTTGTCATATCTTTTAAATGAATAAAAGGCGTACGATTTTGATAATGCTTCATCCACTCCACTGGATCTTCGCCTGCTTTAGTCAGCCAATAAATGTCCAGCTCTACGTTTACCTCAGTTTCTTCTAAGATTGTTTGGAGAGCTGACTTTCCAGTTGACAATTTCTTCAGCTCAAAATCATGATGATGATAGCTAAACGACATGCCTTCTTTTTTACAATACACGTAAATAGAATTTAAAGAATCAATAAGTTCGTAATATCCTTTTTCCGTTTGACGTTCAGGCATTAAATAAGGACAAACAATATGTGAATTTCCAACTTGCTGTTCAAAGTGAATCACTTGCTCTAAATTAGATTCTAATTGTTCAAGCGGCACATGACTAGAAGCCGGCTTCAACTGTAAATCCGTTAACCATGCTTTTACTTCTTTTGCTGTATATCCTTCGTACCCTGCAAATTCTACCCCTTGATATCCTAAAGCAGCTACTTTTTGAAGCGTTCCTTTAAAATCTTTTTTCGTTTCTTCACGCAGCGTATAAAGCTGAACTCCTACAGGTATTTCTTCCATCTTCTCTCCCCCTGTTCATTGAGAAAGCTCCTATAATAGGAGCTTCTGCTTTTATTTCACTGCACTTCCAAGCATTCCTGAAATAAAATGACGCTGAAGTGCCAGGAAGAAAACAATGATTGGAATGGTTGCAATCGTTACTCCCATCATTACTTGACCGTAATCAATAATCGATAAGCCAATTAAGCTTGAAAGAGCAACTGGCAATGTAGCCATTTCGTTAGATGTAGTCGCAACTAGAGGCCACATAAAGTTATTCCACTGTGTCATAAATAAGAAAATAGCTGCTGCAGCCATAGCAGGCTTCATAGAAGGAAGCACAATAGTTAAAAAGATTCTCATCTCTCCAGCTCCGTCTAAACGAGCTGCTTCAATAAGTTCCGTTGGAAAAGCTAAAAAGTTCTGACGTAATAAAAAGATAGCAAACGGAAAGCACAGCTGCGGAACAATAAGAGCAAAATACGTATCAAGCAAATTAAAATTCGACATCAGCTGAAAAAGCGGAATGAGCGTTGCTTGATATGGAATCATCATAGACAATAAAAGCGTAGTGAAAATTGCGTTTCGACCTTTGAATTCAAATTTAGACAGCGCATATGCGGCTGTGGAGCAGACCATTAAAGCTACAATCACATACACGACTGAAACAAATACTGAGTTAAAAAAGACGCGCCCTAAATCAATTGAAGCATTTAAATTTTGTAGATTTGTCATAAATTGATCGCCAGGCTTCAGCGTTGGAGGGTTTGTAAACATTTTTCCTGATTCATTCGTAGCGCCGATAATCATCCAGTAAAAAGGAAAAATAGAAATAATCGTGAACAGCCCAAGCATGCTGTATAATCCTATTTTGCGCATGACGTTACTTTTCTTTTTAACTTTAGGCAAGGTAGCTACTGCAGTTGCTTCTACTCTCTCTAATACACTCATGATTTATCACCCGTAAATTTAAATTGGAAGAACGTTAAAATGCCAACTAATAATACAACAACGTACGCAATGGCTGAAGCATATCCAAAATCAAAGTATTTAAAGCCATTTTGATAAATATATAAGCCTAGCGTCATCGTGGAATCAGCAGGGCCGCCTTTTGTTAAGTTAAAAGGTTCGTCAAACAATTGAAGCGTGCCAATTGTTGATAAAATAGTAGCAAATAAGATAACGGGTTTTAATTGTGGAACCGTTACGTGGAAAAACTTTTGAATTCGGTTTGCCCCGTCTAAATCAGCTGCTTCGTAAACTTCATGAGATAAACTTTGAAGAGCTGCTAGAAAAATAACCATGTTATAACCTGTCCATCTCCAAGTCATCGCAACGATGATTGAGACTTTAGCCCAGAATGGATCTCCCAGCCACTGAATGGCATCAATACCAAAAAAACCTAAAATAGTATTCATTATTCCTTCATCTTGAAGAATGATTGAAAACAAAATAGAATAGGCAACTAGTGACGTTACTGCAGGCAAGAAAAATGAAACTCGGAAAAAACCTTTTAGTCTTAAAAGCTGACTGTTTAACGCGTTAGCTAGTACAAGTGCTAATAAAATCATTACGGGCACTTGAACGATTAAAATAATGCCGGTATTTCCAAGCGCTTTCCAGAAAATATCATCTCCGAGCAATCGTGTATAGTTTGATAACCCGGTAAATACATACTTTCCGCCTTCCATGCTCTGAAAGCTTAGAATAAAAGATGAAAAAATAGGGTAGATGGTAAACAGCGCAAACAGCAAAAGTGCTGGAGCAATAAATAAGTAAGGCAACGATTTATTTGTCTTCATGATGACCTCCTAGTACCGCAAGAAGAAGAGATAGAAGGCAATTTTCTAAAAATCACCTTCTATGCTTCTTGATTATTTTTGAATTCGGTTTTCTAAGCGTTTTTGAGCTGCTTCAAGCGAGTCTTTAACGCCTTTACCATTTGTTACTTCTGACACAGCTTTGACTGCTTCACTGTTTGCAACTGAGTAATTGCCCGTAAAGTTAACCGGCTTAATATCTTTCATTTCATCTGCGAATGTTTTCCAAATCGTTTGATTGCTAAAGTACTCATCTTGTGCAGTGAATAATTTTGAAGAATATACGGTATTTAATGATGGGAATAATCCGCCCTTCATCGCTTCTTCTTGAACTTTATCCGTTGTTGAGAAATACTCCATAAATTTGTACGCTTCATCTGCTTTTTGACTAGTTGCTGAAATCACATAGTTGCTTCCGCCTAAGTTAGAAGCACGGTTGCCTCCTTCTTCAAACGAAGGTAATAAAAACACTCCCCATTTTCCTTTTAAATCTGGAGCCTGCTGCGTAATAGAACCTGATAGCCAAGCACCAGATGGTGAACTTGCTACTTTACCTTCTGCTAAAGCACTGATTGAAGCATCCCAGCCCACTGTATTTTTAACAATGCCTGCTTCTTTTAACTTCTTATTTAACTCCATTGCTTTTTTCGCTTCTTTAGAAGTTAAATTCAACTTTCCTTTGTTATTAAAATAGAACGTACCTTGCTGTGTCAGCGTCATTCGGAATAAGCCATCGTCATTATTAAAATCTAAACCTAGTAAATCAACGCCGACTTTTTCTTTAATTTTCTTACCAGCCGCAATGTAATCATCCCATGTTTTGATACTGTTTGGATCTACGCCTGCTTTTTCAAAATAATCTGTGCGATAGAAAACGCCTGTTGGACCTGCATCAAACGGGAAGCCGTACATATCCCCATCCTTTGATAAAAGAGTTTTCTTAAACTCTGGAAACTTATCTTCTTGCTTATCAAATCCTTTTTTAGATAGGTTTAAAAATGCATTTGGAAATGCATCCAAGTATCCTTGGAAACGATCGTCTTCTACTAATACAATATCAGGAAGGCCTTTTCCGCCAGCTTGCAATCCTGTTGTTAATTTTGAATAAACGTCTTCACGTCCCATATCCACTACTTTTAATTTAAATCCTGGATTCTCTTTTTGGTATTCTGCTGCTGCTTTCTTTAATACCGGTACGTTAATATTCCAAGCCCATGCAACAACTTCTTTTCCACCGCTACCACTTGTTTCATTAGCGGACTTTCCTCCGCATCCTGCAAGTACTAGGGTTAAAATGAGTGCAAAACTGATTAAACTAAACCAACGTTTCAATGAATACCCCTCCTATAATCTCGTCTCCTAGTGTGGCAAGTTTTTTTGTAAACGCTCATGACTCTTTCTCAAGAGAATTATTGAAAAATAATTCTGTATATTGAAAGCGTATACAATTTACTTAATCTAAATTATATGAATGAATACCCTTTTCCTCAATGGTAAATATAAAAGGCAAAAACCTTACATTTTTGCCTTTTTCTAAATTGGTTTTGTTATTATGGTTTCTATTAACTTTTTCGTTCATGAAAAAAAGCGAATGTACTGTCGTTGTTGAAACAGAACACAATCGCTTATTTAAAAAAATCCAATGTATACTATTTTTTTGCTACATAAGTAACACTTTCTTGCTTATTTGGGACGTTCTAAGGAAAATAATTGCCCCAATTTACTATAGTTAGAACCCGCAAGTCGGCTGACTGGCTTCACACGTTCTGCAGAAACGCGATCGTTTTCTATCACTTTTTCACTAATATGAAACATCACAACTTCACCGATAAACAAATCTGAGCTGTATGCCTCATCCGTTCCTAATGGAACAATTTGGTGAAGCTTACATTCCATCCGAATGCTGGCTTCTTGAATTCCGGGAACCTGCACTTTTTTGCTCGGTGCTAGTGTTAACCCTGTTTCTTCGACTTCACTCACGGAAGAAGGATAAGAAGATGCCGCTTGATTCACTTGTTCCACTAAGTTTTCGTCTACAAGATGAACTACAAATTCTTTAGATGCACTAATATTTTTTGCCGTATCTTTCGTCATTTGACCTTCACTTCTCGAAACCGAAACGGCAATCAGCGGAGGCTCTGCCGCAACTACATTAAAGAAACTAAACGGTGCGGCATTCACTACACCGTCATCATTTTGACTTGTAACAAACGCAATCGGCCGGGGAATGACGACCCCTGTTAACAAATGATAATTGTCTTTTGCACTTTGTACCGCTGGATCGACTACCTTCATTTTACACACTCCTTTTCTTCCATTTACTTTATTGTATGGTAACGAAAAGAGTATAGATTAGCTAGCAACTTGCTCACCAAATATGCAAAAAAGAGATTGAGACATACCTCCATCCACCTAATCCGAAGACAAACAAATGGGAGTAATGAGCTGGTATCGATCACTTGTGACACCACTGTTGATTTCCATAGAAGGCTTCGCTTTCCGCGGGCGACCGATGAGCCTCCTCGTCGATTACGGGCCTGCGGGGTCTCATCACTTCTGTTTTTCCCTCAGGAGTCTTCGCCTTCCTCTCCAATCAACAGCTAGAAGCAACTAACTAGATGAAACCTACGTTCACTACAACAATGAAAAAATCCGAACGATTCATCGTTCGGATTTTCCTGCAACTAAAATATTTTCAGCCTTTTTCTTTAATTTAACACCGTGATTTTCACTGTACGACGTCCGAATGCTTTTGCAGCTGACTCAGAAGGTACTAATACATCAATTCGATATCCTTTAATCGCACCGCCCGTATCACCTGCTGTTGCCACTCCGTATCCTTCTACATATACTTTTGAACCTAATGGAATAACGGATGGATCTACCGCAATAATTTTATGAGTGCCTGAACTTACATTTTGTCCAGTCGCTGTTACGCCGCTACATCCTGCACAATTAGCTGTATAAGCTGTTGCTTCTACATACATTTCTTTTCCAGAATGCTTTTGTGTGCTTTCTTCTTTTTTCGTTTCTTTTGCTTCTGAAGAAACGGCTGCTTTCTTCTCTGTAGCAGCAGCTGTTTTTACTTCTTGTTTTGGCTCTGTTTTTACTTCTTTTTTAGCCGTTGCCAGTTCAGCTTGACGCTTTGCTTCTGCATCAGCCTCAGCCTTTTCAGCTGCCTGCTGTTTTGCCACTTGCTCAGCTTGCTTTTGAGCTGCTTCTTTTTCTTTTGCAATCTTATCTTGAATGCCTGTTAATTCAGACTGAAGGTTTGCTTTTTCTGAAGAAGCTGCATCAATTTCATTTACGACCGTGCTGTACTTTTCTTGCATAGTTGTTAACGTTGCTGTTTGTTTGGCAACGTTTTTATCTAATTCAGCTTGTTTAGCCGCTAAGCTACCTTTTGCTGCTTCTAATACTTTTTCTTGCTTATCAATTTCTTTTTTATCTTTTTCAATTTGATCTAAATCATTTTGATGCTGCTTTAAAATATCATTATCTGCTGACAATAACGTTGTGACAGCACCCATACGTGCAACAAAATCTCCAAAGTTATCAGCATTCATTAATGTATCAATAACAACACTTGTTTTATCGTCTTGCTGCAAAGCAACTAATCGATTTTCAATAATATCTTTACGACTTAACACTTTTTCCTGAAGCAAAACAATTTCTTTTTTCTTTTTCTCAATCATTTTGTTCGCTTCTGAAATCTGCTTTTCAGTCGATGCTAACTCTTTTTTATTGCTAGAGATTACTGTATGTAATGAATTTAATTGTGATTGAATGTTTTGAACATCTGAATTGATAGACTGTTTCTCTTTCTCTTTTTGTTGAACAGCCTTTTCTGTTTCTTTAATTTTATTTTCAGTACTCTGGAGCGCTTCTTCATTCGATTGGGCGTGAGTCTCTGTGATGCCGGTCATGAAGAAAATTCCTGTGACTGCTGCAAGAGTCATACGCTTAAAAATTTTCATAAAGTAATAGTCCCCTTTCCTCATAGACATAGTTATACCATAAAAAACTATCTGTTTATGTTACAATACAGTTAAAAGTTTCCCATAATCTGTATAACCAAGAATCTCTTTCTGGGAATTCATCACCAGAATCCCTTGATAGAGAGGTTTACTGTTTATTAAAAAAGATATATTTTTGTCATAAACAGGGCAAAATTGCTCTTTAAAAATAGAAATAAACGCTTATTATTACAGGTATATTACAAATTTTTCACAGAAAATTATGTGTTTTACCGTCTTTTTTCGGTGTTTTTTACTTTTTATTACATAAATTCCACCTACATAATTCCTACACTATTTATAAAGTTGTGACTTTTTCACTTCTTTTTTACACTTTACATACATAAAAAGACGCCCATAAATCAAATGAGCGTCTTTTTTCTACACACGTATAAAACCATTATTTGTCAGAGGTTACTAGTTTTAAAGGCACTGGAATTTGCTTATCTACCTTTTTGCCTTGAAGAACATTTTTAGCAGACTTTACGGCAAGTTTACCGATTAAAACAGGCTGCTGAGCTACAGTTGCTCCTAGCTTCCCTTCTTTTACCGCTTTAATTGCATCGTCGTTTCCATCAAACCCTACTACTAGCACATCTTTTCCTGAGCTGTTAATCGCTTGAATAGCTCCTAATGCCATTTCATCATTATGAGCAAATACGGCTTTGATCCCAGGATTTCCTTGAAGAACATTCTCCATAACGTTTAAGCCTTTTGTACGGTCAAAATCAGCCGACTGTTTAGCCGTAATATCTAGCTTTTGATCTGCAACGTTGTGGAACCCTTTTCCTCGTTCACGAGTTGCTGAAGCTCCCGGCACGCCTTCAAGTTCTGCTACTTGAGCTTTTTCCCCTACTTTTTTCACAATGTAATCAGCAGCCATTTGACCACCTTTTACATTATCTGAAGCTACCAGTGTTTCTACTTTTCCTTTTTCTGCTGAACGATCTAGCGTAATAACTGGAATTCCTACATTATTAGCCGATTGTACAGCTGTTGAAATAGCAGCTGAATCCGTTGGGTTAATAAGCAGAATGTTAACACCTTGCTGCATTAAATCTTCTACATCGTTAATTTGTTTTGCTGAATCATTTTGAGCATCTACTACAACTACTTCCATGCCCAGTTTTTTTGCTTCTTTTTGTACCCCTTCTTTTAACGAAACAAAGAACGGATTGTTTAATGTAGAAACGGATAAACCAATTTTAATATCTTTTAAATTTTTACTTTCAGATGGTTTCGCCCACTCAGGAGGCTGAAGTGAACAAGCCCCTAACAGTAATAATGAAAATGATAATAGCACGAGCCAAATTTTCTTCATGTTTTTCCCTCCTAAGCTGACTTTTTGCGATCAATTAATACCGCGATTAAAATAACAATTCCTTTTACAACCATTTGGTAAAATGACGAAACGCCGAGTAAGTTCAAACCGTTGTTTAACGTTCCGATAATCAGCGCACCAATTAACGTTCCAACAATGCGTCCACGTCCTCCAGAAAGGCTTGTTCCCCCCAGTACTACTGCAGCGATAGCATCTAACTCATAAGACGTACCTGCCGTTGGCTGAGCAGAGTTCAAGCGAGAAGTCAAAATCGCTCCTGATAGCGCTGCCAATAATCCTGCTAGTGAGTAAATCATAACCTTAACTTTCGGAACTTTGATTCCTGAAATAAATGCTGCTTTTTCATTTCCACCGATTGCATATGTTCTGCGGCCAAACGGTGTTTTATGCAAAATCACCCATAGGACAGCAAACGCTAGTACCATCGTAATTGCCGGAACAGGAATACCTAGAAAATAGCCGCGGCCAAATAACTGGAAGTAATAGTTTTCGCCTAAGCCCGTAATCGGATTTCCATCTGTATAAACAAGCGTTAACCCTCTAAAAATTGTCATCGTCGCTAGCGTTGCAATAAACGGCGCCATTTTTCCTTTTGTAATAAGCAAGCCGTTAATCATACCCATTACAGCTCCTAACACACATCCTATTAAAATAGCTAAAATAGGATCTACACCTGACACAATCATACCTGCCATTAACGCACTTGATAAAGCAAGTATAGAGCCAACCGATAAATCAATTCCGCCTGTTAAAATGACAAACGTCATACCGAATGCAATTAAGGCATTAATGGCTACTTGACGCAGCAAGTTTAAAATATTTAAAGGTTCTAAAAAGCTTGGATTTAAAATCGATACAATGACAATAAGAATAAATAGACCTAGTAACGGACCTAGCTTTTGCATCACGTTATCAACGCGATTTTCTTTTATCGCTGTGTTTGCTTTCATTTTACTGACCTCCTGTTGCAAATGTCATAATTTTTTCTTGAGTTGCTTCTTCACTTGTCAGTTCACCCGTTATTTTTCCTTCATGCACAACCAAAATGCGATCGCTCATGCCGAGCACTTCCGGAAGCTCTGAAGACACCATGATAATAGCCACGCCTCTGTCTGTCAGTTCATTCATAAGCTGATAAATTTCACGCTTTGCCCCGACGTCAACTCCTCGAGTTGGTTCATCTAAAATCAGCACTTTTGGTCCAATGCCAATCCACTTGGCAATCACTACTTTTTGCTGATTGCCTCCCGATAAGTTACCCGCACTCGTCTCAGACGACTCGGTTTTGATCGTTAAACGTTTAATAAGTAAATCTACAAATTGCTGCTCGCTTTTTTGTTCAATAAAGCCTTTTGGCGAAAAGCTGAATAGACTTGGAAGCGCAATATTTTCTCGAATAGAAAAATCCAGGACGAGCCCTTCTGTTTTACGATCTTCTGTAATGAACCCGAGACCTAATTTAATGGCTTGGTCGGGCTTTGTGATACTGACCCGTTTGCCATTTAATATAATTTCGCCTTTTTCTAATGGATCAAGCCCGAAGATAGCGCGCATAATTTCGGTTCTGCCAGCTCCCATTAGCCCCGCAACACCGACAATTTCTCCTGATCGCACTGAAAAATGAACGTCATGAAATACACCTTTTCTCTCCAAGCCTTTTGCTTCAAATACAACGTCTCCTTTAGGAGATGTCCTAGCAGGAAATCGATCGGTTAGCTCTCTTCCTACCATTTTGCGAACCACGTCATCGAAGCTGGTTTCTGGAATCGGCTTTTTGTCTACCGTCTGTCCGTCACGCATGACCGTAATGGAATCACAAATAGCAAAAATCTCTTCCATACGATGTGAAATATACACAATCGACACACCTTGTCTTCGCAGCGCATTAATTACGTCAAATAACTTTTGAATTTCTCTTTCAGTAAGCGCTGCGGTTGGCTCATCCATGATAATGACTTTTGCATTCGTCATCAGCGCTTTGGCTATTTCAATCATTTGCTGCTGTCCGACAGAACAAAGTCCCGCTTCTTGATCAAGAGGAATGGTCACAGCTAATTTTTCAAACTGCTTCTTTGCTAACGCTTTCATTTCTTTTGTTTTTAAAAAACCTAAAGGCGTTTTTAATTCTTTGCCGATAAATAAGTTCTCAAGCACCGTCATTTCAGGCCAAACGTTCAGCTCTTGATGAATAAAGGTAATTCCGTTTTGTTCTGCTTCTTTTGGATTTTGAAAATACGTCTCTTTGCCATCAATCAGAATCTGCCCTTCATCTTTTTTATGAAGGCCGGTTAAAATATTCATCAGCGTAGATTTCCCCGCTCCATTTTCCCCCATTAGTGCGTGAACTTCACCTTCATGTAATTCAAAATCCACGCCTCTTAGTACACGGTTTGCTCCAAAGGCTTTATGAATCCCTCTCATTGCAATATGCATGCTGTTCACCTCTTTTAAAAAATAACTCCCGCTTGTAAAATACAGTTTGCATAAGGAGTTGCTTCTCCTGTACGAATCACAACTTTCGCTTTGCTTGTCAGCATTTTTAATTGTTCATGCGATACTTCTTCTACTAAGATGTTTTGCTTTTCCATCAACTCGTAAGCCTTTTGATTTCTTTCTTTCATCTCAGAAGCAATCACTATTTTTTCTGTAGCCATATCTTCTAACACAGCTACTACTACATCTTCGAAGCTAGGCACTCCTAGCTTTAAAGATAAATCAATTTTAGGCACATCACTCGGAACAGGTAACCCTGCATCTGCAATGACAATAGTGTCTGTATGACCTAGATCTGTTAGTATTTTCGTAATATGACTGTTAATCATTCCGTGACGTTTCATTTACAGACTCTCCTCCACTTCTTTGCGAGTCGGCATACCGCCTTGTGCACCAAATTTAGTGACGGATAGCGAAGCTGCGCGATTAGCAAACTGAATTCCTTTTTCAAAACCCATTCCTTCGGCAAGTGCCACAGCAAGCGCTGCGTTAAATGTATCTCCTGCTCCTGTTGTATCAATCGTTTCTACTTGATAAGAAGGAACCAATACTTCTTTCTTGCCGTTAAAATAGCGCACACCTTGTTTTCCTTCTGTAATAAACAATTTATTTGGATACTGTTTTAATACTTCTTCTTTTTCTTTTCCTTCAAATAAAAGCTCTGCTTCATGTTCATTTGGAGTGATGTAAGAAACTTGTTCAATCACTTCTGCTTTTAATGGTCTTGCAGGCGCCGGATTTAACAAAAGCGGTACTTTAAGTTCCTGACAAAGCTCAGCAACATATTCAACCGTTTCTTCTGGAATCTCTTGCTGAATAAGTACGATATCCGCTTCTTTAATTTTTTCTTTTGCTTTTTCCATGTAGTCTGGAGTAATATAATCGTTTGCTCCTTTGACGACTACAATGCTGTTATCTCCTTCAGCGAGTATAATGTGCGCTGTTCCGCTATCTGAATCTGTAACCGGTTTCACATTTTCCACAGATACACCGTTTGATTTGAAATTCTCCAGGATTGCTTTTCCGTAATGATCTTCGCCCACACACCCAATCATACTCACATCAGCTCCAAGACGGGCTGCTGCAACAGCTTGGTTCGCTCCTTTTCCTCCCGGAACGGTTTTGAATGATTCTCCTAATACTGTTTCTCCAGCTCCAGGACGAATATTTGATGTTACTACTAAATCCATTGATGAACTTCCAATCACAGTTACTTTAGCCATGTTCCTCAACCTTTCGTGTCGTATTTCGTTCAATAAACGTAACGGGTAGTTGTACTTGCTTTTGAATTAAAGGTTCTTTCTTAATGCATTTTATTAACAGACCTGCTGCTTGCTTGCCCATTTCATAAGCAGGCTGACGAATTGTAGACAGCGCTGGAAACGAAAAGCGGCTTTGCGGAATATCATCAAAACCAATTACTTGTAGATCATCAGGCACGCTTTTTTCTAATCGAAACGCCTCGTGTAAAACGGCTGTGGCTACAATGTCATTACTTGCAATAATCCCGTCCGTTTCAGGGTACTTTTGAAAGATTTCCTTTGCCCATTTCTGCGCATCGTCAAACGCTAGAGAATTTGTATTTAATACGTAAAAGTCTACATCAGACTGACTCAAAACAGACAGAGAGCCTTGAAAACGTTCCTGAGCAGGCTTTACATTTACTGGACCTTTGATAAGTGTAATTCTTTTACTTCCTCTTTTGATTATTTCTTCTGCAGCAAGTTTTCCACCTTCAAAACCATCAGCATAAACGGATGGATACTGATCAGAACTTCTATCTAAAAACACGACGGGAAATGTAAGACCTTCATATAGTTTCTGAGCTAGACTTGTTGTTGCCGTGATCATCCCTACTACATGGTTTTGCGTAAACGTTTGGAGATAAGTTAATTCTTTCTCTAACTGCTCATCACTATTGCCAAGAATTAAACGAAATCCATGGCTATGTACTTCATCTTCTATTCCTCGTGCAAGCTGAGGGAAAAAAGGGTTTGTAATGTCTGGAAGCAAGAGACCAATCAAACGAGATTCACGTGTATAAAGCGAACGGGCTACCTCGTTAGGGCTGTAGTTTAATTTTTGAATTGTATTCATTACTCGCACACGCGTGTCTTCTTTTACATATCCTGTACTGTTTAAAACGCGCGAAACGGTCGCAACGGACACGCCTGCTTCTTTTGCTACATCGCGAATTGTTACCACTTTATTTCCCTCCCTTCATATATGTAACCGTTTACACAAATGATAACATGGAAAAGTGAAGTTGACAATCTTTTTATTAAAAAAAATCACTTCATTAAGAAGTGATTTTTCTTTCATTAGATATTAGCGTCTAGTTTCTTAAATAATTTCAAAAATTGCTCTTGATCTTTCGGTTCATAGCAAGAAAAGAAATGAGCAATCATCTTTTGCACAATTTCATTTGCTTCTTCAATCACTTGTTCACCTTTAGCTGTTAACTCAATGTTTACTTTGCGGCGATCCTCTTTAGAGTGATAGCGTGAAACTAACTCTAAGTCTATTAAACGATTAATAACAGGAGTAATTGCACTAGGCTTGACGCGCATCTCTTCTGCCAGCTTGGTTACTCCAATGTGACTGCACTTACCGATAATTAATAAGATATGATATTGAAAAGGTGTAATCCCTTGTGAAAGTAACCTTTCTTTTATCTCTGTCATTACCTTTTTGTTAAGGGATATCGAAATTCTCTGGACCTCTTCAATAAATGTGAGCTGTTCCATGTTTTGACGTCCCCTTTCTTATAATCAGGGAGTCGATGGTTAACATGTCAGCCCCCTGCTGCACTCCAAGCAAAACCTAGCCTGGGGAGAGCGGCTGGTTTCGCGGAATGCTTATAACCTATTTTCTATCTATTTTATTCCGTACTATTATAATAGAAGAAACTCATTCACTATCGTTTTTCTTAAACGATCTTAAAGCCTTACGAAAAGCGTCATCATTCATAACGTCACGTTCTTCTTTTGTAAAAACCGTGTCGTCTTTTTCGCCTTCTCTAAACTTTTGCAGCACTTGACGATACATATCATCGTTCATGACATCTTTTTCTTTCTTATGTCTAGATGTTCTCGTTTCCGTCTTGGCCTGTGGCTCTTTTGGCTCTTCTTTTGGTGCTTCTTTTGGTGTTGCAGGTTTTTTTTCTGCCACTTTTTTCTCTTCTACTTTTGGCTCTTTAGGAGCATTTGAAGCAGCCGCTTCTTTTTTAGGTGGAACTGTACGCTGGCGCTTAGAAGATGATGCTTTAGCATTCATTGTAATAATTAGTACAACCAGAATCACAGCTACAACGATCAGTAAAATACCTAACATACTGTCACCTACTGTCCTTGTGTCATTCGTTTAGTCACTTGAACAACACGTTCTCCTAACGCTTTACCTAGCGCTTGGTCGTTCTCTGTTAATAATTCGTCACCTTCGATTGGACAAGTAATTCCCACACCGTAATAAGTACCGTACAGCGCATTTTCTGGAATGTTACCTGGTAAGCCAGCGATAACCATTCCTTGATGAAGCATCGGTGTGATTAAATTTAAAAGCGTTGCTTCTAAGCCACCGTGCGTTGTAGCTGTTGTACAGAACACCGCACCTACTTTATCAATTAATTTACCTTCTGCCCATAAATAACCTAATTTATCAATCCACGTTTTTAACCCTGAACTGATTGTTCCAAAATGCCCTGGGCAGCCCCAAATAATAGCATCCATTTCAGGCAGTTCACGTACATCTGCTTCTTCTACATGCTTTACATATACAGTTGCTTCTCCAGACAGCTCGGCGCCAGAAGCAATCGCTTTTGCTAATGCTTCTGTATGTCCGCCTTCACTATCATATACGATACAAATTTTCATCCTTTATCCCTCCGTTGCTTATGAGTTCATATCTTTTGGTGCCGGTAACATACGAATATCGTCTGTTGTTTCTTTTTCTGTCTCTTCTACTTCTACTACTGCATCTTTACGAACATCACGTAGGAAGAAACTTAAAATCAATCCAATAATGGCAATAATAACTGTCCAATAAAACGCGTCGTTAATTCCTTGCACAGTTGCTTGCGCTTGAACTTTTCCAGCTAATGTTGTTAAAGCTTGTTTTTGCGCCTCTGTTTGAGAAAGGTGAAGCGTTTGAGCAATTTTTTGCACAAATGCCTGGAAGTTATTCATAAAGAATGGATCGGATGTAGTCATGGAACTGCTCATTTCATTCACATGATATGTTGTGCGATTTGTAAAGATTGTAGTCATTAAACTGATACCGATTGAACCACTCACTTGACGAAGCGTGTTCGCCATTGATGTACCATGGCTGCTTAATTTTGCCGGCAGCTGATTTAAACCAGCCGTCATAATTGGCATCATCAATAATGACATACCGAATGCACGGATCATATAAATAATAACAATATGACTAAACGGTGTTTCAAGCGTTAATTTTGTAAATTCAAATGTTGTTACAACCGTAATCAACATCCCGACAATCCCTAGTGGACGCGGTCCTAATTTATCAAACAGCGTACCAGAAATTGGTGACATAACTAACATAACAAGTGCACCGGGCAAGATTAATAAACCTGAATCAAATGCTGAATAGCCACGAATGTTTTGCAAGTAAATTGGCAATAAGAACATACCAGCATACATACTAATTGTAATGGCAATACTAATGATATTAGATAATGAGAAAATACTGTATTTAAATACTCTCACATCAAGTAATGGACTCTTAAGTCGAAGCTGCTGCACGACAAAGATGATTAATAAGACAATACCGCCAATCATCGTTGACAATACAACTGAATCCGTCCAGCCATCGTTTCCAGCTTCACTGAAGCCGTATAGAAGTAAAGCCATACCTGCAAGAGATGTAAACACAGAAATTAGATCTACTTTTACATTTTGAGGTGGTTTAATATCTTTTAATTTAAAAGCTGCAATAATAAATACGAGCGCACCTAGTGGCACCATTCCCGTAAATAAAATGTGCCAGTCATAGTTTTGAATAACCCATCCTGAAAGCGTCGGTCCAATTGCCGGAGCGAACATCATGGCTAAACCAAAGATACCCATTCCTTTTCCGCGCATATGAGGAGGGAAAATAAATACGATAATGGTCATAACTAGAGGTGCTAGCACTCCGCCTCCGACTGCTTGAACAAGACGTCCGATTAGCATAATCGAGAAAGTCGGCGCAATTCCGCAGACAAGTGCCCCTATTGTAAAGCAGGCCATTGCAAATAAGAATAAGCGACGAACTCCAAAACGTTCAATTAAATAGGCTGATAATGGAATAAGTGCACCATTTACAAGCATGTATCCTGTAAGCAACCACTGTGCCGTATTAGCTGTAACGCCAAACTCTGTAATCAGATGCGGGATCGCAACATTTAGCAGCGTTTGGTTTAAAATTGCTAAGAACAATCCAAGCATAAGTACGACTAGCAGCGGAATATGCTTTTTAACTGAGCTTTCCTCTGGTTGTATCGTGTTTGCTGACATCAGTTCCTTCCTCCTTTCTTCTCTTCTTAATCATGTACGTTCTTAGTTTTTAGAGATTTTAACTTCTGCGTTCATACCTGGTAGTACGTTTTCAGAGTAGTTAGAAATAGAGATTTTAACAGGAACTGTTTGTGATACTTTCGTATAGTTGCCGTCTGAATTAGAACTTGGCATTAATGAGAAAATTGAGTTTGTTGCATAACCGATTTCTTCTACTTTTCCATCGATTGTTGTTTTAGTATCTCCGTCAACTGTTACATCAACGTCATCGCCAGCTTCAATATCTTTTAATTTGTCTTCTTTAATGTTTGCAATGATGAATAAGTTATTCATATCTACTTCGCTAGCAATTTGTTGACCAGCTTGAACCATTTGATTTTCTTTTACCTGTGTTTTGATGATTTTACCGTCTTCTGGTACTGTAACTGTTTTTTCTCCATCTTCTGATTGGATTTTAGCTACCTCATCATCTTTTGAAACATCTTTACCTTCTTCAACGTTCCAGCTTGCTACTTTACCTGCCGCTGGCGCTACTACTGTATAAAGGTCGCCGGACACTTTTGCATTGTCTGTGGATACATAATTAGATTTTTGAATATAATAGTATCCCCCACCAATAATTAAAGCTAATACTACAATAATTCCGATAAAGTTCATTAAAATTAAACGCCCTCTTGACATTTATTTTACCTCCTTAATATTTCATTCAGTTAAGTATTACGCTAGATAACTTTATCACAAAGATATTTAGTTGTAAATAACTTTGATTTTAATTTATTTTTAAAACTAAACATTTATGTTTCATAAAGTTTTCCCGACTGAATACTTTACTACATCTTTAACTGAAATACAACTTAAAAGTTTTGGTTTCTTTACAAGTACTTTACTTTACTTTAAAGTTAGATATATAAGCATAGGGTTATACACAAAAACAGCTTCTTTTTTTGGAACAAACTCCCTATATACATAAACCACAATAGGTAACTAGCAGCAATTGTTTAACACCTATAATGATAAAGAAAAGGTGATTATAATGGATCAGCAGTTAATAGATAAACTAGAAAAACTTGACCAAGTTAAAACCTCATTATTTGAACTCAAGCGAAAGCTCTTGGAAGATAAAATCAGTGAGCAGCCCTATAGTTTGACCATTACGAAATTTTTAATTCTAAAATTCATTGGAGTCAGCTCTAAACGTATGGTAGCGGAAATTTCTTCAAATCTAAAGCTAACTTCCGGAGCTACTACCATTTTATTAAATCAATTAGAAGATGATGCACTCATTAAGCGCGTACGTGACCAAAAAGACCGCCGAATTGTATGGATATCCTTAACAGAGGCTGGCGAAACATTAGTGAACTATGTAATTGAGCAGCGGAATTTATTTTGGCAAGACATGCTTTTTGCTCTAACTCCTGAAGAACAGGATGAGTACCTCCGCATGCTTGAAAAAATGGAAAAACGAATTAGACAAACTGTAGATCGTTAATGCTAAAAAACGTGTGTTCATTTATTTTATGGACACACGCTTTTTATGACCCGCTACTATTGACGAGTTTAGTAAGCTTTTTGTTTGCTGTCTTTAAAATTCAGGATTATTTTTCAAAAATCCACTCCAAGCCTGTGCTGTAGCTTTCTCAATTTCTTCTTTGGAAGCATGAAGCCTCTTAGCGCTGTCTCCATAGCCAATTTCGATTTTACCTTTTTTCAATTCTTCAAATATCGAATCGGCAAAGTCATCAAGCGGTGCTCCAAATGTATGAAGTCCCGGTCCTCCCAAATCCGTGTTCACGGCTGGAGGAAGAATTTCTATCACTTCGGTATTTGTTTCTTCTAATTGATGTCTTAGACTAATCGTAAACGACCTTAATGCCGCTTTTGTTGCGCTGTAGATTGGCACCCATGCTCCAGGTGTTAAAGACAGCCCGGAAGTAACGTTAATAACCGCAGCACCTTCTTGCTGAACGAAATGAGGAATCAATAACGACGTTAAATGAATAGGAGCACTTACATTACTCATTAGTTCTTTTTCGTAATACTGCCACTCTTTGTGCATGTGTAAAAGATTTACGCGCTGCTGAATGCCTGCATTATTCACAATAACATTTAATTTCGGGAATCTTTCAGTCGCCCATTTTACTAGCTCTACTCTGCTTTCTTCTATTGATACATCGCACACTTTTGTATGTAATGAAGGGAATTTTTCTTTTGCTTCTTGCAGCTTTGACTCCCTTCTTCCACAAATAATAACTTCATTTCCTTCATTTAAAAACCGTTCTGCAAGCGACAACCCAATTCCTGATGCTCCGCCCGTAATTAAAATAGTGTTTTCTGACATCTTCATTACTTTTCCTCCTCGTTCAACCATCGCATTTACTCTTTAATAAACAAAGCGCTACTGCATGAATGACAATAGCGCTTTGTTTATTATTTATCTTACAAGACGTTTTAGTCTTGCTTTAAAATTAAAAGTCAAAGTTATCCGGATCAGGACCTACGCGATGATTTTGATTTAATGCGTTAATTTTTTCAACTTCATCTGCATTTAATTCAAAATCAAATACGTCTGCATTTTGGATAATACGATGTTCTTTTGTTGACTTAGGAATAGTTACTACTTCGTTTTGCAAGTCCCAACGTAAGATAACTTGAGCAGTTGATTTTCCGTGCTTTTCAGCAATTTGAGTTAACACTTCGTTATCAAGCAGCTCACCTTGTGCAAGCGGTGACCATGCTTCCACTTGGATTCCTTGTTTTTTGCAGTATTCACGCACTTCTGTTTGTGTTAAAAGTGGATGAAATTCGATTTGGTTTACCATCGGCTTGACTTCTGCGTCTGCAATTAAGTCTTCTAAATGATGAACTTGGAAATTTGATACGCCGATTGCACGAATTTTCCCATCTTTATAAAGCTTTTCAAGTGCTTTCCACGTATCTTTATACTTGCCTTCAACTGGCCAGTGAATTAAGTATAAATCTAAATATTCAAGACCTAGCTTGTTTAAGCTTGTTTCAAACGCTTGAATAGTTGTGTCATATCCTTGATCTGCATTCCACACTTTTGATGTAACAAACAGTTCTTCGCGAGAAACACCTGATTCTTTGATCGCTTGTCCCACGCCTTCTTCATTTTCATAAATTTTAGCCGTATCAATGCTTTTATATCCAGCTTTGATTGCATATTTAACTGAATCTACAACTTCTTGACCATCTTCTACTTTATAAACACCTAAACCTAACCAAGGCATTTTAACGCCGTTTGCTAAGGTCGTCGTTGACTGTAAGTTTTCCATGTTGCTGTTCATCCCCTTTTTTTACTATTGAATTATTCGTAAAGAGTAATTGCTTGTGAAATTTGTTCTGCGCACTGTTTAACAAGTGCAGCATGTTCTTCGTCTTTCTCTTGTGAAATACGAAAGGATGGACCTGATAAAGCAATAGCCGCCATTATTTTTCCTTTTCTGAAAATAGGGGCTGCAATACAGCGAACGCCCGGCTCCCGTTCTTCATCGTCGACAGCATATCCTCTTTCCTTACTTAAAGCTAAATCAGCTTCAAGCTTGTCCAGCTCGGTGATCGTTCGATCTGTATAAGCTTCAAGCGAAAGTTCATGAAGAATAGATTTTTGTGCGCTGTCCTCTTGATAAGCAAGAATACACTTTCCAATAGCATTTGCATGAAGCGGCTTTTTATTTCCTACTTCAGAATGCGTACGAGTGCTATATTGCCCGTTAACCACCTGAGTTGTAACCATTTGTTTATGATGGAGAATTCCCGCATAAATGGTCTCTTTGGTCTCTTCACTCAGCTTCTGCATAGCAGGAACAGAGAGCCAATTCATTTCATAGTTCGTATGCATCGTATTTTGCACGAGTGCCAGCACCAGTTGCGGTGAAACCGTATAGCGGTTAGACGGGTTTCTTACAATAAATCCGTTTTGCTCAAGCGTGCTCACAAGACGATACATCGTACTCTTATTAAAACCGAGCGCTTCCATCATTTCTGGAATAGTCATATTCGGACGGTTTAAAAGCAAAGAGAAGATATCTAATCCTTTTTTTAAAGTTCCAACCTCGGACATGCCCTTCTTCCTCCTTTTATCCGAACAACAATTTTATTATAAAACAAAGCTCTTTATCGTATCAAATAAGGAAACTACACTAAGTTATTTTCCCTATATAAGAGAATACATAACGTGATTGTTCTTCTTAATCTATTCCACTGTTTTTTCTATTTAAACATAAAAAAAGTCTTAACAATAGAATTTTTTTACATTTTTTGAAATTAGTTTTGCTTTTCACTCGTTAACTTCTTCAAATCGCTTCAGCTGCTCCAGCTGATTTTCCTTTTTCATAATTTCTTTCTGACGCTCACCTAGTAAATCGAAATGAGGATAGCCGGATCGATTATCAATATACTTAGCGGGAATACCGTACTTTTTTCCCCACTTAATCAGCTTATTTAAGTCACTGCAACCTACTTTTGTTACGGTAGTTGCATGTGGAAAACGCTCATCAAGCCAATAATGAGTTAAAAACGCGATCTCTCCTCGCTTAACAGCTGCTTTCCATGCGTTTAGTTCCGGGCGTTTAATTCCAAATGCCATTCTTTCACCTTTTCTCTTTTATATAAGTAGTTACATTATTTGTTTACTATAAAGAAAAAATATCATTCATATAGAAATCTTTCATAATATCTTGTCTATTTATAACCATCTCTAAATAATAGCTTATTTTCTCAACCTGTTTCCTCTCTAAGCATTATTGTGTGCTTATGATTCTATCATCATCTTCTTTTCTTTTTCAAAAGATCAAACAAACAAATAACGTTTAAATAATAAAGAAAAGCCTTATATATATAAGAAACTAAGGATTAATTTCAACATTTCTTTTGCGAATGATTTTTCCTTTGTATTAAATGTTGTTCTTTTTTTATTATGTCAGTATGCATTTATTACGAACCTTCAGTATATTAAAAAACCTACACAGTTACCATTCTCACAAAAAGACAGAATTTACTTTTTATTCCGAAAATAATATAATTCAAGTGATATGAAGCTTTTCGCTTCATCTATTTATTATTAAAGGGGGAATTCTGCTTGGCGATGAATGAAAATTCTTTAAAGAAGGTAAACAATGCTTCTTCCTCTCCTGATTACACAGAAATTGTACAGTCTGCTTCATTTCAAAAGCTTTTAAAACAAAAACGCAATTTTATTTTACCGCTCTCTCTGTTTTTTCTTGCTTTTTATTTTACCTTGCCTATCTTAACGGCTTACACAACCGTCCTAAACAAACCAGCTTTTGCTTCTATGACCTGGGCCTGGGTATTTGCTTTTGCACAGTTTGTGATGACCTGGACCCTATGCATTCTATACACAAAAAGAGCCTCGAAATTCGATGAACTTGTTGACACGATTAAAAAAGAAGCTGCAAATTAAATAGGGGGTTAAATCAATGAACGTACTAGCTTTTTCACTTTTTTTAGCCATTGTAGGTCTTACGCTAATCATTACGTATGCGGCATCCAAGCGGACAAAAACGACCAGTGACTTTTATACAGCAGATGGAAGTTTAACCGGCTGGCAAAACGGTATGGCAATTGCCGGAGATTATATGTCTGCTGCATCATTTTTAGGCATAGCTGGAATGGTAGCGCTTTCTGGATTTGACGGTTTTTTTTACAGCATCGGCTTTTTAGTTGCCTACCTGGTTGTGTTATACATTGTAGCTGAACCCCTTCGCAACTTAGGAAAGTACACGATGGCAGATATGATAGCAGCTCGTTTTAACGAAAAGAAAGTGCGGGGAGTTGCTGCGTTAAACACGATCACCATTTCCATTTTTTACATGATTGCGCAGCTTGTTGGAGCAGGAGCATTAATTCATTTATTACTTGGTCTAGATTACGTATACTCTGTCTTGATTGTCGGCGTCTTGATGACGGTTTACGTTGTATTTGGAGGAATGACAGCGACTAGCTGGGTTCAGATTGTCAAAGCCTTGCTTCTGATGATTGGTACGTTCATTATTTCCATTATCGTATTTTCAAAATTTGATTTTAGCTTAGCTAAAATGTTTTCCGAGATGAAAACTGCAACTCCTCTTGGTGACGGCTTTTTAAATCCAGGAAATAAATTCAAAAATCCGCTGGACATGATTTCGTTGAATTTAGCTCTTGTTCTTGGTACAGCAGGCCTGCCTCATATCCTTATTCGTTTCTTCACAGTAAAAGATGCCATCACCGCAAGAAAGTCTGTTATTTATGCAACGTGGATCATTGGCGTTTTTTACATTATGACAATCTTTTTAGGATTCGGTGCTGCTGCTTTTGTAGGATATGATGATATTATCAAAGCAAATGCAGCAGGAAATATGGCGGCTCCTCTGCTCGCTCAAGTTCTTGGCGGAGACTTTCTTTTTGCGTTCGTTTCAGCTGTAGCATTTGCTACAATTTTAGCTGTTGTAGCTGGACTGGTGCTCTCAGCAGCTTCAGCATTCGCGCACGACTTCTATAGTCATATTCTGCGTAAAGGAGATGCTACTGAAAAAGAACAGGTAGTGGCTGCACGATGGGCTTCTATTGGGGTATCCATTTTATCTATTATTCTTGCATTATTTGCTCAAAACATGAACGTGGCATTTTTAGTGGCACTTGCGTTTGCGGTAGCAGCGAGCGCTAACTTGCCAATTATTCTTCTCACTATTTTTTGGAAACGTTTTAATACAACAGGAGCAGTCACTGGCATGCTGGTTGGACTATTCAGCTCCCTGTTTTTAGTTGCCATTAGTCCTAACGTATGGGCACCTGAGCCGGGAGCTGCTATCTTTGTAGGTGAACCGCTCATTACGCTAACAAACCCTGGTATTATCTCTATTCCTCTAGGCTTCTTAGCTGCTTTTATAGGAACACTTCTTTCGTCTAAAAAAGCAGACGAAAAGAAATTTGATGAGATTTTAGTAAAAGCAAATACAGGCATGGGAATCGAAGAGCCCGTCAAGCATTAATGCCAAAAAGCCTTGAAGCAGGTTGCTTCAAGGCTTTTTACTAGAATAAATCTTCTTGTAAACCAATAGCGGAAATTTGTTCATTTCTAAACTTTACAGCTAACATATGCTCTTCTTCCCACGTACATTCAAAAAACAAACCAAGTTCTCTTGTATCATGAGGTGCTTCAGGAACAAAGATTTGAATACACTCAACTAAAAAACCGATGTCTTTTCGCTTTTTTACATTCGGAACTAATAAGTCTACCACGTCTTTTTCAACTTGAGTTCTGTATTCATCTCGCACCTGCTGATAATAATCAAAAAGAGCTTTTTCCGTCCTCTTTAACAATAATTCACCTTGAAGCCAAAATGCTTGAAAGGCCTCTTCTTGTCGTTTTTGAAATGGCTTCTCTTTATCTCCATCAATTGTCAGCAACACCTGTTGTTTTTGTCCAAAGAAAGTGACCTGTTTTTCTCCAACCCAGGCCGAGTCATATAACAAAGATCCAAAAAGCGGATGATGTACTCGTAATGTTTGATTCATTGCATACCTGACCCTCTCAAAAAGTGGATTTCTGCTTGCATTGGCGTATAATAAATGGTGCTTGAAACAAACTTCTAAACTTATTCTATGTTACCATATTTTTTACAGAAAGGAGTGCCACAATGTGTGAATACAATTAAATCTTTGTACCCTTACTTAAAACCTTACAAATGGCTCGCGCTGTTTGCCCCGCTATTGATGGTAATTGAAGTGTTAGCTGACCTTCTTCAGCCTACTATTATGCAGCATATCATTGATTATGGCATTGCAAACAACGTTCAAACATATGTTATCACGCGAAGTATCCTTATGCTCATGTTAGCAGTCATTGGCTTAGCTGCCGGTATCGTCTGCGCCATCCTTAGCACAAAAGCGGCAGTAAATTTTTCTACCGATATTCGGAAATCGCTTTTTGAAAAAATTGAAAACCTCTCAAACAGCAACAGAGACAAACTAGGGACTGGTCACTTAATTACCGTCATGACAAATGATGTAACGAGTGTTCAAAACGCATTGAATATGACGCTAAAAGTATTAGTTAGAGGTCCTTTACTTTTTGCAGGAAGTATTGTGATCGTGTTATTAACCGCTCGTTCTTTGTTTCCTATTATCGTTGTGGTCGTCCCTATTTTATTTTTATGCATTTGGTTTGTGATCACGAAAGCTGGAAAACTTTTTAAAAAAGTTCAGCAAAGCGTTGATCGTGTAAATACAAAAGTCCAAGAAAATTTATCAGGGATGCGTGTAGTAAAAGCGTATGTAAGAGAATCGTATGAAATCAATCAGTTTAAAGAAGCAAACAGCTCCTTGACGCGAGCTAATATGAGTGCTGTTCAGCTTATTTCGCTTTTAATGCCCGTTATTTTATTTGTCGTAAATATCGGAATGGTAGCTACTCTATGGCTGGGAGGACTTCAAGTCGAAGCAGGAAAAATTGAAGCAGGTGTGATTTTAGCTTTTATTAATTACTTAACGATTATTTTAAACGGACTTATGTCAAGCAGCATGGTGCTGATGCAAATTACACGCGCATTCCCTTCAGCTGAACGAATCGATTCTGTTTTAAAAACAAAAATAGACATCCCTCCAGCAAACTCTGCTGCTCAAATCAACAGACTTAAAGGTGATCTATCGTTTCAAAACGTTACATACAGCTATAGTAAAAATGGCGAAAACGTATTAAAAGATATTTCGTTCACTGCTAGACACGGGGGAACCATTGGCATTATCGGCTCTACTGGAAGCGGGAAGTCGACGCTTGCAAAACTTATTTCCCGCTTATATGATCCTGATGACGGCGAAATCTTCGTAGATGGAAAAAACCTTACGGACTATGACGTAAAAGTGCTTCGCTCATCCATTGGGTTTATTCCTCAAAAAGCTACGCTGTTTACCGGCACGATTGATATGAATATTCGAATGGGAAAAGATCAGGCTTCTTCCTCAGAAATTGAAGATGCTGCGGATTTTGCATGCGCAACGGAGTTTATTGAAAAACTTCCAGAAAGATATGAGTATCCTTTAACGCGAGGAGCAACCAATTTATCAGGAGGGCAAAAGCAGCGTCTTTCAATCGCGCGTGCATTTGTTAGAAAGCCCGCTATCCTGGTCATCGATGATGCAACTTCGGCATTGGACGCTGTCTCAGAAGCGCAGGTACTAAAACATTTAAAAGAAGAGTTTGCTGATGCCACCGTTATCATTATTGCTTCTAAAATTTCGTCTCTTCTCCACGCTGATCATATTATCGTCATGGATGAAGGCAAAATTGCTGAACAAGGGACTCATGAAGAGTTGCTTCGTTATCGCTCTCTTTATTACGACATTTACCTTGCACAAGGCGGAAAAGAGGTGTTGCCTAGTGAATAATCAAGGTAAAAATCAAATGAGCTCTATTCGCGGCCCTAGAGGAATGATGAAAGGCCCTGTAGTTAAGCCAAAGAATGCGAAAAAAACACTGTACAGAATCTGGTCATATATGGGGAAACGAAAACCTCCGCTTGCGGCTGCGATAATCTTAGTTATTGTGACTTCCCTGCTTAATTTATTAGGCCCTTATTTAATTGGAGTTATTATTGATGAGCATATTATTCCTAAAGATATCAGCGGAACGATACGAATGTCCCTTATTCTTGCAGGAATTTATATCACGACATCTTTATTAACATGGCTGCAAACCTATTTAATGGTGAACGTTTCGTTTACAACTATTGGAATACTCCGCCAAGATTTATTTGCAAAGCTTCAGACTCTCTCCCTTCGCTTTTTTGACAAACGAGCTCACGGAGAGTTAATGAGCAGAGTCACAAATGATATTGATAATCTAAACAGCGCTCTGAGTCAAAGCGTTATTCAGGCTCTGTCCTCTATTTTGTCTTTAGTCGGCATTACCATTGCGATGTTCTCGCTCAACTGGATTCTTGCCATTATCACGCTGATTGTTATTCCCTTGATGGTTATAATCGTTCGACAAATATTAAAACGCAGCAGTGAAAATTTTGTCAAACGTCAAAAAGACTTAGGTGAGCTAAACGGCTTTGTAGAAGAAGCAATCTCTGGAGGAGAAGTTGTTACGCTTTTTAGTAAGGAAAAAGACTTTTTAACTGTTTTTAATGAACGAAATGAACAGCTGAGAAGTTCAGCAACAAAAGCGGAAACATTTTCAGGCTTTTTAGGTCCTGTCACAAACTTTATTAACAACTTAGGCTTAGCACTAGTGATCGGAGCGGGCGCATTTATGGCTGTTCAAGGTAGCGTTACAGTTGGTATGATCGCTTCATTTGTTAACTACTCACGTCAGTTCTCTCGCCCAATCAGTCAAATGGCAAACTTAGTAAACACCATTCTTTCGGCTATTGCCGGCGCAGAGCGCGTGTTTGCGATTATGGATGAGCAGCCGGACGTCACAAACAAGCCAAACGCTCTTTCTGTTACAAAATTTGCAGGAGACGTTGCTTTTGAAAACGTATCATTTGGCTATAACGATGAAAAAATGATTTTAAAAAATGTTACACTGACAGCAAAAAAAGGTGAAATGGTTGCTTTGGTCGGTCCGACAGGTTCTGGTAAAACAACCATCATTAACTTGCTCACACGATTTTATGACATCTCAAACGGAGACATTAAAATTGACGGACGTTCCATCAGTGACTATAACATCCATGATTTACGAAACCGAATCGGCATTGTTCTTCAAGATACCTATTTATTTTCCGGTACGATTGCGGATAACATTCGATTTGGCCGGTTAGATGCCAGCGATGAAGAAGTGAAAAGCGCCGCAAAGATGGCCAATGCTCATTCGTTTATCAAACATTTGCCGCAGCAATACAATACCGTGATTTCAGCTGGCGGAGGAAATTTAAGTGAAGGTCAAAAGCAGCTTTTATCGATTGCTCGAGCCATGCTTTCTGACTGTGATATTTTAATTTTAGACGAAGCTACTTCCAATATTGATACAAAAACAGAAATTGATATTCAACGAGGAATGAGTAATCTATTAAAAGGAAAAACAAGCTTTGTCATTGCCCACCGCCTTAAAACGATTGAAAATGCAGATCAAATTCTTGTCTTAAAAGACGGACAAATTATTGAAGAAGGAAATCATCGCGAGCTGCTAGATAAACAAGGGTTTTATCACAAGCTCTATACGCAACAGTTTACGATTTAAAAGAGGCTAAAACAAAAAGTATGGTAGTTTAAGTAAGGTCCGAACGAGTAATCGTTCGGACCTTTTCATTGTGTTGGTAAACGTAGTGTTCATCCAGTTAGCTGCTTCTAGCTGTTGAGTGGAGAGCAAGGCGAAGACTCCTGCGGGAACAGCGGAAGGGATGAGACCCCGCAGGAGCGCAAGCAACGAGGAGGCTCATCAGCCGGCCGCAGAAAGCGAAGCCTTGCACCAAAATCCACAGCAGTGTAATAAATGATCGATACGAGCTCCTTTCTTCCATTTGTTTATCTTTAGATTGAATTGATATAGTTATGTCTCAATCTCTTTTTCGTTCTATCATTTATCTATTACAGCTACAATTTTCCCTTTTACTCGACGAGTCGCCAGTTCATCTAATGCTGCTGGCACTTCGTCTAGTGAAATGACTTTTTCCACGAGTGCATGTAGCTTATTTTCTTGTAAAAGCAAAAGCATTCTATTTCCCATCTCCGCAAGTTTTCGCTGTTCTTTTACGTTATTAGACTGATGTACACTTCCTAATGCAACTTGATGAAACGATAGTGGGTGCGCAAACGAAATCGCATCGTTTACATTAGGCGGTCCTGCGATGAATGCAATTTGCCCATTAAAAGCAAGAGCCTTCACTGACTCGTCTGCATTGTCTCGCCCAACGGTATCCAAAACTAAATCTACACCAATTCCATCAGTAAGCTCCATCACTTTTTTCTCAAAGTCTTCTTTACGGTAGTCGATTACATAATCAGCACCTAAACTTTTTACAAACTCATGATTGGCTGAAGATGCGGTTGTGAGCACTGTAAGGCCTGCATTTTTCGCAAGCTGAATGGCAAACCCTCCAACCCCTCCAGCACCTGCGTGAATTAAAATTGTTTGTCCTTTTGAAGCGTTCATTTTGTGAAACAATGCTTGATATGCTGTATATCCCGCACATGGAATAGCTGCAGCGTCTTCGAATGAAACCCCTTGCGGAATAAGAGAAACTGTGTGAGCTGTTGTCACTCCGTATCGTGCAAACCCGCCTTTTTTTGATAAATCGCTATGATATACAACGCGGTCTCCGACTTTGACAGCTGTGACTTCTTCTCCCACTTCCTCGACAACGCCAGCTGAATCAAGTCCTAATACGTGAGGATATGTCCAACTAGGATTACCGCCGTTTCCTGTTTTATAATCTACAGGGTTCAGGGCAGTAGCTTTAATTTTAACTAAAATTTCACCTTTAGACGGACGCGGCTTTTGGATATTTCCGACTTTCATCTCACTTACTTTCCCTTTGCCTTCTAGCAGTAAAGCTTTCACCAAGATCTCCCCTTTTACATTTCTTCCTTCAATTAAAAGTTCTTTTTCAGTATAATAAATATATGTTGTTTACAAAAGACGGCACTTTCATGTAACCAGGTACCTTCCCGGTAACCTAGGTCTATGGATATTAAATTATTATATCCATATTTCATATCTGTTTATGAATGGAGGATTAATGGTGAAAGCACCCCACTATAATGTACCTGTTGAAGCAACGCTTGAAGTAATCGGCGGGAAATGGAAAGTCGTTATTTTATGCCTATTAAAAGAAGGCAAAAAACGTTTTAGTGAACTCCAGCGAGCTATGCCCGCTATTACCAAAAAAATGCTGTCTCAACAGCTAAAAGAATTAGAAAAAGACGGTGTGGTTAATAGAAAAGTATACAATGAAGTTCCTCCTAAAGTAGAGTACTCACTCAGTGAAGAAGGCGAAACCTTACGAGAAATTTTAAATATGATGTGCGCATGGGGAGATAGAAGAATGGGAAACACCCCAAATTGCAGCTAAGTTCTCCTAGCAGCTCTATTAAAACAAACGAATAGCTATTGCCAGGAGCTATTCGTTTTTGTTTTATCTATTCTCCTACTCTTTCTTGCGATAAGCCTTTGTGTAAGAACATCTGACAACACTATAGAATTCTTTCGCATTTTCAGCTATGATGATGTCGAACGATGCAGCCAGAATTGTCGAAATAAAACTCAAGAATGATAGGTGATTCAATGATGCAATTAGGTTTAGATTTATCCCAAAAACAACTATTAAAATTGGCCATGACACCTGAATTACGTCAGTCTATCAACATTTTAAATTATTCTACGGCCGATTTAGTTCATTATCTTCATCAGCAAGTCAATGAAAATCCTGTAATTAAACTGTCTGCTAGCGACTCTCAGCAAAAAGATTCATTTGATACTAGAGAACAGCGTTCATATTCAAAAGGTTATACCGATGACGAGTATAATCCGTTTAATTATATATCTGATCAAACTGTGACATTAGAGAGTCATTTATTAGAGCAGCTGTCTATGCTAAATCATTTACACACACACCAAAAACACATCGTTCAATTTCTAATTGGAAACTTAAATAAAAACGGCTTTTTAGCAATTGAGCCAAAATTGGCAGCCGAACTGCTGAATGTTTCATTTAACGAAGTCAACGATATGATTCACGTTTTACAAAGCTTTGATCCGATTGGCGTGGGCGCTCAAAATTTTGTCGATTCACTGCTTATTCAAATTAAGGCCAAAAAGTCAAAGCCTCCTCTTTTATACGACGTGGTAAAACACGATATTGAAGATATTGCTAACAAAAAATATCGGAACATTTCAAAAAAATACTCTATTCCGATGCGTGAAGTACAAGAAATTGTTGACTGCTTGCGGACATTAAATCCTCGGCCAGCAGGAGATTTCCACGTCCCGCTTACGAAGTACATCTCGCCTGATGTAACGGTACAAAAAATTGACGGCCGCTATCATGTTATTCTTCATAGCGAGCTGCTTCCGTCCATCGAAATTAACAGTACCTACCAAAAGCTGGTTCATCGCTCTGCATGCGTAACAACCGATCGATACGTACAGGAAAAAATTCATGAAGCTACTTGGCTAATCAATAGTATTGAGCAGCGTAATGCGACGATTTACAACGTGTCCAAAGCAATTGTGGAACATCAGCAAGATTTTTTTGAAATGGGTATTTCGGGGCTAAAGCCGCTTACCTTAAAAGATATTGCTCAAAAAGTAGACTGTCACGAATCAACGGTAAGTCGTGCGACTAACGGAAAGTATATTCAAACGCCACGCGGGCTGTTTGAGTTAAAATACTTTTTCACCAATTCTTTAGAGCGAACTGATGGCGAACAAAGCAATTCTACTGCCTTTATAAAAGAAAAAATTAAAACATTAATTGCCGAAGAAAATAAATTAAAACCTCTTTCAGATCAAAAGCTCATGTCTCTTCTTTCCAGCGAAGGAATTCAGATTTCAAGAAGAACAGTAGCTAAATACCGTGAAGAAGCAGGAATTGAAAGTTCTTCTAAGCGGCGACGATTTTAATATTGCTTATCCTAAATTACAGCTTTATCCCTACTAAAAAGAACCCGTTGATTTTACTCAACGGGTTCTTTTTATCGGTTTCCAATAAATAAAAGCCATATGATATTGATACGTATATTCATATGTGCCATTTATTTTCTTTACATGCTGTAAAATAATCTTCTCAGTTTCTAACTTGTCAATATCTTTAGAAAGCACCTTTGTCGAGTTCTTCTTGATAAGATCTTCGTACGTCTCATAGGTTACCGTTTTGGTTATAGGAACCAGCTTACAATCCGCGTAAATACCCAGTTCATATAAAATATTTAGTAAGTCAATATATTCCTTACGGCGCCATTTAATCTCGTACCCAAGCTTTCTATGTAACTCTACGTAGTGAGGCTTTTCTGGACCCGTTGACATGCCTATAACCGCCAAACGATTAGCCGAATCATTCATATTTAAGAGACCATCGACAATATTATGCATACGGTAAAAACAGTTTATTCCTACTACGGCATCATAGTTATCTGTTAGACGCTCATACTCCCATTTACCTTCTATGAACTTTAGATTAGAGCGGTCCTCTGATTGCGTTTGTAAGTAGCGAATAATGCTTGGCGAACAATCCATACACGTAAGTTCTTTTACATAATCAGCAATCGAAAACGTATAATTTCCCCAGCCAGGGCCAATTTCCATAACAGAGTCAGTTGGATTCAAAAAAGCAAGAAGTTCTTGTTGAAGCTGTTTTACTACAGGGTCATTTGCTGAATTAAAAGACATTTTTTCTACATACCGCTGCCAAAACTCATCTTCAGCTCGGTCATTTATCATCCGTTCCGATATTGAACCGTCCCATTCTTTCAGCCCTTCCTGCCACTTTTTCACACGATCACTTTCATATACCGAAATTTTTGTAAGCTGCATGTATTCACGTTCCCCTCTTTTATACGTAAACCTATACTATCATAAAGAAAAAGAGAGTTCCTTTTTAAACTGGAACTCTCTTTTTATATTAGTTAAATTATGCTGCTGCCTGTTCCTCTGTGTGATGCTTCTCTTTTCTGGCATTGATATAAAACATTATCAATGAAAGAGTGATGAAGATTGCTGCAAAGATTCCAAGTACGCCAGCCTGATGCCATACGTAGCCGAAATCATCACCAATGGAAATGATTTCACGGAAACCGCGAATTGCATAGGTCATAGGCAAGTACGGATTAATTGCCTGGAAAAATTCCGGTACAAGTGCTTTAGGGAATGTACCTGCACTGCCGCCAATTTGAAGCAGCAGAATAATGAAGGCTAAATATTGCCCTACTTTTCCTAACCCTGTTGTTAAGAACAAGATAAGTGTAAAGAACGTCACACCTGTAATCATGGTAAAGATATAGAAGTGCCAAATGCTTGTTACGTTTAAATGCAAGCCCCATAGAAGAGCTGTAACAGCAATCGCTGCCTGCAGCATACCTACAATAGTGATGACACTAAACTTACTTAAGAACCACGAAATGCCTGATGTCGGTCGAATTGATGGCTCTTTCATTGGATATACCGCTGAGAACATTAACGTTCCCGCAAACAAGCCAATACATAAAATGTATGGAGCTAATCCGACACCGTACTTATCTACGTTGTTTTGTTTATCTGATTTTAAATCCGTTGGATTTGAAAACATGCTATATGTTTTATCATCTGCTTTAACATCTTTTGCATCTTTTGCACCATCTGCTAAAGATGAATGAAGCTCGCTTGTTCCATCTGATAATTTAGATGAACCATCATATAGTTTGGACGAACCATTTGTTAACTCTTTAGAACCATTTGCTAACTTGGTGGCCCCGTTTTCTAGCTGCGTTAAGCCATTTGCTAGCGCTGCGCTTCCTTGTTCAGACTTCTTAAGTCCATTCACAAGTTGCTGCTGCCCGTCAGCAAGCTTTCCAGCTCCTGTATGAGCGTCAGCTATACCGCTGTTTAGTTCCGCAAATTTGCTGTTGAACTGCTTTTCTCCGTCTGCTAGTTTAACAGCACCGTTGTATAGTTGAGTTTGACCATTATACAATTGAGTTTGTGCGTTGTATAACTGAGTTTGGCCATTATACAGCTGACTTTGCCCATCAGCAATTTTATCAATAGCGCTTTGAATGTCTTCTCCGCCTTTAGAAAGCTTTTGCAGCGCTGCTGATAACTCTTGCACTTTATCTACTTTTGCTTTTAGCTGCTCTGCTTTTTGCTGCTGTTCATCCATAAACTGCTGAGACGTGAGTTTTTTAATTCCTGCAATCAGCGTTTGTTTTTGCTCATCCGGAATGGACTCGTTGCTGTTAATGCTGTCAATGAGAGCTTGCTGCTGCTGTTCAAACTCTGCTTTTTTTGAATCGACCTGCTGTTTAATCTGCGTAATTTCCTGTTCTGCTTGATTAATTTGCTGCGTAACGCTGCTCACTTCAGCGTCCACTTGGTTTAAGCCGCTTGTGAACTGGGGTAGTTTCCCTTGAAGTGTTTTTGTTCCTTCATTAAGTTGCTTGGTAGCATCCTGGAGTTTTTTGGTCCCACCTTGCAGTTTTTCAGTTCCATCTTGTAGTTTCCCTAACCCAGTGCTAAGCTTTCCGGCACCTGTTTCAAGTTCTTTAGAAGCCGCATAAAGCTGCCCGCTCCCACTTTCTAGCTTCCCTAAACCGCTGTTTAGGCTGCCTAAGTTTTCATTAATTGTGTCCGCACCGTTTAGGAGCTTAGCAGCACCTGCATTTAAATCTGTTGCTCCTTTTCGTGCATCCGTTAATCCGTTTGCCAATTTAGCTGTACCGTCTTCGAATGTAACCGTGCTGTCTGCTAGTTTCTTCATATTATCTCGCAGCGTTTTCGAGCCGTTTTCGAGCTCTCCTGCACCGTCACTTGCTTTTTGAAGACCGTCCGCTACTTGCTTAAAGCTGTCAAATACCGTTTCAGCATACTGCTTTGTGACTGCTTCTTTAATCTGATCATTGATTTTAGCCACTGCATTTGAGCTAATTTGAGCGCCTGAATAGTTCTTTCCGGCATTTGTATGATAGATAAATTTCATTTTTTTAGGATCTTTATCCATTAATGTTGTTGCATTTTTGGAGAAATTCTTTGGAATTTCTAAAACTAAATAGTAGTCCTCATTTTTTAGGCCTTCTAACGCTTTTTCTTTGTTCGTAAATTTCCAGTCAAATTTATCATTTTTCTTTAAATCATCAACAAAATCACGACCGACATTCAATTTCTTTCCATCTAACGTAGCACCTTTATCTTCATTTACCACTGCAACTGGAATTTGATCTGTTTTTCCATATGGATCCCAGTAAGCAGATAAAAAGATGACATTATAAAGTAATGGAACAAATAACAATCCGCAAATCACAACAATAGTCATTGGTTTGGAAAAGATTTTTTTCCATTCTCCTTTAATCATATTCATGTTTTTTAGCCTCCAATAATCCTTACTTCCGCCTGACTGTTTGACCGAAAAACATTTTCGGTCATTAAGTTCTGATTAATGTTACCATATTCACAAGAATAAGGTCAATCGTTATTCTGTAATTAAAAGCTGATTTTAACAGAAAGTTTAAAATCAGCTTTTTTAAGATAACATTCATGCTATAGGCTTAAATCATTAACTTCATCCGCATCGTTTTTAACAAATGCCCTTCAAATTCATCATCAAATTCATCCACGAGCTGGAAACCTTTTGATTGATAAAAAGCACGGCCTATTCCGTTTTCCCTTTCTACATTAATGTAAACGATTTTTAGTTCCTTCGAGCGCTTCATTCCTCTTTCTAACAATTGCGAACCGATTCCTTTTCCTTGATAAGCAGGAAGTATATAGATAGATCCTAGTTCTATTTCCCCTCTGTTTTGTAGTGGGAAAAAGTTAGCGTACCCTACGATTTTCTCATCAATAGTTGCTACATAAATGAACGAATTACGCAAGCGCCACAGCATCCTTTTATTGGAGTATGCTTCTGAAAGAAACCGATTCTGAACGCTTCTAGGAATAATTCCTTCATATGTATCATACCAGCTCATCTTTGCGACGTATTGAACAGACGTAATATCTTCTTTTCTCATTTTGCGAATGATTACCTCCACTCACATCCCTCCTGACAATTTGCTGCTAAAATCGTACATAATTTCATCTGAAAAATATAGTTATAAATATATATTTTTAATTGTAACGCTCTAGAAGCATTGATTGATTTTAGAACCTTATGTATAATCGAGATAGATACAAATTGAAAATGATTATCATTAACAGGAGTGCTGAATGATGAATTTAACTACCGTGAGTATTGGCGACAAAGTAAAAGTTAAAAACATTGAATTTTTAGATAGATCATTAGAACGCCGCCTTCTTTCTTTTGGAGTAAAAAAAGGCTGCGAACTGTGCATGAAGCAAAAAACCATCTTAGGGGGACCTTGTATTATTGAATGTCAAGGTCAAATGATTAGCATCCGAAAACGCGATGCGGCTAAAATTGAGGTTGAGACAGCATGAGTACAATTGCACTTTTAGGAAATCCAAACACAGGAAAAACTTCTTTATTCAATATATTAACAGATTCCTATGAATACGTAGGAAACTGGAGCGGTGTAACCGTTGAAAAGAAAGTTGGGTCTATTAAAAAGCAAAACAGCCAGCTGGTTGATTTGCCGGGTGTGTATGATTTTACTCCTCTTTCTTCAGATGAAGCAGTGGTAACTAACTTTTTGTTAACCGGAGAATTTAACAGTATGCTGAATATTGTAGACGCTTCTCAGTTTGAAAGAAGCATGCACCTCACTATTCAAGCATTGGAATATGGAAAACCATTAGTAATCGGCTTAAATATGATTGATGTAGCAGAAAAACGCGGATTGACTTTTCATTTGGAGAAGCTTAGCAAATCATTACATATTCCGGTTTCTGCAATTATTGCCCGCAATGGAAAAGGAATTAATGAGCTTCTCTCCACTTTGAAACAAGATTTAAAAGCCCCTTCATTTCAATTAAATTACGGGGAAACCACTGAACAAGCAATTCGTATGATTCAAACAAAAGCGGATGTCAGCAGATGGATTGCCATTCAATTTTTAGCGGAAAATAGCGTAATCGAATCAACATTAAAAGAAAAAACGAGTTACTCAGAGCTGCTTGAACTTCGAAAAGCGGCTGCACAAAAATTAACCAAGCCGCTTAGCGAGCATTTCTTCGACGTGCGTACAGCATTTATTGAGCGCATTTCCAGCGAGTGTATCATAAAGGGCAGCGAAACACCTCTAACCTTCACAGATCGAATCGATCGAATTGTGACGCATAAGTGGCTTGGTCTCCCTATTTTTCTTGGCTTAATGTATTTGATTTTTAATATTACGTTTACTTGGATTGGCGTTCCTCTTTCTGATAAACTGGACGGTTTTTTTGGCGGAACGCTTAGTAAAGGCGCTGATTCTCTTCTAACTGCAGCTGGTGCCGCTCCATTTATTCATGATTTAATTGTGGACGGCATCATCGCAGGCGTAGGCGGCGTACTAGTATTTGTACCACAAATTTTTGTCCTGTTCTTTTTCATTTCACTGCTTGAAGATTCAGGATACATGGCTCGAATTGCTGTAGTAATGGATCGTATCATGGAATTTTTCGGTTTGAACGGAAAAGCATTTATTCCGATGATTATTAGCTTTGGATGTAACGTACCAGGGATCATGGCCGCGCGTACAATTGAACAGCGAAAAGAGCGCCTTATGACCATTTTAGTAAATCCATTTATGAGCTGCTCAGCACGCCTTCCTGTATACGCTTTGTTTGTAGGTGCGTTTTTTGTACAAAACGGAGCAGCTGTGGTGTTTTCTATGTACTTGCTTGGCATTATTTTAGCACTTGTTGTAACGAAAATTTTATCAGTAACGCTTCTTAAAGACGAACAATCAACTTTTATTGTTGAACTTCCTCCTTACCGCGTACCGCAAGCCAAGACTCTTTGGAGAAGCACGTGGGAAAAAGGCCGAAATTTCGTCCGAAAAGCAGGTACGGTTATTTTAGCTGGCTCTGTATTTATCTGGCTATCATCTTACGCTGGCCCCGGCGGTTTTGGAGTAGATATGGAAAATAGCTTTATGGCTATTATTGGAGGTGCTATCGCTCCGCTATTTATCCCTTTAGGTTTTGCCACATGGCAAGCTGTAGCATCACTGATTACAGGCTTCCTAGCAAAAGAAGTGGTTGTTTCGACTATGAGCATCATTTATAAAGTACAAGAAGGACAGCTTGGCGACACAATGAAGACATTCTTTACACCGCTAACAGCCTATACGTTTATGGTGTTTGTTCTTCTTTATGTTCCGTGTCTAGCAACCGTCGCTGTTATTCGACGAGAAACCGGCTCATTGAAATGGACAGCATTTGCTGTGGCCTACCCTTTGGTTGTCGCTTATGTCGTAGCTTTGCTTGTACACACTATTGGAAAAGTACTTGGTTTTTCTTAAAAGGAGTGAATAACATTGATTATTAACATTTTAATTGGGGTTTTGATATTTGGATATGCTCTTTATCATATGACAAAATTCTTCCGCAAGAGTACTCAGGGAAAATGTGCAAGCTGCGCACAGCAATCTTCTTGTGCAACGGATGATTGCGGTATTGATTGGGATAAAACGATTCAAGAGGCTCAAAATCAATCATCTTAATACATTAAAAAAGCATCCTGATAGATGGGATGCTTTTTTAATGTTACGCAACTAGTTTTAAAATGAGATGAGAAAGGACTTCCTTTTCCTCTTCACTGCTGACTTTCCATAACTCATGAAGGACTTTTTCTTCTCGGTTTCGAGGCTCCTCATTTTTGGCTAAATAGCTAGCCACTTTTTTTGTAGCGGCCGTTAATTGTTCCTCACTTAACCCGAGCTTTTTACCGACATGAACTTTTTGACTTAAATAATCGGTAAACGTATCAAAGTTCTGCAAAATTGCTTCTTTTTTCTCCGTCCCTAAATTATCTGCCGTTTCTTCAATTTTATTCATGTCTTTTGTAGTTCCTTCATTCATTTGACTCACAGTTAACATCTCCCTTTTAGTGAATAGACTGGTATGTTCTTTCACGCTCAGCTTCTGGTTTTTCGTCTGGCGTCATCTTTTCCTTACTTATTTCAGAAGTTGCATCTTTCACTTTTTCACCAATTTGCTGTAAATCACTTTTAGCATCTTCTACCGTCGATTTTGCATCATGCGTAACGCTTTTCACATCTTCTGCTTGCTTAAAGAAATCTTCATTTACACGCTCGTACAAATGTTTAGCATCATTAATTGCATCTTTTAAAAGATTCGATGCGTTTTTCATTTGCTGCACCATTTTTTCTTTTGTTTCTTGAGGATTTTCTTTTACTTGATTAATCATGTTTGTAGAAGAGTCCTTTAACGTAACAGCTCTTCTTTTAACAGACGAACGAGTTTTGCTATCGAGTAGTGTTATACATCCACCCACAACTGCTCCGACAACAACACCTTTTACGAGCTTGCTGCTGCAGCTTTTTCCGTTGCTAACAGCAGTAGGGCTATTAGCTGTCTGTGGATTGTTATTGATTCCTATATCGTTGTTAATGCCTGCGCTGTTGCTTACAGCAGGGTTTTGTAATTCAGATCGACTTCTTTCCATTTTTACTGCCTCCTTTAGCATTGTTATTGAGTGATTTCCCATCTTTTTTTATATTTAAACAATTGAACACAAAAAACATGACTAAAGGCCACCTTTTTGCTCCCACTAGTCAAGAATAACTATGTAATAAAAAAGCTCCCCTTTTTTAACGGAAAAGCGCAAGCCGGATTTTTGTAAAAGGATTGTCAGCATCGGTATAATAAGAAGTACTTTAAAATAAATTTTATACTATTGGTCATAGGGGTGAAGCAATTGAGCCAGCTTAATAAGGAATTTAACTGTGAAAAAGAATTGACGCTTGCTATTATCGGTGGAAAATGGAAGATGCTGATACTATGGCACTTAGGACGTGAAGGAACAAAACGGTTCGGGGAATTAAAATCGCTTATTCCTGATATTACGCCGCGCATGCTGGTTAATCAGCTGCGGGAACTGGAAGAAGATCTGATTGTTAATCGTAAAGTCTATCCTGTCGTACCACCTAAAGTCGAATACTCACTTACGAAAGAAGGAGAAAGTTTAATGCCGATTTTGACAGCTATGTACGATTGGGGTAAAAATTACCGTGACACAGTGCTCGCTAATCAAGAACAAAAGGCGGAAACGTTAATTAAATGATGGAAACTACTCCTTCTATTCCATAATTTTTATTTTTTTATGCGGATGATGTTACTCAACATCATCCGCATTTTTAATGAAATTAAGCGGTTACAAGACTGATATGTCCATTAGTATACTTCTGTATACTATCATTTCCCACACTATTTGCGGGAAAAGTGCGTACTTTTAAGAACCTCAAACTGCGGGTACAATAACTAAACCAGCTGCTTTTTACGTAAAAAAGCACAAAAGGTATCTATAGATTTTTCTAAGGAGTGGAGTAGAATGGAATTACAATTAGCATTAGATCTTGTTAATATCGCTCAAGCAAAAGAGGTAGTAAAAGAAGTTGAAGAACATATTGATATCGTAGAAATCGGTACGCCAGTTGTAATCAATGAAGGGCTTCGCGCCGTTAAAGAAATTAAAGAAGCATTTCCTAACTTAAAAGTATTAGCTGACCTAAAAATTATGGATGCGGCTGGCTATGAAGTACAGCAAGCTTCTCAAGCCGGAGCAGACATCATTACCATCTTAGGTGTTGCTGAAGATATGTCAATCAAAGGTGCTGTAGAAGAAGCAAAAAAACAAGGTAAAAAAATTCTTGTCGATATGATTGGGGTAAAAGATATTAAAGGACGCGCAAAAGAGCTAGACGAATTTGGCGTTGACTATATCTGTGTACACACAGGATACGATCTTCAAGCAGTTGGTCAAAACTCTTTTGAAGATTTAGTAACAATCAAAAGCGTTGTAAAAAATGCAAAAACAGCCGTTGCTGGCGGCATTAAATTAGAATCTTTACCTGAAGTAGTAAAAGCACAGCCTGATCTTGTTATTGTTGGTGGAGGAATCACGAGCCAAGATGATAAAAAATCAGTTGCTTCTCAAATGAAAGAGCTTATTACAAATTAAGGAGCTTTCTATGCAGACGAGCGAACATTTAAAAACAGTTATGAATGAGCTTTTACAAACAACAGCTCTAATCGCTGATGATGAAGCTGAGCAGCTTGTAAATGGCATCATCTCATCTAAAAAAGTGTTTGTCACTGGAGCAGGCCGTTCAGGTCTTATGGGCAAGTCGTTTGCTATGCGTATGATGCATATGGGCATTGATGCTTATGTCATTGGAGAAACCGTGACTTCTACTTTCACAAAGGATGATTTATTAATCATCGGATCAGGTTCTGGGGAGACGAAGAGCTTGATTCCTATCGCTCAAAAAGCAAAAGAACTTGGAGGAAAAGTTGGAGTAGTCACAATTTCTCCCGACTCCACGCTTGGCAAGCTGGCTGACTTTATCGTGAAGCTGCCTGGTGCTCCTAAGGATCAAGAACAAAGCAGTTATCAAACAGTACAGCCTATGGCGTCGCTGTTTGAGCAAACGCTTCTTCTCTTTTACGATGCGCTGATTCTTCGCTTCATGGAGAAGAAAGAACTTGATACCCATACAATGTACGGAAAGCATGCAAATTTAGAATAAAAAAAGGTCTTGCTCTAGGCAAGACCTTTTTTATTTTGAAACTTTCTATTTCACCAAATATTCACTTATGTCATAACTAAATGTACTTTATCGTTAACTTTTTTAAAAACCTTATTCGAATTTTGTTGCATCTCCATAAAACGGCTGCTCTGCGATTTTAATGGATTCTGTTGGGCATCCTTCATACGCTTCCATCATCTCATCTTGCTGATCTTCAGGAACCTCTTTTGTTCCTTCATTGTTATCTAGCACTGCATAAGCAAGACCTTCTGAATCATAATCATAAAGACCTGGTGCGCTCCCTCCACATGCTCCGCAAGCAATGCATGTTTCCTTATCTACTATTGTAAAAGCCATAAAAAAACCTCCTTTACCTTTTCACTTTCTCGTTCAGAAAGTTACGTTCAGTATAAGAAGGTTTTTTTAAATTTGTCTTAAATTATTTACTTGGATTCTCCGATATTCTCAAACATTTCATCTACATTTGGCTTTTTCTTAATTAATCCTGACTCTTTTAACCAGTCCACATTTGACTGCCATGATTCTTTCGTTTGACTGCCAAATCCTTGTTCAGACTTCATTTTCGGAAGTAAAATATTTAAACTTTTTGTTTCCACGTCTTTTTCAAGGGGGAAGTTTGATTTATCTTGGTTATCTAATAGAATTTGAAGTGATTCTTTTGGATGTTTCTCTGTGTACTCATACCCTTTTGTAGCGGCACGCCAAAACGCTTTAATCGTATCAGAATCTTTTGCCCACGTTTGATCCCCAGTAACTGCCACTAGCTCGTAATAAGATGGCACGCCGTAATCTGAAGGATCAATGTCAACCGTTTTATATCCTTTTTTATGAAGTAATGGTACTTCGTGGTTAATATATGCACCTATTACGGCATCTACTTTTTTGCTAATCAACGATGAATTTAACTCAAATCCTACGTCTACTAGTTTTACTTTATTCGGATCTCCTCCATCGCTTTTCACCATTTTCTTTAGAACAGATTCACTTAATGGTGTTCCGCTGTATCCTACTACTTTTCCTTCTAAATCTTTAGGACGCTTAATACCGCTATCTTTCAGCGCCACAACTCGGTTCAATGGAGACCTTACGATTGCTCCTACCGACTTTACCGGCACATCTTCATTTGCTCGTGCCATTGCTACATCAGGCTGATAATAAAGGCCGAGTGTAACTTTCCCCGCAGCTGCTAAATTAAGCGAGTCTGTTGGATTAGCAGGAAACTGTACTTTCACATTCAGCCCTTCTTTTTTGAAATATCCTTTTTCTTGTGCAGCATAAATGAAGCTGTGCACTGCATTTGGGTACCAATCAAGCATAATTGTAACGTCTTTTAATTTTTTACTGCCACCAGCTTTATTTTCCTTGTCCTGACCGCAAGCAGCGAGCATCAAAACAAGCATCAGGCTTAAACCAATTACAAACCATTTTTTCATTCTGTTTTCCTCCACTTTAATGAACGTTTTTCGAAACCTACTACAATAATAAAGAATAAAATGCCAAGCGCGGATAAAATCACAATTGGTGCAAATACACCAGCTGCATCAAACTGTGTCATCATACGACGACTGAAATATCCTAAGCCTGCTTGTGCACCTAACCATTCGCCAATGGCAGCACCTATTATACTAAAGGTAACCGCTACTTTGAGCCCTGAATAAAAATGAGGCAGTGCAGAAGGAATGTTCAACTTAAAGAAAATATCTTTTTTTGTTGCTCCCATGGTCAGCATGAGTTCTTTTAACTCTTTATTGGTCGAACGAAGCCCGTCAAATGTGCTAACCGTAATAGGAAAAAAAGTAATTAATACGGTCACAATCACTTTGCTCCAAATGGAGTAGCCAAACCACAGAACAAATACAGGAGCTATGGCAATGGTGGGAATCATTTGCGACGCAATAATAAGCGGATAGAAAGCACGCTCAATAAGCGGACTCCAATTCATCCATACAGCCAGCATAACTCCCAGGACCACGGATATAACCAGTCCAATTACAACAATAGATAGCGTAGCTGGTAAATGCTTAAACAATAAATCCATTCGCAGCTCCCAAAGCTTCGTTAAAATACCGGTGGGCGTTGGTAAAATAAACGGATAGTTTACAATGCGTGCTCCAATTTCCCAAGCAGCCAGCAAAATGACGACTAAAATAACTGAAGCCCCGTATTTTTTCATGTGTTCACCTTCGATCTTAGCTGTTCAATTAAATAATCTTTCACATCAAGCACACGCTGTTGATTCAAATCTTTTTGCGTTCGAGGCCTGCTAAGCGGTACTTTAATCTCTTCAAGATGACTTACCGGCTTGTCTGAAAAGATAAAAATACGATCTGATAAAAACAGGGCTTCGTTTACGTCATGAGTGATAAATAAGATGCTATGTTTACGCTTTTGCCATTGTTCAAGCAGCCATTCCTGCATTGATAAACGCGTAATGGCATCAAGCGCACTAAAAGGCTCATCTAAAAGCAGTACGTTAGAACCGCTTAATACCGTTCGCAGAAAAGAAACACGCTGCTTCATCCCTCCGGATAAATCACTTGGAAAACGATTTTCATACCCTTTTAAACCAAACTCTTCGAGCAGCTGAGATACTTGCCTATGAGCACTTGCTTTTGACACATTGTGAAGCTCAAGCGGCAGAGCTGCATTGTCTAAAATCGTGCGCCACGGAAGAAGCAAATCTTGCTGCGGCATGTAGCCTACTTTTCCAAGCCGTTTTTCATAAGACTGTCCGTTAATCACGATATCGCCTTCACTCTGCTGTTCAAGACCTGTAATGAGACGAAACAACGTACTTTTCCCAGAACCGCTCGCTCCAACGATACTGACAAACTCGCCTTCTTTTACGTCTAAGTTTAATGATGTTAAAATCGGTTGATCACCGTTTTTGTACGTAAAACTGACGTTTTGAAAAGATAACACAGACTTATTCATGAATTGGCCACATCGCTTCGTTATAAGCCATATCCCAGAACATATACTCAAAACGCGTTGTATTCAAGAAAATTTCTTCGAGCTTTTCTAACTCCGCTTCTGATTTGTCTTCAGTAAGTGAGTCGAATAAATTAATACACCATGTCGCTAGTTCTCCAAATTCTTCTGAGCTGTACATTTCAATCCACTCACGATAAAATTCATTGTTAGCTCCAGGCTTTTCACTGAGTTCTTTTCCTATTTCCCAATAGCTCCACATACAAGGCAAAAGAGCCGCCACTAATTCAGCTAATGTGCCGCTTTGACCAACGTGCAGCATATAGTGTGTGTATGCAAGCGTTGTAGGAGATGGCTGCGCTTTTTCTAATTCTTTTTCGCTGATTTCAAATTTCTTGGCATACTCACGGTGCAGGCTCATTTCTTCGTTTAATGTAGAATCCAAAAGTGCAGCAAATTTCCCCATCGTTTGAACATCGGTAGCTTTCATGGCTCCAAACGCAAATAATTTTGCATAATCAATTAGGTAAAGGTAATCTTGAATCATGTAAAAGCGAAACTTCTCCTTTTCAAGCGTTCCGTCTCCCATTCCCTGTACAAAGGGATGATTATGATTTTGACGCCAAATAGGCTGCAGCTTTTCGTATAATCGTTCACTAAATTTCATGATGATCACTCCTTATGCGTATGCAGCCACGTATAAATGAACTGCAACATCACTTTTGTATATTGAACAAGCTGATTTATATCTAATTGTTCGTTCACAGCATGTGCATTTGCTAAATTCCCCGGACCATAAATAGCGGCCGGAATCCCCGCATCAGCTAGCCATCCCCCGTCTGTTACGCTAGTTGACACATCGATTGGGGGCTTTTTCCCTTCAATTTGTTCATGAGTATGTGCAAGCAGCTGTACTCCAGCATGATTTTCATCAATTTCTAATGACGGGAAGATTTCTCCTCTGTCTTCAATCATTGATGTGCCTCCCCATTCAAAGGTTGGCAGGTTATCTTTTAACCATGGATCTGCTTTTGCAATAGCTAAAATGTATTCTTCCACTTCTTTTGATACTTGGTCGTATGATTCATTGGGATAATAGTGAACGGTGACCCACAGCCTGCATTCATCTGCAATAAAAGCAGCATGTCTTCCCCCTTCGATTACTGCTGGATTAATCGTATTTGTTCCCGGCAAAAATCCTGGATAGCTTTTTGTAACAGCCCAGTGGCGCTCCAATTCTTGCAGCCCTCCGATCACTTTTGCCATCTTCTCAATAGCACTCGCAGCTAACAGACCTCCTCCAGCATGAATCATACTTCGGCGTGTACCGTCATGATAGGTTTTACTGCTTTTTATCGTAATCCATCCCGTGATCACTCCGCCTTGACCTTGAATATGTAAATCACTCGTATCAGCAACAAGCGCAAAGTCAGCTGTATATCCTTTCTGACAGCATTGCAGCGTACCTGCCTCTCCCACTTCTTCTCCTACAACGGATTCAAAAATCAAGTCTCCCGGCAGTTCGATTCCTGCTTCTGTTAAAAGCTGGACTGCAAATAATGCTCCTGCCAACCCGCCTTTCATATCAGCAACTCCGCGTCCGATTATCATGTTGTCTTTTACTACAGCTTCAAACGGATTTGTCTCCCACTTTTCATTTTCTTGTACCTCAGCTACATCCATATGCCCGTTAATAATTAAGCTTTGATAGTCAGCTGATTTTTTCCCTTTTAACGTGCCCACTACAATAGGATCGTTGCAATATAAATCCCACATATCGATGGAAAAACCGCAGTTTTTAAGGAAATCCGCTACGTAGCGCTGCGCTTCATGAGAATTTCGTGCAGGAGGCGCTGGCGTTTTATATGCAACAAGCGTTTTTACTAACTGGATTAGCTCCCCTTTGCGCTCCTCTACCTGTTTGACAAGCAAATCAATTGTTTCTTCCATGTATGACACCTTCCTTTACGCATAAAAAAACACTTCTTTCGCAGGAAAGAAGTGTTTTTGTTTATATACAAAAAATTATTATAACGAGTTCGTAAGGAAATACCATACAAAACATCCATTACAATACCTCTTTCCTACGCTAGTATTACCTAGTTCAGGTTATAAGGGTTAAGACTTCTCGTCTCTCTCAGCTTAGAAAGCACCCCTAGTGGCGTTGTATCTCTATAAAATTAAACGATTATCATATGTTTACCTGTAATAGTTTTATCATAGTAAAGCGTTTTATTCAATAGAAAGGTTCATGATTCAGCAATGAAAATAGTTTCCTTTTTAGTAAAATAAAAAGCACACACTTTTTTTAAGCAGTGTGTGCTCTTTACTTTTATAAGCTTACTAGTTAGCTATCGGCTTCTTTAAAAATACACCGTTTTTCCATTCAGACAGGAATAAGCTCAAGTTTTTGCCCCGGCTTCACTAATGAAAGCAGCTCATGATCTTCTTCTATCACATACCCAATCACGTTCACATTCGCATTTGCAGGCAAATTCGTTTTAGCTATTTGAACCTCTCCTCTATAACGTCCGTAGCCATCATTGTCCATTGTAATTGCTCCGATTCTGCGCTCGACTGTATGAAATGGCGGCACTGGTTTTACAGATCGTGTATCAACTAAACGCAGAGCGTCTCTTGATACATCTGGACGCACGCTGTACGTTCCCTCTATATGAGGTGAACGAATGCGCAGCGGAATAATGCTGCTTTCTTGATATTGAAACAAACGCTTTAATAAACTTGAACCGGCGCATGGATCTCCAATATAAACCTCCGCTACTCCGCAGCCGTATAAATCTACTGCAGAGGTAAAAGGGCATCTATTACGGTCTTTTTCTCTAGTAGGAAGACCTTGATAAATAGGGCCTCTCTTTTCGCCTTCCCCGGGAATATAAGCGCAGACTGGGATACGAAGTTCATTAAATAAATCTGTCTGCTGTTGAAAAAATGTTTCTTCAAGCCCTGTTTCAGGCCGCGGATAAAAATTATGCCATGCAAGCAGCTGATGATGATGAAGACCTGCACATAAGAGTGCTTCAATTTCTTGTTTGGATAACGTACTTGCATTAACGGCAATATAAAATTCATTCGCAAGCGAAAGAGTTTCTGCTGTGCTAAACCCATCGTCTAGTCTAATACCAGATACGCCAAGTGAAGATAGCGACATAAGGCTTTCAATACCTAAATGAATCGGCGTATGCTTGGATACGTCTGCATACACGCTTATTCCACAATCTCTAGCCACATGAAGCATTTCTTTTGCCCGTTCAGCCAAATCCCCTTTTTCCTCTGGAATATGAAGCGAAGTGAATGCACGTGTGACGCCGCACTCACTTGCTTCTATTAATCTTTTTTTAGCATCACTATCATTTAAATAAAACGAAATGCCAATCATTCAAACTCTCTCGCCATTTCATCGTTGAATCCAAAGAAATACGTACAAACAAAGCCGGCTGCGTAAGCAACAACTAACCCGAGTAAATAAAGAAGAATTTGATGCGCATGAACTAAAAACGTAAGCGGCAAACCTGAGACTCCCACTGCTACAGTCGCAATATGAAAGTGCGCCTGAAACGCTCCGCCGATTCCAGCTCCAAGACAAGCGGTTAAAAAGGGGCGTCCTAAAGGAAGTGTGACTCCAAAAATAAGCGGCTCTCCAATTCCAAGCAGCCCTGAAGGAAGAGCGCCTCCAATTGCTCGCTTTAAACGTTTTTTCTTTGTTTTGATATAGATAGCAAAAGCTGCACCGACCTGACCGGCTCCGCCCATTGCTAGTATAGGAAGAAGCGGATCATCTCCAATTGAATTGATAAGCTCTAAATGAACAGGAGTAAGACCTTGATGAAGTCCTGTAATGACGAGCGGCAAAAATGTTGCTCCTAAAACAAAGCCTGCTACAACTCCTCCAACCTCCAAAACTCCTAAAAGGCCTTTTGTGATTCCGTCTGAAATCAAGCCGCCGATTGGCATGAATACTACATACGTAATAATGCCTGTAATTAACACCGTAACGGTTGGTGTAATAATAATATCCAGTGACTGAGGGACAAATTTACGCACTCGTTTTTCCACTACGGCCATAAAGATTGCTGCAAGCAAGACTCCTATTAAGCCACCCCGACCCGGCAAAAGTGCTTCACCAAAAAGTTTAATATCAGCTACGGCAGGATTAATGACTAAAATACCTGCTAAGCCCCCTAAAGCCGGCGAACCACCAAATTCTTTTGCCGCATTAATACCTACTAAAATACCCAGATAAGCAAATAAGCCGCTTCCGATAACGGTTAAAAGAATAGCAATCTGTGAATCTGCAGGAAGCCACTTCGCTTGAACTGCTGCTTTTGTCACTCCGGTGATAAGTCCAGATGCTACAAGAGCAGGTATTAACGGAATAAAAATACTTGCAATTCGGCGAAGCAAGAGCTTAAACGGAGTTGCGTTTTTTTCTTTCAGCTCCGATTTCCGCTGAGCCGCACGATTTTCTAAATTAATACCGCCAGATTCATCAATTAACTTTTCAAACTCCTCTGTTACTTTGTTTACTTTTCCAGGACCAATAATGATTTGCAGCGTTTCTTCTTCCACTAATCCGAGTACGCCTTCAAGCTTTCGTATATCTGCCTTTTTTACAATTGAATCATCTTTTACAGTCACGCGCAGCCGCGTCATACAATGCGTATACGCTTCAATATTTGATGCTCCCCCAAGCATCTCCAAAATAACCTTTGCTAATTGATGATTATCTAAAGACATGTTAATCCCCCTTTGTATTTTCCTCTTAGATGGATACGGTACTGAGGAAACAGACCACAAAATCCCCTTTTTGTAATCGCTTTCTTTTTTTATTTCTTAGTTTTCAAAAACTGAATGGCATCCCTTGTTTTATCAATATACTCAATCGTCTGGTCATACTGCTGCGCTGCAATACTTAAAAATAGTACATCAATCACATAAAGCTGGGCTAAACGAGACGATGTAGCTGCGCTTCGAAACGGCGCTTCTTGAGAATAAGACGTATACAAACAGATATCAGCTAAAGACGAAACGGTAGACTGTCCGTATTTGGTTAAGCTAATCGTCTTTACTCCGCGATTTTTAGCTAAAGATAAGACGTTGCTTACTTCAGGAGTCTCCCCTGAAAAAGAGATGCCCACAACTACATCGTCTTTACTTGCATTTGCGATGAGTGTAGCTGCTAAATGGCTATCTGCAAAAGCCGTGGCATTTTTATTAATTCGAAGAAATTTTTGCTGCGCATCCATAGCAATAATATGTGAAGCACCGATTCCAAAAAAATGAATGTTTTTAGCTTCAATCAGCGCTAAAACAGCCCGCTCTGCTTCTTTATAATTCACAAGCTCGGCCGTATCACTTAGACTTTGAATGCTGTTGCTTGCCGTTTTTTTGACAATAGATTGAATCGTTTCATTTGTTTCAATATCGCGGTATCCTTGCTCCGTATCTCTAGCTAAATCACCGGCTACTCTTACCTTTAATTCTTGAAACCCGCTAACCCCGATAGATTTACACAAACGAATAACAGCAGCACTGCTAGCATTCGCTAGTCTACCTAATTCTCCAGCCGTACTGTTTATCACAGTATGCGGGTTGTTTAAAATATATTCAGCAATTTTCCTCTCCGAATCAGGAAGCTTAGCCACCGTGTTTTTAATCATTGTTAATCCGCCTGTTGACATCGTTTCTCTCCTTTATACGTAATGTTCAATCGCTTTTCTCACATAACCGCCCGCATTATTCAGTAACATCTTCGCGGTGTCGTAATTTTCATTTGTTTTGATCATAACCACTGCTGTTTTTACCTCATTATTTGCTTCTTCAAGCGTTTGGCTTGCTTGTTCATAAGAAACACCTGTAATTTTACAAATAATACCTATCGCTCGTTCTTTAAGCTTTTCATTACTCACATGAACATCTATCATTAAGTTTTCATACGCTTTTCCTACTTTGATCATAGCCGCTGTAGAAATCATATTGAGAATCATTTTATGAGCGCTTGCTGCTTTTAACCTTGTGGAACCTGTTAGCACTTCCGGACCTACTACCACCTCAATACTATGGTCCGCTTCCTTTCCAATAAGAGAATTACCATTGCAAGACAGCGCTACCGTTTTAGCTTTTACAGATTTTGCATATCTTAATGCACCAATCACATAAGGAGTGCGTCCGCTTGCAGCAATTCCAATGACTGTGTCTCGTTCATTCAAATGAATTTTTTGTAAATCTGCTGCTCCCAATTCTTCTTTATCTTCAGCACCTTCAACTGCTTTAACAAATGCTTTTTCTCCTCCAGCCATCAATCCCTGTACTTGATCCGGATTGGTACTGAAAGTAGGCGGGCATTCAACAGCATCCAATACTCCCAGCCTTCCGCTTGTTCCCGCTCCGACATAAATAAGCCGGCCTTCCTTTTGAAACGATTCACTTACAAATTCAACTGCCACCCCTACGTCTGGAAGTACTTTTTGTACAGCAAGCGCCACTTTTTGATCTTCTTTATTCATTATGTTTAAAATTTCTTTTGTACTAGCTGTATCGATCTTCGTTGTCTGCTCATTTTGAGACTCCGTTGTTAATAACGTAAGCTGTTCATTCATCTTTTTTGGCTCCTTTTTCATCTTGTAGTGACTTTATGGTTATTATAATTCCATTGAAATATAATTTCAATAATTTATTTTTATATTTGAAATTATATTTTAAAAGAGACATAAAAAAAAGATTTCAGGCATATAGCCGAAATCTTTTTTTGTCTATCTACGATTGCTGAGCAAATGTTAATAGATACTCATCTTGCATTAAAACTTCGTAATCTTTTTCACCATTTCTTACGACGTGTACAGGAACTGTTTTTGCTGGAAGTAATTCAACTGGCTCACGATAGCGTTTTGCTACTCCGTTAATAAGTTCGTTGACTAACTGCTCGTTACTCAGCTCACCCGCCTGGTATTTTTCTGCAAGTGGTGTCATAACTTCCGCTAATACACTTGCATCGTTAAATCCTTGAATTTCGACTTGTACGACGTACGCATCATCTTCATCGCTATACGCTGTATCTTTAATTTTATATTTTGTAGATGAAAGAGCTTGTAGAAAAGCGCTGCTTACTTCGTTTAACTGCTCATCGGTTATGTTTGAGCTCAATGATGATAAAGCACCTTTAAAATTCGTTTCAAAAAACTCTACAAACGAACTCTTTTGGAACTCCCCTTTTTCTTCTACCTGTTTCTTATCTTGCTGATTCGGATGTTTAGCAACAAATTGATCTGTATTTTGATAAACAGTTGCTTGAATTAAAGCGTCCACGTATTGTCCCGCTTCCTTGGCATAAGCAGCTTGCTTTTCTTTACTTGGCGTTTCAGTGCTGCTATCTTTAGAAGCAGCAGCGGCTTTTGCTTCCACTTTTGGTTTTGTTACATTGTCTAATTGGTTATATGTATACGTATACGTTTGCTTAGACTTTGAGTTTTCTGTTTTTCCGTCCACTTTAACTGAATACGACTGATTTTTTACTACTTTCTTTATTTGATTCGTTTCTTTATCAATTGTCACAACAAGCGAAAAATCTTTTCCTTTAATTTGCTCAAGGTCTACAGCGGTATCGCTGCCTTGATTTGTTATTTTATAATAAGCTTTAGCATCACCTGCTACAATTTTTTGCTTTTTGTCTTTGTCTCCGTTAAATGTTAATACATACTCTTTGTCTTTTTCGGTGACGTCAAATTCATTTGGAAGATTTTCATCATATTTTTGATAGTAGCGTATTGGATTTTGTTGAAGCTCCATAGCGTTATTAATTAAAGCCGTAACGTACTTTTTCTCTTCTCCCTGTACTTTTGTGCTTTCTTCTCCAGCCACAGCTAACGTTTCATCACCGTCATGATACATCTTCAATTCTTCGCCGTTCATTTTTGTGTTAATGTAACCTGCTTTACTTTTAAAATCAAATTCTTGTACTCCGTTTACTTGGTAATCAGAGGAGCCTTCTTCTTTTCCAGTGACCTTCACTTGAACATTTTTCACCTTTTCTTGTGCTTCTTTCACGTCACCCGTTAATTCCTCTGAAGACGGCATCCCACATGCCGAAAGCAATAGAGCGAATGATATTGCTAAGCTGGTATTCAATATTTTTTTCATATAAGAAACTCCTTTTTAAATATTTTTCCAAAAACAAGAATCTATGTACTTAGTAAATACACAATTTTACCATTTACAAAACCCAACTTTACTAAAATACCATATTTACATTTAAATGGTAACCAACAAAAGAAGGAAATTGCACAATAAAAAAGTCACGAATCCGTGACTTTTCTAACAGCATTCATACTTATTTGTTAACGTTTTTATTTTAATCTCTAATAATTCCATTACTTGTCCCTATCAGTACTTCTTTACCTTGTTGATTTCGATACACTGATTTGATTTTCACTTTTTGAAAACCATCTGCTTTTTCTACTTCAGTTAATATGCATTCACAGGTAACTGTATCTCCTGCAAAAACTGGACGAAGAAATTCACTCACCATTTCTCTTGCAATGTAGTTTAAGTCTCCTCCTATTTTCGTTCCAATACTAGCAGTCATAAGTCCATGCACCATTAGCCGCCCTTTTTCGTCACGTTCTATATGATGTTTGCCCCGGTCTCCAGTCATCTCCGCAAACTGCATGATTTCTTCCTCTTGAAACGTTCTTTGCCACGTAAATGTATCTCCTGCTTTACATTCCATCTTATCCATCCCCTTAAGATTATGACTTTACTTTTTAACTATATCACAAAAATGAACAGTCATTCATTTTCACATCAAAAAAATAGCAGAATAAATATACCCTGCTATTTTTGACAAGTAGGACAGTAATAAAGCCTTCTAGAAGCAGCTTGCACTTTTAAGATAGGGGTGCCGTCAATTCGGCAAGCTTCTCCTTCACGGTTAAAAACCCAGTGGCGGTATTCAGAGCGCTTTTGGCCTTTCTTTTTTAACGTTTCAGCAAGCTTTACATCATTTGTAATGCCACCTGTTTCATAGGACTGTTTGACAAGAGAAATGGTTGCTTCAGCTGCCTTTTTAAGCTGTTCTTCCGTGCAGTCTACCGGACGAGCTGCAGGATTAATTCCCGCTACAAATAGGATTTCACTGCGCAAATAATTTCCAATCCCCGCTATAAAGCTTTGGTCTAGCAGCAGCGACGCCCATTTTCTGCGGTAAAATGGCTTAGAGTAGAAGCGATCTAAAAGCTCATCTGCCATTACTTCTTCACTTAAAATATCCGGACCTACTCTTGATACAAAAGGATGAGCAGAAACTTCTTCATCACGCAATACTTCAATATCAGAAGCGCTATAGAGCAGCGCTGATTTCTTTTCATTATGAATAGCAAGACGCAGCTGTCTGTTTGTAGATGGATAATTGTAAGATGAACGTACATACCATTTTCCATAAAGCTGATTATGTGAATAAATGGTATAGCCGTTGTCGAAACGAATAAGCATAGCCTTCCCTTTTGTATCTACCCTTTTAATACGAGCACCCGTTAATACTTCTTCGTAATGCTGTAAAGATGGAAAAGCAAACCATATCTCTCCAACGGGAAGACTGATAATCGCTTTTTCCACTTCATCGGCTGCTCGTCTAATTTCTGGACCTTCTGGCATATAATGAAACTCCTTTCTTTCCCGACTTTCTTCATTTATTATTTCGGTTTTATTTTTGCTTTGCAAGAAAGAAGCGGTTGAACTCTTCTTTTCCTAAAAGAACCTTTAAATTATGCATGACGGTTACTCTTATAGTAAAATGTTTATACCTTTTTTTACTTTCTATAGTGTTTATCTTACTTCCTTTGACTTATACTAGTTGATAACCTTTTAGAAACTTGTTAATTATCTATATATGAGGAGTTTATTATGAACAATCAATCATTTTCTCCACTATCAGCTGCCGAGATGGCTGTTATTTGGAAGCAATATATGAACGATAAAGCAATTTCTTGTATGCTTAACCATTTTCTGTGTCATGTAGACGATTTAGATATTCAAAAAGCGATTCAAGGTACACTGCACATCACAACAAGAAACAGTGATGCGCTCACTGCTATCTTTTTAAAAGAAAATATGCCAATCCCGCTCGGTTTCGGAGAAGAAGACCTTGATACTGAAGCTCCAAAATTATTTTCGGATTCTTTTTATTTGCTTTATTTGAAGCATATTTCAAACGTCCTTCTGCTATCAGCAACTACGGGCGTCGATGTTGCCGCAAGGAATGATGTACGGTCTTTTTTTCGCAGCTTACTGCTAAAAGCGGAAAAGCTTAACCAAACGATTACAGATTTGCTGGTAGAAAAACAAATTTTTATAGAGCTTCCTCCTATTCCTATTGCAGATGCATCTGATATGAACGACAAAGAGCTCTTCTTAGGGAGCTATTTTGATGAAAAGCGGCCGTTAACGGTCATTGAAATTTCTCATATCGTGTCAAGCATACAGACGAACTTAATTGCAAAGGATTTAATTTTAGGGTTTGCTCAAACAGCTCCTTCTCAGGAAATTCAAGCTTTTTTGTTAAAGGGTAGAGACCAGGTACAGCAGCACATTGAATCCCTGTCACAACCGCTAATGGTAGAAAACATACCGGTCACAATGAAGTGGGATTACGGAGTAGAAAAGTCTTCCGTTCCTCCATTTTCAGAAAAACTCATGATGTTTCACCTGGCTGCGATGATTACTGAAAATGTACGTGGATATGGGCTTGCGATGTCAACGAGCCCGCGTTTAGATCTCGCTTTAAACTATACAAACTTCACGAATGAAATTTTGGAATACGCCAAAGAAGTATCAAGAATAAGTATTGAGCAAGGATGGCTAGAAGAGCCTCCGCATATTCCATTCCCAAAAATTCATTTGGAATAAAAATGAGATTGGGGCATAACGAAATGAACCCAATCTAAAGACGAGCAATGAGTTGGACTGCTTGTGACACCGCTGTTGATTTCCGTGCAAGGCTTCGCTTTCCGCGGGCGCCTGCTGAGCCTCCTCGTCGCTTGCGCTCCTGCGGGGTCTCACCTGTTGCGCTTTTCCCGCAGGAGTCTTCGCCTTGCTCTACAACCAACAGCTAGAAGCACCTGCATATATGAAACCTACGTTCACCATGATTACAAAAAAACACGAACTATTCATCCATTTTTGATGGATAGTTCGTGTTTAACTTTAACTACACTACTTTTGTCACAGCCTCATTTTTTAGATTCTCTCCACAGTAAATAAAGAAAATACGGAGCGCCGATAATGCCAATGATTAATCCGGCCGGAATTTCAATCGGAGGAGCAATTCCTCTCCCAATTAAATCTGCTGCTAGTACAAACAAAGCGCCAAGCAAAGCGGCTGTAGGAATCAATTTTTTGTGTCTCGGTCCCACTAACCGTTTGGCCACGTGAGGAATAATAAGCCCTACAAAGCCAATTGTCCCAACCACCGATACAACCGCAGCCGTCATTGCCACTGCGCTTGCCAGCAATACTAGACGAATTAACTCTACTCTAGCCCCTAGTCCTCGAGCCACTTCATCACCTAAATGAATTAAATCTAACCGGGCAGCTAACACCCAAATCAGCGGTACTAATATAACGATCCAGGGAAGTAAACCAATTAATTGATCCCATGTTCTTCCCCATAAGCTGCCGCTCAGCCAAATGAGTGCTGCGTTTACGTTTGGATTTGCTTTTGAAATTAACAAGTGAATACCGGATGAACAAAAAGCGCTGACTGCTACACCGATTAATGCAAATCGAATAGGTTCTACTCCTTTTTTATAAGCAAGCAAATAGACGATGACAAAGACAAGCGAGCCTCCTGCAAACGCAGCGACGGATAAAACAGATGGGCTTGCTAAAGGCAGTAAAATAGTGACTGCAACAGCTGCTAATCCTGACCCGCTTGATAGACCTAATGTATCTGGACTAGCGAGCGGATTTCTCATAATAGACTGTACGACGACTCCGGACACAGCTAGGCCGACTCCCGTTAAAATAGCCAGCAAAATACGAGGCAGACGAAATTCTACTAAAATGGACGTCAAGTCAGGATCGCCAATACCAATAAAAGACGTAATAATGTCTAGAGGAGGTATGTTAATGTCTCCTAAGCTAAGGCTTATCACACTCAGCGCTATAATTAAGACAGAAAGAATGATAAACAGGCCGACAGACTTGAATCGAGATGGCTGCTTTTTTGTTTTATTGACAGTCTGCATATAACTCATGCCTTCCTTTCTGTTTTTTTGCGTCTCGCTAAGTAAATAAAGTACGGCGTTCCGAGCAATGCTGTTACTGCACCTACAGGAGTCTCATACGGGTATGTAATAAATCGTGATAATACGTCTGCTAACAGCAATAAAGATGCACCAAGCAGCGCGCTCATTGGCAAAACGACCCGGTAATCTACACCTATTAAATAGCGTACCATATGAGGAACAACAAGCCCTACAAAGCCAATGGGGCCCGCAATTGCCACCGAAACACCTGCTAATACAATCACAACAACTGCAGTGAACGCTCTAATGGCAAAGACTCGCTGCCCGAGTCCTCTAGCTACGTCATCTCCTAAAGACAATAAAGAAGACGCTCTTCCCAGACCAAACGCAATAAGCAGGCCCACGATGCTAAAAGGAACCAATACATGAACATGTCCCCAATCTCGCCCAATAACTGAACCGGTGAGCCAGAACATAACGCCTTCTGTTTTGCTTTCATTAAAAATCAGCAGCGTTTGCGTGAGAGACATAAGCATACCTTGTATAGCAACACCTGTTAAAGCAAGCTTTACATCACTGTCGCCTCCTTTAATCAACGAACTCATGACATAAACAATAACAGCAGCAAATGCGCCTCCTAAAAATGCACCAAATACCCCGCCAATCATGCTTACACCAGGCACTAAAACCGTTAAAAATACCATTGCCGCTGATGCGCCGGCATTAATACCAAAAATACCAGGAGAAGCTAATGGATTTCTAGTTAATGCTTGCATCAACGCTCCAGCGACAGCCAAATTAGCGCCAACAAATGCCGTTACCAGTAAGCGAGGCAGGCGGACAGTTTGAATAATAGACTGTTCTTTTGATCCGTCAAAATTTAGTATAGCTTGCTTAATCGTTCCAAAAGAAATATGTATAGAACCGATGGAAATAGATAAAAACATTGAAATCAGTAAAAGAATAATAACCGCAAGAAAAATAGCTATTATACGAAGCGGAGATTTGTTTCTTTTGGATAAGCCGTGAACAGCTTTCATAGTAGACTGCGCCCCCTTTCATTTGAAAGTTCATTAAAAAGAAAAAAACAATCCCGCTGGATTGTTCTTTTCTTCGTTATTATTTGCCTTCAAATAATAACTTTTCTGCTTCATCTGCAATACCATTTGCACCTTGTACACTTCGGCGAAGAGACCATTTAAATACATCAACTTCATACACTTGATTATTTTTAACCGCTTTTAGCTCTTTCCATAATGGCTGTTTTGCTAAAGGCGTATGACCTTTTTCATTTCGCATAACAATGAGTTTGTCCGGATCTGCTTTTACAAGCTGTTCCATTGTCATTTTTACACTGTACTCTTTTGTAGGATCTGTTAATGCATTTTTGAAGCCTAATTGCTCAAGAACACCCGTTGTAAAGAAATTTGAAGTTCTAGCATTAATATTACCATTTGCATCAGCGATAACAAGTACATTGCCCGGATTTTTTGGTGCTTTTGCTTTTAAATCCTTCATTTTTTGCTTATGCTCATCTACCACTTTTTCAACTTTTGCTTTCTTGCCAACCGCTTCTCCTACTTTTAACTCTGTATTTAGTAAATCATCGTAATTAGCATTTAAGTTTTTCAACTCAATCGTTGGCGCAATTTTCGATAATTCTTTGTATACATTTTTATGACGTTCTGAATCGGCGATAATCAAATCGGGCTTCAGCAGTTTAATCGATTCCAAGCTTGGCTGCGCTCGCGTGCCAACTGATTTGTATCCTTTGATTTCTTTTAGTACATCTTTATCAATAAGCTGTTCTGCTTTATCATCATCAGCTACTCCTACAGGTTTGATACCAGCATCTAACAATGCATCAATAAAGCCTAACTCTAATACGACTACTCGCTTTGGATTCTCTTTTACCTTTGTCTCTCCAAGCTCATGCTTGACCACTCTTGTTTTTTCACTTTTTTCATCAGCTGAATTTTCCTTATTCGTGTTGCTGCAGCCGATAAGCATTCCGATTGCCAGCATTGTAATAAAAGCCAGCAGTCCTATTTTTTTCTTATTCAAATGTCATTCCTCCTGCTTGTATCTTTATGTAGATAATCGACTCTTGAAACTGATAATCGTTATCATTATATCAGTTTTATCTATTTAAACAAGCTGATTCGTTATTTTTTAATTAAAAAAATTATATCTATTCTACAAAAAAGAGATTGAGATATAGCTACATCATTCCAATCTAAAGACGAACAAATGGGATATATGAGCTGAACTGCTTAAGACACGGCTAGAAGAAACTCAGTATATGAAACCTACGTTCACCATCACCATAAAAAAACCGAACGATTCATCGTCCGGATCTTCCTTCAACTAAATTATTTTTCTCCCAGCCTCTTTTTAGCAGACTTTCTATGAATATGGTGTAATAGGCGGCAGTTCACTGCTAAGACACCATTTCCCTATGTCACGCAGCTTATAAGCAATAGGATCGTGTAAGCTAATTGTCCGGGCGTTGCGCCAGTATCGATCAAATTTATACTGATCAGACGTGGCTCTCGCTCCCATCCCATCAAATATAGTAGAGGTAATATGTAAGGCCGTTTTGACAGTAAATGTTTTGGCCAACGCAATCGCAACTCCAGACTCGCCCCGCTGCTGTTTCGTTAGCGCATCTTCTTTTTTCCATGCATGATCAAATTCTGCAACAGCTTTTTCTATAAGTGCTGAACAAGCATGAAGGTTTAAACTCATTTTACCGTATTGCTGAATAATGTACGGATCTTGCTCTGCTGCTTCAACGTCTGAACTTATCCACGGCTTTGTATGAGCCTTCACGTAAACTTTTGATTCTTCCAAAGCGCCTTGAGCAATACCGTACAATAAGTGAGTGAGCATAAGCTGAGCCAAATGCGTTCGTACCGTAGGAAAAACCTTTTGCTCTTCAGCTGCTTTACGCAATATTTCTTCTTCATAAACGATAACATCTTCAAACTTTACACTTCCGCTATCCGTTTGGCGCTGGCCAAATCCATCCCAATTATCTTCAGTAACGATTCCGGCTCTATGAGTAGGAAGTACACATAGCAATACCTCACCGCTTCCTTCTTCTTGAGCCGATACTAACAAACGGTCTGAATCGGTTGCCCCGGAACAAAAACTCTTGCTTCCGCTAAGCATTAATCGCCCATTTTCTCGGACTGCTTTTAGTCCTGAATCTCTAGGGTTAAAGGCATTGCCCCAAAATAGCTGGTGAGCTGCTGTTTCTTTGTAAAAAGTTTTGTACTGCTCAATACTTCCAAATAGAAACGTCGAACAAACCGTCAAATAATGATACCCCAACAAGTGGGCAAGTGAACTATCTGCTTTCGCAATGATATTCACGACTTTAAAAACAATCGGCCAGCTGGCTCCATAACCCCCGTATTCCTTAGGAATCGGGAGAGCTAAAAGACCGCTTTTTCTAAGCAGATTACGCTCATGTAGAGGCGTTCCACCTTCTCTATCTCTTTTTGCAGCAGTTTTGGAAAACTCTTTAGCCAACTGGTTAGCCAATTCGAGGATCTTCTCTTGAGACGCTGCAATCGTTTGGGTGTTGTTCATGATTACCCTCCTTTCTCACCTTTTAGCGGGTGCTTTATCATTCACTTTCACTTCACCAAATGGACTGATAAATGTGCGCTCGTTCTCATCGTGCTTACGCTTAACTGGAAGCCTTGGAAACAAAAGCTCTGCTGTTCGATATGCTTCTTCTAAATGGGGATATCCAGATAAAATAAATGTTTCGATACCTAACTCTGCATATTCTTTGATTCGTTGTGCCACCGTATCAGCATCTCCTACTAAAGCAGTCCCTGCTCCTCCTCGAACTAACCCTACACCGGCCCATAGATTAGGGCTTACTTCTAAGTTTGAACGGTCACCTTGATGCAAGGCGCTCATACGTTTTTGACCTTCTGAATCCATTCGAGAAAATACTTTTTGGGCTGATTTAACAGCTTCTCCATCTACATGTTGAATCAGTTCATCTGCAGCTTTCCAGGCTTCTTCTTCAGTTTCACGAACAATGACATGAAGCCTGATGCCAAATCGAATTTCTCTTCCTGTCTGCTTTGCTTTTTCTTTCATGCGTTCAATTTTTTCTTTTACTTGTGCAGGAGGCTCTCCCCAAGTCAAATAGACGTCTATATGCCTTGAGGCAACGTCCATCGCTACAGGAGAAGAACCTCCAAAATAAAGGGGAGGATACGGTTTTTGGACTGGCGGATAAAGTACGTTGCCACCTTTAACACTCAAGTAGTCTCCGTCAAAGTGAACATCGGATTCATTTAATACCCTTCTCCATATCGTTAAAAATTCATCTGTCAGCTCATAGCGATCGTGATGGTTTAAAAACACTCCGTCTCCTTCTAACTCAACGGGATCTCCTCCTGCTACGACATTAATAAGGAGCCTTCCTTTCGAAAAGCGGTCAAATGTTGCAGCCATTCTTGCGGCTTGGGTAGGCGACATTAAACCCGGGCGTACCGCTACTAAAAACTTCAGATTGTCAGTGACTGGCACTAAAGTAGATGCAGCAATCCACGCGTCTTCACATGATTTTCCCGTTGGAAGCAAAACCCCGCTATATCCTAGCTCATCCGCAGCTTGTGCAACTTGTTTGCAATAAGAATAGCTTGCAGCCCTGGCTCCTTCATGGCTTCCTAAATAACGTCCATCTCCATACGTTGGAATAAACCAAAATAACTCCACTTGTATTCGCCCCTTTTTAAAGCTACATAAAAAAACTCCGTTATTACAAATAAACTGCAATAAGGAGCCTCAGTTGTCTGATAGCTTCATTTTTTACTATTTTTAAATCAAGCATACGGATTAGGTGTAGGGTACTGCTGATTTAACACCCAGTTCCCAACCGTTCGAAGCTTGTATTCAGCTGGATTATGCAGAGTATGAGTTCTTACATTACGCCAGAATCGATCGTATCCGTATTCAGCATGAACCGAACGCGCTCCCATAACTTCAAATATCTTACTTGTGATATCCAGTGCAGCATTACCAGCAAAAACATTGGCAGCCGCTACGTGAACTGCTAGGTTTCCACGTTCTTCTTCCGTTAATTTTCTGCCTTTTTCCCACGCTTCATCCAATATGAGAGCTGCTTCATCTGCAAGTGCACTGGCTGCTTTCGCTTGAATCCAGAGTTCACCGTATTTCCGCAGTATACCTGGATCATCCGAAGCTTTTTCTACTCCTGATGTTAACCAAGGCCTTGTTTTAGAAGCCGTATAGTTTTGTGCTTCTTCAATTGCTCCAAAGGCGCTTCCTATAAAGACATTCGTTAAAATAATTTGCGACAGCGAGGCTCCAATAGTTGAAAAAGAAGTAGGGTTTTCAACAAAATCTTGAATCACTTCATGTTCTTCTATTCGTACATTTTTAAAATCTACATTTCCACTTCCCGTCTGTCTTTGTCCCATCGCATTCCAATCATCTTTGACGGTAATGCCTGTTCTGTCAGTAGGCACGACTCCGTTTAAATATTGCCCCGTTTCTCTGTCATTAAATGATAACCATAAGTACTGAGAATCCGGTGAACCAGAACCGAACGCTTTCGTTCCATTTAATAGATAACCTTGTGATTGCTTGTCACCTTTTAGGCTTTCTACTAAAGGATTAGAGGCATTTCCCCAAAAAGCTTGCTGCTGAACAGATAAAGGATAAAAATAGGCCTGCTGTTCTTCTGTGCCTTTGATTCGAATATCTGAGACAAACAAGGAGTGATAGCCATATAAGTGACCCAATGCTGCATCGCCTTTCGCCAACTCTCGAACAATAGCTAAAGCCGTTGACCATTTCCCGCCTTCTCCGCCATATTTTTGAGGAATTAATAAATTTAACAGCCCGCTTTGGCGAATAGCATCTTTTTGCTGTTTAGGTGTTCCGCCTTCTTTATCTCTTTGTGCTGCATCCTTCGCAAAAGAAACGGACAGCTTTTTTGCTTGATCAAGATAAATTTCTCCCTTTACAGTTGTTGCAGTCATGTTAAACTCTCCCTTTGGCTCGTCTTTCGATACTGAGCGCCATAGTGTTCATCAGGCAAGAAATGTGATTTTTTAAATAGCTTTTCTCTATAAGTTCCTTCACTGTAATCTGTTTTGAATAAATCTCTTTCCTGCAAAACAGGAATCACTAAATCAATAAAATCAGCAAACGTTCCCGGCGTGGTTACATAAGCCATATTAAACCCATCCATGCCTGTATCGTCTATCCATTCTTCCATAAAATCAGCTACTTGTTCCGGACTCCCCACAGTAACTGGGCCCATCCCTCCGATACTGACAAATTTCACTACTTCTTCTACCGTCCACTTTCTATCCGGATCACTTATTGTAAATTTCTCTAAAGCGGAACGGACTGAATTTGTCGCAATAAATTCAATGAGCTGTTCTGGTTCATAGGCGGAAACATCGATTCCCGTCCAGCCGCTAAACAGCGTAGCTGCTCCTTCAAAATTCACATAGCTTTCAAAACGAGCAAGCTTCTCTTCAGCCTCTTTTTCTGTTCGTCCAACAATTGGGGTAAATAAATTAAAAATTAATACGCTATCTGGGTCTCTGCCCTCTGCAGCAATTTGAGTGCGCATTTTTTTCACATAATCTGAGGCTACTTTTTTAGTAGGAAAACTTGTAAAGATACACTCAGCATGTTTGGCGGCAAATGCTCTTCCTGGGGCAGAAGCTCCTGCTTGAAATAAAACTGGAGTTCGCTGCGGGGAAGGTTCTGATAAATGTACACCCGGAACACTAAACCACTTCCCTTTATGATTAATCGGATGAACCCGGTCTGGAAGTGTAAAGATCCCTTTTTCTTTATCTCTTACAACAGCTCTTTCCTCCCAACTTCCTTCCCATAATTTATAGCAAACTTCTAAAAATTCGTCGGCAATATCATAGCGGGTTTCATGCGTAAAATGTTCTTCTAATCCTAGATTAATTGACCCGCTTTCAAGATATGAAGTCACAATATTCCATGCAATACGTCCATTTGTTAAATGATCCAACGTCGAAAATTTTCGCGCAAACGCATAAGGCTTCTCATAAGTAGTAGAGACCGTTACCCCAAACCCTAAATGCTTTGTTGCATATGCCATAGCGGAAATAAGTGCAGTTGGTTCATTCACTGGAAGCTGAGCAGCTTGTTTAAGAGCTCCTTCATTACTTTTCCTATAAACGTCATAAATACCTAACACATCGGCTAAAAACAAACCGTCAAACTTTCCTTTTTCCAATAGCTTAGCTAACTTCACCCAGTAATCTAACGTTTTATATTCGGCCGCCTGATCACTTGGGTACGTCCACAAACCAGGTGTCTGATGTACAACACAATTCATATCAAACGCATTTAAATAAATATGTTTCCCCATAGAAACCTCCAAAACTAATTAAATACATAAATTAACTAAGAATTAAATCTGTTTGGAAGTAATCTTAAAACATATTCTTCCAGGGTGTCAACGAAACTTCTCTCTTTATAATGAAACATAAATGAAGCTATTACTAATGCTGAATTAGGATTTCTTTAAAGGTTATTGACTTATTATTGCAACAGCTAAAAAAACACTACAACAGCGTCTATACCCCTGTAGATAACCCTTTTTATTTGACTGAGGAAGCAGTAAAACAATAAAAAAAGCGCCACATTTTCTTTTGAAAAATGTGGCGCTTTTAGCGTTAGTCTTCAATACAAAGATACTGAATCACTTCTTTTAAACTTTTCTCTTTCATCGATTCGATGTGTAAGTGATATCTTTCGAATGACAGATGTTTAGTTAACGGATTTGGTACAATCACACAGCGCAAGCCTGCTGCCATAGCAGCTTTCGCTCCATTAGAAGAATCTTCAAATGCCAAAGCTTCAGAGGGCTCTACTCCTAGCTTTTCAATTGCATTTCGGTAAAGAGCCGGATCTGGCTTCACTTTTTCTACATCATCGCGCGTTTGAATGACTTCAAAATAGTGCAGCAAATCTAGCTCTTTTAAAAATGCTGTTACCCAGTCTCGATATGAGCTGCTTGCTAAACCAATTTTTAATCCAAGTTCTTTTGCTTCTGCCAAGTACTCCGCTACACCTTCTCGGGCTACTAATGATTTCATTTTTTCTTGATGACGTCTTAACGATTTTTGAGCTAGTTCCTCTTTTGTGAACTCATTGTTAAACTGCTGAAGCAAGTAATCGTAAAGTGCCGTAGCATCCGTTCCCACATAAGAAGCAAACGTTGCAATCGGTAGATCTACTCCCCTGTCTTCTAACATTTCGCGGTATACCTCATACCACACTGATTCTGTATCAATAATTAATCCATCAAAATCAAACACAACTGCTTTAATCATAATTTACCTACCTTTTTCTATCTTATCGTCCTTACATAGTAACACGTTCAAAATACGTAATCCATAAATGTGGCTTCCTTAATAAGATAGGCTTAAACAGGTAGTTTCTATCCTTACTTTTCTCCGACTTTCATCAAAGGTGACATTTCTTCTGTTTCCTTAAACTCAATGGAAGACAGCTGCCTTCTAAAACCTTTCGTTGCATACACTAAATAAACTAAACCAGCAATCGCCCAGCCAATACCAAGTAAAAAGGAGTTGCGCTCCAAGTTAAGCCATAAAACGCCAATCGCTGCTGCTCCTAATAGTGGCATAACAATGTATGACCAAAATCCCTTAGCCGACCGGTGCTGCTTTTGATGAACAGCATAGTGCGCAATAACCGAAATATTAACAAAAGAAAACGCAATGAGTGCTCCAAAATTAATAAATGATGTAGCTGTTGCCAGGCTGAAGAAAATGGCACTTGCTGATACAACTCCGACTAATACAATATTTCGCGAAGGGGTGCGCAGCTTAGGATGAACATAACCAAAAAATGACTGAGGTAAAATTCGATCGCGTCCCATTACGTATAATAAACGCGAAACGCTTGCATGCGATGACATGCCTGATGATAATGTTCCTGCAATTCCTCCAGCTAAAAAGACAATTTGAAACAGCGTACCGCTCACATACATAGCAATTTCAGGAGCCGCAGCGTCTGGATGCTTGAATCCTTCTAACGTTGGAAAAACCGCTTGAATAAAATAAGATGTCACGGTAAACATGACTCCTCCGATTAACGCAACTAAAAAAATAGCTTGCGGAATCGTTTTTTTAGGATTAGGCGTTTCTTCTGATAACATAGCCACTGCATCAAATCCTAAATAGGAAAAACACATAAGTGTGGCTCCCGCTATTAGCCCTGATGAGGTCATGTTCTGATTAAAGAAAGGCTTCATAGAAAAAAGAGCACCTTCCCCCATTCCGCCTAGCAAGGCTTTGATTGAAACAGCAACAAACAATACTAAAATCGTCATTTGAAATACAACAAGAAACGTATTGAAATTGGCGGTGAAATTAACGCTTCGTAGATTTAGCAGCGTAACGATAATGACGAAGCTGACAACCCAAATCCACGATGGTACCGAAGGAAAAATAGATGATAAATAAATTTGAAAAATAAGTGCGTTAACCATCGGTAAAAAGAGATAATCCATTAGTGCAGACCAGCCAACTAAGAACCCTAAATGTGGATTGATTGTCTTTTGCGTATATGTATAAGCTGACCCTGCATTTGGAAACACTTGAATCATCTTTTTGTAGCTTACTGCCGTGAGAAGCATCCCGACAAGGGCTATGATATAAGACGTGGGAACGTGTCCATTCGTCATATCAGACGCAATCCCAAACGTATCAAACACTACCATCGGAGTCATATATCCGATCCCCATTAATACAATCTGCCATAATTTCAACGACCTTTTTAATGTTACTGTTTCATGTTTCATTTATCTTCCCCCTTCTATTTATTAAGAACATTCTGACAATTAAATCCATAAATGCCTGTATTTAATTTCTTTATATAAAAATGAATGACTTTCATTCATTTTTATATAAAGAGTGGTTACATTTACTATAGCAAATATATGATTTATTTCTTTAAGTTGGTAAGGGTTGCTAACAAACTATCTTTTTCTTTTATCATATTATGAAAGCGCTTTATTTTAAATAGCTATATGTTCCTAATCTCCTGCTATATCAACGCAGAAATACCCTCTGAATAAGAGGGATTTCTGCTTACAAGCCGTTATTCAATCGTAGTATTCAATCACTTTCTTTTCGTTTTCACTGCAACTAAACTAGCAAAATCATGAATGATTGTAGCTGCAAGCAACGAGGTTATCTGAGTTGGATCATAAGAAGGCAGCACTTCCACCAGGTCAAATCCAACATAGTTAAATTCCGTCAGAGAACGAATCATTTGCAGCGTTTCTCTGCTGCTGAATCCGCCTACTTCAAGCGTTCCTGTTCCTGGTGCACAAGAAGGATCAACAAAATCAATATCAAACGTTAAAAAGCACGGCGTATCTCCAATCGCTGTCTTCATTTGCTCTAAAACCACTGAAAATCCTTGATGTTCAAGCTCCCCTGCCGTTACTACATGATAACCGAGGTCTTTGCTTTCTTGAACATCTCCCGGGTGGTTTAATGTTCCTCTGATACCAATTTGAAAGACCTTCTTTGGATCTACTAGCCCTTCTTCATATGCGCGTATAAAAGGAGATCCGTGCCAATATTTTTCCTCGTAATACGTATCCCACGTGTCTGTATGAGAATCAAAATGAATCATAGCCACTGGACCATATCTTTTAGCAGCAGCACGAAGGCTTGCTAAGGTAATCGAATGATCTCCTCCAATTCCAATTGGAACAATTCCTCTATCCATAAGAGTGCCTACCGCTTCTTCCATTAATTCATAGCTTCTGTGAATATTATGTGGAATAACGGGCACATCACCAATATCGATAGCATTTGTATCATCGAATGGATATACGTCGTGTACCGGGTGATAAGGAAACAGCGTCATGGAAGATTGCCGAATTGCCTGAGGGGCAAAGCGCGCACCTACTCTGAAAGATGCTGCCGTATCAAACGGCATACCTACTAGCCCTACTTTTGCATTTTCTCTTTCCGCTGGCAGCCTCATAAATGAGCCCGTTGTACAAAATTCTGGTTTGACATCTGGGGACAATGGATATTTCATAATTTATTCCTCCGTTTCAATGATTTCAGTTAGTCGCTAGGCATTTCCACTACTAAAATCATTGAAAGCAATACGGGAATAAGAAACGTTTGCCGACTCATATTCATTGCTCCTTGTTACATTTATTGGTGGTTCAGCTCATTTAATACTTTTTCAAATGTAGAAATGACTTGATCTACTTCTTCCGCTGAAATAGTCAACGGTGGCTCAATACGAATTGTTTTAGAGTTTACAAGCGTGCCGGCTACTAGAATCCCTTCATCAAACATACCTTTAGAAAGCGCGTAGCCAATTTCATCTTGGTGAAACTCAATTCCAATCATTAAACCTTGCCCTCTGATTTCAAGTACTTTATCTCCATGTTTTTCAGCTGCTTTCTTTAAACCAGCAAGGAAATATTCTCCCAGCTCTTTCGCACGGTTTGGCAGCTGTTCTTCAATCAACACGTTAATGGTTGCAATAGCGGCTGCGCAGGCAAGCGGGTTGCCTCCAAACGTTGTTGTGTGCATAAAAGGATTATCAAAGAAGCTTGAGAACACTTTTTCTTTTGCTACGACTGCCCCAGCAGGCATAACCCCTCCTCCAAACGCTTTAGCAAGACATAAAATATCGGGTACAACATCGTATAGTTCTGATGCAAACATTTCACCGGTACGTCCCATACCTGTTTGAACTTCATCAAAAATTAAGATAGCATCGTACTCATCACATAGTGCACGCACTTCTTTTAAATAATTTTCAGGAGGAAGAATAATGCCGCCTTCTCCTTGAATTGGTTCTAATAAAACAGCTGCCACATCTTCCCCTACAAGCGCGCACGTTTCAAATGTTTTGCGCATCATGTCAATATCACCAAACGGTACGTGACGGAAACCTGGAATTAACGGCAGAAATGGTTTACGGAACATTCCTTTTGCCGTACCTGATAAAGAACCTAGACTTTTTCCATGAAAAGAACGTGTTGTGGAAATAAACGTTGTTCGATCACTATACATTTTCGCTAATTTTAAAGCGGCTTCTACACTTTCTGTTCCGCTGTTTGTGAAAAAGGAATACTTCAAATCCCCCGGTGTAATATCTGCTAAAATTTTCGCAAGCATCGCACGAAGTGGATCTAATAAGTCTTGGCTATGGAGCGCTTGACGCTGAAGCTGATCTTGAACAGCTTTGACTACTTTAGGATGGCGGTGCCCCACGTTATAAATTCCAAATCCGCCCAAACAATCAATGTATTTTTTACCGTTTACATCCGTAAAACAAGAGCCTTCATCTGACCATTCAACAGCTGCGAACTGCGTATCCACCGTTACTGTTTTGCGATATTCTAAAAAGCCTGGGTTGACATGCTCACGAAATCCGTCTACTGTTTCTTTCGTAATCCACTGTGCTTCTTCAGCTGACACTTCGCTTTTTTCAATAAGCCCCAGCACTTTGTTGATATATTCGTTTACTTCACCATATGCTTTGTTTACCTCTTGATTTTTCGTCACTGTATTCATTTTAATATCGCTCCTTCTCTACTTTTTAATTTTTAAACCAGCCGATTGGCTCTACTTGTAAATTAATATTAATTTGTTTTACTTCTTGAAATTCTTCCAATCCAAACGTACCCAGTCCTCGGCCAATTCCGCTCTGCTTATATCCGCCCCAAGGCGCTTCGTTAAATGTAAAATGATACGTGTTTACCCAAGTGATGCCCGCACGCAGCTTTTTAATCACTCGAAGAGCTTTTGCGCCGTCGGTTGTAAACACACTGCCTGCTAAACCGTATTCCGTATCATTTGCAAGCTTAATAGCTTCTTTTTCATCTTTGAACGTTTGAATAACAACAACCGGACCAAAGATTTCATCTTGCACAATTTTCATATTTGACGTAACGTTACTAAAAACCGTAGGTTCTACAAAGAATCCTTTTTCCAATCCACTGCTGGTGATTCGATTGCCTCCGCATACAAGGTGAGCGCCTTCTTGCTTTCCAATTTCGACGTACTTTAATACTTTTTCCATATGTTCTTCACTTACAAGAGGGCCCATTTCAATCTCTTGTTCCATTCCATTTCCTACTTTAATTTTTTGAGCACGCTCTGCAAAACGTTCGATAAATCTCTCAGCGATGCTTTCTTCTACTAAAATACGAGAACCTGCAGCGCAAATTTGGCCGCTACCTGCAAAAATTCCGAATAAGGCATAATCTACAGCTGTTTCAAAATCAGCGTCAGCAAATATAATGTTCGGTGACTTTCCTCCAAGTTCTAAAGAGACTTTCGTTACATTCTCTGCTGCTTGACGCATAATGTGTTTTCCAGTTACCGTTCCGCCTGTAAAGGAAATCTTATCAACACGCTTATCTTGAATAAGCGTATTTCCTACAGTATCTCCAGCTCCCATAACAAGGTTTGCTACTCCTTTTGGCAATCCTACGCTTTCTAAGATCTCAAAAAGTTTTGTAGGAGTAACCGGTGTCACTTCAGAAGGTTTAAATACAATCGTATTTCCTGCAGCTAAAGCAGGTGCAATTTTCCACACGCTCATCAACAGCGGATAATTCCAAGGTACAATCAATCCGCACACTCCAATTGGTTCTTTTATAACCATTGCTTGCATAGGTGCAGGAACACTGTACGTTTGACCGTCTGGCTTTGTAATTAATCCAGCGTAATATCTAAAACAAGCAGCTGCATCTTCCACATCAGCCTCAGCTTCGCGATAGGGCTTTCCGTTATCCATTGTTTCTAGCGCTGCTAATTCCTCTTTCGCTTCTTCAAGCTTATCGGCAATTTTAAATAAGACAGCTGCTCTTTCAGAGGCAGAAGTCTCAGACCAAATTCCGCTGTCAAAGGCTTCCCGTGCAGCTTTAATTGCTGCTTTCATATCTTCTGCGCTGCCTTCTGCAGCATATCCAATTACTTCACCTGTCGCTGGATTAACAGTAGGACGCTGCTTCTCTGCTTTTTTCCACTCTCCGTTTATGTACATATTCAAAGTTAACGTTTTAACGGCTGTACGATCCATAAGATACCTCCTTATTAAATAATGACTGATTATCAGTCATTTTAAACTTTAAAAAACTTATATTTCTGATAATTTATTATATATTTTGAATGAATGTCAGTCATTTTGATAGGTGTAATATCAGCAGCGCTAATATTACACGGATGGCACAAGAGAACGCTTTAAGAATTGAAAAAGTTCTTCCTTTGATTGCTCAAGTGTGACATCTTGCTCTCGCCCGATATAAAAAAGTTCAGCAGCATTTTCAATCAAATTGATCATCGTTTTAGCTGTCCATTTAATGTTAAGCTGCTTGATGACTTCTTCTTTTTTTACAGCCTCATTTAATACCTCTTCAAACCAGTTGTAATAAGGTAAATAAATAGCTTCCCATGTTTCTAATGAATAGTCAAAAGCGAGCCCCGAATAGCATAAAACAAGAACATCTCTATATTCATCTGTTGTTTTATACGTTTCGTCAATCATTACCTCTAATGTACTTAAAAAATTTGTTGCTGTTTTAGCTCTTTCTTTAATTTTTTCAAGCGACAAAGAAAGTAAGTTTTCTGCAATAGCAGGAACAAGGGCATTTTTGGATCTGAAATAAAGATAAAAAGTTCCTTGAGCTACGCCTGCACGCTTTACAATGTCTGAAATCGACGTTTTATCAAGCCCCTTTTCAGATATAACTTCAATCGCTGCCTGTAAGATTTTATCGTATTTTTCACTTGTGCTTGTAATCAACTCTTTCCCTCCACCTATAAAATGAATGACTTTCATTCATTTTACTACAAGCAACCAAAATTACGCAAGATAAAATTTTCTGAATCTTTAAATTTAATCAAAAATCGGCCGTATACCGACTTCAAAAATATTTTTTTATTTTATCATTTTACCCTCGCTCTTTTTATATGTCTCACTGTTATTTCTCTTCTTTTGACAATCCAAAATAAAAGCTGATACAACGCTCTTTAAGCAACTATTCTTCTGAAAAAATATCTTTATTAGAAAGATACTTTTCTGCGTTTATTTATAAAGCTTTATGACCTAATTACTCTTCACTTAAAGTTGACGGAGTAAAAAAAAGAGTGGTAACATGTAAAACTGATTCTACAGTCACTTATTTTATCCATTTATTTCCCATAATTTCTCTTAACTACAATGTACATTTTTAGCTAAAAATAACTTTATAACGCCGAAAAATCACCCACTCTATTTCACATTTTATATTTTCTATGTTTACTACCTAAAAAAACCGGGTATACACTTCGTTGTGTTTAGCACTCGTTCTACATATCAGTCAGATTGATTTAAAACTTTATAAAGGAGTTACATTGCATGAAGAAACTATTGTTAATCAGTATGATTTGTTTTCTTCTAGTTATTACTTCGGCTTGCGGCAACGGTAATGGCGCATTTAAAGATAAAAAAACCATTACCATCGGCATGAATAACTATACTGAAAACATCGCCTACACATACGTATGGAAACAGATTTTAGAAGATCGAGGTTATAAGGTTAGAACTGTTTTCTTAGAGAAAGCCGGTGTTTGGGTAGGAACGGCCAATGACGACATTGATATTTCGTTTGCACCATGGCTGCCTACAACAGATGCGCCTTTTTACAAAAAGTATAAAGATCAAGTGAACATCGAAGACCCTTGGCTTAAAAACGCGCGCTTAGGATTCGCAGTTCCCGCCTATATGAAAGATGTGAACACAACGGAAGACCTTGCTAAGGTTGCTTCTGATGTCGATAACAAAGTAATTGGAATTGACCCAGGCTCCAGTATTAATGGATTAGCCGAACAGGCGTTAAAAGATTATAACCTTAAAAGCTATACGCTTGTAAAATCGTCTGAGGCAGCTATGCTCAGTGAACTGCGCAAAGCCTATGATGCCAAAAAACCAATTGTTGTTACTATGTGGAATCCTCACTGGGCTTTTGCAGACTTTGATATCAAATACTTAAAAGATCCTAAAAATTCGTTTGGAGACCCTGACAACATTTACACAATGACAAGCAAGGAATTTAAAAAGACAAATCCTCAAGTCATAAAATGGATGAATAATGCACAGATGAATGATAAATTAATCAGTCCTCTTCTATCACAAGTTGAAAAATCTTCGAATCCTGAAGAAGCAGCGCAAGAATGGGTAAAAAAGCATAAAAAGCTAGTTGACAGTTGGACAAAAGATTAATGGACGTAAAAGAAAACAACAATTGAGGTGGACATATGGAACACGTAAAATTAAAAGTACAAAATATAACCAAAGTGTTTGGTAAGAATCCGTCAAAAGCGATTGATTTACTTCAAAAAGGAAAAACAAAAAAAGAAATTCTAGAAGAAACAGGAATGACAATAGGGGTTAATCAAGCAAACTTCGAAATCAAATCCGGTGAAATCTTCGTTATTATGGGCCTGTCTGGAAGTGGTAAATCCACTTTAGTTCGTATGTTTAATCGCCTTGTTGAACCAACATCTGGATCCCTTATTTTGGACGGTGACGATGTAGTAAAAATGAACAAAGATGAACTCCGCGACATGCGCCGAAAAAAAATGAGCATGGTTTTTCAAAACTTTGCCCTATTCCCTCACCGTACGGTTCTTGATAACACAGAATACGGACTAGAAGTTCAAGGTACACCAAAAGCCGAACGTGAAAAGAAAGCAAAAGAAGCGCTTGAATTAGTAGGTTTGAAAGGGTACGAAAATCAATACCCTGGTGAACTGAGCGGCGGTATGCAGCAGCGTGTCGGACTGGCCCGAGCACTTGCCAATGACCCTGACATTTTATTAATGGATGAAGCATTCAGTGCACTAGATCCGCTTATTCGTAAAGACATGCAAGATTTCTTACTGGAGCTTCAAGAAAAAATGGAACGTACAATCATTTTTATTACCCATGATCTTGATGAAGCTCTTCGAATCGGAGATCGCATCGTTTTAATGAAAGACGGCAGTGTTGTTCAGGTAGGAACACCTGAAGAAATTATGACAAACCCTGCCAATGATTATGTTGAGCGCTTTGTGGAAGACGTTAATGTAGCTAAAGTATACACAGCTGAAAGCGTGATGAATCGTGCCGAATCTATTACCGTAGACCGAGGTCCGCGCGTGGCTCTTAAAATCATGCAAGAAGCTGGTTATTCAAGCATCTACGTCGTAGACAAGAAAAAAACTCTTCTAGGAGTTGTAACTGCAGATGATATTAGCCGTGCCATTAAACAAGATAAACTGACAGCAGACGTATTAGATACGGATATTCCAACTGTTACAACAGATACGCTACTAGAAAACTTGTACGACAAAATGGTTATCAGCCGCTTTCCGCTACCGGTTGTAGATGAAAACCATCGTCTGCGCGGCATCATTAAAAAAGAACGAGTGATTGAAGCACTCGCCGGTACTGATAGTAATGAGGTGAACGTAAATGAATAGTATTCCTAAAATTCCCGTTGGCAATTGGATTGACCATTTTGTCACGTTTTTAAATGATAATATCAAAGGTTTTTTTGATGTTATTTCAGCTATTGTCGATGGTATTGTAAGTTTTATTGTACTAGTGTTAACTTTTCCACCAGCATTAATTTTAATCTTAATTGTCGGAATCATTGCTTGGTTTTCAAGTAAAAAATGGTCATTTACTATTTTATCAATGATTGGCCTGTTATTTATTCTTAATCTTGGCTACTGGCAAGAAACCATGGACACACTAGCCCTCGTTTTAACAAGCGTACTGATTTCGATTATAGTAGGAATTCCGCTTGGCATCTGGGCATCTCAAAGCGAAAAGACGGCTCGAATTATTACGCCAATCTTAGACTTTATGCAAACAATGCCCGCATTTGTTTATTTGATTCCAGCACTTTTCTTTTTTGGAATCGGTGTAGTGCCAGGTGTTATCTCATCTGTTATCTTTGCAATGCCTCCGACGATTCGCTTAACGAACCTAGGTATTCGCGAAGTACCCGCTGACTTAGTAGAAGCAGCAAATGCCTACGGTTCAACAACAAAACAAAAATTATTTAAAGTACAGCTTCCATTAGCTACAAAAACCATCATGGCCGGAATTAACCAAAGCATCATGCTATCTCTTTCAATGGTTGTTATTGCCTCTCTTGTAGGTGCTCCGGGACTTGGTGCGGAAGTATACCGTGCAGTTTCTCGACTTGAAGTCGGCACGGGCTTTGAAGCTGGAATTTCAATCGTTATTTTAGCGATTATTTTAGATCGTATTACGCAATATTTTGGAAATCGTTCAAACCAACGAGCATAAGTAAAAAAAGAAGCCAACTCCGGTGAGTTGGCTTCTTTTTATTTATTTTTGTAACACGCTACAAAGATTGCTTCCCCTTGAAACGATTCAATTCTTTGTTGATTCGTTTTGATGTCAAAAAACTGCTTAAATCCCCTTGGTATATTCAGCATATATTGAGTAAGCTCATGCTTTGTCTCTTCCGGAACATTCATCATCCCGCACCAGTCATCAAATAAAAAGCGCTTTGGAAAAGTTGTCAGCACTTCTGTACGGAACCCTTGCATTTCAAGCATAGAAAGCCACTCTGTTTTTTTATAAGCACGATAATGGCTTGGATCTCTTGTCTTTTCAACTCGATTATAAAACTCGTCATAAGCATTCACTTCCGGTGCTACATTATCAATGAGCAAGAACTGTCCGCCTGGCTTTAACACTCGGTATACCTCTTTGATGAACTGTTTAATATTAGGAAAATGGTGAGGTGCAATTCTGCACGTTACCGTATCAAACTCGTCATCTTGAAATGGCATATCTTCAGCATCTCCTTGAACAAACGATACATTTTCATGACCATTTTCTTTAATAAAGCCTTCAGCACTTTGCAGCATTTGAGGAGTTAAGTCAAAAGCCGTTACTTCTTGAAAAACAGGTGCTAGCTTATTTGCCACGTGTCCTCCTCCTGTTGCTACATCAAGCAGCTTTCCTCCTCTATTTTCTTCAGCAATTTCCGCTAAAACAGCTAAATCTTTGCCTTTCGCATGACCTTTACTTTTGACGTACTTTCCAGCATTCCCCCCGAACTGACTGACCACCATTTCTTTATTACTCATCTATTCTCCCCCCATTTTCCTCTTTAAAACTCTCTGTTACTTTGCCTAGTGCATTCACATATTTATTAGGAAACGTGTGAATGTATTCTTTTTCTTTCTCCCCATTGATGAAACATGCGAAACAGCGGAGGAAGAAGCAGCCAAATGGTTAAAATTCGAAGTACTTGGACGGCTACTACCAACGTCGAATCAGCTTGCAGTACAATTGATGTAGTCGCCATTTCTGCAATGCCTCCAGGAGCAAACGCTAAAATAGACGTAATAAGCCCGATTCCAGTTATTTTGGAGACGAGTAGTGCACAAACAAACATAGCAGCAATTAAGCCGATTGTATTAATAAGCGCAACAACTATAATTTTTTTTACGCCGATAAACATTTCTTTATGAAAGCGAGAACCAATGCTTGACGCGATAAAAATTTGCGATAAAATCATCACAGAATGAGGCCAGTATGCTTGAAGATTATAGCCCGCGTACGATGAAGCAGCTGTTTGAACAATCGCAACAGTAAGCATTCCCCCTACTAACCAAGGAGCAGGAAATTTTAGTTTTTTTCCTATATAATAGCCTACTACTGCTGTAACGATTAAAACGCCTGTCCATAGCAGTGATTCCCACCCAAAAATACTTGGAGTAGCTGCCACTGCATGCCGACCTGTATTACTTCCCCAATAGACCACAAATAAAGGAACAGCAAGCACAACTAAAAACACGCGCATTGTTTGAATGATGCTTACAACTGCCGTATTAGCCCCTACCTCTTCAGCCATGCCTGGCATTGCGCTCATTCCTCCAGGAGTCGTGCCGAAAAAGCTTGTTAATAAGTCTGTGGAACTGAACCTCCATAGCAAATAACCGGATAAAAGAGAAAAAACAACGGACAGCAAAAGCATGATCGTAATGGTGGACCAGTGAGATTGAAACGTAGTTAATACAGACAAGTTAATCTTTTGACCTAATTCAATCCCTAAAATACACTGTCCTGCGTACAGCCAATATTTTGGAATACCTTTTTTGCTTGTTTGAGATAAAAAACGCGGCTTTCGGAAAGCTAGAATAGCAGCTAAAATGAGGGTCCCAAGCATCCAGCCAATGGATAAACCTGTTAACGATAAAAGAAATCCTCCGACGCTTGTTAATAAAATAAAAAATATAGATTGTAAAAAAATAATTCTTGCGTTCATATCTACTTCCTTCCTTCTACAAGGCTTTTCTTTCTTACACCGAACATTCTTCTTCTTAACTATAGTATAATTTTAGAGATAATTAAAATATCGAAATTTTATTATAAACCATTCATTTTTTTTATTCCTGGAGGGGTAGTATGGACGATCGAGATTGGCTTATTCTACAAGTGTTGTATCGAGAAAAAAACATTACAAAAGCAGCCAAGGAGCTGTTTATCTCTCAGCCTGCGCTTACGCATAGACTGCAGCAGATGGAGAAGGAATTTCATGTTCAGATTGTGAACAGAGGACGCCGCGGCGTTCAATTTACACCGCAGGGGGAATATTTAGTGAAGTGCGCAGAAGAAATGCTGCTCACGCTTCAAAAAATAAAAGAAAATGTGTTAAACATGGATGATCAATTAACCGGTACTTTACGTCTAGGAGTGTCTAACTTTTTCACTGACTACAAGCTACCTGGACTATTACGGTTATTTAAAGAGCGATTTCCTGACGTTGAATTCAAAGTCACCACCGGATGGAGCAGTGACATGGCTCACTTACTTTATAAGCACGATGTTCATATTGCGTTTGTAAAAGGTGATTATAACTGGCAGGATCAGAAAGAGCTGCTTTTTAAAGAAACGATTTGCATTGCGTCTGCACAGCCTGTTGACATAAACAACCTTCCCAATATACCTCGAATTGACTATCACCAAGATCGTTTTTTAAAAACATCTGTTGATAACTGGTGGGCTGAAAATTACTCTCAGCCTCCCCTTGTCAGTATTGAAGTGGATAAAGCAGAAACATGCAAAAAGATGGTTGTAAATGGACTCGGTTATGCGATTTTGCCGAGTATGCTGCTTGATGACGCAGCAGAGATTTACAGATACACGTTAAAAACAAAAAACCAGCAGCCTTTAACGCGCAGTACATGGATGTTTTATCATGAGGATTCATTAAAAATTAACATCGTAAAAGCTTTTATTGAGTTCATTCAAAACTTGGATTTAAAAGATGTACACTGATAGAAAGAGGTTGAAACAAACGTAGTTTAGCCGAAATGAAAAAATGAACCATTAATCAAAATGTTTGATTAGTGGTTCATTTTTTGTTGTAGTAAACATAGGTTTCATCTGTTTCGTTCCTTCTAGCAGTTGATTGTAGGGCAAGACGAAGACTCCTGCGGGAAAAGCGGGACAGGTGAGACCCCGCAGGAGCGTAAGCGACGAGGAGGCTCATCGCCCGCCCGCGGAAAGCGAAGTCTTGCACGGAAATCAACTGCGGTGTCTAAAGCAGTTCAGCTCATATATCCCATTTGTTCATCTTTAGATTAGATTCATTTCGTCATGCCTCAACCTTTTCTTTATCATGTCTACTCGTCATTTGTTCCGCCCATTAAGTCAGAATACAGCTTGCTTTGCTGTTCAAGAAAGACTTTAGCACCGCTGCTATTTTTATAAAAAGAGGTTAAATCGTTATCTTTAAGCAGCTGTTCCCATTCTTTTGTATGAACCATTTCATACACTGTCTTATTCCAATATGCTACCTGCTCTTTGGTCATATTAGGCGGTCCCATTAGACCTCTCCAATGGCTAAATGTTACGTCAATTCCCGCTTCTTTCCATGTTGGGATCTCTTTTAACTCTTCTAGCCTGCTGGGAGAAGAAACGGCGAGTATTCTTACCTGCCCTTGTTCATACTGCTTTTTTACTTCTGATAATGACATAGGTGCTACATCTAGCTGATGATGAACGAGCGCATCGATCACTTTATGACTGCTGTTGTAAACGAAGAACTCAAGCTTAGAAGAGTCTACGCCTGCTTTTTTATTCAGCTGCATGAACGATAAATGATCGTCGTTTCCTAAGCGAGGTGATATTCCTACTTTCATGCTGGATTCACTTTGATTTAACGTGCGTATGAGCTGTTTTAAATTATATATAGGAGAGTTAGCAGGAACTACGATGACCTCCCATTCAGATGTTAAAATAGCGAGCGGAGTAAAGTCTTTATAGGTTAATTGACTTTGCCCTAGCAAATTATTTGTAATCAGCAAACTGGAATTTCCGGAAACAATATTCCCTTCTTTTCTCTGTTTAATATATTTCCATCCTTCTTCACCTTGCCCACCTATTTTATTACTAACAGAAACGGGTACCTTCACAATCTTCTTTTCCGTTAGCACTTGTTGAATGGCTCTTACTGTTGCATCTGCTCCTCCGCCTTTTGCACCGGCTGCCACAATTTCAATTTCCCCCATATCAATACGGTCTTTTTTAGAGGGCGAAGAACAGCTAACAAGCAATACACTTATAAACACTATCATGAGCTTTTTGATCATATATACCATCCTTCAAGGCTAATGCTACGCTAAATAGTACTTGCGCTCCGGCCGTCCAATAATCCCATAATCATACTCAACGTGACATTCACCAGTTGATACTAGATACTCTAAATATCGTCTAGCTGTCGTTCTAGATACTCCCATGTGTTGCCCCATCTCTTCGATCGTAATTCCTTTGATGCTTTTTAAAATGTCTTTTGACTTTTGTAACGTGATACCATCAATACCTGAAGGAAGAGATTTATCCGCTTTTGGCTTTGTTCTGACATGTCCAAAGTACGCATCAATAAATGATTGATCAACTTCTTCACGCGTACTAAACAGTTCCTTTTTCTCTTGATACTGTTTAATAGCATTAATGAAGGATTCCATCATAACCGGCTTAATCAAATAATTAACGACGCCGTTTCTCAAACAGATTTCTACAATGTTTTTTTCGGTGGCAGCCGTTACCACGATAACGTCAACGTGTGGAAACTGCGCTCTGATTTTTGGCAGTAAATCTGTTCCCATTTCATCTGGCATATAGATGTCTAAAAGAAGTAAATCAACTTTCTTCTCCTTTAGCATTTCAAGCGTCTCTTTTGCATTCAACGCTTTACCTACAACTTCCACACCATCTACTTCTAATAAAAATCGCTCTTGAACTTGAGCAATTCGAAAATCGTCTTCTGCAATTGCGACTCTTAACATTTCGACTCTCCCCTTACTTCTCATGATTCAGTTTTTTGGAAGGTAAACTGAAAAAATGGCTCCTCCTTCTGGCTGATTATATACTTCAATAGATCCTCCAAGCTCATCTACCATTTTCTTTATATTTGCCAGTCCGTATCCTCTGTCTGTACCTTTGGTTGAAAAACCTTTTGTGAAAATTTGATTTAGTACTTCTTCTGATATACCAGGTCCGTTATCCATCACTTCAATAATTAAATCATGACCAATATCGGTAATAAAAAACGACACTTCTTTTTCAGACTGCTGACTCACTGCTTCAAATGCATTATCAATTAAATTCCCAATAATGATAATGAGATGAGAAATTTCAATATGTTCTGGGAGCGTATCGAGTGTACTCTCCGAATCAACCGAAAAGTGAATTTTCTTTTCAGATGCTTTTCCAATCTTCCCAAGCAATATTGCTTGGACTTTAGAATCTAGTATCTGATCAAATAGAATACGATTTTGTGTTTGGTGTACGGCTGATTCTTTTTGAATAAACTCAAATGCATCTTTGTACTGCCCTAACTGCAGCAAACCCGACAAAACATACAGCTTATTCGTAAACTCATGCGTTTGAGCTCGTAAATCCTCTGAATACTTTCGTACTTCTGAAATCGTATTGATTAAGCTTTTTAATTCTGTCTTATCACGAAAACTAGCGACCACTCCTACAATTCGCTGATGTTCAATAATAGGTGTTAAGTTTAAGATAAACGTTTTTTCATTCAAAAAAATCTCTTGGTCGCTTCGGGCTATTCCCGTATCTAGCACTTCAATCATATTCGTATAAGGAAATACTTCAATGATATGATGATGTAAATATTCCGTCTGTAGTCCTAGCATATTTTTAGCTGATGTATTCATCATCGTAATAAAGCCCTGATGATCAATAGCAATAATTCCTTCTTTTATCGAAAGTAAAATCGCATTTCGTTCACGGTATAAAGAAGCGATTTCATGGGGCTCAAGACCGAGAGTATCTTTTTTGATACTTTTAGCTAAAAAAATACCCCCGATCATACCAAGCAATAAAACAGCTAGTGAAAATAGGATAATTTGCTGAATGCGCGTAATGAGCTGAGCATGAACATGAGACTTTAAAAACTCAACCGTCACTACTCCCACGACCTCCGTATACTTTCCGTGACTGATAACAATAGGCGCTTTCCCCATAATTGCAGGACCTGTGGTTCCCTCTCCGTCAAGCGTATAATATCCGCCAAACAGCAGTGCTCTATCGTTAACCGCCTCTTTGTTTTTCTTTCCTATCCATTTTTGATTAGAATGAGAATAGATGAGTTGCTCACGGTTTTGAACCACAATACTTGCTGCTCCGATTTGTTCCCTCACTTGCTCGGCAAGCGGCTGAATGTAGCGACTCGGCTGTTTTTTTTGAAAAGCAGCTTTGACTTCCGGCATAAATGATATTGATTTGGCTGCTTGAAGAGCCAGCTGCTCGGCTTGCCTTTTAGATTCTACAAACTGCATGTAAGAGAAAATACTCGCTAAAAGAACAATAACAGTTATGATTAATGCTGCGGATAAACCTACGATTTTTGTTTGCAGCGATACTTGAAACCACTTTTTCATTTCATCGCACCTTTAGCCTTTACCTTATAGTTCTATTCCTCTTTTATTTTATCAAAATTTTTTGTATATCCGCTCCTTATTCCAAAAGCTTTTTAGACAAAAAAACTTATCAATCCCAAAAGCGGAATTGATAAGTTTTTAGGTTCATGATCTTTACAGCGTAATAACTCCTGTAATAATAGCTACTAAAAGCATCACCATCGCTGTTCCAATCGTCCACTTTAAAGTAAAGCGCTGGAATTCACCAAGCTCGACTTTTGCCATACCGACCAATAGATACGTAGAAGCAACTAAAGGACTTAGTAAGTGAACAGGTTGACCAATCAATGAAGCACGGCCAATTTCTGCAGCATCAATACCGTATGCTGAAGCTGCTTGAGCAATAATTGGTAAAATTCCATAGTAGTAAGCATCATTTGACATAAAGAACGTAAATGGCATACTTGTGATGGCTGTAATCACAGACATGTAAGGCCCTAACGCATCTGGAATTAATCCTACTAAACTATTACCCATTGCATCTACCATTTTTGTACCTGATAAAATGCCTGTGAATACGCCTGCTGCGAATACAAGAGATACAACAGCAAGTACATTACCGGCATGTGCTGTGATACGCTCTTTTTGAACTTCTAAATTTGGATAGTTAATCATGATAGCGATTGCAAATCCAATCATAAACAGGATTTGAAGCGGCATAACTGCTGTGATAAGTCCTACTAATAATAGAGCTGTTAAAGCAAAGTTTACCCATAAAAGCTTCGGACGCTTGTACTCGATTCCTTCAGCAGCGGCTGCTTCTGCAAAAGCTACTTGAGCATTTGTAACGTCTTGAATATCAATAACACCTAAGCGCTGGCGCTCTTTTTTCCCGAAATAGTAAGCCGTAAATAATAACCAAACAGCTCCACCAATCATGGCTGGAATCAGTGGTGTGAACACCTGTGAAGCATCTAACTTCAATGCGCTCATCACACGAGCAGTAGGTCCGCCCCAAGGCGTTAAGTTCATAACTCCACTACCCATAATAGCGATACAGGCTAAAATCATAGGCTTCATGTTTAGCTTTTTATAAAGCGGAAGCATCGCTGAGAGCGTAATCATATATGTTGTTGTTCCGTCTCCGTCTAATGAGATAATAAGAACTAAAATAGCTGTACCAATTGTGATTTTTAGTGGATCACCTTTTACGATTTTTAAAATTCTTCCTACAACTGGATCAAACAAACCAGCATCAATCATAATCCCAAAATATAAAATAGCAAACATTAACATAACGCCTGTAGGTGCTAATTCTTTTACACCATTTAAAGCCATTTCTCCAATATCACTTGTGAATCCCCCTATGATTGCAAACAATACTGGAATAACCATTAAAGCAATAAGCGGCGTTAATCGTTTTGTCATAATTAGAAACATAAATGTACAAACCATCAAAAACCCAAGAATAGCTAACATTATTACCCCTCCTATTTTTGAATCCGCTTTCATAACAGTGGAAGCGATTCGTTTGTATGTATGACTCGCATATGTATGCCAGTTCGTCTATACGATTACAACATCGCTTGTTCACTATTAAGTTGTACCTTAAAACTTTAAAATTTTCTGTTTTTTCTTAAAATAATCATAATTTACAGGAGGGTATAGTGTAAATAATTCGTACTATAAAAACTTTTAAAACTTTATGGGTAATTAAATCCTTTTTGTTCATTGGAAGAATAAAAGAAAGGAAGAGGAAAAAAGATAGGAAAATAAAAAACGGAGAGAGAGGAACTATTCTCGTGAATTATTCAATTTGAACTCTAAGAGAATAAGCTCCAGAATGAGGAGTTTTATTCCATTGAGTAAGAGACTCCTCTAAAAATGGAATGTTTTTCAACTTCTTTGTTTGGAACTTTTCTATTTTTGAATATTTCTCTAAAGCATACGTATTAGCAAACATTTCCTGCGTTCTATTTCCTTCTTTTAAAAGCGTTCCATTTGTCATACGATCCACATGATGGCCTAATTCATGCAGAATGATAAAAGCAAATTGATGAGGCTTTTTATTTTTTGTTGTATCGATAAAGACAATAGGACATTCCGTTACTGTATATTTAATATAGTCAATTTCAAACTGAAGTTTGCGCTTATCTTTTGGAAGGTTATCATTAAATTGGCCATAGTACACACCTAGCACATCTTTCCCTTGCACTTTTACACTGCCTAAGCAATACACACCTTTTAGCCCATCCCAGTCTTTTTCGTCTGTTACATTAGCAATTTCCTGCAGGGCGGCTTTTTGCTTCGCACTCATGACTCCATGAAACGTTACGCCATGAATTTGGATTTTTTCACTACGCTTAAACATCTTCTTGCCTCCTTTGCTAAATTCCTTCTACAACATATTATTTAGCAATAAGTATATTCATTCACAATACATGGTTAAAAACATGAAGTTAATGTCAAGATTCCCGTTTTGATGTTTTTTAACCCTGCTTATATGCTGCTTCGTTTATTTTCTATTTTTACTATATTACATATGTAGCCATTAATAAAATATCATTTTTTTATGATTTATCATTACTTTTTTTTATTTCTATTTTTGTTTATCGATAATCTGAAGCCTCCGTATCATTTTTAAATTTAAAACCATTGCTATATAAAGAAAAGGATAGCAAAAAAACGAGTATAGCGTCTTCCATTCGTTATAATAAAACACTTCTGTTTGGGCAGAAATGTATTCAAACAGGGTTGTAAGAATTACCCACACTGTAATATATAAAGCTTTTTTAGCCAAACTCTTGCTCTGTGGATAAAAATTTAAAAATACACTATTCGTTGCAGGATAAACAAAAATAAAAATTAAAAGATATTCAAAATCTACTCCTTTTGTGAAGAATCCATAAAGATCATATTTAACATCAAGATATATATCTGCTACCGATCCTAAAAACATAACAAACAAAGAAGTTGTGTACATTTCTATCCAGCTGATACGTTTTGGCATAACTAGTACACTCAAAATAGAAATCACCGTTGTAAGGATTAAGAGCACCATGCTGAGGACCTCGTTTTCTATAGGAGATAGAAACAGCTTTCCCATTGGATATTAAATTCATTCTGAAGGCTAAAAAATTAAGACTTCGCAGAAAAAGAGATTGAAGCATAACGAAGTCAAGATAATCTAAATACGAACTGAGATAAATGATTTGGACTGCGTGGTACACCGCTGTTGATTTTCGTGCAAAACTTCACTTACCCTTCTGCGGGGTCTCAGCCACTCCACTTTCCTCCCGGAGTCTTCGCCTTACCCTCTAATCAACAGCTAGAAGCAAATATATACAATCTACGTTCACCATCACAATAAAAGATCCGAACGAGTTGGATTCTCTATCAAGAATCTCAATTCAGCGTTCGGATCTTCTTTCAACTGAACTACTTTTGTTTCAGCTTCTTTTTGTTAACGAAAGGAAATGATGCAAGAACCAAGCTCTTGCTGTCCCCATTTAAGTGAAAGCTCATCATGATGAGTAAGCGGACCTACTCCCTCAGGTGTACCTGTAAAAATAAGGTCTCCTTTATCAAGACCAAAATGTTTTCCTGTAAAATCAATAATCGTTTGTAAGTCAAAAATCAAATCTTTAATATTCCCCAGCTGCACGCGTTCATTGTTTTTCACTAGCGAAAAGTCTTTCTTCTTAGATGCTTCTACTCCTTCAAATGGAATAAAGTTTCCCACGACCGCTGAATGTTTGAATCCTTTTGCAAGCAGCCAAGGGTGCTTTTTTTGTTTTAATTCGCTCTGCACGTCTCGAAGCGTCAAGTCTAATCCAATCGTCATCTCGTCAACAAGTTCATCTACCGTTATGCCCTCTTTGTAAGATTGTCCAATATGAAGAATCAGTTCAGTTTCAAAGTGCACCTCTCCTTGGTCGCTAGGAAGAGTGATTGATTGTCCAGCTGCTTCAACGAGAGCGTGAGTAGGTTTGGAAAATAAAAAAGGTGATGTTGGAATATCATTATGTAATTCTTTTGCATGCAGTGCGTAGTTTCGGCCTACACAATAAATATTTTTAATATCTTTCACTTTCATCATCCCTTCTTTCGTTCAAATAAAGATTTTTTAACTTATATTCTTTTATTTTACAAGAAAAAAAGACTGGGACATAATAAAATGAATCTACTCTAAAGACGGAACATGGGGATAAATGAGCTGAACTGCTTGTGACACTTCTGTTGATTTCCATGCAACAGCTAGAAGGACCTGCCCACACGAAGCCTACGTTCACCATGACCATAAAAAAACACGAACGATCTATTAAAAATAGATCGTTCGTGTTTAACGTTAGCGAAACAACTTTTCTCACATTCTCTTTCTTTCAATCTGTTATTTTCTAGCCCATTTTGTAATGCCTTTGATATCATCTGGAGTTGTACGGCAGCACCCTCCGATTAACTGAGCACCTGCTTCATACCAGCTGTGAGCGCTGCAACCATACGTTTCGCCAGCAGATGTCCCGTTCCATGTTTTAGATTCAGCATCATAATGCTCCCCTGAATTTGGATACACAATGACTGGCTTATCCGTTTGAGATTTAATTTCTTTAATAAGTGAAGAAATATATTGAGGCGGCGTACAGTTAACTCCAAGAGCCGCTACTTGCTCATAAGAATCCAGATAGCGTGCACACTCCGAGATTAATGTTCCGCTGCTAATGTGCAGGTCATCTTTTGCGCTGAACGTAATCCATGCGTACGCTCCTTCAAACTCTTGTAGCAGCCTCGCAATGGCTCTTGCTTCCATTACATTAGGAATAGTTTCACAAGCTAATACGTCCGCTCCTGCCTCAACTAATGCTTTCATACGAGGACGATGAAATTCCATTAACTCTTCTTCTGTTACGTCATACTGTCCAGTATATTCCGATCCGTTTGCTAAAAATGCTCCGTAAGGCCCTACCGAAGCGGCGACAATTGGTTTGGGACGATTAAGACGATTCTCTTCTTGGTGCCAAAATTCATCTCTTGCTTCAGCCGCAATTTTTACAGATGCTTGAATTAACTCGCGAGCCTCTGCTTCACTCAGTCCACGTTTAGCAAAACCTTCAAATGTGCTTTGATAGCTTGCTGTAATCGCACAGTCAGCTCCTGCTTCAAAGTAATCTTGATGCACTCTCTTAATCAATTCCGGCTGCTCCATCAGCACTTTTGCAGACCATAAGCTGTCGTTTAAATCACAGCCATATCTTTCAAGTTCAGTTGCCATTGCACCATCTAGTACAATCACAGGGAATGTATGTAAAATTTGTTGGATAGGATTCATTGTTTAATCTAGGGTTGTCCACTAGCAGTTAGCTTCGATTACCCTATCCTCCTTTCAGATAATTTAAAATATATGCAAAAAAGTCTAAAGGACTAGGCAACTTTTGTCAAGAAACCGAAAAAACAAGCATGGATTTATAACCATGCTTTTTTTAACCGCCTTATTCCTTCTTCTATTTCCTCTCTCCTCAAACTTCCGAAGCCTAACAAAATATGAGGCTTTTGTTTAGGTACTTCCGTAAGCCAATAACGAGAGGTACCGTAGACGGAGACATCTTGCTTTCGAGCTGCGTTAATTAATTGCTGTTCGTTCATATCGTTGTGCACGCGTACAAGTATATGCAAACCTGCCAATTCACCTGATATCGTAATGTTTTCGTTAAACTCTTTCTGTAAAGCTGCTAAAAGAGTACTGTGTTTCAGTTGATAAGCAGTTCTCACTCTTCTTAAATGCTTGTTCCACTCTCCATTTTTCATTATCAGCCCGAGCGTCTGTTGATGGAGAGTTGGAACAGCTTGCTCGTATAAAGAGAAACGTTGTTCATGATATGTTTTTAGAAGAACTTCAGGTAACACAAGGTAGCTGATTCTTAAAGAAGGCATAAAAGATTTTGAAAATGTACCTGTATAAATGACGCGACCATTCGAATCCAAGCTTTGCAATGAAGGAATAGGACTTCCTTTATAACGAAACTCTCCGTCATAATCGTCCTCGATAATAAACCCATTGCAGTCATTCGCCCATTCAAGAAGCTCTATTCTTCTTGAAACAGGCATGATCATTCCATATGGAAACTGATGAGATGGTGTAACATAAACAGCTCGTGTTTGGCTATCATAAAGCTCTTGAATGTTTATGCCTTTTTTATTAAGCGACACGGGTTTTAAGGAAAATCCATGCTGCTTAAATACAAAGCTAGCCCCGTCATAACAAGGATTTTCAAAGGCAATATCTCTGATGCTTTGCTTTAACATCTGCGCTAATAAACTGAGTGATTGCTGCGTACCTGCTCCAATAACAATTTGATGTTTTGAACAAACCACTCCTCTTGACTGATAAAGGTACGTCGCAATTTCTTCGCGCAGTGATTCTTCTCCTTGACTTTCTTGATACGTGAACAAAGCTTCTCTATAAGTTTGAAGACTTTCATTGTATCGTTTTTTCCACTCATTCAAGGGAAACAAACGGCTATCAACTTTTCCATACCGAAAATCATAGGTACACGACTTTGTTTCTGAGTGAGGGTGTAAAAATACAGTCGGCTTTCTATCTGTTTGCAGTAAATCAAACCGTGTATTCGTTACGTACAGTCCACTTTTGGGCTTGCTTTCTACATACCCTTCAGCTAAAAGCTGCTGATAGGCCATATCTACCGTATTTCGACTTACGTTTAAGTAAGCAGCAAGAGACCGGATAGAAGGCAGTTTGTCATTCACTTCTACCCTGCTGGACACAATTTCTTTTTTTATATATTCATATAGCTGGTGATACAAAGGTATATCATCCTTGCGGTTTAATAAAGGTGTGAACTTCACGCTAGCTCCTTTCATCTGTCCCTATTTTATTTTTCAAATCTGGCTCTTTTAGAGGAGATGCATTTCTTTTACTATAAGTGTAGATCATCTGATTAAAAAGGAGAAGATTTAATGACTACTATTACAATTCGTCAAGCTAATGCTGCTGACATGGAAGCACTTATTTCATTAATGAACGAATACATTGTTGATTTTTACAAGCGCCCTCAGCCTACCAAAAAGCAGCTGAGAAATTTGATTAATCACTTGTTTCACCATCCGGATGCTGGCATTCAGTTTATCGCGACTCAAAATGACAAGGCAGTAGGTTTTTCAACGCTTTATTTTACATTTAGCACCACGCGTGTAAAGCCTGTAGCGATTTTAAATGACTTGTACGTTATAGAAAAAGCAAGAGGACAAAAAATTGGCGAAAAATTATTTTCTACTAGTCACCAGTATACAAAAGAACAGCAGTATGCAGCTATGTCTTGGGAAACGGCTCGTGATAATACAAGAGCCCAAACACTTTACAGAAAAATGGGCGGAAATGTAACGAACGATGAATGGATTCACTACGACATTTCAAACAATATTTTATAATATTCTTCCATCCATAAAGTTTTAACACGTTCTTAACACTCCTTTCATAAATGTGTTTTATGATGAATACGACAAATAAATCAGTTTCTGTATGTATTTGTCACATTCTCTGTTAAAGTTTTCACAAAGTGTTCAAACTTTAAGTGAAAACGCTTTCTATTTTTGTGTATAATAAAAATATGCAAATGAAAATAAATGTTACAGCTCGTTAATCATACACATTTTAAATATGGAAGGAGTTTTGAAAATGATTTTAAAAGCATTAAGAAAAAACGGGGCCGTTACAATTAACTATTATAAAAACGGTTTGCTTCAAACGTTTAAAGGAAAAGTACAGCGCCTAGATTTAACAGACCAAACGCTTTCATTAAAAGATGAACAGCAAAATACTTTCTCTATTCGCTTATCGGGAATTAAAGAAATTTATTGATGAATAGTTTACAGTAAAAAAGAACATGATGTTCATTCTGCTTTGCAGAAGTCATCATGTTCTTTTGATTTTAGCTTTATTTAGCTGGTGTTTCTGTTTCTTCTTTCCCGTACATATATTTCGAAGGGTCGACTGTTTGGAAATCCTTCAGCTTGTGGAAACGAAGTAAGTCTCCATAAAGAACCTGATCAGATAACTCCAGTTCTTTCGCTACCTTCTGTTTATAAGCTTTCATTTGATTATTTTCGTTAAGCGCTTGGCCCGTCTTAGAATCATAATACGTTCCATCCACTAATGTATACTTCGGAGATACGTAGTTGCCATTACGGAATGCCACTACATCATCATGATTTTTAGAAAATAAATCTGTACCAAATTGGATAAATTCTTTGCTGTCAATTCCTACTAAATGAAGAAGAGTTGGCACAACGTCAATTTCTCCACCGTACGTATGATTAACTCCGCCTTTCACTCCAGGAACGTGAATAAATAGAGGTACACGCTGCAGCTGAGCATTTTCATAAGGCGTAATTTCTTTTCCTATTACTTTTTCCATTGCCGCATTATGATTTTCAGAAATACCGTAGTGATCTCCATAAATCATAATCACAGAATTATCATAAAGCCCAGAAGCTTTCAGTTCTTGGAAGAAAGATTGCAATGATTCGTCTAAATAACGAGCCGTTTGGAAATAACGGTCAACTGTTGCATCGCCCGTGTTAGCCGGCTGGATGCTTGCCTCATTGTTTCCAAGTAAAAATGGAAAATGATTTGTTAACGTAATTAAATGCGCATAGAACGGCTGTGGTAAAGACTGCAGCATTGGAACAGATTCTTTAAAGAACGGTTTGTCTTTTAAGCCATAATTAATTTTATTTTCACCCGTCATATTGTAATAACTTGCATCAAAGAACTTATCCACACCGAACTGCTTGTAAATTTCGTTACGGTTCCAAAACGTCTTATAGTCTCCGTGAAGCACAGCGCTCGTATAGCCAGCTTTTTGATCTAAAATAGCTGGTGCTGCCTGATACGTATTGCTTCCTTTCAGTACAAAGGCAGAACCTTGAGGAAGGCCGTATAGAGAGTTGTCCATCATCAGCTCAGCATCTGATGTTTTTCCTTGTCCTGTTTGATGAAAGAAGTTATCGAAATACGTAAAGTCATTTCCATGGGCCAACGAATTTAAGAAAGGTGTCACTTCCTGGCCATTTAATTTGTAATCAATTAAAAAAGACTGAAATGATTCCAAATGAATTTTAATAATATTTTTCCCTTTAGCTTTTCCAAAATAAACGGAATTAGGCTCCGCATAGTGACTGTTTTTAAAATTAACGACGTTTGTTAAATCATTGCTGCTTGCAAAAGCTCGCTGTTTAGAGTTTTGAGCAGTCTGAACACCGTCATACATCGTATAATTATAGGCACCTAAATACTTTACTAGATAATTGCGGTCAAAAGTTCGAGATAGAAGCTGCGGGCGATCAATTTCTGCTAATGTTAAGTTGACAGAAAAAACCATGAATCCTAAAGAAAGAATAGTTACAGCATTCTTAACCGATACTTTTTCATTATGCCAGTCAATTTTTTTACTAAAAAAGAGGAAAAAATAAATAATAAAATCAACAAAATAAAAAACATCATGTGCTTTTAATAAATCCATAATGCTTCCGCCCATACTTCCTGCATTACTTGTCTGCAACAGTGTAGGAAGCGTTACAAAATCGTTAAAAAAACGATAATAGAGAATGTTGCTGTATAACAGCAGCGTCATAATGAAACTGCCTGCAAGAATCCAAGCTCCTGCTTTCTTTCCTTTAAAAAATAAGCCGATTCCTAAAAAAATCAGCACTGAACTCACAGGGTTTATGAATAGCAGCATTTGCTGCATTACGCCGCTTACGCCTAAATTAAATTCAGTTTTATAAGCCACATACGACTTTATCCACATTAAAACAGCGGCTAATATGAAATAGTGCAGCGGCTTAGAAACGATTCGCTTCATTTTGATTTTCCTTTCTCGATTAGTTTATGAGTAGATTCACAAAGAACATATAGAAAACCTTTATCATTATACTCATAGAAAATGAAATCCTAGCCTTCACAACTATAGATAGATTCTTTAAATTCATCTACTAGTTTACCTAATACCCATAAATAAATAAACTAAAATCACCTTTTTTATCATAAAACCCCTTATCCCCTCATATACTGTATTCTGTTGCAACACCCGTACTGCAAACTTGTGCATTTTTTCACAATTTATCTACAAACTATTCTCATCTTGCTGTATAATAATAATTCTGCCTTGAGCATTCTTCAAATTCTTATGCTTAAACCACAGCTTTCTTTTCATAACAGATGCACACATGAAAGGAGATGAATAAATGATTTTAAAAGCGTTAAAGAAAAACAAACATGTAACCGTGAATTATTACGAAAATGGCCTGCTTCAAACCTTCAAAGGAAAAATCCAAAATTTAAACCTAACCGACCAAACCCTCTCCCTACGAGATGAAAAACAAAATATTTTTTCCATTCGTTTGTCTGGCATTAAAGAAATTTATTAACAAAAAAGATCCTGAAGAATTCTTCTAGGATCTTTTTTGTATTTTTTATCCATTAGTTATTGAAAAATCATCCAATTGATGTTAAATTAACTTTACATAATGTTAAATCAACTTAACAAATTTATTAAAAAGTCAGCGGGTGATCATATTGACTCTTATTAATCACGTAAAAGAGCTTAGAGCTAAACATGGATATACGCAAGGAGATTTAGCTGAAAAAGTTGGAGCCACTCGCCAAACCATTGCAGCTATTGAAAAGGGAAATTACGTTCCTTCCCTACTACTTGGTTTAACAATTTGTGATGTCTTTCAATTAAAAATGGAAGATGTTTTTACACTTCAAAAGGAGGAGAAAAATGTTGAGTAATGTTATTAAATCTTATTTGTTGAATGTAGTGTCCCTGTTGTGCGTAGGTTGGTTTTTATATGATTTTTTAAGCCTAAATATTCAATTTAGTGAAGTTATGACCGACCCTGAACCTCCGTGGGAAATTACTATGTCTATAGGCTCTTTTGCTTCTTTAATTGTTCTTTTAATTGTCTCATTTTTTTACTACCGCGCCCGTAAAAAGACGAAGAACGTTTCGCCTTTATTATTTCCGTTTGAATTTGCAGAAGAAGATGAACGTGAAAAGATGATAACAGCAGAAGCTTGTAAAAAAGCCTTTGTTTTCCTCCTATTTTCTATTCCTATAGGTGCTATATTAATAGCTTTTTATCCGCTGTTACCTAATTCTTTTAGCTTCTATCCCATTGCCGTTCTTTTGCTTCTTTCTCTTGTACAGTTAACGGTTTATTACGTATCAATTAGTAAGATTTATCGGTGATTAAAAAAGGGTTGTTCTAAAAAGAACAACCCTTTTTTAATCTAATAATTCACTGAATTCCCCCACAAAAATAATCCGACCTACATCTATTTCACTATTTTTTCATTTTCTCTGTCTATATTGAACTATAACAATTGAACGATGTATGTTACCTTCCACTGCAGTTTTTCTTCAGTGTTCAGTTGCAAAATATGAAAGATAAAAGGAGCATGTCAATGGCAGCTAATAAATGGACAAAATGGATGGTTGGTTTATCGAGCGTTGCTGCATTTACCACTTTTATAGGACTTTCTCAAAAATATGATCAAACAAATTCAACAACTACAGCACTAAATAACGATGCATCAGCTGATAATTCATCTCAAACTCAAACGGAAGATGAGACGGACCTATTTCCAGATTCAGGATCTGACTCCAATACGGACAATGGAACTAACGGGCAAGATCAATGGTCAAATGACAGTTCTAGTGAGCAAAGTGATCAGTGGTCAGACGATGATTCAAGTAATCAGCAAGATCAGTGGTCTGATGATGATTCCGGAAATAGTCAGGATAATTGGGGCAATAACGATGATTTTTCTATGCAATCAAGACCTTCTTAAGGATGTGATGTAATGAGCTACTCATTTAAAGCAATGAATACCGAATTTAACGTATATCAGCTTGAAACACATGTCAGCCAAAAAGTGGAGAGCTGGTGTTATCTTGTAGAAGAAACCCTAAGCCGATTTCTTCCAACAAGCGAACTTTCACAGCTTAATTCGCTGAACGGAAGATTATTTTTACCGTCAAAAATGTTGTATGAAGCTGTAAAAACAGCCTCTTACTATTACAATGAGACAAACGGAATTTTCAACCCATTTCTGTATCATTCTATTCAAACTCTAGGATATGACCAAAGTTTTGAACAACTGCCTAACAATCAGCTTCCTCAAGAAGTAGCAGCTTTTGATGCTGTTAACCCTCTTATGATTCATAAAGGAATGAGAAGTATTCACCTTGCTTCTAATGTCGGCCTGGATTTAGGCGGAATCGCAAAAGGTTGGAGCATTCAGCAAATGGCGAATCAATTAAAGAAAAAAGGAACTTCACTTGGGGCAATCGATGGAGGCGGTGATATTGTAACATGGGGGCCTGCTAGCAAGCACTGGTCTATTGCGCTCTCTCATCCATTTGACTTATCAAAAAATCTCATGAGTATTAAAGTAAAGAGCAACAGCGGCATTGCCACAAGCAGTGTAGGCAAGCGTTTGTGGAAAGTAAACGGCCACACTCACCATCATATTATTGACGGCAGAATCAGCAAGCCTAGTTCATCAGAACTTCTGCAAGCAACGGTTGTTTCAGAAGACTTGACCGTTGCTGAAGTCTATGCAAAATGCATGCTTATTCTCGGATGGGACGCCGGATTAAGATTAGCTAAAATGCATCACCCTTCTTTAGAGGTCATTGCGGTTACAAAAGAAGGCAAGGTGTTAATCGAAAAAAATGTGAAAGGTCAGGTATACCATTATGGCTACTCTCCTCGCGCAATTTAGTTCCCACTTTCCCGTTTGGAATACCATTCGGGCAGCCGGCTTAACCTCTTATTTACTCATGTTTGTATCGGTTGCCGCTGGCATTTCTCACAGCTTTTCATTTTTTAAACCAAAACGAAAAAAACAGCTTTTGCTGGTTCATCAATCATCAGGGTGGTTCGGGTTATTATTTGGTATGATTCACGGACTTGTTTTATCATTTGATCAATCTATTCATTTTTCACTTTCTGACATTTTAATTCCGTTCACTTCCGATTACAAACCAATTAGCACAGGTCTTGGTACTATTTCACTCTACATTTTATTCGTACTGATCATCACATCCGATTTTATAAAACAGCTGGGGAGAAAAACATGGAAAGCTATTCATTTTCTTGCTTTTCCAGGCTATTTGCTTGCACTGTATCACGGCATTACTTCTGGAACAGATACACAGCAGCCGCTTGTTCTTGAGATGTACAGCATCACTGGCTGCACCGTTTTGATTTTGCTTTTTTTACGAATTCAACACCAGTCAGCTCCTAAGAACCAAAAAAAAGCTCAGGAAAACTAAAAAACGCACTCTATCATAGAGTGCGTTTTTTCTCATCCGCGTCCTGCTTGGAATGATGGGTACTGTGTCATACCGCCGTCAGCAAAGAGCGTAATCCCTGTTACATAACTTGCCTCTGAAGAAGCTAACCATGCAGCAACCGCTGCAATTTCTTCCGGCTCTCCGATGTATCCCATTGGAATCATGCTTTCTACATCTGCACGCTGCTCAGGATCAGCAAATTTTTCAGCGTTAATCGGTGTATTAATCGCTCCCGGTCCAATGTTATTTACACGAATACCTTTTGGAGCGTATTCTAATGCAAGTGTTTCAGTCATGAGCTTCATTCCGCCTTTACTTGCTGCGTAATGAACAAATAACGGCCAAGGAATTTTCTCGTGAACACTCGACATGTTAATAACTGTTCCCTTAATATCATTTTCCACAAAATATTTAATCGCTTCACGGCTGCCTAAAAATGCTCCCGTTAAGTTCGTATCAATGACTTTATTCCAATCGCTTAAAGACATTTCATGAGATGAAACCGGATTTTCCATTCCTGCGTTATTAATCATAACGTCTAACTTTCCAAATTCTTTAATAGCAGATTGAACTAGATTGATCACGTCAGACTCAACTGTTACGTCACCTTTAACGGCAATTGCCTCTCCGCCGACTTTTTTAATTTCTTCTAAAACGCTGTTAGCTTCTTCTTCTTTCGAACGATAATTCACAACTACTTTGGCTTTTTCTGTCGCAAAGCGAATCGCCATTGATTTTCCCAAACCGGTAGATGAACCTGTTATGACAACTACTTTTCCTTCTAAATCTTTATACATTGTTAATACCCTCCTAGTTAGCTTTTGGCGAGCCCTAACATGACTCCTGCTATGATGATCAGTATAATTCCAATAATAATCCCAACTAGCTGACGCTTCGTTTTCTTCTCACCTAAAATAATGATCCCGCCTAATGTTGAAATGACGATTCCCATTTGGGAAAGCGAAAAGCTTGTCGCTACGCCTACTTTAGGTTGTGAGATGAATAAAAACATATTACCAGCGGCCCAAATAAGACCTGGGATAATGTTGCGAATTGCATATTTATTAAATGGCTTATGCTTAAACGTCAGCAATACTCCTCCAATAACCATACCAATCGCTTGAGGTAATAAAGCCGACCATCCGTCTACATTAAATAGACGGGCTACTACAACATAAACTAAATAACCAACGGTTGAAATTAATAAAATAACAATTCCTTTTTTGAAGTTTCCTTTTCCTTCTTCAGCCTCTTTCTCTTCTTTGCTTTGAAGTGATGCTAAAACAATCCCTACAATAATAAAGATAAGAGCGAGCACACCAAGAATGATTGAAGTTTTTGTAGACCACTCGTGAAACACAATTACTCCAAATAATGAAGTGGAAACTAATTGAAGCCCAGTTGAAATAGGCATCGTTTTAGAAACTCCAATTAAATCAATACTTTTCAGCTGATTACTTTGTCCAACTGCCCAAAATAGCCCCGATACAACTCCAACGCCAAAGATTAAAGGTGTAAGCGTAGGGTGTACAAAAATATAAATACCTATGGAGAAAATCAAAGCTCCCAATGTAGTTCCAAGCGTTTGACTATAAGGTCCTCCGCCTAGTTTCACATTGAAAAGCACAATGCTTCCCCAAAATATGGCTGGTAAGACGGCTAAAAATATGTCCATGTTTCAAAACCTTCCTGTGCTAAAATTAAATGTCAAAGTGCATATTCCCCAATTTTTCCGCCATTAATCCTTTTTCAGGGACATTTTATGAATTAATGACCGCACGAAATATTCTTTGGATAGCGAAAACTGTATACCTTAATTTGTTCTAGGAGAGAAAAAGATATACTTTCTAACGCAAAAAAACAGCTTTTCCAAATAAAAGCTGTTCTGTATCATTTAATTTATTTTTAACATATAGCGATTAATAGGTCTCCCCACTCTGCCGTATTCAACTGATAATTTCAGCTCGTTTTCCTGTTCTAAAAACTCTAAATACCTTCTTGCCGTCACACGCGCAATTCCTACGCCGTCCGCTACTTCTTCAGCAGAAATTGGATGATTTTGTTCGGAAAGATATTGTTGTATCCTCCTTAGCGTAACCGCATTTAGCCCTTTTGGAAGCAAATCGGCTTTTTCTTCGAATTGCTGAAACAGCATAGAATCTAATTCAGACTGAGTAATATGTTCTTTTTGACTTATTTTAACTTGAAACGAACGATACTGCTCAAGCGCTTGCTTCATTCGTTCAAACTTGAACGGTTTCATAATATAATCCACCGCCCCGTATTGAAGAACTTTCCGTACGGTTTCAATATCACTTGCAGCCGTAACTGCTATCACGTCTGTTTTATAGCCATTTGCTCGAATTTGCTGTAAGGTAGTTAAGCCATCTTGACTAGGCATATACATATCAATAATCGTTAAATCAGGCTGATGCTGTTTAATGAGTTGCATACCCTCTAAACCATTCGAAGCTGCAGCGATAACGATGAACCCTTCAACTTGTTCAATAAATTGGCGATTCACTTCTTGTACCATAGGATCGTCTTCTATGAGAAGCACCGTCCATTCTTTTTTATTCATTTCCCACTCCCCCTATAAAAAGAATGTAATGATGAAAGTCGTTCCAACATCTACTTCTGACTCTACTTCGATCTGACCGTTTCCTTTTTCAACAATTTGTTTCACTAAATGCAAACCAATTCCTCTATTTTCCTTTGCCTTGGTTGAAAAACCTTCATCAAAGATTCTCTCTACTTGATCCTCATTCATGCCACACCCGTTATCTTCAACTAATATAGAAAGAATCCCGTCATTTTGTTCCATACTTATATAGATCTTCCGTTCACGACGCTCCAAATGTTGATATGAATCAAAAGCGTTCTCAATTAAGTTACCAATAATAATCACAAAATCATGATGGTCTAGGTAAGGAGGAAATGAGCGAAGCTCACTGTGGCGATCGATAGCTAACTCAATTCCGAGTTCTTTGGCACGGCTGACTTTGCTCAACAGCAATCCCGATATACTTTCATCTTTAATATGCTTATGAAGAAACTGGGTGAGCTCTTCTTGCTGTTCAGACACTTGAAAAACATACTGAAGAGCCTTGTCTTTATTTCCAAGTTGGATAAGCCCTGCAATCGTATGAAGTTTATTCATGTATTCATGGTTTTGAACTCTAAGAGCGCTTACAAATGATTTAACTCCTGTTAACTCTTCAGCTAATTTTTTAACTTCCGTTCGGTCTTGAAAAATAGCGACCGCACCGACTGTGTGATTATTAACCTTAATCGGCACACGATTGCTTAAAATATTCAAATTCCGAACTTGAAGCTCTCGATTATAAACAGGCTGATTAAGCTGCAGAATTTCTGGAAGTCTTGTATCTGGAATCACATCATAGATCTTTTTTCCAATTACCTCATCGGGTACATCCATCATAATTTTCGCTTTATGATTAAAAATAGTGATGTTCTCCTCTTTATCAATGGCAATGACTCCTTCATGCATGGCATTAAAGGTCTCCGTTCGTTCTACGAACAAACGAGCAATTTCATGAGGTTCAAGCTCAAACATCTCTTTTTTGATACGAGATGCAAGCGCCCACGCTCCCCATCCTCCAAAAAAAAGAGCAAGACCTGAGATAAGAAAAATTTCTTTTTTTAAACTTAAAATGACCTCTGTAAATTTCGGAAGAAGATAGCCTGAGACGACTACGCCTACTTGTTCATGCTGATCGTTCACAACGGGCACAAAAGAGCGAATGACCATTCCGCCTTCTCCTTTTGCTTTATCGGTATAGGTATGTTCTGCAAACGCCTGTCCCTCATCATCTCCTTTAGAGATTTTTCCAATCATGCTTTGCAAAGGGTGAGACAAACGTTCATGATTCATATTCATAACCACTACATAATAAGCACCGTGAATAATGCGAATCGGCTCTACAATTTGATTAATGTTCTTGCTATCTCTTTCAATTTTTTCTCGAATTTCAGGCATTTCAGCAACTGTTCTCGAAGTGATTAAAGCCCTTTGCTCTAAATCGTTTTCTTTTGACTGTACAAAATTATTAATCACCACGATACTTGCTAAAAACAACGAAAAGACCACGATAAAAAAGATTAACCCCGTCATTTTCGTTTGCATCGATAAGCGCGTCATAGCGGAACACCTACTGCTGATTGAAGTTTATTTTAATTTTACCACGTTGAGAAATTGCGTGTTAGAATATTTGTAGAGAAAAATTATTGAATCGCGGGGTTGGACATTTTGAAGATGTTTATAGGGGCAAGTATCATTGTCAGCGTTTTCTTGATGATCTATGTTTTTTTGCAGTATACGGTTATAAATCAAGATAATGTGTATCATGACGATGAGCAAAAAGGATTAAATAAACAAATTGTGATTAATTTTAGCCACGTTGTAGCCGAAAACACTCCAAAAGGCTTAGCCGCTCAAAAATTTGCTGAAATCGTTAATCAAAAATCGGATGGCAAAGTTAAAATTGAAGTATATTCAAACGGTGTATTGTATTCAGACGACGAAGAACTTGCCGCCCTTCGCCGAAATGATGTACAAATGATTGCACCTTCCATTTCAAAGCTAAGCGACCTCTCCCCTACGTGGCAACTTTTTGATCTTCCCTTCATTTTCGATGATTACAGCGAGGCAAAACAAGTGTTTACCGGTAAAATCGGACAGGATTTGTTGAGTACGCTGCAAGAGAAAAACATTAAAGGGCTTGCGTTATGGAGCAACGGCTTTAAACAAATGACTAGCAATACGAAACCTTTGCTCCATCCAGCAGATTTTCAAGGTCAAACGTTTCGCATTATGCCAAGTGAAGTAATCAAAAAACAATTCGAACTTCTTGGCGCCAAGCCTCAGGCTGTCTCGTTTAATAAAGTATATCAATCCCTCGAACGACAGGAATTTGATGGACAGGAAAATACCATTTCTAATATTTATTCAAAACGTTTGTACGAGCTGCAAAAATATATGACCATCAGCAACCATGGATACTTGGGCTATGCTGTTTTAATGGATGAAAAGTATTGGGACAACCTCCCTGAAGATGTAAAACAACTATTAAGTGATGCAATGGTAGAAACAACTAACTGGATTTGGACTCAATCAAAAATGATGAACGATGAACAGCTGCAGCAAATAAAAAATAAATCTGGCATGCGCGTTTATTACTTAAATGATTTACAAAAAGCCGAATGGAAAAAACAGTTTAACTCTCTTTATCAATCGTTTGAAAACAATGCAACAAAACAAACGCTTGATATCATTCAGCAAATAAAAAATATCGAAAGCAAAAAGTGATGACTATATGTTCATCACTTTTTTTGACCAAAATGACCAAAAAGAACATTATCACCAGAAATATAAATAGTTAAAATTATCAGTTAATATAAGGATAAGAATAATGTAAGCGTTAACAAAAATATTCTCGAAAGGAGCATTACGTATGAAATTAAGTTTTAAAAATCTAACTGTTCAAGTTGTTATCGGTATCCTTCTTGGTATTGCAATTGGCTTCATGTTTCCTGAATTTGGAGCTAAATTAAAAGTATTGGCTGATATCTTCATTAAACTAATTAAGATGGTGATTGCCCCAATTATTTTCTTAACAGTGGTCATCGGTATCGGAAGCATGGGAGACTTAAAGAAAGTGGGACGAATTGGAGGTAAAGCTCTTTTATACTTTGAGATTGTCACTACTTTTGCCTTAGCAATTGGAATTATCGTTGTAAACTTTATTAAACCTGGGGCTGGCTTTAATATCAATGGCGCAAACGGAGCTGATGTTACTCAATATACGCAGCAAGCAGCTGAAGCGGAGCATGGCTTTATGGAGTTTATCATGGGAATTATTCCAGACAGCGTATTTGGCGCAATGGCAAATGGTGAATTATTGCCAATCTTATTCTTTGCCGTACTATTTGGAATGGCTACAGCTACACTCGGCGAAAAAGCGGCTCCTGTCATTACGTTCTTTGAACGCTGTACAGATATTTTCTTTGGCATTGTTAATATGATTATGAAACTTTCACCTATTGCGGCGTTTGGAGCGATGGCTTATACGATCGGTAACTTTGGAATAGGCTCTCTTCAAAAACTCGGTTTCTTAATGGGATCTGTTTACATTACTATGTTCTTATTTATTGTATTTGTACTTGGAACCATTGCTAAGATTTATGGATTTAATATTTTTAAATTCATTGCTTTTATTAAAGAAGAAATTCTACTTGTATTAGGTACGTCTTCTTCGGAATCTGCACTGCCAAAAATGATGGACAAAATGGAGAAGTACGGATGTTCAAAATCGGTGGTAGGACTTGTCATTCCAACTGGTTACTCATTTAACCTAGATGGAACAGCCATCTACTTATCCATGGCTGCTATCTTTATCGCTCAAGCGTATGGAGTCGACCTGTCGTTAATGCAAGAGATTACGCTGCTTGGTATTTTAATGCTAACGTCTAAAGGAGCTGCCGGAGTTACTGGCTCTGGATTTATTACACTAGCCGCTACGCTTGCTGCATTCCCAATGATTCCAGTTGAAGGAATCGCGCTGTTAATCGGGGTAGACCGCTTCATGTCGGAAGCTCGTGCTATTACGAACTTAATTGGAAATGGTGTAGCAACTGTAGTTGTATCGAAAATGGAAAATGAATTTCATCCTCCTGTAGAAACAGTACAAGATGTTAATTCCGCACCTCCATTAGCTAAATAATAAAAAAAGACCCCCTCACAGGGGTCTTTTTTTATTATTAATGCGTTTCTTTTTTAGAACGTCCGCTAAGTTTCCCAACAACAACAACTAAAATAGCTAACAAAATAGGAACAATCGTATGCAAATACGGATTTAATCCTTCTAATACATGTCCCACCGCTTTGTCTTTAAAGATCATTTCACCAGCAGTATAGCCAAGAAGCGCTGCTCCGGCAATGATGATAATTGGAAATTTTTCCATAATTTTCATCAAAAGCTGACTTCCCCAAATGATTAACGGAATGCTGATAACAAGACCAAGGATAATGAGTAGAATATTGCCGTTAGCCGCACCCGCAACCGCTACTACGTTATCTAAACTCATAACAAGATCCGCTATAATAATTGTTTTAATAGCACCTGCTAGAGTTGAATTCGCTTTAATATCTCCGTCATCTTCACCTTTTAAAAGACTAATCGCAATCCATAGAAGAAGCAGGCCTCCGATGAAATTTAAAAATGGGATTGTTAATAAATATACAGCGACAAACGTTAGCCCTACACGTAATACAACCGCTCCTAATGTACCGAAAACAACCGCTTTGTTTCGATGCTGGTCCGGAAGATTCCGACAAGCTAAAGCAATCACGACTGCGTTATCGCCACTCAGTACAATGTTAATCAGTAAAATTTCTAAAAGATTTAAAATAAAACTCTGATCCATAAAAAAACTCCTTGATTGATTTTTATTAGTCTATTTCTCTATCTCTTATTTCATTACTAGAAATAGAGAACTAAAACTCTATCAATATAACCCGTTCTTACCCTTTAATGAAGAGAAGTAGTTATTTCACTAACAGTATTTTATCACTAAAAAGAAATTTGAAATAGGTATTTGTAAAGGAAAAGTCAGTTCATTACAATAAATCAAACCTTATCCTTTATCTTTCATCTGTTTTTCACCATCACCCTCTACTATTAGTAGCAGGAGAGCATTTATAAAAAACAGAGTAATTTTTATAAATAATACAAGCCTCCAATTGCTTCTTCATTATTTTGTAGTTTTTCGGCAGCTACGATATAAGAAGGGAGAAAATAGGTATGATTTTAAAAGCATTAAAAACAAATAAATTATTAACTATTAACTATCAAAACAACGGTTTTGTTCAAACGGTAAAAGGTTATATTCAAAACTTAAACTTACTCGAACAAACGCTTCTATTAAAAGATGAAAATCAGCATGTACGATCACTTCGCCTATCAAGCATTAAAAATATTTATTGATAAAAAAAAGGAGAAATTCACGTTCCCATAACCATAAAAAGATCCGAACGATGAATCGTTCGGATCTTTTTTAAACTAAATAAAAAACTTTTGTCCTATCCTCTTTTTATTTAACTCACTGTATGACGTGCAATTACTTCTTTAATTGATTCATATACAATTTCAACCATTGTTTTTAATTCTTCGTCTGTCATTGAAAGAATAGGCATCATCGTAATCACAGGACCTAGCTCTCTAATAATTAAACCTTTTTGACGAGCCGCTAAAATGATGTCTCCCATCACTTTTTTATCTTCAAAAATAGACTTTGTTTGGCGGTCTTTCACAACTTCGATTCCTGCCATTAATCCTCTTTGTCTAATGTCTCCCACGTTGGGCAGTTCATAAAGCTTTAATAGATAACGTTTAAAAACTTTTTCCTTTTCTTTTACACTACGAATTAACTCCCTTTCTTCTATCAGTTCAATATTTCTAAGCGCTACTGTACAGGCTAATTGATTTCCGGTATACGTATGTCCATGAAAGAACGTTTTATTTTCATCTGGATGAGCTAAAAAAGCATTAAATATCTGTTCGCTTGTTAACGTAGCCGCAAGCGGCATATACCCTCCTGTTATCCCTTTTCCTACACACATAATATCCGGTACAACATCTTCTTGTTCACATGCAAACAGCGTTCCGGTTCGTCCAAATCCAACGGCTACTTCATCACAAATCAGCAATACCCCGTACGCTTTGCACAGACGCTCTACTTGTTTAAAAAAACCTGGAGGATGTGTAATAATACCCGCGGCTCCTTGAACAAGCGGTTCAATAATCAAACCGGCTACTTCTTCTCCTTTGTTCTGCAAGAGCTTCTCTAGCTGTTGAATACAGTAAGCTGAAGCTTGCTCTTCCGTTTCTACCCCGTCCATACGGTAAGTATAAGGAGAAGGTGCGGGAATTCGTTCAAACAGCAAAGGCTTAAAGATGCGATGAAATAAATCCATGCCTCCCACACTGACTGCCCCAATTGTATCTCCATGATATGCCTCATTCAATGAGATAAATTTATTTTTGTTTTTGTACTTTACAGAGTCGAGATTTTGCCAATATTGATAGGCAATTTTCAATGCAATTTCGACAGCGGCGGAGCCTGTATCAGAGTAGAAGACTTTCGATAAGCTGCCAGGGGTAATTTCCGCTAGCTTTTTGGCTAACAAAATAGATGGAACGTTTGCGGATCCAAGCAGCGTAGAATGCGCTAATTTTTCCACTTGTATATGTAAAGCTGTATTTAATTCCGGATCATTATGTCCATGCACGTTCACCCATAGAGAAGCGTATCCATCTAAATATTTGTTTCCCTCTACATCATATAAATAGCTTCCTTCTCCTCTTTCAATAATAAGAGGGTTGGATTGACGGTAAGCTTTCATTTGCGTAAAGGGATGCCATACATATTCTTTATCCCATTTCTCCAGCTCAGCTTTTTGATACGGCACAGTCAAACACCTCCTGAATATGTTGAATAACACTTTTTTGCCTCATCATTTTCTCAATATATGCATCTAACTCTTCATCGATATGTGTGAATACTGGAACGGTCATTAAAGATGATATTTGAAGCAGCTTTTCAATCGTTCGAATATTATCGTTATGAATGATACTGCTGTGATTAAAACGATTAAAAATGAGTCCGTTGATTTTAAGGTGATGCTCACTTGCATATGAAAAGGTAGAAAGCGCATCGTGAATAGCTCCTAACCCTGTTGTTCCAACAGCAATAACCCGCATCTGTGCATCTATGATCAAATCTTTTGTCATATAGAACGTTGTTTCCTTCTCAATTAAAGGTACGGCAAGACCTCCCGCTCCTTCTACGAGCACTACATCAAATTTCTTTTTTAATTCATTAATGCGTTTTAAGACGATTGAAGGCTCTACTTGCTTGTTGCTCAGTGCAATAGCCAAATGAGGAGACGTCTCCGGCTTTAACTGATAAATACCCGTATCTGCTACTCCGAGCCTTGTTTCAAACCAGTGAATATCCGGATAACCTCCAATTTTGTCTTGGTAGCCGGTTTGAAATGGTTTGCAAATTGTCGTTTTTATTCCTAGACGACCAAGTACTTTATACAAAATACTTGTAACCAGGGTTTTTCCAATATCTGTTCCAGTTCCCGTAATAAAATACGCTTTGCCCATTTTCTTTTCTCTCCTTTTTTTCTATGTCTTAGTTACCCCGCTTTAACCCGCTTTGATGACAAACGACTAAATCGAGGCTGCATTCGGTGAATCAGCACTGAACATAAAATACACAACAAAAGATCTCCAGGCATTGGCAAAACAGCTCCAAAAAGAAGTGTATCGCTCAGTGAAAGAGGCTTTTCAATTATCCATTTCATTGCTCCGTAAAGCCAAAAGCAGCCGACTGCGTACACAATAGCTAACGTAGATAAATTAGCTGAAAAGATAGAAAAAGGTTTCTTTAAGTCATATTTTTGAATAAGGTAGCCGTTCATAAATGCACCCATAGCATAGCCAATTAAATAGCCAAACGTTGGTTTGAAAATATACCCTAAACCTCCTCCTTCTGCAAAAACCGGAACACCGATTAACCCAATACCTATGTAGCATAGCTGACTATACAAACCTAAACGCGGACCTAACAGCGCACCGGCTAAATAAACAGGAACAATTTGAAGAGTAAACGGTATGTAGGGAATAGGAATTTTTATAAATGCACCAATCGCCGTTAAAGCTGCAAATAAGGAAACATACGCCATTGTTTTCGGTTTCATATTCACCCTCCTTTCTCTTTTCGCTGCTTTAAGTTTGCAATAATTCCTTTTTATTTGTCAACTTAATTTTATTTTAAGTTTACAAATAAACAATAAAAAAAGACGCAAAAGCCCAGGCTTTTGCGTCTTTTTTTATAAAATTACTTTTTTGTCGTCTTTAAGCTGCACTTCTTGACGGCTGATAGATAAATCAACTTTCTTTTTTACACGTGCGTGATAATAAGCATAAAACAGCAGCGCTAGTGGAATACCGACATACAGTGCCATTCGCTGTTCTGCATCAAATGCCATGCTTCCCAATACAATTGTATTTAATACTAATGCGATTAAAGGTAATACCGGGTAAAGAGGGACTTTAAATTTTAAATCCTCGATTTGCCCTCCTTGATTTATATATCTTTTTCTAAATGCAAGCAGTGATGCAGCAATCGTAATCCAGCCGATTTGTGCACCTAAACCCGCTGCAGAAATGAGCCATACAAATACTGTTTCTTGAGCAAAGAATCCTGAAAGTAAAGATAAAAGCGCAATGCCTAATGTTAAAAGCAGAGCATTCATCGGCACACCGCGTTTATTTACTTTCATGAAAGCCGAACTTGCCATGTTATCTTTTGACAATGAATACAGCATACGCGTTGCTGCATAAAGACCTGAGTTAGCTACAGATAACAGTGCCGTTAGGATAACAAAGTTCATAATATCTGCTGCATATGGAATACCAATTTGGTCAAATACAACAACAAATGGACTCTCAACTACGCCTGCTTTTTCAAGCGGAATCATACCCGCTAAGACAGCTACAGCTAGTACAAAAAATACAAGCGTTCTCCATACCGTTTGTTTAATTGCTCTTGGTACAGTCTTGTCTGGGTTTTCACTTTCCCCAGCCGCTACACCAATAAGCTCCGTGCCTTGGAATGAAAAGTTAACTGTAATCATGGTAATCAACACGGCACTAATTCCGTGAGGAAACACACCGTGAGCCGTATAATTAGAGAAAAGCGGTGCGCTGTCTCCATTACTTAATGGAAGAAAACCAAACATAGCAGCTCCACCAAGCACGATAAATAAAATAATAGCTAACACTTTAATGCTGGCAAACCAAAACTCCGCTTCACCAAACGCTTTAGCTGACAGTGCATTTAATGAGAATAATAAAAGGGCAAATATAGCACACCAGATCCATACAGGAGAATCAGGAAACCATCTTTGCATAAGCTGACCTGCTGACAAAAATTCTAATGCAACCGTTACAGCCCACCCCAACCAATATAACCATCCAAAAGCGAAACCAACACCAGGGCCAATAAATTTTGTTGTATATGTCTGAAACGAACCGGAAACTGGCATTGCTACTGCAAGTTCCCCTAAGCAAAGCATTGTTAAATACATAATGAAGCCACCTACGATAAACGAAAGGATAGCTCCAATCGCTCCTGCTTGGCTAATCGTGTATCCTGTTCCTAAAAAGAAACCTGTACCGATAACCCCGCCGAGCGAAATCATAAACAAATGTCTGCTTTTCATCGTCTTTTTTAATTCATTTGTTTGCTGTTGTCCTTCTATCATATTAACGACATTTCCTTTCAACCTATTTATTACGAGATATTACCTAGAAAAAAATTAATAAACCTTTGTTTTCTATGCATATTTACTTACATATTTATGCGGTGTTCTCAATTTAAATGAAACAGCCTTTTGTAATCTTAACATAATGCTCACTAGATTTAAAATGTTTTTCTGCAAAAGTAAAATGAATTTTTCTTGAATAGTGTGATTTTCTTTTACTGTGGATATTCATAACCATTTTTCTGCAAATGAATAGGTGATGCAACAAGAAAAAAAGCTGTGCTTTCGTCTTAGAAAGCACAGCTTTTTTTAACTTTTTACCAAACAAACAATCCAACAATCATAGCACTTAATAACGAAACAGCGATACCGCTCACAAGCAGTTTCCATACGTTTTTTCCAATAATCGTTGATTTACCTTCTGATAACGTAGAATTATACGTCCCATAAATCATACCCACCGTACTGAAGTTAGCAAAAGATGTTAAGAATGTTGTAGCAACTGCAATCGTATGCGGTGGAAGTGTATCTAGATTTTTCTTCAAATCCATCATTGCCACGAATTCATTTGTTGCTAGCTTGATACCCATCAGCTGAGCTACGTACATTGCATCATGTCCCGTTAGCCCTAGTAAGAATGCGAATGGACTAAAGATATAAGAGAAAATCTTTTGTACAGTCAAGCCGTCTACGATAACGCCTAAAATACCGTTAAGCGCAGATGTAAGAGCTACATATCCAATAACCATCGCTAAAATAACAATAACCATGTTCATTCCGACTAACATACTGTTTGAAATGGTAGAGAAAAAGTCTTTTTTCTCCGACTTTGGCGGTACGTAAATCATATCTTCTTCTTTTGTAACATGAACTGGATTCAATAAGCTCACTAAAATAAGCGCGTTTAAACAGTTCAGTGGAATTGCTGTAAACACATACGTAGCGGGAACCATCGTTAAATAAGCACCGATAATAGATCCGCTAATACTGCTCATACTCATAATTCCAAACGTAAGCAAACGGTTGTCTTTTAACACAGAAAGCTGATTACGAATAACCGCTAATGCTTCCGTATTTCCTAAAAACATCATTTGAATAGCGAAAAAGCTTTCTAATTTAGGCAAACGAGAAACTTTCGAAATGACCCAGCCTACTTTATCAATAATCCACGTTAAAATACCAAAGTAAGATAAAATATCAAAAAATGTCACGACAAAGATGATAGGCAGTAATGCACTGAAGAAAAAGTCAACCGTTTCATTTCCCATCACGGATGGGAACGCAAAAGCAATTCCATCGTTAGCACAGGAAATTAGCCAAGTAAAGAACGAAGCAATCTTATTAATAATCCATGTTCCGATTGAAGTGCCTAACATAAACCAAGTAATGAGGACTTCAACGACTAGCAGTGAAGCAATAGGACGCCACTTTATTTCTTTCTTTTTAGGAGAACATAAAAAGACGACACCCATTACGACAAAAACGCCTAATAAATTTAATAAAAAGTACATGCAAGCCACTCCCAGGTGTGTATTTGAAAAACAAAAAAAGCTCTTACTTTTCATAAATTCTGACAATAACAGAAAGTATGAAAAGTAAGAGCTTTGAAAGAAGACTGTACTCATGAGAATACGCCCTTCTTTTTGCTGCTTATATCCAAACTTTCTTGTAGTCTAGTTTTTTACGGTTACTAGGTAGAGACTATCAGACCATATTACTGATAATATACAAGATCGTAATCTTAGCTGTATTCAATTGATATGAACAAATTCTACCCTTTATTTTTTTAATAATCAACACTTTAAAAGTTTTTCGGAATAATAAAATTGGTATGAAAATTCTATTTATTTATTACTTCTTTTGAACTACTCATCAGAAAATTACACAAAAAAAGTGAATTTAACCGTTCTTTTAACTCAATTATTTTCCTATTTTTGAAACAAAGAATTTGATTCTTTGATGAGTATGTTTAAATATCTACTTCGCTTTTCATTTAATTCCTCAAAAAAATATTTCATTTTTACGACTTGAGGCGTAGAAAAAAATAATCCTGCTGTTCGTTGAAATTAACCGCTTTTCAATTTACACTTTATGGTAGAAGAAAACAAATTTAATTTAGGTAGAAAGCGGGTTATAACGTGAAAAAAATATTGGCTTTTATTTTAGTGATAGGTGGTACGGCAGTCCTCTTTTCTACTGCGTTTGCACCTTCCTCTTGGTCGTTAAGTTCGTTCAAGACGTCCAAGTCTGAAGCGGCGTTATCAAGTGATATTCAGCATATTCAAATTGACTCTCCAAGCATTAGTACAACTGTCGTGCCGCAAGATCGTCAAGATATTAAAACAAAAGTAGAAGGTAAAGGAAAAATAGATGTAAAGCAAAATGGAGATACCCTAGTCGTCACTTATCAAAAAAGTCCTTTTCAATGGCTTTCTATTTTTTCAAACACAAAAGTGACAATCTACATTCCTAGAGATTATCACCACAACCTTGCGCTTACGGTAGGTTCTGGGGACCTTCAAGTTGCTACACAGCCTGAGCAAGCGCTTCAGCTGAAAGATGTTTCGATTAAAGTAGGTTCTGGAAATGCAAGTATTTCAAACTTGAGGAGCACCTCTCTTCGTACGGATGTCAATTCTGGAGATTTACAGCTGAGTAATGTTGAAAGCCAAACAGCTAAATTTGCTGTAGGATCTGGGGAAATTAAAGGAACAAACTATAAAGGAAAACTTCAGGCGCGCATTGGATCTGGTGATCTCTATATGTATTTTAAAAAGCTAGAAGAGGCCGTTTCTGTAGATGTAGGATCTGGAGATGCCGTGCTGGTTCTTCCGAAAAGCGCTGGTTTTAAAGTGAATGGAAAAGTAAGCAGCGGTGATATAAACAATGACTTTAAGTTAAGCAATGCAACCGTAACAGAAGATGTATTAAAAGGAAAGCATGGAAATGGAAAATATCCTATTGATGCAGCTGTTTCAAGCGGAGAATTAACGTTAAAATCAAAATAAAACGAACACGGAAGTGTTCGTTTTATTTATGGTCTCACTGCAATATACCACGCTACTCCTACGATTGAGCCTATGAATACGACTCCGTAAATAATAGATAAATTCACTATACTTTTCTTTTTAGATTTTCCGTAATCTTCATCTACTTTCTTTGCAGCACTGATCGTACCTGCAAGGGCAGCAACGCCGATAATAATGACAAGAAGCAATGCTAATTTCATTCATTCTCTCCTCCATATTTCGGTGATTGAATAAGACTGAATACCAAGATGTTATTTATTTCATTTTAAGCAGCACGATTTAATCAGAATATAAAAGCGTTATATCTTCTCTTTCTATCATAAAGCTAAATTATGTAAAATCAACCATCCAATCGTGCATTATTTTCCTCCCCCACTTTACATACATAAAAAATTCCCGAGCTTCACTGCTCGGGAATCTTCACCTAATAGAACTGGCCTTTTAAGGTTTTAAAATAACTTTAATGCAGTTATCTTGATGATCATTAAAGATTTTGTAGGCATTAGCTGCGTCTTCTAAAGCGACTTTATGAGTAATAATTTCTTTTGGATCGAATTCTCCTTGTACAATTTGATCATACAATTTCGGCATAACCGGAATGACAGGAGCTTGCCCCATTTTGAGAGTTACATTTCGAGCAAAAAAAGCTCCTAAAGGAAAACTGTTATAGTTGCTTCCGTATACCCCGGTGATTTGGACGGTTCCACATTTACGAACGGCTTTTGTCGCAATTTGAATGGGTCCGAGCGTTCCACCTTGAAGTTTTAATTTTTGCTCAATGTATTCAAGAGGCGACTTTTTGCCATCCATACCTACACAGTCAATCACCACATCAGCTCCGCCTTTTGTGATTTCTTTTAAATGCTCCCCCATATCTGGGTATTCTGTAAAGTCAAAGGTTTCTACGGCATTCATTTTCTTTGCATGCTGAATTCGGTATGGAACATGATCTATGGCAATAACCCGTTTGGCACCTTTCATCCAAGCAAACTTTTGAGCCATTAATCCCACTGGTCCGCAGCCGAGTACGATAACGGTATCTCCTTTTTTAACATCCGCATGCTCTACACTCCAATAAGCAGTTGGAAGCACATCTGATAAAAAAAGAAGCGATTCATCTTCTAATTCGCACGATTCCGGAATGACAAATGGTGTAAAATTCCCAAACGGCACTTTTAAATATTCAGCTTGACCTCCCGGATGATTTCCAAACTTTTCAGTATAACCGAAATAGCCGCCAGAATCGTAATGTGGATTAGAATTATCACATTGGCTCGTTAAATCATCCTTACAGTATGCACACTGTCCGCACGCTACGTTAAACGGAATAATAACGCGATCTCCTTTTTTTACTTTTGTAACCTCCGGCCCTACTTCTTCCACAACCCCCATTGGTTCATGACCAATAATATAACCGTGAGGCAATGGCATGCTTCCTTGATATAAATGCAGATCAGAACCACAAATAGCCGTTGACGTTATTTTAATGACAATGTCATCTTTCTTCTCTAACTTCGCATCTTCTACTTCTGCTACTTTTACCTGATTAGGTCCTTGATACGTTACTGCTCTCATTTTCACCCTCCATTTTTACAACCTTCATATTACTTAAATTTATCTAAAGGCATGTATTCTATCCGGAGAAATCAAGGAAAATAAAAAAGCAGCGCTTACGCGTCTGCTTAAATGATTATTAAAACTGAAATATATGTTTTCCTACCAGTACATCTGCCATCTTTACAAAGCGCTTGATTTCTAATACGTCATGAACTCGAACCATTTGAACGCCTTGTGCAATCCCTGCATATACAGTAGCTGCAGTTCCTTCCATTCTTTCCGTTGGAGGAGCATCGACTATTTGTCCAATAAATCCTTTACGAGAAGTAGCAAGCAGCACAGGGTAGCCCATCTTTGTCAGCTGATCTAGATGCTGAATCGCTTCTACATTATGTGCAGCCGTTTTTCCAAAGCCAACGCCTGGATCTAAAATAATCTGATCATCTCGAACTCCTGCAGCTTTTGCAATTGATATGCTTTCTTCCAAATCACTTATCATATCTGTAATCAGATTTGTATAATTGGGCTCATGGCGATTATGCATTAAAATAATAGGAACATTATAGTCAGCTGCAACTTGAGCCATTTTGGGATCAGCCTTTGCGCCCCATATATCGTTAATAATATGTGCTCCTGCTTCTAGCGCATGTTTGGCCACTTCCGACTTGTATGTATCTACAGAAATCGGCACCTCTACGCGCTTAGCCACTTCAGAAATAACGGGCACAATCCGTTTAATCTCTTCTTCATCACTAATTCTTGTATACCCAGGACGAGTTGATTCTCCTCCGATATCAATGATGTCTGCTCCTTGCTTCACCATTTCCTCAGCATGAGCCACCGCTTTATCTACATCGTAGTATTTTCCGCCATCTGAAAATGAATCCGGGTTTACGTTTAAAATCCCCATAATAAGCGTACGGTCCGCATAATTCAGTTCATATTTTCCGCATTTGATGACGGATTGAGACGTTAAAGTTGACACTATCCTCAGTCCCTTCGTAATTTGCAAATTGATGTATATTTATAAATATCATGTATTTTGAGAATGTCATACCGTTCGTAATTATATCAAAAGTCGCCGGTCCTATGTGATTTTTCTTAGAGTTTCTTTCTTCTATAGTGTGAGATAAACATTAAAAGTGAATACATAGATAACATTAAAAATCTCTATCGGGCTTGTCTTCAGGGTCTTTTTTCCTTTTCTCACATCTTTTGTGAGTCTTTTTATTCAAAAAGAAAGGATTCGCATGAAAAGTGTTTAATTTATAGCAATAGTTGGGAATTTATAATTAAGTAACTTCCATTTTTATGGAATTCATTTTAAGGAGGATGACTATGACTCAACAACCGTTACAAGTCAAATTAATTCCTTATACAATTGAGTCGATTATCGACTCAACAAACGAAACGCCTAAAGGAGTAAGCTTAATTCAAGCGCCTGCTATTTGGGAACAAAGCAATCAAGGAGAAGGCATTGTAATTGCAGTTATCGACACTGGTGTTGACACAAATCATCCTGACTTAAAAGATTGTATTATCGGAGGAAGAAACTTCACTTCGGATTATGACGGAGATTCTTCTGTATTTGAAGATAATAATGGGCACGGCACTCACGTGTCTGGTACCATTGCTGCTGCGCTTAATAATGAAGGGGTAGTAGGAGTGGCACCAAAAGCAAAAATTCTAAGCTTAAAAGTACTTACCGGTGAAGGATCGGGAAATTACGAATGGATTATTGACGCTATTAACTACGCCGTCGAATGGCGCGGTCCTAACAATGAGCGAGCACGAGTTATTTCCATGTCACTGGGGGGACCACAAGACGTTCCAGAACTGCACGAAGCTGTTCAGAATGCTGTGAATAAAGATGTTTCTGTCGTTGTTGCAGCTGGAAACGAAGGTGACGACCGCGAAGAAACCTTTGAATATTCATATCCAGGAAGTTACAACGAAGTCATTCAAGTAGGAGCAGTGGACAACAGCTTAAGCTTGGCTCCTTTTACCAACGTCAACGAAGAAGTGGATTTAGTGGCACCGGGAGTTAACATCATCTCTACTTTTTTAGAAGGTAAATATGCGACTCTTTCAGGAACTTCAATGGCAACTCCCCACGTAGCAGGAGCTTTAGCTCTATTAATTAACTTATGTGAGAAGGAATTTGGCCGCTCTTTAATCGAAGCCGAAATCTATGCTCAACTTGTAAGAAGGACGCTTCCTCTTGGATATCGAAAAAGCTCTGAAGGAAACGGGTTTCTCATGCTCGATTTGGTAGAGAAAATACATGATATTATTAACGTAGCCCGTATCAACCCTAGTAAGTAATAAATAAGAAAAACGAGAAATCTTCTTGGTTCTCGTTAAATTGAAATAAAGACATGCGAACGCATGTCTTTATTCATATCTTAATGCCTCAATTGGATCTAGCTTCGCCGCTTTGTTTGCAGGAAGCATGCCGAATACAATGCCAATCGTCATGGAAAACAACACTCCTCCAAGTACCACTTGCCACGAAATTAACGACGGCCAGCCAGCAAATAATGAAACAAGAGCTGCACCGCCCGCGCCGAGACCAATTCCAAGCAAACCACCAATTAACGTGAGGGTAATGGATTCAATCAAAAACTGAGTTAGAATTTGTCTTTTAGATGCTCCCAACGCTTTACGAATACCAATTTCTCTTGTACGTTCCGTTACAGAAACCAGCATAATGTTCATAACGCCAATCCCGCCAACAAGCAGGGAAATGCCTGCAATCGATCCAATAATCGTTGTCATAATCCGCGTTACATTTCCAATGCTATCTGCTATTTCTTCTAAGTTCTGCACTTGGTAAGCATCTTCCGCATCATGCAAATTATTTAACAAATCCGTTGCGTCATTGCCTACTTTTTTTAGTTGATCAGAGCTTTTTGCTTGAACACTAAGGTTTGTGTAATCGAGCTTACCGAAGCTTGATTTATACGTATTATTCGGAATATAAATGGTTGGTATTTCAAATGCTAAAAAGCCCGTTGCCTTTTTTGTGACACCAATAATTTTGATAGGCTGACCTTGCACCCATACTACTTGTCCAAGGGCTTCTTTTTTATCAAATAGCTCTTTTTTCATATCGCTTGTGATAACACCTACTCGATTACCTGATAAAAAGTCAGAGCTGTCTAACATTCTTCCTTTTGAAACTTCCAGCTGATTAACTTCAATATAGCCTTCGTTAATAGCATTAACAGTCGTATCAGATTCCTTGTCTCTATATCTTATCCCCATTCCCATTGAACTAGAGGCCACCACATTCTTCACTCCGGGAATAGTCGAAAGAGCTTTGATATCATCCTCTGTAAAGATAGGCTCACCCGTCATTGAAAGGTCATCAGCTTGCATCTCGTCTTCAGGAGGCTGATAGTATACATCAACTGTATTGCTTGCTCCTGTTATTTCCGACTTAATCATCTGTTCTCCGCCCTGACCAATGGCTACAACGATAATAACAGCCGCTACGCCAATGATAATACCAAGCATCGTCAAAATAGAGCGCATTTTATGAGCAAGAACCGAAGAGAGCGCCATGCGAATATTTTCTATCAAACTCATAGGCTATCGTTCTCCTTATCGCTATGACTTAGCACTTTACCGTCACGAACGATAACTGTACGCGATGTGTATTCTGCCACTTCAGGTTCATGGGTAATGACTACAACCGTTGTGCCATCTGCATTAAGCTGAGAAAATTGCTCCATAATGTCAGCACTTGTGTTTGTATCTAGAGCTCCTGTTGGTTCATCTGCTAAAATAAGCGTCGGATTGTTAACAATAGAACGAGCAATAGCAACGCGCTGCTTTTGCCCTCCTGATAGCTCGCTCGGTAAATGTTTCATCCGCTCACTCAGCCCTACTTTTTCAAGCGCAGCTTCTGCTCTGGCTCGTCTTTCCTTACGCGTTACACCTGCATATACCATTGGAAGCTCTACGTTTTCTACCGCTGTTAAACGCGGCAACAGCTGAAATTGCTGAAAAACAAAACCGATATGAATATTTCTTACTTTTGCAAGCTGCTCATCACTATAAGTGGAGATTTCTTGTTCATTTAATAAATAGGACCCTGACGACGAACGGTCTAAACATCCGATAATGTTCATTAGCGTTGATTTACCTGAGCCAGAAGGTCCCATAATCGCAACAAATTCACCGTCATAAATCTTCAAATTAATATCTTTTAAAATTGGCACTTCCTCTTTGCCAAGATGATAACTTTTATGAATATTCACAAGCTCAATCATTGAACAGTCACTTCCGCACCATCAGTTAAGTTCTTTGTAGGATTTGTAATGACTTTGTCTTTAGAAGATACGCCGCTTTTGATTTCAATAAATTTATTTGTTGTTTCTCCAATCTTTACTTCCTTACGAACCGCCTTTTTATCTTTCACCACATATACATATTTTTCCCCATCTTCATTTACAACTGCTTTTATCGGCAAAGATGAAGCTTTTTTACTGCTTGTTTCAATTTCAAGTAGCAGCTTAAATCCCGGCTTAATCATCGTGATATCTTGGTCATCTACTTTTACTTCAACTGGATATTGATTAGCCCCATCATTGCCCGCTTCTGCTGATGCCTGCTGCTGAGGTAGATAGTCAATTTGTTTAACGCTCCCTGCCCATTCTTTATCAGGCAGCACATCTGATGTAATTTTGACAGCTTGACCGGTTTTAATTTTTAATGCATCGTACTCAGACAGCACACCAGTAGCTAAGTATTCATCGGTATTACCAATATGTATAAGCGGTTTTTGAACGTCACTTGTGTTATTAACCGCTTCTTTATCTACTTCTAGCACCGTCCCATTAATATCACTCGCTACGTCTAAATTACGTTCTTTTTTAGCAATTGATTTGGCTTCTAGTTTGTTTCGTTCTAAATCAATTTTAGCCGTTTCTAAATCGAGATTGAGCTGCATACGTTCTGTATCGATTTGATCTCTCGCTTCTTGCTTACTCATTTCTTTTTCCAATTCTTTTTGTTTTTTATTTAAATTAGAAAGCTGTTTGCTTACTGAGTCAATTTGCAGCTGACTGGATTTTTTTTCTAGCTTATTTTGTTCTTGCTCTAAATCAAGCGTATCGCTTTCGTATGTTACAAGAGAGGTTCCCTGCTGTACACGAGATCCTTCTGTTACGTGAAATCGTTCAACCTCGCCTTTTTCAGCATCAAAATAGACATATTGCTCATCAGCAAGCTTTAACGTACCGGGAACCATAACTGTATTTCTTAACTTTTTTTCCTTTATATTTGCTACGTGAACATTGATTGCTTTCCCACTTACACTTTGTGCACGATATACGTTAATTCCAATAACCGCAACAATAACAACTGCTACAGCTGTAATAATTATTCCTTTTTTCATTTACAATCCTGCTCCTTTAAGCGCTTCTGAAGCAGCTCCTCCAACTCCTGAAATAGCGGCTCCTAAGATGAATAAAATAATCACTGTAATAATAGAAGCAGCTTTTGATACATTTGCCACTTTTTGTAGTCCTACTGCTGTCAGAATAAGTCCCCAGATAGAAAAGATTTCAATGGAAGTAAATACTCCTCCCATAGCACCTTTCGCACCAACCATTCCATTTAACGAAGTCACATTAGCTGAAGTATGTGCTAGTGCAGCTACTCCCGTATTAATTAGCTGACCGATTGCTGTGATGAACGTAACAAACAAATTTAAGCTAAACATTTGGCGGTAAGTTGTTTTTCCAGTCCCTAACTTTGCAATTAAAAACAAAATTAAACTCGTGAATGCCAGTGTAGCAACTATTGCAATCACTCCTCCAACCGTTCCGCCGATCATACTAAATGTTGAATTCACTTCAATGCCAGCTTCTTTTTGCTGCTGTAATGCTTCTTTTGCCTGAGGGGTATAGACGGCTAGAATCGTTGTTGCAGCTGTTAAGATGAGGATAAGTAAAAGAGGTCCCCAAATGACCGGGTTGCTTTTCATTTTCTCAAACTGTACAACTGGACTCGTAATAAAACCAAAAATAGAAGGCTTTCCTTTCTCTTGGACTTCCGAAGATACGTTAACTTCTGTGCTCATAATCAAACTCCTTTTATTTTGTTTCGTTATTAGCTCTTAAGACCCGTCTTTTGCTGTTTTTTAAAGTTTTCTAGCAAAATCGACTCTTTCTAAGAAACTCTCAAACACCTAATATTCTAACATAATTATACAAATTAATTGACATTTTTCTTACATTTTATATTTTTTATGGTATTTTTAGAAATTAAAGAGATGTCTGAATGAAAGTATTAATCTTACTTATAATTTCTAAATATTCTAATTATTATTTGACATCATTCAATAGAATCCGTATATTATGATTAAAGTTTATTATTCCTATGCTTTTTATAAGTTTTATATCTAAGGAGGAGTTTCAATGTCTGCTAAGAAACCATTTCGTCCTGAAACACAAGCCATCCATTCTGGCCAACAGCTTGACCCGGCTACTTTTTCGCGTGCGGTACCTATTTATCAAACAAGCTCATTTGGATTTAAAGATACGGAGCATGCTGCATCTTTATTTAATTTAAGTGAACAAGGCTACATCTACACTCGAATTGTAAACCCTACTACGGACGTTTTTGAACAGCGAATTGCTGAGTTAGAAGTCGGAGTAGGTGCTCTAGGAGTAGCTTCGGGTCAGTCAGCTACTACCTTTTCCATTTTGAATATCGCTTCGGCAGGAGATGAAATTGTATCAGCAAGCAGTTTATATGGGGGAACATATAACCTCTTTTCGTCTACGCTTCCTAAACTGGGCATTACCGTCAAATTTGTAAACGCTGATAATCCAGAAAATTTTAGAAGTGCAATCACTTCCAAAACAAAGGCAATTTATGCTGAATCCGTTGGAAACCCGCAGGGAAATGTGCTAGACATCGAGGCAGTTGCAGACATTGCCCATGAACATGGAATTCCTCTTATTATTGATAATACGGTTCCAAGCCCTTACCTTCTTCGTCCAATCGATTTCGGAGCAGATATTGTCGTTCATTCTGCTACTAAGTTTCTTGGAGGGCATGGAACAGCAATTGGGGGTGTTATCGTAGACAGTGGAAAATTTGATTGGGAAGCGAGCGGGAAATTTCCAGACTTAACAACTCCAGATCCAAGTTACCATGGCCTCGTATACACGGAAGCTGCCGGTGAAGCTGCTTATATTACAAAAGCGCGCGTTCAGCTTTTACGAGATATTGGAGCTGCTTTATCACCTTTTAATTCCTTTTTACTCCTTCAAGGGGTAGAAACACTCCATCTGCGATTAGAGCGTCACAGCGAAAACGCATTAAAGGTAGCGAAATTTTTAGAGCAGCATGAATTAGTAGAATGGGTAAATTATGCGGGGCTTCCTTCCCACCCTTCCTATTCTTTGGCACAAAAATACTTGCCTAAAGGGCAAGGAGCAATTTTAACCTTTGGTGTAAGGGGAGGAAAAAACGCTGCGGCTAAGTTAATTGATTCGGTTCAGTTATTTTCTCATTTAGCCAATATCGGCGACTCTAAATCACTCATTATTCACCCGGCAAGTACCACTCATCAACAGCTATCTAAAGACGAACAAAAAGCTTCGGGTGTGACGCCAGAACTCATTCGTTTATCGGTTGGAACAGAAGCAATCGACGACCTTCTTGAAGATTTGGATTATGCCTTAAAAGCCAGCCAAAAAGTGAATACAACTGTTTAAAAGCTGTGATTTTTCACAGCTTTTTTTATATCATCCAATAACTTTTTATACTTTCGCTTATGCTACAATAAACAAAACGAATGAAAAAGGAGTTACTATGAACACGTTCAATTCAATACCTGCTATCACATTTACAGACGTTCATAAAACATTTAAGGATAAAGAACATAGTGTTTTAAAAGGCATATCGGGTACAGTGATGCAAGGCTCGCTCGTCATGATGGTAGGACCATCAGGATCCGGAAAAAGCACCCTTCTTTCCATGTGCAATTTACTCTCTGCACCTGATGAAGGAAGTATTGAAGTATATGGAAAAGACATTAGCAAATGGACTATTTCTGATTTACGAAAAAAAGTGGGCATTGCTTTTCAATCTGCTCCTGTTATTGATGGAACAGTGCGAGATAATATGATGCTTGTTCAAAAACTGCACGGCAAACAGGATATTATGCCTAAAGAACTCTGTGCCTTGATCGGTCTTTCCCCTGACTTGTTAGACCAGGATGCCAGAGATTTATCCGGTGGTCAAAGACAAAGGTTATCATTAGCCCGCACGCTGTCCAACGGATCTGACCTTTTACTTTTAGACGAAATCACTTCTGCTTTGGATGCCACTTCTGCTCATGAAATTGAGCAGCTTATTTCTCATTTACATAAAGAGCAGAATAAAACGATTATTTGGGTTACCCATAATTTAGATCAAGCGAAACGTTTAGGAGAGGAAGTCTGGCTTTTAATGAACGGAGTGATTGTAGAAAAAGCGAAGACGGAGACCTTTTTTCATGCTCCTGTAAAAGCTGAAACAAAACAATTTATTGAAGGAGCCTTTCTATGAGTTCACTTTCACTGATTTTTACAATTGTTTTTGTTTTTATTGCTCTTTTTTTATCAAAATCTTTTCGTATAGGACTCGAAAAAGATATTATCATTGCCAGTATTCGAGCAGCCGTTCAGCTGTTAGTGATCGGATATGTTTTATCGTTTATTTTTGACGCGAATCATCCTGTTTTTATGATTCTCATTTTATTCGTTATGCTCACAGTCGCTTCTCAAAACGTTGTAAAGAAAAAAAAGCAGGAATTTAAAGCTTTTTTTCGTGTATTTGTCACTCTTTTTATTGTAGAAATCCTGACCCAAAGCGTTATGCTCGGTCTACATATTATCCCTGCTACTCCGCGCTACGTCATTCCTGTCAGCGGTATGATTATTGGAAATTCGATGATTTTGGCTAATTTATTTTTAAATCGGTTAGATGCTGAAGTAAGTCGAAGAAGAGAGGAGATTCAATTAATTCTGGCGCTTGGGGGTACTCCTAAACAAGCTATTCATAGTATTTTAAACGCCGCAATCAAAGCTAGCATGATTCCTACGGTAGAAAGCCAAAAAACAATTGGACTTGTTCAGCTTCCGGGTATGATGACAGGCCAGATTATTGGAGGGGCAGATCCGATACAAGCTGTCAAATTCCAGCTGCTTATCGTTTTTACTATTCTAGCGTCTGCTACGCTTTCCTGCGTCATCTTAAGCCGATTAACATACCCTACCCTCTTTAATAGCTATCAGCAGCTTATCCGTGAGCATACATAAAAAGAAGAAAGGAGACTCCTTTCTTCTTTTTTTACTGAGCAGCTTTTTTTAATCTTGATCCTACGTCACTTCCAAAGGTCACTCCTAAATCACCGAGCCATCTTCTATAGGCAATACTCAATCGGTCCGGATTCAAATGAAGCTCTGCTTGTAAGTCAAGCGGCAGCTCTTCTGGTTTTTGACTTTCCACAATACTGGTATCTTGTTCAATAATAAGCTGCTGAAAATCGCGGAAATATTGATCAGGTGCATCAAACGAATAGTTTCTAGAAACCAGCGCAAACACCGTGGACTTTCTTTCCTCTTCAGGTAAAACCGCAAACAGCATTGAAAAGATTTCACCCGTTTCATAGTTCACTTTTTTCAATCTTGCAACAGTAGGACGAAGAATTTCAAAGGTATAATAAATAGTAGCAAAGTTACCCGTACCATCTGCATCTGCGTACACAGCGATTTCATCAGAAACGTATCGGTTATCTTTCCAATGCACCTTATAATCAGGAATTTCGGCGTAGTCAGAGTGTCCAAGGCTTCCTTCGTGAACAAAAGCCAAATGGCTTACATCTAGAAAGTTTTCTACGACACGAGGAGCTGCTGCCTGCAGAGTATGAGAGTTGGCGCAAACCGTTTTGAATCCGGAGTTAAGATGTTCGTCATACTGGGGAAGAGGAGTATCGCCCGCCTCTCTATTCATCTTCACCCATATAATTCCGTACTTTTCAACGCAGTCATACACCTGTGCTTTTGCTTTTGAAGGAATAGCTCTTCCCGGCGGCTGTTGAGGAATTTTTACACAAGCCCCGGCATCATCGTATTTCCATCCGTGGTAAGGGCATACAATGCAATCATCTACCACCTTTCCAAGAGATAACGCTGCACCGCGATGGATGCACAAATCTTTAAATGCTTTAATGGCATTAGTTGTGCGAAAAAGCACAACTCGCTCTTCTAAAATCGTTACTTGCAAAGGCTGATCTGTTAAATCATGTGAATAAGCTGCAGGCAGCCATTCCTTAGCCAATACTAAATCTTTAATCATCTACATCGCCTCCGTACAATAAGTAAATTTATTTCTTGTTTATAAAAAAAACCGCAGAAATAGAAGGAGTGCTTCTACTTCCGCAGCTTTTTCGTTCCGTAAAACAGACTATAAGCGCGCGAAGATTCTACATGATTGCAGATAGAGCGACCTTAGCACTTCATCTACAATGACAATACGTGTTCATCGCTATTTTTTAAACTTAATACTTAAACCCTTATATATTGAATAAAGAGCGGCCAGCCGCTAAAAGCTTTTCTGTCCACTGATTTCTCTTAGTTTTACTTTATCAATTTCCCACTGAAAAATCTCTTGATTTGTAAGCACCTCTAACATGATTTTTTCGGTTAAACGAATAAAAGCTGCGGTTTTTAAAACCGCAGCTTGCTTTATTATGAGCTCATATAACTGGCTGTATATTTTTTCGTCTGCTTTTGTATTTCTTGATTTAAATGTTTGAAAAATGAGAGGGTTTCTTCATAATCCGTCGCTTTTTCATGAAACTTCAATGTAAGACTTTCTTCAAACAACGTTTCTCCTTGATGACCAACCGCTTTCAGCTGAACATCTGTAACAATACCTTGCGAAATCGAACATAATAAATAATTAAAGCAATGAACCGGAACGATATGCATGAGATGAAAATCATCGATAGTTCTATCACTTTTTGTTTTCTTAAATTCCACGGTGAGTTCTTCCGGATGAATAAACACATTTATATGCTGTTTGGACAAACAAGTAGGATTCATTTTTTGTGTATACTCACAAAATTCCAGTCCAATAAATACAGAATTCTCGGAGTCAGCTTCAATGAAGATTTGCGAATTTTTTACCATTGTCCTCGTCCTCCATATTCAATCTAGTTCCCCCATCACTCGCATTCAGTTGTAGAATATTTCCATCTTTTTTCTATTCTATCATTGATTTTTCTCAGTGCCTATTTAATAGAAGGAAGTTCTCTTTAAAAGAGAGGGAACTGACAGGCAGTTCTTTATGTGAGAAGAATAGGCAAAAGACACCTCTTTTATTTTCTTGAGGTGTCTTTTGGTAGCATCAGCCTGTATTACGCAACCCTGCTGCAATGCCGTTAATCGTTAATAACGCTTCTTTTAAAAGTGCTTCATTTAACGTTCCAGCCTCATCTTCACGCAGCTTGGAAATGACTTTAACTTGTAAGAATGTTAGAGGGTCCACATACGGATTTCGTAATTTAATAGATTCTTTAATCGTAGGAAGATGATCCATTAGTTCTTTTTGACCTGTGATTTGAAGAATCATTTCTTTTGTGAGATTATACTCTTTTTTAATGGCGGTAAAAATCCGCTCTGAAATAGCCGGGTCTTGTACCATTTCCGTGTATTCTTTTGCTGCCATTAAATCTGCTTTTGTTAAGGCCATTTGCAGATTATCGACGGTCGAGCGGAAAAATGGCCATTCTTTATACATTTGCTGAAGAAGCTGTATATCTCCCGACTTCTCTACTAAATGCTGTAAGCCCGTACCTGCAGCGTACCAGGCTGGAAGCAGCTGTCTGCTTTGCGTCCATGCAAATACCCACGGAATTGCTCGCAAGTCTTCAAAGCGATCACTTCCTTTTCGACTCATTGGACGTGACCCAATATTTAAAGCTCCCAGCTCAGGAAGAGGTGTAGCTTGTTTAAAATACGTTAAAAAGTCTGAATCTTTGAAAACAAGCTCTTGATACTTACGTAAAGAAGCAGTTGAAATCTCGTCCATTGTTTCTTCCCATTCATGTGTACGAATATCACATTGTTCAGCTTCTTGAGAAACATTTGCTGCCGCTGTAAGAAGAGCTGAGACCGCTTGTTCAAGGCTTCGGTAGGCAATGTCATATAAAGCGTATCTAGAAGAAAGAACTTCTCCTTGCTCTGTAATTTTCACACCGTCTCCTAGCGTCTCAACAGGCTGAGATAAAATGCTTCGGTTTAATGGTCCACCTCCTCGGCCTAGTGAGCCGCCTCGGCCATGGAAAAACTTCAGACGAACTTGATACTTCCTCGCCATATCGTGAATTTCCTGCTGCGCTTTATAGAGCTTCCAATTAGCAGTAAGCGTTCCTCCGTCTTTACTTCCATCTGAGTAGCCAAGCATAATTTCTTGCAAATCCTGCTGTTTCCTTAAGTGCTCACGATAAAAATCTAATTGAAATAGCTGTTCCATAATTTTAGGACCCGCTGTGAGATCATCAATCGTTTCAAGCAGCGGAGCTATATTTAACTTACTTTCAATGCGGCCATCTGCATGAAGGCGATAAATACCCGCTTCTTTGGCAAGTACCATGACTTCTAACAAATCACTTGCAGACTGCGTCATGCTGATTAAGTAGACTTCAATAGATCTTTCTCCAAATTCTTTATGTGCTCGATGTATCATATTAAATACTTCAATTACTTGCTGCGTTTCTTTAGAGTAATTCTCTACAAACGATAGCACAGGTCTTGGGTCTTGAAGAACTTTCCCTAACAGCTCAACTTTTTTCTCTTCTGTTAACGCTGAATAATCTTCAGCTAAAGAAACCGCATGGAAAATTTCTTTGATTGCCGCTTCATGTTCCCCGCTGTGATTACGGATATCAAGCGTTGCTAAATGAAAACCAAACAGCTCAACTTGGCGAATTAATTTACATAAGCTTTTTAACTGATAATCCTGAGGCTGGTGCTTTTGCAAACTGTCTTTGATTAGAAATAAATCATGTAGAAGTTCTTCCGACCTTTGATAACCCGCTTCCGACTCTCCAACTAAATTTAATTTATGAAGCATAATCGTAAGCTTGCAGCGATACACTTCGTGTTTGATTCTCCATCGCTTTTTCTCAGGCAGCAGCGATATTTCTTGATTAATAGAATCAAGCAGATTATCTGAAACTGCGACTCTTTTTGTAGACTGACTTAACCTTTGTCTCAATTGAGTAAGCGACTCTTTATATTTACGAATAGCTAACTTTCTTTGTTTGACAAGCGTTTGCCACGTTACTTTGGGAGTTACGTTTGGATTTCCATCCCGGTCTCCGCCAATCCATGAACCAAATCGAAGAATATTAGGCACCTTCCAATTTTCTTGGGGGTAATTCTCCTGCAATGAATTTTCCAACTCCTGATGAAGTTGAGGAAGCACTTCAAATAACGTTTCATCAAAATAATATAATCCATTCGATACTTCATCCATTACGGTTGGCTTGCGATCTCGCAGTTCATTTGTTTGCCATAAAATCAACACTTCGCTAAACAGTCTTTCTTCAATTTCCGTACGTTCGCGTTTTGTTAACGTTGGATTATCCAAGTTTTTGAGAAGCTCAGCCATTCGTTTATGAATATCAAGAACACTTCGTCTAGTGGCTTCTGTTGGATGAGCAGTAATGATGAGCTCTAGAGATAAAGTTTGAAGCAAGTTAGCAATTACGTCTGGCGCCACGCCATTATTTTTAAGCGAAACAACGGCACTTTCCAATGAGCCCGGCTGCATAATAGAATCTTCTTGCTGCTGATATTCCCGTCTGCGACGAATTCGATGATTTTGCTCTGCAATATTAACTAAATGAAAATAAACTGCAAACGCCCGAATAACCTGCTCGCGCATCGGCTGTTCAAGAGTAACGATTTCATTTTTTATTTCTTTATAGATAACTTCATCTTTGTTTTCTCTAAGTGATTTTGCTACTTCGCGTATTTTTTCTACTTTGTTGAGCAGTTCTTCTCCACCTTGGTGAACCAGAACTTTCCCTAACAATTGACCGAGAAACTTTACATCACGGCGCAGGGCAGTGCTGCTGTTTTGTCTTTCTGCTGCTTCTACTGTTACCATTAGACACGACACCTTTCTTTATAAATGTTGTACTTTTTAAACTTTTTAGAAAATTATATTAAATCCATATTACCATGAACGAAAATAAATTTCATATAATTTTATTTCCTCCTCTCGTTCAGGAGAGGAGATTCATCAAATATAGAAAGAGGTTAAGACATAACTAAATGAATCCAATCTAAAGACGAACAAATGGGATACATAAGCTGAACCGCTTGTGACACCGCAGTTGATTACTGTGCAAGACTTTGCTTTCTGCGGGCGGTCGATGAGCCTCCTCGTCTCTTTCGCTTTTCCCCCGTAGTCTTCGTCTTGCTCTCCAATCAACTGCTAGAAGGAACGAAACAGATGAAACCTACGTTCACCATAACAAAAAAAACGAACCACTAATCAAACACGTTGATCACTGGTTCGTTTTTCATTTAAGCTAAAACACTTTTGTCTCGGCCTCTCTTTTATGCTACCAAGGTTGTCCTAAATCCAATACCGATGCTAATTCATTGCTTTTTTTACGCACTTGCTTACGCGTGGCAGCGCGATCTGCCCCCGTTTGAAACAGGTATTTTTCTTCTTCTGTTTCTGGAATAAGCTCCGGTACTGCACGGGGCTTTCCATCATCATCCATTGCCACAAAAGTTAAAAATGATGTGGCTGCAATTTGACGCTCCCCGGTTTTTAAATTTTCTTTAATCACTTTCACAAACACTTCCATGGATGAACGACCTGTCCATGATACGTATGACTCCAAACATACAGAATCCTGAGGCGTAATAGGGTGCAGAAAATGAATAGAGTCTGCTGAAGCTGTTACACACTCTGTACGACTGTGACGATAAGCTGAAATGGACGCAATCATATCAATATCACTCATTAACTTTCCGCCAAATAACGTATTGTGATTATTAATATCATTAGGAAAAATGCGGCTCGTTCGAACAGCCTTTGTATCTTTACAATAATTTGCTTTCATTAGTAAGAACCTCCATTGATGCCTATCATAATAAGAATAAAAGAATGAATGAACCTATACTAGCATATTTTGATAAATTTAGCTTTACAAAAAACTCGTTGATTTATTTACAGAAAACAAAAAAGAGAAGAAAAATTCTTCTCTTTTTTGTCTATCGAATATAGCTTGATCCAAACGTTTTACCTAAAGAATCACTGTATAGGTCACTTGGTTTCACAGTCCATTTCCCATCTTCTTTCACCATAAAAATTCGTAGGGGGCGACTTCCTTCTTTTGTTTCCAATTCATTTACAATATCTTTGAAGTGAGAAGCGGCAAACTCTTCAGAGTGTTCTGTATCGTAATCTTTCGTTTCCTCTGTGTAGGCTCGTTTAAGCTGCGATACGTATGAATACAAGTCTGATAAATTAAGAGTCGTGTACTCCACCTCTACTACTGCTTTATTATTTGCATTCGCAATCACATTTGTTTTCACGCTTGCTTTTTCTTTTAAAACATCTTTATACATGTTAAAAAAGTCTTTTTTTGCTTTGTCGGTTAAACTATTAGAAAACGCACCTTTTAATTCTTCGTTAAACGCTTTTTTCTGTTCTTCTATAACAGCTGTTTTATCTGCTGTTACATATTTATCATAGTCTACGTTTTCTTTATTTAAGTAAAGGACTTCTGTATAAGCTTGCAGAGCTTTTTCTGGGTCTTGCAGCTTATTATAGCTTTTCGCGTATTTCTTTGTATCCAGTGTTAATGTCACTTCGTCAATTTCTTTATCATAATCAGATGATTTTGGCTGAAGCCCAATTTTATACTTTTTATCTTTTTTGACTTCAAAGACAAACGTTAAATTTTTTTGCTTTCCAGCACCAATTTTGTCAGATGCACTGCTTTCTAGTCCGAGCTCACGACTGTTCACTCCCGTTTTTGGAGACAGCTGTTCATCTCCTTCGTATAAATAAACACCGTCATAATCCGATAAAGATATACTGTTTTTGGAGACATTTTTCACTTTTAAATCAACTTTCAACAGCCCTTTTTCTTCACTTGTAGCTCCTTCATCACTATCTACTAAAATGTAAGAAGCGCTGTCAATAGATGCTTCAATCGCCTTATTTTTAGCCGAAGTAGACCCTCCCGTTTCCTTAGAACTGTTGCAAGCCGCTAATACTAGCATAAGTACAAAAGCTAAAGCCAAAACATTCATTTTTTTCACAGCTGCCTAATCCCCTTTATTTTGTTTTTTTAGAACTTTATCCCAAATAAAGGTTCCCTCTGTATAAATACTTAAACCTTAAAATCTATATTTTTTACAATATTTTGATAAAAACTAAGTCTAAACTCTCCACTCATCTAAATAAAAAAACACGAGCACTGGCTCGTGTTTTTTTATTTAGATTTAAAATTTTCTTGATTGATTTGTTCAGCTTCTTTCATATATCGGTTAGATTTGCCACTCTTAATTCCCCAGTAATAAAAAGCTAATGATACGCAAGCAATCACTAGCATATCCCATCCGAAAGGCAAAATATTTTTGCCTCCGAATTTTTCGCTTCCTATGTAGGAAATAAAAATCATGCACGCTAAATAGATAAGCATCCAAGCCCCGGTTAAAAATTCTTTTTTAAAGCCCACCCATTTATTTTTCGCTTGGTAATAAAAATAAACAGGCAGGCCAATTGCCATAATAAAGATCACTTCACCTGTAAGTGGCCACCTTGCCCAGTAAAGCGTCAAGGAAGCAAAAACGAAGCCGCATGGCGCAATAACTGATGCCCCTTTTAAATAAAATGGACGGTAAAAGTGTGAAGCCGTTTTTCTTAATGTTATAAGCGCTACAGGACCCATAATATAAGAGATAAGCGTCGCTACTGAGATCACTTCTGCTAAGACACCCCATCCTCTAAATAAAAAGAGAAACAAAAAGCAAGCTGCTAAATTTAGCCACATAGCTGGGCGCGGGACATTGTAAAGTGGATGAAGCGTACCAAAGATCTTTGGCAAATATCCATTTTGCTGCATCCCGTATAACATTCTAGAAGTAGTTGCCGTATATGTAGCACCTGTGCCGGAAGGAGAAACAAATGCGTCTGCGTATAACACAATTGTTAGCCAATTAATTCCAAGCGCAATCGCTAAATCAGCAAAAGGAGAATTAAAATTCAAATGATTCCATCCATCAGCAATTGATGACGGACTTACTGCTCCGATAAAAACAATTTGCAATATAATGTATACAATTCCTGCAATAAAAATTGAACCAATTACAGCTACCGGAATCGATTTATTAGGTGATTTTGCTTCTCCTGCCATATTTACAGGACTTTGAAACCCATTAAATGCAAACACAATACCTGATGTTGCCACTGCCGTTAAAACACTGGCCCATCCATAAGGGGCAACCCCATGCTCACTTGAAAAGTTTCCGCTATGAAAACCAGCAAAAAATAAAGCCCCTGCCGTTAAACCAGGAATAATTAATTTAACAATCGTAATAAATGAGTTTGCTTTAGCAAAGAGATTTACCGTCCAATAGTTCACAAAAAAGTAAACGAATAATAACAAAGACGCAACTGCCAACCCCTTGGACGTTAAAATTCCATTATCTACTAATTCATGAGTCCAGCGAGCCCATTTCCACGGCCAAGTACTCATATATTGCACAGATGCAATAGCCTCCACTGTTATCGTTGAAGCGATTGAAATCCAGTTAGCCCAAGCAGCCAAAAAACCAATAAATGATCCGTGTGAATACTGAGGATATTTAACCATCCCCCCTGCTTGTGGAAACATCGCGCCCAGTTCAGCATATGATAGAGCAATGGTCAAAATAACCACCATTCCAATAACCCATGAAAAAATAGCCGCGGGTCCCGCAATTTGAGCTGCTTTCCATGCTCCAAACAGCCACCCTGAACCGATAATCGAACCTATGCCTGTCATGGTTAAAGCAAATGTTCCCATCTTCCTTTGCATATTGCTCATCCAAATCTACTCCTCTTCCCTAGGAAAATAAAAAAAACACTTGCGAAAATTTCTCAAGTGTTTGCCCAGGCGCGCGGCTTATACGCTATATGCTCCCCCATGGTCATCCATGTTGCGCCAGTCACATATAGGAATATATTTTTTATCAGTATATAACATTCATTTCTATTACTCAATACACAAAAATGTTTACATTACTTTTATAAAAATAATAAATTATTCGTAAAATTCCGAATAAAACTTCTAGAAACCTCTTTTTAATTACAAAAATAACTAAAACCCTAACTTTTCTTGTTGTTTGATTCTTTTACTCCACGAGTAGATTACCTTCTAAAGATTATACTAATATATAGTATTCATTTACATAATAAGAATTAACAGCTATATATCCATAGAATTCTTGCACTAGACCCTTTACTTATATACAATATGAAGAAAAGATACTAAAGTGAACTGTCCACCACTTAGCTACGCTTGAAGTGGGAGACTTCTTTTAGGAAAACGTTAAAACCTACATATCATGCACTTCGCAACAAATGAAGTACTTCGAGCAAACTTCTCTGTTTACGCAAGCAAAAAACAGGGAAAATTACGAAAAAAGATTGTTAGAGGGATGCTTATGAATTATGCAAATGTAAAAGTTCTTTATTTTGATGACGACGGAACCATTCCAAATCACCCTCGTCTTCCAGTTTTATTGTATGAACACGTATTTATCAGTAAGAAAGAGAAAGTGGAGAGCATTTTTAATTCTCACAACTGGAAAAACAGCTGGGTAGGTGGCATACATGATTTTCACCATTACCACAGCAATTCCCATGAAGCACTAGGTGTAATTAGCGGATCTGCACGTTTAAAACTAGGTGGACATATGGGGGAAAATATCGTGGTGCATGCTGGCGATGTTCTCGTACTTCCTGCAGGAACAGGGCATATGCGTCTGCAGTCAACTGCTGATTTTAAAGTGGTTGGAGCTTATCCAGAGGGCATGGATTACAATTTACGAACAGGAAAACAAACTGACCGCCCTCACGTATTTGATGAAATTGCACAAGTACCTATTCCTACAACAGATCCTGTTTATGGCGACAAAGGACCATTGACAGAGTGGTGGAACTAGACAAGCACTTATTGTCTAGTTTTTTTATTTGCTCTGTTTTATTCTTTCCATGAATCTCTATTTGAACATACAAATTCTTTTCTTATGATGCAATAGCAATATACTTTATCTCAGCGAAATAACAAAAACTTCCCGGTCAAAACTAAATTTCTTCTTTTCCGTTCTCTTTTTGCTTCAAGAGCAACTTCGCTTAGATTATTCCCCTTTTTTTCTTTCATAATCATTTCAAATATACTCTCATCACAAGCTCTTTTTTGTTTTTCTAAAAAAATTTTCATAGATTATAACGAAATTTTCAAAAAACTTATTGCTTTACCATGTCAGACTTGCTATCATAGTGAACATTGTTAGATAAATTTTTAGTAGGAGGAGTAAAATTGAATAGAAAATTCATAATTTTTATTTTATTTATCATTCCATTTATTGCTCAATTCGCTGTTTTACCTTTTGTAAATAACATTCATCCAATTATTTTTGGATTACCTCTTTTGCATTTATGGTTATTTTTATGGGTCTTCTTAACGCCTGTATGTACATTTATTATTTATCGTTTACAAAAATCTTGGGGGGACATTGAATAATGCAAGGAAATTTAACAGCACTTTTAATCACATCAGCAATTGTTCTTGTTGTTATCGCAATTGGCTTTATAGCGGGACGTGACAAATCATCTAGAAGCTCAGTTGAAGAGTGGGCTGTAGGTGGAAGACGTTTTGGAAGCCTGCTCGTCTGGCTTTTAGTAGGAGCAGATTTATATACTGCTTATACATTCCTAGGACTTACAAGTACAGCTTATCAGGGAGGAAGCATCGCATTTTTTGCCATCCCTTACTCTGTTTTAGCCTTTTTAATTTCATACTTTTTTCTTCCAAAGCTTTGGACTGTTGCTAAAAAGCACAAACTTACTACGCTTGCTGATTATGCCAGAGAACGTTTTAGCAGTAAATTTCTCTCCTCTTTAATTGCTATAGTAGGTGTATTGATGCTCATTCCATATATTGATCTTCAGCTTAGCGGTATTCAAGATACTCTTCGCGTTGCAGGAACTGGCTACATTAACGTAAAAGCAGTCGTTATTCTTTCATTCTTTCTTGTGGCTCTTTATACCTTTTTCAGCGGAATTAAAGGTCCCACATATACGGCAATTATTAAAGATATTTTAGTATGGGCCATTATGTTATTTATGGTTGTTTCTCTGCCAATTATGCATTTTGGAAGCTGGGGCAACATGATCGACAATGTTGCAAAGGATGCACCTCAGCTATTAACGATCCCAACACAAGGACCTAAAGGCATTCCATGGTTTATTACAGCATCACTCGTATCTGCTTTAGCTTTATTCATGTGGGCCCACGCTGCTACAGGTGTTTTCACTGCTAAAAGTGCAGATTCGCTTCGTAAAAATGCTATTTTCTTACCGCTTTACAATATTGTTTTAATTCTAGTCATCTTCTTAGGATTTATTGCTTATCAAGTATTACCTCAAGATACAACGGATCCTAGATTAGCATTATTAACCTTAATTCAGTATTCATATGGCGGCATTGGCCAAGGGTTAGCTTATGCAACGATTGCTCTTGCTTCATTAATTCCATGTTCTATCATGGCTATCGGAGCGTCTAACTTATTTGCAAATAATATATTCAGAGATTTAATTAATCCAAATGTACAGGGTAAAACATTAACAATGGTTACTCGTTCTATGGTTTTCGTTGTTATTGGACTGGCACTTTTATTCGGTTTATTATTCCCTCAAGCACTTGTTTCCCTACAGTTACTAGGGGTATCTGGTATGGTACAAATCTTCCCGGCTATCGTTATCAGCCTGTTCTGGAGAAATCAATCGAAAGAAAGTACGATTGCTGGATTAGTAGTAGGGCTGGTTGTAACGTTTACCGTCCATGCCACAGGAAATTCATTTGGTCTTTATGAAGGGTTCTGGGGATTATTATCTAACTTACTCGTAGTTGTTATTTTAAATCCAATCTTTTCGGCCAAAACAAAAGCAGCAACTAACGGTGTGAAAGAAACATTGTTTTCTAAAGGCACTCCGCAAACTGAATTAAAGAAAAACGCATAAAAAAGTTCAGCCAATTGGCTGAACTTTTTTTAGATAATATTCTCTTTTTCAGAAGGGGGTGGAGTAGATTCTCTTTCCCAGCATTCGATATTTTGATTGTTTTCTAACGCATCTCTATAAAAGACTGGATTTTTCCCTTCCTTTTTCTGCTGAGTATAGTCATGCAAGGCGGAAAATGCCACTTTCGATAATAGAAAAATAGCAATCAAGTTCACGACTACCATCATCCCCATAAATAAGTCTGCCAAGTTCCATACAAGCTGAAGCTGAGCAATCGATCCAAAAATAACCATCGCTAAAACACCTACACGATAAGACCAAAGCCACATCTTATTTGAATTTAAAAACTCAATATTCGTTTCTCCATAATAATAATTGCCAATTAACGTACTAAAAGCAAATAGAAATACCATGATAGCTAAAAACCCTGATGCCCAAGAGCCGATATGGGTACTAAGAGAAGCCTGCGTTAGTTCAATGCCGCTTAGTCCCTGCTTATAGGCGGGGGATAAGAGAACGATAAATGCTGTGCTTGTACAAATCACGAGTGTATCCGTCAAGACACCAAATGCTTGGATAAGACCTTGTTTAACTGGATGACTCGTCACTGCAGTTGCCGCCGCGTTGGGAGCACTTCCCATTCCTGCTTCATTGGAAAACAGTCCGCGCTTTACTCCATTGATTAACGTTGCACCAATTGATCCCCCAAGCGCTTGTTCAAATCCAAATGCATTTTTCACAATTAGAGATAGAACCGCAGGCATTTGATCAATATTTTTAAAGATAATGAACAGAGCCATTCCAATGTATAAAACGGCTAATACGACCACGATGTATTCCGATATCTTGGCGATGCGTTTGATTCCGCCAAAAATAATTACCGCAAATATAACTGTCATAATAATCCCAACCAACAAGCGGCTCGTTCCAAAAGAGTTCTCAAATGCCAGCGTAATCGTATTAGACTGCACAGCGTTAAACACCAGGCCAAATGATAGTGTAATGAGTACAGCAAATAGCCCGCCCATCCACCTTTTATTTAACCCTTTTTCCATATAATAAGCGGGTCCTCCTCGAAACCCGTTTGATCCTTTTACTTTATAAATTTGAGCGAGTGTACTTTCTACAAAACTTGATACTGAACCGATAATGGCAATAATCCACATCCAAAATACAGCACCCGGGCCACCAAGTGCAATAGCAATCGCTATCCCTGTAATATTTCCCGTTCCTACTCGAGCTGCCATGCTTATGCAAAAAGCTTGAAACGGGGAGACTCCTCCACCTTTAGCCGCTCGTCCTTCTTTCAAAACAAGTACCATTTCTTTCAACATGCGAAACTGCAAAAAACGAGAGCGAATCGTAAAATAAATACCAATTGAGACAAGTAAAATAATTAATAAATTCGACCAAAAAAAATCATTGATGACGCTAATCACACTTTCGATTGCTTGTTGCATGCCTATCACCTCATTAAAAATTTGGTAGAACAAATGCAAAACATGAAAGTTTTTTCTCTTGGTGTTTATATTATTGAAGCGAATGAAGAGTACGTAAATAGACTAAAAAATACTCAAATCCCATTCTTTTGCGATTTTTTTTAGCAGCGTAACGCCTTTTACGCTATTCCCGTATTCATCAATAGCTGGACTGTATATTCCGATACCGCATCCGTCTGGAAATGGAGACTGCTTTTTCGTATTAGGTGGCACCAATGACATGATTCCTCCCGATACACCGCTTTTAGCTGGCATACCAACAAATGCCGCAAACTTTCCTGAAGCATTATACATACCGCATGTAAGCATGAGCGCTTTTGTTAATTTAGCTACTTCTTTTGGAATTACTTGTTTATGAAACACTGGATGGTATCCGTCTAATGACAGAATTAATCCAATCAGTGCAATATCTTCAGTCGTTACTTCAATTGAGCACTGCTTTAAGTAAACCTCTAGAACTTCTTCTACTTCTCCTTGCAAGTAGTTCGTTTCTTTTAAATAGTAAGCAAGCGCACGATTTCGATGAGACGTTTGCCATTCTGATTCAAAGACCGTTTCATTAATGAGTGGTGTTTTCCCGGTAAGCATCGTTATCACATCAAACAAATAGCTTAATTTTTCTTTTGCCGTCTCCCCAGATAAAAGAGATGAAACCGTTAAAGCACCAGCGTTAATCATAGGATTGAACGGCTTTCCTGGTTTATGCATTTCCAGTCTTATAATAGAATTAAATGCATCTCCAGTCGGCTCTACATCCACTCTCTCTAGCACATAAGGAATGCCGCAGCATAAGCAAGCTGCTATAAAGCTAATGACTTTGGAAATACTTTGAAGAGTAAATACCGATTCATAATCTCCAGATTGGATAACTGTTCCGTCAGCACCAATCAAACAAATACCTAATTGAGACGAGTCCATATCTTTCAGCGCTGGAATGTAATCAGCCGTCTTTCCTTCTGACGAAAATTCTTTTATTTGTTGCACCCACTCATGTAACCGGTCTTTTGCAGTGAGCTGTAAGTAAGACATTTCCTGTTCAATTTCTCTTTTCATTAAAATCACCTCATCACTTAATTAACTTTTTATTTTAAAGCGCTTTCATAAAGCGAGATTTCATTTTCGTTTTTAATGTACAATGCAACCTACGAGAGCATACAAAAACCTACAAAACTTTTTGGAATTATATTTTTATCTTTGGCACTCTTCTCCATTGTGCTGGACGCTGTCACAATGTATACTAATTCACGAATCACTTCAGGAGGTGAAATTGTCTGAATTTTAAATCTTTCATTCGAAAAGATCCGTACATTTTATTGCTCATGCTCATTACTGTCCCGCTGGCGGGAGAGTTAAAATTTTATCCGTTAAATGAAACATTTCGAATTACATTTGGAGCTCCTACATTTTTCTTTTTCCTGTTGCTTTTAAAACGGAAAACCGTTTTAGCCGGGGGCTTGTTAACCGCTTTAAGCGTCGTTCTCTTTCGCATCATGCTCGATTATATCATGCTCGATCATTTTCAATTTGCGGCTTCTGCACATACGCATTACCCTACGTTTTTCTTCTACTTTACGTATGCACTTTTATTTTTTATTTTTAAAGTAAGCCGCATGAACTATAGTGCTATTGTAATTGGAGTGATTGGACTCATCATTGAAATTGCTGCTGATGTAGTGGAACTAACTGCGCAGTATATAGTTTTGCACACAACAATCCATGTCGATTCATTATCTGACATGGCCGTTATTGCTTTTGCTCACAGCTTCATTGTACTCAGCTTTTTTAATATGATGACGATTTATGAATCACAGTCACGGGAACGTCAAATTCGCAAACAAAATGAGCACATGCTAATGCTTATTACAAGCCTTTATGAAGAAACCGTTCATTTAAAAAAGACCCTTCATAATACAGAAGCCATTACAAAAGCTTCGTACGATTTATACCGTGTATTAAATCAGCAGGAAAAAGATCATTCTGTGCTAAACCAAACGCTCAGTAAAAAAGCGCTTCGGATTGCCGGAGATATTCACGAAGTAAAAAAAGACAACCAGCGTATTTTTGCGGGCTTATCTAAAACAATTTCAAATGAAAGTTTCCAAAATTATATGAAAGCAGAGGAATTAATCGAGCTGATCGTACGCATCAACAAAAAATATGCCGATTCTCTTCACAAACAAATCACCTTTTTTTCTTCTGTAAACGGGGAACATTTCAGCTACCACGTTTATACCATTTTATCGATCATTAATAACTTGGTAGCAAACGCAGTGGAGGCGATTAAAGATGAGGGAAGGATTGTTTTATCGGTACATAGTCAAGCTGAACATGTAGAATTTCATGTACAAGACAACGGTCCTGGAGTACCTTTAAAGTACGAAAAAGCTATTTTTGAACCTGGTTTCACCTCAAAGTACGATCAATTTGGAAACCCCTCTACTGGCATTGGTCTTTCTTATGTAAAAGATATTGTTCAAGAACTTGAAGGTACGATTAAAGCTACACAAGAAGACAGCGGAATGACCTTTATCATTCAAATCCCCCTTCGTAATCTAATTCAGAAAGGATGAGTTTATGCGATTTTGTATTACAGATGACGATTCAGCTATTCGTTCAACGCTCAGTCAGCTGATTGAAGATGAGGATTTAGGAGAAGTTGTAGAAGAAGTCGTCGACGGAAGCTTTTTAGATGCCTCTACGTTAAATTTAAAACAAATTGATATTTTATTTATCGATTTACTTATGCCAGGACGGGACGGAATCGAAACAATCCGTCATTTAAAAGATTCATTTAACGGAAAAATGATTATGATTTCACAGGTAGAGTCCAAAGAATTGATAGGAGAGGCTTACTCATTAGGAATTGAATACTATATTACAAAACCAATTAATCGAATTGAAATTTTAACGGTTATTCGAAAAGTAATGGAACGAATCTCCCTTGAGAAATCAATCGACGATATTAAGACCTCATTGAATAGTTTAGCGACAGCTCATCACGCTCCCCCTTCAAGCCAGCCGATAACGAAACAAGCCCATCTATACGATGTAGGAAAATTCTTATTAGCCGAGTTAGGTATTGTAGGAGAAAATGGTGCAAAAGATTTACTGGATATTTTACAGTTTCTGTACACTTATGACCAAAGAGAAAGTGTGGAAAAACATTTTCCTTCTCTAAAAAATATTTTTGTAAATGTTGCGGAGAAAAAATTAGGAGCTCACGCGTCTTCTATTGAAATTAACCGTGAAACCAAAGCTTGTGAACAGCGTATAAGACGAGCAGTTACTCACTCACTAAATCACTTTGCTTCTATTGGATTAACAGATTTTTCAAATCCAAAGTTTGAAAATTATGCTTCTAAGTTTTTTGACTTTACAGCCGTTCGTAAAAAAATGAAAGAATTGCAGGGAGATTCTAAAATTTTGCCGATTCGCATTAACACTAAAAAGTTCATTCAAATATTCTTTTTTGAAGCAAAACGCTTGTTAAGCAAGGAAAAAAGCTGGTATTGATAGAAAAGACGGAAAAGGTGCAAATACCTCTTCCGTCTTTTATACTAATTGATTCAGTTTTACTAAGGTAGGTCCATATACAGTACGCAGAAGCAGCTTCTTTTCTCCTCTTGCATATTCCATCAGAGAAAATGCTCCTTTTTCTGTTTCTACCTGTACATCTACAGAAACTGGACACTCTTTTAACTGATTAACTATCAGTTGCGCTTGTTCCACCGACAAATAAGAAGAAAGCCGAATAAGTATATCCAAATCACTAGTTGTTGTAACAACTTCGGCACCACTTGCAAATTCGAATCCCACACTGCCGGTTGGTCCCCACGCAAAATCTTTTAAAATAATTGCGACTTCTTTTAAAGCACCTATGGCTGGCATGTTTCTAAAGTGGCCGTTTTGAAAAATAGAAACGAGATCTTCCGGCCTAATTCTTTGTTTAACGGCCTGCTCAGATACAAATGCTCCAAAACGCTGATTCCTTCTTTCTCCCCTTACTCCAACAGGTATCAGGCTATCTCGGTGAACAGCCCGCCTTACAACGACAAGCGGAGCCTTCGCTAAAGAATGCTCCACCCAATCGGGGATAGGTGTATAACTGATAAGCTTTACTTCCTCTTTTAACTGAAGTAAATCATGAGCTATATATTCCATTGTTTTTCCAACTCATCTCTTACTAATAAAGAAGCTTTTCGCCCTTCCTTCCTTGCTTGCTCACTGTATAGCCGGGTGCTTAAATCGTACACACCTTCACGGCGTACATCTTCTACTGCTCCAGTCAAAATATCTTGAATCGTTTGAACGTCGCGCTCTGTGGGCTGCTCTGCTTGAATACCGCTAACCAGCTCATATAAAGCGCCAAGTGAGGCAAATGATTCAATATCATAAGCCATGGACGGGACTTTCTTTGAAGCTTCTTCAAGTTCTTTTATACTTCTTTTAGTAATACGCGCTGCCGACTGTTTGGACATGGCGTGAACATTTACTCCTTCGTCTTTTAAAGACACAATTCGATTTGATTGGTATCCATGAGCCAAAAATGCTCCTGAAATTGCTTTTCCGACAATTAGCGTAATAACCGGATGACCTGCTAAGCGCGCTGCTGCATAAGCATCAGCCGCAGCACCGCAAGCATAGTGAATACCTAGAAGTTCTTCATGATAGCCATACGCTTGACTCGGTACGTCTACAATGGCAATTATAGGGCGCGGAGATTGATTTCGATCTTCGTTTATTACTTCACGAACGTGCTTGGCAATTGCCCATCCTTCATCGAGTCCTACTTCCCCTTTTCGTGCACGTAAGAAACGATTATAAGGATTAGGTACAACCGATATATATCGGACCTTTTCTCTTCCTAGCAATGCGTCTTTATAAAGAACGGAAGGAATTTCAAAATCTGCTTCTTCATCATTTATTAAGGCGTTGATCCACACGCGACCGCGGCTGTTGGGCATGTGACCTGGAACTTCATTCAATGAGTAAGAGACTGTTGAAGGGATAGGTTCATTTTTTGTTGCTTTATACAATTGTTGAAACTGATCAGGAGCCATTTTTTCTGAAGGATCAACCTTACTAAGCAAATGTCTGTAAAAATCTACTTGTTCTGTTTTACTAGTTGCTTTTTCTTTCTTCTGAAACGTCTCTTGAACCGCTCGTTGAATAGCAGTGACATCATCCTGTGCTAAGGCATCTGCAAACCCGGTTTCATAGCGTTGAATACCGCCAATCGTTTTCCAGATTAAGCTTCGGTCTCTTGCATCAAACTCTTCAACCCCTGCTTCTTGCTCGATTACTTCAGGGCCGTTAAGGCCAAACCTTGCTTCTTTTGTCATAATGAGATAACTAAAGAGTGAAGCAGTGATGGACATTCCTCCAAAGCAGCCTACATTTCCTGAGATAACTCCAACAACAGGTGTATGCTCACGCAAAGCAACCACAGCTGAGCCAATTTCAGATATCGACAAAAGTCCATAATTCGCTTCTTGGAGCCTTACCCCTCCTGTATCGAATAGAAAAACAGGTCTGACAGGAACACCTTTTTTGTGATTATTAAGGGCTAGTTCTAAAGCTCCTGCAATTTTAGCTCCCGATACTTCACCAATGCCTCCCCCTTGAAATCCTCCTTCTATGGAAATGACAACGGCTGGCTCTCCTGCTATCAGCCCACCTGCTATAATGACACCATCATCGCTTTGAGGAACAATATTTTGCTTAGGTAAATGAGGCGATTCGATTCCGTCAAAAGGGCCAAGCAGCTCATAGAATGTTCCTTGATCTAAGATTGCCTCCGCTCGTTCTCTTCCATTTAACTCAATAAAGCTTTGACTATTCACTCCCATTTTCACTCACCTCCAAAGCTTGTGCAAGACGCAAGGCGACTACACCGGGCGTAGCACCGAAATCATTAATTACAATTTTCGCTTGAATGGTATGAACGCTAAAGAACCGGTCTAAAACGGCTTTCCAGGTTTCACTAAACCCTTCACTTCCTGTTCGTACTGATACGTGAGCATGTTCTTCATCCGAAGGAACCAATAAAATTTCTAAATCCCCTGAACCAACAACGCCTACATGTGCGCGCTGAGTTAACTTTCGATCGGCTTTGTATTTAAACACTAACGTTTCCATTAGCCACTCCTCCCTGCAGACGTTTACGATTCTTTAAAAAGAGATATTCGATCTAAAAATAATACAGCAGCCAGCAAATCTGCACTTCCGCCTGGAGAAGCGTTAGATGATAGAAGGATATGATCTAACGCTTCTAGCCGCTGTTTTCCCATTGATGTAGATACCCCCCCAGCTTGTAACACATTGGATGCCGCCATTTTAACCTCCTCTAACACAACCGGACCAGCACGATGCAAAATACACGTATCATCAAGGTTGGCAATTAATGTTACTAAAGTATCAACCCTTGCTGATGTTTCATGTATGCCTAGCTTGCGAGCTTTATGTAAAGCAGGCAAGCCTATATGAATCACGTGGGGAAACCCTTGCTTCGCCTCTCCAGCCGCTCCTTTTGCGCCATACTGTTTTTTCACACGAAGTCCATTAGATGAATGCAGAGGACAAAAACGATCTGCATAACGAGCAATTTGTCCTGCAGCTTCTGTGATGGATGCAGGTGATGCTTGAATGCCGCAAACTGCTGTTGCAGAAGCAAGTAGACCTAATGCCCAAATGGCTCCTTTGTGTGTATTAACACCATCCGTAGCCGCGTACATAATTTGTTCGCCCTCGCGTCCAATTCGAGCAATTTCTTCCCTCAGCATCTGACTTGGCTGCTTTCCTTGACTGTATAATGCAATCTGTAAAAAGGTCGGTTGTAAAGCATAAGCAGAAGTTAACAGCGTCTCAATATTCATATCTTGATGAGATCCAGTTGTTGCTGCATCTACAAGCCCAGGCTTAGGTGTAAGCACCGCTTCATCAACCAGAGCGGTAACTGCCATTTTAGCTATTAGACATGAGTAAAACACAGCTGGTCTTGGCTCTTCTTGAATACTTTGAATACGCATATTCCTTACCAGCTCCTAAATTTAGCAGGCGGATTATACAAGCCATCCGACCATTCTACTAAATCTTCGACACTTCTTGCTGCCAATAATGAACGCTTTGCTTCTGTACGGCGAATCTGTAAATCTTCGGGAAAAGCCACTAGGCCATCTCTGCGCATCTTTTCCACTTTATTTTGGTTATGTCGCAGGCCTATAGGTGTTACCCCTGCTACTGCTTCAAGCGCTGCTTTTCTTTCGTCCAAGCTTTGTGCTTTATATAAATAAGCAATTCCTTCTTCCGTCACAACATGCGTCACATCATCTCCGTAAATCATGACAGGAGCAGTAGCTAACCCTGCTTGTTTCGCTACCTTTATCGCATCCAAAGACTCCACAAAAACAGGCTCATTTCCTGATTGAAAGGTTTCAACCATTTGAACAACTAGCTTTTTGCCTCTTGCTAGTTCGTGCTGCTCGTTTATCATATCTAGCCAAGCAGGGGTAGAATGTCGGCGGCCTCTAGGGTCATGTCCCATATTAGGCGCTCCGCCAAACCCTGACAAACGTCCAGATGTGACGGTAGAAGAATTTCCTTCTCCATCTATTTGCAAAGTTGATCCTACAAAAGCATCTACCGCATATTGACCAGCCACTTGACACATCGCACGGTTTGAGCGCAGGCTGCCGTCGCGTCCTGTAAAAAACACATCTGGACGCGCTGCTGTGTATTGTTCCATCCCTACTTCTCCGCCAAAGCAGTGCACGCTCTCGATCCATCCGCTTTCAATAGCCGGAATTAACGTAGGGTGAGGATTCAGAGCCCAATGCTTGCATATTTTACCTTTCAATCCTAACTTTTCTCCATAAGTAGGCAGCAAAAGCTCAATTGCAGCGGTATTAAAGCCAATGCCATGATTTAATGATTGTACGCTGTGGCGTTCATAGATCCCCCTAATTGTCATCATACCCATTAAAATTTGGAGCTCTGTAATATGACGAGGATCTCGCGTAAATAAAGCTTCCAATTGATAAGGCTGATCCGCCACGACGATACAATCAATCCAAGAAGCCGGAATATCCACTCGCGGAAGTTCTTCAACAAGTTCATTTACCTGCACAATAACAATTCCATCCTTAAACGCCGTTGCCTCGATAATGGTTGGTGTTTCTTCCGTATTTGCTCCTGTATATAAATTACCTTGTGCGTCCGCTTTGTCAGCAGCCACTAAGGCAATGTTCGGAATTAAATCAATGAAAAGGCGTCCGTAAAGCTCTAGATATGTATGAATTTCTCCCATTTTCAACGTCTCATCTTCAATCATTTGAGACACGCGAAGGCTTTGAGCACCGGCGTACGAAAAATCAATTTTTTCAGCAATTCCTTTTTCAAATATGTCGAGATGTTCGGGACGTGAAATACTAGACATAATCATATGAAGGCCGTTTACTTTATCAGCGCTTACTTCATTCAGCGCTTTTGATAAAAAAGATGCTTGCTTTTGATTATCTCCTTCAAGCACTACTTTATCTCCGGGTGATATAAGCAATTCTAACGCTTCAATAATGTGTTCATTACCCAATAACTTTCCTTTAAGAAGATGGTCTATTTGTGCAAGGCGAGCTGCTTTTTGATCTCGGCGAGTTGTCCATGATTTTGAAGTTTTTTTTATGCCACTCATGTTCTAGCTCCTTTCTGACATTTCTAAATTAATACGCTTACATTTTTTCTTTTTCCATTAAAATCAGCAAAGTTTTCATCGTAGATTCGGCTGCCGAAATAGCCCTTGCTTCAGGGAAGCTCTTAGCAGCCAAATCCGTCAGCACTCTTCCTGGAGCCATTTCAATATATAATCTTGTGCCCATTTCATACATAACTTCCGTCGTATCATGCCAACGAACGGGCAGGGCAACACTCGCAGCCAAGTCTTCCTTAACATCAGCAGCTTTCCATAATTTCCGAGCTTTACAATTACCTATAAAAGGAACGATCGGGTCTTTTCCTTTTACTTCAGTTATTGTTTTTCGTAATTCACTCGAAACTCCTTCCATAAGAGGACAGTGAGAAGGCACCGTTACATGAAGCATTTTAGTTTTTCTAGCCCCTTTTTTAGATGCTTTTTCAAGAACTTTCTCGATTGCTTTTAAGGTGCCAGAAATCGTCATTTGATCAGGAGCATTTAGATTCGCTACGTACACAGGAGCTGCATCAGTTGCTAGTTCATGTACAATAGAGAGAAGCTGATGCTCGCGAAGTCCCATTACAACCCCCATACCATAACCATCAGGATAAGCATTTTCCATCAGTTCCCCTCTTTTTTTCACAAGAAGAAGAGCTTCTTTAAAAGATAACACTTCAGATGCAACTGCTGCTCCAAACGCCCCTATTGAATGCCCCCCTACTACGTCTGGCGAGTATCCTTTGTTTTTAAACGACCTAGCCGCAGCTACTCCTGCAATAAAAAGACATATCTGAACATTTTTATTATATTTCAATTTTTCTGACGAATCTAACGATAATACGTCTTGATTTAATGCCTCACTTGCTTCTTCAAACGTAGTCGCTAATCCCCATTTATTTTTTATATCATGAAGCATACCAGCATATTGTGCACCTTGTCCTGGAAATAGAAATGCAACACTCATCGTGTTTCTCCTTTCGACTTTATATCATCCAAGGAGATAATGGATAATTTTATTATAAAGAACATAGGATCAATAACTCTAATACATATTTCTTATATATCCTATAACTTGAAATCTATATAAAAAAGAGGTTGGGATATAACTAAATGAATCCAATCTAAAGACGAAAAAATGGGATACATGAGCTCATATGGCTCGCTTGTTCCATCACGGTTGATTTCCGTGCAAGACTTCGCTTTCCGCGTGCGTCCGCTGAGCCTCCTCGTCGCTAAACTTCTGCCGGTCTCACCTATTCCGCTTTTCCCGCAGGAGTCTTCGTCTTGTCCTCCAATCAACCGCTAGAAGCAACTCCATACATAAAATCTACGTTCGTCCTATCAATAAAAAAAACCGAACGAGTTAGATTCTCCATTAAGAATCTAACTCGTTCGGATCTTCAACTAAAGTACTTTTAGCTACAGATGAGCCGGAAAATGCGGAAGCACTTCTTTGCCAAGCTCATGTATAACTTCTTCAGCGGGACGCTTACTATCAAAAAGAGCAAAAAAGAGATGATTAACTCCTATTTCTTTATAAATAGAAAGAAGCTCAATTAATGCATTACGACCTGCTCGAAATCCTAAACGAATTGGCGTTGGCATTTCATTTGGATCTTCTGCCAAATCTAGATGCATAGGTTGCGTAAAAGGTTTAAAAACGCCTGGATGATAGATGTCAACCAGTTTCCTCCATTGTGTAATAGCTTCTGCTTGAAAATGAGGATGACGAGGATAATACATCCAGCCGTCTCCATACTGGGCAAACCACTCCATATTTTGCTGACTGTATCCCGTGATCATCGTTGGAATACGTTTCGTTGGCTTAGGAACCACATTTGCTCCTTGAACAGAACCCAAAGTAGACTGGATAGATGGAAAATCTTGATTTAACGCTGCTTCTAAATAATGAAAAGCCTCTGTAAATCGCTTTCCTCTTTCTTCATGAGGAATACCTAGTCCTCGAAAATCTGCTTGACGGTCTCCAGAAGATACGCCCATAATCAACCGCTCAGGAAAAAGCTGATCAATGGTTGCCATTTCTTTAGCTACACGAAGCGGATGACGCAAAGGCAGCACAATAGCAGATGTACTAAGAGCAATTTCTTTTGTTTGACTGGCAAGGTAAGTCAAATAAATAAGCATATCATAAATTTGACCCGTTGCTGGATCGCCAAATGATGGATCTTGAAGAAGGACATCACGGAACCATAAGCTTGTAAATCCATATTGTTCTGCAAGCTGCGTGAGCTCTACTTGTTTTTCCATCGTAGGCGTGGCATACTGATAATTTTCAAGCGGCATATGCAAACCTAACGTTAACTCATTCTCCTTGTACATACGACGATACGCCTTATGATGTTGAAATGCAGTCATTTGCTTCCTCTCCTTTTATAGATAAGAGATCATCGCAAAAGGCGATGATCTCTTGTTTTATTTTGCTTTTGCTTCTATTGAGCGGCTCCATGCTGTTAATAAGACCGCTCCTAAAACCATAACTCCTCCAATCCAAGGAGTATGAACAAGACCAATCGAATCAACAATCAGGCCGCCTACAAAGGAGCCAATAGCAATTCCAACGTTAAATGCAGCAATATTAAGCGCAGACGCTACATTCACTGCTGAAGGAACATACTTTTCAGCTAAGTTCACGACCAGCACTTGCAGTCCAGGTACGTTCATAAATGCCAATAAGCCCATGGCAAAAATCGTAATCGTTCCCGCTACTTTAAATGATGCAGTAAACGATAAAATAACTAAGATAACGGCTTGAATTAGAAACATCCAAAATAATGCTTTTAACGGGTCTTTATTCGCAGCTTTTCCTCCGATTGTATTTCCGATGGCTACCGCTACACCGTATACCAGCAGTAAGATACTAACCGCGCTTGGTGCATATCCTGTTAGTTTTTCAAGAATAGGTGCTAAATACGTATAGGCTACAAACGTTCCGCCATATCCTAAGGCAGTAATAGCAAACGATAGTAAAAGCGGCCCGTTTTTCAAAATTTTCAATTGATCACTAAACTTTGCCGGCGGCGCTTCTTTTAAGTTTTTAGGCACTAAAAGAGCACTTGCAATAATGGCAATAACCCCAAGTAACGCTACTCCCCAAAATGTTGCTCTCCAGCCGAAAGCTTGTCCGATAAATGTACCAAGCGGAACACCTGTAACCGTTGCAACTGTTAAACCTGTAAACATTAAAGCAATGGCACTTGCCCGCTTATCTTCCGGTACCAAATCAGCAGCGATAGTCGCACCGATAGAAAAGAAAATTCCGTGTGAAAATGCAGTAATAATTCGTGCTATAAGCAGCAGTCCAAAGCTTGTTGATAAAGCTGCTACTGAATTTCCTACGATAAAAATAACCATCAATAGCATCAACAGTGATTTTCTGCTCATTTTACTTGTTAAAGCTGTTAATACGGGAGCTCCAAATGCCACTCCCATTGCGTATCCTGAAATTAATAACCCTGCTAGTGTAATGGAAATATTTAAATCATCTGCAAGCGATGATAATAAACCTACTGGAACGAACTCTGTAGTTCCGATCCCAAAGGCGCTAATAGCTAGCGCTAATAGCGGCAAAGCACCGCTTTTTTTACTTTGTTGTGTTTGTGAAAGTGTATTCACTTTTTAACGCCTCCTGTTCGTTATAATAACTTCTTTATAATAGCTTCTTTTATGGCTGATTAGCTTAGGTACCTTTCATATATTCGCTAACTCGCCATCAACAATTGTTATTATGAGCGATGTAAAACCAAAGAAAAAGTACGCACTTTCAAGTGATATAGGTACCTGGAGGTTACAATAAGCGTAAATACTAAAGTCATGAACTATTGGGTATTCTAAAAAAATGCTTACACCTAGAAAATTCTGCTCTATAGTGGTATGATAAACATCAGAAAAAATGCGAAACCATGCATTTAACCGTTATCTCTAGAACAAGGAGAGTTGTTAACGTGAAAAAATATAATATTCCAGTGGAAGCGGCACTAGAAGTCATTGGAGGCAAGTGGAAAGTCGTTATTCTTTGCCACTTAATCAAAGGGACAAAGCGCCCTGGAGAATTAAAAAGAATTATGCCGCGCGTTACACAAAAAGTATTAACGCAGCAGCTTCGTGAACTTGAAGCAGACGGCATCATTGTTAGAAAAATGTACAATGAAATGCCGCCTCGAGTAGAATATTCTTTAACAGATTACGGATGGTCTTTAAAAAGCATTCTTGATTCATTATGCTCTTGGGGAGAACATCATATTGAAAAAACGTATCCTGATAAAGAAGCTGTACTTATGCAGCCTGTAGAAGAAGTCACTGTTTCTAATTAAAAAAGCTGACTAGATAGTCAGCTTTTTCATTGCCTTACTTTCTTTGTTTTTCAGACGATGTACGTATTCAGGAGGAGCCCATATGACAGAACAATCAAAAAAGAAAATTAGTCTTCAAGATGCTATTAAACAGCAGCTTGCTAATAAGAAAAACCAATCTTCAAATAAAGCTAAGAACAGCAGTACTAATCAAGCAACCAAAAAGCTGACAAGTCAACAAACAAAAAAAACGAATAATCAGCGAAAGAGAACAGGTGTATAATGAACGGACAAAATAGAAAAGACGTAGCTCCTGGAATTAAAGTCGACATTGTTTTAAAAGCAGATCAGCGCTCTGGAAAACTGACACATGGAACGGTCAAAGACATTCTGACCAATTCAAGCTTTCACCCTCACGGCATTAAAGTTCGTTTAACAGATGGACAAGTCGGACGTATAAAAGAAATTTACCCAAATTAAAAAAGCATGTATTCTACATGCTTTTTTAATTTATCCTTCAAATAAATCTACTTATCATTTCCTACTTTTGTTAAAATAAAGAAGCACTGTCGTCCCCTTTCTTTCCCTTGGGAATTCACGCAAGGAAAAAAAGGTGGTGGATAGTCTGAGACAAATCCTCAAGTCATTTTTCCTAGATGCTGAGAATGTTCAGCTCCTAACGGCTTACGTCGAGCTTTTAGGAGCCATAGTCGCTCTTATTTGCTATTTTTCCAGTAGCAAAATAAGTAATCACCGATAAGTATCGTCTAAAAGGTTCTTCATCCATAAGGCTCGTGTGCTGATTGTCTTTAGGGAATGGTGTTTGGCGGCACTTCCCTATAGTAAAAAGACAGCTTCCTTGCAGAAATGGACAAGGTGTAATCAACTACGGCCGATTATGGGTGCGGGACCTTTTTCTTTATTAGTCTATGTCTTTTTTTCCCTTCCCATACACAAAAATAAAAAAACCTCCGAGTTGGCGGTCTCGAAGGTTTTTTCTAGTGAATCGTTTTCGACAAATCCTCATCCGGGCTAACAAGGTTCAGATCTAATAAGATTATGTGATGAATTTCTTCACCTTACAAGCTAAACTTGTCAAAGCTAAGAATTCATTCGCTTGTTAAGAATAACTGAACGTGCGCTCCAGATTGTCATTTTTCCTAGCCTCAGTATATCATACTTGTTGAAAACAGGTAAAAAAAGTGTTCGACAAAGCTTGTCAGCAGCTCTTCACCTATGTCATATTTTTCAAAACAAAAAACATTTTACAAATATGAAGGAATTTCATACTATTAGATAAAAGATAAAACATAGAAGATAGAAGTATTCTGACTTGGAGAGGATTTCAATGAAGCAACCTCAGTTAGAAAAAGAAATTCGAGCCTTACAATCAGATATTTACCAATTAGCTAAGAAAACAAGCAGCTATTCTCAGGGTGAGATTTTAAAATTAAGTCAAAAGCTAGATCAAAAAATTGTTAGTTACCAAAAGCTTTTTAACCATACCAAATAAGAGCCGCGTAGGACTTTCACTTGCTATCCCTCAGGTACCATAAACCTACAAATAAAACAGATATGTTTTATTCGCAATAGGTACATCTCTGCTTCCCTAATTAATAGGGAAGTTTTTTATTTAGAAAATTAAAACCTTCTCCTTTCCTTTGATTAGTTGTCATACAAATTGGGTATTCAATCAGTAGGCCTTAAAACCTATATAAGAAATATAAAGGAGAGAATGCATGATGAGTAATGCTGATACTACCGAAACAAAAAAAGGAGCTGACTTACTAGTAGAAAGTTTGGCAAGTCAGAATGTGCCTTATATTTTTGGCATTCCAGGAGCCAAAATTGATGGCGTATTTGATGTTTTGAAAGAAAAAGGGCCGGAAGTAATTGTTTGCCGCCATGAACAAAATGCTGCGTTTATGGCAGCTGCTATGGGAAGACTGACAGGTACGCCGGGCGTTTGCCTTGTCACATCAGGTCCAGGTGCCGCTAACTTAGCCACTGGCCTTGTCACTGCTACTTCTGAAGGTGATCCAGTGGTAGCCCTAGCAGGAGCCGTTCCAAGAGCAGATCGATTAAAAAAGACGCATCAATCAATGGATAATGAAGGATTATTTAAATCTATCGCCAAATTCAGCGTTGAGGTAGAAGACGCTGCAAACGTTCCAGAAGTGATAACAGACGCCTTTCGCGAAGCTGTTTCTTCTCCTTCAGGAGCATCTTTTGTCAGCTTGCCGCAGGATGTAATGGATAGCGAAACATCAGCTTCCACTCTATCCGTTTTAAAAGCTCCTACGATTGGGGCTGCTAATTTAGACGCTGTTGCCCAAGCTATACACACTATTCGCACAGCAAAACTACCTGTCTTGCTTTTAGGTATGAGAGCAAGTAAATCTAAAGCAGTGGAATCAATCCGTCAGCTTATAGCGGAACATGACCTTCCTGTGGTGGAAACGTTCCAAGGTGCGGGAGCTGTTTCACGAGAGCTTGAAACTCACTTTTTTGGGCGAGTAGGTCTTTTTCGCAATCAGCCTGGAGACGTCTTATTGAAGCATGCTGACGTCGTCTTAACAATCGGATATGACCCAGTTGAATACCCTCCTTCTCTTTGGAACTCAGAAAGTCAAAGAACCATTATTCATTTAGATGATTTACAAGCACAAGCTGACCACCATTATCAGCCGGAAATTGAGTTAGTAGGAGATATTCCAAGCACAATTGACATATTAGCGGATAAACTCCCACATTTAATACGTTCAAAAGAAAGTGCTTCTTTTTTAAAAACACTAAAAAGCAAACTTGAACAACCTGACGATCAGTACGAGTTTTCTAATGACACTCACCTTCATCCCCTACAATTAATTGAAGCTCTGCAGAACTTTGTTGAAGATGATACTACCATCACATGTGACGTTGGTTCGCATTACATATGGATGGCTCGTTATTTTCGTTCCTATGAACCTCAGCATTTACTATTCAGCAACGGTATGCAGACACTAGGTGTTGCTTTGCCTTGGGCCATTTCAGCTGCACTCGTTCGCCCCCATAAAAAAGTTCTGTCCATGTCTGGAGACGGCGGGTTTTTATTTTCAGCTATGGAGCTCGAGACAGCCGTTCGGTTAAACTTACCAATTGTTCACATTATCTGGAACGATCAAACCTACGATATGGTTGGCTTTCAACAGCAGATTAAATATGGCCGAAAATCTGCAGTAGAGTTTGGCAGCGTAGACTTTGTTACGCTTGCTGAAAGTTTTGGTGCCAAAGGATTTAGAGTTAACTCACCAGAAGAATTTCTGGACACTCTAGCAAGCGCTTTTCGTGAACAAGGCCCCGTTATCATTGATGTTCCTGTAGATTATAAAGATAATGAAAAACTAAATACACAGCTACTGCCAGATCAAATTAACTGAAAGGACTGAGTAAAGAATGAGCAATAAAGAAAAATTAACAATTCACCAAACTTCCACTATGATCGCTTTATTAGACGGAGTATTTGACGGTGTTGTCACATACAAGGATTTAGCTAAGAAAGGTGATTTCGGCATCGGTACGTTTAATCAATTGGATGGTGAAATGATTGCCTTTGACGGAGAATTTTATCATATTGCTGATGGAAAAGCCGCACCTATTAGTAAAGATGCAAAAACACCTTTTGCCATTATGACAACCTTTTATGAAGATATCTCTTATCGTGTAGAAAAGGAAATGAATCGTGAACAACTAGAAAGCTTAATGAACGAGCTTATTCCTAGCCCGAATTTATTCTATGCAGTTCGCATTGACGGGAAGTTTAAAGAAGTAAAAACGCGCACGGTTGCAAAGCAAGAGAAGCCCTATCCTTCTATGGTAGATGCGGCTGCTGATCAGCCTACATTTACATCTTCAGATGTAAATGGAACACTAGCAGGTTTTTATACGCCAGAATATTCTTCAGGCATCGGTGTTCCCGGCTACCACCTGCACTTTATTGATGAATATAAAAAAGAAGGGGGACATGTTTTAGATGTCTCCGTTCAGGATGTTACAATTCAAATCTGCAAAAAAACGAAATTAAATCTCAATTTATCGGAAACAAGTGAATTTTTAAATGCTAACTTAGAAGACCATGATGTAGAAGAAGAAATTGCGACCGCTGAATAAACAACGATACTCTTACTGTAAAAAAACTCTCATCGTTACGCATGACGATGAGAGTTTTTTTATGAACACTTCGTGTATCTTTAAGTTTCCTCCCATTTCTATTAGTAATATAGGTCTCCCATAAAACCACGGAAGAAAACCTAACACAGAATGATACATAAAAAAGAAAGCGTAGTATCATAATTACCATATTGCAACAGCTTTACGCTGCATATAAAAAAGGAGGTTTTTAAGTAATGTTTTCTAAACGGCCTTTATCTGTACTTCTTATCTCGACTTTATCTATGATTATTGCTTTTTCAGTATGGTCTGTCTTCGCACCTATCGCTGCAGATATTCAAGTGATGTATTCATTAACCAATGCTGAAAAAAGTATCTTAATTGCCACTCCCGTCTTATTAGGTTCTCTTATGCGAATTCCGATGGGGATTTTAACAGATCGCTTCGGAGGAAGAAAAGTGTATTCTTTGACGATGCTGGCTCTTCTACTCCCTACCGTTTGTGCAGGCTTTACTCATTCTTATACCATGCTGCTCTTTTGGGCATTTTTTATTGGCATGGCCGGAACAACCTTTGCTATTTCCATTACATATGTCTCTAAATGGTATTCACCTCAAAAGCAAGGTTTTATTTTAGGAATTGCCGGGATGGGCAACTTAGGATCGGCGGTAGCAAGCTTTAGTATTCCACTTATCTTTTCTTCTTTTGGCTTGCCTTGGGTATTTTGGAGTTTAGCAATTGCGGTAGCCTTAATGGCTCTTTTATTATGGGTAGGAACTTCAGACCACCCTTCTGCTGCTTCCCCCAAAACGCTGCAGGAATCTTTATCGGTATTAAAATTTAAAGAAACGTGGTTTTTATCCGTTTTCTATTTTTTAACATTTGGTGGGTTTGTAACGTTCAGCATCTATCTTCCTACCATTTTGCATGATCAATTTAATGCTTCAACTGTAGACAGTGGGCTGAAAACAGCTGTATTTGTCGTACTAGCAACGTTTGTACGGCCTCTTGGAGGATATTTATCGGATGTATTCGGAGCAAAAAAAGTACTTACCTTCGTCTTTACCGGAATGCTACTAATAGGGTTATTTATTGCATTTACCATCACTGCCTTCTCCCTATTTAGCGTAGGTTGCTTACTTGCAGCCATTACTCTTGGTATCGGAAATGGAGCTGTTTTTAAAATGGTTCCATCTGTTTCAACAGGAAATATTGGAGCTGTTACCGGAATCGTAGGAGCATTCGGAGGAATAGGCGGCTTTTTCCCTCCTATTGTGCTAGGCTTTATAAAAGATACAAGCGGAGATTACGTTGTCGGTTTTTCTTTACTAGCGCTTTTTGCCCTATTCTGTCTCTTACTAAATTATTCTGGATTCAAAAAACAAGATGTACGTATTAACCAAAAGCACCTTGCCTGATTCCATTCAAAAAGCCTCTTTTTTCAAGAGGCTTTTTGCATCAGCATTTTTAATAGCTGCTTCTTTTTACAGAAGGGCTAATCTTCACAGCACTTACTTTAAACCCTGGCATCTTACAGGCGGGATCTAATTTTTCAGAAACAAGATTATTAACATTTTGAGAATCCGCCCAGTGAAAAGGAACAAATACGGTATCTGGCCGAATGCCCTCTGAAAATTTGCTTCTTACCACAATCCTTCCATATGAAGATTCAATTTGTACTAATTCTTGATTCGAAATTTCATATTTTTTCGCTGTTGAAGGGTGGATTTCCATAAAAGATTCGAAATTTCTAGCAGATAAAGACGCACTTTTTCGCGTTTGTACACCCGTTAAATAGTGCGACATCACTCTTCCCGTTGTTAAATAGAGAGGATATTTTTCCGTTATTTTTGCTTTAGGTACAATAGCTTGATTCGAGACAGGGACCATCATCGCTTTTCCATCACTATGAGCAAAACGCGTTTCAAACAGGCGCTCGGTTCCTTTATCTGTTAAGCTTCTGCATGGCCATAAAATTCCTTTTTCCTCTCGTAATCGTTCGTACGTAATACCGGAGTAATCAGCGATCCCTCCTTTACTTGCCATTCGCAGTTCATTAAATATTTCTTCAGCTGATGAAAACGAAAAATATTCCTCTTTCCCTAAAACTTTAGCAATTTCACATAGTATTTCCCAGTCGTGTTTGATTTCGCCGCGGCATGGAAAGCTAGCTTCGCGTAATGTAACTCTTCCCTCTACATTTGTCATGGTTCCTTCATCTTCCAAGTAGGAAGATGCTGGTAAGATCAAGTTTGCTAATTTTGCCGTTTCTGATTCAAACATATCTGCTACCACTAGAAATTCAAGCTTTTCAAAAGCCTTCTTAACAAAATTAGCGTTTGGATTTGAAACTGTTGGATTTGAACACATCAAAAACAGCCCTTTAATTTCACCGTCATGAATTTTTTCAATCATCTCATATGCAGAAACACCTTTTCTAGGAAGATCTTTCTCCTCTATGTTCCACACATCTGCTATATACATCCGGTGCTCATGATTTTCGATTGAACGGTAGCCTGGAAGCTGATCCGCTTTTTGACCATGCTCTCGGGCTCCCTGCCCATTTCCTTGACCGGTAATGGCCCCATATCCGCAGCGAGGTTTACCGATTTTCCCAACAGAAAGTAGAATATTCAAAAAATTTTGCACCGCAGCACTTCCGTCTGTTTGCTGCTCTACCCCTCTAGCAGTAAAAATCATTCCCGTTTTTCTTTGACCAAACATACGGGCAGCTTGATACATTTCTTCACGTGGCACTCCCGTTATTTCTTCAATGATATTAAATTCTAAAGACGCCACATATTGAATTACTTCTTCAAATCCATTGACACGTTCTTGTAGAAATCGTTCATCTAGATAATCTTCTTCGATAAGGACCTTCAAGATCCCATTGGCTAATGCCGCGTCGCTCCCCGGTTTAAGTTTCAAGTGTAAATCAGCTATTTTAGTTGTAGCGGTTTCTCTTGGATCAATTGCAATAATAAAAGCTCCGTTTTCTTTTGCTTTCTCAAAATAAGGCATAATCGTTGGCTGACATTCCGCAATATTTGTTCCAGCTAACATAATACATTCAGTAAACGGAATCTCTTGCAAGCTATTCGTAAATCCTCGGTCCATGCCAAATGTTTTACTAGCAGCAGAAGCAGCAGCCGACATACATAAGCGTCCATTGTAATCAATATACTTTGTCTTTAACGCAACTCGAGCGAATTTCCCTAATAAATAAGCTTCTTCATTTGTAATAGAGGCACTTCCATAAACACCTAGCGCATCTGCTCCATTCTTCTCTTGAATCTCTGTAACGTTTTCTTTAATATAGTGAAGAGCTTCTTTCCAAGAAATCTTTACAAACTCTCCGTTTACTTTTAATAAAGGATATTGAATCCGATCTTTATGCAAAGGATGCTGATGCGCATTCATTCCTTTGATACATAACCTTCCTTGAGAAGTAGGGTTATCTGCTCCAATTGTTTTATACGTTTTCCTTTTTACATGTGTTTGTTCAACTAACTGCATTTTGCACTGCATGCTGCAGTAAGGACACTGAGTATTATAGATACGCTCGGTTTCAACTTGCTTTTGCTGCTCACGAAAATATTTCAATAGCATCTCAGTCATCGTAGGTCACCCTTCTTTCCTATAATAAATATGTGATTGCACGAGAGCGCTCTGAACTGAGCTGCTTCATTAAATACTCTCGATTGTCTATCTCAAACAAAACTTCTCTGACATGAACAATTCCTACTCGTTCGATCCAGCTCCCGACAGTTTCTAAATAGTTTCCTGTTTCACGGTAATATTGAATCAAAGAACAGCTGATTTCTACTGCTTCTTCGTTCGTTTCGGCCACATAAAACAGCTCCCCGCTTCTGGCTTCTGCGCTGCTTCCGCCGACATATATTTCCCATCCTCTGTCTATTCTTCTTAATCCTAAATCACTTGTTGTTACATTCTCTGCAATGTGAGAACACGAAGCAATACTGATTTTGATATCACATGGGGTCTTTACATATTCAAGCTGTTTATCTAATTCATTTGATAAAGCAAGAGCAGGTTCATGCTCACAAATACACGTTCCTTTTCCTATATAAACAGATACATTTTTAACTGTACGTTCATATAGCTGCTGAAGTCCTCTATCTATTTCCTCACTTATCAACGGAAGATATTCTTTTTTCACTCCAATGAGTTGAATGCGCTGATCATTTGTTAAACGAATAGTAGAGATGTTGTACTTTTCAGCTACATTTGCTATGTTCCTTAATTCCTGTACATTTGTCAGACCACCGTGAATTTGCGGTACCACTGCATAAGTCCCATTGTGAAGCAAAACGGTCTGTTCATTCTCCGTAGTAAATAAAGAATGTCGATTGTTTTCATAATGAGGATGCATCATATCTAAATAGTAATGAAGACCGCCTTCACATAACGAACAGCCTTTCATGTCTTTAAACTTTAATATTTCTCTTACTTGCTGAACCGTCTCAAATTGATATTGCTGCATTTCTCTTACCAGCTCATCTTCTGATAAATGTGTACATGTACAAAAGGTTTTTTGTTCAATAATTTCATCAAACTCATCGCTTTGAATATATGTTAAAAGATCTGTTACAAGGGGTTTGCATCCTCCGCATGAACCAGAAGCTTTCGTGCAACTTTTTATTTCATCTACTGTCGTTAAATCATTTTTCTGTACTGCTTCAATAATGGCTCCCTTTGTTACACCATTACAGTTGCATACCATATCTGTAAGTGGCATAGAAGCTACTGCATTTTCTTTTGCATGTTGAGAAGGAAATAATTGTACTTTTTCCGCTTGCGACAAATCCTTTTTTTCATTAATCATTTGTGATAGCTTTATAGCCTCACTGGTATCTCCAAAAAGAACAGCTCCCACTATTTTCCCCTCGCGAAAAACGACTTTTTTGTATATACCATCTAACATATTCAAAATCGTAATGGCTTTTGCACCTTGATTTTCCTTGAACTCTCCGACTGAGTAAACGTCTATTCCTGATATTTTTAATTGAGTGGAAAGAACGGACCCGCGATAACCATCGTTTTTTATTTGGCAAAGATGTCGCGCTAAGACTTTTCCTTGTTCGTAGAGAGGAGCAACAAGGCCGTATGTCATCCCTCGATGTTCCGCGCATTCACCTACTGCATAGATATCCGGGATGCTCGTTTCTAAATAATCATTTACGATGATTGCTCTATTTGTTTCTATTCCGCTTTTTTTAGCTAGATTAACATTTGGCCTCACTCCTGTAGCCATTACAACTAAATCAGCTGCAATTTTGCTGCTATCGTTAAATCGGACGCCTTCTGCTCGATTTTCCCCTATAATCTCATCCGTATGTTTATTTAATAGAAAACTCATGCCTTGCTTTTCCAATTCTTCTCTTAACATAGCAGATGCTGCTCTGTCTAACTGTCGCTCCATTAAGAAACCCGAATGATGAATGACTTGAACATCCATTCCCAAATTTAATAGTCCCCTAGCAGCTTCCAGCCCTAACAGACCCCCTCCAATAACCGCTGCTTTTTTATATTGTTTAGAAATTTTAATCATTTCCTGACAGTCTTCGATGGTACGAAAACCGAGGACACCTTCTTTGTCAGACCCTTTAACGGGGAGCATATACGGGCTCGAGCCAGTAGCAAGAATAAGCTTGTCGTACATCGTCTCTCTGTTTTTATCTGTTTTTATTATTTTTCTCTTAGTGTCTATGTGCGTAACGCTTTCTCCTTTAAATAAAGTGATATTATTTTCCTTATACCATGCGAAAGAATGAATATTGATATCTTCAAGCTTTGTACTGCCTTGTAAAACGGTTGATAATAAAATTCGATTATAGTTAACGTGAGGCTCACTTCCAAAAACAGTAATATCAAAACCATCTGGAGAATGAATAAGAATTTCTTCAATACAGCGCATTCCTGCCATTCCATTTCCGATTAATATCAGCTTTTGTTTCGTCATATAAAAACCTCCAACACATAGATTCAGACCGTAAAATATACAGTTTTTATTATTCCATAAACTTCTCTAAAAGAAATGAACCTTGTTATAACTTCTAACATTAAAATCTGTTTAAAGCGTATGAATACGCCGATACCATTCGTTGAAAGCAAGCTTTTATATAGAAGATTAATATGCTTTAAAAAGGGGTAGAAAAAAGGATGCTATGCTTATATCACCTTTCCCTACGCCTTGTAAGTAATCTATATAAAATTTTGTTATCTTCTTTTTGCCTACTATTTATTTATTTTGAAATCAATTATGATAAAAGAAAGAGTCTGAATTGGAGGTTTAAAACATGTCAATAACCGTTCACGCCACTCAGTGGATTCATTTTCAAATTAAATTGTATAACCTTCATTCCAAAACGAGATCGCTTAAAGATCAAAAACTAGAATTACCTCTGCCAGAATTCCATCAAAACCTGATCATATTTACATCTGCAGCTCATCATGGCCTTACGTTTGGATATCAAGCCATACAATGGGATACACCCTATACTTCCTTTCCGATTTACATAGAGCATCAGTCTATTCCATGGTCCACTTTAGAACAACGTTCCCCTAAGCACATAACCGAACATATTACAGCTATTTTCTTAGAGACAATGTTTTATAGACAAAGTCAATTCAAACAATGTCAATTTTGTTTTGAATTTATCATTCCTGAGAGTCTTTTTGACCATACAACCTGTCAAAACTGCGCATCACGACATTTTGGAGTGGTGTATTAATTAACAAACAAAAGCCTGAAGGAGTCAGAAAATCTCTGACTCCTTCAGGCTTTTGTTACATGACTAGCTGAACAAAAAGTGGAATAACGGCAACTGTGACGACGCCTACAATAACAACTGCAATACTTGCCATGGCTGCCTCTACTTCTCCCATTTCAATCCCTACGGCTACTCCTAGCGCATGTCCAGAAGTGCCAAGAGCTAATCCTTTCGAAATTGGATTCTTCACCTTGAATACTTTTAAAAATAAAGCGCCCAGCGCATATACGATGACTGCATTAAAAATAACAGCAAAGGAAGTAATAGCAGGAATACCTCCAATATCTTGAGACAATGGCAGCGCAATCGCTGTTGTAGCTGCTTGTGGAAGCATTGATTTCATCACGACTTCATCCATATGAATACCTTTCGCAATCGCAAAAATAATCGCTACCGAACAAATTGATCCTACCGCAATAGAAGAAAGGATTTGCCACCAGTACTTTTTTAATTTATCAGCTTGTTTATATAAAGGGATGGCAAAAGCAATCGTTGCTGGTTCTAAAAAGAAGCTGATAATTTTTCCGCCGCTACTGTACTCCTCATAAGAAAAGTGACCAATTTTCAAAAAAGCAATCCCGAGTACCATTGCCACAAATAAAGGAGTAAATAAGAAAAACCCTTTTGACTTTTTAAATAAATACGTTCCAATACCGTACGCAGCTAAAGAAACCACGATTCCAAAATACGGATTCATCTTTCCAACCACCTTGTCTCTTTATAATTGATATTAAGCAATGTCCTGTTTTTTTGTTTTTTCACTCATAGCTACATCTTTTATTTCTTCTTTTGCTTTATTATCTTTTGTCATGCCAAGTATAAGCTGTGAAAATAAGCCTGTAACGCCTAACAAAATAATCGTTGCCACGATGATAACTAAACAAATTTGAATGCCGTACTGCTGCATAACACCTAATGAATTCATAACAGAAATACCTGCTGGTACAAATAAAAATCCGATCAAAGAAGTTAAAGCCGTTCCCAGTGATTCAACTTGCTCTAGTTTAATAATCTTCAAGCATAGTGCAAGAAATAACAGCACAAGTCCAATGACTGAAGCAGGCATTGGAAAAGGCAAATGCTCTGCAATAAAATCTGAAATCAACATAATTACGGAAAAAATAAATGCTTGTGTTAAGAAGCCATACACTTTTTTAGCACTCATTTCTTTCACCTCTCTCTGTTTGTTGACTTCATTATATAAAATGAAAATCAATAGGAAAGCGTTTTCAAATCAAAGAGTCAAATATTTATGCTCACTTACAAAAATCGAGCCTTGAAATACAAAAAACAGCTTGCCAAAATGCATACGCAAGCTGTTTTTTTCTTAAATTCCTAAACGTTTCTTTAATTCTTTAGCATATGTACGGCTGACAGGAACTCGCTCATCGTTTTTCATTACTAAATTATACGTAGAATTAAACCAAGGCTGTACTTCGGAAATATGATCTACGTTGACGATATATCCCCTGTGCACACGACTAAACGACTGAGAAGGGAGCTTTTTTTCTAGCATAGCAAGCGTATCAGCAGTATGGTAGGACTCTGTTATAGTCTGAATGGTGACTTCTCCTTCTATTAACCCTACAAACAAGATGTCCTTTATATTCACCAACACAATCGAATCGTCTACAGAAATCGCTAACTTTCCAGTTTGAGAAGAAGGCTCTCCTATCGATTCTTCTTCTTTCACAGCGGAATGAGGAACACGCATTTTTTTATATTTATGAATGGCCTGCACCACTCTTTCTTCGTCAAAAGGCTTCAAAATGTAATCAATTGCATCTACTTCAAAGGCTTGTAAAGCGTACTGATCGTACGCGGTTGCAAATATAATAGCTGGCGGATTTTTCATTTTTTTAAGCCTTTTAGCAATATCAAAACCGCTGTCATCTGACAGTTGTATATCTAAAAATAATAAATCCGGCTTTTCATCCATCATTTTATCCAACGCCTCTTCGATACTTTCAGCTTCTTCAATGAAGTCTACTTCTTTCGTTCGATGTAATAAATATTTTAATTCATCTCGCGCTAACATTTCATCATCTACTATTAGTACTCGCAGCATATTATACACCCTCGCTTTTTAATTCAATTGGTATAACAAACGAAACCGCTGTTCCTTCTGTTATGTCAAACTCCAGCGTTGTTTCTTTTCCAAATAATCCGTGCAAACGTTGTTTAATATTGTAAAGAGCCGTCCCCGTTCCTTTTTCTGAAAAAACGGGCTGATTGCCAAGCTTTTGCAATCGTTTTGTGTCTATACCTTGTCCATTGTCTTTTACCTTTACGTATACATATTTATCTTTTGTCTCAATATGAACTTCTACGCGACAGTGCTTTTGTTTACGCGGAAAGGCGTGCCGAATGGCATTTTCCACAAGCACTTGAAGAATAAATGGTGGAAGCAAGACATCATCTAGCCCTTCTTCAATATACATGTCAATTTCGTATTTATTAGGGAACCTGGCTTGTTCCAGCGATAAGTACGCGTGAACATGATCAAGCTCTTTTGATAACGGAATCAACAGCTGCCTTGCACCTTGCAAATTGGAACGAAAATAAATGCTTAGCTGCAAAAGCAGCTTTCTGGCTTTTTCTACGTCCTGTCTGCACAGCGCCGATATCGTATTAATAGCATTAAATAAAAAATGAGGATTCACCTGAGCCTGTAAAGCTTTAATCTCCGCATCTTTTAGCAATTTACTTCGAAGCTCTGCTTCGCCGAGCTCTAGCTGAGTTGAAAAAAGTTTAGCTAATCCTTCTGCCAGCTCTTCCTCCACTCGGCTTAACCCGCTCGCATCTTTAAAGTACATTTTTAGTGTTCCAATGGTAGTACCGTGAGAAGTAAGCGGCATCACAATGGCGGCATGAAGCGGACAGTCTTTATGCTGACAATCAATTTGTTCTCTCGATTTTGCTTTCATAATTTTTCCTGTCTTCAGCACTTCGTGAGACAGCCCGGTAATTAAACTATGCGAAGGAACGTGATGATCAATTCCTTCCCCTACATGAGCTAAAATTTTGTGCGTATCAGTTAGCGAAACAGCATCCGTACCTGTGAAGCGATGAATAATATTTGCAACATTTTCACATGATTCACTAGTAAGACCCTGACGAAAATGTGGAAGAGTTTGATCCGCAATTAATAATACTTTGTGTGTCTGAAGCGCTCTCATTTGTTCCTCTTGCCGTAAAATGGACTGAATAATAGATAAGAAAATATAGCTTCCCGTGCCATTTACAATAATCATTGGAATAGCAATAATACTCACTAGCGTCCATGCCGAATCAAACGGTTTAGCAAATAATAAAATAATCAGCATCTGAAGCGTTTCCATCGCTATGCCTACAAGTGCAGCAAAGCGCGGTGTAATCGTTCGATGTTTTTTCCGGTAGGCATAGCCGATATATCCAGTTAACACCCCTGCTAAAACGGATGAAACTGCACAGCTAAACGCCGTACTCCCTCCTAACATAAAGCGATGAACGCCAGCAAGTATTCCTACTCCTAAACCAACAAATGGACCGCCAAGCAGACCGCCCATTTCCACACCCATAATTCGTGTATTTGCAATCGAGCTTGATGGATCTACTTTTAATAATAAGTCTTCATTTCGAATAATTGTTCCTTGAATCTCAATTCCCGTGTAGTTACTAATAATGCTAAAAAGAGAAAAAATAAAAATAAGTACAGCTTTTCCTTTATATCCTTGCTGTTTGCGGAGAAATTGCCGAAAAACTTTTGTATGTGCCAGCAAAAAACCTAAGATGACAATAACTCCGACTCGTTCTACCATCATAATTAATAAATGAATCATTTCTAGCCACCCTTTGCTGTCCGTTTCTACTTTATATTGTTACATTGATGGTGGCAGAAATCTAGCTTTACAAATAGAAAAAAAGCTGTGCGAATACGTACTGTATTCGCACAGCTTGATTTTAAGCTTGAACCGTTTTAAAAAATTGAGGCAAGTAATCTTTATGAGCTTCTAGCATCTCGTCTACAATTTGCTTAGCTAGTTTATCAGAAGCCACAAGAGGATTAATGGTTAATGCTAAAATAGCTTTATCATAATCTCCGGTCACTGCTGCTTCAGCTGCAATACGCTCAAATGACTTAATTGTTTGAACAAGACCTCGCACAGGTACAGGAAGGTCGCCGACTGAAATTGGCTTCGGTCCATCTTTTGTAATGATACAGCTTACTTCTACGGCAGAATCAGCAGGAATACTTGCTATGGCACCATTATTGATAGTATTTACGGGCTGAATATCACCTTTATCCGTGTAAATGGATGTAATCAATCGAACGGCTGCATCACTATAATAGGCTCCGCCGCGCTGTTCTAATTGAGGCGGTTTAATGTCTAGATTAGGATCTTCATACAGTTCGAACAGCTCTTTTTCCAACTGTTTTACGACTTCTGCTCTCGTTTCACCTTTTTCATAATTAACGAGCTCTTTTTCTACCATTTCACGCGTTTTATAATAGTACATGTGATATGGACACGTTAACGCATTTAGGGCTTTTGTAAATTCTGGCTCCCATCCAAGTCCCGCTACATTTTTCACAAAGCTGCTGTTAGTTGGATCACTCAATAAATCAATAACTTGATCTTTAACGCTTACACCATCTACATATACATCTAATCCATAGACCATGTGATTTAAACCAGCAAAATCAATTCGAATGCGAGAGTGATCTACATCAAGCAGCTTAGCAATCCCCATTTCCATTCCGATTGGTACATTACAAAGTCCTACAATCTTTTTAATGTTACTATAGCGGAGCACAGCTTCTGTTACCATGCCTGCAGGATTTGTGAAGTTAATCAGCCAAGCTTCTGGACATAACTCTTCAATGTCACGGCAGATATCTAAAATAACGGGAATCGTGCGAAGTCCTTTAAATAATCCGCCCGGTCCATTTGTTTCTTGACCAAGCACCCCGTATTTTAGCGGTATTCTTTCATCTTTCGCTCGTGCATCTAACAAACCAACTCGGAATTGAGTCGTTACGAAATCCGCATCTTTTAGTGCTTCTCTTCGATCTAACGTTAAATGAACATTAATTGGCAAACCTGATTTTTTCACCATTCGTTTTGCTAAATTCCCAACAACCTCCAGCTTTTCTTTTCCTTCTTCGACGTCTACTAGCCAAAGTTCTCGAACTGGAAGTTCATCGTATCGTTTAATAAATCCTTCTATTAGTTCAGGCGTATAGCTTGAACCTCCGCCAATCGTTACAATCTTAATACCTTTTTTCATAGTGTAATCCCCCCGGAAATTTTGATTGCTTCATATAAATCTACAAATTCAGTAGCCATTTCTTTTACCGTCATCGCATTCATTAAATGATCTTGAGCATGAATCATGAGCAGAGAAATTTCTGTGCTTTCCCCTCTAATTTCACCTTGAATTAACGACGTTTGGATATGATGAGCAGCATTTAATTCTTCTGCAGCTTGTGTAAGCTTTTCACGTGCTTCCGAAAAATTTCCGCTTTTGGCAGCTGCTATCGCTTCCATTGCTGAACTTCTGCCGTTTCCACCGTGTAAGATTAATTTAAAAATATATTCTTGAATGCCTTCCATCCTTTATCCCTCCTCACACAATATCTTTCTTTGTATCACTTGGTACCCCTTCAGCTGCAGGCTGTATACCATTTTCTTCAGTGAATTTTTGTTTATCCCACATTCTAAAGAAAGGATAATAAATGCAAACAGAGATTCCGATATTAATAGCTTGCATAACTGCACCCGATAATTTCCCTCCTGTTGCCAAATAGCCAGAAATAATCGGAGGCATAGTCCAAGGAACCGCAATACCTGCTGGTTTTGCTACCAGTCCTGTCGACATCGCAATATAGGTTGCTACTACCGTCACAAGAGGGGTAATAATAAACGGAATAAGCATCATTGGATTCATCACCATCGGAAGTCCAAAGATGATTGGCTCATTGATGTTAAAAAGAGCTGGTCCTATTCCTAACTTACCAAGCTGCTTCATTTGTTGACTGCGTGCTTTTAAAATCATAGCTACAACTAGAGCTAACGTTGCTCCGCTGCCTCCGATATTAATCCAAATATCAAAGAACTGCTGTGTGAAAATATTTGGTAATGCTTCATGATTAGCAAATGCAATTCGGTTTTCATCCATAGCTCCATACCAAATGGGAGCCATAATTCCACCGACAATATTCGCTCCATGAAGTCCACATGACCACATGAGCATAATAACAAGTTCGGCAACTAGCGTACCGCCTAAACTGCCGCCTAACACACCTAAAGGCTTTCCAAGCAATTCTCCAACGATATTATGCAGACTTCCAAAATGCGTTTGTTCTACTAACAAACGTAAAATCCAAATAAATGCTATTACCGTAAAGCCAGGAATAAGAGCAGCAAACGATTTTCCAACAGCGGGAGGAACTCCATCAGGCATCTTGATGATAATGTCTTTTTGAATAAACCATCTGTAAATTTCCGTAGAGAGAATCGCGACAATCATTGCCACAAAGAGTCCTTTACTTCCCATTAAAGCGGTTGGAATTCCGCCGTCTACTAAAATAGCTTCTTTGGCTCCACTTGGGAGAAAGGACACTTTATACGGAGTAGCAAGTAAAAAAGCAGCAAGTGAAATAGCCCCTGCGGACAAAGCATCTACTCCGTATTTTTCAGCTAACCGATAGGCTATTCCGAAACAAGCAAGCAGCGCCATAATATCGAATGTAGCTCCAACTGGATAGGCCATTTTCGTTGCCCATTCTTTTCCGAAAATCCCTGCCATAAAGTCGTTATAACCTGGTATCGGTAAATTCGACAGTATTAAAAATACTGAACCGATAATAATGAGCGGCATTGTCAGAACAATACCGTCTCGAAGTGCTTGTAAATGGCGTTGACCCGCCATTTTTCCAGCGATAGGCATTATTTTACTTTCAAGCATACTATTAAATTTGCTCATGTAGTCCACACTCCTATTTTGAAACTAGTTGAACTGCAAATTTTAACACTTGTTCCCCATTACACGTTCCGTAGTGAACAGGATTTATAACGTCAACTGGCACTCCTTTTTCTTCACCTAGCTTCTTAAGCTGCGGCAATAGGTAACGCACTTGAGGTCCTAATAAAAGTACATCCGCTTGATCAATATGGTTGCGAACAGAGTCACCAGGAACCGCCCAAATTTTATACTCCGTGCTTTGCTCCTGAGCGCTTTTTTCCATTTTTGTTACTAGTAAACTTGTAGACATTCCAGCTGCACAACATAATAGAATATTCATTTGTCATTCCCCCGTTTTTTATTTTGCTATCTGTTTTGTTGATAGTTTTATCATAAAATAAAAGCGCTTACATTTATACACAACCTTTTTCCGTTACTAGCGGAAAAATTATGTTTGAACATTCAGATAAAAAAAGAAGCCCCTCTCTTAGACTTCTTTTTTTATCTAATATTTTTCATAAACACCTCAATAAATTCCTCATAATCCTTGCACTTTACTAAGCGCTGCACGACCTGCTTATCATCCACAACGCGGACTAACAAACTGTACATCTTTTGCAAATCGCCTTGATTATTCGCTTTTACACTTAAAAGGCAAATAAATTGTACGAGGTTTCCTTCCCACATAATCGGTTTTTTTAACGTGCAAATGGCCCAAAACGTCGTATCCGTTTGAGGAACCATAGGATGAGGAATCGCAACGAGATTGCCAAAACTTGTTGGTGATGCAGCTTCTCTTTCAAAAACAGATTCTATAAATTGAGAAGGAACTAGTCCTAGATGAGTTAATTTCTCTCCTAAAAAATGAAGCACTTCTTCTCTCGTTTGAAATTCTTGCTGTAAATATACTAATTCTTTTTTTGTGTATTCTAAGGAAGGCTGCTGTTTGTTCTTCATTAAACAATCAATTTTTTAAAAATCACTGTTTCCTAGAATCGTACTTACTTGTACTACAGGAACAGGAAGATGATCTGGAATTGGAATGGTACTAACAATAAAATCTAAAGAGTGCAGCGACATTTGGTGAAGCTTATAATACTGCGTTGTTCCTAAAATAGTCAGATTTAATCCAAAAGTAGCCTGCAACTTATATGATAATAGCTTGGCACTCCCTACTCCCGATGCGCATACAATCAAACAGCGCTTAGGCTGATTGATAATTTTCCGACGTTCAATGGCCCCTCCAATATGTAAAGCTAAATAGCCAATTTCCGTTTCATGCATGTCGATTTCAAGGCGATTTTTCAAAACCTTCCCAGCTATAATCCCAGCTTCAAAAGCCAGAGGGTAATGACTCTTAATTCCTTCAAGCATCGGGTTTCGCAGATTCATTCCATATTTATAGCGATTGATAGCCGGTTTCAAATGCAAGCTCATGCCAAGGATCAGCTCTGAATCTTCACTAATTCCTAAATGAAGCTCTTTTTCAATTGCTTCTAATATAGCTGCTGTTAATTCATAGATATTTGTGTCAATAAACTGCTTTACTTCTTTTTCTTCATGATTGCTATTGTTGAGCATTTTTGTACCTAACAAATGAATGGCGATATATGCCGTTTCTGACTTCGGAAAACGAATCTTGAATGCATTTTCAATCTCCCGCACAATTTCAGCTGCCACTTCATATTCTTTATGTTCCATAATCTCAAGCAGATCTTCTGAATACAAAGAAATAAAATTTTCTTCTTGTATTCGCTTACAAGCTATAGCTAAATGAATGATTAAATTATTTAATCCAATGTCTGAAACCATAATATTGTATCGTTTTATTTGATTTAAAATGTGGGCTTTAATCGTTAAGATTGATTCTTGGGGCAGAATAGATATTTTATTGTATACCATATCTATTTCTTTATCTTTTCGGTTGAATATGTACTCAGACATACAGAATCTCATTTTCATTTCGTCCCCTTTAGCTTTCAAGCCATAGTTAGGACGTTTTTCTAAAAGAATATCATACTTACACAGCTGTTTTTTAACATCTCTTAAATCGTTTTGAACCGTTGACTTGCTAATATACAACTCGTCTGCTAAATCTTCGAGCTTCAAATATTCGTCTGCTAGCAGCAACCTTTTGATTAAATAATGCACGCGGTCATCAGGAACGGTTGGAATAGAAGTTGCATCAAATAATTGATTAGCCGAAAGTTCTTTTAATAGGTGATGGAACTGTTTTTCATCTAACACGCTAAGTTCATATCCTGTCCCACGAGCTGATTTAATTTTAGCTCCGTACTGAGACAAAATGTCATCTAGCTGTTTTATATCCGTTCGAATAGTTCGAGAAGATACTTGATTTACTGTTGCTAAATATTCACTCGTAACGGTTGATAATGTAGACTGTACGGACATTAGTTCTCTTAATATGACGATCATTCTTGAATTAAGCATGTTTGCTTCTCTCCATTCTCAGAAGATTTCTCCCTTATAAAACAAATGAAAAGGGCTGGTTATTTTAAACAAAAACAAAAAATACCTAAACAGCAACAAACAGAAACTACCTTTTTCTGTCCTTGCAGCTTAGGTTTTGCCTGCTTCATCAGTAACAACCCTAAAACAATAGGAATAAATGTCTTTATTTGTAATCTATCATTCTTTCTCTTTTTTTTCAATTTCAACTAAAGCATTAGGCTTAGTGGCATTAATAAAATTTATGTGGTCTGCTTATACCGGTGTAGGCCCAATGCAAACGTACGGATTAAAAAGTCTAGAGTCTCATCAGTGCTTAATGACATTCCAAATCCCCCTTTATGCTCCAAAGAAGAAAACCCATGTAAAATGCTGCGAAGACTTCTAACAGCATGAAGGGCTTCATTTTCCGGAAGCTGATACGGTTTCAACACATCCAGCACTAAAAACAAAATGTTATCAGATGCTTTTTGTACTTCTTCATCCTGTATCCTTGGTGCTACCGTTGCCGTTGCTTCGTATATTCCCGGAGACTTTCTTACAAATGAAACGTATGCTTTACTTAGCCGATAAACAGCGTCTTCTCTAGAAGCATGTTCAACAGCACTTTTTAAAAGATGATATAGCTGCTGCAGTCCACTTAAAGCCAGTTCTTTGCGCAGCTCTTCTAATCCTTTTATATGGTTATATAAAGACGGTGGACGAACATTTAATTCTTTGGCTAATGAAGCAATTGTAACAGCATAAAACCCTTCCCGATTTGCCAAATTTTCACCTGTTTGAATCACCTTTTTAAAATCTAACCCTTGTCGTGGCGACATCCCTTCATCTCCTTTTTTCTATTTTTACTTTTGCTTGTTGTATTGCTTTTTCCATCAATTTTAGCGGCTGAGAAAGAATTCTTCCGTGTCCAACAGCAAGAAGTGACGGGTTTAGTTCATGTAGCTTTTCTGCACTTTTAAGCGCTAGCTCTTTGCTCCACGTTCCAAAGGCAGGAAACGGAAACAGCGGTTTTAACTGACCTGATACTGCAATTCCTCCTCGCACTTGGAACGAATCTCCGGCAATTAATGCGTTCGTTCTCTGGTCTAAAAAAGACATAGATCCAGGTGTATGTCCAGGTGTAAAAATAGGAGCAAGTGAGCCTATATAAGAATCTTCTTCGATGAAATGATCAATTTTAGTTGAAACCTTTCCTAGTTTTGGTATTCCTCCACGGATTGGGTTTTGAGGTTCTTCAGAATCGAGTGTGAAATCTCCTGAAAACAATCGATAATCTCTTTGCGACATATAAACAGAAGCATTCGGCAAACTTTTTTTCAAATTATCAATCGCTCCGATGTGATCTTCATGAGTATGTGTAAAAACAATTCGAGTAATCGGTTTTCCAATTTGATCTGCAGCTTTCAAAATACCCGACGCGCTGTAAGGAAGAGCTGCATCAATTAATGTAAGACTGTCTTTCTCTTCGACTAAATAACAATTCACTGGAAAAAAGCGAGGCAAAAACGTCAGTTGATACAACATTTTCTCACGAACTATTCTCATTTCCTCATCCCCTATTATCAAAATAAAAACTAATGGTATTAGTTTTTATTTTAACTAATACCATTAGTTTTATCAATCATATATTGGAAAAAACAAAAAAAGTGTGAGACATAACGAAATCAATTAAATCTAAAGACGAACAAATGGGATAAAGAAGCTCGTATGGTTCACCTGTTACACCATCCCCACAAAAAAATCCGAACGCGTTTGATTCTTCATCAAGAATCAAACGCGTTCGGATCTTCTTCCATAGTCTCTATTAAAATTAAACGTCTTTTCTTTCTCCTGTAGCAGCCACTACAATCGCACTGCCTTTCTTTAACTCTTCTTCATATTTTTTTGTTTCGTCTTTTGATAAGCCTAGTGAAGCCATTTTTGTTCGAAGCTCATCTTCTCTGGTTAAAAATAAACTCGCTGCTGAATGTAAAGGACCTTCTTCAGACAGTCGAATAATATTTGTGTCCGTTACTTCTGTTAAATTTTTAGAATTTTCCTTGTCATACGTAAACACGTATACTTCATCTTTCTCAAAACCTTTGTCTGCAAATTGATTAACTGCTTCGTTAATGTTTGCTCCTTTTTCTACTACTTCAACATGTTTCATTATTTATAACCTCCTGTTTCTATCGCACAACTTTCTTTTATACTTAGCAAAAGAATAAACTTCTTACTACTATATATACCCGTTTTCAGAAAGGAAAACCCACATTTAGAGCTTTGCAGAGAGTTTGAATATCATTCCACATTATCCTTTAATAGAATGTATACCTCTTTTGCTTAACTTATTTGAAACAATCATTCAGCTTATTTTCAGCTACCATTCATAAGAAATTCATCTACATTGCTTATTATAAAAAAGGAAAAAGACGCTAATCAGGTACTTTATACGCATAATGAATGTCTGTGTCAGAGTAAGCCGGATATGAATGCAACCATTCATATCCGCTTTTTGTATGAAAGAACCTCTAACAACATCCTGTCCATACGTCTTACAACATACTATAATTCTCCATATTAACTAAAAATTCAGGTTATATAGGAGGTTACAAATGAACAGCCATCCACAGCCACAGTTAAAAAAAGAGTTAAAGATCCGGCATATTACCATGATTTCTCTTGGAGGAATTATCGGGGCAGGATTGTTTATCGGAAGCGGATCACTTATTAACACCGCTGGACCGGGATCTATTTTTTCGTACGCATTTGCTGGTTTGCTCGTTATTTTAGTCATGCGAATGCTTGGCGAAATGTCTACTGCCAATCCTTCCAGCGGTTCTTTTTCTACTTATGCAAAAGAAGCATTAGGCCCTTGGGCCGGCTACACGATTGGCTGGCTCTATTGGTTTTTCTGGGTTATCGTTATTGCTGTTGAAGCCATTGCAGGTGCAAATATTATTCAATACTGGTTCCCGTCTTTTCCGTCTTGGGGAGTAAGCCTGACTCTTACTTTTTTATTAACGATGACCAATCTGTACTCTGTTAAATCTTTCGGAGAATTTGAATATTGGTTTTCCCTCATTAAAGTCGTCAGTATCGTTCTTTTTTTACTTTTAGGTATAGCTATTATTTGTGGATTCATTCCAGGAATTGATTCTCCCGGCACTTCCAACCTTTTGCACAAAGGCGGCTTTTTACCGAATGGAATTAGCTCTGTATTTTTAGGAATTGCCCTTGTCATGTTCTCTTTTATGGGAACAGAAATTGTCGCAACCGCAGCAGGTGAATCGTCTCAGCCTGAAAAAGCCATTACCATCGCGACCAATACCGTTATTTATCGCATTTTGTTTTTCTATTTAGGCTCTATTTTTATTTTAGTAACGGTTCTTCCGTGGAATTCGTCAAGCCTAATGAAAAGCCCATTTGTATCTATTCTTGAATTAGTGAATGTACCGGCCGCAGCTCAAATTATGAACTTTATTATTTTAACAGCCGTTCTTTCCTGTCTGAATTCTGGTCTATATACAAGTTCTCGCATGCTGTTTTCCATGTCTCAAAACGGCGATGCGCCAAAAAGTTTTTCAAAATTAAATAAAAAAGGCGTGCCGGTTAGCGCGATATTAGCATGTACAGTTATCTCGTACATTAGCGTTATCTTTAACTATATTTCACCGGACAAAATCTTTTTGTTTTTAGTGAATGCGTCAGGCGGCGTAGCGCTTCTTGTATATCTTGTTATTGCATTTTCACAGATTAAAATGAGAAAAAAATATGAAAAAGAAAATCCCGAAGCATTAAAAATTAAAATGTGGTTATTTCCTTACTTAACTTACGCTACAATCCTTGCCATCACTAGTATTTTTATTGCCATGGCATTTATTGATTCATTACGTTCGCAGTTCTTCTTAACTCTTTTAATTGCTGTACTCGTCGTAGGTTCTTTTTTCTTTCAGCGTACCAAAATGACGAGCGGCTTAGCATCAAAAGAAAATACATCAAAATAAAAGAGGTTGAGACATAACTAAATGAATTCAATCTTAAGACGAACAAATGAGATAGATGAGCTGGACTGCTTATTACATCGCAGTTGATTTCCGTGCAAGGCTTCGCTTTCCGCGGGCTGCCGCTGTTCCCACAGGAGTCTTCGCCTTGCCCTCCAATCACCTGCTAAAAGGAACGAAACAGATGAAACTATATTCACCATCAAAAAAAACGAACCACGAATCAAACATATTGATTAATGGTTCGTTTTTCACTTGGATTAAAATACTTTTGTAGCAGCCTCTTTTTATTTAACGAGATAAATCTCCTACAATTTTTGTTCCGTGTAATTCAGCTGCTTTTGTTTCTTTTATAACCGCCTCTGCGTTGCCTTCATGAATTCCTCCGCCAGGCAAAATAATAATACGTTCGTTAGCATATGTGATCAATTCCCGGATCATATGAAGATTTTCCAAAGCAGATCCTTTCCCTCCTTTGGTCAAAATACGGTCTGCTCCCAATTCACTAAGTATATCAATAGCTTTGTATTTATCTTTAATCTCATCAAATGCCATATGAAACGTAACGCTTAAAGGATGAGCTTCTGCTATTAACTCTTTAGTGCGTCCATAATCGATTTCAGCTTCTTCTGTTAAAATGCCAAATACTACTCCGTTTACTCCAAGGTCTTTACATGTTTTAACGTCTTTTTTCATAATTTGAAATTCTGCTTCGGAATATATAAAATCACCGCTTCTTGGGCGAATAATTACGTTGATATCTGTATCAAGATGTTCGCTTACATATTGAATGGTGCCGTAACTTGGCGTAGTGCCTCCTTGACTGAGATTGTCACATAATTCAATGCGGTCTGCTCCTAGCTTTTCTGCTTTTTTTGCCTGCTCATACCCTTCTACACACGCTTCTTTTATGTACTTCATACTCTCAACTCCTTTATTGTCTCTATAAATAAAGCCCATCTTTAAAAAGATGGACTTCCTTCTGCTATTTAATTGCCTTATGAACTTTTAATTTCTTTCCTTTAATCGTTTTGTTTTTCATTGCTTGTAACACTTTTGGACCTTTTCCATTCAAAATCTCTACATAAGAGACATTTTCTTGGATCGTAATAATTCCAATATCGTCCGCGGTTACTCCGTCTAACTTCGCAATTGTTCCCACAAAATCAACCGCTCTAATTTTCTTTTTCTTTCCTCCGTTAAAATACAGCTTCATAATGTCTTTATTTAATGACTCGCTTTTATCCTTTTTAACTTCTGGACGCTCATTGATTTTTTCAGTAAAAGCGGATGCTGCCTGCTGTACTTCTTCTTTAGAAGGAGGAGTAGATGCTGGAATTGAAAAACCGATATATTCTTCAATTTCCGATAGCATTCTCTCTTCATAAGGCGTTACAAATGTGATAGCCTTTCCTTTTTTACCGGCACGTCCCGTTCTTCCTGTACGGTGAACGTAGCTTTCTTTTTCTAACGGAAGGTCGTAGTTAATAACGTGTGTGATATTATCAATATCAATTCCTCTCGCAGCTACATCTGTCGCCACTAAATAGCGGAATTTACCTTTTTTGAAATCATTCATAACCTCAAAACGGTCTTCTTGTACCATTGCCCCGTGAATTTTATCACAAGGATACCCAAGATCATCTAAATCATCTAACAGCGTATTTACCTGCTCTTGTGTGCGGCAAAAAATGATGCAGCTGTCTGGGTTTTCTACTGTGGTTACGTCTTTCAGCAGTTCAAATTTACGTTCGTTTTCTACTGATATAACAGAATGGTCAATCGTACTTGTCGTTAATCCATTTGCTTTGATTTCAACATCAACCGGCTTTTTCATATACTTGCGAGAAAGCTCTTCAATATCTTCAGGAAGCGTAGCAGAGAAAAGCATCGTTACACGCTCACTAGGAAGATGTTGAATGATTGCTTCTACTTGGTCAATAAAACCCATATTTAGCATTTCATCTGCTTCATCAATAACCAAATAACGAATTTTCTCTAATGCAAGCGTTTCTTTTTCTATATGATCAAGCACTCGTCCAGGCGTACCTACAACAATATGTGTTTTTTGCTTTAATTCTACTTTTTGCTTAGCAAACGGTGATTTTCCGTAGACAGCTGCTGCTTTAATTCGCTTAAAACGGCCGATATTTGTAATATCTTCTTTTACCTGCGCGGCCAGCTCTCGTGTAGGTGTTAACACTAAGGCCTGAGGCTTATTTTCTTCCCAGTTAACTAATTCACACAGTGGAATGCCAAAGGAAGCCGTTTTTCCACTTCCTGTTTGAGACTTCACGACAACATCTCTTTCTTCTAGCGCGATGGGAAGCACCTTGCTTTGTACTTCCGTGGGATGATTGTATTGCAGGCTAGAAAGCGCCTTAGCTACCTTATCGCTAAGACCATATTGACTAAAACTTCTTTGATTCATTTTGTACCCTCATTTATTTTAAATTAGTGATTATCTTTATCATGACCTGATGCACTATGTTTCATTATACTTTAATTCTTCTATACGCGCTCAAGATTTAATGTAGCATTGATTTGTCAAACAAAAGAGAAAAGCCGCTCTCTTATTAATAAGAAAACGGCTTTGGTATGAGCGATGAGGGATTCGAACCCCCGACCCCATCCCTGTCAAGTAACAGGTTTGAAAGTGGAGTTAAAGAAAATCCAACAACGTTGACATACTAACATTTCGTACATTCTGTTGCTTCAATTATAACTACTTGACCTCAACACTTCAACTATTTTTTTGAATGAATAAATTTAAATTTTAAATATAAAGAAGAAATTTAATTATACAAGTTCAGGTTGTTCAAAATGAACAAGTGTATATTTTTCATAATGCTGTTCTTCTAAATAATTATTTACAATTTCTTTTTTTACTGTTGCTTTTATTGCACTCGGCACTTTAAATTGTACATTGTTGCTTTTCTTTAATTCTCTAAACATTTCAGATGACATTTTCCCACTTATTTCCCCAATAGTAGTAGTTACAATTCTAAATTTATTATAAGAAGTATTTATTGATGTTAATACTCCTTCTACTTCTATTTCTTCAACAAGCTTCTCACTTTTTTCTTTGAGGATGCTATTTAATATGCTTAATTTATTATAAGATTCTTTATCGAACTTTACTTCTTTAGATCTCATTTGTAATTTGGTGTTTGCTTCCAATGTTAAAGAAAAATCATTATCCACAATATCTTTAAGCATATTCTTAACACTTTGTATTGTTTCTATTGAGTATTCTTCATCTATGTCGATTTGTTCTTTGATTTCATTTGGACTTTTATGTTTAATATCGTCAATTAACTCAAATAAGTTATTTAAAGATTTCTCAGGAACCTCGAATAGATCAGCTTCCAATGGTTCAGCTTTTAACCATACACCAAAAGAAGAAGGTTGCAAAGAATCAACCCTTAAATTGATAGCATGTTCTGGTTTTTGTCCCATTAATTTATTTCCAATATCATACGCAATATCGTTAATTGATTCTTTTAAATTACTAAGGATATCTAAGAACAAATCTAAACCTATGTCATGCCTATTTTCATCGTCCTTTAATACCATTTTAAACTTCGAACTATCAATAATATCTTCTTCTATTTTTACAAGTTCTTTTTCCGTTACATAATCATATTCAACAAAGAAATCTTCTTCAGGAAAACTTTCAGGATCAAAATTATTAGCATCCACAAGTTCAATTTTTAAAATTGAATCGGGCTGGTTTTGCGATGGATTCATAAAAAGATAATGAAGTCGTTTTTTTTCAAATAAATGATTAAGTAATTTCAATACCGAAAGTCTATGTTCCATTAAATCAGCACATTCTTTAATGGAAATTCTTCCAAACATCCATTTATCGGTATTTCCTTCTAGTTCTTCTACGTAGTAATTTACATAATATTCATTAATAGGAGATTTAGAAACGAAGAATAAAGGAAAATCATAGTAATCAAAGATGTGAATGATTTCCAAGCTTTCGAAATCAGAATATTTTTTTATTTCCACTTTAATTCTCCTCTCCTAATCTTGAAAAATTTTTACCATATCTACATTTTCATATAACCACAAGTTCAAATGTTCTCTTTCTGTTTTATGTATACCGCATTCCGAAGTAATTCTACCTGGTAAAAGCGTTTTATTTTTGAAGGACTTATATTTTTTAGGCATCTCCATTGCCGCCTTAGTTGAAGTAAAGAACGAAATCGCAAGAGCTTCGCATGTTTTACTTGGTGGATAAGGTCGCTTTCTTTCCTTATGATTTAGAAAATCTATTTCTCCCACTGTTTCTTTTTCAATAAATCTATATACTGGACTAACATCTTGTTCAATTGCATCCGCAGGTGGACACTGTTCTGGCATATTTGCTTGACTTTTAAATACCATTATTATTCTGTCCTTTCCCCCAATTATTATTCTTTATACATAATGATTGCTAGTACATTCATGTAAATGTTCCTAAGACAAATATACCAATCATTTTGGATAGTAGAACAAATTCGACAAAAGTAGACAAAAAATATTGGTTAACTTTGTTAAGCTGAGTATATGCGATGACATAAAAAAAGAAAACAGAAATATACATTTTGAATCTGTAAACCAAGTTCAATAAGAGTTTCTGCAACTATACAAGAAATGTTATCTCATGAAATGTAGATTTTACTTTTTAACCCACGTAACAGATTTTACATAATCATTTTTTGGAACGCCTGTAGCACTGACTTTCATAATCGTTACATAACTATCATTTACAGGTAAATCCATTAAACTCATTTCGAAAATTCCTGTGCCTGAAGTAGCATAACCAGGAGTGCTGAAAATTGTTGGAATATCATGTTTAACTGGCACCAAATAATTTCCACGAACTTTGAATATGGCAAGCTCTGTGACTTGATCAATATATGTTTCCCAATAAAAATTTGTAGCTGTGACTGAAGTAGTCGCAAAAGTACCGCCAAATGTGGAGATTGGCAAATTTTCAATATCACTTAAATTTTTTAACCTTATATTATTTATACGCATTTTTTAATTTCCTCCTAAAAAATAAGGAGCTCCCGAAGGAACTCCATTGTTGATATTATGCAGTTTTTACATCAAGTCGAGCAAAACAATCTTTGTTGATTACTTTGCCACCCGCAAAAACATCCATTACGTAAACGATTGTACCTTTGTACGCTTTATTTGTATTGGAAGTCGGTTGTAAATCAAATGAACGGTATTGTTTATTGATTTGGTTTCCGTAAATATCTTGTGTGACTGATTTCAAATTTTCAGAGAATAACGTTTTGTAACCAGCTTTTAAGTTACTAAGAATGATACGATTTTCGTCTGCATAATCATTTACTACGATTGGAAAACCAAGTAGATGATACATTTTTTCACCAGATACTTCATCCATATCAAATTCAATGTGGTCTTTGAAATCTACATTAATCAGAATTTTATTTAATACATTCGTGTGCATGATAAACTCCGCACCTTCACGGTATGTTTGATTCATTTTTCCGATTAATGTTGTTACGTCAAGCCATGAAATTTTGTTTACTTCAACACTAGGTGTAATACTTGAAACTGAAGTATCAGCATTTAAATTTTCCATATTTCCTTCGCCTTTGAGCATTGAACGATTTAAACCATCATGAATACGGTCAATTGCTGTATTTTCAATGACTTCTTCTTGTTCAGCACGATTTGATTTTTCCAATAATGTTTTTGAAGCTTCCACTCCTGTGCCAATACGTTGAGTATCAATAAGAACTTTAGTACCTGTATAATCATCTAAAATGACATTATCTGAATCGCCTACGAATAAATTTTTATCGTAGTTTTCAGCGTCTTGAAGAACTACTTCCAATTTTCCTTCTTTTTGAATCTCAATATTAGTACGACCAACTAATGAATATTTCCCCTTCATTTTCTTCGCTTTTTCTCTAATTAAATTGGTTTTAACAAGGTCCGAATCAAAAGTGCCGACTGGTGTCATCATACGTGCTTCTTGATATTCTAAGTTATCAGCTGTAGTTGCTGTTTTTTGTTTTTCCAATGTTGCTTCCATTTTACGAATTTCTCCTTTTAAATCTTCAATTGATTTTTCAATTTCTAGGTCTTTTCCGAATAAAGACAGCATTTTTTTACGTGATTCCAAGTTACTTTTTTTAACGTCAAGTTGTTCTTGAAGTGTTAATTCACGTTGTTCTGCTTTTTCCTCAGGTATTTCAACGTCTTCGATTACTTCTATAGAACGAGCTGCAATTGATGACTGAACATATGCTGGGTTCTTCACTGCACTAACCTCAAACAGATCCAATTCGTTAATTGTGCGTTCTGAAATACCGTTATTGCGTTTCTCCCATTTTTGACCACGTACAGCCATACCAAATGACATATTTGTGATAATGCCATCTTTGATTAGGTTGTAGTAATCTTCGCCCCATGAAGTAGGAGTAATTTCAGCTTCCATGTAAAGCCCTTCCGAATCTTCACGAAGCGTTAACTTGCCATTTTTGGTACTTGATAAAATTTTCTTACTATCATGTTCCGCAAGAAACTGGATTTCCGTAGCACGTTGTAAAGCACGCTTAAATGTGCCAGGCATGATACGCTCAACGAATTTATTTCTTGTTCCTAATGGTTGTGACCATTGATTTGTTTTATTTACATAACCAGACACGACCATTTTGTCTTCAGCAATTGTATTTAATTGGAGTTCGTTAACACGAAGTTCCATTTTATTAATTGTCATAATAAAAAACTCCCTTGATTTAAAATAAAAAACAGCCACCAAAAAGGTGACTGCTTAGAAAATATGAAGCTACGATCTGTTTACTAGGAGTTGAAACGTTATCGTAACTCGCAATTATATTAAGTCATAAAATGACTTTAAATTTGTTGTTTGGATTGTTTTAAATGATGTTTAACACAACCACTGGTAACTGTTTTGTTTTTCCATGATTGGAGTACTTCATTTAAAATAAATAAAATCTCATTTTGTTTTAAGCCTTCATCATTAAAATGCTGAATGATAGCTTTTTTGACTTCTAATTCAATATCAACGTTTGGAAGTTTTTCTTCCAGCTCCGTCAATTTATTTAATACTTGCTCCATTAAATCCATTCGATTCATCCTTTAAATTTACTAAAGACGTAAATAAGATGTGATACGTCTTCTTAATATATATACATTTCTATAGGTGGGAGTAAGCCCTTTTGTGCAATCTTTTTTAAAAAGGTACTTACTACCCTACTTTCTGTTAGTCTCTGTAACTAACAAAAAAGGGAACAGCAACTCATTTAGTCGTCATTCCCTTTAAAAATGTTATACAATTTCCATGCTTCTTTAGCTTGCTTATCATTTCCATTCATTTCTGCCATTTCATATCGTGTATGATAATACTCAGCAGGAGAAAAGCCAGTTTGACTTTGATAATCGTCAATCAAGTAAATTACAGGATCAATTAAATCTTTTCTTGTCAGCATTTCGAGTGCTGCTTCTTTTTGTTGTTTATCCATTGTTAAATTTCTTCTCCAATACTTTATTTAAAAATCCAACATTTTCTTCGGAAGCAAATTGAGACACACTCTCCTCATTGAGTTTCTGCATATGTTGGCGCATTTCAGGTGTTAAAGATAATGATTTCGCAAGAGCTAAATATGAAGCTGTATATTCTTTAATAATTTTTAAATGAGGATTTGGCTTGGGACCATGTGTTGTAGGAATCATTAAGCCGTTCTCATTAACATGAATACGAGCCTGTTCAATAATGCCTAAATGAGATGCTAGGTTCGTCATGCTTGGTTTATCAATGTCAGTTATCAATTGGATTTTCTCCAACTGCTTCAACAGAAGTTTATAATATTTAAGTCCATATTCGTCCAATGAACTTGGAATGTTTTTAAAGTCTTCTTTTGTCATTAACTCAGCAAATTCTTGTTCTTTTTGCTTCCGTTCATCTAAATCTTTTTGCGAATACTTTCCTGTCAATGTATCTGCTGGTTTTCTTGCTTTCTTTCTACCGATTTTCTCCATAAAAATCAACCTTTCTATCATATTTACAGACTCTGTAAAAGACCCCGATTTCAAACGAATATTATACCTGTGATGTAAAGGGAGGTTACCCTCGTCCGTACTTCCCTTTAACTAAATTTTGTTTTACCTATCGGGGCTACCCTATTTGCTCTTCTTTTTCTTGTAGCAATTAATCCTTATTGAATCTGCTATGTCGCATATAAAATCAACGACAATCATTATTAAATCGTCCAATGTTATTCACCTTTTCATAAATAAAAAAGCAATCACAATTATATTTGCAATCGCCTTTATAAACTGTATTCATAATCATTCGGCACAACCCAATCAAAGTCCAATTGCTCTACAATGCCAAGTTGTTTATTACATGTATCACATAATGTGATGAGGTTGCTATGTTCAAAGAATAGCTCAGGATACTTTGAAGCAGGTTTAATGTGATGAACAGTTACCTTGCTACTTTCTATGATTCCATACTTAATAAGACACCTTTGACAATGAGCACCATCACGCCTAATAATGTGTGGTCGTGTCTTCCGTTTCCATCGGTCACTATTCCTCAGCTTATCAACTTCATTTGGTTCTTTTTTACGCCTGTTACGATTCCTACAGTTGCACCGTGTTCCCATAGGAATGAAACGCCTACAACCACTACATAATGTCTTCATGCAATTTCCTCCAACATAGATTTATATTGTTGTTCCATGTTCATCGCTTTTAAACAATGTCGTGTATATGCAATAGCTAATGTAATCGCATTTATCTCCCGATATGTGTGCTTGAAATTTGCTCTGATTGCATATTGTTTCTTAACAGTAATCATTGTTTTCAATAGCGTATGATCTTGCAACGTAATGTCTTTTTCTAAAGCAGATAATATTAAATGGAATCCTGCGAGTACCGATTGTTTTTCATCAAATCGTACATAATGCTCCATAATCGCATTTAAAATATCAAAATGCTTAAATCCTTCAATATCTTTTGCGCACTGGAGCACATTTGTTTTTAATTGTTTAATATACTGACTATCCGTTTTCATATAAAACCATCCTATTCTTATATTGAACTTTAAGTTAATTTAGTTAAACATAGTAAATATCATTGATTGTCTGATAATCAAAACGCTCCCCATCGTATGTGTATACAATAGGTTCATAAACGTTTGTATTGTCAGTTTCTTCGACTGTTACATTGCCTTCATAGTCATATTTAATTATTGTATTCATACCATTCACATGAAATAAAAGAACATAATCAAGTTCATATTGTTCTATAGCTGCATGATAATCATTGTCCAAATAACCACCATATGCAGACACGAAATATTCAATGCCATGCTCCAATAATTCATCAGCAGGAATTGTGCTGAAATATCTATATAATTCAATCATGTATTCTTTCGTACCGTCGTCAATTAAAATCATTTGTGTTATCTCCTTTTTGAATATTAATTTTCAATTCGCGTTTGGTATTTGCTTGTTTAACCACTTCAGCCTTGATTTGAGCTGTTGGACTTGGTAAACCCGTTTTGTTCATTTCGTTTGCATATACCGTAAAATCTTCCGTCTTTAATTTGAAACGGACTTCTACATAATTACTCATTTAATAACCTCCATTTATTGTCTAATAGTGTCTGATAGCGTCTAATATATATATATAGATGTGACATAGAAATAAAGGGTATTTTGCAATCTGTAGCATAATTGTAGTATTTGGGTAAGATTCTGTAAGATCAGTAGAATATTCTATGGGGTAACTAAAATAGGTCAAACGTGGTCAGCAATCCATTGTAGGAGTAAGAAAAATTTTAAATTCTGTTATAATAACAACATATAAATAGGTCATTCGTTCAATAATTGGGCAATCGTGGCGAGGAAACCGTTGCAGGAGTAAGACCCATTTTCAGGACTGTTATAAGTCATATAGATAATTAGGCAAACATAACACAACAACAATTGCGTAATGCAATGGAGCAATAAGGATAGCTATGCTATCCAGTTATAAGTACTTTATATAACGATGCAGACACGGCTTAGCATCGTTAATTAGCTTGCGCTAATGTATGACGTCATTTTTTGTTTTGTTTATTTTTAATAAATACATAAAACCTCACCTACTAATCATTTACTATAAGAAAACGACTAGTTGATGAGGTTTTGTGCATCATGATTATTATTTACTTACGCAATAATGAGTATCTCCATTAACTCGAGGTGCTAACAATTTAAAACCTTCTGATACAAGGAATTTCCGCATTACAGACGTTCCAGGTTTTTTACCTCGAGAATCTTTTACGCCAAATACTTCGTACATATAACTGCAAAATTCTTTAAAAGTAGCTGAATCCATTATTTTACCCATATGACTTTCAATGAATGGAATCATTTTCTGTTCACGATTTTCTTCAATTTCTTGTTTTTTAGCCCGATTTTCATAATGAGCATTTTTATGGTCAATGCTGATATTGATGTATCCCATATCGGATAAAACATGTTCCATAGTCATATGCAATGGCATATTACGGACTTTATCTTCTGCATACTGTTCTTTAGCATCTAATAACCGATTCAAATAATTCAATCGGTAGTATGATTTTGACACCAAACAGAAATTAACAATCAATTCCGTACTAAGTAGACCTTCTCCTACATGACGGGCTAACATTTTGATACATGTAACTTTGCCTTGTGAATCTGCATTTTGAGCATTTTCTTTCTGTTCATCTTGCGATTGTGCATTTAATGAGTTAATTAATTCAACATGTTTCAAACGGTGAGCATATTCTTCAATAAAAGCGCCTGTACTTAAATTTTCATATGCTTCATACATCATAATTTGCTCCAAGGCCAGTTCTTTTTCACGTTGTAAAAACACCCTGTCTGTATTAACAGCCCAAACTTTGAGCTTATCGTCAGGATTGTTGATATTGAATCGTTTACGTCCAATCATTTGTTTCATCGTTACAGGGTCGTAGTGATCCAGTAAAATGATATGCTTGAGGTCTTCATCTTTAAAATCGACTCCATTATCGACAGCTGCGTTTGCCACTGCACCGTCTTCATCAAATTTATGAAGGTCAACAAGCTTCTGATACTTTGCTTTCATTTCTTTAATGATTTGAATTTGACCATTTCTATTATCCCACTTGGAATGATAGAAGCCGACACAACGAGTATCACTACTTAATTCTTCAGACAAAGATTCAATTTTATTTTTGCTGTAACTGCTATTTACAAATAAAATGTATTTTTCAGTAACAGGAATGTTATTGATAATATCGTAGAAATCCTTGTTTGTGGCAATACATTCAATTCGTTCGTTAAATCCAAGCTCCTTTGAGTAATCAATTGGCTTCATGTCGATTTTCCGTACTTCTGTATAATCGAGAAGTTCTTCTGGAGTAGCTGTAAACATAGCACATGGAACATCTTTCGACCGTTCAATAATCCGTGTAAACACATCGTCCGTTGTGCCATTCCATGAATCTTGTAAAAAATAATGCGCTTCGTCCATAATGATTAAATCAAACGCCTTTAGAAATTCTTCATCTTCATCAATTCTTTTTTGTGCGGTTTGATAGCTATAGACATGCACCGAATTACGGTAGACATAATAACCATCTTTTTCAAATGTTTGCAAAAAGGTTTCATCAATCGCCTTTAAATATTGTTCCAGTAACGCGGAACGATTGACCAATAATAATACACGTTTCATCCCAAATGGAGCTTTCATTGCCTGATATTCGTTTTTCATTTCTTCAACGATTAGGTATGTCTTTCCACTACCTGTAGGAGCTACACAAAGCTTTAAACCATTTATTTTAAACAAATCGTCCTTATCTTCTTTTTTTAGTACTTCTGATAAATATTTCATTCTAATTCCTCATTCCAATAAAAATAACGTTCATACATATATTCTACTGTCAGCAATTTTACTGTCAGGAGCGCCATTTGAAAATCCGTCTGATCTCCCTCACAACATATGTTAAGACCTACTAAAATGCCGATTTTAGGATATTTATATAAAGAGAAATTCACCTCTTGTCAGCCATCTTTTAGTGCATTACCATAATATGGTACACACTAATTAGGAGTTGAATTGCAAATGAATATGACATTTGAAAACGTAATCGTACCATTAGCCAAAAGCTGTAGTGACAACCTTTTTCAGCAAATTTACTATATGACTTACATGGAACAAACAGTGAATGAATTACAAAATGCAGAAGTGATTGCGCTTCAAAATTGCGAATTAGGAGATGAAAAATAATGCAAGAATACCAAATGGAAAATCTCATTAGAACATTAATCCGTCATCTTAAAAATAGGGACGAATTGAATGAAAATATTTTTTATGAATATATGAAACACGTATGTAATGCAGAAAGTCCGTATTATATGCTAGGTGACTTAGCATTGTTGGCTAAAGTCCTGAAAAAGTATGAGATTCTTAAATTCATTGATTTGATTGAACCATTCGATAAACATGCAGCTATGCAGTTGGATATTTTGGTGATGGAGCATGAGTGAAGAAAAAACGGGACTAAAAAATGTTTATAAGAAGACGTTGGCGATGGAATTATGCAGATTAGGTCACGACATAGAACATTCTATGCGAAACAAAAGAGATAAACGTTTTCAAGTATATGTATTCAAAGAAACTCCTGAGCTAATACGTGACATGTTGTATTTGACTCAACGTGACCAATTCAACAAAAGAAAATGATAGCAAAAAAGAAACCACTGATCTTTGTCAGTGGTCTTTTTACATTATAAAGATAATGCGCTAAAGTTCGGTTTGCTTTCTTCATATTTAGAAATCCATTCAGCCAGCTCATCAAAGTAACTTTGCACTTCTTCTTGACTTTTTGTTTGTGAAGCGTCCCAAATGTCGGAAATGAAATATCCAATGTCTTGTGGGAATGAAATTGATTCAGAACGAAAAGCTTGTTCAATACCAGGGCTTGCGTGTTTATCGCTTTCGATTCCTTTGTATTTCATTGTTTTCACAATCCAACCATTTTCTGTTTTGGTTAATGTGTAATTATCACGATGACCCCAACGACAGCTGTAAACTCGCATTTTAAAATCAGTTCCAATATTTTGCATTACGTTTCCTCCCCAAATATATTTCAATTCATTTTATACCATATAAGGAAATTATAACAGTAATAAACAATATATTCTTTTTACTATTAACACATAAACACGAACATTAGGTGTTTACATATGTTAATAGGTTCGGTTTTTATATTAAAAATATTAAAAAAAGCTTTACAAAGTTCGGTTTAAGGTGTTAGTATACGTTTATACAAAACAATCCAAGCCTGAAAGGTACGATACATAATGACAAATTTAGCTAACGCATTAGCCAAACACATGGAGTATGAATTAACACAGCTTTCTTATTTAACTGCTTTACTTGATGAAGAAGGTATAAGATACCGATTCTTGCCTAGAAATTCAAAAGTTATTATATTCATAGGAAATTTTATGGAAGGATTATCTTTTGAAGTTGAAACATGTGAGTACGGTTATAAATTGTCTCCCAAATATGTTGATGGAAAATATTGTTGCACCAATTTAAAAACAATTGAACGTTCTTATGCTGAAACTATTATTGATAATATTTGGAAAATCATACGTAACGTTGACTTTATGGTGGATAAACGAAAAAAAGAGATAGAAGCTTGGAAACGTAAGCTCAATACATTACATAAAAAGGAATATCTTGAGGACGTAAAAAACGAATATGCTGTGAATGAATACCAAGTTCATTGAGCTCGGTATTTTTTGCCTATATGTACCGAATTAATACAATATTACATTTAAACACATTAGTTTGCGTTTAAACGCATTTTTACTTTCAAACGATTAACTACATTTGAACACTTTAGAACGTTGTTTATACGTCAATCTGTGGGTTCATTTTTTCGTTTGTTTGATTTTTGCGTTCATTTAATGAAGAAAAACGACTTCTGAAAGTTTTTTAAAAAATTTATCGGCTTAACCTTACATTAGAATTTTTCACAGTATAATAACTGTGTAATGAAAAACAAACGGAGGTGAAATAATCCAATGAATATAGAATTAACGGATTATGAAAAAGCCGTTTGGAATCAACTTCCAAAGAAACAACGCGAAAGGTATTTAATGAAAAAATACATTCGCTGGTATAAAACCGAGATCAGTATTTCCCAGCGTGATTGTCACCAACGTATGAATAAATGGCTAATCGAACAAGACGCAGATTATAAACAAAAAAAAGTTTCACAACGGTACATGAACTCTGGCACGAGCCATCTATTGAATTGGATATGATAACGAGAAAATAATTCAGAATTTTCACTTAATTATCCTTACATTTCAATCTAACACAGTATAATGACTGTGTGATAACGAAACACACATAAAAAATTCAAAAAAAAATGAATCAATTACTCGGAGGTAATTTAAATGAAAGAAATGAATGTAAAAAAAATCATGACAGATATGGAACGAATCAAATATCAATTAGAAATAATCCAAAATCGAGAAAGAGAAATGTTTCAAGAAATTGTATTACAATTGGGAATTAAAAATGACAATCCTTTAATTTTTATGAATCATGCAAATTCGATGTTGGTTGCTTGGACGAAGGACTTAACTTTTGAAATTAATTTAAACAAAAACAGTAATGGCTACATTTTACAAACGCTCGTTCTTGAAGATGATGAATTTGAACTGGCTCTTGAAAAAATCAGACGTAAACAGGCTAAAACAATCGTTCAACACATGGAACGAATTATCAATGATTTACCAAACTTGATTCAAAAACGTAAAGAATATTATGCAGCATTGAATCAAGAACGTGAGGAAAGTGATCAACGATATAAAGAAAAAATTCGTCAGGAAGTAATTGTTGAAATGCAAAATGAAAAGAACAAAATTAAAACACGTAAAAAGCGCAAGACAACAATGGCTCATGAAACAATGCCAATACCTGTTCTTACTGAACAAGAAGCAATTGAATTATATGGAGATACACCTGATTTTTGATTAAAACACGGGGCTCGTAAGGGCTCCCACACAAACAAAATACAGAATATTTTGAATATTAATATTCAATTATTAAAATTAAACCAACTCAAATGGAGGAATTATTATCATGACAGTAGCAGAATTAACAAAAGAAACAGTTGAATTTAAAGGATTTCACATGTTCTCGGTGAAGGATAATTGGCATTTATTAAAGCCATTTTTACATGATAAAGCAGTTGAATTGAAATTAAATGAGATGATGGATTTACTTTGCAATGTACACTCAAGCGTTATTAAAAAAACATGGATAAATGGGGCTGCTCCTTGGAAATACACTCCTACAGACGCATGGACAAAACACATAAACAATTCAGTTAAAAATGACAACGATTATTTGTCTGAGCTTGCTGAATTGGAACAAAAATGGGTGCATAAATTATTCGGACAAAATGATCACATTGACGATTACAAGGAAGATCTTTATAAACACAAAAAATTCCTCCGCAAGTATGAATTATTGAGAAACAAATATGATGAAAAATATGCTCCTCAAAAAGATACGATTGAATATTACCAAGTATATAAGGCATGTCATTGGATAAATCGCGTTCTTGAAGTATTGCTTCAAACAGCTTTGGAAGTAGAAACCGACTTATGGCAGACGGAATTTCATACTGTAGTTACATTTGAAATTGATGGTTACATATATTGCGCTGACATTCTTAATGAATGGAAAAGCTACGTCGATTTGGTTGGATTTATGGAATATGATATTCATCCTGATTACAAACCAAATTAAGTATTGAGGTCATTGGTTTTAAATCAATGACTTTTCCTTTCCAATTAAATTGGTTCCTCATCCTGACAGTCATTTTTCACTTACATATAATAAAAAATCAATGGAGTGATATATATGAAAAAACAATTCGTATCATTTGAAGACGTTAGGCCAGATTTAAAACGTTATTACAACTCAGAATTAAATGACGGTAAGCTTATGAGCGAAATATCAACAGGACACAGCAAAAAAATAACAATGATTTGTGACCGTTGTAATAAAACGGAAAATAAAAACATCCGTAACTATTGTAACTTTCCTGACCGCCCCTTTTCTTGTACATATTGTAAATCGATTAGCTTCAATTCTCCTGAATTGGTTGTAGAATGGGATTATGAGAAAAATGGGAAACTGTCACCTGATTCTGTCAGTGCAAAATCAAACAGAAAGCTTTGGTGGAAGTGTTCAAAAGGGCATGAATGGTCAGCAGTTGTACACAGCAGGACGTCGAGAAAATTAGGTTGTCCTTATTGTTCAGGCTATAAAATCACAGAGGAAAATTCTTTGGGACATAACTTTCCTGAGCTTTTAAAAGAATGGGATTACGATAAAAATACTAACATATCTCCTTTCGAAATTGGCAAATGTGTTAGAACGAAAATTTGGTGGAAGTGTTCGGAAGGACATGAATGGAATGCAGTTGTTCACTCTCGTACAAACTTAAAATCTGGTTGTCCGAAATGTAAACTTTCTAGAGGAGAAAAAATTATAAATGATTGGCTCACTAATAATTTTATTCACTTCATTTCTCAATATTATGTTAATGGAAGGCATTATGATATTTATATTCCTAAAATGAAGTTATTTATAGAAATTCATGGAATACAACATTTTAAAGAGATTCCTTTTTTTAATAAACGGAGCTTGAAAGAGGAGCAAGAGATTGACCGCCAAAAACAGGAATATGCAGAAAAACACGGTCATTATATGATGGTTGATTACCGTGAGCATGATCCTGATTTGACGTTAGAACGTTTTATTAGTAAATTTCTTAAATTCTTAGATAACAGTTAATAAAATAAATAATCACGTTTCCTTTTAGAATTGTTACTTTTAAAAGGATTCATGATGCTAATCTGTTGTTTAAATAGCATCTTGAAAAATAGTAATTATTTCGGCTGTTATCACAATAAACATAATAATTGTAGCGATTAAAAATATCCATATAACTATAGCAGAAACTCCAATGGATAAAACAAGTTTAAGTAATAATATAAAAGTGCTGAGTAATATAAATTCTAAGACAATATCAGAAACTTTTTTTCTCAGGTCGCTAGACTTGCCACCTTTAATCAAATTTGTAACAGAAATTAGAAGTGCGGAAAATGCGATCAATAATGTAAGGGATACATCAGTAAAAACTGAAGCTATTGTTAATAATTTTTCTTGATAAAAAATTAAACCCACTGCTAGTATAAGCATCAAACCATAAAAAATCCCGTGATTCCTAGAAAAATATTTGCTCAAAGGCTTCTCCTCCTTTAAAACTCATTGATATGAATAATATAAAAGATATTACTTGTAAAACTATATCTTTTCTACCATATTATATCAATACTTTTTTGAACTATGATTATCAGTCACATCTACCAATCAAATGTTCTATTTAAGGAGTCTTATTTGATATTCTGTTTCCGAAGGGCTTGTAAAGTAACAAACTTTCGTGTCTATATCTAACAATCAGCTAAATGACATTAGTTGCCGACTCTACTCCGTATTAATCCTATACTTGTCGACCCATTAGGACACCGTAGAAATCGTTTAAACCGTGATGTTCAAATACTTTTGTGCCATTACTACACTGTATATGATTCTTTACTTTGGATAAGGCTCCTTCAAAATATTTTTTAAAGTTGCGGATTCCTTTTTTGTTTTTTACTTCTGTCAGGATCTTGAAGAATAGAGTTTTGTTTATGTGTTGTTTAAATTTTATGTACGCATTATGTATTATTTCTTCTTGTTGAACCTTTTTACTGTTAACATTAGTGTTTTTATTATAATTTTGATAAAAATTATAATTTGTTTTAGAAAAGGAATTAGAAGTGTTTTCAGCAACTTCGACTGGTTCCGCGTCACTATTGACTCGCTCCGTTTGTTCACCGTTTGTCATTTCCGTTTGATGTTCTTGTGAAATGAACGTAAAAATAAGTGCTGCAAACTGTTCCCCAATGTTCCGATTTTGCTCAATCTTTAATAAATCAGCACAATTTTCTTTAATTTTCTTTAGGTTTCTGCTAATTGTAGATGCAGTTACACCGCACTTTTCTGCTAGTGTAGAGTTTTTCTGACTCACTACAAACGATTGTTTCGCGTATGCTTGACGAGAAACTTCTTGAATGATGATATATAGGGTACTACCTGTTTTAACACTTAAACGTGCAAGCAAACGTTTCTGCAACGCATTGATTTCAGATTTAACGTTCATATTCATACTCCTTCTCAGACGAAGGAAACTTTGCTATAATTGAGTAGCAATGTCCTTCGGATATTGTGTGGGAAACGAACGGTAGGATTGCAGTCCTTTGACCCGTTCGTTTTTATTTTGTAAACTTTTCTATACTAACATATCCTAAATTTCTTCTAAACTATTTTTTTCTTTTATTAGAACGTTTCCGTTGAATTAAATTTTCGCTTCCGAAAAACCCGTGATTATGATGTTTTTCTTTTATCGTAGAATCTGCTAAGTGACTATAAATTAATACTGTGCGTAAATCGGCATGTCCAAGAATTTTACGCAATGATTCAACATCTCCTGATGAACGTAAATACTCAGTTGCCACCGAATGACGAATTAAATGTAAATAAAATCGTTTCTTGATTCCTGCTTCTTTCGCCCATTTTTTCAAATCACGTAATACATTATTTTTGTTTAACATGCGTCCTGACAGTGACAAGAAGACAAGATTATCTGTTTCTCCCTCGAACGCTTCATTTTCATCTAATAATTGATTTAGCAAACGATATGTTTTATTGCTCAATGGAATGATCCTGCTTTTTCTTGACTTCGCATTTACTGACCGAATTAATATTGTCTTATTCACGCGGTCAATGTCATCTGGTGACAAGAGCAACGCTTCAGTAATACGTAACATGCCATCAATCAAAAGATGTAGCAAAACAGTATCTCTAAAGTATTTGAACGATTTGTTAGAATAAAACTTTGCTACCTTGAGCAAGTTATTTAATTCGCCCCGTGTTAAAACATCTATCTCTGTGCTGTTCTGCTTAAAACCTTCCCAGTTATCGAATGGATTACTTTGTATTAACTTTTTTCTCAAGCACCAATTAATGAAGGTTTTTAAAGACCGTATACGAGTAGCGATTGAAGCGTCTGCTAATCCAATTGTTTTGACACGCTCAGGCACATTGTTGTTATTCTCAAATTTTATATATTCGTGTTTCAACCAGTAAACATAATCACTTATAAATTCCGTTGTAATATGCGTTACATGTAGAGTTGCTTTACTTCGTGTTTCATGGAACGCTTCTAGGTTTTTAAATAATGCTACGAATTTATTTAAAGATGGTGGACGTAAATTCTGTTTCGATTTAAATTCAAGGAACTTCTCAAATACTACTTTTGCTGAATCTTTTTTTAAAATTTTTTCATCTTTTCGTTTATGAGGTTGGCGTTTATTTACTCGAGGTTTTTCATCGAAATAATTAAATGAGGACAACAAAAAAACACTCCTTCACTCTAAAATTAGAATGAACGAAGTGTTTTCGTCAAAACTTGATTGAATCATTACGAAGGTTTTGCTAGTTATAAAAACAGCACCAACGCAACAAATTCAATGGTATGAGCGATGAGGGATTCGAACCCCCGACCCCATCCCTGTCAAGGATGTATTCTCCCACTGAACTAATCGCTCGTGATATGTATTGACTATATTATAGAAAGAGTTATCCAATTTTGTCAACTATTTTTCCGCAGTTCCCAAGTTGGAAGGATCGTCTTTACTTTTGATAAAATAAAAACATGCCATAAAGGAGCGTGACGGGATGAAAGTACCAACTTTAAAAATTGACAGCCGTGTACTTCAAGGATTCGCTTTCAAAGAGACAATCGAAAAAGCGCTGTTACATGAACGTTCTGCTAAAGACAGAGAGAAATGATTCACTAAGAGGTGTATTTGATGAATATTAATTATTATTTTAGTCGGTTTTTAGCTAAGAAACCGGATAGCCCAACGTATGAAAGCTTAGCTGCTTTACAGAACAAACACATGCTTCATGTTCCTTTTGAGAACTTAGATGTTCTGTCTCAAACCCCTATTATAATTGAGTTAGAACGAATTTTCCAAAAAGTAATTGTAAATTTGCGGGGAGGATTTTGCTACGAATTAAACGGTCTATTTGGCTGGCTGTTAAAAGAAAGCGGATATGAAGTCTCTTACGTTTCAGCTACCGTCAAAAAACCCGACGGCACGTGGACCATTGAAGGAAGTCACGCTACAAATCTTGTGACGATTAAAAATCAGCCTTACATCGTAGACGTTGGGTTTGGAGATTCTGTGCGCAAGCCAATGCCTTTAAATGGCGAAGTAGTAAGAGATGTAAGCGGCTCTTATCGTATGACAAACGTTGCTGAGCATATGTACGATTTGCAGCGATGGGAAGATGATGTATGGAAAACGCTGTACCGTGTGTCTACGCTTCCTAAGAAACTGACTGACTTTACTCCCATGTGTGAGTTCAATCAAACGTCAGCCGATTCTCCGTTTGTACACAAACGTCTTGTTACAATCGCAACCCCTACAGGGCGCATTACCCTTTCCGGTGAAACGCTGACTGTAACAGATGGCGAAAAAAAGACGAAAAGGAACCTTTCAGAAGAAGAAATACCTGATATTTTACAAAATCATTTTTATATTATTAAAGGATTTTATTAATATGTCCTTACACGAAAAACCGGCCTCTTATGGGGCCGGTTTTTGTACAGGAGTAATCATCCTGTTTTCTACAGGCGACTTTAAAATAATTGAGGTATTCACATTTCCATAAGGAATCAGTTCATCCACTAGCATTCTAAGTCCATCCATTCCAGACACGGCTGCTTTAATAAAGTAAGAAACCGGCCCCGTTACGCGATGACATTCAAGCACGTCTTCATTTTGCTCAATAAAGTCTTCAAATTCCTCCGGTTTTCTTTTTAATTCACTTACTTGAATAAACAGCTGTGTATCTCTTCCTAAAGCTTTCGGAGACACCGTAGCGCTGAAACGCTGGATCACCCCTCGTTCCTGAAGACGCTGAAGTCTTTCTGATACGCTTGGACGGCTAAGAGCCAGCTTTTTTGATAAATCACTAATCGTCATACGTCCGTCCCTTTGCAAAATAGACAATAGTTGTGCATCGATTTGATCCATACAAACCTTTCCTTTCAAAATGAATATAATAAATAAAATCTTTATTCAAGTTGATAACAGAACAAGTATTATTTCCTTCATTTATACATGTGTTTTCTTTATTTAATATCCTATCATTAAAGTAGATAATTGAAAATGAAAATTCCGAAAAAACAAACAAAGGGGTTTATTTATGAAAAAAGTTTTATGGATTATTCTTGGATGTACGATTGCAAGTATTGGTGTTCTTATCTTGCGGCACTCTCACGTAGTGACCGGGGGAACAGCTGGTCTGTCTCTTAGCTTGTCATATGCCCTTCCCTTATCGTTTGCCGTGATCTTTTTTCTCATTAATATTCCTTTTTATCTCTTTTCCTTCTTTCAAATGGGATGGAAATTTACTGCCACAACTATAGGATCAGTGTCTTTGCTATCGCTTCTCACTTCACTCGACCACTTGCTTCCTTCTTTTACACTTCCCAGCCTGATGGGTGCTGTTACGGGCGGACTAATTGCTGGCCTTGGCTTATCCATTTTATTTATGAACGGAGCTTCTCTCGGCGGTGCTAATATTCTAGCGTTATTCGCGCAGCGAAAATTCGGTTGGGATCCTGGAAAAGTGAATTTTTCATTTGATTTCCTTGTCGTGCTGTCGAGCATGTATTCAATTGGACTTTCAAAAGGAATTTTCTCTGTTATATCCATTGCGATTACAGGTTTTGTCATCAGCTACTTCAAACAAAAGATTGCTTTACACAATCAACCGACATCCGCTTCTTCCACACAGCCTTTAGATAATGCGCTTTCTAAATAAAAACCACGATTTAGCTGTGGCTAAATCGTGGTTTTTATTTACATTTTTTCTACTTTTATAAAATCAAATTGGGCTTCATACCCTTCTCCTTGAGGACTACAAGCGTAAATACCAACTTGAACAGGTTCTTTGGTTGAGTTCAATAAGTGAGCGAGTCGGAGCTGAGTCCAAGAATCTCCATCACTTGAATAACAAACGGTGTAATCATCGTTTTTGCGCTGAATTTTAAAATAAAGCGCTGATTTGTTTTGAGTAAAATTTTGACTGGACCAATCTGAGAAGCCCTGGTTGGTTACGACTGCTCCTAATTGGTTAGGACCATCGGGATTGTATTCAACTGACGTTTTGATCCACGTATCTTTTGATACACGAATCATGAGACCTGCTTGATCGTAGCGATTAACTGGATATGTATGCACCTTTGTCATGATTTCAAAGTCGCCTTCTACTTCACGGTAAAGAAAGTGTCCATTGTCCGCTTTAAAGCCATAATGAGTACGCTGCCAAAAATCCGTTTTAGCGTCTGTTTTAATCACTAATCGATTCGTTTCTGTATCAATTTGAAATTGAGCTGGTGGACAATACCAAGAAACGTCTGAATCTAATTTTCCTTCTGAAAAGTTTGTGAAAAATACTAGTTGATTACTCACTCTCTGTCATTCCCTTCTTAGAAGCTATTATTCTTCTATTTATATTTTGCCATAATTTAACGAATAAATAAAATATTTTGATTATTTTTCTTGTAAATTCTTTTCTTTCATAAAAAAACAAGACTCTTTTACATAGAGTAAAAGAGTCTTATTTTTAAATTAATGCATTTAGAATAAGTGCTCCTGCAAAAGCAATAAAGGATAGAAGCGTTTCCAGAACGGTCCATGTTTTGAACGTTTCTTTCACTGTTAATCCTAAATACTCCTTCACCATCCAGAAGCCAGCATCATTAACATGAGAGAACATTAGTGAACCCGCACCCGTAACGATAACAAGCAGTTCTAAGTTAACACCGGACATATGCTCAATGATTGGTGAGACAATACCAGCAGCTGTTGTTAATGCAACTGTTGCTGAACCTGTAGCAATACGGATTAATCCAGCAATTAAAAATGCAAGTACAAGTGGTGATAGAGATAGATGTTCAGACATTTGACCAATCGTTGTACCTACTCCGCTATCGATTAATACTTGTTTGAAGCCACCCCCTGCACCAATAATTAAGACAATAGATCCTACAGGAAGCAAACATTCTTCCGTTAGTTTTTTAATCACATCTTTTGTCATACCTTGACGTTTTCCAAGCAGGTAAAACGCTGCAAAACAAGCAATTAAAAGTGCAATTAATGGACTTCCTATTAATTCTACAAACTTCACTACGCCGCTTGGCAATCCGTTAATAACAGGTGCTATCGCTGCTAAGATCATTAATAGAACGGGCAGTAAAATGACAAAAAATGAAACGCCTGTACCAGGAAGATCTTTTGATGTTGTCGTAATACGAATTAGATCAGGTTCTCCTTCTGGAATCACTCGTTTGTGAACCCATTTTGCAAAAACTGGTCCAGCGATAACTGCAGCTGGAATTGAAATGATTAATGCGTATAAAAGCACTTTTCCCGTATTTGCTCCGTAAATACTAATAGCTGCCATCGCTCCTGGATGAGGAGGAACGAGACCGTGAACAATTGATAATCCTGCAATAACCGGCAGAGCAATCAATAATATATTTTGTTTTGTTGTTTTATGAATCGAAATAACTAAAGGCAGTAGAATTAAAATTCCTACTTCGAAGAAAACAGGAATACCAATAATGAAACCTGCTACTAGCATCGCCCATGGCAGTCTTTTCACACCGAATATTCTTACGAAATAATCCGCTACCTGCATGCCGGCACCTGAATCGGCCATCAGCTTACCTAAAATCGTTCCCAGCGCTAAAATTCCTACTAAGTGCCCTAAAACACCGCCCACTCCCGTTTCGTAAGCGCCAACAATTTTATCCATTGATAACCCAGAAGCAATTGCCAAAAACAAACTCGCAACCGTTAAACTAATAAACGCATGCCATTTAAAAACTGAAACACCTACAATAACAATAACAATTGCGGCAACTGTAATAGCTAATAAGTATGCATCCATCTTGCTTTCCACCTTCCCTTTAAGTAAACGCTTTCTCTATGTAGCAAAAAGCTCTACACCCTGTGAATTTTTTAAAAATAAGTTCCAATTATCGAAATCGTTTACATTAATTAATTTAGAAAACGATTTCATTTTTTTATTACTTAAATTATATGAAAAAAAAATTCTTAAATCAATAAAAAAACTCAAAAAAATTTTATCAATTTTATTCCATACGGTTTTAACACATAAAAAAATCCAATCATGTTAATGATTGGATTCACCTTATTTATTTGGTGATGGTTGGATCAGCCGTTTGACTGTCGATAATCGGTTTTTCGCTTGTTTTTAACGTTATTTCTTCATATTCCCCCGGCGCTAATACACTTTTATCTCCTTTCATGAGATACGTGTAAACAATGATAGAAATGAATAGACCAAATGTCCAGGCATTATCCCATAAAAAACGCAGTCCAGGAATTAGTAAGCCTAAAACGGGTATGGCCACGCCAATTACTAATGCATAAATACCGTTTTTATTAAAACCTGTTGAATAACTGTAGCGACCGTTTACCTCATATAGATCCTTTAATGCCATCTGTCTCCTTCTTACAAGCCAGTAGTCAGCAATGGCGATGCCGTCTATAGGGCCAAGCAGTGCTCCGTATGTTCCAAGCCAGCCGAAAATATAGTTCCCGAAATTAGACATGATGTACCATGGCTGAAGTAAAATAGCAAAAATACCGGTCACTAGCGCCCCCATCGCAAACGTGATTTTCTTTGGATTCAGATTCTCAATTGCACGGGCTGGCGCGACAATATTTGCTCCCACATTAATCGTTAAAGAAGAAAGCACGATAACGATTGTTCCTAAGAAAATGATAAATGGAGGGAATTTAGCTACTAACGCCACTGGATCCCAAATAGCTTCTCCAAATATAACGATTGTTGCTGAGGTAACAGCAATTCCAATAAATGAAAAAATACTCATCGTCAACGGCAAGGAAAAGGTTTGCGCAACCATTTGAGATTTCTGACTTCTAGCATATCGACAAAAATCAGGAATGTTCAAAGCGAGCGTCGCCCAAAATGCAATGACTCCGGTTAAAGCAGGGAAAAATATGGCTAGAAATTCTCTGGTTGATGTAAATTTAGAAGGCGCAGATAAAATAGGCCCCCACCCTCCCGAGTTGGTATAAGCCCATATAAAAAGAATAATAGCTGAAATACCAATAACCGGAGCAGCAATCGCTCCTAATACTTTAATCGCTTGCGGTCCTTTATATGCTACTCCTACATTTAAAAGCCAAAAAAGAGCAAATACAATGGCTGTATGACCAGCTAAACCATTCCAAGACGAAAACGAAGCGCTTAGAAGTGTATCAATTGCTTCCGTTCCAATCCATGTATTAATTCCAAACCACCCAGCAGCCACAATGGCCCTAGCCAGTGCTGGGATATGTGCTCCTTTATCTCCAAACCACAGGCGGGCAAATACTGGATAAGGAATGCCAAACTTGGTTCCAGCGTGAGAATTAAGCAAGATAGGAATAAGAACAATAACATTTCCTAAAAAGATTGTACCAATTGCTTGCCACCAGTTCATTCCAAGCGTCATCATTCCGCTCGCCATTGTGTAAGCTGGAATACACAGACACATCCCAATCCAAAGCGTGGCAAAGTTAACTCCTTTCCAAGAATGCTCTTTCATCGTAGTCGGACGTAAATCCTCATTCCAAAGGTCACTGCCGCTCAGCTGATTGTGCGTCTCATCTGTGAGCGTCACAATTCCATCTTGCTCAATTTGTGTTTTCATCCATAAAACCCCTTTTCATAAAATAAGTTCATTTCAAAAAACAAATTTTGTTTGAATTTTCTGAAATATAAAGGCGTTTGTGACGATTCCTTCTAGTATGTGATAAATACTAACGTTATCCCTTATTATATTTAATGCGAAACGGGGATACACTGGACAAATTGTAACATTATTTGAGGAAACTTTTATATATTGTGTAGTGTCAACTCTTTTGATTGTTAGATAACCTAACACAAAAAAAATCATCGCTTGAAAGCTTCAAGCGATGATTTTTGAACTTAATGTACATATTTTTTTTGAAAAGCCGTAATGCTTTCGTATTCTTCTTTAAATAAGCGAGCCAAACGAATATAGATAGCCGTTAACTCTTTATATACTTCACTGTTTTCTTTGATTGGATAATGATGATTAGTCGCTCCAACCATATCAGAAACAACGTTTAATGAGTCAACTTCGCCAAGGCTATATAAGCCAAGAATAACTGCTCCTAGACATGAACTTTCAAAACTTTCCGGCACGGATACTTCTTGGTTAAAAATATCTGCCATCATTTGACGCCAAAGTGCGGAACGTGCAAATCCGCCTGTTGCCTGAATTTTTGTAGGCTCTCCAATTAACTCTTCAAGTGCCAATAACACCGTATACAAGTTAAAAATAACGCCCTCTAATACAGCACGAATCATATGTTCTTTTTTATGATGTAAACCTAGGCCAAAGAATGAGCCTTTGGCATTTGCATCCCAAAGCGGCGCACGCTCTCCTGAAAGGTATGGGTGAAACAATAAGCCGTCTGCTCCCGGTTTCACTAAAGCTGCAATATCCGTTAATACTTCATACGGATCTTTTCCAAGGCGTTTAGCTGTTTCTACTTCGGATGCTCCAAACTGATCGCGAGCCCATCTAAAAATCATGCCTCCGTTATTTACAGGGCCGCCAATTACCCAGTGGTCTTCTGTTAACGCATAACAGAAAATACGACCTTTGGGATCAACTACTGGCTTGTCAGTCACTGCTCGAATAGCTCCGCTTGTCCCGATCGTCACAGCAACAACGCCTGGTTCAATTGCATTTACGCCTAAATTTGATAATACACCGTCACTTGCACCTACAATAAAGGGCGTATCTGGAAGTAAATGCATGTCAACTGCAAGCGCTGGGTTTAACCCTTTTAACTGATGCATTGTTGAAACAGGAGTGGATAACTGATCGGTTGTAACACCTGCTACTTTAAGTGCTTCTTCATCCCACGCAAGATTTTTCAGATTAAACAAACCCGTTGCTGATGCAATCGAATAGTCGATAACATATTCGTTAAACAACTTAAAGAATACATATTCTTTAATCGAAATAAACTTATGTGTTCCCTTCACTAATTCAGGCTGTTCATTAGAAAGCCATGTTAGCTTAGAAAGCGGCGACATCGGATGAATAGGCGTACCGGTACGCAAATAAATCTCATGACCATTGTATTCATTTTTAATTTTTTCCGTCCATTCTGCACTTCGATTATCCGCCCACGTGATACATTTTGTCAGCGGTTTTCCCTGCTGATCAACGGCAATAACACTGTGCATAGCTGAGCTGAATGAAACGCATAAAATATCATCAGGTTTTACATCGCTCGTTTTTACAACCGTTTGAATTGTACGTACAACTGCTTGAAAAATTTCTTCAGGATCTTGCTCAGCCATCGCGGGCGTCGGCGAGTATAGTGGATACTCAATCCCATGATTTGCAATGACTGTACCGTCTACTGAAAACAATACAGACTTTGTACTCGTTGTTCCGATATCTACACCTATTGCATATTTTTTGCTCATGCTGCTGTCCCCCTACTTTACTACTTTACTTATTTACAACACCGTGGCCGCCGAATTCATTTCGAAGTGCTGCTACAACTTTTCCTGTAAATGTATCTTCCTCTAATGAACGATAGCGCATCATTAACGATAAAGCAATAACAGGAGTTGCCGTTTGAAGATCAAGAGCAGTCTCTACGGTCCATTTCCCTTCGCCAGAAGACTGCATAACTCCTTTAATACTGTCTAGTTTAGGATCTTTTGAAAACGCATTTTCCGTTAGTTCCATTAACCAAGAACGAACAACAGATCCGTTATTCCAAACGCGTGCTACGGCTTCATAGTCGAAATCAAACTGACTTTTTTCCAGAACTTCAAATCCTTCAGCAATGGATTGCATCATTCCATATTCTACACCATTGTGAACCATTTTTAAAAAGTGACCGCTTCCGCTTTTACCTGCGTACATAAATCCATTTTCTACGCAAATATCATTAAAAACCGGTTCAATTGTACGGAATACTTCCGCATCTCCACCGATCATTGTACACGCTCCGTTTCTTGCGCCTTCCATTCCGCCGCTTGTCCCTACATCAAAGAAGTAAATACCTTTTTCCTGAAGATCCTGAGCACGTCGAACAGATTCTTTATAATTAGAGTTTCCTCCATCTATTATAATATCTCCTTCTGACAGAAGTTCTTTTAGTTCTGTAATAACATTTTCCGTTACTTCTCCAGCCGGAACCATAATCCATACAACTTTAGGTGAAGGAGCAAGTTCATTAACTAACTCTTCAACAGTAAAGGCGCCAGTTGCTCCTTCATTTGCAAGTTTTTCTACCGCTTCTTTATTTACATCATAAGCTACTACTTCATGATGGTTGTCCATTAAATTTAATGATAAATTATATCCCATTTTTCCTAAACCGATTAATCCAATTTTCATTTTACAAACTCCCTTTGAAAAAAAATTTCACATTACCTCCATTATACGAATTATTTTTCATTTTGCAATCGTTTACAAGAAAATTTTTTTCACTCATATTTTTGTGCTATACTCTTTTTACTACTAAATTCGTGGAAAGGAACATCAGTTATGACGCAAAATTGCTTAGGAAAAATTCGTTCTCACTATGCTAGATTCAGTGAAAAAGAGAAAAAAATAGCAAATTATATTTTAGAACAGCCGGAACAAATTATTCACAGTACCATTAACGAAGTGGCAGACGATTTAAATGTAGCTGATGCAACAGTCTTTCGCTTTTGTAAACGAATTGGCTTCAAGGGCTATCAAGCGATGAAAATAGCGCTGGCTGCTGAAATTATGACGCCTATTCAGCAGATTCACGAGGAAATTGCTGAAACGGATAATGAAAAAACGATTGCTGAAAAAATCTTTCGCTCCAATGTGCGAACGCTTGAAAATACATTACAAATACTAGAAAGCAACGCTATTGAAAAAGCCGTCAAACTTCTTATGAAGGCGGATAAAGTTCAGTTTTATGGCACGGGTGGTTCTTCAGTAGTGGCTATGGATGCTTTTCATAAATTTGTTCGAACAGGAATTAAAACGTTTGCATTTATTGATTCCCATTTCCAGCTTATGTCCGCTTCTCAATTAACAAAACAGGATGTAGCGGTCGTGATTTCTCATTCTGGAACAAATAAAGACACGATGAACATTTTAAATACAGCAAAAGCGAACGGTGCCAAAACGATCGGTATTACGGGTTTTCCAAAATCTCCATTAAGCCAAAATGTCGATGTTTCTCTTTATACGAGTTCAGAAGAAACAGAATATCGATCTGAAGCTCTTGCCTCGAGAATTGGACAGCTAAGCCTCATTGATGCTTTGTACGTTAATGTAATGATTGCGAATAAAGATGCCTCTAAACACTCGCTTGAAAAAGTACGCGATGCCATTGCTGAAACTAGAATTTAACGTTTCGCTCTTATATATTCTTCAACTATAACATCAAACAGAGCATAGAATATATGCTCTGTTTAGTGCAGTTCTTCGCTTAAAATTTTCGAGTTTTAATTCTCATTTAACATTTTCTAAGTTGCTACATATGATAAAGCACAACTTTTAAAAAGTAGGTGAAGTGTGTATGGAGATTATCTATCGCACTGCAAAACTCGATGATTATACAGAAGTAAATAAAATATTAGGGGAATCACTAGAACTCCACGCAAATGCGCTTCCTTCTATGTTTGATAATCAAATGGCTGTTTTATCTCCCGAACAATATCAAGCTACTCTTTATTATGCAACCATTGATATTCTTGTAGCTCAATATCGAAATCAAATTATTGGGGCGTCTGTTGTTGAATTAAAATATAACCCTCCCACTACATTAGCTCCTCTTTCCTACACAGCGTACATCCAATATTTTGGCGTTAAGAAAGGCTTTCAAAATTATGGCGTAGGAAAAAGTCTTTTTTCTGCTACGAAACAGTGGGCTGTACAAAAAGGAGCAAATGACCTCCAGCTTACCGTATGGGCATTTAACGAGAAAGCACGTGCTTTCTATGAAAGTCTTGGGCTGAAAAACTTAAGCTACCTTATGACTACTTCACTACAGCCATAAATCGTTCCAATAACGGAGACTAGACACGTAGGTGATACGTGCCTAGTCTCCGTTATTCAAATAAAAGACTAAATCATTTCGACGTGTTAATTTACACAGCTTATATACATACTAAAAGAAGTTTATTACGTAGCCGGATTGCCTTCTTGCAGCTGTTCTTGTTCATCACGCTGACGGTGAGCTAAACGACTTGCCGCACTAGAAGCTACGCTCGCTACTAAATCATCTAAAAAGGTATTAACTCCTTTTTCTTTTTTACAGTCCAGCTTTTCAATAATGCCTACTTTTACTTTATCTAAATAGCCAAAGGTCGTAACAGCGATACTGCCATAGGTTAAAACGGCACCTAAAGCAATCGTTTCATCAACACCAAACAACCCTTCGTCTTGTTCTACAATACTTTGAAGAGGTTCTGATAATTTATTTTGCTCAGCTAACTTATCAAGTTCGATTCCAACTAGAAGCGCATGCTGAATTTCTCTCTTTTGCAGTACTCTTTCTACGCTCTCAGCACATTCCTGAATGGTTAGAGCTGGATGATAAGGAAGCTGTAAATCATACACAATTTCAGCAATATCCAAAACTGTTACGCCACGCTCTTCTAGCAAATCAAATGTTGCCTTTGCTACTTCTTTGCTCGTTGGGATTTTTTTCGCTGTCATGTCTCTCTCTCCTTTTCAAGTTGTTGTCTCTCTTTATATTAAATTCGATGAGAGGCGCTAAAAACCTTTTTTGTTTCATCTACCTGAATTCATAAACTCGTCACATATCTCTTTAGGCGCTCATTACATTTACTTGCTATAATGAAATTATCTAATCAGGAGGTTTGTCTACTGTGGAAGAAAAACAAAGTAAATTTAGCAGAGGCTTATTATTATTTTTCATTGGCGCAACAGCCCTTTTCTTTATCGTCTTAATCGTTCTGTTTCTCATGTCTACGTTTGGAAAAAGCGAAAAAGAAGCCGTGGCTCTTTTAGCAGGGAATCACTACGCTATCGTTAAGGAAGAGAATTCATATACTCTTTATGATCAAAAAGAAAACAAGCCTATTTTAGAAGATGTAAACGGCTATTTCGGTGCTCGCAATATCCGAAGTTATGTAAAAAATGACACAGAATTGGTTTCGATTGATGAAAAAGAAGAAGAATATACGAAGAAGCCTCTAGAAAAAGCCAGCCAAGCAGAAAAAGCTATGTTTAAAAAAATGAAAAAATTAGAGTAACCAAAAGCGCTTCAGTCGATTCTGAAGCGCTTTTTTAATGACGCATGCCTCTTTCTCGTCATTCGCTTAAAAATTCGTTACAATAAAATAAAGAACGGTTATTAGAAAATGTGTTACAATAAAGGTAACGCTTTCATTCAAATGCATAGGAGTCGATTATTCATGTCAGAAAGTAAGCGGAAGTTAGAAGAAATTTCTTTTTATAGTGACGCACTGCAAGAAGATGTCACGTTACTAGTCTATTTGCCGTCAAACTATTCTACGCTCTATAAGTATTCCTTACTTATTGCCCAAGACGGAAAAGATTATGTTATGTACGGACGAACACCTCGTTTAATTGATGATTTAATGAACGAGTCGGAAATCGATCGTACTATTTTTGTTGGAATTCCATATAAAAGCGTAGAAGACAGACGCGATAAGTATCATCCAGAAGGAAATCAAGTAGATGCCTACATTCGCTTTTTAGCACATGAACTTGTGCCATTTTTGGATAAAACATATCCTACATATCAAATGGGAAAATCACGTGTTCTAATTGGTGATTCGCTTGCTGCTACAGTTTCACTGCTGACGGCCATTGCGTATCCTCACACGTTCGGGAAAGTAATTATGCATTCTCCTTTCGTGAACGATGCTGTATTACAAACGGTCAACTCATTTGCTTCTCCTTCACTGCTGGATTTGTATCATGTTATTGGAACTGAAGAAACAGATGTCAAAACAACACAAGACGGTATATTGAATTTTATTGAGCCTAACCGCCTGTTGCACGAACAAATGAAGCAGCGTGGATATTCTGTTTTCTACGAAGAATTTAATGGAAATCATACGTGGAAATACTGGCAAAAAGACGTAAAGCGGTCGCTTCAATATATGTTGAAGTAGAAAGATATCATATTTTTTGAAAATTTGTTATAATAAGCTCGCTTTATACATATTTTATGATCTTACTTTGGAGGGATTTTTTATGAAATTTGGCGTTGTACTTTTTCCATCTAAAAAATTGCAAGATGTAGCGAATTCTTATCGAAAGCGCTATGATTCTCACTATTCATTAATTCCGCCTCATCTTACATTAAAAGAAGTCTTTGAAGCTACAGAAGACCAAATTGATGAAATTGCGGCTAACTTGCGTAAAATTGCCGAAGAAACAAATCCATTTACATTAAATGTAACGAAAGTAAGCTCATTTTCACCAGCCAATAACGTCATTTACTTAAAAGTGGAACAAAAACCAGAACTGACGTCACTTTACAATAAACTTCATGAAGGCAATCTCGAACAGCCAACTGAGTATTCATTTATTCCACATATTACAATTGGTCAACGTCTTTCAGATGATGAGCACTTAGATGTGTATAGCCAGTTGAAGCTTGTAGATGTCGCTCATGAAGAAACAGTGGATCGCTTTCATTTAATGTACCAGCTTGAAAATGAAACATGGACTGTGTTTGAAACATTTCGTCTTGGAAAGGGATAAGATACGTGAACATCAAAGTACTAACGAACAAACAAGATCATTCTGATGCTTACTTCGTACGTCAAAAAGTATTTGTAGAAGAACAGCAGGTTGATGTAGAGCAAGAAATCGATGAATACGATTCCGAAGCCCTGCATTTAGTTGTATACAAAGGAACTGCACCAATTGGGGCAGGACGCTTCCGTATGGTAGAGGACTATGGAAAAGCCGAACGAATCTGCGTTCTTTCTTCTTATCGAAAAGACGGTGTAGGAAAGCTTTTGATGGATAAGTTAGAAGAGCTCGCAGCAGAGCACGAGATTGAAAAAATTAAGCTGCATGCTCAAACGCATGCGGAAGAATTTTATAAAAAGCTAGGCTACGTAACGGTTTCAGGTGAATTTATGGATGCTGGAATTCCACATGTAGAGATGGTAAAGAAACTAAGTAAAAAACACTAGGAATTGAACCTGGTGTTTTTGCTTTTTTAAAGGATAAGAACCTTTGCTTTGCTTATACTAATACCTAATCATGTGAATTAGGTGAAAATATGGATGAACTTATCGGAATTGCATTAGAACTCTTTATCGGATTTATCTGCTTGTTTATTTTAACTAAATTTTTAGGCAGAGCGACGATCACTCAGCTTACCACTTTTGATTTTATCTCTGCTCTTGTATTAGGAGAGTTAGTAGGAAATGCGCTATATGACTCAGAAGTAGGAATAGGCAAAATTTTATTTGCTGTTATCTTTTGGGGAGCGCTTATTTATGTCACCGAAGTTATTACTCAAAAAAATATTCGCCTGCGTTTGTTTTTAGAAGGACGGCCATCTATTATTATTCGAAAAGGGAAAATTTCCTACAAAGAACTTAGCAAAAATCGATTGGATATCGATCAGCTTCTTCATATGCTTCGTTCAAAAGACATATTTTCCATTCGTGAAGTTGAATATGCGATTTTAGAAACAGATGGATCACTAAGCGTATTGCCAAAATCTGATTATGCTAAGCCAACAAGAAGCGATCTACAGCTGCCTCCTTCTGAACCCGTTTTATCTATCGCCTTCGTCAGTGATGGACGTTTGCTTTTGAAAAACTTGATTCAGTCAGGCTTTGATGAAGACTGGCTAAAGACACAGTTAAAAAAACAAGGATTTACCGATTATAAACAGGTGCTTTATGCTGAATGGCAGCAGGGCAGTACTCTTTTTATTGAATCTTACTAAGATGTTTTTTACTTGTTCATTACTTTGTTAAAAAATCGTGAGCGTATTCATTCTGCGGCGTTCACGATTTTTTCTATTAGACACGTGTATTAATCACTAGGCCCTTATTTGTTAGCTTGCTGTATACACGCTCTGCTGCTTGAAGTTTTTTTCGCTTTTGTACTGAACTTGGCGTCAATTCCAGTGAGTGAGAACGCGATTCAAACTCTTCGTCAAAGCTTTTTTTCTCAATAGGCCAAATACGATTTGAAAAAGAAGCATTATTTTTTTGAAGACGATTTGCATATTGAATAGATTGATAAGGCGTGACGGGCAGTATATATCCCATATGAACCCTCCTCTTTTTCAAGATACCTTTTACTCGCAGAACTCAGTATTTTTCTCAAGAAGTATCGACATTGAAACCGCTCACTTTAATCCTCTACTTTAGACTTGTTCAAAACAGATGACACCTTGTATCTATACCGCCTGTTTTGAACATATGTGATGTCTTATTCAATATATACCCTTTTTTACATCCTATCCCTCCAAAAATATCCGTGCTCTTTTTAAAAAAAGATGATTTTGATATGATAGACTTTGACTATAAAACAAAGACTGTGCGTATACACACATCTATATCGATGTAGAACGAGAGCGGCTTCTTGCTTTAACTCCCTCTTATTTACTATTGATTATTCATGTTTTAAAAAGGAGGCCATGTTTTTTGCAACGTGCACTTTATCAAAATCAAATACTTAATCTTGCTATAACGGCTAGAGACCGATTTCAATATTTATATGAAGCTAGTCTCCGCGGAGAAATAACGTGTGCTCACTGCGGAGAACCAGTTAAATTATATCTGGGGATTGAGCATTCTCCTTACTTTTATCATGCTCAAGTTCCCCATGAAAGAGAAGAGTGTTTAGACACACTATCAGAAACAACAGCGGTGCAACAAATAAAAGAAAATCCGCCTGAATACAGAGAAACCAATGGATTTCGTATTCCTAAAGGACGAGCTATTGGCGAGAAAAGTTCAACTGTAAAAGAGAAAGCAACATGGAGGTCTTCCGCACCTTTTTCAAGTGTTCCTGCTTTTCGCTTAAAACCAGCTGTTCCTAAACACTCTGACTCTCCTTATTTAAATGAATTTAAAGAGAGCGGTATTGAATTAGATTCGAACCAGTGGAAAGCTGTTACACATTCAGAAGGACCGCTCCTTATTCTAGCTGGTGCGGGAAGCGGAAAAACGCGTGTATTAACAGCTCGCACCGCATATATGATACAAGAAAAAAAAATTGATCCGAAATCCATTATGCTGGTGACTTTCACGGCTAAATCAGCTAAAGAAATGAAAGAACGATTGGCTACATATCCAAAGATGTCCGGCTTACATCTTCGTCAAATGCTAGTTGGAACTTTTCACAGCATTTTCTTACGTATGATTGTTCATCATAATCCTCAAGCGTGGCAAATGGACCGCCTGCTAAAATGGGATTGGCAAAAAGAACAGATCGTGAAAGAAGCAGCAAGAGAGCTCCACGTGGATGAAAAAGATTTTCCGTTTGATCAGGCACTTCAGCAAATCGGCTATTGGAAAAACACGCTTGTTGGCGTGCAAGATGTGCGGCCAAAGGACAAATGGGAACAAGATGTGCACTTTTTATATCGTCGCTATGAAGAAGTCAAAAAGCAAAAACAGCTATTCGATTTTGATGACATGCTGTATGGATGTTATGAAATGCTAAAACAAAATCCCGATTTACTCACTCGTTACCAAAAAAGGTTTCGCTATTTTTTAATTGACGAATTTCAAGATATTAATAAAGTTCAATATAAAATTATGAAAATGCTAAGTGAAGACTCTAAAAACTTGTGTGTCGTAGGAGATGATGATCAATCAATTTACGCTTTCCGCGGAAGCGATCCTTCGTTCATTTTAAACTTTGAAAAAGATTTTTCTAATACAACTGTTATTACGTTAAACCAAAATTATCGTTCAGCTCACGCCATCGTTTCTTCTGCTAATAAAGTCATTGCACGAAATACAGCGCGCCGACAAAAAGAAATGGCTGCCCAGTTTGATAATGAGTTGCGACCTACATTCTTCTTTCCATACGACGAAGAAGAAGAAGCAACAATGATTGTAACGGATATGAAAGAAAAGATTAAGCAAGGGGCTTCTCCAACTGAATTTGCGGTCTTGTACCGAACTCACGCTTCTTCACGCGCCATCTTTGAACGTTTATCACAGTCAAACCTGCCATTTTCAATCGAACAAGATGCGGATTCGTTTTATAAAAGACGCATGGTTCGAAGTTTACTTTCATTTCTACGCTTGAGCGTGAATCCAAATGACGCAAGTTCGCTACAAGATTTAGTAAACGCACTCTTTTTAAAGAAAACAGCAGTCAATGACTTAAAAGCAGCAAGTATTCTTCATGATGGTACATTTATCGATGCACTTGAATATCTTCAAGATTTAAAACCGTTTCAGCAAAAAAAACTCAAGAAAGTAATTCCTTTATTCAAGTCGCTAAAATCAATGTCTCCTTCTTTGGCACTTGAGACGATTTCTAAAGATATGGGATTCGATGATTTTGTCAAAAAACGCGGAAATGAAGGAAATATGATGGAAAAAGGTTCGGATGACGTGCGGGATTTAAAAGTTGTAGCACGTAAATTCAAAACCGTACCTGAACTCTTAGAGCATGTGGATCATATGATTGCCATGAACACAGAGATGAAAGCTTTAAGCAAGCAATTTAATGAAAGTATTCAGCTAACCACAATTCACCGAGCAAAGGGTCTTGAATATAAGCATGTATACGTACTGAGCAGCGTAGATGGCGGTTTGCCTCATGATTATGCACTCGAAGCTTATCGAGGCGGAGATGATGTGCCGCTTCAAGAAGAACGCCGTCTTTTATATGTAGCAATGACGCGTGCACAGAATTCACTTTATTTATCTGTTCCGCAAACTAGAAGGGGTAAAACCGCTTATCCTTCAAGATTCCTGAAGTCGTTTATAAAAAAAGTGTAAAAGAAAAACAGGCTGGGACAAAAATATTTGAGTTAAAGGAAGAAGCTAGGACAAAAGTAGTTTCATTAAAATAAAAAACGAACTATCTATCAAAAACGGATAAATAGTTCGTTTTTTTATAATCATGGTGAACGCAGGTGCTTCTAGCGGTTGGTTAAAGAGCAAGGCGAAGACTCCTGCGGGGACAGATGAGACCCCGCAGAAAGCAACAGCGGTCGAGCAAGCCGGATCATGTATCCAGATTGTTCGTCTTTAAATTGGATTCCTGTAGTTATGTTTCAACCTCTTTATCTTACTTCAAGCTAGCGTCCATAACTAATATTCTCATCATCTATTATTAACCAAATATTCCACTAAGAGGTAGATATTCATACGTGGATACGTTACACTACGTTATGTACTGTACTACTATATTTTAGGGGGCTCCATTATTGAACACAAAGCTTATTCATGAAAATGAAAAGATTTTTTTCATTTTGTGTATGGTTATCAGCTTATTAACTTATTTCTTTTTAATTATTTCACTCATTGGTATTATCTACCTTGTAATCGGTTTTTTAATTACATTTATACTCCACGGTTTCTCCATTGCTCAAATTCGCAATAATGGGGTTAGATTGACAGAGAAGCAGTTCCCGCACACTTATCATCAGGCAAAACAGTTATCTTTAGAGCTGGATTTAGAGCTGCCCGATATTTATATTGTTCAATCAGGCGGCTTGTTAAATGCGTTTGCTACACGTTTTTTTGGACGTCACTTTGTCGTTTTATACTCCGACATTGTTGAAATGATTGAAGATAATCAAGAAAAAGAACTTTCTTTTATTATTGCCCACGAATTAGTTCATATCAAACGTAAGCATACACTCTACCACTCACTTATTCTACCTGCTCTTTGGGTTCCTTTTTTAGGAAAAGCTTACTCTAGGGCCTGTGAATATACGTGTGATCGCATAGCTTCCGTTGCGATTGGTGATGCAAAAGCTGCCACTCAAGCACTCACTATACTTGCGGTTGGTCATTGTCTAAATAAAAAAGTAAATCAGGAGGAATTTGTTCATACGCACTCACAGGAAAAAGGTTTTTTTATGTGGTTGAATCAAGCTACTTCAACTCACCCCCCTATCGCCCATCGTATTAAAGAAATTAATTACTTAGCACAGCATCCGGAATTGTTTGATCTTGATTCTAACGCATTTCAAACAAATGAAATTGCATAAATGGAAAAAAGCCCTGACGTGTCAGGGCTTTATATAAAACATTAAATTATTTTTTCTCATTTAGCATTTTAGCGATGGTCGCAAAATCAATGGATTGATTATTGTTTGCAATCGCCTTAACAATTTGTTCTTCTTTTTGTTTTGAAATTGGCTTATTCGCAATTTGTGCTACTCGCTTCACAATATTACGCACCGTTTGCTCATCTTTAAAATTAGCATTTTGTACAGAATTCGCAAGTTCAAAGATATCCTTCATATTAACGCCTGTTTTCTTTTCTATATTTTTAAACATATTATTATCCATTTTGCATGACCTCCTTTATTTATACTTCATCGTATGCACCATGTGCCTAGATGGTGCCCTTTACATTTAATAAAAAAATAAAGTGCGAGTGAAACTTCACCCGCACTTTTCGGTGCCTTATTCATAGAAGGGATTAATTGTAAAAACAAACACAACCAACAATAATTAATAGAATGAATAATACAACGATTAACGCAAAACCACCGCCGTAGCCACCACCGTAACCACAACCACCGTAGCCAAATCCGCAGCCCATAATATTACACCCCCTCTGTTTTACTCTCTATACTGTATGTTCACTCAAATGATTTCGTATGGGCTTTTCAACTGTGTACATTAAATTTCATTGTCCAAACGGATCTTCAGCATCTTGCTCATCAAGTCTTTTTACATTTTGTTGCAGTTTCCTCTCCTGCTGTTCCATCTGCTTTTCTGCTTTTTCTACTTCGTTCATTCTCTTTCGATGTTCTCCCATCATATGCTGTTCAAAAAAACGTTCAAATTCATCGAAAAAATCCGGCATCTCTACACCTCTCTCCACTCTATGTAAAAAAGCACTGTCCAAGTGACAATGCTTCTATTGCTTATCGCTTTGGTAACTTTGAACCACAGCCGCAACCACCTTGTTTTGGTGAAGGGTACTGGACTGGCTTAGGAATAGACTGCCCTTTCTTTACCGATTGTTTTGTCATTGGTTGTGGATGATAAGGCAGGGGCTGAGGGTATTGATTAGGATTATAATTATAATGATAATACATCATGTTTTCCCTCCTTTTCACAGCATCCTATCTATAACATTATATTCAGGACTAAAGAAAGACGTTCTATCTTATTTGTCCATTTTGCGCTGCAGGGACAAAAATAAATCCGTGCTGTTTTTTGGTTTCCTCACTCTCGGTCTTTCTCCTCCCTTTTGCTCTGTCACTTCACGCAGCCGATTTTGCAGTTCTTGAATTGTTCCTTGAGCTTGATGATTGTACTGTACAATGGACTGTTCGGTTTTTGATTTTTGTTCATTAACGCATGCTTTCAGCCAATCTATTTTTTCCTCTAGCTTCTTTTTTTCTTCTTCATGCTTTTGCTGTAATTCCGCTAGCTCTTCCTTAATATCTTCATATTCAAATTCTTGGTGCTTGAATTTTTGATATTCTTCTTTATAAAAAGCCAACTCCGACTTCAATGAAGCAATGTATTTTTTCGTTTTTTCCTCGCTCATGCCCTTCACTCCTCCATTATAAATAACCCACAGCTTCTAAAAAATCAGTTAAAGATGAATAACACTTTTTATTAACATGAATATGCTGTAATTGAGTTTATTATTTCCTTCATTTTTTATGCTCGCTCCAACTAGGATTTATTCCGATAAATTCCGCTTTTACTAAGGAACATAAAAGCAGGTCATTCATACACTATAGTAGTCCGATACCTAGTAACGAAAAGCGTAAAGGAAGGACAATTACAATTAGGAGGTTTAAAAATGGCAGAACTTTTTGAATCATTATGTATCCGCGTACCTAAAGTGTACGACTGGGTTAGACGTCAAGTTGTTTTACCACAAATCTTTACTAACGATACTTCATTGTTTGATGAAGAAGATCTTAAAGATTTAGGCCATGACGTAGAAGTGGAAATTGTTTTAACGGATAGTGAAGGTCACCCTGTAGATCCTTCAGATGAAGACGCACTTGATAACGTGATTGAGCTTGTGCCCCACGGTGGTCGTAGACCTAAAAAAATCGTGTTACCAGATGGAGAAGTTGTTGTTCTTCATGAAGTAAAATTATCAATTAGCGGCTTTTACCGAGTTAAGTTAATTGAATTGAGTGGGCACCACAGACATGACGAAGTTGAATCTAGCATTATTCCTTGGAAAATACATCAAACATTCTATTTATGCGCCCCGGAAGGAACAGAACCTGTTGTCCACCTTGAATCTTTTGAAGGAACTGACGGTTCTCTCAGATTATCAGATTGTCACTTACAGCAATTAAGCTTTGATCTTATGTTATGCCTAAGTGTTCAAATTGAAAAAGATGTTAAAGTTGAAGTAGAAGGAAGCTTCTGCTACCCTCGCCCTGAAATCATTTCTACAAGCAGCTGCTCACCTATTGAATATCCACCTCAATGTGATGCTATTTTCCCTGGAAGACCACATCACGATGATTTTGATGGAGACGATGTAGAGTCAGGCTTCGACCATCACGACTTTGATTAACAAGATAAAAAGCCAGAGGAGAATATTTCTCCTCTTTTTTCATCCTTTACGCGCTTTCTGCATACATATAAATAAAACTGCTATGGGCAGCTCTAACGACCAGATTAATTTATAGCTCAGCAGGAAAGGAGACTACTAGATGAGTCGTAACTCCCCTTCCCCTAAAGATGATCTAACTCAATTAAAACAAAAGCTCATACACTATAAATCAGAAATTCGAAACGTGCAAAACCAACTAAAAAGCTATGAACGAGCTTTAGAGCGAGAAAAAGAAAATACATCGTTTTGGAAAAAGAAACACGCTGAGACGCTTTCTACATCTGAAAAAGAAGTAGAAATTGAAGAATTAGAAAAAGAACTGGATCTACTGAGAAACGAGCTTTCCGAACAAAAAATTATTGCCGAAGCGTTTCGAGAAAAAGCTTCAAGGAAACAGCCCGTTATTGAAGAAAAAATCGTGGAGAAAGTAATTGAAAAGATTGTAGAAAAACCCATAGAAAGGTTCGAAAAAAGCGATATCCTCTGTTTCTTCCAACATTCCATACTGCTGCCAGAACAAGATGAAAGCGAGCTGATGATGTTCGGCAACGTAATTATTCAAAATCAAACGAGCAGTACTTTATACTCTCCAACACTTTGCTTAAAAATGAAGCCTACTGCTTCTGCTATGTTAAGCGGGAAGATCATTGATGAAAAAGATATTGAAGCTTCTAGTGTCCCCTCTTCTTCTTTAGAATGGCGCTACGCTCATCCAAAATGGAACGAAAAAATTCAAAATGACGGTGAATATTGGATTAAACCCATTAAGCAAACAGTATTAAAGCCCAAAGGCAAATTACTATTTGACTCTTTTCAAGTAGTCATTCCTCTCTCCACTGATACGACTTCGTTTATTCTAGAAGGCTTTTTCTATAGTGAAGAGTGGCAGGAAGGTATTCCTTTTTTAAATAAAGTTGTGCTAAATTTCCCTTAATCATTAAAAGACATATTGACGATCAATATGTCTTTTAACTCGTCCATTTATTTCATAAAAGATTCTATAATTCCTGCACACCCTGCAATAGCTAAGATCGTAATAATAGGAATAGCAATGTGCGGGACCGCTACATAACTAAAATAAATTCCTACCGCACACCATATGCCTGTACACCAATAGCAGCTGAGCAGCTCTCCAATCCACTTTTGCAGTCCCTTCCCTTTTATCTCTAAATAAGTTACCGTATTTCCTTGTTCATCTTGATCTTCTACGATTTTATGAAACGGTTTACGAATAAACGCTGTAATTTTATCAAAAACAATTAGACGAGTAAGTCGAAACGTCGCAAAGACAAATAATGTTAGATAAATCCATGTCATCTTCATTCCTCCGTGCATTCACAAACTTATGAAAATAAAAGCTAACGTGCTTCTTCACTGTTAGCTTTTAGAGTTGCTTAAATTTTAATGATAGATATGGTCTGAATATCATGAAATTTCAATACTGTTTTCTCTTTATTAGGGGGAACGCTCACGTATAAACTTCCTTCTTTTAATTCTAAGATTGTTCCTATATATTTTTGGTTTTGACACGTAATTTCACAAATTGGCTGAGACATATGAGGCGGGAAGCTGCATAGAAATTCAACTTTTTCTTTAATCGTCATAGACTGAAACATTTTATTTGGCTTTTTAGTCTCTGATTGCGGTATATCCACGGGAACAATTGAACGCTCTTCCTCTTTTTCTTGCTTAATCTCTTCCACTTTTTCTACGTCAGGCTCTTTGACTTCTTGAATGGAAGAAAAGCTGGGCTCTTCTTTTAACACGTGCTCTTTCTCTATTCCTTTATTGTCTTGCTGTTTTGAACTAAAATAATATTGCATAGAACGCTGATTTTGCGTAGCGTTTGGCTGGACAATGTACATTAGCGGCTCGTTTTCTTCTGACTTAGATTTTGAGTTAGTCATGAAGCATACCTCCAATTGCTTGTTATCGTTCTTTTAAAAATGTATGCTTGAACACGGAAAAACTTGTTTATTTTTTTGCGGTAGCCTTTTTAACACCAAAAGCAGGGCTGTACTTTTATTTCCAGCATGTGAGAAAACACAATAAAAGAGGTTGAGACATAACGAAATTAATTCAATCTAAAGACGCACAAATGGGCCACATGAGCTGAACCGCTTGTCACACCGCAGTTGATTTCCGTGCAAGACTTCGCTTTTCGCGGGCGGCCGATGAGCCTCCTCGTCGCTTGCGCTCCTGCGGGGTCTCATCTGTTCCGCTTTTCCTGCAGGAGTCTTCGTCTTGTCCTCGAATCAACTGCTAGAAAGAGCTAAACAGATGAAACTTATTTTCAAAACAACAAAAAAAAAACGAACCACTAATCAAACATTTTGATCAAGGGTTCGTTTATCACTTCAGCTAAAATAATTTTGTCCCAGCCTCTTTCTCTCATTCAATAAGGTAGCAAACTAAACCTACCTAGATACCTTTATCTAATTTTATACTCAAGAAGCATACGCAATTCATTCACATACGAACGAGACCCCGTTACAATCAAACGATCATCAAATTCAAGCTCTGTATCGCCATGAGGTACAATGGAATCTTTGCCTCTAAAGATTCGAACAAAGATCACATCTCCTGTAAATGGGAACTTGCGAAGCTCTACCCCCTCGTATTTAGGGTTACGCATATTAATTTGATAAAGTGCTGTTTCTTGATTCGTTAAGATATTTAAAATATTTGGCGATTCAATTAAAGCTTTTAGCAATGCAGTCGTAGATAACAGCACAGAAAAAACTTCAATGTTATTTTCTTTCATCTTTTCATCTAATACAGGACTTTCTACACGGGCAATAACCCGTTCTGTACCATATTGTTTTGCAAATAGAGCAATGTCGCTATTTCTCTCTTCTTCCCCGGTTGTTACAACTAATACATCCGCATCTAAAATCCCCATACGCATTAAAGTTTCCTTACTATATCCATCGATGTCGACGATATTAAAAATGGAATCCGACGTACGGTTTTCAATTTTGTCCTGCGTAGGATGATAAATGGTAACATCATATAAATCAAGATCCATTTCTCGAATAACCGGGAGTGTAAATTGATTTGCACCGAGCATATTAATCTTCAGCTTTCTGTCACTGATTTCTGGCTTTGGAAACAGCTTTCTAAAGATAATAGGTGTAATAATACATGTAATAATCGCCACCAAAATCAGCGCACCGGACATTTGTGAATCAATAACACCAATATTTTCACCAACCGTTGCTGCTGCAATAACGAGTGATAAAGTCGATGTTAAAAGAAAACCCGATGCCAAAACGGTTTTCATATCATACCATTTTCTTAAGATTAACGCTGGGACTAGCTTGGATATCAACAATGCAATGAATAATAAAGGCATTAAAATCAGCACTTTTTTATCACTGAACAATGACCAAACGTCAAGCTTCACTCCTACCATCACAAAAAAGATAGGAATTAAAAATCCGTAGCCAAACGAATCTAATTTATGAACTAAATTTTTGTTAGGCGCAAGAAGAGAAACGAGTGATCCCGCTAAAAAAGCGCCTAAAATGTTTTCAACACCAATTGACTCCGAAAGGCCCACTAGAATGATAATGAGTGCAAATACCGCACGCGTGTCGATTTGAATTGTACCTTTAGACATTGTCTCAAGAAACGATCGGTTTTTAAACTGCTTCCCTATGAAGTATAAAATCACTCCTACTCCAAATAAAATTAAAATCAACCATGTATTGCTATTTCCTGATTTATCATAGACGGAAGCAAATACGGCTAGTAAAATCATCGTGACTAAGTCCGCAATAACCGCAATCAATAAAATGGTCTGTCCAATCGGCTTTTTCATAATCTGTGCATCTTTTAAGGTCGGCACTACTACTCCTAATGAAATGGTAGAAATAATAAGCGTCATCAAAAAGGCATTATCGATAAAACCGGTCCATACAAAAACATAGGACAAAAATAGTGAAACCGCAAAGATAGCTGCAAACACTAGTATAGAAATGGAAAAAGCATTTGGCACCTTAGCTCCTGATGCCTTTTTGTCTTTTGAATTTCCTCCAGCAAAAGCAGAAAAATCAATTTCTAAACCACTTAAAAACATCAAAAAGATAAAGCCTAGAGTGGAAAGTGTTTCAAGCCACATATCCTGCTCCACAAGGTCAAAACCACTTTTCCCTATAATTAATCCCATAATAATTTCAGCTACGACTACAGGTATAATGTTGAGTTTAAACCGATGCAACAGTATAGGCGTTAAAAAGGCCAAACTAATGACGATAACAAGTGATGTAAAGGACGCGTGCTGTTCCATTAGATTCCCCTCCTTTTACCTTCGTTATTTATAAAACGAAGACGTTAGTATTCAAAATTAAAGGTTAATCATAAAAGCTTGAAGGTTCTCTGTCAACTATATGAACTGATAATGAAAATCCGACATGATTACTCATGTCGAATTCTAAAGTCTCTTCATTATTTTAAATAACTCATAAATGTTGTCGCTAGACCGAAGTAAATTAAAATACTGATAAGATCATTGATCGTTGTAATAAATGGTCCTGATGCGACTGCAGGGTCAATTTTGAACCTGTGCATGAGAAGCGGGATAAACGCTCCTGCTAGTGTAGCCACAATCAATGTTGAAAATACAGAGACGCCTACCAAAGCGCCTAAAATAAGATCACCTTGCCAAATATAAACAATTAATACAACTAAAAGTCCACATGATGCGCCCGTAATCATTCCCGTAGCTGCTTCTCGGATTAACAGCTTAAATTTGCTTTCTTCTTCGATTTCTCCCGTCGCCAGTCCACGAACCGCAACGGCTAGTGCCTGTGTTCCTGTATTACCAGCCATACCGCCAATCAAAGGTATAAATACAGCTAAAATAGCTACTTGATTCAACGTATCTTCAAAACGTCCAATTAAACTCGCTGTCATCATTCCTAAAAACAGCAAAATGATAAGCCAAGGCAGCCTCTTTTTGGCCGCTACTAAAGGATTGTGGTCGATCGTATCATCTACATCGCTAATACCGGCTAATTTAGAATAGTCATCGGATGCCTCTTCATCCAGAACATCCATCACATCATCAACCGTAATAATCCCGAGAAGATGCTGCTGAAAATCAACAACTGGAAGCGCAAGAAAGTTGTAATCGCGCATAATACGGGCAACTTCTTCTTGGTCTTCTGCTACTGACACGGATACGACTCGTTCATTCATCACTTCGCTTATCATCGTATCTTCATCTGCTATAATTAAATCACGAAGAGAAATAACACCTGCTAGATGCTTTTGTTCATCAATAACAAATACATAATAAATCGTTTCCGCTTCCGGAGCTTCCCTGCGTAGAATGTGCATGGCTGAATGTACGGTTTGATTTTCACGAATGGCCACAAATTCAGTCGTCATAATACTTCCAGCGGTATATTCCTCGTAATGAAGCAACTCTTTAATTTCATCGGCTGCTTCTTCATCCATAATCGTTAAATAGCTCGCCACTTGTTCTTTATCCAATTCATTTAATACGTCAACGGCATCATCCGCCGACATTTCTGACAGCATGTCTGCTGCAAAATTGGGATGCATCTCTGAGAGAATTTCTTGATAATCTTCTTCTCGTATCTCTACATTTTCAAAGATATCCGCCATTTCTTCTGGAGATAACATCTCGTACAGCGCAAATCTAGAAGGCTCATCTAATTCTTCAAAAAATTGAGCTTGGTCATACGTATGCATATGTAAAAATTCTTCACGAAATGCATCGATTTCATTTTTTTCTAAAAGTGATAATAAATGTTCGGCGAACCATGCCTTTTCTTCTTTTTCAATTGAATCTGTCATGTCTTCAACCTCCCTGTCGTACAAAACTCATTTAACTTTATGATGAATTTTGTTTTTTTTCAACTCACAGCTCTTTACTCTTTTCCCAATAATATATAAGTTCTACACATAGTTTGCTCCATATAAGGGTAATTTTATATCGTCAAAGGAAAAACCTTTTAAGGATGTGGATAAAAGATGAAAGTAGATATAATAGGGGATATCCATGGGTGCTATGATGAATTAAAAGCGTTAACAGAAAAACTTGGGTATGAGTGGCAAGACGGGATTCCTGTCCATTCTGACGGACGGCGCCTTGGATTCGTAGGTGATTTAACAGACCGAGGACCTCATTCACTAAAAGTGATTGAGCTCGTATGGTCCCTCGTAATAAAGCATCAGCAAGCTTACTACTGTCCAGGCAATCACTGCAATAAGCTATATCGCTTCTTTTGCGGTAACAAAGTGCAAATTACTCATGGGTTAGAAACGACCGTTGCTGAGTACGAAGCTTTACCTTCAAGAGAACAGAAATTCATTAAGAAAAAGTTCATTGAGCTTTATGAACAATCACCTCTATATGTGCAGCTTGATCAAAACCAATTAATTATTGCTCACGCCGGCCTTAAAGCTGAATACATCGGCAGAACGGATAAAAAAGTAAAAACCTTTGTGCTATACGGAGACATTACGGGTGAAAAGCATCTAAACGGCATGCCTGTCCGACGGGATTGGGCCCAACATTATAACGGAAAACCGTTTATCGTGTATGGGCATACACCCGTAGTAAAAGCTAGAAAAATTCATAATACCATTAATATTGATACAGGCGCAGTTTTTGGAGGGGCTTTAACGGCGTTTCAGTATCCTGAAAGGAATATTATATCAGTGCCTTCATCTATGCCTTATGTAGAGGAAAAGTTTAATCACTTCGTGTAAAAAGAAAGTCGCTTTTCATTAAAAAAAGCGACTTTCTTTTACGATTTGAAGTTTCTGCATATCTGGCGGCAAAGGTGCTGTAAAAGACAAAGTTTTTTGTAAAAAAGGATGAAAAAAAGTGAGTTCATAGCTGTGAAGAGCTTGACGAGAAATAAGATGATTCGTTCCGCCATATAAGGTATCTCCAAGCAGTGGATATCCTTTATAAGCCATATGAACACGAATTTGGTGAGTTCTCCCCGTCTCAAGCGAAAGAGCAACTTCTGTAAAAGAAGAATACTGACGAAGCGCCGTATAGTGTGTAATAGCAAATTGCCCATCTTCTCTTACTTCCCGTTCGATGATACTTGACTCTTTTCGGCCAATCGGTGCCTCTATCGTTTCTTTGCCAACAAGCTTACCATGAACAAAAGCTCGGTACACGCGTTTAATTTCATGTTCTTTTTGTGCTTTAGAGAATAAGTAATGAACATGCCTATGTTTAGCAACAATAAGCAGCCCAGATGTGTCTCGGTCCAACCTATTTACAAGATGAACAGTCGAGTTAATGTTATTTTTCTCATAATAATAGAGCACAGCATTACTTAGTGACCACGTTAGATGTTCTCGAGAAGGTATACTTGGCATGTTTGGCTGCTTATTCAAAACTAATATATACTCATCTTCATATACAATATCCAAAGGTATAGCTTTAGGAAGAAGACTTTCACTTGCTTTTTCTGGTGGAAACGCCACCTTGATTTCGTCACCTTTTTGCAGAATATATCGAACTGTTGCATGCTTCCCATTTACTTCAATTGCTCCTCCTCTGAACTTAATGTCCGTCAGAGAAGCTTTGGAAATATCATGTTCTTTTAAAAATTCACGAACCGCTACACCCTCGAAAGAATGATCTACGGTCCAACTCAACGTAAAAACTTGTTTCATTCTCTTCCCTGCCTTTAATCATCACATACAAAAGAGTCTCTGACACGCTGCCAGAAAGGAAACGCACGAAAGCGAGCAAATCGAATTTTTTCGCTTGCTACCCGAAATTGAATCGACTTTACATCTTTATGTAAAAGAGTTAAATGATCAATGGTAATTTGGAAGTCTGCGTCGTTGACAGGCTTTAACAGCGCTGTATGATGTCCAGGAAGAACCAATGGAGAACCTATCGTACGGAACACTCGATTGTTAATAGAAGCCATTTCAGCAATTTGAATAGCTTGAAGCGAAGGATGTAAAATCGCGCCTCCCAGGGATTTGTTGTAAGCTGTACTTCCCGAGGGAGTGGATACGCAAAGGCCGTCTCCTCGGAATGTCTCAAATCGCTGCCCTTTAATTTCCACATCCATTACTAAAGAACCTTCTACACTTTTTACCGTACATTCATTCAGCGCTAAGTATCGAGCTTCGCGTCCACCGTTTGTGTAGCGAATAATCACTTCGAGCAGTGGATACTCTACAGTCTGATAGGGTGTCTTTGCAATAGCAATCACCAGCTTCTCAATCTCATCAGGTGTCCAATCTGCGTAAAAACCTAAATGGCCGGTATGAACCCCAATAAAAGCCGTCTTGTCAAGTCGGTTTCGATAGCGGTGAAACGCATAGAGAAGCGTTCCATCCCCTCCTACTGACACTACAATATCAGGCTGGTTTTCATCATATTCTAAATGAAAATCTAATAAATACGTTTTCATTTTTTGCATAAGCGTATTTGATATTTGGTTGCCTTTTGATGTAATAGCAAATTTTATTTTCTCCACCTAATTCTCTCCCCCTATCCATCCAATGTACAAAGCTGTTGCTGAGTCATAACTAAGATTCTTCCGCCGATTCTTTTTTTCGTGAGAAAATAGCCTGAGCTTCTTGAATCTCACCTCGTATTTGAGACATTTCTTCATCGAGCTGAGTAGCCGCTTCAGAAGCACGCTGAAGTCGCTTTTTGATATTCTCAGGAAATTTCCCGCTGTACTTATAATTTAAAGAATGCTCAATTGTAGCCCAAAAATTCATAGCCAGTGTACGAATTTGAATTTCCACTAAAATTTTCTTTTCACCTTTAATTGTTTGAACAGGATAACATACGACCACATGATATGAACGATAGCCGCTTTCTTTTTTATGAAGAATATAATCTCTTTCTTCAATCAATTCAAAGTCTGTTCGCTGACGCAGGAGCTCTACGACCGCTTTAATATCGTCCGTAAATTGACACATCATACGGAGTCCCGCAATGTCCTGCATCTCTTCCTCTAAGCGATCGAGAGAAATTCCTTTTCGAGTCGCTTTATCCAAAATACTAGCGACAGGCTTTACTCGTCCCGTCACGAACTCAATAGGTGAATGCGTAGACTTCATATCATACTGTGAACGAATTCCTTTTAACTTCACCTTAAGTTCTTCAACGGCTTGTTTATACGGTGCTAAAAATAAATCCCAATGCCTGATCATTAATAACACCCCCCTCTTTTCTCTCTATTACTTATTTTCTTTATCTAAAAAAACTTCCTCTACTCTTGCTACCATCTCGTCTCCATAATTCACATTTCCTTCGATGTTACTGATGAGATAAGACAGCTCTTCTTTAACGGCTGATAGCTCAATTACTTCCTTGTTAATTTCTAAAAATACTTTCATATCTTTATGTAAGACGTGCTTTAAATTCGCCCAAATATTGTCACTAAGGCCAACATACATAAATTGATCATTAATATCTACAACATATACAAATGACATGTTATCTGAGTCAACAAGCATTTGTTTTGTATCTTCCAATTGTTCAATTTTCGTCTCAATAGGGTCTGCTTTTAAATGTAATTCATTTGATTTCATCACACAGGTAGTGATGTCAATTCGATTGTGCATAAATAAACTCCTTCCAACTATACAATTCGTTACTATTTTAACACATTCCAGGAACGTTTAATAAAGGTAAAACCTAAACAATCCGTATTTCTTCATTTTCCAAGTTCCCCATCTGGATATTCCTGTTAGGAAATGTGGTTTTACTGTCTCAAAAAGTGTGATAAATTAAGATGTAAAGTGCCTTACTAAAAGACCTAAATTAAAAGGATGATTTCATTGAAACAAGAAATTGAAATTGAATTTAAAAATATAGTAACGAAAGAAGAGTTTGATCGTCTCCGCTCACACTTTCAATTAACTGAAGATCAGTTTGTTTCTCAAGAAAACCACTATTTTGATACACCTGCTTTCTCATTAAAAGACTGCGGGGCTGCCCTGCGAATTCGAAGCAAAAAAGGTAAGTTCGTTCTCACGCTCAAACAGCCTCATCAAGAGGGTCTTTTAGAAACACATGAAGCACTAACAAATGAACAAGCTAAAGAATTGCTAGATGGCAGTGCCAAGATTCCGTCAACAATTCAACAGCTTATTACTGATTTACAAGTTGATAGCCATGCGCTAACTTATTTTGGCACTTTGCGTACAAGTCGAGCAGAAATTCCATATAAAAATGGGTTACTTGTACTCGATCATAGCTTTTATCTAGGTGCTGAGGATTATGAACTTGAATACGAAGTAACCGATGCCAATGAAGGAGCAAAACATTTTGAGCAATTGCTTACGGAGCTTGATATTAAAAAGAAACCAACGGAAAACAAAATTCGACGGTTTTACAAGCGAAAGTATACGTTAATGGATGGAGAATAAATTTATGAGCATGAATATTAACAAGTACATGTCTTCCGTTCAATTTCCTGGAACGCAGCCATTTTCAGTTAACAACCAGCTGCCAACAGCTAACGTGATGCTTGGTACAACTTTACTCTCTGTATTTGCTCAGCTTTTTCAAGACTACGTCAATCAAGAGCCTCAAATGAGTACCAATCTTTACTTGAAAGCAGCGCAGTTGTTTCCATCTACGGCAGTTCAAATGCAGTCCGAGCCATCTGTTTTTTCTTCAGGTGAGGCAGCGGCTTCAAATGCTGCCTTACCTGCACAAAAAAACGAAGCGGCAAAGGCCAGTTCTCAGGATGTACAAACGATCATTACAGAAGCAGCTGCACGCTACCAGCTGGATCCTAAACTTATTCGTTCTGTTATTAAACAAGAATCAAACTTTAATCCATCTGCCAAAAGTTCTGTAGGAGCGGCTGGGCTTATGCAGCTAATGCCAGCAACCGCTAAAGCTCTTGGTGTAGAAGATCCGTACGACTCCAAGCAAAATGTATTTGGAGGAGCCAAATATCTTCGACAAATGTTAGATAAATACAATGGAAACGTGAAATTAGCGTTGGCGGCCTATAATGCTGGACCAGGTAATGTTGATAAATACGGCGGAGTACCTCCTTTTCAAGAAACGCAAAAATATGTAAATAAAATTATGTCTTCTTATCTTGTGTAAAAGAGCCAAATCATTCGCCACTTGAACATGGAATGGCTATAGTTTGCCGAGGTTACACTATATAAATAGAAGGAAACGTTTGTGAAAGTATTCCTTTGTTTCTCATAATTAGTGATTCGCCACAGCATCATAGACTTTTCTTATGTAAAATTCCACTTTATCTCTTTTCCAGTAGAAGAAGTAAGCGGATAGTTTGAGTTAACCAAATGACACTGCTAAAATTAAGGAAAGTAAAAAACACCAAAGAGTTAAGACGTATATTTCTTATAATAAAGGAGTTATCAACATGAGAGAAAAAATCCACTCCCCTTACGAATTATTAGGCGGTGAACATACGATTTCAAAACTTGTTGATGCTTTTTATACACGCGTTGGACAACATCCTGAGCTCGCACCAATTTTTCCTGATGATTTAACAGAAACAGCACGAAAGCAAAAGCAATTTCTGACACAATATTTAGGAGGGCCTTCGTTATACACTGAAGAGCACGGTCACCCTATGCTGAGAGCTAGGCATCTTCCTTTTGAAATTACACCGTCAAGAGCCAAAGCTTGGCTGACGTGTATGCATGAAGCAATGGACGAAATTAATTTAGAAGGCCCTGAGAGAGATGAACTTTATCATCGTCTTATTTTAACTGCCCAACACATGATTAATTCACCGGAACAGACAGATGAGAAAGGATTTTCACATTGAGTAATCTAAATAGCCAATACCCATCCTTGCATCAGCTTTGTCAAGGTTCAAATAAAAAACCGCTTGAAATCTATGTATTTGTTGACCCTCTTTGCCCGGAATGCTGGGCACTCGAGCCTATTCTAAAGAAGTTACAAATAGAATATGGTCAGCTGTTATCCCTCAAGCATGTGCTTGGAGGAAACTTACAGCAATTAAATATTGGAGCACAGCAGAAATTTGAACATATTGCAAAATCGTGGGAGAAAACTGGAAGCCGTTCCGGTATGTCATGTGACGGCAATCTGTGGCTTGAAAACCCAATCGATACTCCTTACGCTGCATCAATTGCGATTAAAGCGGCCGGTCTGCAAGGAAAGAAACAGGGCATTCGCTTTTTGAGAAGACTTCAAGAAGTAGTATTTTTAGAAAAACAAAATGTTACAGAAGAATCTGTCTTAATACAATGTGCAAAACATGTGGGGCTAGATGTTAATGAATTTGTAAAAGATTTGCATTCAGATTACGCTGCGAAAGCCTTTCAATGTGATTTAAAAATCACGTCGGAAATGGATGTCGATGAGATTCCAACTCTTGTGTTCTTCAACGAAAAAGTTGAAGAAGAAGGCATTAAGATATCAGGATACTATTCGTACGAAACATATGTACACATCATCAAAGAGATGTTAGAAATTGACCCAGATCCAGCTTGTCTTCCGCCTCTTCGTTCATTTTTAAGCTACTTTCAATTTGTTGCTTCAAAAGAAGTTGCAGTTGTGTATGGTTTATCATTAGAAGAGGCTGAAAAAGAATTGAAAAAACTTCAGCTTCAGCAAGTTGTTGAGAGAGTTCCTGTTAAATACGGAACCTTTTGGAGAAGTACTGAAAAGAGCTGTTAATCATTACATGTTGATGCTTATCCTAAGCATCAACTAAACAAAAAAGACTTGGCTTTCGCCAAGTCTTTTCGTTTGTCTTAAGACAACAAGGGGATGGGAGAAATTTTTCACGGTCAAACAAAGGGGTATATGTTTGTTTTGTGATAAACTTCACGATTAATACTATAGCAAATTATGTCGACTTTTGGCAACCCCTTTTTTCAATTTTATTCACTTTTTTATAAAAAACTTCATAAACAGCCAGATTCACTCATATAGTACAACCAATTATGCTTTTAATAGAGGTGTTAACTATGAAAATTGCTGGAATTACTCTAGGGGTTGTTATTCTTTTGTTTTCTTTTTTATTCTATATTTTATCTCTTATGCAGCTTGTTCCTCTCCTTATCGCAGGCCCTCTCTTATTTTTAGCTATTCTTATTATTTTTACATTGCTTAACAATCACAACAAGTTTCGAGGATTTAAAAAATGAAGCAGGATACAACTCCTGCTTCATTTTAATTTTATTGATTTAATAAACGTTCCATTTCCGTTAATTTTTCTTCAAATACGGCTAGCGCTTCTTCAATTGGCTGAGATGTTGTCATGTCCACTCCTGCCTTTTTCAACACTTCAATTGGATAATCAGAGCTTCCTGACTTTAAGAAACCTACATAGCGCTCAACAGCTGCATCTCCTTCTTCAAGGATTTGCTTGCTTAATGCTGCTGCTGCACTGAATCCTGTAGCATATTGATAAACGTAGTAATTGTAATAAAAATGAGGGATACGAGCCCATTCTAATCCAATCTCTTCGTCAATTACTAAGTTGTCTCCAAAATACTTTTTATTTAAGTCATAATACAATTTTGTTAACAATTCAGGTGTAAGCGGCTCTCCGTTTTGAGCACGTACATGCACATCGTGCTCAAATTCAGCAAACATCGTTTGACGGAATACCGTACCGCGGAACCCTTCTAAATAATGGTTAAGCAAGTACAAGCGCTGCTTTTCATCATCAATTGTTTTTAGTAAATAATCATTTAGAAGCGCTTCATTACACGTTGAAGCTACTTCTGCCACGAAGATTGAATAATCTCCGTAAGGATATGGCTGCGTCTTTCTTGTGTAATAACTGTGTACAGAATGGCCAAATTCATGAGCTAGTGTAAACAAGTTATTTACATTATCCTGCCAGTTCATTAAGATATAAGGATTGGTGCCGTACGTTCCTGAAGAATACGCACCGCTTCGCTTGCCTTTGTTCTCATGGACGTCTACCCAACGATTTTCAAATCCTTCTTTTAACACATTAAGGTAGTCTTCACCTAGTGGTTTCAGACCTTTTAAAATATAGTCTTTTGCTTCTTCATAGGTTACTTCCATTTTTACGTCTTTTACTAAAGGCGTATAGAGATCATACATATGAAGCTCTTCAATTCCCAATACTTTCTTACGTAAATCAATATATCGATGCAATAAATGCAAATTATCGTTCACTGTTTTAACTAAGTTATCGTATACTTCTTCTGGAATGTTATTTGTGCTAAGAGCTGAGTGACGAGCTGAATTATAGTGACGAACGCGGGCGCTAAAATTATCTTTCTTCACTGTGCCGCTTAATGTACTTGCAAACGTATTTTTAAATTTACCGTACGTTTCGTACACTGCTTTAAACGCTTCTTCTCGTACGCGGCGATCGCTGCTTTCTAGAAAACGAATATAGCGTCCGTGCGTAATTTCTACTTCTTCTCCATTTTCGTCTTTAATGGAAGGAAATTCTAAATCTGCGTTGTTTAGCATTCCAAACGTGTTGCTTGAAGATCCTAGCACTTCAGAAGCCTGAGCAAGAAGCGCTTCTTCGCTTTCTGATAAAATATGCGGACGTTCGCGAGTAATTTCATCTAATGCATGAGCATATAACTTTAGCTCTTTATGTTCCGCCATGTATTGTTTAATTTTTGATTCTTCAATAGACAAAATTTCTGGCGTTACATACGATAGTGCACTTGCAATTTGGGTATAAAGTGTTTTGATGCGATCATTTAACCCTTGATAAAAAGAGTTAGTGGTATCTTGATCGTAGCGCATATGAGCATATGTATAAAGTTTACTAACGCGCATTGTGAGCTCGTCTTGCTCTTGAAGAGCGTCATATAAAGTTTGAGCGGACTCTCCAAGTTTTCCTTTGAATTTTTCCATTTGCGGAATAAGAGCTTTTACTTCTTCAAATTCTTTTTCCCATGCGTCATCTGAAGCAAAAATATCCTCTAGTTTCCACGTATCTTCTACTTTTATCTCGCTTCTACTTGGTAACTTTTTTACTTTTGATTGTTCACTCATGGTCATCCCTCCATCTTTTTCTACCTGTCTATAACTGTTCGCTTTTTCTAAGGCGAATCCTTTTTATTTCTCTCGTTATTGTATGTTGTTTTAAAAGAATTAATCAAAAGTCAGTACGCTTTTGAAAAAAGGATTCTTTCTTAAGCGTACTGATTTTCAGTGATTATGTCACTTCTTTTGCTTGATTTAACCACCTTTTCATCATTTGTCCATCTTCTAAAAAAGCATCAGATGTTTGCTTTGGAATCGTGTAGGGCCTTCTGATTTTGTATACTCCAGAAGTTATATACGTTAGCATTCCTAGCCGGCATAATACCTCTATATACTCAAACAGGGGCTGTTCCATAGCAACAGGAGCCATGGTTAAAGACCGAAATATAATATGCCTCTTATGAATTCTGTAGAGCCATAGCCGGCATAACTCTTGTTCTGTAACTAAATCCCCTACTTGCTTCTGCTGCATTAAATCAAGAAGCAGCCACGTTTGCCATATAGTAGCAGACGTTTCAACCATGTATAAAGAAGGCAGCGGCATGCCTGCTTCTGCTGGAATATGGGAGGGAGGAATATTTTTTTCATAAAGAGCGTGTAAAAAAGGCTGAAGCTTCTGATTAGGATAGAGGATATAATGCGTTCTCCATGCCTTCTTTTTCTTTATCCATGAAGAGAAAAATTGAGGTTGTGTATGTGTAGAAAAAAGATCATGAAAGGTATGCTCGTGAGGAGAAAGCACGACAAGCTGTGCATAACAAATCTGAGATGAAAAAGGAATAAGATGTTCAAGTTTCAACAGTTGATTAGTAGAAGGTGAAAAATAAAGAAGTGTGGGCGTATAATCGGAAAGAGTAAGAAACTGCCACTCTTGAAAAGAAAGTTGATACATGTAAGTGGATAAGCGCTTCATTCTTTTTGCTCCCATAATCCAAAGGGGCATATAATTTCCTTTCTCATAATGAATAGAACGTTTGGTTAGCACTGAGGAAGATAAGGAAGCACATTGAAATTCGATTGCATATTTTTGCGAGGGCGTATTTACAAGAAGATCTGGACGCTGCATAATGTCAGGAAGATAACTTTCTAACTCGACTTCAACATGAGAACTAAACCAGTGAAACAGCTTTCGTTTTCCATCGAGATGATAATCTGTTTCACCTTCATGCTGAGCGACGCACGTTTTTTTCAGGTGAGCAAAATGAGGGATTTTTTTTGTACCTACCTTTAACTGTACAGGGGATTGACAAGAGGGACAGTAGAACTGCTTTTCTTTTTTCCACAGCTTAAGCTGTTCAAGCGAAAAGCGCTGAGCTAGTGAAATGAGACCTTCTTCTGTTTGGGCAACTAACAATCGTACATTTCTCCTTCCTATAGCAGCGAGCTATATCCTTGTATTCGACACCTTTCTACTAAACCCTTTTCTTTCAGAAAAAAACCACATTGCAACATACGCAATGTGGTTTACAGCGATTATAATAGCGGTGAAAGCAAACGAGCCGTTGATTCAAATAGCCGCTGTATAAATGGCCGCTTTTCAAAGTCTTTAAAGTGAAGCTCACTCGTTTCTTCTAAATCTTGCATATATTCATATACGAGTTTTTGGGTACTAGCTGTGCGATATAAAAAAGCATTTACTTCAAAATTCAAATGAAAGCTTCTCATATCCATGTTAGCTGTTCCAATAGAGGCAATTTCTCTATCAACAATCACAATTTTGCTGTGCATAAATCCTTTTTTATACTCGTAAATTTTCACACCTGCTTCTAGCAGCTCAGGAAAATAAGAGCGTGATGCATGAAAAACAATTTTTTTATCGGGCTTCTGAGGTACAAGAAGCCTTACATCTATACCGCTTAGAGCAGCTACTTTGAGAGAAGTAAAAATATCTTCATCAGGTATGAAGTAAGGAGAAGCAATCCAAATGGACTCTTTCGCAGACGTAATCATCGAAAAAAATAAGTGTTTAATAATTTCCCACTCACGGTCTGGTCCGCCGGCAATCATTTGAACACCGCCGCACTTTTCCATATCAATGTCAATTAAATCCGGCGATAGATACGTTTGAGTAAGCATCGTCTGACCTGTCATATAATACCAATCTTGCAAGAAAATAAGCTGCAATGAACGGACTGCCTCACCCCTCACCATCAAATGGGTATCTCTCCAAAAGCCAAAATGCCGACTTTTCCCGAGATATTCATCACCAATGTTCAAACCTCCTACAAATCCAATTGTTCCATCAATGACTACAATTTTACGATGATTACGGAAGTTGATTTTATTATTGAGAAATGGAAGTCTCACCGGCAAGAATGGAATCATTTCTACGCCAGCGTTTCTTAACTCGTGAATATAATGCGGTGAAAGCTGAAAACTGCCCACGGCATCATACAAGAAACGTACATAAACTCCTTCTTGTACTTTCTGAATTAAAATATCTTTAATTTGTTCTCCTAAGTGATCATGTCGTACGATGTAATACTCTAAGTGGATATGATGCCTTGCATGCTTTAATGATTCCATAATTTCGTGAAACGTCTCTTTTCCATTCGTCAATGCGCGTGTATCTGATGAAAAAGAAATTGGACTCTTGCCAAGCCTGACGGCTAGCTTCAGCATTTGCTTTCTACTGGTGCCCAACTGTTCAAAGTGATTTTCTAATATATCGGAATCTCTTTCCATCTTTAAAAGCACCTGTTCATCCAGCTTTGCTTTTTTAGCAAATAAACGCCGTTTTCGCGTATTGCGTCCAAATAACAAATAAAAAAAGAACCCTATTACCGGGAAACCGCCTAATACTACGAGCCACGTTAGCGTTTGAGTTGGATGACGGTTTTCTAATGAAATAACAAGACCGATGAAAACAACACTAATCGTAATTAAGATACTTAGCACGCCAATAAATTTACCGTCCCAATACCCTTTTGTAAAATAAAGCAAAGCAATAATACCAATAACAAAAATTAAAAGCTGTAATCTATTTTTCAACTTGTTTTCACCTATCCTAAAACCAATCTTTCGTCATTAACACCGGATCCATGTACCGTTATTATCCTCAAACTAGGGATTTTAACCCTACACTTTTCTCGTTCAGAAACGAGTTTCCTTCTTTCTCCACTTATGTTCGTTTCATACAAGCAGAGAGCTTTTCCCAAAATGAAGACAAAACAAAGACCGATTTCATATACATGAAATCGGCTGCTATTATCGTAAAGGAAAATACTGTTTTACTTGTTCAAGTGCATTTTCACTGATTAATTCTTTTCCATATTCCATTAAACGATGAACTGTTACATTTGATTCATTTGCATATTCTAAAATGATACTTAAAATGTTATCAATTTCAGCTACAAAATCTTCATCATCTGTAAACTCAACGTATAAATAATATTTCCCTTCAAACACGTACATGCTGTTGATGATATCATCTAACTCTAAATGGTGACTTAAGGAAATTAAATGTTCTAAGTCTTGAAAGCGTGCGACGAACTGTAGCCCTTCGTCTTCTATAATTTCTTCTTCAAAATCAGCTTTTTTATTTTGATTCGCTTGATGATCAAGCAACGCTTCAATTTTTCCATCTACAGGGATATCGATTTTATCATTTTCACCAACAGGTACTTCGAACTTTTGACCGTCTTTTGAAACTTGTGCTCTTGTTACAATAACCTCTAGCCCCTTCTCAAGCGCATGTACTTGAATCCAAAGAGGACCTTCTGCTACAAACTCTTCTTCTTGATGAATTTCGTCCATCATCTCCCAGAATAGCTCTTCACTGCGCTCTCGGCTAAACCAAATTTCATTGCGATCAAATCCACGTTCTTCAATATCTACGTAAGTGACAAAGAATTTTACTGTGTTTTCATTAATGCGTTCGATTTCCATTATCATCTCTCCCTTCGGAAAAATCAGTGAAGGTAATCCGGCCATTTCGAACATTACCCCTAAACGATGAAGGGACTATTTTACCCCCGTGTTAAAGCAATATTACATGTACTTTCTCACTTTGTAAAGCATTCTAACTTGGGATATACAAGCATACACTATTTGAGTGAACCTTGTATATCTATTTTATGACAAAACGCGAAAGAAAGGAAATAAAAAATACTCTGACAACTCATAGCCACCTTACACCTTACTTTGTTATATACATAATCTCTTTACCCTATGAACGCTTTTTGTTAAAAATGAACACAGATAAAGCAATATGAGCTACTTATCCTTACATATTGGGAGGGAAGACTATTGGATTTAGAATTAATAACCTCCATTCTTCTTATTATCGGTATCGATATTGTATTAGGTGGAGACAACGCTATTGTTATTGCCTTAGCAAGCCGCAACTTACCTGAATATCAGCGAAATAAAGCTATTTTTTTAGGGACTGGCTTAGCTGTGATCGTTCGCATTGTACTTACTATTTTAGCTGTTTATTTACTAACTATTCCTTACTTGCAGCTCATCGGCGGTTTTTTATTAGTGATTATTGCCTTTAAGCTTCTTGTATCAGAAGGTGATGATGCATCTTCAATCCGTGCAGGTGTGACATTAGGCGCCGCTGTAAGAACGATTGTATTTGCTGATATTGTAATGGGACTAGATAATGTAATAGCTGTAGCAGGCGCAGCTCATGGAAATATTATGTTGGTTGTTACCGGATTACTCGTATCCGTCCCCATTATTGTTTGGGGAAGCAAGCTCATTTTGTATTTGATGGAGCGATTTCCCCTGCTCGTTTATGGTGGGGCAGCTATTTTAGCTTATACTGCTGGAAATATGATTGGGCATGAAAAGAACTTACATTCATTCTTTGCAGACCATACATCTCTAGGAACATTTATTCCGTTTATAACAATTGCTGTCGTGCTGATAAGCGGCATGGTTGTTAATAGCTTTCGTTCAACTAAATGATAAAGAAAAGGCCATACTAAACATTTTTATTTAGTATGGCCTTTTCTTTAGTTTAATGAGCACAGCAGTCTTTTATTCATAAAACACTTTGTACACTTAAAAAATAATCTCTGTCAGTAAAAAAAGAATAGATGGTACGAGTAAGCAACCAAGACCTGTATAAAATGTAGCTGTCATGGCTCCGTAAGGTACAAGTTTTACATCTGTCGCGGCTAAACCAGCTGCTACACCGCTCGTCGTCCCCATAACTCCTCCATAGATCATTGCTGTACGAGGGTTGTTTAATTTGATTTTCTTAGCAAATACCGGTGTTAAAATCATAACTGAAATGGATTTAATTAATCCTACAGCTATACTTAACGCGATAATATCAGAAGAGGCTCCAATCGCAGTTCCAGAAACCGGCCCCACAATATAGGTCACGGCTCCTCCTCCGATTGTGGTCAAAGCAACGGGATCTCTATATCCAAAACAAAGAGCAATAATTACACCTATTACAAAGGAATAGAAAACCCCAAAAAACAAGGCCGTAATCCCGCTGATTCCCGTTTTTTTGACTTCGCTAAAATTAGCGCCGAATGCAGTAGCAATAATGGCAAAATCTCGCAGCATCCCTCCGCCCATTAAACCAATTCCTGAAAATAACTGTATATCAGAAATCCCTTTCTCTCCTCCTGTATTCACTCCACCGATATAAGCAAGGATCAATCCAAACATAATAGCAATAGCAGATCCGTGAACTCTTCCTTTTGTTAATTTATCTGATAAAAAATAAGCAATATACATGACAATCCCAATAATAGCAAATGCCGTAATCAGCCCGTTATTTTCTAATCCTTCTTTGATCATATTCATCATTTGACCTGCTCCTTAGGTAAAATAGAAAGCTCTATTTCTTGTTCTTTCACCTTCGCTTTCTCTCCTATTCTGCTGATAAATGGTATGGATAAAAAGCCTACTACGACTACTACCACCCCTGCAAGAAGCGCCATGCCTCCTCCATCAAGAGCAGCTACAACATTTTGCTGTGCAGACATTGCTACCACGATAGGAATATAAATACCTCCCCAAAAAGCAATGCCTTCTTCGGATTTTACTTGGAGCTTATTTTTCTTCTTTAAATAATCCACCGCTAGTACAAGAAGAAGCATGGATACCCCTACTCCTCCAACGTTGGCTTCTACTCCCATCAGCCCTCCTAATGCGTCCCCTACAATTACCCCTATCAACATGCAAATAGACAGCAGCGCTACACCGAAGATTATCATATTACTTCCTCCCCAACCCATTATTGAAAGCGTTTACTTTACGGTTTAAAAATAGTGTAAAGGAAAAAAGTTGAATAACCTATGCATTTTTAGTTATATACTTATATCAAAAATGACATAATACAGTTTTTCTCTACTGTTCACTTTAGATTTATTCGAAAAAGAAATAAAAATCATGACATTTAGTCATGATTCTTATATGTATTCATGAGGTATACCGGAGGGTAAATGTTTAAAATAATCAATCACAAACTGCCTAAAGATTTGTTGTAAATCCGTCACGTAGCCTCCGTTGTTCCAAGCTAAAAAGATTGTACGTTCAAATATTTCCTCTTCAATTTTCAGCAGTTTTACATCTTTCCCTGTAGAACCTCCCCAAGTTACTTCAGGAATAAAACCTATTCCTTGCTTCGCTCTAATCAAACCTCTCACTGTTGCTGGGTCATCGCTTTCAAACGTAATTTGAGGTACAAAATTCTGTTCCTTACAAATTACATCCGTTATTTTCCTTAGCTCTTTTCCTTTCTTTAGCACAATGAATTTCTCATTTTTAAGTTCATTTAACTTTACGCGTGATTGCTTGGCTAAAGGATGATCAAGAGGCACTGCAAGCAAAATCGATTCACGGAGCAAAGGAGTATGTTCGATCTGACGGGTTGTTAATGGAAAAGCTGAAATACATAAATCAAAATCAGGCTGTGAATTAGAATTAGTCAAATGCTGCATCAGTCGAAAACGCACCTGAGGATATTGCTCACGAAATCTGCTTAATAGCTTTGGAAGTAAATGTGAACTAGCTAATACAACAAGGCGAATTTCTTCACATGGATCGTTCGACATATCCTTTAGCTCGTGCTTTGCGTCTTCTAATGTTTTTAAAGCAAGTTCTACTTTGGCACAGAATGCTTTACCATACCGATTTAATTTAATGTATTTACCGTTTCGATCAAACAAACGAATGCCTAGCTCTTTTTCTAACTGTGAGATCGTTTTGCTGAGCGCAGGCTGAGATACGTATAGCTCTTCGGCCGCTTTACTGATATGTTCTAGTCTAGCAACTACTTGGAAATATTTTAGCTGTAAAAGCTCCAATCCGTTCACCACCACTTTTATGTGTTTAGTTACTCTCTTTCTTTACTAATTACATATATACTTCATTTTCCCTGCTATTTCGACAAAAAATAAGCAGCAGGGAGCCAGTGGCTCCCTGCTGCTTATTTTTTTATATACCAACTTCAAGCAAACGTTACTTGGTTGGTTTCTTATTTAAATCTTAAACAGACAAATATAAAAATTAACCATTCACAAGTCTTTGAGCTTCGCGAAGTTGGAAAGTACGCACTTTACGTGGTAAGAAACGACGGATCTCGTCTTCATTGTAACCAACTTGTAGACGTTTTTCATCAATGATAATCGGACGGCGCAATAAGCCAGGATTTTGCTGAATTAATTCATACAAATCTTGCAAAGGCATAGCGTCTACCTGAACGTCTAGTTTTTGGAAAGTTTTCGAACGTGTTGAAATGATTTCATCTGTTCCATCTTCTGTCATACGTAAAATTTCTTTAATCTCGTCGATTGATAACGGCTCTGAAAAGATATTACGCTCTGTATATCCAATATCATTTTCCTCTAACCAAGCTTTCGCTTTACGACAAGATGTACAACTTGGTGATGTATATAATGTAACCATTTACTCCTTCACTCCTTCTATCATAATCGGTCATAACATTTAAAACATGAACTGTAAATCATGTTGTTTTATACAAACTTCAACGAGTGTAAATATTTAATGACTGATAATGAAAATCGATACTACTTTATAATTACTTTTAAAAAATAATATCTATTTGCATTATACTATAAACTTCATCGGAATGATATACTTTTTGAAGTGGACTAGTGCATTAGTTCGTTCCTTCACTGTCATTATTTTCATTGCCGATTTTCTTCATTATTTATTTACCACACTACTATTACGAATAAACCTGTAGATTAGTTTCATTTTTTTATTATTTTTTTCTTTTACAAATTCTTCAAATTTTTCAGTCACTAAAAAAGCCTTGCAGAAGAACTGACTTTTCTGCAAAGCTTTTGAGATAACCTCTTATTTATTTAATAGCTGATGTGCTTCTTTTTCCTCGTCTCATTAAGATAGGATACAGTAACAGCCCGATTACAAATAAGCCAATACCTAAGAAAAATGTTTTTAAATCAGCTGTACCTGTCTTAATCACCCAAAGTGAATAAATAAGTGCTAACGAGGCAATGATTCCGTCTTTTACTCGCGATCCTTTAATCGTGTCGTACGTCTCACCCGTCACAATAAGCTTTAATTGATAAACTGTCGTCACGAAATAAGGAACTAAATAAGCGAGAGTAGCTACAACAATAGCGAAATTATAGGCTTGCGAAACTGTACCTGAAATAGTCGCAAACAAAAACAACTGTGTTAAGCCATTTGTTAATGTTAGTGAGCGGGCTGGACTATTGTTCTGATTTGTTTTAGCAAACCACTGTGGAAACAACCCTGATTTTGCTGCTTGATAAGGAACTTCTGCACTAACAACAATCCATCCAACCGTAGAACCTAATAAAGAAATAAGTGCTAAAATGGCCATTACGTAAGCACCTTTATGTCCAATCACCATTTCTAACGTATCTACCAAAGGTTTTTGAGACTGCTGAAGCTGAGCTGTTGAAAGAATCCCCATAGCTAGAAGCGTAATCCCCACATAGATAACCATTGAGATCAATAATCCAAGCAGTGTTGCTTTCTTGACTACTTTTTGTGATTTTGCACGGTTAGATAACAGTACAGCCGATTCAATTCCGATAAACGCCCACAGCGTAGCAATGGCTGCCCCATTGACCTGACTTCCCAATCCTACATTTATACCCTTTGAATTAACAAATTCTGTACTGACCAGGTTGGATGCGCTAAATAGCGATAGCGCCACGACAATAAATAAACCGAATCCAATAATTTTAGCTGCCGTTGTGATAAAGTTAATATTACCGGCGCTATTGATATCTCGCTGCAAAATAGCTTGAATTCCCCATAGGACAATAGAACATACTAAAAACGTAATGAATTTTCCAGCTTCTAATTGAAAATCTCCAACTGAAAATAAAATATCCTTACTCTCCATTACTGGAAAGAACGTTGTTAAATATCCCGCAAACGATATGATGACAGATGCTGTTGCAGCCCAGTTGGCTGCCCAGTAGCCCCAAGCCATGCTATACCCTGCTACTTTACCTGCTTTAGGCGACGAAAAAAGATTCGCTGCATAACTTTGAGGCCCTCCTTTTAATTCGGGCTTTCTCATGACTAAGTTCCCGAATACAAGAGCAATCATGAATACGCCAAGACCTGTTGCAATCCAAGCAAGTGTTGAACCGACTGGACTTGATACGTTTGCTAAATTAGAAGGAAGCATAAATACTCCGCCGCCTACCATATTACCAACTACAAAGGCTGTTAAAAACCAAAGTCCCCATTTTTTATCTTTCATTTGCTGTGTCTCCTTTTGCTTTCTAAACGCTTAAACTTTTGAGATAGAAAGCTCGATGCTAATCTATTAACACGTAATAATTATTTGTTTCTTCATTCATCTCTTCATTTGTTTAACAATATAATATATTAGCACACTAAAGCAAAAAGTGAAATAATAAATCCTTCATTTTCTTTTGGAAAAAAATGCGGCTGGAACACAACTACATCAATCTAAAGATGAACAAATGGGATATATGAGTTCGTATGAATCACGCTTGTTACACCGCTGTGGATTTCCGTACAAGACTTCGCTTTCCGCGAGCGGCCGGCGAGCCTCATCGTTGCTTCCGCTCCTGCAGGGTCTCGCTTTTCCCGGGAGGAGTCTTCACCTTACCCTCCAATTAACAGCTTGAAGCCCTACATACAGTAAACCTACGTTCACCATCACCATAAAAAAATCCGAACGAGTTGGATTCTTAATCAAGAATTCAACTCGTTCGGATCTTCCTTCAACGAAATTACTTTTGTCCGCGCTTTATTTTTTATCTTTTATGAAAACCTTTTGAATAGTAGACAACAACCAATAAAACAAACCATACCGGACCTACAATAAGGGCTATTCTTGTATCAGAGGAAAAACCCATCACCACTACTACTCCCGCTAAGAAAGCAAGAGAGAGATATGACGTATACGGGAAAAACGGAAGCTTATATTTTAAATCACTTACTTGGTGATCGCTTAATCCCTTGCGGAAGCGAATTTGAGAAAGTAAAATAATTCCCCATGTCCAAATTGCTCCAATAGTGGCAATACTCGTCACCCAGGTGAACACCTTATCAGGAACAACATAGTTTAAGCCAACTCCGATTAGCAGTACAACAGCTGAAGCGATAACTGCTGCACCAGGCACGCCGCCTTTTGTTAAGTTGGCATAGCGTTTTGGAGCTTCCCCATGCTGAGCTAAATTAAATAACATACGGCCTGTACTAAAAATTCCACTGTTACAAGAAGATAAAGCCGCTGTTAACACTACAAAGTTTATAATCCCTGCTGCAGCGGGAATTCCAGCTTTATCAAATGTTAAAACAAATGGACTTCCTTGCGTTCCGATCTCTGGCCAAGGATAAATAGACATAATAACAAACAAAGCTCCGATGTAAAAAATCAAAATTCTCCACAGTACATTATCAATTGCTTTTGTTAATGTCTTTTCCGGATTTTTCACTTCTCCTGCTGTTACCCCAATCATTTCAATACCAAGGTAAGCAAACATAACCATTTGAAGTGATAAAAGAACACCTTTCATACCATTCGGGAAAAAGCCCCCGTGACTCCATAAATTACTGATTCCTGTTGCAATGCCGCCATTTCCAATTCCAAAGATAATCATGCCTAGTCCCAGCACAATCATAAGGATAATCGTTACCACTTTAATAAGAGAAAACCAAAACTCTAGTTCGCCATATGCTTTTACAGCTAAAAAGTTAACCCCTGTCATGATAATGAGTGCTGCAAGTGCCCATATCCACTGAGGTACACCCGGGAACCAAAACTCCATATATACTCCAACAGCTGTAATTTCAGCCATACATGTAATAATCCACATAAACCAGTAGTTCCAGCCTGTTAAATAACCAGCAAGTGGCCCTAAATAATCGTTAGCATACTTACTAAAAGAACCGGCTACTGGATTTTGCACTGCCATTTCACCTAGCGCTCTCATAATAAAAAACATAACAAGACCACTGATTCCATACATGATAAGAATACCAGGACCCGCTAACCGAATAGCGGATGCAGAACCTAAAAACAATCCAACTCCGATAGCTGCACCTAAAGACATTAAGCTAATATGTCTTTCCTCAAGTCCACGGCTTAATTCTTTTTCTTGCGTGTTCCCTTGCATAATTCTCTCTCCTAACATATCCATTTCATTTAATAGCGATAGCGGCTACGTGTATAGTATTAACTTATTTTTCAGCTAAATAATTTCAGACGGTGTATGTATTAAAAATCTAATATTACAAGTTTCACACCTGCACTTTTATCGCTATCACATCTATAAAATACAATATTAAAAAAACTTCACTTTGTTCATTTTATCAAAAATCACAAAAAATGCGATAGTTTTTTGTGATTTTCACAAATAAACTTACGATAGAAATATAATAAAAAACCATTTTTTACATTATATGTTCTTATTCTACTATAATTATCTAATTATTAAGAATAATCAATCGATTATTCTTCTATATTTTCAATTATAGATGCTTACTTTTCCCTAAAAAGGGTAAAGATAAGATAACTGTTTAAACACTATTATGAACATCATCGTGAAAAGATCAGTAGGAGGGTGCTATGAATTGGTATGAAAAATTAAGTCAATATTTTCCCATTGAAGAAATGAAATCAAAGAAGCATATCGAAACGCTTTTACAAGAACGCAGCGATATTTATCATAAAAATGAAGGACCTCATCACGTATTAATGTACGTGGAAACAAACCAATTTATCTTTATCGATTACCTCTTTGTTTCAAAAGACGCTCGAGGTCAAGGGCTTGGCGGTAAATTAATTGATGAGTTAAAACAGCACAACAAACCAATTATCTTAGAAGTAGAGCCTGTAGACTATAAAGATTCAGACTCAGCAAAACGACTGCACTTTTATAAACGTGCAGACTTTAAGCATGCTCAAACAATTGGCTATAATCGTCGGTCATTAGCTACAAATGAAATTAACCAAATGGAAATTCTATATTGGTCTCCTACCTCTGAAACAGAGGAAAGCATTTTAAATAAAATGAAAAAAACGTACGAGTTAATTCATACGTACAAAGACAAAGAAATATACGGTGCGTCCTATCAGCCAGCAGATCAAGTGCTAAAAATTGATAAGAATCGTAAAGACGGCGATATCTTAGCAGATTTATAAAAAGAAGGTAGACGCATGTCTACCTTCTTTTTATATTTTTTGAATTATTATTCAACACATAACATTATTAACCACTTATATTCCTTTAGTTATAAGGTTTATACGTAGATATTTTGTCTTAAATATAAAATTCTGAAAATTTTTAATAGTATTTCTCAATCCTTTACTGTATAATACCTGTAAAGCGCTAATGTTACTTGTTCTTACATGTTTTTTGCAACTTGAAGCTTAGTGTTCTTTGATAACTAAATAAAAAACGACCTCGTTGTGAGATCGTTTTTGTTATGTTGTATATGTGGCAAACTCTGCTTGAGAACAAGACACGTAGTGACCTGGAGATACTTCTCTAAGCTCCGGTTCTTCACCGTTATAGTCATGGATACTTGGATCATAAATTTTGCGCTGACGTGTTTTTTCACTGTCAGGATCGGGAAGCGGAATAGCTGAAAGCAACGCTTTTGTATATGGATGAACAGGGTTTCGATAAAGTTCATCACTTGGTGCAAGCTCTACAATCTTACCTCTGTACATAACGCCGATGCGGTCACTGATGTATTTTACCATTGACAAATCATGGGCGATAAATAAATATGTTAGTCCACGTTCACGCTGTAACTTTTTCATTAAGTTAACAACTTGAGCTTGTATAGATACGTCCAAAGCTGAGATTGGTTCATCTGCGATGATAAAATCTGGTTCTACTGCCAGTGCTCTTGCGATACCGATACGCTGACGCTGACCGCCACTAAACTCATGTGGATAGCGATTGGCATGTTCTTTGTTAAGCCCGACTGTTTCAAGAAGCTCGTGAACCTTTGCCATACGCTCTTTTTTAGTCTTAGCTAAACCGTGAATGTCAATGCCTTCTGCTATGATATCTGCTACGGTCATACGAGGGTTAAGCGACGCATATGGATCTTGGAAAATCATTTGCATTTTACGATTGAATTTTTTAAGCTCTGAGCGGGATTTGCGACCATGTACATTTTCGCCATTAAATAGCACCTCACCGCTAGTAGCGTCGTATAAACGAATAATCGTTCTGCCTGTCGTTGACTTTCCGCAACCAGATTCACCTACAAGCCCTAATGTTTCTCCGCGGAAGATGTCAAACGTCAGACCATCAACTGCTTTAATTGTTCCTTTACTTGTGAAAAAATGTTGCTTTAAGCCTTTAATCTCTAATAATTTATCTGTCATATTATTCACCATCCTTCGCTACGAGTACAGGTGTGCTGTATACATTATCAACTTTACGCATGCGGCGCTGAACTGAAGCAGGCGGCTCTACTTTTGGTGCATCGGGATGCAACAGCCATGTTTTCGCATAGTGCGTATCAGATATTTTGAACATTGGAGGTTCTTGCTCAAAGTCAATTTTCATTGCGTATGGATTTCGCGCTGCAAATGCATCTCCCTTTGGAGGATTCGTTAAATCTGGCGGCGTTCCAGGAATAGCAGCAAGCTCTTCTTCTGCCTCGTTATCTAAGCTTGGCATAGAAGCTAGCAGTCCCCACGTATACGGATGTTTTGGATCGTAAAACACTTCGTCCACTGTGCCGGTTTCAACAATTTGACCAGCGTACATAACGGCTACTCGATCTGCTACATTTGCTACTACACCAAGATCATGGGTAATAAAGATAATAGATGTATCCGTTTTTTTCTGAATGTCTTTCATCAACTCTAAAATTTGAGCTTGAATTGTTACATCAAGCGCCGTTGTTGGTTCATCAGCGATCAAGAGTTTCGGATTAGAAGCAAGAGCCATTGCAATAACAACACGCTGTCTCATCCCGCCGCTAAATTCATGCGGATATTGATTCACACGCTGTTCTGGAAAAGGAATTCCTACAAGCGTTAATAACTCGACTGCCCGTTTTTTTGCTTCTGCTTTAGATACTTTGGAATGCTTGATTACGACTTCACCAATTTGAGCCCCAACTTTCATCGTTGGATTCAAGGAAGTCATCGGATCTTGGAAGATCATACCGATATCTTTACCGCGAATAGCTTCCATTTCTTTATCCGTTTTCTTAGCTAAATCAATACCGTCAAACAGCATTTCACCGCTTTTGATTCGGCCAGGAGGCATCGGAATAAGGCGCATGATCGTTTGTGAAGTTACACTTTTACCAGATCCTGACTCACCAACAATTGCTAAAGTTTCACCTTTATTTAAGTGGAAGTTAACGCCGCGAACAGCTTGAACTTCTCCGCCATATGTTTTAAATGATACAGCTAAATTTTTTACTTCTAATAAACGTGACATATGAGTCCACTTCCTTACTTACGTAGTTTTGGATCTAACGCATCTCGTAATCCATCACCAATTACGTTGAACGCTAAGATTGTTAAACAGATAAACAAACCTGGGAAAAATAAGCGCCAAGGATAGTATTCCAAAGCAGGTAAGCCTTCTGAAGCCATTGTTCCCCAGCTTGCAAGCGGTGCCGGAACGCCTAGTCCCAAGTAGCTTAAAAATGCTTCTGTAAAGATTGCTGAAGGAATCGTTAGTGTCATTGTTACTAAAATTGGACCTGTTGCGTTAGGAATAAGATGTTTAAATAAAATACGTTTTGTTGTTGCTCCTAATGTTTGTGAAGCCATTACGTACTCTTGATTTTTCAACTGCAATACTTGTCCACGTACAATACGGGCCATGTTAATCCAGCCGGTAATAGTCATCGCCAAAATCATCGTGCCTAACCCTTGGCCAAGCATAACCATTAAAATAATAACCAGTAAAAGGTAAGGAACACCATATAAGATATCCGCAACACGCATCATTGTTTCATCCGTACGGCCGCCGCGGTATCCAGAGATGCTTCCCCAAACTACGCCGATGAATAAATCAATTAAAGCTGCTGCTAATCCGATAAATAATGAAATACGAGCGCCTTCCCACGTACGAGCAAAAACATCACGCCCTAATTCATCTGTACCGAACCAGTGCTCAGAAGATGGAGCCTGATTAGCATTCAGTAAATCATTGGTTGCATAATCATATTTCACCATCAATGGACCAAATATAGCCATAAAAACAAGGAGAACCATTAGTACTACACCAAACATAGCAAGCTTATTTTTGCGAAAACGAATAAAAACATCTTGCCAGAATGAAAGACTCGGTTTTTCAATCTTTTCTGCCTGAGCGCGGTCAATCCCTGCTGTTTCAAACATTTCTTTAGGAATTTTCGGAAGTTGCTGCATAGTTACTCTCCTTTCTTAGCACCTGTAAGTTTAATTCGAGGGTCAATGAAGCCGTATGCAATATCTACAAGCAAGATACAAAAAAGTAGTAAAATACTGTAGAATACCGTTACGCCCATAATCGTTGTATAATCTCGGTTTGAGATACTGAGTACAAAGTGTGAACCTAATCCCGGGATACCAAATATCTTTTCAATAACAAAGCTACCCGTTAAAATCCCTGCTACTAAAGGTCCCATATAGGATACAACTGGAAGCATCGCATTTCTCATGGCGTGTTTAACTGTAATAACGCCTCTGCTTAAACCTTTTGCTTTCGCTGTACGAATATAATCATTGCTTAATACTTCAAGCATACTCGAACGAGTTAATCGTGCGATAAACGCCATAGGGGTTGAAGCAAGCGCAAGAGCTGGTAACACCGTGTGTGCCCAAGATTCCCAGCGTGCAACCGGAAAAATTTGTAGTTTCATAGCTAAAACGTATTGTAATACCGCTGCCATGATAAAACTCGGAACTGAGATTCCTAGAACTGCAATAACCATCGCCGTGTAATCTTGCCACTTATTATGTTTTAAAGCAGCAATAACACCAAGTACTACACCAATAGCAATCGCTATTAAAATAGCTTCCATCCCTAGCATGAATGAAACAGGGAATCCGCCGTTAATCAAATCATTTACCGTTTGGCCTTTATATTTGAAAGATGGACCAAAATCCCACTTTAAAATTGATGTTAAATAATCAAAGTACTGATGGTACCAAGGCTGGTCTAGACCGTAATACTGATTTAGATTTTTTTGAATTTCAGGGGGAAGCTGCTTTTCTGATGTGAATGGACCTCCTGGAACAGCACGCATTAAGAAAAAGGTCGCTGTTACGATCAGCCATAATGATAGAAACATATAAATAAGTCGTTTTCCTATATATTTGAACACCCTGACACACCTCCATATTTTTACAAAATTCGCGCACAAGAAAGAAAAGTATATGGAGCACCAGGCCCCATATACCCTTTGTCATAATTGATGTTACTTACTCAAAATGAGCCCATTTAATCTGAATGTCTCCAAGTCCAGACATCACAACATCTTTCAGCTGCTTATCTTGTACCCAAGCGTTTGTATAGAAGTAGATTGGTGCCACTGGCATTTCATCCATGAAGATACCTTCTGCTTTTTTCAACATTTCCAGACGTTTTTTAGGATCTGTTTCTTTTTGAGAGTCAATTAATAACTTTTTATATTCTGGGTTTTCCCAGTTTGTATCATTGTTTCCGCCTTTTTTATCACGGAACAATTCTAAGAAGTTGATTGGATCGTTAAAATCTCCTAACCAGCCCATACGTCCAACTTGATAATCTCCTTGGTGTAATTTTTCAATGTAAACAGCCCACTCAGAGTTGTCTAACTGTACTTTAATACCAAGGTTTTTCTTCCACATATCTTGAACAGCTTGTGCAATTTTTGCATGTTTTTCATCCGTGTTGTATGAAACCTTAATTGCTGGTAGTTCTGAAGCGTCTTTAAGGCCCATTTCTTTCAAGCCTTTTTCTAAATATTCTTTTGCTTTTTTCACATCATTGTCTTTGAAGTAACCTTTTTTGTTGTCTTCAAACATTGTTGGTGGTACAGCCGCCATCGCTGGAACTGAACCGTCTTTTGTAATTTGTTCTGTAATACCTTTACGATCAATTGCATAAGCTAATGCTTTACGAATGTTCACGTTATCTAAAGGTTTTTGTTCTGTATTAAACTTGTACCAGTAAGTACCTGCAATCTCTTGAATGTTTAATGAACCGTCTTTCTTTAATTCAGGAAGTGCATCAGCTGGTAATTGACCAGTAGGCATACCCGCCCAGTCTACTTCACCGTTTTTGAACATTGAAAGTTCAGTGTTGTTATCATTGATCATGTACATTTCAACTTTTTTAAGTTTTACAGCATCTTTATCCCAATAGTTTTCATTAGGAACTAACTCGATTTTGTCATTATGTTTCCAAGTTTTAAGCTTGAAAGGACCGTTTGACGTATAGTTTTCGCCTGCATTTGTGTACCATTTTTCATTTGATTCAGCAATTTTCGTATTCACTGGGAAGTACGTATAGAAAGCTGTTAATTCTAAGAAATATGGCGTTGGATTTTCTAATGTTACTTCAAGCGTTTTATCATCTGTTGCTTTAACCGCAACATCATCTAATGAACCTTTTCCTTCATTAGCAGCTTGTGCATTTTTAACATAGTATAATTGATATGCATATTGAGATTCGTTTTTAGGATCTAACGCCCATTTCCATGCATATTCGAAATCTTTTGCTGTGACAGGGTCACCATTTGACCATTTTGCATCGTCGCGAATCGTAAACGTATATTTCGTTTGATCATCGCTGACCTTCACATCTTTCGCCATTGCATTTTCAGGTTTTCCATCTTTACCGATACGAGTTAAACCTTCAAATGTTTGTAATAATACGTTTGATGACGTTGAATCATTAGCTAAGCCTGGGTTTAGTGAAAAAGGCTCAGTTTTAATGTTTACGCGAAGCTCTTGCTCTTTTTTCTTGTCGCCGCCATCACTGCTAGCATTTTCACTGCCACCAGATTCTTTGTTAAATCCACATGCAGCTAAAAACAAGCTCATTACAAGCAGCAAACTGAAAAGAATCGACAACCTTTTCTTCATTGCGTGTTACCCCCTATTAAATTTTGTTTGTGTGGCAACCATATTTTTTTGATATGCACTAATTTCTTAATCCTCTTTCAATACAAAATAATCAGTTATTTTTTCACATAGTAGAGCATTAAAGACCTCACTGCAAAATTATTCTTCTACTCTATGAAACTGTCATCAATTGTTTACATGCTGTAAATCCAATGTATGCGCTTAATATGTAGAAGACTCATTCATTACAAAATTCGCTAATTGAAACAAAACATTGTCTATTTTGTGTTTTCTGAAAAATTAAGAAATTGTAATACCTTTGTAAAAAATATGTTTGTTACGCCTATTATAAATATTTTAAAAATTTATTGCAATACTATTATTTAATGGTATTTTTTTGTCATGAGGGAAAAAACCTTATCTTATAAGGATTGTGCCTACTTGTCAGACTTCTAAAATCTTTTTTGTAGTATAGGTATTACAAGAGTATTACAAAGTTATTAGAAATACTAAATAAAAGATTTTTACCAAATCCTCCACCAATTTTTCATCAAGAAATGCTTTAATTAAAAGGTTCTTGTCTTTTTTTGCCGCTGAAAAATTCCAGTAAATTGTCTTATAAAACTTTTTAGCGATAAGATGTTTAAATTCCTGCTTTTTCGCGTTATAATAACGAATAACTATATAATTAAAGCTGTGAAAAAGAGTAGTATGCAGAATTTTCATTTTTAGAGAGTTTGTGGCTGGTGAGAACAAACATTGAAACCTGCAGAATGGACTTTGGAGCTTTCAAGTGCAAAGCTTGAACGTTGACCTCAACGTTACATGAATAAAGATAGTTCACAATTATGTGTGCTAATTAGGGTGGCAACGCGGTCCATTCGCCCCTAGCTTATGCTAGGAGTGGATGGGCCTTTTTATGTTGTATCCGTAAATTAGCATCATATATGTGCAGATGAAAGGAAGATTTGATGAAAACAATTTTTTCAGGTATTCAACCAAGCGGTACAATCACTTTAGGTAACTACATTGGAGCGATGAAGCAATTTGTTGAACTTCAACATGACTATAACTGTCATTTTTGTATTGTAGATCAGCATGCAATTACAACGCCTCAAGATCGTTTAGCACTTCGTAAAAACATTCGCAGCCTTGCTGCTCTGTATGTAGCGGTAGGAATTGATCCAGCGAAATCGACTTTATTTATTCAATCGGAAGTGCCTGCCCACACAGAAGCGGGATGGATGTTACAGTGCGTAGCGTATATCGGTGAACTTGAACGCATGACTCAGTTTAAAGATAAATCTGCTGGAAAAGAAGCAGTATCAGCAGGATTACTAACTTATCCTCCATTAATGGCCGCTGATATTCTTTTATACAACACCGATTTGGTTCCAGTTGGTGAAGATCAAAAGCAGCATTTAGAATTAACGCGTGACCTAGCTGAGCGCTTTAACAAAAAATACAATGATATTTTCACTATTCCTGAAGTACGTATTCCAAAAGTGGGCGCACGCGTCATGTCTCTTCAAGATCCTACGAAAAAAATGAGCAAGTCCGATCCAAACCAAAAAGCTTTCATTACGCTTTTGGATGACGCTAAAACAATTGAAAAGAAAATCAAAAGTGCCGTAACGGATTCAGAAGGTATTGTTCGCTACGATAAAGAAAATAAGCCAGGTATTTCAAACTTATTAAGTATTTATTCAATCCTAGCCAATAAATCGATCGAAGACATTGAAGCGATGTACGAAGGCAAAGGTTATGGTGACTTTAAAGCTGACACAGCCAAAGTGGTAGCTGAAGCACTTGCTCCAATTCAAAAAAGATATTATGAATTAGTTGATTCTAGCGAGCTAGATGATATTTTAGATCAAGGTGCCGATAAAGCAAATGCAACGGCTAATAAAATGCTTCGCAAAATGCGAAACGCAATGGGAATTGGCCGTAAACGTTAAAAAAAACGACTGCTATGCAGTCGTTTTTTTTAATTAACTTTTGGCTCTTGTTCAATTTCCCAAAGTTTTTCAAAGAAAGGTTGTCCTTTTACTAAGCGCTCGCATAATAATTTATGCTTCGGTGACCACCCTGACTTCGTTTCATCGTATAGCTGACTCCACACGTCTTGAAACGGCATCTCTTGAATGTCTTCGTACTTCGTTGGATTCCACTCCGTGTACCAGTAGCGGATTTGAGCTGTATTTTTTGTTGTATGTAGCTGATCAAGTGCCATAAATAACAGCTGTTTTAGCTGACGTTCTTTACGTGTTAGTCCTCTCATCGTTTCAGGAGACGGTGAAAGAATATGATGCTCTTTTTTATTCAGCTCGTCTTCACTGAACTTATATTCTAGCTCTTCTTGATCCGCAATCATCTCATAGACTAACTGTTCCTGTCTTGGAATTAAGCGGCTTTTTCGAATTGGAATATGATATCCCATCGTATCAATTGCTAAAATATTCGTTCCATCTGTAACGATAAAACAATATTCAACCTGCGTGCGTTCATGATTTTTCCGAATGTATGCTTTCTGATAGACATCTTGTAGTAGTTGTTGAGGTAGCTCGGAAAGATCATTTTCAATGTAATGAAATAAAATCGGATTTACTTTTAATAACGGTGCTTGATCGAGCAGTTCTACACAATCGTCTTTTCTCCACTCATGGAAATGACACACATTATAACCGTTTTCTTCGCCTTCAAACCAATTAACCCATACATCATGAAGATATAGCATAATTTACCCCTCACTTACTATCTGTTTGTTATCCATCAGTATAGGCAGAGAAAGGAATTTTTATTCCAAATGATGTTATTTTTCTAAAAATTAATTGTAAAATACCTTCGTTTTTGGCTATTGTTCAAATGCACTTATTTCAAAGCACAGATATAACGCCAGTGCTAATGATTGCTAAAGGCTTCATGAGCTATATCGACCCCTATAAGCAGAAAAAAATCCGAGTTTCTTCTATAGTAATAGGTTTGTCAGGAGGTCTGACAAACCTAAAAAAATCTATCACACTTTTGTGATAGATTTTTAACGAAGAGATTTGGGATTCAAAGCATCTTTTAATCCTTCACCAATGAAGTTGATAGCTAGGATTGTAAATGTAATAGCTAAACCTGGCGGAACCCACATCCAAGGCTTATTCTGCAGCACATCTGATTCCCTTGCTTCTGTCAGCATATTCCCCCAGCTTGGCGTATCAGCCGGCACGCCAAAACCGATAAAGCTAATCGCTGACTCAAACACAATAAGGATCGCCATCTGCAAACTGGCTTGAACCACAATCGTTGAAAACACATTTGGCAGCAAATGTTTAAAGATGATTTTAAACGGGCTGCACCCAATGGAAACAGCTGAAAGCACATATTCATTTTCTTTTTCAGCCAAGACTTTGCTTCGAACCAGCCGGGCCGTACTTCCCCAGCTTAGGAAACTAACAACTAGGATGAGCGTCCAAACGCCTGAGATCTTTCCAATTAGGATTGTATTTAACACTACAACGAAAACAATTAGCGGAAAGTTTAATACAAAGTCTGTAAAACGCATTAAGAATTGATCCACCTTGCCCCCGTAATAACCCGCAATCGAACCAATAAAAGTTCCGATTAAAATAACGAGCGTTGTACAAGCAACTCCAATCAGTAACGAAGTTCTTCCTCCATACAATGTACGTGCAAATACGTCTCGCCCATTTGTATCCGTTCCAAACCAATGCTCACTAGAAGGCGCTGCATTCATCGCCATATAGTCGATACGTGTAATATCTGCTTTTGTAAGCAGCGGTGCAAAAATGGCAAGAAGCGTAATCACAATCATAAAAGCTAAACTTATCATGGCCAGTTTATTTTTAACAAACTTCTTTCGCGCAATCGCCCATGGAGAAAGGTTTTTAGGAGCTTTCATATTCACTTCTGGCTGTACATCTTTTTTCGTTACAATTTCCATACTTTCTCCTCCTAATCCAAACGAATACGCGGATCTGCTACGCCGTATAACAAATCAGCAACCAGATTCCCAACCAGTGTTAAAATTGAAAACAACATTGTAAGCGACATCATAACTGAGTAGTCACGAGTTGCTACAGAGTCAACGAACAATTTTCCGATTCCTGGATACGTAAAGATCGTCTCTGTAATGATAGAACCGCTAATGATTGTTACAAGATCAAACCCTAAAAACGTAATAAGCGGAATCATTGAGTTGCGTAAGATATGAACATTATAAATTTTAGATTCTTTTGTCCCTTTTGCTCTAGCAGTGCGCACAAAATCTTTGCGACTGTTTTCAATAATATCATTGCGCAAAAACTGGGTATACTGAGCGGTCGACATCAAGCCAAGAATCAGCGCGGGTAATATAACGTGATGAATTCTACTTTGAATAAATTCCCATGATCCCTCTTTCAATCCTACTTCAACAGAACCGCTAAATGGAAACCAACCTAACTGAAAGGAAAATAAATAAATGCCTACGATCCCTGCGATAAACGATGGAACCGCTAATGCAAAGTAATTATATCCTGCAATAAAGTTATCTGCTAAGGTATACGGTTTTCTTCCTGCATACATACCTAAAATAAATGCAAACACATACGTAATCAAAAGCGAAGTCAAAGCTAAAAAGATAGTATTAGGCATACGCTCTAAAATAATATCTAATGTCGGTAACTTATGAGTTGTTGACTTTCCTAAATCTCCTTGTGCCACTCCTTTTACCCAGTTCCAATATTGAACGTAGATAGGATCGTTATATCCTAGCTTATCACGCATTTCCTCAATGTATTTTGGATCTGTATTACTAGGGTTGATTTCTCCCCCAAAAGGGTCCCCTGGCATCATTTTTGCCAGGGAAAACACAACAAAGGAGATCAGAATCAACATTGGAATCATCCCTAAAATACGTCTTAGTGAGTATTGCAGCATCGTTGACTCTCCTTTACATGTAAAATACTTATTCCGTTACAGACCATTTCTCCGGATCTACAACTACCGTTGATGGATCTAGAGTTACGTTTTTCACACGCTTATTCACAGCATAAATATTGATATTTTCCCATAAAGGAAGTGCTGGCAACTGCTCATTAAAGAATTTTTGCCATTTTACATATACATCTTTACGGTATTTATCATCAAATGATTTTTCGCTCAAACCGTCTTTAAGCATTTCATCAGATTCCTTATTTACCCAACGCCCATAGTTCCATTCAGCATCAGAGCTCCATAATCCTGTAGGATCTGGATCTGAACCAGTGTCCCAAGAACCAAAGAACGCTTCTAACGCCTTATCATCGTTATCTTTCATTTCATTGTACAAGTTAAATTCAACAAGTGAACCCGTTGCTAATTTTGTTTTAATACCAATATCATTCCATGCTTGCATAATAGCCTTCGCACGACCCTCGAAGTTGGCTGGACCAGCATAGTGACCGAATGAGATCGTAAATGGTTTTCCGTTTGGATCTTCTACAAAACCGTCATTATTCTTATCTTTATAACCAGCTTCAGCTAATAATTTTTTAGCTTTTTCTGGACTATACTTGTACTTTGTTAAATCTTTTTGGTCAGCAGCAATCCAGAATACAGACGGAATAACTGTGTTAGAAACAACCGCTTTGTCGTTCATAAATGCTTTTACCATTGCTTTTCTATCTATTGCATAAAGCAATGCTTGACGAAGTTTTAGATCTTTGAACTTTTCGTAATCATCTACGTTTTTACCAGCATTTTGATCACGATGTCCAAATCGTAGACCAATATACGAATAACTAGTTGATTTCCCTTCCAAAAAGTCTAAGTTTTCCGCTTTTTCAACTTGCCCTAAATCAGCTGGACGAACATCCATAATGTCGACATCGCCTTTTTTCAATGCTCCGGCGGAAACAGATGGATCCAGTACTTTTACAACAACACCATCAAGATGGGGTTTACCTTTCCAATAATCATCATTGCGCTCCATTTGGACATATTCACTTGCTACTACTTTTTTCACTTTAAACGGTCCAACACCAATAGGCTCTTTACGAACTTGTTTGGACTCTGCAAGATCTTTTACAGCAATTCCTTCATAGTACTTTTTCGGCATTGGATATGGCCACAGATTGTCTAAGTTATTTACACGAACTTCTTTAAACGTTACTTTAAATGTTTGTGGATCTACTACTTCAACTCCGGAAATAGAATCCGCTTTGCCGTCGTGATATTCTTGAGCGCCTTTAATGTGCTCAACGTTTACATAGCGTGGACCTGTATAGTCTTTATCGGCAATCGTTTCATACGTATATTTAAAATCATCTGCAGTTAATGGATCTCCATTATGCCACTTAATCCCCTTTTTTAATTTAAACGTGTAAGTTAGTTTATCACCACTCACATCCCAAGTAGCTAAGTCAGATTTAATCTTTAATTTCTTATCATAAGTAAAGAGACCTTCATTGATAAATTCTAAGATTTGGCTATCATATGCACTACCATACAATGCGTACTCAAAAAGCCCTTCAGGCGCTCCGTCAATCCCATACGTAATCGTCCCGCCATCTTTTGGCTTGTCTGTTTTTGCACCTTCAGTTTTTGTTTCTCCGCCTTCTTTATTACTAGAAGATGAAGAACTGCTTCCACCGCTGCATGCCGCTAGAAAAAGCGATAGCACAAGCAAAATGGAAACAAGTGATAAAAACGATTTCTTTTTCATCATGACGTTCCCCCTATTTAACTAATAATCTGTTCGTATGTAGCTTTTACGAGTTATATAAATGGCAAGCTACTTGATGGCCAGGTCTCACCTCCTTTAAGGCAGGTTTCGTTTGGCTGCACTCCGCCATTGCATGTATACAGCGAGGATGAAACGCACAGCCTTTTGGCGGATCAATTGGACTTGGCACATCTCCCTGTAAAATAATACGCTGTTTTTTCTTTCGCGGATCTGGTTCAGGTATAGCCGATACAAGCGCTTGCGTATAAGGGTGCAATGGCTCTGCGTACAGACTTTTCTTATCAGCAATTTCCACTAAACCGCCTAGGTACATAACACCTATACGGTCACTCATATGTTTAACAACACTCAAATCATGGGCAATAAATAAAAAGGTTAGGTCGAATTCTTGTTGAAGTTCTTTTAGAAGGTTTAAAACTTGTGATTGGACAGAAACGTCGAGTGCCGATACCGGTTCATCAGCAATAATAAGTTTTGGACGAAGTGCAAGTGCACGTGCAATTCCAATCCGCTGACGCTGTCCACCGGAAAATTCGTGAGGATATTTATAGTATGCATCTTCCGGTAACCCTACTTTTGTAAGTAGATTCATAACTTCTGATTTTAATTGATTGGTTGATTTTCCTGTAAAATTCCGAATTGGTTCAGAAATCACATCTCCAACCATTTGCATTGGATTGAGGGAAGCATAGGGATCTTGAAAAACCATTTGAAAATCTTGTCTAATTTTACGGAGAGAAGTTCCTTTTGCTTCTGTGATATCTTTACCATCGAAAATAATTTTTCCGCTAGTTGGTTCCAACAGTCTTAAAATCGTTCTTCCTGCCGTGGATTTTCCACAGCCAGATTCTCCTACTAGACCGAGCGTTTCTCCTTTTCGAATAGCAAAAGAAATACCGTCAACTGCTTTTACATCACCAATTTTCTTTCGGAAAAATCCGCCGTGAATAGGATAGTAGGTTTTTAAATGCTGAACTTCTAGCAATACATCTTTCACCGCTTTAGTCATTAGCTTGTCTTCACTCCTTTTGACGGATAGCTATTTTTATACAGCAGACATGCGACATCATGCCCCTGTGAATCCTGGCGAAGAACAGGCGTAACGGAACTGCAGTCTTCCATTGCATGAGGACATCGGTTAACGAAACGACAGCCTGTCCGCGGCATGTTTACAAGAGAAGGCACAATTCCTTTGATCGTATTTAATACTTCTACATCATCTTCCATGCGTGGAATTGAGTGAAGAAGCGCTTTCGTGTACGGATGTTTTGGGGCATAAAATAACGTATCAACATCTGTATGCTCCACAATTTTTCCGCCATACATGACAATCACTTCATCACACATCTCAGCAACTACTCCCAAATCATGTGTAATCATAATAATAGACATATCATTGCTTTCTTGAATTTCTTTTAGCAATTCTAAAATTTGAGCTTGAACCGTAACATCTAGTGCCGTTGTCGGCTCATCAGCAATTAAAAGTTTAGGCTGACAAGCTACCGCCATGGCAATCATGACACGCTGCCTCATTCCTCCTGACAGCTGATGCGGATATTCATCGATGAGCTTTTCGGATCTCGAAATACCAACGCTTTTTAAAAGCGCAATGCTTTTTTCACGCGCTTCCGCTTTCGATATATTCATATGGTTAAACAATACTTCCTGCAGCTGATACCCAATGGTTAACACAGGATTAAGGGATGTCATCGGTTCTTGGAAAATCATTGAGATGTCTTTCCCCCGAACATCATTCATCTCATCTTCTGATAAGTGCGTAAGATTCTTTCCGTTAAATAAAACGCTTCCGCTTCTAATTTGACTATTTACTTTAGGTAATAGCCCAATAACGGATAAAGATAATACGCTTTTTCCACAGCCAGATTCTCCTACAACCCCTATAATTCGCTTTCGTCCGACTTGAAACGACACGTCGTCCACAGCATTATGCCAGGAATCATTAATGGAAAAAGCAGTTTGTAAATTTTTCACTTCTAGTAAAGGTGTTGATTCGACGGGCTTTTTATCCATTTATAGTGCACACCTCATTTTTCTGAAAATTGTTATATTTGAATAAGATATTATTACAATTTCATTACAAAATCAATATATTTTGAAAATTAATTATATTTTTTATTTTTAAAATAATGATTTCTGAATATCCCTTCGGCACTTTAACGCATAAACCTCCTAATTTTTTGTTGAAAATAGGATAAAATTTACTATTTTTAATTTTAGGTATATAGAACTTGTTTTTTTACAGTTGGAACGCAGATTTTTTTAAGATAGTATTGGTGCTAAGAGGAAGCAGCTGTGTAGTAGTTAAAGTGTGAGGCTTCATACATGAAGTAACAAGATGATAACCAATATTGTAGCCCATCATTTCTGGATACCAATTTTGGCCGAATAACAGTTGATCATATTTCTTTTCATCAGCGCGCAGATTGTAATAAGGTTTAACATGCTTTTCCCACATTTTTTTAGCTTCTTCAATGGTATAATAATTTGTCCACGGAGCTAAATATTTTTTACCGCAATACTCCTCTACAGCTCTTTCAGCTAACCCTTCCATCATCATAGCGTCTAACAAAGTAATCGTTTCATCAGATTTATTAATGGCTTTTAGCCTGCAAACGTGATGGTATTCATGGGTAAGTACCGCTAACATTTCTTCATCAGATGTATGACTTGTCATAAACACAAATAATTTATCGGTAAAAGCGACACCTGCTCTTCCATTAAATTCACGCTGCATTTTTCGATTTCTAGGATTGCTTGGAAGCACTAGTACTGCTACATCGGGCCCATTCCATGCTTTTTTAAGCTTCTCATAATGTGCTTTAACTTTCTTCCAAACCTGTCTTTTCTTCATTTCTTCTAATTCTTTTATAAACATTAAAGAAGGCGGACACATTCCATAGTTAAAAAGTAATTCCATATATTCTTTTTCTTTTAATTTCTTAAAATAGCGCGCAAGATAACGGCTTATTTCTTTCGGCTCCGTCCAAGTAGAAGTTGAAACAATCGGCATGTTTTCCCCTCACTTTCTTCATCCTTTTGTTTCATGATATGTTCACAGCTGCTCTTTTGGTTATTAAAAATAAAAAAAATTCTAGGCATCAGCCTAGAATTTTTCATTATGCTTCGTATTTTTTAAAGATGATTGTTGCATTGTGACCGCCAAATCCAAGTGAGTTGCTTAGCACCGCTTTTACTTCTTGCTTACGCGCTTTGTTTGGAATGTAGTCTAAATCGCACTCTTCATCAGGTGTTTGATAGTTAATTGTTGGAGGAAGAATACCGTCTTGAATTGCCTTCACACTAAAAATAGCTTCTACTCCGCCAGCAGCTCCTAACAAGTGGCCAGTCATTGACTTTGTTGAACTAATTGCTACTTTTTGAGCGTGGTCACCAAATACTTCTTTAATAGCCATTGTTTCAAATTTATCATTGTATCCTGTACTTGTACCGTGAGCATTGATGTAATCAATATCACTTGGCTGTAGGCCTGCATCTTCAATGGCATGACGCATTGCACGAACGCCGCCTTCTCCTCCTGGAGCTGGCGCTGTGATATGGTGAGCATCTCCTGTTGAACCATAGCCCACAATTTCAGCATAAATACGTGCGCCGCGCGCTAGTGCATGTTCAAGCTCTTCAAGCACAATAACACCCGCACCTTCTCCCATAACGAAGCCGTCGCGGTCTTTGTCAAACGGACGAGATGCTGTTGCAGGATCTGGATTTGTAGAAAGTGCTTTATTCGCACAGAAACCAGCAATAGATAAACGCGTGATTGGCGCTTCCGTACCGCCCGTCACCATCACGTCTGCATCTCCGCGTTGAATGACTTTAAACGCATCACCAATAGAGTTTGTACCTGTGGCACATGCCGTTACCGTACAAGAGTTCACGCCTTTCGCCCCTAAAGCAATAGAAACTTGTCCTGTTGCCATATCAGGAATCATCATCGGAATGAAAAATGGACTTACACGGCGGGCACCTTTTTCTAATAACGTTGAATATTGGTTTTCAAACGTTTCCATACCGCCAATTCCAGAACCAATCCAAACGCCGACGTTTGGAGCAATTTCTTCTGTAATAGTCAAATCCGCATCTTTAACAGCCGCCAATGCAGCTACCATTGCATATTGAGTAAAGCGATCCATCTTACGAGCCTCTTTGCGGTCAATAAAATCTTCCACGTTAAAATCTTTTACTTCAGCTGCTACTTTAGCCGGGAATTCATCTGCATCTAGTCTTGTTAAAGGACCAACGCCAGACACGCCTGCTACTGCGTTTTTCCAAGCTGTTTCTACGTCATTTCCAATTGGTGTAAGCCCACCAAGTCCTGTTACAACTACACGTTTTTTATTCATCGTACATTCATCTCCTTCAGTTGCTTTAAAAATGTAGTGTTATTTTCCCCATCTAATAGCAATAGCTCCCCATGTTAAGCCGCCTCCGAAGCCAACCATTACAATTAAATCATCATCTTGAATTTTCCCTGCTTCAAGCTCATGAACAATTGAAATTGGAATCGATGCTGCTGATGTATTGCCATAGTATTGGATTGTTTTAGACATTTTTTCTTCAGGCAAATCTAATCGCTGTCTTGCAGCTTCCATAATACGAATATTCGCTTGATGAGGTACAAGAAAATCAACATCCTCTTTTGTTAAACCCGCTTTTTCAATTACATTAACAGCAGATTCCCCCATTTGTCGAACAGCAAACTTAAATACTTCACGTCCGTTCATGACAATATGATCAAGCTCGTTTTGATACAAGTGCTTGCCTCCCGTACCGTCCGACCCTAGTTCAAAGGATAAAATACCTCGTCCTTCTGATACAGGTCCCATTACAACTGCACCTGCTCCGTCTCCGAATAAAACAGCCGTGTTACGGTCGTCCCAATCTGTAATCTTAGAAAGCTTTTCTACACCGACCACTAATATATGCTTGTAAGCATTGGTTTCAATAAATTGCTTAGCTGTAATCATGCCGTACATAAACCCTGCACATGCAGCACTCACATCGTAAGAAGCTGCTTTTTTTGCTCCCAATTTTTCTTGTAGCATACATGATACTGTAGGAAACGGTTGATCTGGCGTTACCGTAGCAACAATGATCATGTCAATATCTTCTGCTTTGACGTTAGCTTTATGTAAAGCTTCAACTGCTGCTTTATAAGCTAAATCAGATGTGTCCTCGTTATCAGCTGCAATTCGGCGCTCTTGAATACCTGTGCGCGTACGAATCCACTCATCTGATGTATCCATTACTTTTTCAAGATCTAAATTTGTTACAACTTTCTCTGGTACATAACGTCCAATTCCTAGAACACCAGCGTTCATATCAACCTCTCCTTTAAATAAAAGGCTTATATTCCTATAAAACCTATATCCGTCATTTCATTTATCGATTATATAATCAATTATTATGAGTTGGTACTAATTTTACTTCATTTTTTATTTTTTGTCTATATAGGTGTTCGTCCTACTCAGGTATCTATCATGCTACATATAGTAATCATACGGGACCCTCTTACTCTAGTATGGAACATTAGGTAAGAACTTACCCACCATTAAAATAGTGAAAGGAATGAGTATCATGGCAAGAAGACAAAGAAATGAAGGTTTTTCTGATTTTATGTTTGGAGCTGGGCGCAGAAAATCAAGAGAAGAAAGAGAACGAGAGGAGTGGGAACGATTATTTAAACAAATCGATGAAATTGTACTCGCCGTCGAAGAACTAGCTCCTCTTCTTAAACAGTTTGCCCCTTTAGTCGATTTATTTTCCAAACAAAAATAACAGCTCGGATTCTACCGAGCTGTTTTCTTTAGTTGTTTTCATTTTCAGCTAATGCATCTTGCTTGCCAAGCTCATAAGCGTCGTTCATTACTTTTGTTAGTAATGTCAATACCGGCTGTACGTGTTCCATTGATAACTCAACGCCTGTTTCATCTAAGATCTGTTTTGCTTCTGGCAAGTACTTCATTGCAATTTGCATGAATTGCATATTTTGCTCTTCCATAGTGAAATCTCCTTTATTAAAAACATTTATTCCTCCTTATATTAGCGAATCTATTCTATAAGTACAACTTTCTCCTTTTAATGAAGAGGTAAAAAGAATGTTCTCATATGTTTTTTTTGCAGATAAATGCCTTCTTTAGCCGTTACTTTTGAAGAAAAATGCAGTAGTTCTTTCGCTTTCCTGCTGATTTCATATTTTTCTTGAGCCGCTTCTTCCTTCACCTCCATATGAGTAATGTTTGCTCCTGCGCTCCAAGGCTGTAACTTTTCTTCCACTAAATGAACCACTTCATATGAATATGCAGCAGTTTTACAGCGTCTAAGTGCACTGACGGCATCTTCAATGTAAATAATAAAATCCGTGCCTTCCATAATGTTAAATGCCTCTTCGTACCCGGCAATATTTTTGGAATAGCACATTGACAAAGGCTGCCAAGGTCCGTAAAGAGTCGGCGTTCTGACAATTATAATGGGCCATCCATCATCTTTATATTTCTCTATCATTCGCTCAAAATGAACGTATAGCCTTCCTTCACTACTGTCCGGTTCTGGAATCGTTGTTTCTTCAATCTTTCGCTGCTGGTCTCCAAATACGCGCATGGTAGAAACAAACACAAATCGAATGTTGAATTGACGGCATTTGTTAAGCGCTTGAATGAGCACTTGCTGCGCTTTTTGCATTTCTTGTCTTAAAAAATCAGGATGATAAAAATCTCCTCCATCGAAATACGTAAAGTAGACAATATCCGTTTCTGAGGTGATCATATCTAATGACTCTCCTACTTCAGTCGATGCATAATTAGCGTTTCGCCCTAAGAAAAATTTCATCTCTTCCTGCAAATCATCTTCTTCTTTATGAGCAGAATGTGTATACCCTTTTACTTCTGTACCTTCGTCTAAAAAAGCCATACATAAATGAAAACCAATAAAGCGGTTTGCCCCTATTACTACTACATTTCCCATATCGCTTCCTCCAATTCTTCATTCATCATTTATTCAACAAAAAGCTTAAATCCCTATAGTTATAAAGGCCACTCATTCCTTATTTCAAAGAAGCTCACCTGTAAAAGCATCATGAACTCTTTTTTCATTTTATCTCTTATACAAAAAGCCCCTATGATATGTATAATCATAGAAGCTTTGCTTATAACACTTTTTCATGCTGTTTATAAAATTGGAGAAGGGACCGTTCAAACAAATAGTTTTTTTCCGGTAAATAAAGTGAAAGCATAATCGGAGAGTGAAGTTCTTCACGATGTAGTTCATATTTTTTACTGTGTGCAATTGGATAATGAGTAGAGGCATTAGGCGCCGTCCATATCTTCACGGGCAGCGTTGATTTTAATTCTGTAACAGAAGGGTACTCCTTAATTAACTTTGATACTTGCTTGCGCTCCACTTTATAAGCTTGAGTCAAGTCCTTCGTGAATTGTTTATAAAAGAATTTATTGTTTTTTTCATGTTCTGCATGCGTATGAAGATCAATACATGGATTTAGTAAACCAGCTGATCGAACGAACGTATTCCCGTCATTTTCCATTAGCTGCAGCGCTAACAGAGCCCCCATTCCTTCAGCTAAAATATGAATTCGTTTATTTAAAATTTCTTGTTTCATTACTAAATGATAAAGTTGTTTTGCAAGGTGATATGCTTCAGGAGACCCCCAATGCCGGCCATATAAATTGGAATAAAATACTGTGTATCCTTCATCTTGTAAACATTGCAACAGCTGTGACCTTCCGCCGTGCTGAATCCATAAGCTAGTTGAACTTTCAACAAAATGATCTTTATCACCCAATACTAACACACCGAAACCATTCGGTCGTTCAGGGACATGTACGACATTCCATTGCGTATCTAAGCTAAAAAAGCGTCGATGTATCATAGCTCTTCCTCCGTAACTTACTAGTTGTTCCATACAGTGTATGATAGAACCATCAAAAAGCGCACTAGAATAATGCCTATTTCTGACTTATTGCTCTTTTGTTTCTATATGGGAACACGCCCCTTATTTATTCATAAAAAATTCAATTTCTTATTTGACTGCTATATGCTAAAATGAAATCAAACTGTACTGTAAACGAGGTGAATAGAATGCGTGTCGTAATGGCTTTTGTTTGGGGCTTTTTACTAATGAATATGGCAGTGTACGTAATCTCTGCAATGACGGGCGGTACTTACAGTTTCGCAACCGCTTCCATCCTTGGAGTAGTTTTCACGCTAGTTGTAATTTTGATTGGAGAACTGGGTGTACCGAATAAACCAGCAAATAATCATCACTAAAAAGTGTTGGCTGTAAAGCCAGCGCTTTTTTTATCTTTTGACATAAGCTCTTCTCAGCAATTTCTTTCGTTAACTCGTATTCAAAACAAGTGACTGAAGCTGTTTTTTACATTTATATACATTCATAATCATTGATTATCCCAACCTTTAACTATATAATTTTAGAATAATCAAACTATTAATTTTAGGAGTGAATACTGCCGTGACTAAAGAAAAAATTGGTTTTATCGGAACAGGCGTTATGGGTCAAAGCATGGCCGGGCATTTAATTGACGCAGGATATGACGTCCTTGTTTATACGCGAACAAAAACTCGTGCTCAAGCACTACTTGAAAAAGGGGCCAACTGGAAAGAAACCGTTCAAGAAGTGGCCGAACAATCTGATATTATTATCACCATGGTAGGCTATCCTCACGATGTAAAAGAGATTTATTTAGGCAAAGACGGCATTATACATAATGCAAAGAAAGGCTGCTATACAATTGATATGACAACATCAAGCCCTATCCTTGCTCGTGAGATTTATCAAGCAGCAAAAGAGAAGCACATTCATGCGCTTGACGCTCCTGTTTCAGGAGGCGATATTGGAGCTCAAAACGCAACATTAGCGATTATGGTAGGAGGCGATGCTGAAGCGTTCTCTACCGTTACGCCTATTCTTGAAAAAATGGGAACAAATATCGTTCTTCAAGGCAGCGCTGGAGCTGGTCAACACACAAAAATGTGCAATCAAATTGCTATTGCCTCCAATATGATGGGTGTATGCGAAGCGATACTTTATGCTGAAAAAGCAGGATTAGATCCGAACACCGTTTTAAAAAGTATTGAAACAGGTGCAGCGGGAAGCTGGTCGTTAAGCAATTTAGCCCCTCGCATGATTAAAGGAGACTTCGAACCGGGCTTTTATATTAAACACTTTATTAAAGATATGAAGATTGCCATTGAATCAGCCCAAGAAATGGAGCTGTATACACCAGGATTAAAATTAGCAAAATCGCTTTATGAACAGCTTGAAAAACAAGGCGATGACAATAAAGGAACGCAGGCTCTATATACCCTGTTAAAACAGCATGCCCTAACTGTATAAAAACAGGCAGCTCATAATGAGCTGCCTGTTTTTATTAATAATTTACTCTTCATTTAACGAATTCATAAAGCGACTGAATGCAAACTGTCCTTCAGCAGTTTGTTTAAACACACCTGCATGTTCTAAAATAGTCGCAAATACTAAACCAAGCTCTTGTTGGAGAATCTCGTGAACATTTTTCTCTTCAATATGCGGATACTTTTTCTTGATGTGCTCAGCCCACTCCACGTGTTTTTTTAAGTGGTCATGCCTGCTGGCTAACTCGCTCAGGTTATTCTGAACTAACCCTTTGGCAACTAGACTCATTTCGTCTTTTAAACGACCAGGTAAAACTGCAAGCCCCATTACTTCAATTAAACCTATATTTTCTTTTTTTATATGATGAACTTCTGCATGCGGATGATAAATGCCATCTGGATGTTTGCTGTTTGTTCGATTGTTTCGCAGTACTAAATCTAATTCGTACAAATCTCCTCTTTTCCTAGCAATAGGTGTGACTGTATTGTGAGGAGTTTGATCTGTAAAAGCTAAAATACCAGCGCTTTGATCACTATATGATTTCCATTTCTTCAAAATAAAATCTGCTGCTTCCACTAATGGTGCAAGGTGCGGACTTTGAAGACGAACGACCGACATCGGCCAATGAACAATTCCGGCTTTCACTTCTGCATGCGATTTGAGAGAGAACAATTTATTCATTTTTGCTTTAGCCATAGGGAACTCATGATAGCCGCCTTGAAAGTGGTCATGAGTTAAAATAGATCCTCCTACGATGGGTAGATCTGCATTTGATCCTAAAAAATAATGTGGAAATTGTTCAACGAAGGCAAGCAGCCGCTTAAACGTTTGCTTTGAAATATGCATGGGTGTATGTTCACTCGCAAAAATAATGGCATGTTCATTATAATAAACATAAGGTGAAAACTGCATGTACCACAGCTCTTCTTGCAATTCCACAGGAATAATCCGATGATTTTGACGAGCTGGGTGGTTAATACGACCTGCATAACCAGCATTTTCTTTACAGAGAAGACACAGTGGATAGTTGCTTTCCTTCAATGATTTGCTTGCTGCAATTGCTTTTGGATCTTTTTCCGGCTTAGACAAATTAATCGTAATTTCAAGCTCTCCAAAATCAGTGTTTGTTACCCATCTTTCGTTTTTAGCAATTCGATCTTGGCGAATGTAGTGAATGTCTTTTGACAGCTTATAATAGTAGCTTGTGGCTTTTTGAGGACTTTGTTGATAATAATCATAAAATAGTCGATTAACCTCTGACGGCATGCTTGCAAAGCATCCCATTATTTTGGTATCGAATAAATCTCTATACGTGATAGAATTCTCGGCAATTCGATTGTTTTTAGCAGCCCAATCAAGCATGTTGTCTAAAATAGCAGCTGGATGTTCCAGACGTTCTTGTTTGACTTCTACCATGATGTATTCATCGAGCTTTAACACTTCCAGCAGTTTATTTCTCACCACATCTATATCCCATTTTGTTAATAGATTCTTTTGCAGACCATATTGAATAAGTCGGGTGATTTCTTCATGAATGTTGACTGACATACACTCGTTCCTTTCTCTATCTGTTTTTTCTTATACTGCTTCTAATGTGAGTTCGCGCGCTCCTTCTCCAACGGTAACCACGTAAAATTCAGCTTCTAAACTTGTTTTCTTATAGTAGGCTTCTTTTACTTCCTCAATAAACCTATCAACCTGTGCTTTTTTTACGATGCTGATTGTACAGCCCCCAAAGCCTGCACCTGTCATGCGTGATCCAATCACGCCTTCTTGCAACCAAGCTGCTTCTACAAGAGCATCTAGTTCTTTCCCGCTTACTTCATAGTCATCTCTCAGCGAACGGTGCGACTCATTCATCAATTGACCAAACCCTTTTAAATCACCGTTTTGCAATTTAGCAACCGCTTCTTTTGTGCGTTCATTTTCATATACCGCATGTTTAGCGCGCTTACAATCTACTTCGTTTTGTATCAAAGATTTATGCTTTTCAAATTGTTCTTTGGTTAAATCACCAAGCGAATTAATGGAAAGTGACGTTTGTAAATCTGACAGCGCTCTTTCACACTCCATACGGCGCTCATTATATTTTGAATCTGCCAGCCCTCTTCGCTTATTTGTGTTAGAAATAACGAGCACAGCATCTGTTAACTGCAGCGGGCTATACTGGTATTCAAGAGTTTGACAGTTTAACAATACGGCTTGATTTTCTTTTCCCATTCCAATTGCAAACTGATCCATAATCCCGCAGCTTACGCCGATAAATTCATTTTCAGCTTGCTGCGCCATTTTTACAAGGTCCATCATATCGATATTCAATTCAAGAATTTTATTTAAAAGTACGCATGTGACTAACTCAATTGATGCCGATGATGAAAGCCCTGCTCCATTAGGAATGTTGCCGAAAAACAAGATATCAAAACCAAAAGGAAGGTCATATCCGTGCTTTTTAAAGGTATCCATTACTCCTTTTGGATAATTAGCCCAATCATCTTCGATTTTGTACGTTAATTGCTCTAAAGAGGATTCAATAACGCCTGCTTCAGAGAAGTTTTTAGAGTACATACGTATTTTTCGATCGTGACGTTTTTGTACTACCGCATACGTTCCTATACTCAATGAACAAGGAAAAACATGCCCTCCATTATAATCAGTATGTTCTCCAATTAAATTGACACGTCCTGGCGCAAAAAAGCAGCGAATAGCTTCTGACGAATGAAATATTTGTTTGAACTCTTCGATTAATTTTCCCAGCATTTATTATCACCTATTTTAAGTAGTTTTTTGGAAACGGATTCATATGTACATTGTAAAGTCCAATTTTCCTTGCCTCAATGGTAAAATTACTATCGATAATCGGTACTTTTTTGCTTATCCCTTTAAAAATGATTCTTTTGAATTGACGATGAACTACTCTTGCGCCAAAAAGGGGTTATCTTTATGTGAGCCTTGACTTGCAAATTATAAGAAAGTAATAGATTTAGAGACATTCCCTAAAAATAATCACGATATTTTCAAAAAATTATAGAAAAATGAAAGCGATTACGTTAAAGTAAGAATTAAGTACTACTTTATTTCAAAAAGAAGGTGAAAATTTGCTCTCACATTTCCAAGCTCAAGAATATTCAACGTACGCATACAGGTTTTTAGAATCCCGCACAAATGAAGTTGCGCAGCTATGGTCTGTTGGGTGGGATGAAGTTTTCTCTCCCCTTTATAACTGGAGCGGAAATCAGCGAAAAGACGTAGGGAAATATATTTTTCAATACACGGTTTCTGGGTACGGGATGATTGAAATAGATGGACAAGAATATAAAGTGGATGCTGGGAAAGCATTCATCGTCAATATACCTGGAAATTATCGCTATTACTTACCAAAGGAAAGTGAAAACTGGGAGTTTATTTTTCTTACATTATACGGAGATGAAGTACAAAAATGCTGGGATTATATTCAGTCAAACCACTCCCCTGTAATTAGATTTCATCCTGAATCAGCACCTGTTCAGCTGCTTGCTCAAATATATAAACGGGCAAGTGAAAAACATATAGCAGACCCATTTCATGCCTCAAGCTTATCTTACCGCTTTGTAATGGAGCTGTACCAATATATTAAAAGCATGGACAGTTTTACAGAAGATTGGCCTGAAAGTATTATTAGCTCTATTTTATTTGCCCGTAATCATTATCATGAAGAAATCGGTCCGGATGAAATGGCAGATGCAGCTCATTTATCTCGCTATCATTTTAGCCGGTTATTCAAACAAACGACTGGGATTACGCCGATTCAATATTTAACGAAGCTTCGCATTCAAAAAGCGGCCGAGCTATTGCATCAAACCAAGTACTCAATCGAAGAAATTGCTGAAAACGTCGGCTATGCAAATGCCAATTATTTAACAAAAGTATTTCGCAAAACGACCAATATGACACCCGGGCAGTATCGAAAAAGTGATGCATCCATTGATGAGCACTTTGCATTGCCAAAATAAAAACGACTTCCATAAAAGGAAGTCGTTTTTATTTTTTATCGGGAATTTCTACTACCACAGAACCTTTTTCGTAAATAAAAGTCAATTTTTTACCGGGGATAATCATATTTTCTAAAATATCTCGTGCAGCTTGAAGTGCAAACTCTGTCCGTTCTGCCTTTTCCTGCACTTCTTCATTTTCAGCTTGAAGATCATTTTTATCCAGCGCTCTTATTTTAGTTAATGCCTGATCTATAAAATCGTATGCTTCGTCATATATAAGCTCTATACGGTCCTTCATGTGCTCATTCATGCTCCTTTGCCCATTTTGTATTATCATAAATGAATTAGATATATTCTACAACCTAAAACTGAATAAGTTTTTACGCTTAGCTTTCACGTATTTTCTTTTATTTATTTTAAAAGGTGAACTGCTTTTGATAGCAAAAAAAGACCATTCAATTTATCATGAATGGTCTTTTTAGAAAACTTATACGCTGACAACAAACTCATCATCTTTTACATCAACTGTCACTTGACTATAATCTTCAATTTGCCCTGCAATTAATTCTCGGGCAATTTTTGTTTCAATATATTTTTGAATAAACCTTTTTAAAGGGCGAGCTCCGTATACCGGATCAAACCCGGAGGCTGCAATATAATTTTTTGCTTCCTCTGTTAACGTTAACGAAATATGACGATCGAATAAACGCTTTTCAAGCTGAAGCAATAGCTTATCAATAATCCCTTTTACTTCATGAACAGTCAGCGGTTTGAATAAAATCGTGTCGTCTACTCGATTTAAGAATTCTGGACGAAAATGCTGTCTTAATTGAGCCATCACTTGCTCTCTGGCTTTTTCAGTAATCTCGCCTTCACTTGTTAAACCGTCTAATAAAAATTGAGAACCGATATTCGACGTCATAATAATAACTGTATTTTTAAAATCAATGACTTTTCCTTTTGAATCTGTTGCTCTTCCATCATCTAGTATTTGAAGGAGCACATTAAATACTTCGGGATGGGCTTTTTCAATTTCATCTAACAGAACGACTGAGTAAGGCTTGCGTCTTACCGCTTCCGTTAGCTGCCCGCCTTCTTCGTATCCTACGTAGCCAGGAGGCGCTCCTATAAGCCTAGAGACCGCATGCTTTTCCATGTACTCAGACATATCAATACGAACCATTTGTTCTTCACTGTCAAATAAAGAATGTGCCAACGTTTTGGCTAGCTCCGTTTTCCCTACTCCGGTAGGTCCTAGGAAAATAAATGATCCAATCGGACGGTTCGGGTCTTTAATGCCTGCCCGTGCGCGAATCACAGCATCCGTCACTAAGGATACGGCTTCGTCTTGTCCAATCACACGCTGCTGTAAAATTGACTCAAGCTTCAACAGCTTTTCTCTTTCTCCTTCAACTAGTTTTGATACCGGAATTCCCGTCCATCTTCCTACAATTTCAGCAATTTCTTCTTCTGTTACTTCTTCTCTTAACAAACGGTTTTCTTGTGCTTTTTCAGCTGCTGTTTCTTCCAGCTGTTTTAGTTCTTTTTCAAGAGCTGGAATGCGTCCGTGGCGAAGTTCAGCTGCTTTATTTAAATCATATTTCCCTTCAGCTTCTTCTAGGTCTCGCTTCGCTTTTTCAAGCTGCTCCCGGACATCTTGCACCGTTTGAATCGACTGTTTTTCTTTTTCCCACTGCAGCTTCATTGTATCTGCACGCTCTTTTAAATCAGAGACTTCTTTTCGAATTGCCTCTAACCTTGTGATGCTTGCTTGATCTGTTTCTTTACTTAATGCCGCTTCTTCAATTTCAAGCTGCATGACACGTCGTGTTACTTCATCTAATTCTGAGGGCATCGAATCAATTTCTGTTCGAATGGTTGCGCATGCTTCATCAATTAAATCAATTGCTTTATCAGGTAAAAAGCGGTCTGAGATATAACGATCAGACATAACCGCTGCTGAAACAATCGCTCGGTCATGAATGTTTACACCGTGATGAATTTCAAATCGTTCTTTTAAACCACGCAAAATAGAGATTGTATCTTCTACTGAAGGTTCTTCAACCAGCACCTGTTGAAAGCGTCTCTCAAGCGCTGGATCTTTTTCAATATACTGACGGTACTCATCAAGAGTTGTAGCTCCTATACAGTGAAGTTCTCCTCTAGCAAGCATTGGTTTTAAAATATTCCCTGCATCCATCGCTCCATCCGTACGGCCTGCTCCAACGATTGTATGAAGCTCGTCAATGAATAAAAGAATTTGACCGTTGCTTTTCTTAACTTCTTGAAGAACAGCTTTTAAACGCTCTTCAAATTCTCCCCTGAATTTCGCTCCTGCTACTAAAGCTCCCATATCTAATGAAAAGATGGTTTTATCTTTTAATCCTTCAGGCACATCTCGGCGAACAATACGCTGTGCTAGACCTTCAACAATCGCTGTTTTACCAACGCCAGGTTCTCCTATCAAAACTGGATTGTTTTTTGTTTTTCGCGATAAAATGCGGATAACGCGGCGAATTTCTCCGTCTCGTCCAATGACTGGATCAATGTTCCCTGCTCGTACTTCTGCTACTAAGTCCCTTCCATATTTAGCTAACGCTTCATATGTGACTTCCGGATTTTGACTTGTAATTCGCTGATTTCCTCGAAGGCTGGTAAGCACATCTTGCAGAGCTTTTTTTGTTATACCGTGACTTGAAAATAACTTTCCATATTCACTAGAAGACGGTTCCTGTGCTAACGCTAAAAAGATGTGCTCAACTGAAACATAATCATCTTGCAGACGAGATGCTTCTTCTTGAGCTTTAACAAACAGCTGCTGAAGTTTATTTGTAATATAAACCTTCCCTGCTTCAGCACCGCTTCCTGTAACGGCTGGTTTTTTCGCAAGCAATTGATTTACCTGCTGCTGAAAAGATTGATTATCGATATGTAAATGATCTAATATGCGAGGAGCAATACCATCTTGCTGATGGATGAGCGTATAAAGCAAATGAGCAATATCCACTTCCTGCTGATTTCGTTTAATAGCTTCGGACTGCGCTTCCATCAAGCCTTCTTGCAATTTTTGAGTCATTTTATTTATATCCATTGAACATCCTCCTTCGATACATTTGACCTTTATTGACCTTTATTTCATTATACCCAGCAATAGGAAAACAAGTAAAGCCATTCAATTTAGAATGGCTTCTTTATTTTTTACTATTTAAGGCTTGCGCATGTACGTCCAGTGGCGATCATCGTTGGCCGTCTCTGGAAAACGCTCTCCTGCTTTTAATTTAACCTTTTGAGGATTATTTACGTTGCTTCCTGTTTCACCAATTTCAATATAAACTCCGTTATTAGGAGCTTTTTGACCCGGTGTGAAATGACGATTTTGTCCCATTGTCCTGCCTCCTCATTCCTGAAATGAAATGTTCTCCTATACTATTCCCTTAAGATTTCTGTTTCATAATGGAGATGTTTTCATATTAGGAAGAGAAAAAGAGCAGACCTTCAGATCTGCCCTTTTATATTAATGAGTAAATTTGATAGCTTGTTCGATTTCAGTTTCTCCAGCTAGCATTTCAAACGTTTTTCCTATCGTAGCTTCTTCGTTTAGACATTCTACAAGCACGGTTGCTACATCTGCTCGGGGAATTGTCTGAGATTTATCTTCAATATCATTATTGATGTCAATTTTCCCAGTAGCTTGATCATTCGATAAAGTTCCTGGTCGTACAATTGTATACTGTAGATTAGACTGCTTTAAGTATTCATCCGCTATCGCCTTTGCACGAAGGTAAAGCTGTAAGCCTTCTGGTCCTTGTTCAGGTGCGTCTGTTCCCATTGAACTTAACATAACAAAGCGCTTTACACCTTGATTTTTTGCTTCATCAATGATATTTTTAGCACCGTTTTGATCCACAGCGATTGTTTTTTCGTCTCCCGTATTTCCTCCAGAACCTGCTGCAAATATGACAGCGTCCATACCTCTTAAAGCATCTGAAACATCTTGCTCCAAGTCACCAAGCACAACGTTGGCACCCAGCTTCTTTAACGCGTCTGCTTGTTTTTCGTCGCGAATCATCGCATAAGCTTGATGCTGCTTGCTGTTTGCAACTTTTTCTACCACTTGTTTTCCCGTTGTTCCGTTTGCTCCAACAACTAATACTTTCATCATAAATCACCTTTCGTTCTGTTTAGTATACAATTGGTGTTCCCTCAATTAATTCCCTTTAAACAAAAAAAACCCTTCTGATATTCTCAGAAAGGGTTTTTCTCTTAAGATAAAATGGCTTGCAGCAAAGCTTTTTGTATATGCATACGATTTCCAGCCTGCTGAAAGACAACAGAATTTGGTCCGTCAATAATGCTTGCTGTTACTTCTTCTTCACGATGCGCAGGCAAACAGTGCAGAAATAAATAGTCTGACTTAGCATAGGCAGCTAGTTCTGCATTTACTTGATAAGGAGCAAATATTTTCAAACGCTGCTGTGCTTCTTCTTCCTGTCCCATACTTGTCCATACGTCTGCATAAATAGCATCGGCATTTTTCACAGCTTCTACAGGATCTTTTGTAATCGTAACTTTAGCGCCCGTTGTAGCAGCTATTTCATGAACATAAGCTGTGACAAAGTCTTTTGGCTCATATCCATCAGGGCATCCAATTGAAATATCTATTCCCATTTTTGCACAGGCAATCATTAACGAATGCGCTACATTATTTCCGTCTCCAACATAAGCTACTTTTAGCCCTTCAAATGATTTCTTGTGCTCGTAAATCGTTAATAAATCAGCTAGAGCCTGACAAGGATGATAATCATCTGTCAAACCATTAATAACGGGAATGGATGCGTAATCTGCAAGCTCTTCGATCTTGCTGTGTTCAAACGTACGAATCATTATAGCATCGATGAATTCAGATAGTACGCGTGCTGTATCAGCAATCGTTTCTCCGCGTCCAATCTGTAAATCCTGGCTGCTTAAAAAGAGGGCGTTTCCTCCAAGCTGCATCATTCCCGCTTCAAATGAGACTCTTGTTCTTGTTGAAGATTTTTCAAAAATGAGCCCCAGCGTTTTTCCTTTTAACGATGTTACGATTTCACCATTTTTATGCTTTTCTTTCAGCTCAATGGCGCTTTCCAAAAGTGACATAATATCGTCTGATGATAAATCTTTAAGTGTAAGCAAATCTTTTCCTTTTAAATTCGTATTTACCGATACTGTACTCATGATACTGTCACTTCCTTTTTAGTTTTTTGAAACCATTCTTGCAGTGATGAAACGTGATATTCATCGACTTGGAACGATTGGAAAAATAGCGAAGCCGTTTCTGCCTCCGTCATAACCATTAAACCGTGTTTTAATGCTGACATACGGCTTTCTTTATCTTCGGGCTGTAAACTTACATATAATAAAGCTTCTTTCGTTTTCACCCATTCACTAACTTCTTTATCTTTAACAAGAGTTAATCCCGCGCTTTGCGCAAGTTCTTCAAGGCCCTGCGCTTCTCCGTTGATATACACTTCTGCAGCACCTTTTTTACTTAACACATACTGATGGAATACTTTCTTTGCTGCTTCTTCAATCGTTGAAGAAATCGCAATTCCTTCACCAGTTGACTTCATTTCCGGTCCAACAAGTGGATCAACTCCTGATAATTTACTTGTCGAAAACACTGGAAACTTGATAGTTGTATAAGCTGGATCCGGCAATAAACCTAGCTTTTCACTAATTTCCGACAATGATTTCCCAAGCAATATTTGAGTTGATAGCGAAACAAGCGGCGTGTTGCACACTTTGCTTACTACAGGAACTGTACGGCTGGCACGCGGATTAACTTCCAGCATGTAGACTTCATCGTTGTAAATAACATATTGGATATTCATAATCCCTTTATATTGAAGTTTGTTTACAATTTTTTGAGCGTAGCTTACCATTTTTTCTTTATGTGCTGCTTCTACTGTTTTAGCTGGTAAAAGCGCATAACTGTCTCCTGAATGAACGCCGGCTTTTTCAATATGTTCAACGATTGTCGGAATCAACACATCTTTTCCGTCTGCTACCACATCAACTTCTGTTTCTTTTCCAGGGAAGTAAGCATCAATAAGCATTGGGAAATGAGACGCTTTAATAGCCGGTAAACAAGCCTGAAGCTCCGTTTCGTTTTGAATTGTCAGCATTCCTTTTCCGCCAATCACGTAAGAAGGACGAATGAGTAATGGGAATCCCATATCTTTTGCTTTTTGTACAAGTTCTTTCGCGTCTTTCGCCATTTCACCTGGAATATGAGGAATATCGCAGTCGTCTAAGAGCTTATAAAACAGGTCACGATCTTCAAGTGCATCAATGACATCATTTGTAATACCTAATAAATTAACACCAGCTTCTTCTAGACCTTTAACGAGCGAAATAGCCGTTTGACCTCCGTATTGAACAATTACATCCGTCACATTTTCAGCATCAAGAACATTTAATACGTCTTCTACTGTTACAGGTTCGAAATATAAGCGATCTGCTACTTCAAAATCCGTACTTACCGTTTCTGGATTATTGTTAATTAAAATCGTTTCGTATCCTTCTTTTTCAAGAGCTAGCACACCGTGTACAGAGCTATAGTCGAACTCTACTCCTTGCCCGATACGAATAGGTCCAGAACCAATAATCGCAACTTTTTTATTCGTTGATGGTTCAATCTCACTTTCCCCGTAGTAACTAGAGTAGAAATAAGCCGTTGAAGATTCAAATTCCGCTGCACATGTATCCACCATTTTATAGCTTGGCGTAATATGTAGTGCTTTACGTTTCGCTCTTACGTCAAGTTCTGGCACATTCCATACGTTTGCTAGATACGCATCTGTAAAACCATGCTCCTTCACTTGTTTAAAGTGTTCAGCTGTAATCGAATCAAAACGTACTTCTTTTAAAGAGGCTTCCATTTTAATCAGCTGTGCAAAGTGTGTTAAATAGAAATAATCAATTTGTGTTACTTCATGGATATACTCAGGCGTTGTGCCGCGGCGTAAAAGCTCAAGGATAACAAAAATACGCTCATCGCTTTGTTCGCCCAGCTTGCTTTTTAATTCATCTGTTGAAAGTTCTTGCAGTTCTTCTACTTCTAATCCTTGTAAGTCAATTTCTAAAGAAGATAATGCCTTTTGGAAGCTACGTGTAAAGTTACGGTCAATAGCCATTACTTCTCCAGTTGCTTTCATTTGGGTGCCAAGCGTTCTTTCAGCGTAGAAAAACTTGTCAAACGGCCACCTTGGAAATTTCACTACTACATAGTCAAGAGCAGGTTCAAAGCTTGCATATGTGTCTCCTGTCACAGGATTTAATAACTCATGAAGCGTGTAGCCTACCGATAGCTTTGCAGCAATTTTAGCAATCGGATAGCCAGTTGCTTTTGATGCAAGAGCAGACGAACGGCTCACACGCGGATTTACTTCAATTAAATAGTACTGCTTGCTTTTTGGATCAAGCGCAAACTGAATGTTGCACCCCCCAATAATGCCAAGCGATGAAATAATTTTAACTGAAGCAGAGCGAAGCATTTGATATTCCACGTCTGTTAGTGTCTGAGAAGGAGCAACGACCACCGAATCTCCAGTATGGACGCCTACGGGATCGATGTTCTCCATATTACAAATTGTGATGCACGTATTGTTTACGTCACGCATCACCTCATACTCAACTTCTTTAAATCCAGCAATGCTTTTTTCAATTAAGCACTGAGTAATAGCACTTTCACGCAAACCTGACGCTGAAAGCTTTTCAAGCTCTTCCATAGAATGAGCAATTCCTCCGCCCGTTCCGCCTAACGTATAAGCAGGACGTACAATAACAGGAAAACCAATTTTCTTGGCAAAAGCTAACGCTTCTTCTACTTTTGTGACAACTTCACTTTCCGGCACCGGTTCATTCAGTTCATTCATCAATGCACGGAACTCTTCACGGCTTTCACCTTTTTTGATTGATTCAATCGGTGTTCCTAAAAGTTTCACATCGTATTTTGGCAAAATGTTTTGTTCATGAAGCTCAAGGGCTAAGTTTAAACCCGTCTGTCCGCCTAATGTGGCTAACAAACCATCGGGCTTTTCTTTTGCAATAATTTTCTCTACGCAGTCTACTGTTAATGGTTCAAAATAGATTCGATCTGCTACGTGAGTGTCCGTCATAATTGTAGCTGGATTATTATTGATTAAGATAACTTCATAACCTTCTTCTTTTAATGACAAGCACGCCTGAGTTCCTGAATAATCAAATTCTGCTGCTTGCCCGATTACGATTGGTCCTGATCCGATTACTAAAATCTTTTTTAACGTTTGGTCTTTAGGCATATACTTTTCCGCTCCCTACTTGCTGTACTTTCGTCATAAATTCATCAAAGATATACGTGCTGTCACTTGGTCCAGGGTGTGCTTCTGGATGATATTGAACCGACATAACAGGAAGGTCTTTATGCATTAAACCTTCAACCGATCCGTCATTCACATTTTTAAATCGAACGTTTAATGGCGTAGACGTAATCGTCTGTTCGTCTACGACATAGCTGTGATTTTGAGAAGTCATACACACTTTGTTAGTCGTTAAATCAATTACAGGCTGATTAGCTCCTCGGTGACCGAACGCCAGCTTTTTGGTTTGCGCCCCAAAAGCGAGCCCAATTAACTGATGTCCAAAGCAAATTCCCAAAGTTGGATACGATGAAATAATTTCTTTTAATTCATCCAGCTGACTGCTCACTTGAGTTGGATCTCCAGGTCCGTTTGATAAGACAATGCCATCCGGCTGCAGTTCTTTTACTTTTGAAGAGGTTGTAGAATAAGGAACAACTGTTACTTTGCACTCTCGATTTAACAGCTCTTGTAAAATTGATTTTTTATACCCAAAGTCCATTAATACAACGTGTTTTTCACCATTTCCGTAAGTAACAGGCTCTTTTGTTGATACTTCTTTTACTACATATCCATCGCATTCAGCAGTAAATGCTGGCGATTCAGCAGATGTCGAAAAGGCAGATTGCATCGTACCTTCTTTTCGAATTCGTTTTACGACCGCTCTCGTATCCACATGTGTAATAAGCGGAATGTTCCATTTCTTTAAATATTGTTTAAAGCTGTACATCGCTTCGTAATGGAACCCTTCATCTGAACATTCGTATACGACAACGCCTGCTACGTGAGGCTTTTTGCTTTCATAATCTTTTTCATTGATACCATAGTTCCCAATCAAAGGGTACGTAAAGACGATAATTTGATCTTTGTAAGATGGATCAGTCACAACTTCTTGATAACCAGTCATTCCAGTAAAGAAAACAATTTCTCCTTCTGCCTGGTGCGTTGCTGTATGTTCAATGTGTCCGGCGAACGAATCGCCGTTTGCTAAGTGTAAATATCCGTTCATTGTGCATCCCTCTTCGAATAATTATTTATAAAACAGAATTTTTATACAAACATATTCAAAAAAATTTGTATTATGAAGTAATTTTTGTTTGGCTAAACGCTTCTTCAATGATATGAATCGCTTGGTCCAACTCTTTTTTTGTTACAGTTAAAGGAGGCAGCAATCGTACCACATGCGGTCCCGCTCCCAGTGCTAGCAATCCTTTTTCACGCATAGCTGCAAGCAATGCTGACTGATGTTCTCCGCATTCAATTCCAATCATAAAACCTTTTCCACGAACATCGGTTACAAATGAATAATCTGCTAAGCTATTTTTCAAAGCATTGGTAAAATAAAGGCTTTTTTCTGTAACCTCTGCCAAAAATGCTTCATTAAAAATAATGTTTAAGGTTGCTTTGGCTGAAGCTAGTGCAATTGGGTTTCCTCCAAAGGTTGTTCCGTGAGTACCAGGTCCAAATGCTTCTTTGAGATATCCTTTTCCAATCATCGCACCAACCGGCATTCCGCTTCCTAATCCTTTAGCTGCTGTAATAATATCTGGTGAAACGTTAAAATGCTGATAAGCAAATGGTTTTCCTGTTCTGCCGATTCCAGTCTGCACTTCATCGACTATAAACAGTGCTTCGTGCTTTTTACACAGCTCTTGAATGGTTAATAAAAATGCTTCGGTTCCTGGAACCACTCCGCCTTCTCCTTGAATGACTTCAACCATAATTGCTGCTACGCTGTCGTCCATTTCTTGTTTTAATGCTTCTTCATCATTGTATGGCACGTAAACAAACTCATTAACAAGAGGACCGAAGCCATCATGAATTTTTGCCTGCCCTGTAGCTGTCATTGTAGCAAATGTACGTCCATGAAATGATTTTGTAAACGTAATAATTTTGTGTTTTTGTGTGTACTTACGCGCTAATTTAATCGCCGCTTCGTTGGCTTCTGCACCGCTGTTACAGAAAAATACTGCATCACCGTTTGAGTGTTCCACAAGCTTACCTGCTACGTCTTCTTGAATCGATTGATGAAATAAATTTGACACATGCCACACTTTATTTAACTGCTCTTCGACCGCTTTTTGAACATCAGGATGACGATGACCTACGTTACAAACAGCGATACCTGAAATAAAATCTAAATACTCATTTCCTTTGTTATCTATTAATTTTGTTCCTTGCGCCTCTTCCACATGGATATCAAACCGTTGATATGTTGGAAACAATGAACTCATCGCTATCTTCTCCACCTTTTCCACTATATTTAATTGCTGTACCAATCAGCTTCCCTTCCTTATCTAAAAATCCATCAGTTCCGCTAATAATATGAACTTCTTCAAGCAAAGGAGATAACGCATTTACCGCTGATGTTACTTTCGGAATCATTCCGCCGTAAATTACTTTTTCTTCAATAAGTGCATCAATCTCTGACTTTGTAAGCTCAGGAAGCAATGCTCCATCCTTTAACACACCTTTTACATCGGTTACAAACATCAGCTTTTCAGCATTTACTGCTTGTGCAACGGCTCCGGCTGCCACGTCAGCATTAATATTATAGCTATTACCTTCTTCATCTGCTCCAATGGAAGAAACAACTGGAATATACTTACTGTCAGTTAGTTGTTTTAATAATGTATCGTTTACGCCTTTTACTTCTCCAACGTAACCTAGACGTTCCACATCAATTGCCTCTGCTTTAAGCAATAATCCATCAATTCCTGATAGTCCTACCGCTTTTAAGTTCGCTTTTTGTAGATCTTTTACAAGCTGCTTATTAACCTTGCCTGCTAATACCATCGTCACAACTTCTAATGCTTCTTTGGACGTTTTTCGAAGCCCATCTACAAATTCCGTTTCAATGTGAAATTTGGTAAGCGTATCTTGAATATCAGGTCCGCCTCCGTGCACAACAATGATCTGATATCCACTCGCTTTTAACTGCTGAATACTTTCAAAAAAAGCGCTTGTTAACTGATTGACAATGCTGCCTCCGCATTTTACAACGACGATTTTTTCATTGCTCATTTCACTCTCTCCTTACGTTCGATAACTGGCGTTGATTTTGACGTAATCGTAAGTCAAATCGCAGCCCCACGCTTTGCCAATTCCATTTCCCTGCTGCAAGTCAACATAGACTTCGACCGTATCATTTTCTAAATAAGCCTTTGCTTCTTCTTCACTAAATGAAACAGGCTGACTGTTTTCTAACATCTGGATATTGCCTAACGAAACATTCACTGTTTCTGGATTAAGCGTTACTCCGCTGTACCCAACTGAACAAATAATTCGTCCCCAATTGGCATCGGCTCCATACATGGCCGTTTTCACTAGGTTCGAGCCCACAATTTGTTTAGCAATCACATTTGCTTCTTCGTTTGTATGAGCCCCAGATACGTTTACTTCAATTAGTTTTGTTGCTCCTTCACCGTCGCGTGCAATTTGTTTGGCTAAATCTTCACACGTCAAGCGCAGTGCTTCATAAAACGAATTCCATTCAGGATGATCTGGTGTAAGCGACTGGTGATCAGCTTTTCCATTTGCTAAAACAACAACCATATCATTCGTCGATGTGTCACCATCCACTGTAATTTGATTAAAGCTTTTATTTGTAATAGAACCTAGCGCATCTTGTAACACTGAAGCTTCAACCTTAGCATCCGTTGTGATAAAGCTAAGCATCGTAGCCATATTTGGGTGAATCATGCCTGATCCTTTCGCTGTGCCTCCAATGGTAACTACTTTGCCGTCAATTTTTGTTTCATAGCAAGCTGACTTCATCACTGTATCTGTTGTTAAAATAGCCGTTTGAAATTCTTCTGCTTTTTCTTTGTTCGACGAAGGACTTAACAACCCAATGCCTTTCACGATTTTTTCCATATCTAGAAGCTCTCCAATTACGCCTGTAGAAGCTACCGCTACATGATGAGGTAGGATATTAAGCTCTTTTGCACATGTATTTCGCATTTGGTATGCATCTTTTAATCCTTGTTCTCCCGTACATGCATTTGCACATGCGCTGTTCACAACGATCGCTTGCAGCTTCTGCTCCACTGCTACACTTTCTTTTGTAACAGCTAAAGGCGCTGCTTGAAAGGCATTAAGCGTGTAAACAGCTGCGCAATTAGCTGGCACATCGCTTACAATAACTCCTAAATCTTTTTTAGCATAACGTAAACCAGCATGAACACCGTCTGCTGAAAAGCCTAGCGGCGTTACAATTGTACCGTTCTCTATTTTCTTTATCTTTTCTTTCGTTTGTTTAACCGTAATCACTATACGTTCCCTCCTGCTTTTATCGTGATTAGTGATGCTGTTGACTTTATGGGAAGACAGGCAGTAGTCCGATACCCGCTTGCTGTTCAAATCCCATCATGATATTGGCATTTTGAATGGCCTGACCGGCTGCCCCTTTTACTAAGTTATCAATGACAGAAACGATCGTGACACGCTTTGTTCGTTCGTCAAATGTAATACCGATATCGCAATAATTTGATGCACTTACTTCTTTAGTAGAAGGAAATTCACCAGCTTTTCGAACGCGAACGAACGGGGAGTTTTGATATGTATCTACATATAGCTGATGGAGCTCTTGTACTGAGCTCTCTTCAGAAAGTTCAGCGTATATTGTACTCATAATCCCTCGCGTCATTGGAACTAAGTGCGTACTGAACGTAACATGGCCAATTTCCTCATCCCACTTTTCTAAAATAGATTCGATTTCTGGGATATGCTGATGTTGATTAACTTTGTATATTTTCATATTTTCATTGATTTCAGCATAATGAGCCATTTGCGAAAGACCGCGCCCTGCTCCTGAGATTCCGGACTTTGCATCAATGATAATAGAGTTTGATTTCACCATTTGTTTACTAACGAGGGGAGCTAGCCCAAGCAGTGTAGCTGTTGGATAACAACCCGGGTTCGCAACGAACGTACTGCTTTCGACTTCGGCTGCAAACCATTCTGATAATCCATACACAGACTGTTGTAAAAATGCTTCGGCTGCAGCAGGCTTTTTGTACCATTTTTCATAAAGTGCTTCTGTTTTTAATCTAAAATCTCCAGATAGATCTACCACTTTTATTCCTTCTTCTATTAATTGAGGTACAAGTTTGCTAGAAACACCGGAAGGAGTTGCTGTAAACACTAAATCTAATTCTTCAGCCATCTTCTTAGGGTTTATATCTTGCAGCGTATATACAGTATTAGAAAGGTGAGGATAAACCTCTGCTAGTTCCATCCCATCCTGAGAGGATGAATAAACTGCATAAACATGAAAATGTGGGTGATTCGCTAACAAACGAATCAGTTCTACTCCTCCATACCCTGTTGCTCCAACAATTCCTACCTTGTATTCTTTCATTTTAAAACTCCTTTTTCCACGTATCTATTTGAATTATTTATCATTATAATACCGTATAAAAATAAAATCAAATGAATATTTAAAAAATCCAACACTTTATTCTATATTTTTAAACATTTTTATTTATTCATAAGTTTTTATTTTTATAACTATCTTTCTATTTTTGTTTAGAAATTGTTCACAGATAGTTTTGGAAAACACTGGTTGTTTTTGTGTATAATAAGAATATCGATAAAATCATCCGTATGAGATTTTTTCATACGGCTAGTGGACGTACAGCATATACAGACTGTTCTAACTTAATAGATTAATAAGTAACAGTCGCAAAAATTTTAATTAAAAGGTGATAACATGATGAACATCACAACGGATTCTTTTTCAAATGAGCTGCAGCAATTTTTTATGAACTTTGATCATAAAATTTCGTTTAAAAAAGGTGACTTTCTCTTTCAAGAAGGTTCACCTTCAACTCATTTATTTTTTATTACGTCAGGGGCCGTGCAAGTAGGTAAAGTGACGCCGGAAGGACGCGAACTGACGCTTCAGCTGGCGAGTTCAGGAGACTTAATCGGGGAAGTCATGCTGTTTTGCGGATCTACTCCCCATATGCTCCAAGCAAAAGCCATTGAACCTTGTACGGCAATCAGTATTCAAAAACGGTTGTTAGAAAACGAACTAGCACAATACCCTGCTCTTTCTATGGAGTACATGAAGTGGATGGGACTCCAAATCAAGCGAATGCAGACAAAGTTTAGAGACTTAATTCTAAATGGAAAAAAAGGTGCTCTCTACTCTACTCTGATCCGCATGTCTAATAGTTTTGGAGTAATGAAGCCAAATGGTATTTTATTAAATGTAACGTTGACAAATCAAGAAATCGCCAATCTATGCGGGACATCTCGAGAAGTGGTCAATCGCATGCTCGCTGATTTGCGAAAAAACGAAGTGATTTCGATGGCAGATGGAAAAATCATCATTCATAAGCTCTCTTTTTTAAAGAAAGAAATAGACTGTGAGGACTGCCCTTTGGAATTGTGCAGAATTGAATAAGAAAAAAAGCCATCGTCGATGGCTTTTTTCTTATTGAACACCTAATGCAATTTTAGCGTAGCGCGTCATTCGATCTTTATCCCATGGAGGATTAAATGTGATATTCACTTCTACATTTTCTACTTCTTCAAGAGAAATTAATTGTTTTTTCACTTGTTCGCCAATCACGCCAGCCAGCGGGCAGCCAATAGAAGTTAACGTCATCGTCACGATAACCGTGTTGTTTTCTTCCATTTCTACACCATACACTAAGCCTAAATTTACGATATCAACGCCAAGCTCTGGATCAATTACTTCTTCTAGTGATTCCATGATTTTATCTTCTAACTGTTTATCCATATTCATTCTCCTTTCTCTTACTTCCGTAATTATCTTCACGTATTAAATATACCCTTAAACAATTTATCGTAAGCAATCAATAACTATGTCTTACACCGTAACAAGACAGCTTTTGCATGTCAATCGTTCTGCTTTGCTCCTAAGGAAAAGTTGTGTAAAATATGGGAATACAAGCATGAATATTAGTAGAATTCAATATAATCGTATAACTACTTCAATTTAAAAGGAGCCCTATATGAGAAACGATCAACACTTAATCGCCTTAGATCTGGATGGAACATTGTTAACGAATGAAAAAACCATTTCACCTACAACAAAACGGGTATTAGAAAAAGCCAAACAAGAAGGACACATTGTAATGATTGCAACTGGTAGACCTTATCGTTCCAGTGCTATGTATTACAGCGAATTAAATTTATCCACGCCTATTGTAAACTTTAACGGAGCGCTTGTTCATCACCCCCTTCAGCCTGATTTCGGCACGCATCACGAACCTTTAAACCGCCGCACTGTCCATGACATTGTGACAGCTATGCAAGACTATCGCATCAACAATATCATGGCAGAAGTACAAGATGATGTGTATCTTCATTTTGAAGATCGAAAATTAATGGATGTACTTAGCCTAGGGGATCCTAAATTACAAACGGGTGATTTGCGTCATACGCTGCAGCACGACCCAACGTCTATTTTAATTCACGCAGATGAAGAACATGTACAAGATATACGCTCTCACCTTTCAGATGTTCATGCAGAAGTACTAGAACATAGACGCTGGGGAGCACCTTGGCATGTCGTTGAAATTGTAAAAAAAGGACTTAATAAAGCTGTAGGTCTTGAGCGCGTAGCTAATCATTATCAAATTCCACGCGAACGAATTATTGCGTTTGGAGATGAAGACAATGATTTTGAAATGATTAAATTTGCAGGACACGGTATTGCCATGGAAAATGGTATTAACGAATTAAAACAGCTAGCGCGTGAAGTAACAAAATCGAATGAAAATGATGGTATTGCTTATTATTTGGAAAAAACGTTAAATTTATAACTTAGCTTTTTTTGAAAAGCAAGGTAAATTTTTATCGCTATCATTTTTTTTATTTAGCACACACTATAACCGACACTTCTTAAGGTGTCGGTTTTATTTATATTACGAGGAGGAATTTATGATGGGCAGAGGCAATCGATCAAAACGTTTTGTGAAACAAGGTGCAGACGCAGTTCAAAAACATGATGAACGAATTCCTTATCATATGACTATGGCAGAGGCAGAAGCATTTCAAGCTCAGCAGCGCCAAACTCCTCATGGAGGACAGTAACTTATGAAAAATTCACTTTTTGGTCAAGTAAAAGATGCGATTCGAAATGCAGTATCCGGCCATTCAGAAGATCAGCTTCATCGTCAAAAGCACGGCAACGGTGAACTTGATATTTCAGAAGGCGTATTAAATAGTATTGCTTCTAACGCTTCTCCTGAGGAGCAAGAGCAGCTGAAGCAATTCCAAAACTCATTGCATCAAGCGTATGATACAGATGGAGAATCACATTCACAAGAGAAAAGCGCAGACATTACGTCTGATACGCTGTCTCACATCGTTCAGAATGCTTCTTCCGAAGAGAAGGCACAGCTTGAACAGCTTCAAAGCACTTTAGAAGGCGGTCAGTCTCACGCTCACGGTAAAGCTCATGCGTCCAGTGAAAGCGTAGCAGCTGATATATTATCTCATGCACAGCAAAATGCTTCTCCTGAAGAACAAGCTCAGCTTGAACAGCTTCAAAGCACTTTAGAAGGCGGTCAGTCTCACGCTCACCGTGAATCTCACACGTCTAGTGAAAACGTAGCAGCTGATATGCTGTCTCATGCACAGCAAAGCGCTTCTCCTGAAGAACAAGCTCAGCTTCAGCAGCTTCAGAATACATTAGGAGCTGCTGGTCAAAAGCATCAAACGTCTCAGGCTCATACGTCTGCAGCTTCTGATGAAAACATTGCAGCTGATATGCTGTCTCATGCGCAGCAAAATGCTTCTCCTGAAGAACAAGCTCAGCTTCAAGAACTTTCTAATGACTTAAAAGGCACACATTAATAAAAAAGAGTCCAGGTAATGAATACCTGGACCTTTTTTAATCCTTGCGAAACAAACCAAAGATTCCCGTTGTCTGAACGATATTGGTAAACGCTTTAGGATCTACCTCTTTAATCACTCGCTCCAAGTCAAATAATTCATATCTGGTCAAAACAATCATTAGCATTTCTTTATCTTCGTTTGTAAAGCCGCCTTTAGCCGGTACCGCCGTAATCCCTCGCACAAGTTTGGCGTGAATCGCCTTTCTTAGCTCCACTCCTTTTTTCGTTACGATCATTGCTGTGAGTTTGACATGACGCGTATGAATAACATCAATGACGCGAGTAGTTGTATAAAGCGTCACAAGCGTATAAAGTGACTTCTCAGCACCATATAAAAGACCTGCTAGCACGATAATAATTGCGTTTAATATGAACATATAAGTGCCAATTGGTCGGTCCTTTACTCGAGACAAAATCAGGGCAATAATATCGAGCCCACCAGTTGAAGCTCCAAATTTCAACGTAATTCCTACCCCTACCGCTAAAATAACGCCTCCAAAAACTGCGTTAAGGATGATGTCTTTAGAAAGTGCTTGAATAGGAATAATTCCAAGAAACAAAGTTGTTGCAGCAACGCTGATAAAGCTGTAAACAGTAAATGACTTCCCAACTTTTTTCCACCCTAAAATAGTTACAGGAATGTTTAACAACAACAGCAGCACTCCAGTGGAAATAGTAAAAGGGGTGTAATCTGTCACGATACTCGAAACAAGCTGCGCTACTCCTGTAAAGCCGCTCGAATATACATTAGCAGGTATCAAAAACAAGTTGAGCGCAAGCGCATTCAATAATGCTCCTACTAAGACGACTATCGCTTTTTTTGTTTCAAGCCACATATTCAAATGACCGACCTCCGCTTTTTTAAAACTTCTTACTCTCCTATACCCATTTATAAAATGAATAAAGTCAGCATCTTTAAAACAGTTAGTACATATAGTATGTACGATTTGGCAGAATTAAAAAAACTTATTCAAAAATTGTATTTTCCTCAAAGTGCTTATACACTAATACTATGTCGTATATAACGCTTCTCAATGTTTATACATCAAATTCATTTAATATTTTATAAATGCAATTAGGAAGGTGACATTTATGTCAATTAAACTTTTAACCGATAGTGCAAGCGATTTGCCTTTATCCTTTTTTCAAGAAAATAACGTTGGCTTTTTACCACTTCGCGTAAGCCTGGATAATCAAGAATTTTTAGATCTACAAACGATTGAGCCAGCTTCTGTCTACGAAGCCATCCGTAAAGGCAAAATGCCAAAAACATCTCAAGCGGCTCCAACTACTACGTATGAAGTCTTTGAGAACATAGCTAAATCAGGTGATTCGTGCATTTATTTAGCTTTTTCTTCAGAATTATCCGGTACATACCAAACAGCAATGATGATTCGAGAAGAACTCCTAGAAAAGTATCCCGATTTCCAATTAGAGATAATCGATACGAAATGTGCATCTCTTGGCCAGGGAGTAGTTACTTATTATGCAGCACAATTACTACAACAAAACCTCTCACTAGTCGAGATGACAGAAAAAATAAAACAATACGCGCTGCATATGGAACATATTTTTACGGTCGATGACTTAGATTTTCTTGCTCAAGGAGGACGCGTGAGCAAAGCTTCTGCTTTTGTAGGAGGTCTGCTTAATATTAAGCCGCTGCTTCATGTGGAAGATGGAAAACTGATTCCAATCGAAAAAATCCGTGGCCGTAAAAAAGTATTTAAGCGCATGCTTGATGTAATGGAAGAGCGAGGAAAAAGCCTCTCTTCTCAAACCATTGGAATTAGCCATGGAGATGATTTAGAAACAGCTCTTCAGCTGAAAGAGATGATTCAAGAACGTTTTGGAACCAAACATTTTATTATTAATATTATTGGTGCAGCCATAGGTTCTCACTCTGGCCCAGGGACGATTGCAGTCTTCTTTTTGAACGAAACCATCGAATAATTTAAAGAGGTCAGGGCATTCTAAAGGTACGATCAAAAAGGGGTGTATCACAATGCCAAAAACGAGCGATAACGATAAAAAAGCAAAAGATAATAATGCAAAGCTTCACGAAAAGAATCTGCAAGCTAAGCATAACCGTGAGCTTGGAAAACATTCATTTTCTAAAAAAACTGATCACTTATAAAAAGAAGCCGCTGAATTTTCAGCGGCTTCTCCTTTTAGTTTTCTTCTTTTTTAAAATATGTCCATCCTTCTTCTTGATAAACTTTTCCTTCTTTCATCAGTTTACCAAGCGCACGTTTGAACGCAGCTTTACTCATATTAAAGCGCTCGCGAATATCTTCCGGATAGCTTTTATCCCAAAATGGCATAACGCCACCGCGGCTTTCCATGTAATCGTATAGTACTTGTGCATCTTCATCCATGCTTTCTTGCTTGCGCGGAAGAAGCGATACGTTTAGCGTTCCGTCTTCTTTTACATTAATTACGCGGCCTGTTACATACGTCCCAAGCTTTGGTTCTTTGCGTCTCTCGCTTTCATGAATAAATCCAACATATCCTTCATCTGTCATAATAAATGAACCTACGCGCAGTACGCGATAGATGTATCCGCGCACTTCACGATTAAAAAGTTCGGGCGGAGCATCTAACGCCATTGCTTTCATCACATCGTCTGTAGCAATTTTCCCGTACATCTTACCGCGCTTTGAAATCTTCATTGTACAGTAAACCTTGTTTCCGACTTCTGGCCACAGATCTTCTAGGGCAGGTAAGTCTGTTGAACCAATTAACATATCTTTGTTCATGCCGATATTTACAAACACGCCCAAACCTGGATTAACATCTACGACCTCGACCCACTCATAGACACCTTCTTCAACAAGAGGTAAGTGCATCGTTGCCGTTAAACGGTCATGCTGATCAAGGTATAGAAAAACTTCTACTTCTTCTCCTTCAGCAAGTTCTCTTGTTGTTTCATTTTTATGCAGCAAAATTTCTTCTTCACCTTCTGCTAACATATAACCAATCGGCGTTTCCCGGTTTACTGTTAAATACGCTTTCATCCCAGCTTCTACATTCATCGTTCTATCCATCCTTTATATAAATTAGTAGTGACTATTCCGTCACCACATACCTTCTCACTTTGCATCGAACAGCATTTTAAATTTCAAATCAACTTAAATGCATGCATTGTTTAAAAAAGCTGCTTCTATAGCTTACAACAAAAAGCATAACTTGTATTGTATCAATTACCGGCTCTCTATTCAATATCAGTTGTATACAGTTTGTGTTTTATTTATAATAAAAGAACAAACTCTTTACATATGGAGGTTATTATGGCTAAAGATAGTTCATTTGACATTGTGTCACAAGTCGATTTATCAGAAGTAACAAACGGCATTACCATGGCAACAAAAGAAATTAAAACCCGCTACGATTTTAAAGGCAGTAAAAGCGAAATCTCGCTTGAAAACGAAGAGCTTGTTCTTATTTCTGATGATGAATTTAAGCTTGAACAGTTAAAAGACGTACTGATCTCCAAGCTTATTAAACGCGGCGTACCTACACGCAATATCTCATATGGAAAAATTGAGAACGCCTCTGGAGGAACGGTTAGACAACGTGCCAAGCTAATTCAAGGTATCGACAAAGACAACGCTAAAAAGCTAAATACGATTATTAAGAATACCGGTTTAAAAGTAAAAAGCCAGATTCAAGATGATCAGCTTCGCGTAAGCGGTAAAAATCGTGATGACCTGCAGCAAATCATTTCAGCTATTCGCAGCGCTGATTTACCTATTGACGTACAATTTATTAATTACCGCTAAAAAAATGGATGCTCCGGCATTCATTTTTTCTTTTAAAGCCTTTTTTTATTCGTTCAGGCTTATTCCTATGCATAGATACACTTTCTTAACAAATACTAGTATACGCTTTACATACTCATATTAATTAAGGAGTGTATACCAATGAATCAAAATCAAAAACAAAACTTCCCTCCTCAGCATCAGCAAACTCAGCCAGGTATTGAGAAAGATATGCACCCAATCCCTACCTCTATCGCTCCAGATTATAAGGCAAGCGGAAAATTACAGAACAAAGTAGCTGTTATCACCGGAGGAGACAGCGGTATCGGACGTTCTGTCGCTTATCATTACGCTAAAGAAGGCGCAAATGTTGTCATAACCTACCTTAATGAACACGATGATGCAAATGAAACCAAAAAACAAGTTGAACGAATGGAAGCTTCTTGTTTGTTGCTTGCTGGTGACATAGGAGATGAGCATTTTTGTCAAGAAGTCGTCTCAAAGGCCATTCAGACTTTCGGAAAAATAGACATCTTAGTCAATAATGCTGCTGAACAGCATCCTCAAAAAAGTATTACGGATATCACGACTGAACAGCTTACTCGTACGTTTCAAACGAATATTTTTTCAATTTTTCATTTGACCAAAGCTGCATTGCCTCATTTAAAACAAGGAAGCGCTATTATTAATACAACGTCTGTGACAGCTTACCATGGGCATGATCAGCTGATTGATTACTCTTCAACCAAAGGTGCTATCGTTGCTTTTACACGTTCTTTATCAGCTTCGCTCGCAACAAAAGGCATTCGCGTAAACGGCGTAGCTCCGGGACCCATTTGGACACCTCTTATTCCGTCTACGTTCGACGAACAGCAAGTTGCGACATTTGGGTCTAATACACCTATGAAACGGGCAGGACAGCCTTCTGAGCTCGGACCAGCCTATGTATACTTGGCAAGCTCTGATTCTTCTTATATGTCCGGGCAAGTTCTGCACATTAATGGGGGATCCATTGTAAACGGATAACATTTCTCTTCGGTCATTCATTTATTTTTATGTGGAAACACTATCAGAATTCAGCTATTTTTGTTTAAATAGAGATATGAACACCGCTAAAGGAGAGTATTTGAATGACCGATACATTAAGCACTCTTAAACATATATACGAAACCATTTTAAATAAAGTCGATGCCGGTATCCATGCGGTCGATGAAACAGGAAAAACTATTATTTATAATGAAAAGATGACAAAGATGGAGCTGATGGATGAACAAGACGTTTTGCATAAAAACTTGTTAGATGTATTTATGTTCAAAGAAAATCAGCAAAGCACGCTTGTACAGGCGCTGCAAAAAGGAAAAGAAACGGTTAACGTCAAGCAAACGTATTTCAACAATCAAGGACAAGAAATCACGACGATTAATAATACCTTCCCTATTTTAAAAGACGGGGTCATTCAAGGAGCGGTTGAAATTGCTCAGGACGTGACAAAATTAGAGCGTCTAATCCGGCAAAACATTAGGCAAAAAGGAAACACACGCTTTACGTTTGACAGCATCATCGGAAACAGTCAAGCGGTTCATGATGTGATTGAAGACGCCAAGCGTGCTACTAGAACTCCTTCTTATGTCTTAATCATTGGAGAAACAGGCACGGGAAAAGAATTGTTTGCTCAAAGCATACATAATGGCAGCAGCCGCTCTTCTGCTCCTTTTATTTCACAAAACTGTGCTGCGCTACCGGATAATTTAATTGAAAGCCTTTTGTTCGGTACGAAGCGCGGAGCTTTTACAGGTGCAATGGATAATCCTGGCCTTTTCGAACAAGCGCAAGGAGGCACATTACTGCTAGATGAAATCAACTCGTTAAACCCAAATCTTCAGGCTAAGCTTCTTCGAGTGCTGCAGGAAAAAACCGTACGAAGAATTGGGGATACAGTGGACAAACCGGTTAACGTTCGAGTGATCGCGAACATGAATGAAGATCCAATCGATGCAATTGCAGAAAACCGATTACGCAAAGACTTATATTATCGACTTGGCGTCGTGACGCTTTTTATTCCTCCTCTTCGTGAACGAAAAGAAGATATTATTGAATTAACAAAGTTTTTCATCAAAAAATACAATGATTTGTTTCAGATGAATGTAAAAACCGTAGATCACCAAGTCATGTCTTCTTTTCTCTCTTATGACTGGCCAGGGAACGTACGGGAATTAGAACACATTATTGAAGGCGCAATGAACTTGGTAATGGACGAAGATGTTATTCACTATTCTCACCTTCCTTTCCAATACAGAACGAAGTTCCAGCTAAAGCAGCATGAACATTTTGAAAATAAAGCAAGCAGTGACGCACCTTCTTATCCAAGCGCTTTTCACCCTTCTCTTCCTTTAAAGGAACAGCTGTTAGCGTTCGAAGCAGAATGTATTAAACAAACGCTTGAACAACACAGCCACAACATCTCAAAAAGTGCTAAGATACTAGGGCTGACCAGACAAAGCTTGCAGTATCGTATGAAACGATTAAACATCCGCTCTAAATAAAAAAGAAGTGCATAGTGCACTTCTTTTTTATTTTGCTTTATAAACCGGTGAATCCGATTGTTTTTGATCAATATTTTTCTTGATTCCTACGTGATAATACACGTAGAGTACAATGATTAAAGGGACACCGCAGTAAAGACCAATTCGTTGATCCGGAATAAAAATTAAACTGATTAATACCAGTCCATACAAACAAAAACCTAGAATAGGAACGAACGGATAAAGCGGCGTTTTAAATTTCAATTCCTTTATGTCTCCTCCTTCCGCTAAAAAACGACGGCGGAACATAAATTGAGAGGCACAAATGGACATCCAAACAATAATGGTCACCATTCCTGAAATCGAAATAAACCAAAGATATACGGTTTCAGCAGCCACGACGCTTGTAATCAACGAGCACCCTGAAATAATCATTGTCACAATTAATGCGTTAATTGGAACACCTTTTGAAGATAATTTCTTCAAAGGTTTTGGCCCCATATTGCTGTTTGACAGTGACCAAAGCATACGAGAAGCAGCATAAACGCCGGAGTTCGCCACTGATAGAACGGCTGTTAAAATGACAAAGTTCATGATATCCGCTGCGTATGGAATGCCAATTTGATCTAATACGGCAACAAACGGACTTTCAATGACGCCTGCTGTTTTGTATGGCAGAATAGAGACTAAAACAAACATAGCTAACACAAAGAAAAACAGCGTTCTCCAAATGACGTTTCGAATAGATCTCGGCAACGTTTTCTCAGGACTTTCACTTTCTCCTGCTGCAATGCCGACAAGCTCCGTTCCTTGAAACGAAAAGTTAACCGTTACTAAAGTCAATAAAACTGCCAGTATTCCATTTGGAAAAAGACCTGCGCCTTGGGTGAAATGTGAAAGAAACGGTGCGGATTCTCCTCCCTTGAAATCGATAAAACCAAAAACAGCAGCTCCTCCAATTAAAATAAATAGAATAATAGCCGTAACTTTAATACTCGAAAACCAAAACTCAGTTTCAGCATAGCTTCGAGCAGAAAGAGCGTTAATTAAAAATGTAATGACGCCAAAAATCAAGCACCATGACCATATAGGTACATCAGGAAACCACCTCTGCATTAAAATTCCTGCTGACGTAAATTCAAGTCCTGTCGTATTTGCCCAGCTGAACCAGTACAGCCATCCAATCATAAAGCCTGTAGAAGGCCCTAAAAACCTTGTAGCGTATTCTTGAAAGGAACCTGAAACCGGCATTGCTACCGCTAGCTCTCCTAAACAAAGCATAACTAAATACATGAGGAAGCCGCCTATTATATATGCAAGAATGGCTCCTCCCGGCCCTGCCTGGCTAATAGTAAAACCCGAACCTAAAAATAGGCCTGTTCCAATCACGCCTCCTAACGCAATCATAAATAAATGTCTGCTTTTCATTGTTCTCTGTAATTGGTTTTGTTCTGTATGTCTATTCATCGGTACCTCCGTTCTTCATTTTCTTATATGTGGTTTGTACAAGCATACCTACTTTTTAACATCTGAACAGTTGTTTCTTGAATCAACTTAGGAAGGACGCCGAACGAATAAGGCTTGTACACTCGCTCTGTCCACTTATGTCCGTCTTTCCCATATACCCCCATATTGATGGACGGAATATTTAATTCTCGAATTTCACGGAAAGGAATCGCCCCTGCAATCCCCCATCCCGGAAAGTTACGTGTAAAAGCATCGATTTCCTCATCTGTCTCATGAAGAGATAAAAAGCTGCCATCCGCTAGGTAGGGGAAAAATTTTTTAAACTGAAACGTCTCTCCCGTCTGTTTTCCAACCTTCTCCACAGCCGCTTGCAAGGGATAAAGAAGCTGCTGATCTCTGCTTTCTTCTTTCTTCAAGTGATTATGAGGCAGGTAAGGCGGTGCAAAAAAGACAATTACGCGCGGACTTTGATGCGGATCTAACCTTTGAAGTTCTTCAATTACTTTAAAGCACCTTGTTCTAAGTTCTAAATGCGCATACTGTTCGAAAGCTCGTTCAATACAAGCCTGAGCATTTATCCCTTTTTGATCCAATTCTTCCAAATAATCTTCCAAACTCACAACATCTACTTTCCAAGACAAGTTTCGCTTTGGTAAATTCGTTCTCCGAACAAAAAGTTCGTAATAATCAGAAAGTTTTTTCTCCACTTTTTCACATGCTTCGATTGATAATCCAATTAATTGACTCATCACTTCTTTTGCCGTTCGTTCATAGATGAAATAGTTAAAATACAAATGACTACTTACAGCAGTTTGCACATTATAAGCCTCTTTATTATCTCGTTGATACAGACAGGAAGGTGGCAGTACCAGCTCTCCTTCAATATTTTCAGCTAGATTAATATTGTTATGGATGCTTCCTGTAATCTCAGATGCAATCAAATTAGGGTCTATACCAGCAAGCGTATCTCCTACGTGTACCTCCCTTCCGTAAATATAAAAACATGGAAGCAGTTTCCCAGCGGCTCCTGTATAAATATAGCGCGTGGAATCTCCATCGTAAAGAGGTGTAATAAAGTCGGTATTAATCGCTGCTACATATGAAAGATTTTTTTCTTTTTTCAAACGGTTCAGTTCAGAAACAGCAGAAATAATTCCAGCATGCTGACTTTCCTCATCTGGGTTGACCATAAAAAGGACGTTTCCTTCTAATTTATTTGGATGCTTAGTAAAATGCAGCACATTGGCTAAATGTACAGCAATTCCACTTTGCATATCAACGGCTCCTCTTCCAAACATCCATTCACCTGAGCGAGCATCTCGCTGTACATCTTCATTAATGTTATGCATAGAGAAATAGCGCTGAAGTTCTTCTGGATCTAATGCTATGTCTTTTAATGGACCAAAATCTTCAATGCCAACCGTATCTAAATGAGCGTGATAAATCATTGTTTGAGCATTTTTTTTGCTGCCTTGAATAAAAGCAAATACATTTTTTCTACCTAGCGTATCGCCATTAATTTTCTGTTCCCAAACGTGAAGGGGATTTTCTTTGAAATAAGGAAAACTTTGAAGCGTGTTTTTAATGAAATCAGCAATCTTTACTTCGCCGCTTGTCCCATTGATACTTTTGATTTTCACTAACGCTTTTGTTAAACATTCAACTTGCTCTTCCATGCTTAGCTGTGAGAGTTGGATATACACTTCTATTCCTCCTGCCTATCAAATAAAAACGTTATTTAGCTGCATATGAATAAAAATAGTACGATATATACATATCGTACTATTTTTATTTATTTTAAACCGATTACTCAGCAAATACTTTTTCAATTCGTTCAATTGCCCAGTCTAACTCTTCTTTTGAAATCGTTAGCGGCGGAGCAAAACGAATAACCGTACTGTGCGTTTCTTTACAAAGCAAACCTTGGTCTTTTAATTTTTCACAATAAGGACGAGCTTCTTCGTGTAATTCTACCCCGATGAATAGACCTCGGCCGCGCACTTCTCTAATAACTGGATTGCTTAAGCTTTGGAGCTTCTGCTTGAAATAAGAACCTAATTCTAATGAACGCGCTGGAAGTTCTTCATCTTCAATTACTTCCAAAGCAGCTAATGATACGGCACAAGCAAGCGGGTTTCCTCCAAATGTTGAACCATGAGAGCCAGGGTTAAAGACACTTAAAATGTCTTCGTTAGCGACTACGCAAGAAATAGGGAAAACTCCTCCTCCAAGCGCTTTACCTAAAATCAGCATATCTGGTTCCACGTCTTCCCAATCACAAGCAAACATTCTGCCTGTACGCGCTAAGCCAACTTGGATTTCATCAGCAATAAATAGCACATTATGTTCTTTACATAAATCAGCTGCAGCTTTTAAGAAGCCTTCTGGAGGTAAAACGATACCTGCTTCACCTTGAATTGGCTCAATTAAAAATGCGGCTGTATTTGGTGTAATAGCAGCTTTTAACGCTTCTAAATCACCATAAGGAATGGTTTGAAGCCCTGGAAGCATCGGTCCAAAACCACGTTGATATTCTGCTTCAGACGATAAGGAAACAGCTGTCATTGTACGACCGTGGAAGTTGCCCACACATGCGATGATTTGTGCTTGATTTTCAGCAACGCCTTTCACATCGTAAGCCCAGCGGCGTGCAGCTTTAATGGCTGTTTCTACCGCTTCTGCTCCCGTATTCATTGGAAGAGCCATATTTTTATTTGTTAATTTACAAATCTTTTCATACCATGGACCAAGCTGATCATTATGAAACGCTCGTGACGTTAACGTTACTTTATCAGCTTGACGTTTTAATGCTTCAATAATTTTTGGATGACGATGTCCTTGGTTAACAGCGGAATAAGCACTTAGCATATCCATATATTTATTATTTTCTGGATCGTGTACCCATACGCCTTCTGCCTTTTCAATTACAATCGGCAGCGGATGATAGTTGTGTGCCCCAAATTTTTCTGTTTGCTCAATGATTTTCACCGTTTTTTGTGTTTCAGTTGTCATATTTACTCCTCCTTATTTTCTAATTAGAATGTTTCAGATGTTGTTTTTGCTTGCATGTGAAGAACAAGATAATCCGGTCCGCCTGCTTTTGAATCCGTTCCTGACATATTAAATCCGCCAAAAGGCTGGTAACCAACAATCGCTCCTGTACATCCTCTGTTAAAATACAGATTTCCAACATGGAACTCTTCACGGGCGCGCTCAATATGCTCGCGGTTGTTTGATAATAAAGCGCCTGTTAATGCATATTCTGTATTGTTTGCAATCTCCATCATATGATCAAAATCTCGCGCTTTAGAGAATGCTACTACCGGACCAAAAATTTCTTCTTGCATGAGACGAGCTTTTTCATCTACATCCGCAAAAATAGTTGGCTGAATAAAGTATCCAGTTGAACTGTCTGCTTCTCCTCCCGCAACAAGCCGTCCTTCTTCTTTTCCAATTTCAATATACGATAATACTTTGTTATACGAAGCCTCATGAATAACAGGTCCCATATAAGTTGAAACTTCTTCTGGGTTTCCAACGGTTAATGTTTTTGTTAGCGCAACTGCTTTTTCAAGCACTTCATCATACACATCTTGATGCACAACAGCACGAGAACCAGCGGAGCACTTTTGCCCTGCAAAACCAAATGCAGAGTATACAATTGAAGAAGCAGCTAAATCCAGATCCGCATCTTTGTCTACAACCACCGTATCTTTTCCGCCCATTTCAGCAATAACGCGTTTTAGCCATTTTTGGCCCGGCTGTACTTTTGCTGCTCTTTCATAAATGCGGCAACCTACTGCTCGCGAGCCGGTAAATGAAACAAAACGTGTTTTTGGATGTTCAACTAAATAGTCACCGATTTCAGGTGTAGCACCAGGAATAAAGTTTAATACGCCTTTCGGTAAACCTGCTTCTTCCATTACTTCTACAAATTTCGCTGCTACTACAGGAGTGGCATCAGCTGGCTTTAATAAAATCGTGTTGCCTGTTACGATAGCTGCTACTGCTGTTCCAGCCATGATAGCTAACGGGAAGTTAAAGGGTGAAATAATAATACCTACGCCAAGTGGAATATAATTGTACTGATTATACTCACCGTCTCGACTCTGTACTGGAGAACCATCTTTTAACGTCAGGACTTGACGTGCATAGTACTCTAAAAAATCAATTGCTTCTGCTGTATCAGCATCTGCTTCGTTCCAAGGCTTTCCTGCTTCTTTTACAAGATAACTAGAAAATTCATGCTTTCTGCGACGGATGATGGCCGCTGCACGAAAAAGAATATCTGCTCGATGTTCTACTTTCCATTTTTTCCACGTTTCAAAAGCTTTTAAAGCTGACTGCATCGCTTGCTCTGCTAAGTCTTTATTTACTGTAGAGACATATCCAATCACTTCTTTTATATTCGCTGGGTTAACAGACGTAATTTTCTCTTCAGTTTCCACTTTTTCACCGTCGATCACAAGCGGGTACGTTTTGCCAAGCTGTGTATTTACATATGTTAATGCTTCTTGAAATGCCTTTTTATTGTTTTCGTCCTTAAAATTTGTAAATGGTTCATGAGAATAAGAAACTACCATGATATATACCTCCTAGTATGCAAATCTTTGTTTACTTTATAGTTATGCAAATAGCGTGCCAACTTTTAATAAAACTTTACAGTCTATTTGCCATCAAGGTTTTCACCACTTATATTATTCTTTCTTTTTAATACAGGAAAAAATAATTGGCACGTGTGTATTTTTTTTGCACTTTAAACGCCAATATCTTTGGCACAGAAAATATATTGAGACATACCTAAATCAATCCAATCTAAAAACGAAAAAATCCGAACAAGTTTGATTCTCCATCAAGAATCAAACTCGTTCGGATCTTCCTTCAACTACAATACTTTTGTCCCAGCCTCTTTCTATTTGTTTATAAAGTTATCTCTTCGTCATTTGAATGGTTTTACAGGATTGTCTTTCAATCATTTTGTGAGGAACGCGCACTTGTTCTGCAACAGCATATGGCGTTTCAATCTGCTTAATCAAACAGCGTACAGCCTGATAACCAAGTTCAAAAATATTAATATCAATAGATGTGAGAGCAGGTCTAGCCATTTCGGCGATCAAAACATTATTAAAACTGACAATCGAAATGTCTTCAGGAACCGAAATTCCCAGTTCATCCAATGTATTTAAAACGCCTAATGCCATTAGATCGTCCGCTACTACCAGAGCCGTTGGACGTTCTTTTAGAGATAAAAGTTCGCAAACAGCTTCTTTTCCTCCCTTCTGTAGAAATTCTTCATGAATTACATACTCGTCCCGGTAAGGAATGTTTGCTTTTTGAATCGCTTTATCATAGCCTGTTAAACGGTCAATGGTAACGACTAATTCAAGACTTCCGCCAATAAACGCAATACGCTCATGTCCAGATTCAATTAAATATTCCGTCGCTTCTTTTCCAGCTTTAAAATTATCATTATCAACAAACGTGATGCTTTCACTATGTTTAAACGGCTTTCCAATAACTACAAACGGCACGCTCTGTTCTTGCAAATAAGAAAGTACTTGATCATCAACTTTGGAGTACAGCAAAATTAATCCATCCACTCGTCTTCCCTGTACCATTTGAACAACTTCTGCAAAAATCTCTTCTTCCGTTTCTCCAGTGGACATATAAATCGCTCTTTTGTTTTCGTGAGCTCCGGTGCTGATTCCTCTTAGCACTTCGGGAAAGAATGGATTTTGAAACACCTTGTCTGCTGAGCTCGGCATCACTAGGCCGACTGCCTCTGTCGTTTGATTTGCTAGACTTCGCGCAATAATATTTGGGTGATAACCAAGTTCTTTCATAGCCGATCGCACGCGCTGTTTTGTTTTTTCACTAATTCTTGAGCTGTCTGCAATGACGCGAGATACCGTCGAAGGGGCTACATTTGCTAAATTTGCCACATCTTTTATTGTTACACCCATAATTCCACCTCTTAATTATGTTTTCTTCATTAATACTTATCCAATTATAATTTGACAACTACGACGCGCTGTCCTTTTTACGTGATTGAGAAATTTTCTTTTCTTTTCTTCTTTTTGAAGATGCTTTGTACAAAAAGATGCCAAATCCCGTATAAACAGCAGCAACCGCTGCGATATATCCAATATTAAACCCTGACTTTTTCACTACTTTATATACATTTGTGGTCTCAGGCTCCAATGAAATGTTGTATACATCGTCAACGGGTCGTATAATTCCTTCCGTTATTAACCCTCTTAGTTCATTTTCTTTTCCAACTTTTTTGAGCGGGACATTAATGTCCGACGTTTCCTTTGTATTATTAATCACAACAAACGTCGTTTCGTCCTTATACCTTCTCTTGTATACAGCCACACCTTTTTGCTCAGACACAAGGGTAAAGCTTCCTTTGCGAAGAGAAGGCGACTTTGCTCTAAGTTCAGCCAGTTTTTTTAAATGATCTATAATATCGGGATTAGCTAAAAAATTCATCATCCCATAATTTTCTGCTCCCTTTCCCCCATTCAGCGCAATTTCCGTTCCATAAAAAACGATTGGTACACTCGGCGAAGTATAAAGATACGAAAGCCCTTGCTTTGTTGGGGCTCCAGGATGATTTTCACTCTTCAATGCTTGTGCTGTAAAACGTGTGCTATGAACATCATCTAAAAAATTGGCTAAAGGCTGATTACTTCCTTTCCTCCACTTGTCATACAACATTTTCTGCGGACGATTAGTACCGCTAAACGTAGCAGCAGTGGCTTCGGCTAGCGTTCTATCTACAAGCAAATCTACTCCTAACGAATCAGCCTGCTCATTTTTTTTAAATGGTTGCCCGTTTATTTCTCCTATTAATAGAAAAGAAGGATTCATGCTTTTTAGCGTCTTAGAAAAGGATGAAATAAATGCAGAAGGAGCTTGATCGATATCTTTAACGTAATATCCGTCAATATCTGCTTGTTTGCTCCACCAAGCAGCATTTTTAATAAGGTATTTCTGCACAGCGCTTTCTTTTAAATTAAGGTGAGGCAATGCTTTAATTACTTCGTTATCTGTACCGGATTCATTACTTATCCATGTTTGTTTTTCTTTATCTGCTACCCAGGAATGATTGTTACTGATTGTCAAAGGAAATTCGACCATAATTTTTATATTGCGCTCATGTGCTTTCTTCACAAGATTTTGTAAGTCATTTAACGTTCCAAAATGATCGTCTATTTTATAATGGTTGGTCACCGCATATCCATGATAGCCTGTCTCATCATTTTCCATAAACGGAGTTAATAAAACAGCGGTAAATCCCATCTCTTGAATATAGTCTAACTTTTGTGCTATTCCCTGTAAATCGCCTCCATAATAGGCATCTGAACGTTCATAGTTAACATTTCGATCATTCTGTTCACTTCCGTTATAAAAACGGTTGATCATCAATGAGTATATTACCTCATCACGTATATCTTTATGATCTTGCGCTGAGGCACTGCTTCCAAAAAGCAATAATAGTATAAGCAGCATACTTATCCTTTTCCATTTCATCTATTCCCCTCCTATAGACGAACTGTTTCAAACTCACTTTTGTTTCCATTATAACGTTAACGCTTACATTATTGTTAAATAAGTTGATAAAAACAAAAAAAGTGATTAAAAGTTTTTACTTTTAATCACTTTTTTCATCTATATACTGCTATACCGTCTCATTTACGTTCGAGATATGAGGTTTATCCGATACTTTACCAACTTTATTTAATCGATCAATCAATCCAACACCAAATTCAGGATGAAGGTTACCATCTCCTGTCGCTACGAAACTTTCACGAAATTCGTATGCGGATGAACCGTGTTCAGCAAAATCTAAACCAGCAATTTCTTCTTCGCTTGATACTCGAATAGAAGAAAAACGCGTGAAAACAAATAAGAATAACCCAACCGTTCCAATTGTCCAGCCCATCACAGCTATGATTCCAAGAGCTTGAATACCTAATAGCTGTACGCCTCCGCCATAAAATAAACCATTAGCCGTATCAAACAGCCCCACTGCTAACGTCCCCCAAATACCGCAAATTCCATGAACAGTAATAGCACCAACTGGATCATCTAACTTCATTTTGCTATCGATAAAATGCACAGCTTCTACTAGAATAATTCCTGCAATTAGCCCAATGACGATTGCACCTGGAATCGATACGTTTGCTGTTCCAGCTGTAATTCCTACAAGTCCAGCTAAAGCACCGTTTAATGTTAAGCTAGCGTCAATACGTTTGTAGCGAAACTTTGTATATAAAGCAGAAGACAGGACTCCGCATGACCCAGACATTAATGTAGTTGCGATGATTCCTGGTACAAGGGCAGGATCCGCTGCTAATGTACTTCCTCCATTAAATCCAAACCAGCCAAACCAGAGGATAAATACACCTAATGCGCCAAGTGGAATATTATGTCCTTGAATAGCATTGACTTTTCCATCGCTTCCATACTTTCCAAGACGTGCTCCTAGAAAAGTAACTGCTACAGCCGCACCAAGAGCTCCAGTCAAATGAACAACTGTCGACCCTGCAAAATCTACGAAGCCTAGTTTAGACAACCATCCTCCTCCCCACACCCAGTGACCTACAACTGGATAAATAACAGCTACCATAGCAATTGTTAGCATCATATAGCTCGATAATTTCATACGTTCTGCTACCGCTCCTGAAATAATCGTAGCGCATGTTGCTGCGAAAACAATTTGAAAGACAAAAAAGCTCATTTGATCGCTTTCTCCATTTAAAAAGAAACCGCTCGAACCGATAAATCCTCCTTTAGAATTTCCAAACATGAGCGCAAAACCAACCACAAAATACAAGACGGAAGACACAGCTACCGTTAGCATATTTTTCATTAAGATATTAAGCGAATTTTTCGAACGAGTGAAACCTGTTTCAACCATCGCAAACCCTGCGTGCATTAAAAACACAAGTACTGCCCCAAACATTACCCACATCATGTCAATTGATGCGCTGACTGATTCAACAGTTGGGTCAGCCGCATTAACGCGTGTTGCCGCCAACAAACTAACAAACAAAGCCGCACTAATTTTCTTTTTCAACGCTTAACTCCCCCTCTATTAAAATAACACTCTCTTTTTATAAAATTGCCTCTACACCTGCTTCTCCTGTTCTAATTCGTACAGCATCCTCTACCGGATATACAAAAACCTTTCCGTCGCCTATTTGATTCGTAGAACAAATTGATTGAATGATCTTAATGACTTCATCAACTTGTTCTGTTTCTAAAATCATTTCTACCTTCACTTTAGGTACTAGTTTGATTTCAAAACTTTGTCCCCTGAACAGTCCCTGCTCTCCTTTTTGCTGACCGCATCCTGCTACTTCTGAGACCGTTAATCCATTTATTCCTACTTCCTCTAATTTTACGCGCAGTGCTTGAAATTTTTCTGGACGAATGATGGCTTCTACTTTTTTCATCGTAACCCCTCTTCCATGTTAGTTTTATTCACATTTAATGTTATGTATATTATCATATAGGTAATTTTCTGAATATTCAAGTTAATATGTGATAAAAATGAGACTTTTTTCTTATTTACATAATAGTTAACGCTTTCATATCTTTTCAAAAAAAAGTAACGCAAAGGAAAAGTAATTCCTTTGCGTTACCCCGTAGAAATAGATGTCATAATTTTCTTTTTTACTTGACTTGTGACAAAGTGCTTTTCTGTAAATACGTCATAATTTTCTTTTCGAATTTTATCAAGAATCGCTCGGTATAAATGCGCCGCTCCTGTAAGAGGCAAACGAGAAGCGACCGGATATTTATGAATCGACTGAAGTCCTTTTATATAATACATCTCCGCTTCTTTGGCCAGGTGCTCCCACATCTCTATAAATTCAGAAGTGACCCACCGGTTCTCTAATAGCATGCGCGTGTATCCGTAAGAATTCATAAGGTCTTTCGGTAAATAAATGCGCCCTCGCTCTAAGTCTTCCCCAACGTCTCTTAAAATGTTGGTCAGCTGCATTGCAATGCCTAATGCAACTGCTTCTTCTTCTAATTCTTTATGAGTAGTTGGAGCTAAAATCGGTAAAAGCATTAACCCTACCGTACTCGCTACATGATAAGAGTATGTTTTCACTTCATCAAGCGTATCGTATTCTTTTTTTACTAAATCCATTCTCTGGCCGGTAATCATATCATCAAACGCTTGAACATTCATCTCATATTGTTCAAATACATTGCGCAGAGCTACCCACATGGCGCTTTCGTTCAATAGTTCTCCATTTTTAAATCGGAGAAATTCTGATTCAAATTGCTGCAGCTCTATTTCAGGGTTGCATCCTTCATCTACAATATCATCGACTTGACGGCAAAATGCATATACTGCCCATACTGCCTTTCTTTGTTTTGACGGCAGCATGGAAAAAGCTTTGTAAAACGTTTTTGAGTTTTCTTTAATAATTTCTTCACACTGATTGTACGCTTTGTCTAACGAAATGTTCATCATATAGGACCCCTTTCTCTATTAAAGGACAAACCATCTTTTCCTTATGGCTTACAAGATCTTAAGAAAGCTTTGCAACCGTTTGAACAGATGATTGTTCAATAAGATGATCAGCTAACATTTTTGCTCCTTGCATAACAATTGGCACGCCTCCGCCTGGATGAATAGATGCTCCGACCGCAAAAACATTTTTATATTCGTACGGCTGGTACTGGGGTCTGAATACGCCCGATTGAAACAGCTCAGGAGCAATACCAAAGCTTCCTCCTTCGTAAAGTCCAAATGCTTGAGCATCATTTGGCGTGCGTACTTTTACCCACTCTATTTCTTTACGAAGCTCTTCAAACCCTTTTTCTTCTAAAGTTCGAATGATTCCATCAACAAAATCTTGCTGATTGCTCCAATCAATGTGGCCGCCTGATGGAACCGGTATAAGTGCATATAGCACACTTTTCCCTTCAGGGGCTAACGATGGATCAATAACAGAGGGATTAAATGTATAAACAGCGGGATCTTCAGGAATCGTTTTATGCTTAAACACTGCTTCCATATGTTTAGCTAAATCATTGCCCATAAAGTATTGATGCACATTGTGATGATCATATTTTCTCTTCAAACCAAGATAAAGCAGCAGACAGCTGGACGAAGGCACATACTTCTTTTCTTTTTTTCGAGCAATTTTCGCCATATTAGGAAAGTCGCCATTTAAAACAACTTGATCAAATGGATAAAGTTTTTCGTCAACAATAACCCCTTCCGTTTTGTCTCCTGATATAGAAAGCTCTTGAACCGCCTTATTCAAATGAATGTTTACACCTTGCTCTATCAGCGCCTTTTCAAGAAGTGGCACAAGACTTGCGTATCCGCCTTTTACGTAATAGATGCCATGAGCATGCTCACTGTAAGGAACAAGGGAATAAATAGCTGGCGCCGAATAAGGATTTCCCCCAATATAGAGAGATTGCAGGGAATAGGCATCTACTAGACGTTCATCATGGAAATACGTTGAAACAAATTTTCTCATTGATTTATTTGCATTCATTTTTTTTAATGCCTTGATGTTTTGCCATGTCCAAAAATCTCGTTTATTTACAAATGTTTTTTCCAAAAATGCCTTACTTCCTAATTCAAATCGCTTTTTTAATTCAGTCATAAAACGCCGGTAGTTTTGCTCTTCGCCTGGAAACAAACGGCTAATTTCCTCTAACTGATCTTTTTCAGTCGCTTTTTTTGTATAGGTCGTACCGTCTGGAAAATGAATATCATAAAGTGGATCACAGCGTATTAGTTCATATTGAGAAGCAGAAATGCCTGCTTCATCTAAAATACGTTCAAGCATTAAAGGCAGTAAGACAATCGTGGGACCTTCATCAATTTTATAACCGTCTTTTTCTACAAACGCCAGCCGGCCGCCCAGCTTGTTTTCTTTTTCGAAAATATCAACAGAAAATCCTCGTTTGCTTAATAACAAAGCGGTAATCAAACCGCCTATGCCGCCTCCAACAATTGCTGTTCTCATAATGCACTCTCCATTTCCTTCATGGTTTTAAACGGCTCATTCAGTAATTGTCCGTCTCTTTTTAAGATGAGCTTTGTCGTAATGCGAGATGATTCCAGAATAGTTGGTAGACCGCTTCCTGGATGAGTTCCTCCTCCAACTAGCCAGCAGTTTTCTAATTCTTCAAATTTATTATGCGGACGCAGCACCATCATTTGAGTGAGCTGATGTCCAAGGTTAAATGTCGCTCCTTTATAGACCAGCACGTCTTCTTCCCACTGCTTTGGTGAAATGATTTTTTCAACTTCAATATGACTCTCTAAATCTTTGAAACCCGTTTTCTGTTCTACAATTTTTAATACTGCATCCCGGAAATCTTTTTGTTTTTCATCCCAGTTTACACCACTGAAATTATTTGGAACCGGCGCTAAAATATAAAGAGCAGACTTTCCTTCCGGTGCTAAAGTTGGGTCCGTTACCACAGGGTTTTGAATGTAGATAGAAGGGTCTTCTGAAAGAGCTAGCGTTTTCGTAATTTCTTCTACATTTTTTTTATAATCTTCAGCGAACACAATCGTGTGATGAGGCAGGTCTTTGTACTGTTTGTCTATGCCTAGATAAATCATGAAAGTAGAACAAGAGTATTTTTTCTTTTCAAGTTTTTTAACTGCATATTTTTTAAGGGTACCTTCATCTATTAAATTCGTCATGGCATGAGCAAAATCTCCATTGATAATGACGTCGTCTGCCCCTATTCGCTCTCCATTTTCTAGAATAATTCCTTTTACTCTCTTATTTTCAATCCATAGTTTTTGGACACCTTGGTTTAAGTGGATGTGCCCTTGATGTTCTTCCACTACTTTTGCCATTGCTTGAGATAGTTGGTTTACTCCTCCTATTGGATGGAAGATACCGTAAGCGTGTTCCATAAACGATAAAATAGAAAAGGCTCCTGGACATTCCCAAGGGGACATTCCCAAGTACTTCGATTGAAAAGTAAAAGCTAATTTCAATTTCTCATCAGTGAAATACTTGCCAAGTACATCATAGAGCGTTTTACCTAAGGATAAATGCGGCAGTGCTCGAATTGCTTCAGGCTTTAAATAGTGATGAAAACGATCCATCTCGCCCTGCAATAAAGGCAGCAAAGCCGCCATCTTCGCTTCGGTGTCTTTCATAAAGCGTTCATAGCCTTCTCCGTTTCCTGGGTATAAACGTTCGATTTCTTCTTTCATCTTTTTATGATTATCCGTCATCTGAATCTGCGCATCATCGAAAATAAGCTCATACATGAGATTTAGACGTTTTAAGTCCATATAATCATGCGCATTGCGATTAGCAGCTTGAAATAATTCTTCAAAAATCTGTGGCATGCTCAAAAATGTAGGACCCATATCAAACGTATAACCCGACATTTTAATCGCTGAATTTCGCCCGCCCACGTATCCTTGCTTTTCATATACATCTACTTTATAGCCATGACTTGCTAACAGCATCGCTGCCGCTAATCCTCCTGGACCTGCTCCAATCACGATTACGTTTTTTTGCATACATACACTCCTAATCCTATACAATAGTTATACAAACATTATACAAAGCTTTATTATTAAACACAACGATAAACTGCTTGTCTTTATTCGAGTCATAAAATTACCAATAACTAAACCATTAAAATATGACGTTTGTACCATTTTTCCAGGGTTTCAGTACACTTTCCCTTTATTCGGTGCTTTCAAGCTTTTATTTTATATCTATGTAAAGTTATACAAAAATAGACTGCGGTCTTCTTCTCTAGTTAAACGTACAAAAAAGAGAAACAGATGACTTATTTCATAAAAAAAACCCTCTGTACTGAGAGGGTCCTGTCATTCCACAATTTGAATATTATTGTGAGTAAACCAGACGTGAATTTGAGCTAGATGAGCTAGCAGCTGGGGTCCTGTCATTAATTGACCAAACCACGGTGCTTTAAATCCTTCTCCGCCTGTATCAATAATATGCTTTAACTGCTGCTTATCAAAAAATTCATGAAGAGGTGACTGTTTATCTTGTAAAAGAGATTGAAGCCATACAGTTACAGCTTTTGTATAAGCTGGGTTATGCGTTTTAGGATAAGGGCTTTTCTTGCGATAAAGAACGTCATGAGGCAAAATTCCTTCAAGCGCTTTTCGTAAAATCCCCTTCTCTTTATTGCCCGTCATTTTCATCTCCCACGGAATATTCCATGCATATTCCACAAGGCGATGATCTGCAAAAGGTACGCGTACTTCTAAGCTCGCGCCCATGCTCATACGATCTTTACGATCTAATAAAGTTGTCATAAACCAAATCTGATTTAAATAAAACAGCTTTCTCCGCTGCGCATCTTCTAACGATTCACCCTCTAATTCAGGCACTTCCTTTAATGTTTCTTCATATCTTGCACGCACATAATCTTCTAACTGTAATTTCTTTCTCCATGAGCTTTGCAGCAAATCAATCCGAGCATCTAATGAACGCATCCACGGGAAGGTATCCGAAGACAAATCATGTTTTCGGTGAAACCACGGATATCCGCCAAAAATTTCATCCGCACATTCTCCTGATAAGCTCACGACAAAATCTTGTTTGATTTCACGGCAAAACCAAAGCAGCGATGAATCTACATCAGCCATTCCAGGAAGGTCTCTCACCTCTACAGCCTCTGTTAAATGCTGCACAAGGTCCTCCGTTGAAATAATGCAGCGGTGATGATTTGTTTGAAACGTATCCGACATGAGCTTGATATAAGTTCCATCAGAATTTGGCTGAAACTCATTTGCTTTAAAAAATTTATCATTGTCTTCATAATCGATAGAATACGTATGAAGAGAGCCCTTGCCGCTTTCTTTGAACGCATTTGCAGCAATTGCTGTAATGGCGCTTGAATCTACTCCACCTGATAAAAATGTACAAACCGGGACATCCGACACTAGCTGTCTTACAATCGCGTCTTGCACTAAAAATTTAACTTTTTCTGTAGTTTCACCTAAATCATCTGTATGCTGCTCACTTTTCACGTTCCAGTATCGCCAAATTTTCAACCCGTTACGAGTAAGCGTGAGCGCGTGAGCCGGGCGCAATTCATTTATTTCTTTAAATACCCCGTGGCCGGGAGAACGAGAAGGTCCTAAGCCAAACACTTCTGCTAATCCATCTAATCCTACTTCCGCTTTCACCTCAGGATGAGCTAATATCGCTTTTAACTCCGATGCAAATTGAATTCCACCTTCATAAGATCGATAGAATAAGGGCTTCACTCCCATTCTGTCGCGTGCTATAAATAACTTTTCATTGGCTTCATCCCATATTGAAAAAGCAAAGATACCGTTAAAATGATCTACGCATGATTCTTTCCATTCTATATAAGATGTTAGAAGTACTTCCGTATCTGAATGTCCCTGAAATTGATAACCTCTTTTTAGTAATTCTTTCCGAATATCTTCCGTGTTGTAAAGCTCTCCATTATAGCAAAGCGTATAGAGCTGTTCATTTTTTTCTCTTGTCATGGGCTGTCTTCCGCCTTGAGGATCTACTACAACTAAGCGTTTGTGCCCAAAAGCAACATGCTGCTGTGTCCATACGTTGGTGTCATCAGGACCTCTTTTCGATAAAGTGTCAGCCATTTTTGTTATTGTTGCTGTTTCATTTAAAAGCGATCGCTTTAAGTCGACCCAACCCGTTATACCACACATCGTTTATCATCCTTTCTTTCACGCTCTTGTTTATGAATGAAATAATGCCATTGTATGCACGCAATAGTTACAGTTGAATTGTCCTTATATTTTATTTTCACTTTCGAGTTATAAAGAGAGCTTTTTTAGGCAATAAAAAAATATGGATAAATTTCACACGGAGGTTTGATTATGACTCATTATTCTAAACAACAAGCTCTGAACAATCAGCCGCGTTCCTTCGTGATTGGTACGGTTGAATGTGTTGATTCACAGTGGATTTTCTTTGAAGATGAAAGTGACGAAGCTTCCATGCTCCATGAAGTAATGGATGATACATTAGAACTTCTTATTGATACACGCTGGGAAAAAGCCATTATGGTTGATGACCGTCAAATAAAGCTTCACGATGGAACGTATTTATTGCGAAATGGGGATAAGCTAAGACTGACTAAAAAGCTACCTTATGCATACGAACAGCTTCTTCAATCGCTACCGAAAGAGACCTTTTTATCATTCACTCAGCACTTAAATTCATTAAAATTCTCTCTTTATGATTGTATTTACTGTCACAACACATTATGTTTTTTACCGACAGACGGTGATACAAAAGGTGCTAATTTTATCATTTATGACAATGAGGAGAAAATTTGTGCCGTTCAGCATTTATTCGAACGAGGCACGCATCACCTAGATCGATTTGAATATACCGTTAATGATGGAGAACGTTCAATGAATCTTTTTTTAGATTAAAGCAAAAGAAAAAAGCTATCTTATCCAAGATAGCTTTTTCCTTATCCTAGTACGACATATCCGTAATAGAATACTAAGATAAGCGCAATTACAAGAACTGCCCAAGCAACGCCTGTACGCTTTCTTTTTTCAGTACGAACAAGTACCATTTCCATTCCCACAAGCACTAACACTCCGGCAATTCCTTTAATGAGCGCTGCGCCTTGAAAATGGTACCAAGCTGCTAACATATGCAGACCTGATACTAATACTAATAAGTATAGGAGTCTAGCCACCATATGTAGGATTTTTTGACCTTTAGCTTTACCTGCTCGATGTAAAATCAACGAAACCACAAACGAGATAATTAATAATGTCCAAAGCGTTACATGAATATGTAGTGGAGCCATTCATCTCACGTCCTTTCTGAAAATATCATATCATGAAAACCTTTCCTTCACCAATAATATAAGGAAGAAAAAGGATTTTTAGCGACTGCGTCCATAAGTAGCATACCGAATGAGTTTTTCAAGGGGTCCATCTGAAAATAGGCTCATCCATATCCGGCTTCCCAGCAGTTGAATAAAAATGATAATCCCCGCAATAGCCAAACCTTCTACAATTGAAATATGTCCGTAGTATCCTAACCCATATGAGTAAAAAAGAAATGTGCATACAATGGACTGGACAATATAATTAGTTAAAATCATTCTCCCCAAAAGGGCAAATGGCTGCATGACTTTTTGAATAGATACACTTCGCATAGCTAATGTGACCAACGTTACAATAAAAATTGCTCCTGCCGTTCCTCCGATTGTATCGTGAATATACGATGTCGCTACATTGTGATCTAAAACATACGGCAATACGGATGATGCTGCATACACGATGAATGAAATAAGACAAAGCCACTTTGTCTCCACTATATATTCTTCTATTTCTTCGAACCACTCGCTTTTTGCCATAAAACCGCCTAATAAAAACAGTGGAAATAGCGATAAAAGCAGAAAAGGAACCGTATTTAAATTATACGCGTAGTACCAATCAAGCAAGCGCTGATGAAAGATTGACGCAAAACTTCCGTGTCCATATGCTTGAAGCGCTTGGTCAATAATAGGCTGGTGAATTCCCGCTGCTGTCTCTCCTTCGTTAACAAAAGCCGCTACTGTTAAAATAACAATCATAATCACAGCATAAATGCTAAATATTCCGGTTCCCCACGCTAATAACACTTCTTTCTTTGCTTCTTGAAAAAATAGCATGATCAAAGCAAAGAAGCTGTACATCACAATCATATCACCGTGCCAAATAAATAAAGCATGAATAGCACCAACAAGAAGCAAAGCTGTGATTCTTCGTACATAAAAAGGAGTAAAGCTTACTTGCCTTTCGTATGTACGCTGGAACATTTTCATAAAACCAAATCCAAATAAAATAGCGAGCAGCGCGTAGCCTGTCTGCCCTACAACTACATCAACTAATCCATTAGCAACATAATTCATTCTTGAACCGTCCAACAAATTATGGTCGTAATAGGAAGCAGGTGAATAAAAATCCGGCATGTTTATGAGCAAAATACCAATAAGCGCGATTCCTTTTAATACATCTGCTGCCTCAATGCGCTGTTCTTTATCAGCTGCGTTCATTTTGAAACGTTTCATTCTTTCACACCTTACATTATTTCATTATTGCTTTCACATTATATCGAACGCAAAAGTTTTTCTTCAATGTTTACTATTTCCATTCCTCTCTTTAATGTTTTGCTTCCTCCCTGCATATAGATAAAGAAAAAGCATTAATCACCTTTTTGTCTAGGCTTCATATGCTGTTACTAGACTAAATTAAAAGGGTGTTTGCCTATGCCTGCCATTGTTGGTGTTGTTAATCTTAACAGTGTTGGTTCAGCCAGCGTCTTTCATATTGGAGATGTTTATACAATAGCCCCTATTTCCACTGCTAAAACATTTGCTGGCGCAGGTTCGTTTAATACAGGCGACGGATTATATGTTGTGAATCAGCAGAGCTCAACCAATACGTCAGACAATGATGTAAATGACCAAAATGTTGCTGGAAATCTATAATAGAAATGAAGCTCATACAGGAGGATGCTTATGAACTTTTACGTGAATCAAAGTATCTGTATTCAAAGTATGAAAATCAGTGCCGTAAGTAACTCTTCAGTACTTCAAATTGGAAGCGTAGGTGTTATTAAACCAAACTCAAATCTTTTTAATACAGGAGGGTTTACAGGCGCTGCACCTACTGAAACAAAAAAAGGCATTCTTGGATCTGTTTCTCCTTCTACCTTTACTCCCGGAACCGGTGCGGGCACTGCCCCAGCTCCTTTCTCACAGTCGTTAACTCCCCCAGTTCGAGACAACGACTGACATGTTACAACCTTCATCGCCATATGTATATATATAACTATTTTCTTTATCAGAAGATAAGGGAATTGAGGTGATTGAAGGTGGATAACATGGACTATATTCAGCAGGTACATCAGTATGTTCAGCAAATGTCTTCGTATATTCAGCAGCAAGAAGAACGCATTGCTCAACTTGAAAAAAACGTACAAGAACTTCAGAAAAAAATAAAAGAGTTAGGTGAACAGCCACCTATTAAAATTGATAAAATTGAATATAAATTTGAACAGTTAAAAATCGATTCTTTAGATGGAACATTAAATATTGGATTAAACCCTCTTACACCTGATAATTTAGAAGATATCATTATCAATGAGAAACCAGAAGTAACGTTTTCGCAAGGAGCTCAGCCACAGGGGCAGCCGCCTCAAGGTGAGCAGCCGGGACAACCCGGAGGTCCTGGACCACAAAATCCTAGCTTAAAACCGTTGAACCGCCAGCTAGAAAAACAGTGGGTCTCTGATATCCACGAAACGATTTTAGCTGAACTTAATCAATATGGATTTTCTATGGTTCAACATGTGCTTGATGAGCGCTCGATGATGATTGATGAATCGTACTACGAGTTTATTTTAGAAGATATTAAAAAGCAGCTGCAGCAGCGGATTACTTTTTATATACAGCAAGTTCAGCCGGAAGAAATGGAACGAAATTTTGAACAAATTAAACCTCAAATTATCGGTAAACTTTATGAAGATATGAAAAAAGGAATTGACGCATTTTTAACGTATTTACCTGAATCTTTAAAGAAAGGTGGACCCCCTTCATGAACTTTAACGTTGTAAACCGCGAATTGCTTGTTGGAGACGTTAGTATTACAGGCGTATCTTCTTCTTCTCTTTTTTTAATTGGTGATGCCAATTACATCTCTCTATCCTCAACATTTGATACGCCGGCTGAATCGTTGATTATCGGACCTTATGTTCCACTATCGTTATCATAAAGGAGCTTACGTATGCTTTCACGCACATCTTCTGTTAATTATATAGAAATTAATTCCTTGTCGGCGAGCTCCTTTTGCCAAATTGGTGATTCAACAGAAATTCATCTACTTAATAAAGCTTTAGCCGATCGGAGACAGTATCCGTTTTTCTACGGTCGAGAAGGAAACTTTGATGATTACGCTATCTTTAATGAGCCTATTCCTCACGGCGATTATGAACCTATTCCCGTTCAAACATGGAATGAAATACCTTTGATCCGCGTTAACAGAATTGATATAAAAGGGTGCTCATTCTCATCAGTTATTCATATTGGATCAACGTGCAATGTTTATGCAGAAGCCCGCATTAAGCATATTCGGGAACTGATCAACGATGAACCTTCAAAGGAAGCTGAAGCCGGAACATCGAAAAAAGCTGCCTCAGCACCTAGCGGCAGTGAGTGAACCTTTTAAGAAACGGCTCATATACTAAACTAATATCATGAAAAAAAGGGTGTGAACCTCATGCCAGCAATAATCGGACCCGTTAGTATCACGAGCGTCGGAGGCGGTGTCGTAACGTTTGGAGATACGTTCTACGTCTCTCCAAAAAGCGCTGCTAAAACAGCCTCAGGCTCTGGTTCCTTAAATACAGGTAACTTTGTTAATACAAATAACGGCATTTCAGGAACAAATACGTTAGATCCAGATTTATTCGATCAAAATATAGCAGCAAATGCTTAAAAAAACCCCTTATCTTTGCTATTAAAGCGGATAAGGGGTTTTTTATTCACCTGGATTTTCGGCTGTTTGATTTCTTGGTTTTAGGTAATTTAGAAGAAGGCTGTTTACGAATCCATTTAATAAAAGAGCTAATTTTAGAATCAGCTTGTAATAAAGAAATCGTATTAAGACGAATGGCTAATTCATCATTTGTGTATAACGCATGAATTTGTTTATGACACGGAATACATAAGTTTGCTGTTGGTTCAAACGCTCCGCCCATTTCCTTTGGCGTTAAATGATGTACGGTCGTCAAGATATCCTGCCTTCCGCATAATTCGCATGTTCCTATCCGCCTGTCTTTTTTCTTCATATAGATTTCCTTCCCTATAAAGTTTCTACTCTTACACTAGTTCCTTTGCCAGAAGGCTCGGACGGCTCAACAATCAAACGTTTTGGCAGGCGAGCACGAAGTTCTTGCACGTGACTGATGACTCCAATTGATAAATTATTGGACTGAAGTTTTTCAAGCGCTGTTACCACGGTATCAAGAAGCTCTCCATCAAGCGTTCCAAATCCTTCATCTAAAAAGAAAAACTGCAGCGGATATTCTCCTCTTAGCTGAATTTGTGCAGATAATGAAAGGGCCAAAGCCAGCGAAGTTAAAAACGTCTCTCCACCGGATAAAGTTGAAACCGGACGTTTTACGCCTCCATTTGCATCATCTCTCATAATAAAGCCGCCTTGGGAATCCACTTCAATCGCATAGCGCTGACGTGTTAATATACCCAGACGCTCTGAAGCATCTCGGCTAACGGATATCAGCTGTTCTTCAGCAATATATTCCACGAAAGCATTTCCTTTAAATACTGTTTGAAGCTTTTGATACTGTTCAAATAACGCTTGTTTTTCTTCACGGTCCTGTTCAAGCACTAAAAATCGCTCATGCCGTTCTTTGACGCTTTTTAACGTTTGCTCAGCTGCTCCCTTGAGCTGAACCGCTTCTTTCACAGCCGCTTTTATATCATGAAGCAGCTGCTGAGTTTCTTCAAATTGGTGCTCTTCTATGGACTGGTGATTCAGCTGAATATTTAACTGTTCAATTGATGACTTCATCTGTTTTATGTTGTCCCAATAAGCCTGAACAGTTTCATCCAACAATTTCATCTCATCATGTGATAACAAAGCTTGCTGAACTTCTTTTCCTTCGCTGAATAAAGAATTCCCTACAGCTTCTTCCCATTTTTCAGCTGCTTTTTTATACTGCATATAAGCTGTTTCTAGAGATTCGCTCGCTGCTTTTTCATCCATTTGCAGCGTTTGATACGCTTTTTGAACAGTCTGCCAATGTTGATATGCCTGCTGTTCATTCGTCTCTAACTCCGCAAGTAAAAGAACTGTTTTTTGCAGCGCCTGTTCAATATCTTCTTGATCTGTAAGCGTACGCAAGCGTTCAATTTGCGAGTGAACAAGAGATTGTTTATGACACAGCATTGCTTTTAATTCTGTAAATTCTTTTTCGCCCGCATATTTCTCTTCTTTTAGACGTTCGATTTTCTTTTGCTGATTTTCAAAAAATACGCTGCTTTTTTCAATTCGAGCCTTTATTGTCTGCTCTTCTTTTTCTCTTTCAATCAGCCTTTCATTAATTTTTTCCATCTCTTCAAATACAAAGGAAGGATAATCTTGTTGAAAAGCTTCTTTTCCTGCTTGTAGCGCCTGTTTTTGCCGATTTACTTTTCCTTCTAATTCAGCTTGCTCTTTTTGATAATGAGCAAGCTCTAATTCAATCTTTTCAAGGCTTTGCTGGACCTTTTGTATCTGCCCGAGAATTGCCTGCTGTTTTTCACTTACCTGCAAATAATCCTGCTCAAGAGATTTGATTTCAACTTCTATTTTCTTAGCATAATGCCCAAAGGCATCTGTATTCATTTCTCCTAAAGCAGGAACTTCGCCAGCTTCGTTCATAAACTCAGCTAACTCAGGTATTTTTTCAACAAGAGGTTTAGCTAGCTGTTCAAGCTGCATTTTGAGCGACGAATAGCTAAATCGCTGTTCACGCAACTGATTAACTTGATCTTCGAACTGATCCGCTGATTCAGTTGTGATGTCATCTTCTTGTTGGTGTAATACGGGGTTAGGGTGATGCTCAGAGCCACAAACTGGACAAGGCTCACCTTGGGTCAGCTGCTCAGCTAATTGATGAGCCAGACGGCGTGACCATTCTTTTTCTTTGCGTCTTTTTAGATCGCTCATTAAACGATCTGCTTGTTGAAAAAGCTGCTGAAACTCTTTTTCCCGCTCGCATACAGTGTGATACAATCCTTGAATATCTGAAAATAACCCTTTACTTTGTTCTATTGTTTGCTGCTCTCTCTCTTGATGTGTTTGTTTTTGTGTATGCAAATGCTTAAGCTGTTCGGCTTTTTCTTTATACGTTTTTTGACCTTCATCTAGATTTTTTTTATCGTTATTCCATACTTGATAACGATAAAATGCTTGCTGAACAGCCTGGCGATAATCAGGTTGAATTTCCACTTTTGTTAATGCTTCTTTTAACTCTTTTTGAAGAGTCAAGCCTTGCTGATACCGCTTATCTGCTTCCATTAATTCATCATTTTTCGCTTGAAGTGCCTGCTGCTTTTGCTGAAGAGAAACTTCCGCTTCTTTTATTTCTTGCTGTCCTTCTTTAATTTGTTTTTGAAGATCAGAAGCTTGTTGAAGCTGTTCTTTTTGAACAACTAATTTGGGCTGCTGTTCATTTTTTTGTAAGCGAGCCTGCTCATATAAACTATTCGATCGCTTATATTCCTCACTTTTTTGAACAATTTGTGCTTTTAATTTTTCTACTTTATCTTCGTAAAGCTTCTGCTGCTTTTCAGCTTGTTCAAATGTTTCTAAATAGGGAAAAAGACGTTCTGCCTGCTGAGCTTTCGTCACCACATCTTGCTTTTGTCTAATCTCCTCTTCCTGCTTAGAAGCATGCACTAGTTTTTCTTCTATCAGTGCTTTTTCCTGCTGCGCTTTCCAAAGAGACGCCTGCTGATCGTATCTTTCCTGCAAATCAGACGCTTCTTTTTCTCGTTTTTCCAAAAGTATAATGCTATCACTTACAAGCTGCTCCGCTTCCGTTACTTTCTCTGTTGAAGCTTCACCTAATCCCGTTTGTTCTGCGGTGATTTTATCTAGGTCTGTCTTTAGCTGCTGAACTTGATAGCGTATTTTCTTACTAAGCTGATCTCCGTACTGCTCGAGATTAAAAAGACGCTGAAGCATTTGACGACGCTCCGTTCCTTTTAACGATAAAAACTCCGCAAATTTTCCTTGCGGTAATACAACAGCTCTTGTAAAATCATCAATTGTTAAACCAAGAAGCTCCTGTACCTGCTGGTTTACATCATTTGTTTTATCTGCTAATACGTACGTTTCATCTTCGATTTCAATCAATCGACTTGAAGTTGATTTTACACGAAGCTCATCCGTCCGTTTAAAGCTTCTTTCAACAGTATAGCGTTTTTTATGACTAGCGTTTTCCAGCTCGAACGTAAACGATACTTTCAGTTCATTTTCCCCGTGATTTAAAATTCCTTGTGTATTATTGGCTGCACGCTCTACTTTTCCGTATAAAGCTAGTGTAATGGCATCCAAAATGGAGGATTTCCCGCTTCCTGTAGGACCAAATATTCCAAACACACCGCCTGAACACAGCACTTCAAAGTCGACAGTTTGTTTTTCTCTAAAACTGTGAAGCCCCGAAACGGTCAAGTTAATAGGTTTCATTTTTCATCCTCCTTTCCCGATACTTCTTCATCGTTAATCAAGGTTAAAAACAGTTTGACTAATTCATCATCAGGTGCCCCTCCGCCGGTTTGCCTGCTGTAGAACTTTGTAAACAGTTCTTCGATCGGCACTTCGCGCTGTGAACGTGTTTCGAGTGCTAGTTCTTCTGCTTTGAATACCGGACGGATATGAATAAAACCTGGATGAAGCTTGCGAAGACGATGGATTTCTTCTAGTGAAAGTGCATCTTCTACGTGAACTTCTAAATCAACCCATGCCTGCGTATCTTTTTGCTCATCAAGCCACGTATATACTTCTGCCAATCCGTTTTTCGCTTTCAAACGTGTCAAAGGCTTTCCGCTGGATAATGGAATTTCAGTCATCTCAATCTCTTTTCCTGGCTTAGCGTCTAAAATGGTAACGGACTTTGCATAGCCTGACTCTGAAAAACTATAAGCAAGAGGTGAACCGGAATATCTTGCAAGGGTGCTGGCGCGATTGATCATTTGCGGGCGATGCAAATGTCCTAATGCTACATATTGAGCATTAGCAGGTAAACTAGTTGCCGCCACCGTATAAGCTCCTCCTACTTCAATTGGACGTTCTGAGTCCGTTGAACTTCCGCCTGCTACGTAAATATGACTCATGGCAATATTAACGGTATCTGTTGTGAACTGCTCACTCATTTTATCAAAAATACCTTTTACTCTGGCATCATATGAGTTTCGAAGAGCCAGCTCATCATTTTCTTCTGCTAAAAGTTCCTTTAACCTTGATTCAGATGGGTAAGGAAGAGCCGCAACCTTTAACACTTCATCTGATGTAGGAATGTGAATGCTTTCTACATCGGTAGTAGGCAAACCAAGAAGCGTAATATTTTGATGAACAGCTAATGGAGAAGCCGCCGACAGCCGATCTGGGTTGTCATGATTACCTGCAATAACAATAATCGGGCGTTTTCCATTGTTGCTCAACCTAGACATACTTTCGTAAAAAAGCTGCTCTGCCGCTGCTGGAGGGTTAACCGTATCAAAGGCATCTCCCGCCATGAGAATAGCATCTATCTTTTCTTCTTCCACAATGTCTGCCAGTTCATCTAAAAACTGTGCTTGCTCAGCTAGACGGCTTCGACCTTCTAACGTTCGCCCCAAATGCCAATCCGCTGTATGTAATAAACGCATGTTACTCTCTCCTTATTGGTGAAAAAGAAGAAGACTATCGCCTTCTTCTTTTTTTATATTTCAACAGCATGTCCACCATCTAAAAAGTACAGATAGCGATGCTGCACAGGTTGTTTTACAATCCGTTCAATGGCCTTTGCGTAAAGCTCTAACTGAATGCGGTATCTGTCAATTAGAAATGGTTTTGCTCGTTCAAAATCCCCTTGAAAACGATCCGAAATGTTATCGGTTTTAAAATCAAGTAAAACGAGACCTTCTTCCGTTTCATACAAACAATCAATAATACCTTGCACTAAAATTGTTTCGTCTTCCTGCTCCCAATGATCATAGATTTCTTTAGCGGAGACACCTAAACTAAAAGGCATCTCTCTATAAACCGTGCGAGCCGTTCGAATACCTTGTGCAATGTCACTGTCTAAAAAGTCTGCTACATCATTTGCATCAACAGCATCCGCTTGTTCTTGCGTCAATAATTCTTTGGTAACCATTGATTGAATAAAGTCTTGAACCATTTCAAGGGTATAAGCTTTATTTAATGGAAGCTGCTGCATAACGGCATGTGTAGCTGTTCCTCTTTCAGCTCCTGTGAGAGATTTCTCTTGAAGAAACAGCGGACGATTTTCAAGAGGTGCTTTAGATCCCCGAACGAGATCGTCGCTTCCACCTGCATCCGTCAGCTGCTGCTGCCTTTTTAGTTCAGAAACAGATTGCTTCGAACGATGAACGGAAGCTACACGATAATCATAAGACCAATTTAAGCGTCTATACACTTCGTCTTTATAATCGCTCGATTCTGAAACTGGCTCATGCTTTTGAAGAGCGTTTAAAAGCTCTTCATGATGCTGCTGCTCTTCAAGAGGCTGTTCGGCTAAATCACCTGCTAATAACGTTGAAAGTTTCCAGCTTGAAGCATGCTGATGAATCATCTTGGCCGGCTGGACCGCTCCTTCAACCATGTGACTAACATGTTGGTGACGAATTAAAGAAGGTCCAATCCAGTCTAAATAACATTTTGCATCTCTTCTCACGTGAGCTGGAAGCGTCCAATCTTCATGTGCCATAACGGAGCTCCATTGTCTGAGCTTTTCTGGTGCGTCTTTTACTGTTCCAACTAAAATAAGTTTTTCTTTCGCACGCGTCAAAGCTACGTATAATACCCGCATTTCCTCTGCCATGCTTTCTTTTTTCATTTTTTTCTTCATGGTCTGCTGAAGAAGAGTAGGGTACGTAATACGCAGTTTTGGATCAATATATTTAGATCCAAAACCTAGTTCTTTATCGAGTAAATATGCTTTATTCAAGTCCATTAAGTTAAACTGACGAGCAAGACCAGCTACAAAAACAACAGGAAACTCAAGACCTTTACTGCTGTGGATCGTCATCAAACGCACCACATCTTCTTGTTCTCCCAGTGCTCGAGCAGCTCCTAAATCGTTCCCTCGGTCCTGCATGCGTTCAATAAAGCGTAAAAATCGAAACAGACCTCTAAATGAGGTTGCCTCGTACTGGCGAGCGCGATCGTAAAGAGCACGTAAATTGGCTTGACGCTGTTTCCCGCCAGGAAGTCCGCCAACAAATTCAAAGAAACCCGTATCGCGGTAAATTTGCCATACCAGTTCTGACAAAGAGCTTTGTCTAGCTTGTGTTCTCCATGCTTTTAACTGCTCATAGAAATACTTTACTTTATCGCGAAGTTCTTCATCATCTGAAACCGCTAAGTACGTTTTTAACGCATCGTAATACGTTCCTTTCTTTTGCTCTGCTCTCAGTGTAGCTAACTCTTCATCTGAAAGCCCTACTACCGGTGAGCGAAGAACAGAAGCTAACGGAATGTCTTGATGCGGGTTATCTACTACTTTTAATAAAGACATCATAATCATCACTTCAGTAGCATCAAAATAACCTTTTGATAAATCGGCATAAATCGGCACGCCTTCTTGCTTAAATTCATCCATAATCTGCGCAGCCCAAGGCATGGAACGAAGCAAAATAACAAAGTCACGATACGTCACGTTTCTCATAATATCGAGCTTGCGATCATATATTTGAAAACGGTTTTGAACGAGTTCTTTGATTTTGCGCGCCATTGCTCTTGCCTCTAACTGAGCCGTTTCAAGCTCTGCTTCTGAAAAAGCGACGAGAGAAGAATCCGATTCTTCTTCCGCTCCTTCTTCTGCATTTTCTTTTGCAATGAGCAGAAGCTCCGTGTCCATTCCTTCCGCTTTTGGATACGATGCTCCTAATTTTAAAGAAGCATCATCGTCATATGCAATTTCTCCGACTTCTTCATCCATCAGCTGATTGAAAATAAAGTTTGTAGCATCAAGCACTTGGGAACGACTGCGGAAGTTTTTATTCAAATCGATACGTTTTCCGAACTGGCGACCATCTTGCGTAAAGCGCTTGTACTTTGTTAAAAACAAAAATGGCTCCGCTAAACGAAAGCGGTAAATGGATTGTTTTACATCTCCAACCATAAATAAATTCCCTTGTTCTTCACTATCTCTCGTCACTAGTTTAATCAGTGTTTCTTGAACCATATTTGTATCTTGATATTCGTCAACAAGCACTTCTTCAAACTGAGTGCGATATTTTTGGGCAATGGACGAAGGCTTAAGCACTCCATCTTCTTTTACACTCAAGATTTGCAGGCAATAATGCTCTAAATCAGAAAAGTCCACTAACCCTTTCTCTTTTTTCATATGTTCATATCGTTCACCGAAGCGCTGAACTAAAAAGATTAGCGTTTCAATAACGGGCTTCATTTTCTCAAAATCAGCCATGTAGCCGTGCAAAGGCCTAGAAAACAAATCAGCATGAAGTTTTTCAAGACTTGTTTTAGCTTTTTTGCGAAGCTCTCCGAAATCATCTAAAAGCTGCGAGTCGTATGCTTCTCCTTTACATGGCTTTAAACGATTAAAATTCAAATTCTGCATTTCCTCATGCAAATCAGCAAAAGAATGCTTAGAAGCGCTGATCAGCCGATGAATTTGAGCCAGGTCTTCCTCTGCATTAACGGCGCGAGGAGCAGGCCCTCCTGGCAGCTTTGTTAACTCTAAGCCCTGTTTTAAAATCGACTCAATGCCCATCAGCTGCGTTGTTACTTCTTGTAAAAGAAAAGATAGAAACGGAAGTGAATCAATAGAAGAGTCTTCTGTCACATCATATTGACTCACGATCATTTCAAGCCAGCCGTTTGGGTCAGGGTTAGATCTTGCAAAGTCATACAGCTTTCTTACCATAAGCTGAATATCTAAGTCATTTCTGTCACTTGTATAACGATCAATTAAATCAAAGAATCGTTCGTTCTGTTCAATACTGTACTGTTCTTCAAACAATTCTTCTAACACTTCTTCACGCAGAAGATCCGCTTCCGTATCATCTGCAATCCGAAAACCAGGGTCTACATCGATCAAATAATAATACGTTCGAATGACTTCTAAACAAAAAGAATGGAGCGTAGAAATCGACGCACGGTTTAATAAATTAAGCTGTCTGCGTAAGTGCAAAGAAGATGGATTCTTTTTTAACTCTTTTTCCAATGCTTCTCCAATTCGATTTCTCATTTCGGCTGCAGAAGCATTTGTGAACGTAGCAACGAGTAATCTATCAACATCGATTGGCTCATCACCCATCGTAATCTTTTTAATAATACGTTCAACTAAAACCGCTGTTTTTCCTGAGCCAGCCGCCGCGGCTACTAATATATCTTGACCGGATGAAACAATGGCTTTCCACTGATCATCCGTCCACTGGGAGTCGGCCGGTTTTATGTGTATATCTTCACTCATCTCGTTTGGCCTCCTCTCGAATTTTATCTAAAATAACACTTTGACTCTCTGTACTAAGCTGACGATATTCGTTGTTTTCCATTGATTCATCGAACTGACAAATTGAGCGGTATTCACAAAACGCACATGGTGTTTTATCTTTTAGTTTATAAGGCGAAATATCAATTTTCCCATTTGTAATCTCTGTACCTGCCTCCACAAATTTACCTCGCACATACTGACGGAGATGTGTAAAATCTTCTTCGCTCGCAACCGAAGAATTGGAATAAAAGCCCCCTGTCTTTTTAATGCCCGCTGATATAACCTGTGAGTGCCCTGATTCTAACGTTTCGTCCATTAACCTTACTGCTTCCTCGTCTCCTACAAGCAGTCCTTTCATTTTAAACTTCTTGAAGATTTCAGCTTCAATTTGATCAGGCTGTAATGCTTTAGTACTGTTGATCATCGGATTATGAACGTGGAAATAAAGAACGCCAGCAGGCAATGCTCCTCTATTATCATGAAGAAGCTGTTCAGCATACGTCACGACTATGTCTAAATAAGCTAAAATTTGAAGAGATAAACCGTAGTACACTTCCACTAAGTTTAATGCTTTATCGCTTGATTTATAGTCGACAATACGCAGTAAAAGTCCTTTTGAGCTTTCCGCTTTATCTACCCTGTCAATTCTGCCAACGAGTTCCATCGTATGGCCATTTGGCAGTGTGAACTGCATAGAAGGCAGCTCTGCGCTAGGTCCAAATCCAAGCTCCAATCCAACGGGAACAAAGCCGCTCATCTTAGCGTGCTCACTTAACACAAGCGACGCACGTTCAATAATTTGCTGCAGCTTATGTGTTAAATAGTGGTGGCGATTCGAGCTCAATAAAATCTCATTTTGCAAGCGCGGAGCAAGCTCATGCACTGCAGCCGTAGAAAGCTGCTGACAGTCTTTTCTCGTTAAGTTCTTCCATTCTTTTTGACCGCCACGAAGTTCGTCTGAAATCATTTTCAACGCCGCGTGAAATAACTCGCCTATGTCAGGAGCCGCCAATTTGAAAACTTTTCGTTCTTTAAGCTTGAGCCCGTGAGAAGCAAAATGCGCATATGGACAGGCTTCAAATTTTTCCATTCTCGATACGCTTGCTTGAATATGCTTTCCATACAGACGCTGACTCGTTTTCTTTGTTAACCGTTTTGCTTCATTTTGATAAAATAAGCTGCTTAGTACTTTCCCACTGTATGAGTTCCAATCTGGATTTTCTACATAAAAATTATACACATCCCACCAAGCGGAACTCATCGGATAATGGCGTTTCCATCCTTGCAGCTGGCTGGCTAAATGCGCGATGCTCGTTAAAGGATTTGTGATATATTCAACCTGCTTTTCTTCTTCTAAATCTGTAGGTTCCGTCATTAACAGCTTCTCCTGCAGGAGCGGAAATAGCTCTTTTACTCGATTAATAACGAGTGAAGGCAGCAGGGTCTTCCCTTCCTCATTGGCAAGAGGATACGAAACATAAAGTTTTTCCGAAGAGCTGGAAAGTGCTAAATAAATGAGAAATTGTTCGTCAAACAGCTTTTGTCTTCCGGTTGGCGCAAGTAATAAACCTGATTCAAGCAGCTGCTCTCTCTCCTTCTCAGATAACAGGCCATCGCTTTTTGGTTTAGCTGGAATCACACCGTCATTTACACCTAACACAAAGCTTGCTTTGATATCGGATAAACGCGAACGCTCAAAACTTGCCACAACCACTTGATCCAGTGCAGGCGGAACAAGTGCAAACTGCATGCTGTCAAGCCCTGTCTCAAATAGATCTGCAAACAAAGAAATCGATACTTTCTCTTCTCCCATCATTTCAACAAACTGATCAAATAAGTGAAGAATTGCTTTCCATACCTGCTCGTGCTCTCTTGCTTCTTGAAGCTTTCCTTCTTCTTCACATCGATTGCGCAGCGCTTCTATCTTTTGTGGAATATCTAAATTCGTTAAAAAACGATAGATCGCTTCTGCTTTTTCTTTTCCTATTTTCCCTTGTTTTAATTTTTGCTGAAGCGAATAAATAGGAGGAACAATCATATTTTTTAATTCATTTATTTTTTGCTCAAAAGCAAGCTCTTCGTCCGTTTTCCCAAGGTTCATGTCTTCAAGTGAACGATATTTTCTGTAGGTAAATGGTTCCTTACTCGTCCACTTAGATCCTTGAATACCGTAAGCAAGTACATAATTTTCTAATTCATCCATCTCTTCGCGAAGCTGGTGCACATCAGATGACAAAGGAAATAAAAGATCTGTTTTCACTGCTCGAAAGATGGTTTCATACCGCCATGACCCGCTTACCACCTCTAAGACTGAGCGAACAAATTCAACGAGTGGATGGTGAAACATCGCTCGCTTTTGGTCAATAAAGTACGGAATTTCATAATCTTGAAAAATGGTTTGAAGCAAGTCATGGTAGTCTTCTGCATTTCTAACAATCAAGGCAATATCACGATAGCGATAGCCGCGATCGCGCACAAGTGAAAGCACTTCTCTTGCAATCCCTTCAACTTCTGCTCTTCGGCTAACAGCCGGCAGCAGCTGAATGTGCTCGGGCTCTGACTGAAATTCCGGCGTTGGCCGTTCATCATAATATCGTTCTAAATAGGCAAGCTCTGGACTGTTTTGATGCCTTTTTTGTTCGTTAAATACGATTGGCTCTTGAATCTCTATACCGTTTTCAGCCGCCAGGCCCATTATTTCTTGGTACGTTTCGCTCGTTAATCGAAACAAGTGCAAGTCATTTGGAATAAAATCTTGATATGAATAATCAGAAGTCACCGCTATTTTTACTTCTCTACAAACTTTCATCAGCTCTACTAATACGGTTAATTCTTGAGGAGTATAGTGATGAAATCCATCTACATAAATCGTTGCTTGAGCAAGATAGCCAGAAGACGCTACTTTTTCACCCAGCAGCTTCAAATAGTCTTCTCCATCTACATATTTCGTCATCAGCTGTTTTTCTAATTCTCCGTAAATGAGATGTAAATCATGTAATTTATCAGCAAGGACTTTCTCATCTTCTGCTTGAAGCTTTTTCTTCATCTCTTCGAGAGACGGGGCATCTACTGTGTACTGTTTAAATTCTTTAACCATTTTTTCCAGTTCTTCAATAAACCCTGCTTGTTCTGAAGAATTCGCAAACAGTCGAAGCTCTTCTTTTTGATGTTCGATAATTTTTTTAAGCATCATATGAATACCTGTTTGATCCACATGATAGCGGCTAATACCTCCAACTTCTTGCAGGATACGCCATGCAAGACGTGTAAAACTATAAACTTGAGCACGCATCATGCCTTCTAACCCAGGTGTTTGAACAAGCGCATACTCCGACTGAAATGTCATCTGTTCAGGTACAATATAAATAAGTGGATGCCCAAGCGGTGCATTTAACAGCTCTTGGCGCATGCTATTTAAAAGATATTCCGTTTTCCCGCTTCCTGAACGTCCTAATAAAAACTGTAGCCCCACGTTTTCACCCCTTGATTTTTTTCTCTATGTTTTCATTTGTTTAAGTACAAAATGGATAAACGCCACGTAAACACGTGACGCAGTCGTCAAAATTTTATAGTGATAATCATCTAAATCTCTCTATCTCTCTCCTTATTATTTTACTGAACTTGCAGACAAAATTCCACTTTGCCGATATGTGAAATGCTGGATGCAACAAAAAAACTTTTCAGTAGTCAAAAGACCATTGAAAAGTTTTAGAAAAGCGAATTATTTTCTACTTTTACATCATGATTCCACCATCTACATGAAGTGTTGTACCGTTAATATAGTTGGACTCATCAGATGCTAAATACAGATAAGCATAACCAATGTCAGAAGGCTGACCTAATCTTTGTAAAGGAATCGTGGATTTCATTTGATCAATGATTTTGTCTGGCATCGCCTTCACCATATCCGTCTCAATAAACCCGGGAGCTACAGCGTTTACATTAATTCCTTTTCGTCCCAGCTCTTTAGCCCATGTTTTTGTCATTCCTACTACGCCTGCCTTTGTCGCCGCATAGTTTGTTTGACCAACATTTCCATATACGCCAGATACCGAAGATGTGCTAATAATTTTCCCTTTACCTTGAGCAATCATATGCGGTACCACTGCTTGTGTACAGTGAAAAACGCCTGTAAGGTTTACGTTGATTACTGCTTGAAAATTTTCAACTGATAATTTGGTTAGCATTCCATCTCTGGTGATACCTGCATTGTTAATTAAAATATCTATTTTAGAGTAGCGTTTCACTACTTCTTCTACCATTGCATCTACACTGTCTCGATCCGCTACGTTCACTTGAAAAAATGCTACATCTCCGCCTTCTTCTTTTAGCTGAGCTGCTCGTTCTTCTCCCGTTTTTGCATCGTAGTCAACCATAGCGACCTTTGCACCCTCTTGTGCGAATATTCGAGAAGCTTCGAATCCTAATCCATTTGCTGCACCCGTAATAATTGCCACTTTATCTTTTAATCTCATGTCACCCGCGCTATAAGACGCTTACTAACAACGATTAATCAGCAAGTCGCTTGAATCTTAGTAGCGCATTCCCCTCCTCAAAACGACGCCAAGCACGTCTTAATGATCATTCGGTGCTTTTCTAGTAATGATCCCTCTACTTACATCTTAGTAGTCAAGCTCAAAAATCATTCATATAATTTTTAAGAAAACGTTTTGAAATACATGAGGTGATAATACATGTTGAGAAAAAACATGTATATCTCTAGAAAACAAAGGGTTCATTACTTAGGTGCAACTAGGAATAGACATCTAATTTATTCCCATTTTTTTCTTTTATTTTAGCATATTTTTCATAATTGATAAACAAAAAACTTGTTTATTACTGGACAGATACTCTATATATGCATTGTTCTACCAACCGAATAAACAGACAAATAATTTCTTTAAGAAAAATTTTAAGATCCTTTCAAAAATGCTGTTGTATCCCTATAAGAAAAGGCTTTTCTATAGTTTACAATACCCCTTTTGGCTGTATGTATAACAAAAGACTGCCTATTAAAACGCAGTCTTTCATCACTATTTGTTATATATAAACAAACTATTTGTCATACTGTTTCACTTTAGATTTTTCATTTAATCTTCGTTCAATTTGTTTTCCAACAAGCCATAGAACAAAAATGATGACTAAAACAAGTACTGCTTTTAGAGGCTGTTTCACAAATGAAACAAAATCGGCCCCAATAAAGCTCATCATAAATATCATCACCATTTTACCGGCTAATACAGCAAGCATAAACTGAGCCATACTAACACGTGATAGCCCTGCTACTACATTAATTGCCGAAGACGGGGTAAACGGGAAACAAAGCATAATAAACAGCGGTCCGAAACCGTGTCTTTCTACCCAAATCATAATCTTTCGAATTTGCGCATGCCGGCTGATGAAATGTAAAAACCTCGCCTGTCCATATTTTCTAAAAATCAAAAAGACAAGCAGTGATCCAACGCAGCTGCCAACCCATGAAATTAAAAAACCTAACCATAAGCCAAAAGCAGCAGCATTGGCCATTACAAACGCAAAAAGCGGCAAGATAGGGATAAACGCTTCTAAAATAGGCAACAGCAGCCCTGGAATGATTCCAAATGATTGATATTGTTTTAATAACTCGAGGACGCCGTCTAACGTCAAATAATGCTTTAATGTTTCAAAATCCATCGAATGTTCTCCTTATTTAAACAACTGTGCTACTTTTCACTTATTGTACTACTTTCCTTTACCAAACAAAAGTTTTACAGCGTTTTACCTTTCCTGCCCTTTTACGCTTGCCATACAGCCTTTATTTACACACACATATTTGGTTGAACAGCCATGCACTTTTTACTGAGACTGTTTTAAATAACGTTTAAACCAGCTTGTTAAATATTTTAGTCTCGCCGTTCGTAAATTAGGCTTACCGCTTCTAGAAAGTTCATGATTAGACTGAGGAAAACGAATAAATTCTACTTCTTTATCTTTTCTTTTCAGGGCCACATAAAGCTGTTCAGCTTGTTCAATTGGACATCTGTAATCCTGTTCGCTATGCAAGATTAACAGCGGTGTTTTAACATTCTCCGCTAAACGAAGCGGCGAGTGGTTCCAAAGTTTTTCCGGATTTTCATAAATATCAGCTTTTAATTCCCATTCGGTAAAATAATAGCCAATATCACTAACGCCGTAAAAACTTGTCCAATTTGAAATAGACCGTTGCGTCACCGCTGCTTTAAACCGATTTGTACTTCCTACAATCCAGTTTGTCATAAACCCTCCGTAGCTTCCTCCTGTTACGCCAAGCTTATCTTCATTAATATAAGAGTAGCGCTTAACTGCTTCGTCGGTCACTGCCATCAAATCCGTATAATCCATGCCTCCGTAATCCCCTCGAACCGCATCTGTAAATGCTTGACCATATCCTCTGCCGCCTCTTGGATTAGAAAAGAGGATATTGAATCCTTTTGATGCAAGTACTTGGAATTCAAGCATAAATGTATGACCATACATAAGATGCGGACCTCCATGGATTTCTAAAATGGTTGGAGATACATCATTAGTAGCAGCAGCTTTTACTACCCAACTGTGGATATCTATACCGTCCGTAGAAGTGGCATAAAAAGATTCTGCTTGTGTGAGCTGCACATGCTTTAAAAATGAGTCATTAACGTTTGTCAGCTTCACTAATTCCTCTGTTTTTAAATTTAGAGAATAAAGATCTCCGGGATGTGTAAATGTACTGATTGCCACGATAGCTTCCTCACAATTGGGAAGAACAGATACCTCATATACGTGAGCATTATCCATAAGTACAGAGTCTAGCTTTCCATTCACAGTTCCTTTATATATGCCTACAGAACCCTTTTCACTTACGACAAAATAAAATTCTTCATTACTGCCCCACATAATTCCCGCTGCGGTTCTACCAAAGTGAAAATCTCCTGCTACCATATCTCCTATTTCTAAGTCTATACCAGCAGTGATACAAACTGTTTTTTGGTTAGAGATCTGATAAATATATATGTCATTCATTGAAGCCGATCCGTATGTACGTTCATTTCCAATGTATGCTATGTATGACCCATCCGGTGACCACGAAACTTGATGAAAATATCCTGTTTCCGCTGTAATAGATGTTAATTTTTTAGTATCACGATGCAAAATAAACACATCCATCGTTAGCGATAAATCCGGATTCTCTCCTCGGCTGCTGCAAAATACAATTGAGCTTGCATCAGGGGCCCAGCACCCTACAGAGTGATGATAAGGTCCATCCGTTACAAACGTCACTTCTTTATTTTTAAGTTTAACGAGAGCAACTTGAGTATATTCACCTTTTAAATAACCGCTAACATCGGATTTGTACAGTAAACGTTCCACTTCATACGGCTGGGGATGTTCATGATTTTGTTCAACTCTTACAGCTTTTTCTTCTACTTTTGTGGAAAACATAATTTCATCACTATAAGGAGACCATACCGGATTACTAACGCCTTTTTCAAGATCTGTGAGTGCTTCTGCTTCTCCGCCTGTCGCTGCTAATAGGTAGAGCTGAACGGCTTGACTGCGATCGGATAAAAAAGCAATCCACTTGCCGTCCGGGGACCAGGCGGGAGAATGATTATTTCCTTTGTAGTACGTTAATTGCTTAGTTTCTTTCGTTTCAAGATCTAACATAAACAGTTGCGTTTCATACGCATTTTCTATTTCCTTCGTTTTTCGAACCGTATAAACTACACTTTTTCCATCTGGAGAAATCTGAGGATTATAAACAGACTTCAATTCATACAAATCCTCTATCATTACCGTACGCTTTTTTAAATCATTCAATTTCTTCGCCCCCAAGGATTCATTTTTAAATCAAATAGTCAATCGATAAAAACGAAAATAGCGTTTCCCTCTTACTTTATCATTTCTAAAAATAAAAATCTAAAAATTTAGAAAATTAGTTGTTTTTTCTTCTTTTAATCTATATAATAATAAAAAGGGTGCAGAGGTGATGAGGTATGAACAATGAAAAATCGTACACGGAAATGATGAAGTCCCTCGCTCGCAAGAAAAAAGTAATTGATACTGTGAGTATGTTGGATGTTTATATCGAAATGGTAATTGATGAATCGCTTTTTAAGCGTCAAAAAGAACTGTTAGAAACAAACATTAACACGGCATTAGATCAACGTGATGAAATTGCTTTTTATGAGTTATCAGCACAGTACCAATCCCTGCTTCAAACATCTACTTAATATTTTAATAACTTAATTCATGTTAATGATTTATATGTACGTTTAACAGGCAGATCCTTTCTTCTCAGGAAGAACAGCTGTCTGTTAAATCGTGTTTACTACATAAAAAAAGATTCTTACATCTGTAAGAATCTTTTTTGTTAGGGTTTTTCCTATGAGTGGAAGTAACCGACCGTTCCACTCATAGATTTTTTTGTTATTTATGCGTCTGAAACTGCTCTTCTTCTGTGGAACCTTTTAAAGCTGTTGTAGAAGAAGTCCCACCAGAAACTACTTGTGCCACTTCATCAAAATAGCCCGTTCCTACTTCACGCTGATGTCTTGTAGCTGTATATCCATTTACTTCACTAGCAAACTCTCTTTCTTGTAACTCTGAATAAGCTGCCATTCCTCTTGTTTTATATCCTCGTGCCAGCTCAAACATGCTGTGGTTTAAAGCGTGGAAACCAGCAAGCGTAACAAATTGGAACTTGTAGCCCATTTTTGCGATTTCTCTTTGGAATTTTTCAATCGTTTTCTTATCTAATTTTTTCTTCCAGTTGAAAGATGGTGAACAGTTATAAGCAAGCATTTTACCTGGGAATTTTTCATGAATAGCATCTGCAAATTTTTGTGCTTGTTCCAAGTTTGGTTCAGACGTCTCACACCATACTAAATCAGCATACGGAGCATATGCTAAGCCACGAGCAATAGCTTGATCGATTCCCGCTCTCGTACGATAAAAACCTTCAGCGGTGCGTTCACCTGTAATAAACTGGCGATCTACAGGATCAACATCACTTGTAATTAAATCAGCGGCATCAGCATCGGTACGAGCAATCACAAGTGTTGGAACACCCATTACATCAGCAGCTAAACGAGCAGCAATCAAATTTTTCACAGCGGTTTGAGTTGGAAGCAATACCTTGCCGCCGAGATGACCACACTTTTTCTCAGAGGATAATTGATCTTCAAAGTGTACGGCAGATGCTCCCGACTCAATCATTCCTTTCATGAGTTCAAATACATTTAACTGTCCTCCAAACCCTGCTTCTGCATCTGCTACAATTGGAGCAAAGTAATCGATATCCCCTTCTCCTTCTAAATGCTGAATTTGATCGGCACGCTGGAGCGCTTGATTGATTCGTTTAACAACATGCGGCACGCTGTTTGCCGGGTATAAACTTTGATCAGGATACATGTTTCCTGAAAGATTTGCATCTGCAGCTACTTGCCATCCGCTTAAGTAAATTGCTTTTAATCCTGCTTTTACCTGTTGTACTGCTTGATTCCCTGTTAAAGCTCCTAATGCATGAACGTATGGCTCTGTTTTTAATAAGTTCCAGAACTTTTCGGCTCCTCTTCTAGCAAGCGTGTGTTCAATATCAATGGACCCTCTTAGCCCAATGACTTTTTCTGCAGAATATGGACGTTCAATTCCTTTCCAACGCTCATCGCTTTTCCAGTTCTCTTCAAGGTTTTTTACACGAATGTCTTTCATTCTTTATACCCCCTAATGAATTTAAAATTCTATATTCATAAAAATATAAAACGCAGCAGTTAGAATATGTCTGTTTCATGATGAAGTAAATTAGCAGTTTGCCATAATATTAGCAAGAACGTAGATGAAATAAGTAAGTAGTTGAAGGACATGTAGTAAGACTTAGCTGAGGTGAATATACGCTGAAAATTTAGACTGCTATCTTTTCAATCACAAATAACTATTCCTCCCTATTGTTATAAAACAGTTTTTATTTTACATACGTTATTATATAACAGTACTTCCGAAAATGAAACCTCCTTTTAGAATTTTTTTCCTACTCGCAAGGAGGCTTTTCTATTAATACCTACGTATAAAAGGCTTCATATATCCTTTACTTTTTCTTATATCACTTATTCATTTCTTTCATACTTCTCAACAAATGAAATTCTTTCCAGTATTGTTGGGTGACCATATCGGAAAATCTTCACTAAATACGGCGGATTTACCTGAGATAGTCCTGATTTCGTTAAGTCCTGAAACGTTTTAATAGCAGCTTGCTTATCTCCTGTTAGGTTCATAGCGTACGTGTCAGATTGAAGTTCATGATGACGCGACTGCATATTTGTTAACGGACTCACAGCAAATGTAAGAATAGAAAAAATAAGTAGAATAAGCGGTAAAGAATTTAAATCACTAAGAGAAGTAATTTTTAATGCTTTCCCCCATCTCTTAATCACAAAGCCGGCTAAATGTTTCGTTAGCCATAGGCCTACGATCGATAAAACTAATGCTGAAGCAATCCCTACATAAATATGTTTCTTTACATAATGACCCATTTCATGCGCCATGATAAACAAAATTTCACGTTCCGTTAATTTATTAAGAGTAGTATCCCATAACACAATTCTTGAATTAGAACCTATTCCCGTCACATATGCATTAAGGGAGTTCGTTTTTTCAGACATGTTTACTTCATATACATGCTTAGCAGGTATATGAGCTTCGTCTGCTAAATGTAAAATTTTCGTCTCCAGCTCTTTATTCTTTAATGGATAAAAATCGTTATATAATGGATCGATAACCACTGGTTGAATAAACGTCAAAAATAGTGTAAATGGAATAGATACTAGCCACGCATACAGCCACCATCTTTTTGAAAACTTACGAATGAATGCATATAACACAGCAATCACTAAAAACATGGTGGCATAGTTCACCCAAAAATCTGTAAAAAGATCTTTCATCCATCCTTGGAAAGGTTGCGTCGTAATATGATAAGCCTTTGAAAGCTTATAGCTAATCCAGTCCATAGGAAAAGAATAGATCAGCAGCAGAACGGATAACCAAAATACATAAATAGCAGTTTGGAGAAGACTGAAACGGCTGACATCTTTAGACCACTTATTAACTTTCTTAGACACACCTAACACTAAAATTAAAATAAACCCTAGCCACTCATATGGAATTCGGATAAAAAAGAGCGCATCTCTAATTTTTGAATATTTTTCGGTTAACATAAGTTCTCGTCCATTCATAAACGTAGCCGGGTCTACGCTGGTGCCTTTTAATGATTGTGGAATAGAGGTATCGCTTATATAGAATAAATACACCCAAATACACGCTCCATACACAAGAAAAACTCCGATGGACCACCAAACAATTTTTTTCACGCATTCCCCTCCTTTTGTACAAACAGTATGCCGCTATTACTATTGTAGGTTTTTTTTCGAAATTTAGAACAAGCGTTTATAGATGTGCTATAAGAAATGTAATTTGAGACGAGGAAATCATAGAAAAACGAAAAATAGAGTTTAGACAAAAGAATAAACTCTGTTTACAAACAAAAAAAGCAGTTTGCATATGCAAACTGCTTTTAAGATGACCCGTACGGGATTCGAACCCGTGTTACCGCCGTGAAAGGGCGGTGTCTTAACCGCTTGACCAACGGGCCAGTATGGCTCCACAGGTAGGACTCGAACCTACGACCGATCGGTTAACAGCCGATAGCTCTACCACTGAGCTACTGTGGA
>NZ_JBYSWQ010000030.1:0-722 GCF_058781295.1 Priestia sp. FW507-14D1A
GAAATGCAAAAAGGTGGCGTTATCATGGACGTTATCAATGCAGAGCAAGCAAAAATTGCAGAAGCAGCAGGCGCTGTTGCTGTTATGGCATTAGAGCGTGTTCCAGCTGATATCCGTGCAGCAGGCGGCGTGTCTCGTATGGCAGACCCAACAATTGTTGAAGAAGTGATGAATGCTGTGTCCATTCCAGTTATGGCAAAAGCTCGTATTGGCCATATTGTTGAAGCACGCGTGCTAGAAGCGATGGGTGTAGACTACATCGATGAAAGTGAAGTGTTGACTCCAGCTGATGAGGAGTTTCATTTAAATAAAAATACATTTACGGTTCCATTTGTGTGCGGTTGCCGTGATCTTGGCGAAGCATCTCGTCGTATTGCTGAAGGAGCTGCAATGCTTCGTACAAAGGGAGAACCAGGGACAGGAAACATTGTGGAAGCAGTGCGTCATATGCGTCAAGTAAATGCTCAAGTACGTAAAGTTGTGGGCATGGACGAAGATGAGTTAATGACAGAAGCTAAACTATTAGGTGCACCTTATGAGTTATTACTGCAAATTAAACGTGAAGGTCGTTTACCGGTTGTAAACTTTGCAGCAGGCGGCGTAGCAACACCAGCAGACGCAGCGTTAATGATGCAGCTTGGAGCAGACGGTGTGTTCGTTGGATCAGGAATCTTCAAATCAGACAACCCTGAAAAATTTGCGCGAGCAATCGTGGAAGCAAC
>NZ_JBYSWQ010000031.1:0-637 GCF_058781295.1 Priestia sp. FW507-14D1A
GACGGACCTTTCCAGGTCGCTTCATTTACTTCGTTCCTTTGTAACTCCGTATAGAGTGTCCTACAACCCCAAGAGGCAAGCCTCTTGGTTTGGGCTAATTCCGTTTCGCTCGCCGCTACTCAGGAAATCGCATTTGCTTTCTCTTCCTCCGGGTACTTAGATGTTTCAGTTCCCCGGGTCTGCCTTCAATATCCTATGTATTCAGATAAAGATACTGTTCCATTACGAACAGTGGGTTTCCCCATTCGGAAATCTCCGGATCAAAGCTCACTTACAGCTCCCCGAAGCATATCGGTGTTAGTCCCGTCCTTCATCGGCTCCTAGTGCCAAGGCATTCACCGTGCGCCCTTTCTAACTTAACCATTAGCGAATAAATGGTACAACATACTGTTGTGTTATTTATTGGTTTGATTAAAGAAAAGTTTCACTTTTCCTCAGCAATTACTGTTATCTAGTTTTCAAAGAACAATCGCAACCAAAATTCTTCTTATCTAATAAGAAGAAAGTAGTATGCTTTCTATAATTGAGAGATTGAACTCTCAAAACTGAACAAAGTGTCAAAACGTACGTCATGTAAAAATCCTTAGAAAGGAGGTGATCCAGCCGCACCTTCCGATACGGCTACCTTGTTACGACT
>NZ_JBYSWQ010000032.1:0-518 GCF_058781295.1 Priestia sp. FW507-14D1A
ACTATAGAGCCCTTTTGGAAGCTGAAAGTAACACAAAAAGTTAGAGTAGGGATGATGTTTTGTGTTACATTGGCAGGTACTATCCTATGTTTATTAGGCCAAAGTAATTTTCTATCATTTTTCTTAAATTTTATCTTTTTCATTAGTTATTTCTTGATTCCTTGGACGTCTATCAATCTTGTGGACTACTACTTATTACGCCGTGGTCAATATAATGTAAAAGATATCTTCGATGTAAATGGTCAATACGGAAAAATAAACGGAATCACTTGCATGGCATTTGCTGTATCAATTATTGCAGAGGTTCCTTTTATTAACACATCATTCTACATTGGTCCTATAGCAAAGGCATTTGGTGGCGCAGATATTGCGTGGCTAATTGGAATAATAGTTCCTGCAATCTTATATTATTTTCCGATGAAACAAAAGTTAAATAAAGAGGTTTGTGGTAACTGAACTCGAAAGAAAGGCCTGTATCTAAACAGATACAGGCCTTTCTTTAACCCATGAAAAGAGAA
>NZ_JBYSWQ010000003.1:0-407161 GCF_058781295.1 Priestia sp. FW507-14D1A
GACGGTGTGTTCGTTGGATCAGGAATCTTCAAATCAGACAACCCTGAAAAATTTGCGCGAGCAATCGTGGAAGCAACTACTCATTATCAAGACTATAAACTGATTGCAAGCCTATCAAAAGGGTTAGGAAGTGCAATGAAAGGGATTGAAATTTCATCATTATTACCAGAAAATCGTATGCAAGAACGCGGCTGGTAATGAGTAATAACTTTTAAACTTAGTTAGGAGAATGATCATGGGGAAATATACGATAGTCGATAAAGAAACGTGTATTGCGTGCGGTGCATGCGGAGCTGCGGCACCTGATATTTATGATTATGATGATGAAGGAATTGCGTTCGTTATACTTGATGATAATCAAGGCACGGCTGAAGTGCCTCAAGAGCTGGAAGACGATTTAATAGATGCGTTTGAAGGCTGTCCAACAGAGTCCATCCGTATAGCAGATGAAAAGTTTGATGGAGACTCGAATAAATTTCAATAAAGCCGAATAAATAAAAAAATAGAAAGTTTTTTTAAAAGAAAAGAAGGATTTTGTCTAGAAAAGGCGAAATATTAGTTGTGTAAGAACATATCTTTTTAAAAATGAAAGCACTTACATAACTAAAAGCATATGAGTTAATCTCATTTGACCTTTCAGAATTATTAGTGTAAAAGTGCGGAGTAATTAAATAGTTTTTAAAAGGAGATTAAGGGGCATGCAAATACTGAATACAGTCATTGTGACAGGATATGCAAAAGCTCCACAGGGAACTTCCATGTATGAAATGTATAAGCATGCGGGAATTGTACTAGAAGTGGATCTGACAGAGCATAAAATTGTAAATGCTGAGTTTACGTTTATTACGGAGCTGACGCAAAATTTTTTCCGAAAGCTGCTTATTGGTTACTGCCTTGCAGATGGAATTGAACCTCTTATTGAACGTATTCAAAATTATTATTTTGCTCCATCTCAACAGGCGATTATCGTAGCGCTTCAGGCTGCAATCCAACGTTACTGGGATAATGTGAATCAAAAAATTACATAGCGTTTGGTTAGAATAAAGTGAGAAGACAACCTCTTTTCATGGTCTTATTAAAACCAAGCAGACACACACACTTTACAAAGAGTGGGGACATCCCTGTTTCTTTGGGGAGTCATTGTGTCCTGCTTGGTTTTTTTCGCGTAAAGCGCTGTGAAATATAAAAAGAAAAGGAGGAAACAAAATGAACAAAATCATCACGCGCGAAGAAGCAATAGAAAAAATAACGGATGGCGCACGCATTATGGTAGGTGGATTTGGTCTCGTTGGAAGCCCGCTTAGTCTGATTGAAGCGATTGCCAAATCAAACCTTAAAGATTTAGAGATTATTAGTAATAACCTCGGTGAACCTGGAAAAGGATTAGGTGTATTGGTTCAAAAAAAACAAGTAAAAAAAGCAATAGGTTCTTATTTTACTTCCAACCCTGAAGTTGTACATGCTTATCAACAACAAGAACTCCAAGTGGAGCTCATCCCGCAAGGAACAATGTCAGAGGCTATTAGGGCAGGAGGTGCGGGCATCGGAGGGTTTTACACGCCTGTGAGCGTAGGGACTCAGCTGGCGGAAGGAAAAGAAGAACGAGTATTAAAAGGAAAGAAATATGTTTTGCAAGAATCGCTGCACGCAGATGTAGCTCTAATAAAAGCTAAAAAAGCAGATCGACTCGGAAATCTTATTTACAGCAAATCAGCAAGAAACTTTAATCCAATGATGGCAACGGCTGCTGATATCGTGATTGCAGAAGTAGAAGAAGTTGTTGAAGTTGGACAGATTTCTCCTGAAGAAATTGTAACTCCTCATTTATACGTTACTTATATCGTAGTGAAAGGAGAAAATTAAGATGAACGTCAAACAATATATTGCTGCGCGTGCTGCAAAAGAGCTTTGTCACGGAGATACAGTGAACTTAGGAATCGGCATTCCTACTTTAGTTGCTAATTATATTTCACCCGATGTTCACGTGTTTTTACATTCAGAAAACGGGATTCTTGGCGTTGGCCCTAGTCCTGAAGAAGATTATATAGATCCAGAACTTGTGAATGCTGGAAAGCTGCCCGTCACGGTTTTAGAAGGTGCCTCATTTTTTAACAGCGCTGATTCTTTTGCCATGATACGCGGAGGCCATGTGAATGTATCGATTCTTGGAGTGCTTCAAGTAGATGAAGTAGGCCGAATTGCGAACTGGGCTGTTCCGGGGAAAAGTGTTCTTGGCGTAGGAGGAGCAATGGATTTATTAGAAGGCTCAAAAAAAGTGATTGTTACGACTCTTCATACGAACAGCCAAGGAGAGTCAAAGCTGGTTGAGGAGTTAACTTATCCGCTTACTTCAGAGCGACGAGTCGATATGATTATTACAGAATTAGCTGTCTTTTCGGTAACAGACCATGGTCTTGAACTTCTTGAAACAGCTCCGGGTGTTTCTTTAGAGACAGTGCAACAAAAAACGCAGGCTTCTTTTCGCGTTTCTAAATTATTTAATAAAAACAATGAGGTGACAGCATAATGGCAGTGATTGTAAATGCATTTCGAACGCCTATTGGAAAGTTTGGCGGTTCGCTTGCAGATACGCTTCCAGAAGAACTAGTCTCTCTTGTGATGAAAAACAATTTGTCTTCAGCGGGATATACGTCAGAGATTGTTGATGAAATCATTGTCGGACAGACGAAACAAAGCGCTCATGCTCCTAATATAGCGAGAGTAGCCGGGCTGAAAGCTCAATTCTCTGAACGTATTCCAGCTTATACCGTGCACCGCCAGTGCGGTTCAGGCATGCAGGCTGTAATGAATGGAGCTATGTCCATTTTATCAGGTCAAGCCGAAGTGGTATTAGCCGGAGGAGTAGAAAGCATGTCTCAAGCACCGCACTATACGGTAGGCACTCGTTTTGGTTTTCACGTTGGTGATTTAACACTCTATGACTCTAATACAGAAAGTCAACCAAAATCACAGCCTGAAACGTTATACGGAACGTTTACGATGGGACAGACGGCCGAGTGGCTCGCTGAAAAATATAGTATTAGCCGCACGGAACAAGATGAGTTTGCTTTTTATAGTCAGGAAAAAGCTAGGCGGGCTATAGAACTTGATTTGTTTGAAGAAGAAATTATCCCGGTAGCTGTAAAAGAAGGAAAAAAAGGTATGAGGCATTTTGCAACAGATGAATTTCCTCGTCTTACTAGCAAAGAAAAGCTTGGTGCGCTTAAGCCTGTTTTTCAAAAGAATGGAACGGTTACAGCCGGCAATTCATCCGGCAGAAACGATGGCGCTTCGATGCTGCTGCTGATGTCGGAAGAAAAAGCTGAGCACCTTGGATTAACGCCTATGGCAAAGATTGTGTCGTTTGCCACAGCGGGCGTCTCTCCAAAGGAAATGGGAATTGGCCCTGTTTCTGCTTCGCAAGTTGCTTTAAATAAAGTCGGTTTAAGCTTAGGTGATATGGACTTGATTGAATTAAACGAAGCATTTGCCGCTCAAAGTATTGCTTGCTTAAGAGAATGGGACATCACATCAGAAAAAGTGAATGTAAACGGAGGAGCGATTGCGCTTGGACACCCTTTAGGATGCTCCGGGGCAAGAATTATAACAACTCTGTGTCATGAGCTCCAAAAGCAAAAAAGACGATACGGTCTGGCTACTATTTGCGTTGCAGGAGGATTAGGAATGGCGATGGTGGTGGAAAGATGGACGAAATAAAAAGAGACTATGTGTTTCATAGAGATTTAACAAAAAAGTACCCAATGATTACACACGGTGAAGGAAGCTACTTAATAGATGAACAAGGCAAAAAGTATTTAGACGGCTGCTCCGGGGCCGTGGCGGCAAATTTAGGGCACGGCATTGCGCAAATAGCCGAGGCGATGGCGGAGCAAGCAAAAAAAGCGGCGTTTGTTCATACATTGCGTTTTGAAACGAATGTTTTGCATAAACTTTCGGAAAAAATTGGTAAAATGGCGCCACTTCATTTAAACAAAGTCTATTTTACATCAGGAGGATCAGAAGCTAATGAAAGTGCATTAAAATTAGCAAGGCAATATCACAGAGATGCCGGAAAGATGCAAAAACACATCGTAATCGGAAGGTGGCAGTCCTATCACGGAAATACGATAGGGGCACTATCAGCTGGAGGAGATGTAAAAAGACGATATCCTTATACACCCAACCTTTTACATTTTGCGCACGTCTATTCTCCGTATTGTCATCGCTGTCCGTATAATCGCAATCAAGAAGACTGCGTGGCAAATCAAAACTGGAGCTGCATCACCGATATTGAACGAACTATTTTAGAGCTTGGTCCAGAAAATATTTCAGCTTTTATCGCAGAGCCCATTGTAGGAAGTCAGCAAGGAGCTGTTGTACCTCCGCTTGACTATTTCAAAAAAGTACGTGAGCTCTGCAGCCGCTATGACATTCTTTTGATTGTTGATGAAGTGATGACAGGCTTCGGGAGAACGGGAACTGATTTTGCAGTGGAACAATTCGGAATCGAACCGGATATCCTAACGTTTGGTAAAGGAGTTTCAGCTGGGTACGCTCCTTTAGGAGGAATGATTGTCCATGACCGCCTGATTCAAGGTCTGTTAGAAAATAGCAGCGGGAAATTTCTTCATGGCTATACGTACAGTGGACATCCTGTTTCAATAGCGGCAGGACTTGCTGCTTTGGATATGTACGAAGAAATGAATATCCTTCAAAACGTTGAAACTCAAGGCGCGTATTTAATGGAATGTTTAGTAGCTCTGCAGCCCAAGTATCCTTATATTTCAGATATTCGCGGCCGCGGACTTTTAATTGGATTAGAACTAATGAAAGATGCCAATCAACAGATATTTTTCGAGCCACGTGAAGCAGCCAGCGAAAAGCTCAATGAAATTTGTATGGAGCTTGGAGGCGTCTTTTATCCAGGATCCGGATCTATAGATGGACATAAAGGAGAGCATATCATTATCAGTCCTCCTTTAAATATAACGAAATCAGAAGTTGATGAAATAGTGAGATTGCTAGATCATGCGTTTTCTATTTTTCATCAGCACATAAGAAAGGATGAGTCATATGAAAGTGCAAAGTAAAACAGAAGAGCTTCAAACCAAAGGAAAAAAACATTTATCACCGGTGATGACAAGAGTAACAGAGCTTGTTATTGAAAAAGCGCACGGTGCAAAATTTTGGACAGCTGATGGCAAGGAATATATTGATTTTGTATCAGGAGTAGCTGTCAATGCAGTGGGTCATACGCATGAAAAGATGGTAGAAGCGATAAAAAAACAAGCAGATCAGCTGCTTCATCTAGGCTTAAACTACGGCTATTACGAAACAGCAGTGAATTTGGCGGAAAAACTTGCGCAAATTACGCCTGGAAACTTAGACACGGTGTTTTTTTCAAACTCAGGCGCAGAAGCCATTGATGGTGCGCTCAAATTAGCAAAAGCAGCAACTGGCAGGCCAGCAATCATTGCTTTTGAAGGTTCTTTTCACGGTCGTACACTAGGAGCTACAGCTATTACGGCTTCAAGCTCAAAATACCGCAGCTACTACGAGCCGATTTTAGGAGAAGTGTATCACGTTCCTTATCCGTATCCAAGTCAGCTTCCTAATGTTGACGAGGAAGATGCAGAAGCATATTGCTTAAATCAACTGCAAAAGCTGTTTGAACTGCGAGTCGATCCTTCACGCGTATCAGCGATTGTAATTGAGCCAGTTATGGGCGAAGGAGGCTATTACCCTGCTCCTTCTAGCTTTTTACGCGCACTGAGAGACATAGCGAATGATTACGGCATTCTGCTTATTTTTGATGAAGTGCAAACGGGATTTGGGCGCACTGGAAAAATGTTTGCCGCAGAACATGCTGGAGTCACACCAGATATTTTAGTTTTAGCAAAAGCTCTTTCCGGCGGCATGCCTTTAGGAGCCATTGTAGCAAGCCGAGAACTGCATGAGAAATGGCCAACAGCTGGACATGGTTCTACTTTTGGAGGAAATCCAGTATCGTGCGCAGCTGCTTTAGCTAATATTTCAATCATTGAAGGAGAAAAGCTTGTAGAGCGCAGCGAAAAAGTAGGCGCGGATATCGTGAAACGTCTTCAGCATTCTATCGGACATTTACCTGCCATTAAAGAAGTTAGAGGAATTGGTATGATGATTGGTATTGAATTTCATGTTGAAACAGCAGCTGCTTATGTCCCTGTTATTAAATCAAAAGCGCTGGAAAAAAGACTGCTAATTATGAACTGTGGAGTCAAAGGGCAAACCATTCGTTTAATGCTGCCGCTAAATATTGATAAAGACGTGCTGGATCAAGGGCTGTCTTTACTAGAAGAAGCCATTACAGAAGCAGTTTCAATTAACTAGCTTTTTAAATGAAAAGGAGGGTAACAATATGAGTCAGACTAAAACTGAACTGTTACAAGGAAATTTATATATTAACGGCGAGTGGGTAAGTGAAGAGGAGCAAACCTATTTTGAAAGTATAAACCCTGCAACACAAGAGCTCGTCGGAACGTGCGCAGCCGCTACGGCTAGTCAAGTCGATGATGCGGTAAGAGCGGCTAGTACAGCCTACAGCCATTGGAAAAATACATCTATTCCTGAACGTGCAGCATTTTTAACAAAAGCAGCTGAGATTTTTGAAGACCGAAAAGAAGAGCTAGCTCAAGTGATGACAAAAGAGATGGGAAAACCGCTATCAGAATCCATAGGCGAAGTTGGTGTTGTCATTGCAACAGCTCAGTATATGGCGGGAGAAGGAAGACGTTTGTTTGGCGAAATAGTGCCCGCTGGCTTTCCTGACCGAGATATAAAAATGATTCGCGAACCGCTTGGAGTTGTGGCATGTATTACACCTTGGAACTTTCCTGTTTCTCTCGCTTCTTATAAAATGTTTGCCGCTTTAATCGCTGGCAATACCGTTGTCTGGAAGCCGGCTTCAGAAGTGGCGCTCTCAGCGAAGATTTTTATGGAAGTATTGCACGCTGCGGGGCTTCCAAAAGGAACAATTAACTTGCTTACAGGATCGGGCAGAATCGTTGGACAAAAGCTTGCTACGCACTCTGAAGTGAAAATCATCTCATTTACAGGTTCTACGGAAGTTGGTCAGCAGTTAGCAGAAATGAGCAGCAAAACCTTAAAGCGTATTTCTTTAGAGCTAGGAGGAAAAAACGCTGTTATTGTATTAAAGGATGCCGATTTGGATAAAGCAGCAGAAGGAATTGTTAAATCAGCATTTACGACCACAGGGCAGCGCTGTACCGCAGCTAGCAGAGTCATCGTGGAGCGTTCAGTAAAAGAAGAGCTTTTGAAAAAAGTAATAGCTCTTACAAAAGAAATGAAGATTGGAAATGGCCTTGAACAAGGAGTTGTGATAGGTCCGCTTGTTAATGAACAGCAGTGCCGTTTAGTAGAAAATTACGTACAAAAAGCGGTGGAAGAAGGCGGAAATATTGCTCTCGGAGGTCATGCTTTATCAGAGTTAGGAACTTGTTATTACATGCCTACAATTATTGATAACGTCAGTTCGAACCACACGATTGCTCAAGAAGAAATTTTTGGTCCCGTGCTTGCTTTTATTGAAGTAGATGGCTACCAAGAAGCAATGAGCGTCAATAATGGAACAATGTATGGGCTCTCCACTTCTATTTATACAAGCAGCTTGCACTATGCCAGCCGAGCTGCAAAAGACGCTGTTAGCGGATTAGTCTATATCAATAACGGAACATCTAATGCTGAAATGGGGGTAGCGTTCGGAGGAATGAAAATGTCTGGCAACGGCCACAGGGAAGTTTCTCATCATGCGTTTGATGTGATGACAGAATGGAAGTCTGTCTATACCAACTATTAATCTCGCACCTTAGCGAAAAGGAGGAGCACATGTCTTCATATCGCATTGGCATTGCCTTTTTTTATCATGAATCTCACAGCTTTAGTCCATTAAAAACAGAAATAGAACACTTTGTACAAGAAGGCTATTTTGTTGGAGCAGAAATATATAAAGCATACTCAGGAACCAAAACAGAAGTAGGGGGATTTTTAGATGTATTAAAGCAAGAGAAGCAAGTAGAAATCGTTCCCCTTGTTTGTGCAGCTGCGGTTCCATCTGGGATCGTATCTTCTGAAGCTTATCACACAATTGAAAAGCAAATGCTGCATTCGCTTACTCATGCAGGGCCGCTAGATGGTTTGTTAATCGCTTTGCACGGCGCAATGGTAGTAGAGCATCTTTTCGATCCTGAAGCTCATTTGTTAAGTCAAATAAGAAGCTTTATAGGAAGCGACGTTCCCATTGCTACTACGCTCGATATGCACGCAAATATCAGTGAAGATATGCTTACGTACACGCCGCTTCATTTCGGTTTTAAAACATATCCTCATGTTGATATGTACGAACAAGGAGTGAACGCTGCGCGAGCACTTTTAACACAAGTAAAAGAAAGCGCTATCTATTATGCGTCTTTTAAAAAATTGCCTATGCTTTTGCCGTCGATTAATATGCGAACAGCAGAAGGCCCTATGAAAAAAATGATTGACCTTGCTAAGCAAGCTGAGCAAGAAGCAGACGTATACAATGTTTCCATTTTTGGAGGCTTTCCGTATTCTGATATTCCAATTGCCGCAGCAAGCGTGCTCGTAACAGCTTTGAATCCTGAAACAGCAGAAAAAACAGCAAAGAAACTAGCTTCTCAGTTTTGGAGTATAAAAGAAGAGTTTATCGTGGATTTGCCTACCGTTGAAGAAGGTCTGCAAACAGCGTTAAAACTATCAAGCGAACAGCCAATTGTGCTTGCTGATATAGCGGACAATCCTTTAAGCTGCGGAAGCGGCGACACAACAGAGCTTTTGGAATACATGCTGAAGCTAAATATGCCAGGGACACTGTTTGGAGGTCTTTATGACCCTGAATCTATTAAACAATGCGTGCAAGCAGGAGTTGGGAACTACATCTCTCTTTCCTTAGGAGGAAAAGTTTCTCCTGAGTTCGGAAAGCCCGTTGAAGTTGAGGCGAAGGTCGTTGCTTTGTCGGAAGGTGAGTTTTACAATTCGGGACCGTTTAATCAGCATTTAAAAGTAAATGTAAAAGGTGCAGCTCACATTCAAGTAGGAGAATTAGACATTTTGCTGATTGGAAGGCCGGTATCAGCCAATGATCCTGAACTTTTTCGCCATATTGGCATTGAGCCAGCGACGAAAAAAATCATTGGTTTAAAAGCTAAAAATCATTTCAGAGCCGCTTTTGAACCGCTTGTAGGATCTATCATCTATGTGGATGCGCCAGGCGTAGCGTCAAATCGCTTAACGACCTTTAAGTATCAGCACATTCCAAAACCAATATGGCCGCTGCAAGATGTCAAGTATGAAAGTGAAAAAAGGAGGAAAGAAAAATGGATGCATTAAAAGAGCAGTATCATATCGAAGTGCCGGAATCGTTAACTCCTGAACAGCAAAAGATGATGATCGAACTTGAAAAAGATGCGTTTCCGGGCATGGGAGCCGTGGATGAACAGACGCTTGTACCTTTAGCGCGCTACGGAAAGCTCATTCAATATTTCCAGGAAAATGACGCAAGGCCAATTGCCATTTGCGAGCTGCTTCGAGATTACAAAGATGTCACAAAAGCTTATATCTTTGGGTTCTACGTCCGCTCTGATAAACAAGGAAGCGGAATTGGACAGCTGTTCTTAGAAGAAATATTTTCGATTCTACAAAAAGATAGTTTTGAAAGCGTTTGTTTGACTGTGAATGTAAAAAATGAAGGTGCTGTGAAGCTGTATAAAAAAATGGGCTTTACGATTAAAGAAACGCGAGCAGGAGAGTTTGGCGAAGGAGAAGATCGCTATTATATGGTGCGGTCAATTTCTTAATAGAACATCTATTCAAAAAATGAACTTTGGAGGGAATATAAAATGAAAAATACATTATATAAAGCAAGCAGACATTGGAAGGAAATTGAGCTTTGGAAAGATGTAACGGACGAGCAGTGGAACGACTGGGTATGGCAGCTGACAAACACGATTAAAACATTGGAAGATTTGAAGAAAGTGATCAATTTAACACCTCAAGAAGAAGAAGGCGTTAAAATTGCAACCAAAACGATTCCGTTAAACATCACTCCTTATTACGCATGGTTAATGGATGAGAACGATCCGAAATGTCCAATCAGAATGCAGTCCGTTCCTATTTCAGAAGAACTGCATAAGACAAGGTATGATTTAGAAGATCCGCTTCATGAAGATGAAGATTCACCGGTTCCTGGCTTAACGCACCGCTATCCAGACCGCGTGCTGTTTTTAGTTACAAATCAGTGCTCTATGTACTGCCGCTACTGTACAAGAAGACGTTTTTCAGGACAAATTGGCATGGGCGTTCCAAAAAAACAGCTGGATACAGCTATTAATTACATTGCTGCCAACCCTCAAATCCGTGATGTATTAATTTCCGGAGGAGACGGCCTATTAATCAATGATAATATTTTAGAATATATTTTGAAAAATTTGCGCGATATTCCGCACGTAGAAATTATTCGTATCGGTACAAGAGCACCTGTGGTGTTCCCGCAGCGCATTACAGAAAATCTTTGCAACATCTTAAAGAAATATCATCCGGTTTGGCTGAATACGCACTTCAACACATCAATTGAAATTACAGAAGAATCAAAGCGTGCTTGTGAAATGCTTTCCAACGCAGGAGTTCCAGTTGGAAACCAAGCGGTTATTTTAGCCGGAATTAACGACAGCGTGCCAATCATGAAGCAGCTTATGCATGATTTAGTAAAAATTCGCGTGAGACCTTACTACATTTATCAATGTGATTTATCAGAAGGAATCGGCCATTTCCGTGCGCCAATCAGTAAAGGACTAGAAATTATGGAAGGACTTCGCGGCCATACGTCCGGCTATGCAGTTCCTACGTTTATCGTGGATGCTCCTGGAGGAGGCGGTAAAATTCCGCTGCAGCCAAACTACATTATTTCTCAAAGCTCCAATAAAGTTGTGCTTCGAAACTTTGAAGGTGTTATTACGTCTTATCCGGAGCCGCAAAATTACCAAAGTGGCAGCGCAGAAGAATTTTATAAAAAAGTATATCCTGAAGTGTTTGAAAAATTTGAAAGCAACGGTGTTCTTTCGATTATTGATGATACAAAGTTCAACTTAACGCCGGAAGGTCTAAACCGTCTTGACCGCCGGAAAACGTATGACCAAAATCCAGAGCATAGCTCTTTAAAAGACAAGCGTGAAAAGCGCGATCAATTAAAAGAGAAAAAATTTGAAACGCAAATGAAAAAATACGAAACGGCGGGAGCGAAGGAGGAATAATGTTGAAATGCCAATGGTGCGAATCATATGAAGCGAAAGAGACGGATGCAACGGTTTATTGGGAGCTTCCTGACGGCACAAAAGCTATAGAAATTAAAGAGACGCCTTCCATTACATGTTCAGAATGCGGGATTACGTATCAAACAGATGAAACGGTTGGGCACATTGAAGATCAACTGTTTTTAATTAACACCTCTGCCTTAGAAAAAAGTGTAACGTACGAACAGCTTATGAGCCTGCCTCGTCTATTAAAACGAAACTACTTTGATTTTTCAAAGTAAGCAATGAAGAGTCCATCTCCTGCTTTTTGTGGGAGATGGATATTCTTATACGCTTTACATTAAACATGTGCGCATAGTTCATTTATAAAGGTGGGATAAGTATGGAAGCGGTCGATATAAATCGTAATGAAGAAGAAAAGAAGCAGGACGATAAGCATATAAAACGCCATTTAAAAGCGCGTCATATGACCATGATTGCCATTGGAGGGTCAATCGGAACGGGCTTATTTCTAGCTACCGGATCATCCATCCAAACTGCTGGACCTGGAGGAGCGCTGATTGCTTACGGGGCTATTGGAATTATGGTTTACTTTCTCATGACTAGTCTTGGAGAAATGGCCACGTTTATGCCGGTATCAGGTTCTTTTTCAACGTACGCCAGTCATTATGTAGACCCAGCTCTCGGCTTTGCGCTCGGCTGGAACTACTGGTTTAACTGGGCTGTTACGCTCGCTGTAGAAATAGCTGCTTCTGCTATTATCATGAAGTTTTGGTTCCCTGATGTGCCAAGTATTATCTGGAGCGCTTTGTTTTTAGGCTTAATTTTTTTACTTAATTTCCTATCTGTAAAAAGCTATGGAGAATCTGAATATTGGTTTGCTCTCGTAAAAGTAGTAACCATCATTGTGTTTATCGGAGTGGGCCTTCTGACCATATTTGGCATTTTCGGCGGTGAATATATCGGTTTTAAAAACTTTACATTAGAAGAAGCGCCGGTCAACGGCGGATTTCTGTCCGTACTAAGCATTTTCTTTATCGCGGGATTTTCTTTTCAAGGTACAGAGCTAGTCGGCATTGCGGCGGGGGAAAGTGAAAACCCTCAAAAAAATATCCCAAAAGCCATTCGCCAAGTCTTTTGGCGCATTCTTCTATTTTATATTGCAGCCATTGCTGTAATTGGGCTTATCATTCCTTACACAAGTCCATCTCTTCTAGGAGGAGATGTGGATAACATTGCTGTTAGTCCATTTACGCTTGTTTTTGAAAAAGCAGGAATTGCTGCAGCTGCTTCAGTGATGAATGCTGTTATTCTTACGTCGGTTTTATCAGCCGGAACTTCTGGCTTATATGCTTCTACGCGAATGTTATGGTCCATGGCCAATGAAGGGCAAGCGCCTAAAGCGCTTCGAAAAATTAATCGTCGAGGAATTCCAGTAAACGCGCTTGTTTTAACCACTATCATTGGCGGTCTTGCCTTTTTAACATCAATTTTTGGCGATCAAATGTATATGTGGCTTTTAAACGCTTCAGGCATGAGCGGATTTATTGCGTGGATTGGTATTGCCGTCAGCCACTATCGTTTCCGAAAAGCATATGTTGCTTCAGGACGGGATATAAATGAACTGGCTTATAAAGCAAAATGGTTTCCTTTAGGCCCGGTTCTTGCATTTGGAATGTGTCTCGTCGTTATTTTAGGACAAAACTATCAAGCGGTACTTTCTGACAAAATTGATTGGTACGGCTTAACGGTCTCATACATCGGCCTGCCTCTCTTTTTAGCGACGTGGTGGGCATATAAAATAGCAAAGAAAACCAAAGTTGTACCTTTGCATGAGTGTATCCAAAGAGAAGATAAGAAATAAAAAAGCTATACGGCTAACAATAAGCAAAAAAAGGTGAACCTCGGACAACAAGGTTCACCTTTTTTGAGTAGAAGTTACAAAAAATTTATGTCAATCTTAACAATAAAGGGTATATAAAAAAGAAAGACAAAATGTTAATTAAATTACAAATAAAGAAAATTATTCTATAATGATGAAAAGAAATGTTAATTAAAGGGGAGGTATAAAATGTTTACACCAACTATCAGTGTCCGAAAAATAAATGATAATCTCATTATAAAATGGCAGCTTTCACACTTTACGATTCCGTTAGAAGACATTCTTGAAGTAACGGAAGATGACACGTACGGAGGCAAAGAAGTAAGCGCCATTCGAATTGGCCCTCCGTACGGAACGACTGACCGCATCTTTATAAAAACGACCAATAAAAACTATCTGTTATTTACCTCAAACGCACCGGCTATATTAAACGAAATAAATTCATAACGACCATTACTAAATACGAGATATATAGGAGAGAAAAAATTGAAGATTAGCCGTACTTTCGATGCTGATACAATTGCCAAGCTTAATCAGTCTGTTCATCAACTGCATGTAGAATTATACCCCGAGCACTTTCAAACATATGATTTTCAGAAGATACATGAATTTTTTAAGAACGTGATGAAAGACGATAGATTTATCTTTCTTTTAGGAGAAAACGAAGGTCAGCATGTGGGATTCGCTTGGCTGGAAATAAAGCAGTATTCAGAGACAATGTTTAAAAAGACTTACAAGTCAATTTATGTTCATCAAATAAACATCGCAGAACCCTACAAAAACAAAGGGTTTGGTTCGAGTTTGATGAAAGAAATTTATAGCATTGCTCGTGAAAAAGAGATTACTACAATTGAGTTAGATTACTGGAGTGACAATACGATTGCCGAGAGCTTTTACGAAAAAGAAGGATTTGTTACGTATAGAAAAATGGCTTATAAAGAACTTTAAAGAGAGCATTTACTTGCTCTCTTTTTTATATCTAAGAAGCCATTTTCTTCATTTTAATTACTCAATAAAATAAAGTACGCGATTTGAGAACTTAACTCTTGAAAAATTTTTGTTTTACATTTATACTTACATTCTTGTTCGCGTAATGCGACAACTCACTTTATATTCAACTAGGAGGTATACAGATAGTATGGAAAATTTCATTTATCATAATCCCACAAAATTAATCTTCGGAAAAGATCAGCTTCAAGCATTATCAGAAGAGCTCCCGAAATACGGAAAAAATATTTTGCTTGTTTACGGCGGAGGAAGCATTAAGAAAAATGGTTTATACGATCAAGTTCTTACGCTGTTAAAAGAGTTAAACGTAAATATACATGAGTTAGCGGGCGTAGAGCCAAATCCTCGACTATCTACGGTACGAAAAGGAATTGAAATTTGCCGAAATGAAAACATTGACTTCATGTTAGCAGTCGGCGGTGGAAGCGTGATTGACTGCACAAAAGCAATCGCTGCCGGAGCTGAGTATGAAGGAGACGTTTGGGATATTATTAACAAAAAAGTAACGGCTACAAAAGCACTGCCGTTTGGAACGGTATTAACATTGGCAGCAACAGGTTCTGAAATGAATCCTGATTCTGTTATTACGAATTGGGAAACAAATGAAAAATACGTTTGGGGAAGTGCCGTTACGCATCCTGTATTTTCGATATTAGATCCTGTAAACACGATGTCTGTTCCTAGAGATCAAACTATCTACGGCATGGTAGACATGATGAGCCATGTGTTCGAACAATATTTCCATAACGTGAAAAATACGCCTTTACAAGATCGTATGTGCTATTCTGTATTACAAACAGTAATTGAAACAGCACCGAAATTACTAGAAGATCTGCAAAGCTACGAGCACCGCGAAACGATTTTATATTCCGGAACAATCGCATTAAACGGAACACTTCAAATGGGCTACTTTGGCGATTGGGCTTCACATACAATTGAACACGCAGTATCAGCGGTATATGACATTCCTCATGCAGGCGGTTTAGCAATCCTATTTCCAAATTGGATGCGACACGTTGTAGATCAAGATGTAACGCGTATGAAGCGTGTAATGACAAGCATGTTCGATATTGAAACTGCAGGTAAAAGCGACAAAGAAATCGCATTAGAAGGAATCGATAAACTAAGCGCTTTTTGGTCAAGCCTTGGTGCACCTTCTCGCTTAGCAGATTACGATATCGGAGAAGAGAGACTAGACGAAATTGCTGGAATTGCTGCTCGTGAAATGGAGTACGGAGGTTTCGGTAACTTTAAAAAACTAAATAAAGATGATATTTTAGCTATTTTAAAAGCGTCACTGTAAAGTGAAAAACAAAAAAGAAGGAGACATCTGTCTTCTTCTTTTTTGTTTTATCTTATAAATGACTGAAAATTAAGTAGAGCAGGAAGAATGGTTTTTTTCTCAAATTTCAGTTAACAACTAAAGGAAAAGCCTTATAATTAAGTACAGAAAGAAAGTTTTAGAGAATTTAAGGGAGTGGGGAGATGAAAAAGTTTGCGCTAGCTTCATATGCGCTTTATTTGCTGGGCGGATTAGTCATTACAGCCGTAGGGTCCGTCTTACCGCAATTGTTAACATATTATCATGTGTCCTATACAGTTGGCGGGCAGCTTGTATTATTAGGTTCTTTAGGATTTTTGATAGGAGTTCCGCTATCTTCTTTTCTATTAGGACGCTTCAGCGAAATGAATTTACTTACAGTTTCTGCACTAATGATAGCGTTATCACAAATAGGCATGCTTTTATTGCCGCCATTTGAGTGGATTATTGCATTCAATTTTTTAAACGGTATTGGTGTAGCCGCATTGGAAGTAGTTGTAGCTACTTTAATGATGGAAGTATTTATCGGTAGAAGAGCTATTGTTATGAGCTATTTAGAAGTATCATTTGGTCTAGGTGCGCTGTTGATGCCGTTAGTAGCTAGCTTATTGATTTCACAGAACAGCTGGAGGTTTTCATTTTTTATAACGAGTGTACTAGCTTTACTAATGGTTGTGGTTTGTAAAATGATTCCTTTTAAAAAAGAGACTGTTCTAACTTCAGAAAGCGATGCTTCAGACGCCAACTCAGAACCTGCGCCTGTGCTTGCTAAAAATCAAAGATGGAAAATACTTGCTCTTTTTAGTGTGATGATTTTTATGTACGCTGGAGTAGAAAGCAGTATGAATAATTTTCTTTCGTCTATTTTTATCGCGTATCTAGATGTAATTCCGTCACAGGCTACTTTGAGCATAAGCGTTTTTTGGGTGGCTATGCTAATAGGACGAGTGGCTACTGGATGGATTATTCGAATTGTTACATACGAACGTTATCTTTTTGGCAGCATTGGAGGAACAATTGTGAGTTTAGTGCTGTTTATTGTGTTAAAAGAAGCAGTAGCAGGCTATATTTTATTAGGGTTTTTAGGGCTTGCAATGTCAGGTATCTATTCGATAACGATGGTATATGCTAACCATACGTTTACTGGATCTGCTCGTATTGTAACAAGTTTAATTACTGGTTTTTCAGGGCTTGGAGGAGCTGTTTTCCCTGCACTTATTGGCTTTACTATGGATGTAAGCGGAATTACCTCAGCACTTTGGCACATAACAGCTTTTGCATGTTTATATCTTCTGGCGCTTTGCATCATTTTTTTCGCTCAGCGTGATGCCAAACAAAAAGCTAATAATCATTTGCAGCCTATGAAATAAATGCTACGTCAAAAAAAGAAGTGAATTATAAGTTCACTTCTTTTTCTTTTCTCTTTCGTTATAGTAAACAAAAAGGGTTCACATAAATTCAAACAAGAAAGTAAAAAATGGATATATCTATGAAAAAGGAGCGCAATATGAAAGAAGTGAAGTTTAACTCAAAGGACACCTTGAGTCAAAAACAAGAAAATGTTCAAATTATAAAAGCAGAAAACGTGCAGCCTCAACAAGCACGTGAAACGTTGGATAAACATTTGCTTCTTCTTCACCGTACCGCTAAGCCTGTTGCGATTCAAGAAACAGTAGCAGATAGCTTTCATGGAGGAGTAGCTTTTAGAAATGATATTAACTTTATTCCTGCTGGAGCTGACAGCACTTGCGAATGGAAAGAACCGCTATCTTTTTTGCGTGTTGAGTTAGATCCTCAAACCGTTAAAGAAATAGCTGATAAAGAAAACTTATCTTCTAGGCTTGATTTAAGCTATTACCTTAGAAATCAAGATTATAAAATGCAGCAGCTGCTTTTATGGCTTAGCGAAGAAGTCGAACAGGGGAATCCCCAAGGAAAACTGTACATTGACTCAGTTACAAATTTAATTATTTATCAGATTTTAAAACAGCATAACGATAGTCAGCCCAATTTCCTTGGTAAGAATCCGGGACTTGAGCATTTAAAAATAGCGATGGAATACATGCAAGACCACTATGCTGAATCAATTACATTAGATAAGTTAACTCGTTTGTCTAATTTAAGTCCCTCTCATTTCATTAACAGCTTTAAACAAACGCTAGGCGTAACGCCCCATCAATACTTGCTTAAGATTCGGATCGAAAGAGCAAAAGAAAAATTGCAAAGTTCTAGTTTGCCGCTTAGTGAAATTGCTTATGAATTAGGCTTTACAGATCAAAGCCATTTCTCAAGGCACTTTAAGAAAATAACCGGAATGTCCCCGCTTAAGTGGAAACAAAATTTTGTACAAAAATAACCGAATTTTGTACAAGAAAACGACTTGAATATCTCCTAAAATAAACGTGTAAAGCGATTTAAGAGGAGATGTTTAAGTGAAAATCATCTCCGTACTATAAAGATCATACACAGTATAGGAGAGATCATAATGAAAGTATTAGTAAATATATTTCACCCTAATTTAGCAGAATCTAACGTTAATAAAGCGTGGATGAAGCGATTAGAGAAGGAAGATGTCACAGTTAATAATATCTATGAGCGCTATCCAAATTGGGAAATTGATGTAGAAAAAGAACAAGAGCTTTTATTAAAGCATGACCGCATCGTTTTTCAATTTCCTTTTTACTGGTATAGTACACCTCCGTTAATGAAGAAATGGTTGGACGATGTGTTAACTTTCGGCTGGGCCTACGGTACGAATGGTACTCAACTGCACGGAAAAGAATTTGTGTTGGCAATTTCAGTGGGGGGTCCGCAAAAGTCATACAGAGCAGGAGGTTATAATAACTATACGATCAGTGAGTTAACAAAACCGCTGCAACAAACGGCTAACTTAACGGGCATGAAGTTTCTTACTCACTTTGTTCAATACAATTCGGTTGTAGCTACCGAAAAAGAGATTAGTGAAAGTGCGGAAGGCTTAGTTCAGCATATAAAGGATCCCGCATTAAACCCCGACGTTGCATTAAAAAGAATACTAAATGAGATGGCTGAAAAAGATGTAACTTTATAAATGGTTAATATCTATTTTAATAAAAAATAAAAAAAGAAAGGTTGAATCTATGTCGACCTTTCTTTTTTTTAGAAAAATTCTCATTAAATTTTTTCTAACAATATCTTTATAATCAAATAGCAAAATTCCTGCTTTTAGTTTCGCTTTAGTATTAACCCTATAAACCATTCTTTTCTTTACTTTTTACTAATATATTAAATATTCTATATATTCCTAATGTTATATAAAATTAAATTGACAAATATATGAAGCGGTCATTAGAATTTAGTCATCGAACAGTGAAGAGCTGTTTAAAAGTAGGGGGGAAGTAAATGCCGTTACAAAATAAGCATCTAGCAGTTGTGTTACAAAATACATATTTACCGTTTATTTTTGAAGAAGCAGAAGCTCTCGGAATTAACGTGACGTTTTTTTATAACCAAGAAGAAGTAGAACCTAAGCATCTTAAAAACGTACAAAATTTCATACCTATCGATTTATTTCACACCCCAGACAAAGCTCTTGAGATTATTAAAGCAGAGCATCATAAAAATCCTTTTGACGGCATTATGACATTATATGAGCCTGCATTAGAGTTTGTATCTCAGCTGACAGAAGAGTTAAACTTACCGGGCTTATCACCGTTTGTGATTAGTAACTGTCGCAACAAACAGAAGATGAGAGAGGTTTTAAAAGATAATGATCTTAACACTCCGTATTTTAAAGAGGTTGAAAATACGGAGGAATTAAAGAATCTTTCACTGCCTTATCCTGTCGTAGTAAAACCTTCTAACGGATTTTCCAGTCAAGGTGTATCACGAGCGAATAATAAAAAAGAACTAATTGACAGCGTAGAAAAAGTGAGACGTGTAAATGAAGAAGACCTAAGTAAATTCACAAAAAATAAAACGGGCATGGTAATTGAACAATTTATAGACGGACCAGAGTTTGCTATTGAGACGTTTTCTGTAGAAGGAGAAGTTTATGTACTTTCTATAGGTTATAAAGGAAATTCCAAAGGACCTTTCTTTGAAGAAGGTGTTTATATAGCTCCAGCTCAGCTAGAAGAAAACGTTTGGCAATCTATTGCACAAGAAGCAGCTAGAGCAGCAAATGCTTTAGGAATTGAGAATGGCCCGGCTCATATTGAATTACGCCTAGACCCAGCAGGAAAACCTTATGTAATTGAAATAGGAGCGCGCATTGGAGGATCTGGGATTTCTCATTATATCGTAAAGGAAAGTACAGGTATTAACTATATGGAGCTAGTTTTTTACTATGTATTAGGAGAAAAGCCTTCTGTATTAAAAAATGAAAAAAAACGAAAGAAAGTGGTGGGCAACTACATTATCCCTGTGCAAGGTCATGGGATTTTCAAAGAAATTCGAGGCTTAGAAGACGTGCGTAGAGATACTGAAGTAAAAAGGGTTATTCAATTTATAACTAAAGGGACAGACATTTTACCATATCCGCACTTTTCAGGGTACCCTGGATTTATTTTAACCACTCATGACTCTTATTCCGACTGTGAGCAGTATTACAGCTATTTAGATAACAAAGTAAAAATCGTTTATAAAAATAAAGTAAACGCATAGGGGGTATCAAAGGCTATGATAGTTGCAGAGTCGTCTAGTAAGAAAAATAAGCAGCTTCAAAAAATTAGCATTATCCATACCTTAGGGCCTGAAGGAACAAATTGTGAAAAAGCAGGCTATCTGTGGTTTGAACGCCAAAGCATACAAGGTCAGGTCTTTTTGCACCAAACGTTGGAAGAAGCTTTAGTTCATGTGAAAGAAACAGAGAGTTCTGCTCTTCTAGGCTGCGCTGTATATCCTTGCTTACATGATATTGTGTTCAAAAATTTAACTAGTTTAGAGCTAGTAGATAGCTTTATTATGCCAACGTATAACATGGTGCTTGCCTCAAAAGAAGAGGTGATAACAAACAACAACCTGTTAATTGCTTCACATCCTGCCCCTGTTAATTTAGCTCATTCCATCAGTCCTAATGTTCAGTTAGTAAATAGTAATGCTCAAGCGGCGATTGATTGCTTAGAAGGAAAGGTAGACGCATGTATTACAACAAGTAAAGCCGCTAACGAGCAGGGGTTAACAGTTGTAAAAGATTTTGGAGAAGTGCCGATGTGTTTTACGCTCCACGGAAGAAAATAGGCACAACTTAAAAAAAGAAATAAGGTGAAACAGTGATTTCTAAATTAACCCGTATTCATGTCCATCTTTTGTTTTGTCTATTAGCTGTCATCGGAGGAACGACATGGGCTTTTCAAAAGACTGGATTAAAAGATAGCTTGCCTCTATGGTCAGCAGGTATGAGGTTTTTAATTGCTAGTTTAATAATTGCCCTCTACCTCTTACTCACAAAAAAAATGGCCGTTTCAAAAGAAGTAGTAATCATTTCAGCATTAAACGGAATTTTGTATTTTGCTCTACCGTTTGGTTCTGTTTATTGGGCATCCGTCTATTTGCCAAGCGGGCTTGTTTCCGTTTTAGCTGCCAGCATTTCAGTGTTTGCTCTTTTATTTAATCGCTTATTTAAAGGAACACCAGCTACAAAAGGACAAAAGCTAGGTGTAGTTATGTGCTTAATTGGTATGAGCGTTGTATTTGGAAATCAGCTGTTTATACAGGGAAATGCGATTCAAATAGTAGCCATGATCGTCATTTTAATGGCTATGCTAGGTTCTGCTTTTATAACTGTTCAAGTTCAATCTCGCATAAAATCCTTGCCTATTATGACCTTTAATTCTTTTTCGATGCTAAGTGGAGGCGCTTGTTTACTGATCGTTAGTTTATTTGTGGAAAATGGAAATCGCACTTTCTCGGGGATTAGCCTTATCTCATTATTATACTTGGCCATTATAGGGTCGGTCGTAGGGTTTTCTATTAATATTTATTTATTAAAAAAATGGCATATATCAAAAGCAACAGCGCATTTATTTATTTCACCGGTTATCGCCTTATATGTAGGATTTGTCTTTTTAGGTGAAACATTAAACAAACAGGTCTATATAGGTACAGCGTTTGTAATAGCAGGGGTTATATTTATTAACTTGAAAAAGCAAATAGAGAAAAACACAAATAACTCTACTCTTACATCATCTAAAAATTTTTCTGCTAAGTAGCTGTTCTAAAAAAGGAGTGTTTTAATCATGTTAACAAAAAATCATACTCAAAGTTTAGTGGAGTTATTAAACGATAAAATAGTACCTGCTCTATATGAGATAAGAAAATATCAGGGCCCAAATGGAGAGGTCAAAAGAAATTACGAAAAAGCTAGAGAGCTCTTATTAAAAGTAGTTGCTGAAACTGAAACAATATATAACTCTTTAAATTTACCTGAAGTGTGGAATGCATTAAAAAATGACGTATGTGATTGGATTGAAAGAGGACTCGATCAAGCTCCTTATTTTGATCAAACTTTAATTGCTTATAGCCCGCCTGCAAACGGGGAGGCGACGTTCTTTTTAGGACCGATTGTAACGCCTAATGGCCCTACAAAAAGAGGCTTTTATTTAGAAGCCTTTATCGCTGTTCGCGATGAACCTGAAATCATGAAATCCATCGAAGCAGACCTTCCTCATCCTAAAAATGGATGTGAATCTTTAAAGCTGTTGGCTGGTACTCAAGGATTTATGGAAGGGAAGTGTATTGTGTTTTTCCCTGAGAATGTAAAAACAAAAGAAAAGGTAACAAGTCAAAACTTCGCGATATTTTTCTTTAATAAATTTCACAGCATATACAATGAGGATACATTAAAAAGAGCGTCTTCTATCTTTCCTGATTTCAACTTTAAATCTCATACTATGAATAGAGAAGACACTTATCAGGCAAGGGTAATCTGGGGATATTTGCATGATTATTACCATCACTGCGGAAATAAACCTTTTGACCAACATATACAGGCGAAAATGAATTTTTTTGCAGGCATACTAGAAGAAGTTAAAGTAGATTGCCAGACGGTGCTGACTCTTCATAAAAAAAAATATCCTTTTTGGGAAGAGATAACGGAATTTGTTCTCTTTGAACGACTTTTAAGATACCCTAGTCAGCATAATGCACCTCGAAACTTTGATTCTGGAACAGGTTTTTTTCTTTTTAGCTGGCTAGTTGCAAACGGGCGTTCAATATCCCGAAAAGGAGACCATGCTTACTTAGATTTACACATATGCTTAAAAGAACTGGATCTTTTAGTAAAAGAAATTGAAGAACTTGAAACGATTCAAAGTGACCTTGACTATAAAGAAGAAGCTGAACATTATGTTCGAAAATACTTATTACCTAGTGAGAACGATGATAAATTTATTATCCCGGACAATTACTTTATTAATCAGCAAAATAAAAAGATTGAAGTTCCATACTTACTATTCAATGACCATAATCTTTAAGGAGAAGGTGCACTAGTGACTGCTTTGCATTTAAGTAAAATAGGAAACAAAATGACTAATAAAGTAGGCGTTCGCGCTATTATGCATGACATCCAAGAAGTGCTCAATTCCAATCTCAATCAATATATGAATTTAAGCGCTGGCAACCCCGCCATCCTCCCTCAAGTTTATGAAATGTGGGAAGAAGCTTTAAGAGATATTGTGAACGACAAACAATTAAAAAATTTGATTAGCCAATATGGTTCTAGTTACGGTACGCATGAATTAATTGATTGCATAAGAGAATACTTCTTTACGAATTATCGTATTAAACTGGACAGAGAACAAGTCTTGATCACGTCGGGAAGTCAAAATCTCTTTTTTTTAGCTTTAAATTCGTTTTGCGGTACAAGTAAAGAAGGAAGAGTAAAAAAAGCATTAATACCTATGCTGCCAGATTACGCTGGGTATAGTGGAGTCGCGCTCGAGGAAGGTGTAATAGAAGGAATTCCTCCTATCCTTTCAAAGCTTGATCGTCATACGTTTCGCTATGAATTTAACAAACAAGCATTTAAAGATAAAATAGCTCAGGACCCAGACATCGGAGCTGTTGTATTATCAAGACCTAATAACCCAAGCGGCAACATCCTTTCTGAAGAAGCCGTACAGCTTATATCCCAAGTTTGCAAGGACTATCACATTCCATTGCTAATTGATTCAGCTTACGCACCGCCTTTTCCTGCTATTAATTTTATTGAAATGGATCCAATCATACAGGATAATATCATTCACTGCATGAGTCTTTCTAAAGCCGGATTGCCTGGAGAGAGAATAGGAATTGCTATAGGAAAAAGTGAGTTCATAAAAGTAATGGAAGCATTTCAATCAAATATTTTGATTCACTCTTCTAGGTTAGGTCAGCGAATGGTGGCTAGCACCTTAAAGAGCGGGCAGTTAGCCGGAATTTCAGCTGACTATATAAGAACTCATTATAAACAAAAACATGACTATTTAAAAAATCTTTTAACTACACGTATGCCGGATAATATTCCTTGGTATTTGCACAAAGCGGAAGGTTCGTTATTTGGCTGGCTTTGGTTAGAAGGTTTGCCTTTCAGTGATAGCGATCTATACAATAGATTAAAAGCAGAAAACTTGATTGTAGTACCAGGCGGCTCATTCTTTCACGGCAGCCAATCTTCTTCTCACAACCGGGAGTGCATTCGTATAAGTCTTACTGCTACAGATGAGGAGTTAAAGAAAGGAATTGATATTCTTTCTTCAGTAGTTAAGGAAATATACAGTTCAAACTTTATATTTTAAACAGAAAAAATAGAATTTCTTTAAGATTTAGAAGTGCAACTCATACGTAATCATAAAGGATTCTTTATAAGCTAAAGATTGTTTAAAGAAGACAATAACATCCAATTTCTTTTGGAATTGGATAATTTTTTGCAATGAAAGACTCCTATATTTCTGCTAGCATATGAACCACGTCAAGAAATAGCAAGGAGGCTTTTTATTTTTATGATAAAGAAACTAGTAATCGCTATAGCGATGCTTATCCCAAGTTTTGGTGCAGGTTACTCAGCATTTGCTGCAGCGCCCGCTCATGAACAGCACGTTCAAGTAAATAAAAATGATAAAGAATTATTAGCTCGTCTCGTATCAGCCGAAGCCAAAGGAGAGCCTTATGCAGGCAAAGTAGCCGTGGCGACAGTTGTATTAAATAGAGTCGACAGCAGCAAATTCCCGGACACTGTAAAAGGCGTTATTTATCAAAAAGGTCAGTATAGTCCGGTCAGCAACGGTCAAATTAATAACCCTGCAGACAAAGATTCAAAAAAAGCTGTAGAAGAAGCAATTAACTTCCAAGGTCAAGGAAAAGGTTCATTATTCTTCTTTAATCCTGATAAAACGGGAGATCAATGGCTGCGCCAAAAACAAGAAACAATTAAAATAGGAAATCATGTATTTGCAAAATAATAAAAAAGCTAATGGCTAGCTGCGCGCTGCTATTAGCTTTTTTAGTTATGTACATAAAATAAACAGTAGAACAACCTTTAAAATTAGAATTTTATGGTAAAATATAAAAAGTTATTTGTAATTAAAAATATGAGGTGATAACGTGAAAGAGAATATGATGTTTGCTTGGATAGCTTCATGGTTAGCTCTTGCTGGTCAGCTCGTTTTTTTATGGGAGTAGCGCTTTTTACAGGGGATTGGCGCTACATGATGTGGAGTTTTATGATAAGTATAATTGTAGGTATACCTAGTATCATTGGCACCTATAAACGAAATCAGCAGCTAAAAGCTTACAAGAAATAAGGAATATCGTATTGAAACGAGTTATGAAAGACTTAGAGAAATCCTCCAAGTCTTTTTTTGTTTGGGTATAAAAAGATATGAACCGTACTCCGTTCTTCTAAAAAAAGTGCTTTTTACATAGTTTATCAATACAGAAAATTTGATAAACATGCGGAGGAGTAAACATGCAGAAACAGCCTAATTTTTTGTTGATTATCGTGGACGAGGAGCGGTTTCCACCCTTATATGAAAGTAAAGAACTAAAAAAGTGGCGAAAAAAACATTTAAAAGCACATGAATTTTTAAAACAGCATGGAATGGAATTTACCCGTCACTACGTCGGCTCTACAGCTTGTTCACCAAGTCGAGCTACATTGTTTACAGGGCAGTATCCTTCCTTGCATGGAGTTACGCAAACGCAAGGTATCGCAAAGAAGTCACAAGATCCTGATATGTTTTGGCTGCAGCCTAATACCGTCCCGACGATGGGAGATTATTTTAAGCAGGCTGGGTATCAAACCTTTTATAAAGGAAAATGGCACATTTCCGATGAGAACATCTTAATTCCAGGAACACATAATGTTTTTTCCAGCTACCAGATGCAAACAGGAATACCGGATCCGGAAAAAGAATGCCTCTATCAACGCGCTAATAAGCTTGAAAAGTTTGGTTTTTCAGGGTGGATTGGTCCAGAACCGGAAGGGAGAAACCCGCACAATTCTGGTTCATCTGCGGCCGTTGGAGTGAGCGGACGAGACGAAATATATGCAGAGGAAATCATAGAGCTTTTTCAACGATTAGAACATCAAGCGACTGAGCAGCCTTGGCTCATGGTAGCTTCGTTTGTGAACCCGCATGACATTGCGCTGTTTGGAGCGATTACCAAACACCTTCCTATGTTTCAGTTTTCTATTGATGAGACGATTCCGAACATCGATCCGCCGCCTACCATTAGAGAATCTTTACAAACAAAGCCTAGTGCTCAAAGCAGCTATAAATACATCTATCCAAAAGCGCTGCAGCCAACGCCAAATTCTAGCTTCTACCGGCGCTTGTATTATCAGCTGCAAAAAAATGTTGATACACAAATTTTAAAAATTCTTCGGACCATGGAACAATCTTCGTTCTATGAAAATACAATTATTATTTTTACGTCTGATCACGGTGATTTGCTCGGAGCTCACGGGGGACTACATCAAAAATGGTACAACATGTATGAAGAATCTATTCACGTTCCGCTTCTCATTCACAACAAATGTTTGTTTACCAATTATCAACGTACAGACCTGATGACTAGTCACGTTGACTTGATCCCGACAATGCTTAGTTTAGCTAATATCGATGCTTCCGCTGTTCAAAAGCAATTACAAAAAAGTCATACGGAAGTACATCCATTTGTTGGGCGAGACCTGTCAGGTATACTTCGAGGAGAATCGTCTCTTGAGCAAGAGCAAACACCGATTTTCTTCATGACGGATGATGACCCGACAAAAGGACTTCACCAAACAAATTTTTTAGGAGAAAGCTACCCGTCAGTTGTTCAGCCTAATCACATTCAAGCGGTCATTGTCGAGTTTTCGTCAGCGGCAGGAAAGGAAATTTGGAAATACGCTCGCTATCATGATAATCCGCAATTTTGGTCAGCAGCTGACGAAAAAGATGAATTCATTCACGGAGAGCAATATGAAGATTACCCTGTAAGTTTTACTACCCTTAAAACAACCCGTGTTCCTGATCAAATTGAAATGTACAATTTGACCAAGGATCCGTTAGAAACAGTAAATCTGGCTCACCCGTATTTTTCGACAAATGAAACAAGGAAAATTCAGCGGCAGCTTGATGTTATTCTTAAAGAACAAGTTAGGAAAAAACGGATTTTTCCGCAAAGTGGAAGCATGCATAATGAGCTTTTGTCTAAAGATAGATAAAAAATAGTTTCTATGGATTCAAGTTAAATATTTGTGTGAGCAGAAAAAGGTGTATTTAATATTTTAGTATATAAATTAAAAACTTGATGATACTTGTGTTAGGTTACTTGTTCTGGTTTGGGGTAGTATTGGTTTCACTTCATTAATTCTGCTTAGATAAAACAAATAAGGACTTATAGCATCTTTCTTTTTCGCCTTTATTGCTGTGAAAATAGAGGTAAAAATAAGAATGGAATGTAGTCGTTAATAGTATAATAAAAAACTTTTTCAGTCCGTGTATTCTTAAGTAACTTTTCAAAAATTCAAGCATAAAGTAATTCTATACCATTTGAAAAATAAAAATTACTTCTTGACTTTTGTTAAATTTATACACTATAATCGCTTTTAACAACTAATAAACAGTATTTGGCAATGAAAAGGACACGAATTAGATGCTGTTTTCTTCGCAGAGAATAGGGCCACTGGCTGAGAGCCCTTAAGAAATCATCTAATTTACCACCTTAGAGCTATTGCAGGGAACGTGCATAACTGAAACTGCAATCGGTAAAACCGTTATCTTTTTAAGCGTAAAATACGTATGGGTATTTTACGGAATTAGGGTGGTACCACGGCCGCATTCGTCCCTTCACTAGGGATGAGTGCGGTTTTTTTGTAGAAAAAAGAATATACAAGCAATGAAAAGGACATGAATCATTTTTGAATTTTCTTTACAGAGAGTAGGGTCACTGGCTGAGAACCCTTAGAAAACGAAATGAATTTACCACCTTGGAGCTGCGGCGGGGAATGTGTATACACTGAAACCGCACCCGGTAAAACCGTTATCTTTTTAAGCGTAAAATACGTATAAGTATTTTACGAAATTAGGGTGGTACCACGGCCGCATTCGTCCCTTTACTAGGGATGAATGCGGTTTTTTTTGTTGAATAAAAACATATTGGAGGAATGAACATGTCAAAACAAATGGAAGCAGAAAAGCGAAATCATCAAAAGTTAGGTCAAGAACTGGAGCTGTTTATGTCAATGGAAGAAGCTCCTGGTATGCCGTTTTTCTTAACTAACGGAATGATTGTTCGAAATGAGTTAGAAAATTACTGGAAACAAAAGCATTATAAAGCAGGCTATCAAGAAATAAAAACACCCATCATGATGAAACAGGAGCTCTGGGAACAATCAGGGCACTGGGAGCACTATCATGAGAATATATATTTTTCAAATGTTGACAAACAAAACTATGCGATTAAACCGATGAATTGTCCGGGAGCCATTTTATTGTTTAACAGCAAGCGAAGAAGCTACCGAGAACTTCCGATTCGATACGCAGAGCTTGGATTAGTTCATCGTCACGAGCTTTCTGGGTCTTTAAACGGCTTGCTAAGAGTCCGTTCATTCACACAGGACGACGCTCATTTATTCGTAAAGCTCAGTCAGATCCAAGCTGAAATTAGCCGCATTCTAGCGTTTATCCATGACTTTTACTCACATTTTGGCTTCGATTACAAAGTGGAGCTATCCACACGACCTGAAAAATTCATGGGAGATATTGAAACATGGAACCAAGCAGAAAAGGCGCTTCAATCTGTGTTAAGTGAAAAAGGCTTAGACTATCAGGTAAATGAAGGAGACGGAGCTTTTTATGGGCCGAAAATCGATTTTCATATTTTAGATTCCTTAGGTCGCAGCTGGCAGTGCGGAACAGTTCAGCTTGATTTCTTAATGCCGGAGAAGTTTGACTGTATGTATATTGGAGAAGACAATAAACCGCATCGTCCCGTAATGATTCACCGCGCTATATACGGTTCCGTTGAACGATTTATGGCCATCTTGATTGAACATTACGAAGGTCAATTTCCTCTTTGGCTGGCTCCTGTTCAATTTAAGCTTTTGCCTATTGCACCGCCGCACGTGGAATATGCATATAAAGTGAAACACGAGTTGGAGTTAAAAGGGTATCGTGTTGAAGTAGATGATCGCATTGAAAAAACAGGGCTGAAAATTCGAGAAGCAGAAATGCTAAAAGTTCCTTATATGGCTGTGATAGGAGATAAAGAAGTGGAAAATGAATCGCTTGCTATGCGAAAGCACGGGAAGAAAAATATAGGAACAGTAAGTGTGGAAGAGGCAGCTGTACACTTGAATAAAGAAAAGAATTCAAACAGAGTGTATTGAAGCTATTTACCTTACTAAATAGAAAAATCCGATTTTTTAAGTCGGATAGTGATTCCCTTCATTTTGTCTCACACCAAAATGAAGGGAATATTGAACTAGAAGGGTATAAGATAATATATATCAGCAGTATAACTTTTGCCTTAGACAAACGCCGGTATTTTATAAAAAAATTTATCTTATTCCATTCGAATCGTTTGTACGGGATGAAGCTGAATCCTCACCTGATGGTTTGTTCATGTTTTGCTGCTCTCGCTTCTTTTTAGAAGGAGAGTAAAAAAGAAATTTAAACATAAAGTATACTCCTAATGCTAGTAAAATACAGCCAATAAGTAAGTTAATCATCTTTCTCCGCCCTTCATACACTTCAGTTTTCATCATTATAACACCCGGTAAGATAAAACATTCATCGTTCTGTAAATAATCTCTATGTCAGGAATTTATATCTGAAGATAGTTAGTAAAAAAATATCTAAAAATATCTAAAAAAAATTTTTAGAATATTATTTTTATTCAAACTTATTATACGTACGCACAATGATAATCTCTTTATTTAGTTTATAAATCCAAAACAGAGCAATACTAAGAAATCGCTTACAAAAACTCTTGAAATATATATAATGATATTAGTATACTAATAGACAAGTTAGTAATTATTTCTATATAATTACTTCTGTATCTGAAGTGAAAACGCGCAGCCCAATGGGAAAAGAAGTTATTTTCAAGTTTTAATGGATGAGTGGCAACAGAGAGGAGAGAGTGCAATGGGAAAACTATTTAAAAAGAAGTCAATCGAGCAATTATTAGAACAAAGTCAAAACAAATCTCTAGTCAAAACATTAGGAGCATTCGATTTGACTCTTCTTGGTATTGGAGCCGTAATCGGAACGGGGGTTTTGGTATTAACAGGCTTAGTAGCTGCTAACGATGCTGGACCAGCCGTTATTTTTTCTTTTATATTGGCTTCTATTGTATGCGGTTTTGCAGCGCTGTGCTATGCAGAATTTGCTTCAACTATACCTGTATCTGGTAGCGTTTACACCTATACATATGCAACCATCGGCGAAGTGGTAGCACACTTAATGGGCTGGACGTTGCTTTCGGTCTACTTGTTAACAATGTCAGCAGTAGCAAACGGCTGGTCTTCTTATTTTAACAACTTTTTAGAAGGATTTGGTTTTTCACTGCCAAAAGAATTGATTACAATCCCTGCAAATGGAGGTCTAGTAAACCTTCCTGCTATTTGTATTACGCTTCTTATTACATGGCTGCTTTCAAGAGGAACAAAAGAAAGTAAAAAAGTGAACAACTTTATGGTGCTTGTTAAATTGTTTATTATCCTTCTTTTTATTATTGTAGGAGCTTTTTATGTAAAACCGTCTAATTGGACACCTTTTATGCCTTATGGAATTGAAGGTGTTGTGACAGGGGGTGCGGCCGTATTTTTTGCTTTCTTAGGTTTTGATGCCTTATCTACATCAGCAGAAGAAGTAAAGAATCCGCAGCGTAATTTGCCCATTGGAATTATTAGTTCACTCGTGATCTGCACGATTATTTATGTAGCAGTATGCCTTGTTATGACAGGGGTTGTTTCTTATAAGGAACTGAACGTTCCAGAAGCAATGGCCTATGTTCTTCATTCAGTAGGACAAAATGCAGTGGCAGGAATTATTGCTGCAGGAGCTGTCATTGGAATCATGGCTGTTATTTTCGCCTACATTTATGCAGCAACACGCATTTTATTCTCAATGAGCCGCGACGGCTTGCTGCCAAAAGCATTTGCTAAAACAAATGAGAAAACAGGAGTTCCGACTCTTTCCACTTGGCTAGTAGGGATTATCGGAGCGTTAATTTCAGGGTTTATTGATCTAAAAGAACTTGCGAATTTAGCAAATATCGGTGCTCTTTTAACTTTCGGCATGGTGGGCGTCAGCATTATCATCTTACGTAAAACGCATCCAACTTTAAAACGCGGATTTACAATGCCGTTTGTCCCGATTTTACCAATTTTATCTGTATTATCTTGTTTATTTTTAATGATTAATCTTCCTAAAACAACATGGCTGTATTTTAGCATATGGATTGTGCTTGGTATATTTGTGTATATAGGTTATTCTCGTAAACACAGTCGATTAACAAGTAAAGAAATGAAAAAAGCGAGCTAGCAAAAAAAGAGCCTTTCATCCAAGAAAGGCTCTTTTTTTGCTTTTTGTTCAGTTGTTAGACAGTCAGGACGATTGTTCACTATGTTTTTTGCGTGTTTCCACAATAAAAAGACAAGTGCTAATAACAAAAGCCGTTCCTATAAAAATGGCGCCAACCCAAGGAAGTGAAGTAAGTCCCATATGGTTAATAATTACGCCTCCGAAAAAGGCGCCAAAAGCATTTCCTAAGTTAGCAAATGAGTGATTCGAAGTAGAAGCTAAAGCAGGTGCTTCCTGTGCTAAGTTCATAATTTTCACTTGAATACCAGGCATTACAGCAAATGCTGCTGCTCCCCAGAAAAACAGCGTGATAATAGCTGCTGTTGGGCTTTTAACGGTAAACGTAAAAATAGTCAGCACAATACAAAGAAAAGCAAATATACCTACAACCGAAGGCATTAACTTCCAGTCTGCTAGCTTCCCTCCAACAACATTTCCGAGCGTAACGCCGCATCCATATAATACAAGTATCCACGTAACACTATGTTCACTTACTCCTGTAACGTCTTCAAGAAGCGGTGTAATGTACGTAAATACAGTAAATAAACTGCCGCATCCTATCGCGCTTAAAAGAAGCATCACAAGAAGTTTTGGTTGAGTAAAAGCAGCAAACTGCTGTTTTAGACCCGTTAATTTGTCTTGACCAAGCTTTGGGATAAACAGAATAATACCGATAAATGCAATAATCCCCATGATCGTAATAGCCCCAAACGAAGCTCTCCAGCCTAAGTGTTGGCCAATGAATGTTCCCACAGGAACGCCAATGATATTTGCAATGGTTAAACCTGCCATCATCGTTGCGACAGCACTTGCACGTTTATGAGGTTTTACGAGCCGTGAAGCAATAACAGCGCCTACTCCAAAGAAAGTACCGTGACATAATGCCGTAACTAAACGAGCTCCCATTAAAATTCCATAGCTGGGTGCAATAATAGCAATTGCATTTCCGAGAATAAATAAAAGCATAAGTAAACAAAGCAGAAGCTTTTGAGGAAGTCGATGAGTAAAAATGGTTAAAATTGGCGCGCCGATTGCTACTCCTAAAGCATAGCTTGTAATTAGCTGTCCAGCAGTCGAAATGCTAACATGAAGGTCTTCCGCAACGTTAGGCAGTATCCCCATAATAACAAATTCCGTCATTCCAATAGCAAAAGCTCCAAGAGTCAATGAGATGAGAGCAATTGGAAAGGAATCTTTCTTACTGACCTGCTTATTAGCATGCATTGTATTCATGTGTGATCACCCTTTCTGTGTATAAAATTTATATCTCCTTGAAAAGAAGTCAATTACTAATAATACTTAAGTGAGGGGGCTTTGACAACCAAAAAAGCTGATGTAAGCGGTATCTTTCGAGATTTCTATTTATCTTTATCATATATGAAGACAGTCAGACATAAATTTATTGACAGAATAAAGTTTAGTCCTATAAACTATTTTTAAAGTCGAATAGTTTATACCTATAAACTAAATGAGCAAAGGAGGGAAAGAAGTGACAAAAAGCAAGTTATATCAAGCTGTAGAACTTTTTGAAGAAGTGCTGTTTGTAGGAACAGAAGTAATTCATAGAGAGCTCAGCCATAACCTCTTTGAACATGTCTCTAGGCAGCAGTTTGATTTGTTAAATAGTTTAATGATTAAAGGTCCATCTTCACCTGGCAGTCTTGCTGTCTTGCAAGGTGTTCATAAAAGTGCTATTTCGAATCGAATCAAAAAGCTGCTCGAAAAAGGGCTTGTGGAGTGGGACACTAATGAACTAGAGAGCGATAAACGTTCTAAGCTTATTAAGATTACGGCTGAAGGAGAAAAAGTAATAAATGACGGAAATGCCGCGTGTTTTAGTATCATTGAAAATTTGTTTGATGATGTAGAAGAAGAAAAAATAGATACATTTATCGAAATTCTTACAATGGCAAAAGAAAAGTTAACTACAAAAGGGGAAAGCAAAGAATGAAATTTATCGTAAAATTTAAGTGGGTGATTGCTGCCTTTATTTTAGCTTTAACAGTTATATTGATGCTAACGTCACCAAATTTAACAAAGCTCGCAAGTGAAAAAGGACAGTCTCAGCTTCCCGACGATGCCGTTTCATCCAGAGCCAGCCAAATTCTAAAAAATGCTGGAGAAGACAGTAATACCATCAGCATGGTTATCAAGTTAGATAACGCATTAGATAAAGATAGTGAGAAACAAATACAGAAAATCATTGATAAGACAGAGAAAATTAAAGGTGTAAAAGATGTCACAACGCCTTTAACAGATGATCAAGATGTTCGTAATCAATTAATGTCTAAAGACAAAAAAACCGTTTTAGTTCCGGTTACTGTCAGTGGATCGGATGAAAAAGTTGAAAAAATAGCAAATCAGATTTATGATAGCGTGCCAAAAGACACTACGGCATATGTAACGGGTGCATCTCTTATTAATCAGGATTTTGCACATAGTTCAGAAGAAGGGTTAAAGAAAACTGAGTTTATTACTATCTTTTTGATTTTAGGTTTGCTTTTACTCGTTTTCCGTTCAGTCGTGACGCCGTTTATTCCTATTTTAATTGTGGGAATCACATACTTAATCAGTCAATCGTTACTAGGGATTTTAGTTAAAAATGTCGATTTTCCAATCTCAACGTTCACGCAAACGTTCTTAGTAGCTATTTTGTTTGGAATTGGTACGGATTACTGCATCCTTTTACTTAATCGTTTCCGTGAAGAATTGGCAAACGGACATGATAAAGTAGAGGCCACGATCACGGCTTATCGTACAGCAGGAAGAACGTTATTTATCAGTGGAATTGCTGTATTTATTGGGTTTGCAGCCATTGGATTTGCCAAGTTTGCCATTTTCCAGTCGGCTGTCGGAGTAGCAGTGGGGGTAGGTGTACTGCTAGTCATTTTATTTACTCTGCTTCCACTTTTTATGGTTACGCTTGGAGAAAAATTATTTTGGCCGTCTAAAAAAGTGGCTTCTCATAGCGATAATAAGCTGTGGGGCTTTTTAGGGAAAAAGGCAGTGGCGCGACCGTTCGTGTTTTTAGTCATTACAGCGATTATTACCGTGCCTTTTATTGTAACGTACGACTCAAAAGTATCGTTTGATTCTACTGCTGAAATAAGCAGTGATTATAAATCTATAAAAGGACTAAACGCTATCAGTGATGCACTCGGAGAAGGAAAAGCGTTTCCTGTCAATGTTATTATTAAAGGAGATAAAGAGTTAACAAAGGCAGATGTTATTCCTTATTTAGGAAATATAAGCAAAGCAATTGAAAAAGTGGATCACGTAGATTCTGTTATGACTATCACACAGCCTACCGGAGAAAAGATTGATGATTTATACGTTAATTCACAGCTAGGCTCCGTATCAGACGGAATCAAAGATGCTGTTAAAGGAATCGGAGATGTAGAAAAAGGATTAAGTGATGTTGAAAAAGGGCTAAATCAAATAGCTGACCAAACGGGTTCTGCTTCTAAAGAGAAATCTGGAGGGTCACTTGCACCTGCTGCAGACGGATTAGCTCAAATTAATCAACAGCTGCAGCTTGTCAGCACTCAGCTCTCTACAACAGGAACTGTGCAGCAAGCGGTTCCGCAGCTTGTTGCAATCAGTAAACAGCTTACTACCATTCAAACCGGTCTCCAACAAGCAAATGAGAATCTTTCAGCTCAGCAAGGTCAAGTTGGAACGTTATCAGACAGTATCAATCAGTTAGCAAAAGGAGTTAAAAGTGCGAATGACGGACTGACGAAGATCTCAGATGGCTTAACAAAAGCAACAGATATGCTTGATAACATGAGTGACAGCTCAACAGTTAGAGATACTAGTATTTACCTTCCAGCAGAAGTGATGAAAGATAAAGGGTTTAAACAATCCATCGATAACTATTCTTTTGCAGATGGAAAAGGAGTTAAGCTCAGTGTAGTGCTCGATCAAAATCCATATTCTGAAGAAGCCATTTCAACCGTAAAAAATATTGAAAAAGCGGTGGCAAGCGAAGTCGTTGATACGCCGTTTGAGCATACAGAAATTGTGTACGGAGGGGTATCGAGCTCAAATGCGGATTTAAAAGATTTATCTACAACCGATCTTTCACGCACAATGGTTATTATGATGATTGGGCTGTTTATTGTGCTGACCATTTTATTCCGTTCAATGATCATGCCTGTATACATGATTGCTTCACTGCTGCTTACCTATTATACAGCAATGGGAATCTCAGAGCTTCTATTCGTGGACATAATGGGTAATGATGGAATCAGCTGGGCCGTGCCATTTTTTAGTTTTGTTATTTTAGTTGCCCTTGGAATTGACTATTCTATTTTCTTGTTAGACCGTTTTAACGAAGAAGTAAAAAGCGGTGTCGCAGAAGGAATGGTTACGTCTATGAGTAAGATGGGATCGGTTATTATTACTGCTGCTATTATCTTAGCTGGAACGTTTGGGGCTATGATCCCATCGGGTGTATTAACACTTGTTCATGTAGCAACGGTTGTTATTATTGGTCTTTTACTTTATGGTCTTGTTATTCTTCCGCTTCTTATGCCAGCGATTGTCGTAACGCTTGGAGAAGGAAACTGGTGGCCGTTTCTTCGAAAAAAAGAAAAGTACAAAGTAGAAGAATAACTTGTATACGCTAGGTCGAAAATTAGATATGTCTTAGGAAGAGTACTATTGACACAGTATATAGGATAAAACTGAAGGATAGAAAGAGCGTCATCGGGCTGCTCTTTCTATCTTTTTTTGTGCTACAAAAAAACAATGTTCAGGAGTGGCCATAAACACGCCCAGTCGAATAAAAGACCTCTCATCAGGGAAACCTATAGTCAAAAACATGAGGGAGGTTTTTTTATGAAATTTGTAAATTTCTTAGCTAATCAGCGAGACAAACGACGGGAACAAATGCGCGAAGCAGAAACATGTCCAGATTGCTTAGGGAAACGATTCCACCATATTGGACTTTATTTTGTGCATGTTTATGAGTGTCCAAGCTGTCAAGGCAAAGAAGATATGTAATAAAATCTTCAGAAATAAGGCAAAGGCAGTCTCTATGCAGATTATGATGTGAAACCTTCTTAATTTTAGAGAAGGTTTTTATTTTTTTGAAGGTGAACAGTTGCTTGTATGTTTTGTGTTAGCAACCTTTACATATTTATTTTCTGTCTAACTAGATTCGATTAGTATAGTCATTAAGTTACTTTAATGTCTCAAGTTAACAATTTAAATAAAAAGGAGGAAAGAATTAAGGATTAAGGAAAAAGAGACGCGTAACTTGCAATCATGTATCTCAAACTTTAAATATAAGGAGCTGAGGTGAGATGACAATGTTACATTTAGATAAAGTATATAAAATATATGATAAAAAAAATATCGCCGTAAATGATTTTAACCTTCAGATTGGAGAGAAAGAGTTTGTTGTATTTGTTGGACCTTCAGGCTGTGGTAAATCTACTACGCTGCGAATGATTGCAGGTCTAGAAACGATTTCAAAAGGTGATTTTTACATTGATGGAGATCATATGAACGAAGTAGCTCCAAAAGATCGTGACATTGCTATGCTCTTTACCCTCATATGACTGTTCGAGAAAATATGGCATTTGGTTTGAAATTAAAAAAAATAAAGAAAGACGAAATTGATAGACGGGTAAATGAAGCAGCCAAAACATTAGGTCTAGAAACATATTTAGATAGAAAGCCAAAAGCTTTATCCGGAGGGCAGCGTCAGCGAGTTGCTTTAGGTCGTGCTATTGTTCGGGAAGCAAAAGTTTTCTTAATGGATGAACCATTATCTAATTTGGATGCGAAGCTGCGAGTACAGATGCGTGCTGAGATTATTAAACTGCATCAAAGGCTGCAAACAACAACAATATATGTGACCCATGATCAAGTGGAAGCTATGACAATGGCTACTCGCCTAGTGGTTATGAAAGACGGGATTATTCAACAAATCGGAACTCCTCAAGATATTTACAAACATCCTAGGAATGTATTTGTAGGCAGTTTTATTGGATCACCCGCAATGAATTTTTTTCGGGGATATCTCCAAGGCACTTATTTTATAATGGGAGAAACTAAAATACAGCTTCCTGATTTTCTACTACACGCTTTACATTCTCAAGGTCATAATGAGAAAGAAGTCATAATGGGTGCGCGTCCTGAACACATTATATATCATAAAGAGGATAGTAAGAGAGAGTTGAACGATGAGTTTTGCTTCACTACGACACTAGATATGATAGAGGTACTAGGTGCTGAAACAATTTTATATGCTAGTTTAGAAAAGCAAACGTTTGTGGCTCGAGTGCCTCTTTTATGTGAGTTTGAAGCAAGGGACAAAGGCGTTTTTTCGTTGAATTTAACCTACGTTCATTTTTTTGATGGAAAAACAGAAGAGCGCATTTCTACAAATATAGATAAAAAAGTTAAATATTCTGATAAATGTATTGACTAATTAATGTTAACAGTTTAATATAACAATATATAACATTACATAATGTTGTATATCATATTTTATTTAAGGAGTGGGGAAAATGAGCAGAACAGTAGTGAATGTAAAAAGTGATGTGCAAGCCGTATTAAACGAATTAAAAAGCAAGCAAATTCGTAATGTGTTTTTCGTCGCATGTGGAGGATCTTCTGCGATCATGTATCCAGCTAAGTATGTACTAGATCGAGAAGCTCAACATATTACATCCGATTTGTATAGCTCGAACGAATTTATCCACCGCAATCCGCAGCAGCTAGGAAAAGACTCCTTAGTTATTCTATGTTCCATGTCAGGAACAACTCCTGAGACTACAGAAGCAGCTAAGTTCGCTAAAAGCAAAGGCGCTTATGCTGTAGCCTTAACAAATGAACCTACTTCACCTTTAGCACACAGCGCAGATATTTTTATTAAGTATGAGTGGGGCAATGACATCGATGCTTTTGAAACAAACTTAGGCGTTTTATATCAGCTTGTATTTGGTCTCTTATACGTAGCAGAAAAAAATGATAAATTTGCAAAGTTAGTTACTAGCTTAGAAAATCTACAGTCTGTTTATGAAAAAGCTCTAGAATACGAAGCGAGCAACGCAAGAAAATTTGCTGAATCACATAAGTCTGAACCGGTTATTTATACAATGGCCAGCGGTTCGAACTATGGAGCAGCCTATTCATTCAGCATCTGTATCTTGATGGAAATGCAATGGATTCATTCTCACGCTATTCACGCTGGAGAGTATTTCCACGGTCCATTCGAAATTATTGATGAAAACGTACCGTTTATCATCCTAGCTGGACTAGATGAAACAAGACCTTTAGAAGAACGCGCCTTATCATTCTCTAAACGATATGGAAAGAAATTAACTGTTCTAGATGCAAAAGCATATGACTTCGAAGGAATTGATAAAGATGTGCAAGGGTATATCGCTCCTCTTGTATTAAATCGTGTACTGCGTCAGTTTGCCGAAGAATTAGCCGAAGCACGCAATCACCCTTTAAGTAAAAGACGCTACATGTGGAAAGTAGAATATTAATAATCTCCTAATAAAGATAGAAATCTGTATATTTTCCTTACGAGTTATACTATAATGTTATAAAACATTATAGTATAACTTATATATGAAAGCACTTACAATAAGGGGGTTTCTATATGAAAAAGACAAATTTAATCTTAGCCTCACTTTTAAGTTGTTCTTTAATGCTCGGGGGGTGTGCTGGAAAACAAACGTCTTCAGACTCAGACACAGGAAAGACAATATTAACATTCTTTCACAGATGGCCAAAAGAACCTGAAAAAAGCTACTTTGAAGAAGTTGTAAAAGAATTTGAAAAACAGCACCCTGATATTGATATTAAAACAGAAGCCGTCTTAAACGATTCATATAAAGACAAAATTAAAGTTATGACAGGCACTAATACCCCTCCTGATGTGTACTTTTCTTGGAGCGATGAGTTTGCTAGACAATTTGTCAGAGGAAACAAAGCCTTAGATTTAACCTCTTATTATAAGAAGGATTCAGCGTGGTCTTCCAAGCTTGTTCAATCTCAAATTAAACCATATACCGTTAATAAGAAAATTTACGGTGTTCCTGTCACAATGGACGGGAAAATGTTTTTTTACAACAAAGATATCTTCGATAAATTAGGATTAAAAGCGCCTACAAACTGGAACGAGCTACTAAATATTTTAAGCGTGTTAAAAAAGAAGCATTATACAGCTTTAGAATTTGGAAGCCAGGATACGTGGACCATTTCTCACTACGTAGGAACCTTAAATCAGCGCATGGTAAAGCCCGACGTTCTTTCAAAAGACTATAATTCAAAAACTGGGACATTCACGGATAAAGGCTATGTAAAAGCTCTAGAAAAATTAGAAGAATTAGTTCCTTACTTTAATAAAAATACAAACTCGATTGATCATGAATATGCAAGACAACAATTTTCAAATGGAAAAGCAGCTATGTTTTATGCTGAAACTGCTGAAATTAAGCTTTTCGGTCCAACGAAATTTAAGATTGGCATGTTTAATTTTCCTAAAGTGGAGGATGGAAAAGGAAATGCTACTAATTTAACTGGATCACCTGAAGGGTTTATGATTTCTTCTAAAACCAAGCATCCAAAAGAAGCGATGGAATTTCTTGAATTTTTAACATCAAAACAAATGGGTGAAAAGCTAGTAAAAGAAGTAGGGAAATACAGTGCAGTAAATGATACAGCGAACAGCAGTAATTCAACACCGGAGCAATTAGAAGCAGTAGATAATATTTTACAAGCCAAAGAGATGGCTCCATGGTTTGATATGGCAATCGATGCTCGAATTGCAGATGCTTATTTAACAGGGGCTCAGCTGATGCTAAATGGTGATAAAACACCTAAAGAAGTAATGAAAGATGTGCAAAAAGCTGCAGCGAGTGTTCGTGCTGAATCTAAAAAGTAAGGAAGTGAAAAAGCGATGTTAAAACGCAATAAGCTAACCCCTTATTTATATCTTCTTCCTGCTTTTGCTTTTTTACTACTCGTGTACATCCCTATTTTTCAGAATATTTGGGATAGTTTTTATGAGTGGAGTACATTTTCACCAGACAAAGTTTTTGTAGGAATAGATAATTATGTGCACTTATTTAAAGACCCTGTCTTTTATCAGGCACTCAAAAATAATATTCTTTATGCGGTCATTTCAATTATTTTTCAAGTAGGTGGCGGTCTAATTGTGGCTGCCGTTTTAGAAGATAAACTTATTCGAAGGTTTTCTCCTTTTTTTCGAACGGTTTATTTTTTACCAGTAGTCGTTTCGATGACCGTTATTGCCTTGTTGTTTACTTTTTTTTACAATCCTGAAGTAGGGCTTTTAAATCAAATGCTCAAAATGATCGGATTAGACTCATTGGCAAAACCTTGGCTAGGAGATAGTAATACGGCTATTTATGCAGTTATTGCTGTATCTCAGTGGCAATCTATCGGCTATATCGCCATGCTGTATATTGTAGCGATACAAAAAATCTCACCTGAATTGTATGAAGCAGCTGAAATAGACGGCGCTAATAAATTTAAAATGTTCTTTCATATTACTGTACCGCAAACAAAAGAAATGACATTTGTTGCTGTTATTTTAACGCTTACTGGTGCTTTTACAGTATTTAATGAACCTTATATTTTAACAGGAGGCGGACCGGGTACATCATCTGAAGTACTAAGTACGTATTTATACAAAACAGCCTTTTCGAAAGATATGATGGGCTACGCTTCCTCAATTGCTACTGTCATTTTAATTATTACACTGCTGATTTCTCTTGTTCAAATGAAAGCATTTAAAACAGGAAAGGAAGACGCTTGATGCAGATGCCTAAAACAAATGTCACCTTACCTAATGTTGTCAATACAGCCACTAGAGAAAGAAAAAAGAAGAGGTACACAGGTGTAACGATAGTATATGTCGGATTGATCGTCTATTTTATCGTCATTGCGTATCCTTTGCTTTGGATGATTATAAGTTCTTTTAAAAGCACGGATGAAATCTTTACTCACAGCTGGTCTATGCCGCATAATTGGCTAATTGAAAATTACGTGACAGCGTGGAAAAGTGGAATATCTTCTTACTTTTTAAACAGTGTGATCGTCACGGGCGCGTCTTGTTTTTTGACGGTCCTGGTCAGTGCATTAGGAGCTTATGGACTATCACGCTTTGAGTTTCAAGGAAAAGCTTTTGTCCTCATTATATGTCTTGGAGGGCTTATGCTTTCTCCTCAGGTAAGTTTAATTCCTTTGTATAGCATTATTCAAAAACTTGGAATCTATAATACACACTTGGCACTGATTCTGCCTTATGTTGCTTATCGAATTCCTTTAACCATCTTGTTAATTCGAGCTTATTTTCTTTCGATTCCAAAAGAACTGGAGGAAGCGGCTCGGTTAGATGGATGTACAAGCTTGGGGATTTTATTTCGAATTTTCATTCCAATGAGCACGCCCATTTTATTAACAACGACAATTTTGACAGCTTACTACACATGGAATGAATTTATGTTTGCCATTATCTTTATCGACGATGACAGTTTGCGTACAATCCCAGCAGGATTAATGCAATTTAGAGACGCTTTGCAAACAGATTGGGGGGTATTACTAGCTGGACTGACCATTTCAGCAGCACCGATTGTTATGTTGTTTTTGTTTATGCAAAAATATTTTATCCGTGGCATTGCTAACGGAAGTGTTAAATAATAGGAGGACAAGCAGATGAAACTAATTGGAGTAGGGGATAATGTAGTAGATTACTATAAAGATCAAGGAAAGATCTATCCAGGCGGCAACGCGCTAAATGTGGCCGTATTTTGTAATAGATTGAGTCATAATCAGTCTTCCTATATGGGAATCATGGGGAATGACGAATCGGCAGAACATGTAGTAAATACTCTGCAGCAAGAAAAGATGGAGATTAGCAGAGTAAGAAGAGCTGTAGGAGAGAATGGAATGGCGGTTGTAACACTTGATGAACAAGGTGATCGAATTTTTGTAGGATCAAATAAAGGGGGCGTTCAATCTAGATTAAAACTAATGCTGAATGAATCGGATTTAACCTATATCCGCCAGCACGATCTTCTTCATACGAGCGTTTTTAGTCATTTAGAATCTGACCTTCCGTTGCTACATAAAATCATTGATATTTCCTTTGATTTTTCTACAAGATACGATGAGGAATATTTACAGCAAGTATGTCCATATATCAGCTATGCATTTTTCTCAGGAAGCAGCCTGCCAGAAGAAGAGTGTATGGATTTAATAAAGCGAGTACACCTGTTAGGAACCAGTGTCGTATGCGTGACAAGAGGAGAAGATGGAGCTTTATTATCAGTCGAAAACCAATTATTTAAACAGCCTATAATCTCTACAAAAGTGGTCGATACATTGGGTGCTGGAGATTCTTTCATCGCCGATTTTCTTTCTTCTTATCTACTAGAAAAAAACATAGCAAAAGCTCTCCATAATGGAGCATTAGTGGCATCACAAACTTGTCAAAATTACGGAGCTTTTGGATATGGAAAAGAATATCATACAGACTGTGCGATGGTTTTAAAATGAATAAAATAGCGCCTTTGCTTTTGAAGCAAGGCGCTATTTTATTAAGAATTAGAACTGTCTATAGTGAACGTAACGCGATTCGCAGGATAGTGTAGAAAAGATGAATGAATCGGTCTTTTTTGTGCATCATACGCCACTTTTTCCACTTTAAACAGCGGCTCTCCGACTTCACATTCTAAATGTTTTGCTTCATCCACATTTGCAAATACCATGTTCAATAATTTTTTATTATGAACCGGAGCAATATTGTACTTGTTTTTTATAGTATCGTACATTGAAACTGAATTATGGACGTGCTGATCTAAGTGTGGTAACAATTCTAAGGAGTAGTGAGAAATTTCTAAGGTAAGAGGCTGGTCGTCATAATACAGGATGCGCTGCAGTTCAAGGATTTCACTTTCTGGAGGGATGGATAACATCTTTGCCACATGAGCTTTTACAGGTTTTATACCAAAAGACAAAATTTTAGTCTGCGGTACTTTACCTAATTCCGACATATACTCTGTATGTCCATTAACGGCAAACAGCTCTCTCTTAGCTTTTGGATATTGAACAAAAGTTCCTTTTCCTTGCTGACGTATCAGAAGGCCTTCTTCTACTAAATCTAATACGGCTTTTCTTACCGTAATCCGACTTACTCCGTATATATCGCACAAATCCGTTTCAATTGGAAGTTTTTCACCCGGAGTATAAACTCCTTTATTAATATCTTCTGTAATAGCCTGTTTTAACTGCATATATAAAGGCGTAGAGCTATGAGTATTTAGCTTCATCTTTTTCCTCCTCTTTCCTAAATACTTTCTTTTGAATATAATTATATTATAACGTAATGTGATGTTATATTACAATTTGCTTTTCTTCCTTTTTATCATATATGTTTGATACAAAAGAAAGAAAAGTTGGCGAATTCAAAGTTCTATAGCATTCACCTTTCTTTTCTATTAATTGAAAACATGGGTAATGGTTAGACAAGCAATAGAAAATATGCAACAATTTTTATTACCAGCTTCTTCAACATAAGATAAAATATAAAGAAGGTAAGAACTTTATAAAAAGGAGATTCCGCCATGGGTGAAAAAAAGAATATTGATATAGGTGGTCTTAGTTTTGCTTGGGATTTAGAAAAAGGACAATTTAGCTTTGAAGGAGAAGATGCGATCCTTTTTTGGATTTCTTCTGCGATGAAAACATTGTTTGACACAATCGAAGAAATATCTGGAGAAGAGGCAGCTTCTGTAGTACTGGAAACCACTGGTTTCCGACAGGGATTAGTAGTAGGAGAGTACTTTCAGAATATGAAAGGCGTAACGGTTTTTGAAGCGGCTGAGTTAATTACCAATACATACGCTTCGGCTGGATGGGGAAAAACTACTATCAAATATTTAAATCCTGAAAGTAAAACTCTATCTGCTGAATTAAAAGACAGTTGGGAACATAAAATTAACGTCGCGCAAAAGAAAACAAAGGGAGGAAATTTTCTTCCGGCCCATTATGCAGGGATTTTTACAGGACTATTCGGAACAAATATTTGGTACAAGGTGATTCAACATCAAATAGAAGGGCATGAATGCACTACAGTAGAATACTTCCCTTCTAACATTGATATCACTCAAAATATTCATCAATTAGCCAGAAGAAAAGAAGCGCAGAAAATAGAACATTTGCAAAACATTGTAGCAGAAAAAACAGCAGAGTTAAAAGATCTTATTAAAAAGCTTTCTTCTCCTATTATTCCGGTTTTGGAAGGCATAGTCGTCGTTCCTTTGATTGGCAAATACGACGAGGATCGAACGGAAGATTTGATTGTCAATACATTAAATAACCTTCCAAAACATCAGGCTAATTATCTTGTGCTGGATTTAACCGGATTGGATAAAGAACTTACTGAATATACGGCAAGTCTTATTGAAAAATTAGGTGCAGCAGCGTCCCTGATTGGTACGAAAACAATTTTAGTAGGGATTTCTGCCGACTTAGGCTTAGTTATATCAGAGACCCATATTGATTTATCAAAATATGATTGTTTTCAAACATTGCAGCACGGCATTCATTATGCATTGGCACAAAGCGGACGAAGCATCGTTTAAAAGATATATTTGAAATATAACAAAATGCACTCATTCAGCATCATAACAAATCTCTTTATCAAAGACTGGAAATGTATTGAAGGATTTCATTTTTCAAAAGAGGAATTGACATAACACTAAAAGGTGTTATATTATTTTTATATAAAACCTTTTAGTGTTATTTTTTAAAAAGGAGAATGAAGATAACGATGAATGATAAAAGTGTAGTAGAAGATGTAAAACAGACGATAATATTTAACGCGCCGATTCAAAAAGTTTGGGATAAAGTAGCAACCGCAGAAGGGCTCCAACAATGGTTCATGCCTAATGATTTTCAGCCTCAGGTAGGATATGAATTTCATTTACAATCGCCTTTTGGACCATCTCCGTGTAAAGTATTAGAAATAGATGCACCAAACTATCTTTCTTTCTCTTGGGATAAGGATGGATGGGTCGTTTCGTTTACCTTAAAAGAAATGGGTAATCAAACTGAATTTACGCTTATTCATAGCGGGTGGAAAGAAGCTGAAACACTTCTTGAAAAAGCAAACGAAAAGAGTTCAGTGGTACGAGATAGAATGAGCTACGGGTGGATTAGTCTCGTAAATGAAAAACTTCGAAAGGTTGTTGAAAACTAAATGACTTCATCAGCTGCCAAGCATGATATCTTTCAAGCCATTGCTGATCCTACTCGAAGAAAAGTACTTGAGCTGCTTTCTGAAAAAGAATTGCCTATATCAGAAATAACGTCTCATTTTTCAATAAGCCGTACCGCTATTGTCAAGCATCTTCATATACTTTCAGAAGCAGACTTAGTCCATGGACAAAAAAAAGGCAGAGAAAAAGTGTATCATCTTCAGCCAGAGCCTTTAAAAGAAGTACAAGATTGGCTTTCTTACTACGAGCAATTTTGGACGAACAAATTATCTATTCTTCAGCATATTGTTGAAAGAGATGAAGAAAGAAATCAATAGAAAAAGCATAAAAACGTTTTTTATAGGGAATATAGCAAAGCCAGTCGTTAAAAAGACTGGCTGTTTTACATAAAAGCTGGTTTTATTCTAGAAGGACAAATAAAAGAACGATGCAGAACAACATAGGACATTTCTTGAAACAAAAAGATAGACCTTTAGAAGAAAAAAAGGGGGAAACAGAGCAATGAACAAGCTTTTATTTTACGGGACGAGCGATGCTCAAGGAGTGCCTCGATTATTATGTGACTGTAAAGTATGTACACAAAAAGATCAATTAAATCAGCGCACAAGGCCCAGTGCACAGTTTACAATGGACGGTAACGTGTTTTTGATTGACGTATCACCTGATTTTAAACATCAATTTCATTTATACAATAACAAAAAAATCCCTTCTACTGTATTTATTACGCATCCTCACAATGATCATGTGGCTGGTTTAGGAGATTTAGCTGACTTATGCTATTGGAATAATGTAAATACAGAAGTCGTAGGAGCGCCTGAAGTCATCAGCGAGTTAACCGAAAGATTTCCTTATCTCGCAAAAAGAAAAGGGCTTACCTTTAAAGGAACGTTAAAATGGGATAGTGGAGAAACAACGATTACGTTTCATAAAGTAAATCACGGATTTAACGGTCATTCCTACGGTATTGTGGTTCATCAAAAACAAGGCGAACGCTGGGCGTATGTATCCGATTCTTTTAATGTGACAAAAGAACAGTGGCAGCCCTTTTACCACTTAGATTTACTGATATTTGGTACATCTTTCTGGAAAGAATATCTTCAAAAAGAAAAAAGATCCGTATATGACGTGACAGAGGCAGTGGAGATCAAAGCGAAGCTGCAGGCCAAAAACATGGTATTTACTCATTTATCACATGATATCGATATCCGAAAGCACGCCGAGATGCTCTCAGATGAAAACGTAAGCTTTGCCTATGACGGACGCGAGATTTTATTACCTTAAGTATAGTGATGCACAGAAAGGATTTTTTATATATTGTAGAAGAATAATTCCAAACTAACGAGGCAGAAGAGGTTGGGATGCAGGAATATCTTGCAGTAGGAACGAACATGACACTAAATTGGATTTAAAGAAGGGATAGTGTTATGGAGAGTATTATAGAAAAAGCTACTAACGTTGGTGAATTATCTCGATTTCTATCAGAAATAAATAGAAAGAAAACATCACACATTGGTTATTGTGGTAAAAAAGAAGAAGAAATCCACCAGACATTAAAAGAAGAGTTTATTAGTAGTGATGGAGGTATCAAGTTTCTAATCGCCAGAGATAAGACAGGGGAAATTTTAGCTGCTATTGGATTTGATATCGAAGAAACGGTAGCAGAAGTGTGGGGACCTTTTAATAAAACATCTTCTATTTATTTGCAATCTCAATTATGGAAACAGTTAGTTAATGAAAACCCTTTGATTCAAAAATTTCATTTTTTTATCAATGAAGAAAATGAGCTGCAACAAGTATTTATGAATGAAATAAAAGCAAAAAAGACTGGTGAACACTTGATCTTAGAAATTAAAGAACAAAATTTTGATAAAGTTACTGAAATGAAAAGTGAGTCATTTAAACATAGTGATTTTCAAGCATTTGAAACACTACACAATGCAATGTTTCAAAATACTTATTACAATGGAAAAACAATTATTGAGAGACTTAACGATAGAAATATGTTAAAGATACTCAAAAATATTTCTAACGAGTTGCAAGGTTATGCGTACTTTGAAGTCGATACTGAAATGGGAGAGGCCTCATTGGAGTATATTTGTATTTCGAAGAATGCTCAGAGTCAAGGTCTAGGAACGATGTTGTTAAAAGAAGTTTTAACCGAGATGTTTTCATTCCCGGCAATTAATGAAATTAAACTAACTGTTGATAGGCCGAATAGTCAAGCAAATCGAGTATATATGAAAGTTGGTTTTGAAGTAAAAGATATTCTTATAAGTTATTGCCTTAAACTGTAAAAGAGTTAAGTTTAATGAGGGGGAAGAACATTAAGTGTAAAAGCGCTCGGATTTTTTTCGAGCGCTTTTACTTATCATTTATATTGCTGATTTGTAGTTCTAACGTATGCTTCTCCACATGAACCGAATCCGCTAGAGATAAGGCGATCCTTTTTTAGGTTTGTCAATTAGATATGCTCGATAAAATCACTTACAACTTTGTTAAATCGATCGCTTTCTTCAAGAAAAGGGCAGTGGCAGCTGTTCTCAAAAACTTCAAGTACAGAACCTGAAACCAGCTTTTGAATATGTCTTCCAGCCGCTACAGGAATGAGCTTTTCTTCTTTTCCAAAGCACAGTAAGGTAGGGATTGTAATAAACGGGAGAAAATCTCGATAGTCCACAATGGATTGATCAAACAAAATAGCACTGGCTATCGACTCAGGCATTTTCGTTACTTCTTTCATAATCCAATGTTTATTTTCTTCCGTTAACTCATCCTTAAACATAAGCGGAATAAAACTTTCTAATGTACTTGCTCGATCAAGTTGAATACCTTGCATGAGCGAAATAAGCGCAGTTAAATCAAATGCACCGATTGGGAAGTCTGGCCACTTAAAGTCTGAAGCCATTTCATCTACAATAACATTCCCTTTTACATTTTCTTGACCAAATTGTTTCAAATATTCCCACACAACAAAAGCACCCATCGACCAGCCTGCTAATATGACGTCTTTTAATTGATGAGTGGTTATAAACTCATGCACATCACGAGCATAAGTGGAAATTGTATGGCCGTATGGAGTATGACTTGAATTTCCATGTCCTCTTAAATCCAAAAGAATAGTTTGATACTGTTTCGAAAAAAAAGAAAGCTGGTTATGAAAAAAACGACTGCTCATCCAAACTCCGTGAATAAAAATAACAGGTGCTCCTTCTCCTTGTTGTTCATAGTATAAAGTTGCACCGTCTTTTAATGTATAAAAAGGCATCATTTTCGCCCCCAATCTAAAAGATTCATATCTCATCATGTATGAGCACAAACGTTCATATAGAACGTATCACGTCAATAAAATTTTATTAAAAAACAAATCCTAGAAGTGAGAGCTTTGATATGTTATACTATTACAGGCTTAAATACTGTATGTTTTTGAAACAATCATTCACTATACTACTTTTTAGATAGAAGCATCCTTATAGAAAGGATGTTGTTTTTGTCGTAATGTACCTTTAAGTAATGAATTGTTACCATTAATTCGGTTCACAATAACCGACCTACATGCATTATATCTTGCAAATATAAACAGATAGGTGGAAGAAGCAACATGACTGAAAGAAAACCATATCAAGTACTACTATATTATTTATACACTCCAATTGAAAATCCTGAAGAGTTCACAGCTGAGCACTTGGCATTTTGTAAAGAGCTTGAATTAAAAGGACGCATTTTAATTGCGGCTGAAGGGATCAATGGAACGGTATCAGGAACAGTTGAACAAACAGATAAATACATGGAAACGATGAAAAATGATCCTCGTTTTGAAGGTATTGTATTTAAAATAGACGAAGCAGATGAACATGCGTTCAAAAAAATGCACGTGCGTCACCGCAAAGAATTAGTAACTCTTCGATTAGAAGAAGATGTGAATCCTCTTCGCGTAACGGGTAATTACTTAAGCCCAAAAGAATTTTATCAAGCGATGCAAGATGAGAATACGGTCGTAATTGATGCACGAAACGATTATGAATACGATTTAGGTCATTTCCGAGGAGCTGTTCGTCCGGATATTCGAAACTTCCGTGAGCTTCCTGAATGGATTCGCGACAACAAAGATCAGTTTGAAGATAAAAAAATCTTAACTTACTGCACAGGCGGTATTCGCTGTGAAAAATTCTCTGGGTGGCTTGTTGAAGAAGGTTTCGAAGACGTAAGCCAGCTTCACGGAGGTATTGTAACATACGGAAAAGATCCTGAAGTACAAGGTGAACTATGGGACGGTCAGTGCTATGTATTTGATGAGCGCATCAGTGTACCAGTTAACCAAAAAGAGCATGTGATTGTCGGAAAAGACCACTTTACCGGCGAGCCTTGTGAACGTTATGTTAACTGCGCAAACCCAGAATGCAATAAGAAAATCTTAGCTTCTGAAGAAAATGAACACAAATATTTACGCGCTTGTTCACATGAATGCCGAGTGAGTCCTCGTAACCGCTATGTAAAAGAACACGGGTTAACAGAAGAAGAGTTTGCAGCACGTGTTAAAGAGCTTGAAAAAGAACACGTAACTTTATAATAAAAAAAGCAGCACGCTATACAAAGCGTGCTGCTTTTTTTATGAAAAGATTCTCTTAGAACCTGGTGTTTAAAGAATGTCATACAACGGGTATTTATGAAAAAGGAAAGATATTCCTAACTTTTTCTATTTGTTTAAAAGAATGTTTTTTTGAGAAAGCGATTATAAAAAAATGATTGTACATAAAAATGAAAAAGGAGCTTGAAAATGGAAGCAAAAATTGAAAAAAAGTACGATGGCCGTTTGCTTGAAGGACCCCTATGGGATGAAGAAAATCAAAAATTAGTGTTAGTAGACATCTTAGATAAAAAGCTTCTTACGTACGATCCAAAAACGACAACCTTAGAAGATATTGCTCTTCCTTCAGTCGTTACAAGCGTTTCTAAAACCAATCATTCAAAATTGATTGTCTCTACCCGTAATCAGCTGCTTTTAGTTGATAAAAACAAAAAGAATCATGAAGAGTATATCCGTTTAGATACTCTTGAAAAAACCATGCGTTTTAATGACGGGAAATGTGATCCATATAATCGCTTTTGGATTGGAACGATGAGTGAAGAAGATGAAGAAGGAAAAGCCCAGCTGTACGTAGTAGATGAAAAAGGTGTCATTAAGAGCGCTAAAGAAGGATTAAGCGTGTCAAACGGGCTAGCTTGGAATCGAACAGGAGACAAATTCTTTCTGGTTGATTCACCGAAAAATAAAATTATGTCTTATTCATTTTCGAAAGAAACAACAAGGCTCGAAGATGAAAAAGTGGTGATTGACCTTTCGGATATGGACGGGTTTCCCGATGGAATGACAATTGATGAACATGATCGATTATGGGTAGCACTTTGGGGAGGTTCGAAAGTCATTTGTGTAGATCCAGATAAAGGAGAAATTATAGAATCTATTCATCTTCCTGTTTCCAATGTAACCTGCTGTACATTTGGAGGAGACGATTTACAAACCTTATTTATCACCACAGCTAAGGAAGAAGAAAAATACGAAGAAGCTGCCGGCTCTCTTTTTTCATGCCGAGTAGGAGTGAAAGGCGTCCCTGCTTATACTTACGTATATTAGATAAGCGCTTGTAAAAATGTAATGATTCCTAAGCCCAGTAACGAGAGATGTTACATGCAGCTTCTACAATTCCTTTACATTGTGTTCACTTCTTTACATTTTATTCTTTATGTGGAAGAGGAATAAAATATGGGGACAACGAATTTCCATAAAGAAGCCTTTTAAAGAATATGAACACTTCTATTGGGTAATAATGGGAAAAGGTACAAAAGGAGGAATTGTTTTGGAACAAACATTGTATGAAAAAGTGGGCGGACAAGAAGCTATTGAAAAAGTAGTTGATTATTTTTATTCTGAACTCGTATTAAAAGACGAAACGGTCAGTCACTTTTTCGAGCATACGGACATGGATAAACAGCGTCGGCATCAAGCTAAGTTTATAAGTTTTGCCTTAGGTGGCCCGAATCAATATTCAGGAAAGTCGATGGCCAAAGCACATGCAAATATGAATATTCAACCCGAACATTTTAATGCAATTGCTAAGCATCTTCACGATGCACTTGCTCACTTTAATGTTGAAGAGCCGGATATTGACCAAGCATTAAATAAAGTTGAATCCTTAAGAAATGATATTCAATATAAATAAATTATAAAAAAGAAGGTTACTGTGACCTTCTTTTTTTGTGCTCAAAGCTGTGATGTATGAAGGAAACATGGAAAAGACATCGTAATATGATAAAAATGCAATAGGTGAAAATATTTATCGAAAGTCTGGGAGTGGGAGTATGTCAGCAATTAATGGGAAGCAATACGTAGAGAGAATTAATCAATTAAAAGCAAATGTATGGGTTGATGGCAAGCTCGTAACAGGCAATATATCAGAACATCCGGCTTTTAAAGGAGCCATTAACAGTCAAGCTAAGCTTTATGATCTTCAGCATGATAAAAAAATTAAAGATATCATGACATATCAATCTCCGGCTTCTAAAGAATTTGTCGGTACATCTTATTTACAGCCTAAAACAAAAGAAGAGTTAAAAAAAAGACGAGAGATGACCCAGCAATGGGCGCAATTAACCCATGGTATGATGGGAAGAAGTCCAGATTATATGAATACCGTATTAATGGCTTTTGCATCTTCTGCAGAACTCCTGAGAGGAACGGAAAACTGCTTTCCTGAAAACATCCTTTCTTATTATGAATATGTGAGAGAGCAAGATTTATCGCTCACTCATACATTCATCGATCCTCAAGTCAATCGAACCCAATTTTATTACGAGCAAAACGACGAACCGATAGCAGCAAAAATATTTGATAAAAACAATGAGGGAATCGTTATCCAAGGCGCGAAACTGCTTGCTACACAGGGCGGAATGACGGATGAGCTGCTCGTACTGTCTTCAGCGGGCATTCAAGGAAAAGAAAAAGGATTTGCTTTTTCGATTCCAAGTAATACAAAAGGAATTAAATTTATTTGTAGAGAATCATTTGCAGGAAAAGAATCGACGTTTGATTATCCATTAAGTTCTAGATTTGAAGAAATGGATACAGTTGTTGTCTTTGACCATGTATTAGTACCGTGGAACCGCGTTTTTTTCTATGAAAATGTAGACGTATCAAATACATTCCTTGCTTCTAGTTCCTTTTCAGCTTTTGCTCTGCATCAGGTAACTTCAAGGAGAATTGTCAAAACAGAGTTTGTATTAGGGATTGTACAATCTCTGATTGAAACCATTAACATTACGGATTATCCGCATGTGCGAGAAAAAGCAACGGAGCTTATTATTGCTTTAGAAACAATGAAAGCTCTCGTGATGAAAGCAGAAGAAGAAGCGGAAATTGATCCATGGGGATACATGCGTCCGAATGAAACTACACTTCGTATTGCCGCAAATATATTTTCAAAAACATATCCTACCTTTACAGAGATTATCCAGCTTTTAGGTGCAAGCGGACTAATGGCAATACCAACAGAAAATACGTGCCGCTCATTGGTTAAAGAAGATATTACGCGTTATTTACAAGCTAAATCGAGAGGGGCAGAAGATCGAATTAAGCTTTTTCGACTAGCGTGGGATTTAACGATGAGTCCGTTTGGCACAAGAGAAACACTGTATGAACGTTTTTTCTTTGGAGAGCCTGTACAGTTAACCAGTTATCTGTACTTATCTTATGATAAAGAGCGCTATGTACAGAGAGTAACCGATTTTTTGAAAAGTTAACGGAGAAAACGAATCTCCGCTGGGTATGATAGTTTAGTTACCAAAACAGCGGAGATGCTTATTGAATAAATTTTAAAAATCTGCAATAATTTTCAAGGAATCATTTCTGTGAAAATACTAAGGAATACTATAAAGGTAGGATGTGACAATGAAGCAATTAATCTATTTTGGTTTAGAACAAGCAAAATCTTGTGTTTTTCCTGTTATCATTTTTCTTACGTTGGCTATGACAAAAATAATTGAAGTACCGTTTATTTCTAGATATGACCTTATTCTATTAGTCTGTCTAGGAACTCAAGTTTTAATGGTAATGTTTAAACGAGAAACGCTTGATGAAGTAAAAGTCATCGCAGTATTTCATTTAATTGGACTAGCGTTAGAACTCTACAAAGTTCATATGGGCTCATGGAGCTATCCGGAAAAAGCTTTCACTAAAGTCTGGGGAGTTCCGCTGTACAGCGGATTTATGTATGCTAGTGTAGCCAGCTACATGTGCCAAGTGTGGAGAAGGCTTGAATTAAAGCTTACGAACTGGCCTTCTACATGGGTTGTCAGTATACTAAGTGCGGCTATTTACCTTAACTTTTTCACGCATCATTTTATTTACGACTTCCGCTGGTTTTTAAAACTTTTTACTTTACTTATTTTCTATCGAACTTTTGTATATTTTACGGTTAACAAACGTACATATCGCATGCCTTTAGTATTGTCTTTTGTACTGATTGGCTTTTTCATTTGGATCGCTGAAAATATCGCAACATTTTTCGGAGCATGGCAGTATCCAGATCAACAGCAGCAGTGGACAATGGTTCATATAAGTAAAATTAGCTCTTGGCTTCTTCTTGTGATTGTTAGTTTCTTGATTGTTGCTTTACTAAAGCATTTAAAAGAAAATCAAAGCCAATTTAAACAAAGAAAGAAATCAAAAGAAACAAACAAAATATATGAAAGATAGAAACATAACTATGTACACGCTGTTAATATGAAGTGCAGAACCTTTGGAGGCTTATATGCAAGAATATATTTTTTATCTTCCCTATTTTAAATCAGCGGGGAAGACCATAGCAGTTACAAATGAAAATGGAGAAAACGTCGGACAGCTTAAGAGAATGCATAAAAATATGTGGACGAAAAGTATTGATTTTTTAACTCGTGATGGACTTCCAGTGTTAGATTCTATTTCTTGGTTTCCTATCTTTTCCTGCGGCTTAAAGGTACATTTACAAGTTCAATGGGAAGGAAGAACGGTGTTTATTGATCACGTAAAAAAACACCGGTGGGTGATAAAAGAAAATGGAAAAACAGTGGGAGATCTATTAGGTAAAGGAATAATTAACAACGAAGGAGCACAAGAAATTAGATGGGGAAATAACGTCTACATGTTAAGCAGTCATGAAGCTGTAGAGGAAGCGTGTATTTTTAATCAAAAAAGAGAAAAAGTCGCAGAGTTTAAATCAGACCTTTTTCATTTTAAAGAAGGCAAACACTCAATAAGAGTAACAGAAGAACTGCCCGTACCCATTTTTATCGCTTCTTACTATATAAGTACTTTTATTATGCCATACATATAATCAGGCGCAGAATCATTCTGCGCCTGATTTTTATATCATGATTTTACAAATATCATTTGTGAATTCAACGGGATCACTAATAGATAAACCTTCAATTAGAAGAGCTTGGTTATATAATAAATTTGTATAAAGGTCTAATTTCCCTTTATCATTTTCAAATGCATCTTTTAAAGAAGCGAATACATCATGATGTACGTTAATTTCTAACACTTTTTCTGCTTTTACATGCTGATTATCAGGCATAGCACTTAAAATTTTCTCCATTTCAATCGTTACTTCACCATCAGCTGATAAGCAAACGGGATGTGTTTTTAAACGTTTAGACGCGCGCACATCTCCTACTTTTCCCGCCAAAGCTTTTTTCATATAGTCAAATAGCTCTTTATTTTCTCTTTCCTCAGATTCATTGAGCTCTTCTTCTTCTGCTTCAATCCCTAAGTCACTGCTTGAAACAGATTTAAATTCTTTTTCTTCGTACGTCATTAACATTTTAATTGCAAATTCATCGATATCTTCTGTAAAATACAGAATTTCGTACCCTTTATCTGCAACCAATTCTGCTTGAGGAAGCTTTTCAATTCGGTCATACGATTCACCTGATGCATAATAGATATACTTTTGATCTTCAGGCATGCGCGATACATACTCATCTAGTGTTACGAGCTTTTTCTCTGTAGAAGAATAGAATAAAAGCAGGTCTTTTAATACGTCTTTGTTGCTGCCAAAGTCACTGTAAACGCCGTACTTCAACTGGCGGCCAAATGATTCATAAAACTTCTCGTACTTTTCACGTTCGTTTTTAAGCAAGCTTTTTAATTCATTTTTGATTTTCTTTCCGATGTTTTTGGCAATCAGCTGAAGCTGGCGGTCTTGCTGCAAAATTTCACGTGAAATATTAAGAGATAAATCTTCAGAATCTACCATACCTTTTACAAAGCTAAAGTAATCTGGAAGAAGATCTGCACATTTATTCATAATTAAGACGCCGTTTGAATACAGTTCAAGCCCTTTTTCAAATTCTTTTGAGTAGTAGTCAAACGGACTATTTTCTGGGATAAATAAAATGGCATTGTAGCGAATCGTTCCATCCACATTAATATGAAGGTGAGTGAGCGGTTTATCAAATCCGTAGCGCTTTTCTGAATAAAACTGCTCATAGTCTTCTGAAGTCAATTCATTTTTATTTTTCTTCCAGATAGGTACCATACTGTTGATAACTTGCTCTTCTGTATAATCTTCTAGCTCGTTATCAGAACCTTCTTTAGGACGTTTTTCCGTTATGTCCATTTTAATCGGGTAGCGGATAAAGTCTGAATACTTTTTAATGATCTCTTTTAAACGATACTCTTCTAGATACTCATCATATGTTTCATCTTCTGTATTTTCTTTAATTTTTAAAATAATTTGAGTCCCAACCGTTTCTTTTTTGCAAGGCTCGATTGTATAACCATCAGCACCGGTAGATTCCCATTTATGGGCTTCATCGCTGCCTAACGCTTTACTAATCACCGTCACGACATCTGCCACCATGAACGCTGCGTAAAACCCAACGCCGAATTGGCCGATAATCGTGTGCCCGTCCTTTGTTTCATTTTCGTTTTTAAACGCAAGGGAACCGCTTCGCGCAATTGTGCCCAAGCTGCTTTCAAGCTCTTCTTGCGTCATGCCAATTCCAGTATCCGTAATGGTTAAGGTACGGTTAGTTTTATCTGGTTTTACTTTTATGTAATAGCTTTCTTTGTTAAAACGCAAGGAGTCGTCTGTTAAGGCTTTGTAATAAATTTTATCGATTGCATCGCTTGAATTTGATAGAAGTTCTCTCAAAAATACTTCTTTTTGAGAATAGATAGAATTAATCATCATCTCTAATAATCGCTTTGATTCGGCTTTGAATTCTTTTTTTGACATAAGAAATTCTCCTTTCCAAATGGGGCTTATAAAATAATTAGCACTTGGGTGAATAGAGTGCTAATCACTCTTCTTATTTAACATGTATTAGGATATTTGTCAATATATTAGGAGATTCGCTAAAGAGAGTAAAAATTAGACTGAAAAAAGCAAACTTTTAAAAAAAGGTTGAACGTTCTGAAAGAGTTTGCTAGAATATACTTAATTTCAAAGACTATATGTGACTGGCGAAACGCGGATAACCGTGAGGAAGCATATAGTGACGTAGCCGTTCGCCTGGGCAGAGGTAAGGGATTAATACATATCTCTTACCTCTTTCTGTTTAGGGGGAGAGGATATAGAAGTTATCACACATGTAGGCTAAAAAACCAGACTTTTAAAAAAATTAAAAATGAAGTTCCTTTATCCAAAGGTAAAAACATGTAAAACTACGATGATAATCAGAGGAGAGTACAAAATGAGCACATTAACATTAGAAAAAGTACAAACAATCAAAACATTAAACAACATTGCGCAAAAAGGTCTAAATGTTTTTAATCAAGAAGGTTATCAAATTGACAACGACAGCGAAAATCCAGATGCGATTGTCGTGCGTAGCTTTAACATGCACAGCATGGCATTTGACCAAAATTTAAAAGCTATTGCACGAGCTGGAGCAGGGGTTAATAATATACCGGTGGACGCTTGCACGGAGCAAGGTATCGTTGTATTTAATACGCCAGGAGCTAATGCAAACGCAGTAAAAGAAATGGTTTTAACTACAATTATGGCTTCTTCTCGTAACTTATTTGCTGGAGTTGAATGGACAAAAGGATTAGATGGCCAAGGTGATCAAATTCCTAAATTAGTTGAAGCAGGTAAAAAACAGTTTGTTGGAAAAGAAATCAAAGGTAAAACGTTAGGCGTTATTGGTTTAGGTGCAATTGGTGCTCTTGTAGCAAACGATGCGCTTGATTTAGATATGGACGTAATTGGTTTTGATCCATTCATTTCTGTTAATACAGCTTGGAATTTGTCTCGCAACGTACAGCGTGCAATGTCTCTAGAAGAACTATTTGCAGCATCTGACTATATTACGGTTCACGTTCCATTAACCGACGATACAAAAGGTGTTTTCAATAAAGAAACGTTTAGCATCATGAAACCGGATGTTCATATTTTGAACTTCTCACGCGGTGAGCTTGTAAACGAAGAAGATATGAAAGCTGCTCTTGAAAGTGGAAAAGTTGGACGATACATTACAGATTTCCCAAATCAAAATGTCTTGAACATGAAAAATGTTGTGCCAATTCCTCATCTAGGGGCATCAACTCAAGAATCAGAAGAAAACTGTGCGGTAATGGCAGCACGTCAAGTGAAAAATTTCTTAGAAACAGGAAACGTTAAAAACTCAGTAAACTTCCCGAATGCATCTCTTCCTTACACTGGGAAAAAACGCGTAGCTGCTTTCCATCACAACGTGCCGAATATGGTAGGACAACTTACGCAAGTTTTCTCAAACTACAATTTAAACATCGCAGATATGGTGAACAGAAGCCGCGGTGAATATGCGTATACAATGATCGATATTGACAATCAAGTAAGTGACGAGATTGTGCCTGAGCTAGAAGAAAAAATTGGTCAAATTGAAGGAATTATTACAAGTCGTATTATCTAATTTGGTTACCATCATATTCTAGTGTTGCAGCCCTAACTTAGAAAAGTTAGGGCTGTTTTTACATAGTGTTTATCTTCATATCATTTCCTTCATTCCCATAGCATATAGAAATACCTTTAAAGAGGTGAACGTTTTGTCAGGAGAACTGATCGGAATTTTGATAGGGTCGCTCATCGCGCTGTCAGGAACATTCATTACGTCTGTCGTAGCCATAGTGATGTCGAAAGAGCAATACAAGCAAGAGCTTCGCAAAGCATTTATCCAAAAGAAAGTTGATGCCTATACCCATGTGTGTCAAGTTATTCTAGCTATAAAAAACGATTTACTTACAAAAACTATTTCTTCAGCCGGATTAAACTGGACGGCTCAATCTATTAACAAACTAGCAGATGTGTGTATTACGGAAGGGCTATGGATCGATGAAGAAGACAGCAAAAAGCTGGAGGTTCTGCAGAAGCAGCTTTCAAAGTTTGCATTGGATGAAATAGAACTGTCTAGACATGATATTCTCACAGCCTGTTATGAAATTGTTGAATATTGTGAAAAAAAAGTAAGAATTCTTCATTTTATGACTACAAAAGAATAGGTGGTTATTTAAGAAGTGATAGTAGAAGTATTAAAAAAGCATCGGAATACAAAGTAAAAAACAATCCGTTTATACACCAGCAGTTAACGAGGACATTAGTAAGGTAAAGGCCAAGAGGAAATTTTATTTTGTAAAAGCGATAGGAAAAGATAGGCTCAGTACCGGGTCTATCTTTTTGCGTTTATATAAAGAGTAAATATATTTATATATGCATGTGTCCAAAAATATAGTACAGAAAGGAGATGATGGTATGTCAAATTACGAGTCGAGTAAACCTTATATTAAAGCTGTTAATATACCTAATCCTTTATATCAATCTTTAAAAGGAGACTATTTTGTTGGACAAACTGAGCCTATTCGTTTTGGTGGAAATAGAAATGCTTGGGGCGGGTTAGTTAACCCTTCCGGATCCGGAGTAGATTTATTTGTGAATGCTTTTACTATCACTAACTATTCCAACGAACCTTTTACTGCTGAAATTTGGTTTAACTCTATCCCGCCTGGAAAAGGAACAACTTCAGATAATGTGAGTCCAGCAAATGCTACAATACGTTCAAAACCAAAAGGGAAAATTAAATTTGCAGAAATGGTAAAAGGCTTTCCTACTAAAGGGGTAAACGTATTTAACCGTGTTGTTCCGCCGAAAAGTACATTGGTAAGTGATGAAGACGGCAAATTTATCTTTCCAAACAACGGTTCATACGTTATTTTCTTAGTTTCTCCGGGAAACAAAGAAATTGAAGCTGAAATTGCATATGGATGGTTCGAGAAAAAACGTAAGAAGGACTGTTAACTAAATAGGTCTTAACGATTGTATAAGCAGTGTATGAGCTATTTCATATTTCATACAGTTCTTAACAAACAGTAAGTGTCTATGAAAAGAACTTTGTAGCAACATACAAAGTTCTTTTTTTATAGCTTGCGTTTTTTCGTTCAATTGTGGATATAACTAAAGAAAAACAAAGCAAGCAAAAGGATAATTCCAACTACACAAGCCATTTGAATGGTATTTAAGGATGTTGATAACCAAAGGATTAAAGCGATAATACATAAAACTAAGCTACCTAGTACAATGGCAAAACGAATAACAAAAACGACTGTTATAGAACGAATGCCACATACAGCTGATATACTAATCACTTCTTTGTAGAATGAAATAACTTTTCTGTCCAGGGTATAAGCATACTTAACATCTCACGTTAATGTCTACATTCACATTATCTTAAGTTTCAATTCATACTGGCTTCATATAAATTAATCATACTGAATGTATTAATAAAAGATATGAGGTGGAACAATGTTAAACAAGCTTTTTAAACTATTTACAATAGAAACCGAGATATCTAAAGATAAAGAAGTAGATCTCCACGAAGAGAACGATTTTAACGAAGTTTGTGATGATCATTTCATTATAGATGAGTATTAGAAGCCCTATAAAACGCTGCAAAATTGAAAGAATTGATTGAGTATATCTGTATAACCAGTAATTGTACAAGGGTCGTAAAGGTATACTTTTACGGCGAATTAATATTGATGAATTGCTTTTTTCGTGAAACAATGTGAAAAAAATGGGCATCCTAGAAGCAAAAGGAGGGGATAGAATGGGCAAAGAACCAAATGATGAAACAAGTGAAGGGCTGAATCAGCTTTTTGAAATCATCAATGCAAAAGGCGACGAGGGCGAACTTAGAGAAATTGTAAGCAGGAGCAGTGAAAAAAATAATCATAAAAACCATGAGGATCAATCGTAAAAAGAAAATAAAAAACCTCTTCATGGAAATCATGAAGAGGTCAGATGAAATAGTATTGCAACCATTCCACCCTGCAGAGTGTTAAAGTGTTTTAAACTCTTGATACGACTGGTTTTATGGAACTGATGGGATTCGAACCCACGACCCCTTGTCTGCCAGACAAGTATTCTCCCACTGAACTACAGTCCCGATTATGTAGAGTCTTTATTGCGTGTTGACTCTACTATATTTTAATACGTATACCGCGCGTTCGCAATAGTTATTTTCAGTGTTTTCTAATTTCTTCATGTGAATATTAACTTCTAAAAAAATCATTTACTTCTTGTTTGTACGTATAAAAAAAACTTGGAATTTGGTTTGGTTCCAATCCTTGTGCAGCATATTTGCTGATGGATTCGTAGTACCATTTCTGCTTTTCGAATCCTCTTTTAAAGCTATTCCAAATCGTATCTCCTTGCTGATCGTAGCTTTCTTTGAAAGACCGTAAATTGTCTAATTTATCTGCTACAATTAAAGATTTCACTTCAAGAGAACCAGTTTTCACAATTTGAATTGTATGCTGTTTACGCTCTTCCCAGCTTTTTGATTTGTTTTCTGTATGAGCTTCAACAATCCCCGCTACCTCTAAACCAAATCTTTGTACAATTTCTTCGAGGGTTACACTTGTATCTTCTACAGCATCATGCAGATAAGCTGCTGCAATTACTTCTTCACTAAAACCCGCTTTTTCTAAAATATTACCTACGTTAATAGGGTGAACAATATAAGGTGTATCGGACAACTTGCGCATTTGGCCGCTATGAGCGTGTTCTGCATATCTACGTGCTTCTTTTATTAAAGACATCATATTCCTCCACTTTTTATTCAGTATATCTTCATATTATTAGTATAAACGAATATAGCTTTCCTCACTTTATAAAATTGCACAAATTCATTTCTTATAATAAGGGAAGGCTACCAAAATCCCTTCATATTGTAGTTTTTTTATAAAGCCTAATATCTATTTAATAGGCCTGTATCAGTTGCCATTTCCTTTTTTATTCATAGTTTGTATGAAGGAGTGATAGCAATGCAAAACCGTAATAATCAAAATATTAAGGTCATTGATGTTTCTCATCACAACGGAACAATTGATTGGGCAAAAGTGGCGTCGGATGGTGTAAAAGGCGCGTATATTAAATTAACAGAAGGTACAACCTTCTTAGATAAAAAATCATATGATAATTATATAGGTGCAAAAAATGCAGGTCTACGTGTAGGCTTTTATCACTTTGCTCATGCTGATAATGATCCCATTGCAGAAGTTAATTTCTTTTTAAATAAATTAGGCAGCATGAAGGTTGATTTGCCTCATTGCTTAGATTTGGAAGAAAATAAAGGGAAAACAAAAGCGCAGGTCACAGCCTTTGCAGTTAGATGGATGGAGTATATTGAAAGGAAAACAAGCATTACGCCTATTCTTTACACGGGGTATAGTTTTATTAAATCCAATTTTACAAGCGCTGTGGCAAGATATCCGCTATGGATAGCTCGTTACAGTGGAAGTAACCGTTCTAAGGGATTTGCTAACCCAGGTGATACGGCGATTTGGGATAGATGGTCTATGTTTCAATATACAGATCAAGGAAAAGTAAACGGGATTAAAGGCAATGTTGATATCAATGAAATGGACCTGGATTTCTTTAATAGTATTAATACGGGCGTGACGGTGGTGGAAAATAATAAGCCGTCAGCACAATTGCAGCAAGGTGATAGCGGACTAGCTGTAAAAGAACTGCAGCAAAACTTAATTAAATTAGGATTTGAACTTTCCCAGCAAGGAACCGATGGTCAATATGGCAGCGAAACTGTTGCAGCTGTTAAAGCTCTTCAAGAAAAGTATGGATTAACGTCAACTGGAAAAGCTGATGAGAAAACATTAGCTAAAATAATGGAATTGCTTAAGGGTGTAAGCAATTCTGTCGAAGAATCATTACCAAAGGTTACTTCACTCGGAGATAAATATTCTTTTCAAGTAAAAGCGAAGAAGGATATTGGAGTCTACAAATATGCGAATATAACAGAGAATTTTAGAACTATAAAAAAAGGAACGGTATTTAGTGTATATGGCTATACGAATGCAGCATGGGCTGTTCCAGGCGGATTTGTGCAAATGAAAGACGTAGAACCTATCCCAATTACAATTAAAACAGGCGGATTAAGTAAAGACATGGAAACAGAGTTTCGTGCTTTCTTAAAAAATGAAGGAATCGACAGTGAATTACACGTACATGCAATAGGTAATCCGTCCGCTGAACTTACCGCAGCTGGGCTGGATTTTGTAAAACTTAAACAGTTTTTAGATAAAAAAGGCTGGTACTACAAGCAATAAACTCCCGTTCCGAAGAGCGGGGGTTTATTTTGGTATTTTGTAAAAAAAAGAATAGCAGAGATGAATTAAGTAATTAAAATATGTTCTAAATAACAAAGTAGGTGATAACAAAAAAGTTTCTATGTATAGTTCACCTCTAACAGTCATATTTTTAGTCAACGGCTCATGGAGGGTGAATGAATATGAAAAATACGCAGATTCGAATTGAAACACTATCCTATCACTATGAAAGTATTATGGTGAATGATGAAGTAGAGCGTGCGATAAAAAGTATCGAAGTGACGTATCGAGCATATAAACATAACCATGTTTTAAATGGACATGTAGTACTTTCAGGAGAAGAGATTTACGATCTTCAGCAGCTGACTCACGCAGTGGCTGGGAAAATAAAAGCGGAATTAGAAACTACATAAAAAAGCGCCTTTCTTTAAATCTTAGTTTAAGATTTAAAGAAAGGCGCTTTTTTATTAATTGTTAATTAAACTGCAAAAAGAAGAAGTTAAAGTATGTTCTAAATAAAATATATAAATAAAAAACATAGCCTCTAAGACAATTCCTTAAAGCATACACATTATCTTTGCATTGTGAACTTTGTCTCTTTTACCACTACTTTTCTTTTACTATGTGTAAGCAACACGCCGCATAACGTAATGATGCTTCCCACAATGGAAGTTGCACTCGGGATATCTTTTAAAAGCAGCCACGCTAAGAAAAAGGACAGCGCAGGAGTTAAGTAAAGAGAAAGGGCAGCCTCAGCAGAACCTATACGCGATGTCAGATAAGCGAGTACCATATAGGGAATAACGGTTGGAAATAATCCTAAATATATCACGCTTATCGCTGATCTGACAGAGATATGTGCAAGTTCTGTTTCTAACCCAGGTAAAAAAACAAGCATAGAAATTGTAGCCCCCCAAATACTGTACGTCACAAAAGAAAGAAAACCATACTTTTTTAATAAATTTTTTTGACATACTATATAGATGCTTTCTGCAAGGGCAGCTAGCAGAATCAGTAAGATTCCATTAATTGAGTGTACAAAGTTCTCTTTGCTGAAGGTTAAAAGTGCAATACCTGCAAAGCTTACTGCAGATCCAATCCATTTTCTTTTTCCGAACTCCTCCTGAAAAAGAAAAATAGCTAAAAGCGAAGAAAAAATAGGAGTAGTCGAGACCAGTAAACTCGCAATACCCGCACTCACCGTTTTTTCTCCAATGTTTAATGCCGTGTGATATACGGTAAAACCTAAAAAACCGAGTGCTAAAAGAAGTGGAATATCTTTTATATGAGGCAAGCGCATGCGTGTACCTATTGCAATAACTAACAGTACTAAAGAAGCAATACTTAACCGAACAAAAGCAAGGTGCTGAGGAGAAAACGATTCCAGCCCTATTTGAATAACTGGAAATGCTGAAGCCCATAAGCTAATCATCAGTATATGTAAGAACACCAGACTAAACGTTAATTTCATGCCTATTCATCTCCATTTTTCATTTTGAATCCAACCAGTATCTATTGTGGTTCCCATGTTAATAAACATTTGATAAAATGTCTTCAACCAGTTTAAAAGCAATTAACCCAACCACTTTAAAAACAGGAGTAAATGTATGAATCAAGGAAACAGTTCAAGTTATCCAAAATACAAACACATCATTGATTTTATGAAAGAGAAAATTGCGCGTGGAGAATGGCCGATTGGAAGTAAAATTCCTAGTCAGCGAAAGCTTGCTGCTATGTTAGATGTTAACCGAAGTACGGTCATCACGGCATTAGAGGAATTAACAGCGGACGGTTTAATTGAAGGTAAGATGGGAAAGGGAACAATCGTTATAAATAATACATGGACACTCTTGGCTACGACTCCGCCCGATTGGAATGTTCATGTGAAGTCAGGTATGCATCGTCCGAGTCAAGCAATGGTACAAGATATCAATGAATCTGAATTTAACTCAAACCTTATTCAATTAAGCAAAGGAGAGCTTTCACCTGACATATTCCCTAAAGATAAAATGAAATACGCTATGGAAAAAGTAGCAAAAAACATGGAGGTTCTGGGATACGAAGAACCAAAGGGGTATTTTCCTTTACGAAAAGAGTTAAGTGCGTATATGAAAACAATGGGGATTGAATCTTCTCCAGATTCTATTTTAATTGTTTCCGGCGCTCTTCAAGCTCTTCAGCTTATTTCAATTGGACTGCTGCAAAAGAGCTCTTCGGTTTTGCTAGAAAAACCTTCTTATCTATACTCCTTACATGTATTTCAATCAGCGGGAATGAAACTCAAAGGTCTTTCTATGGATGAGGAAGGAATAAAAGTAACAGCTATAAAACGCGCCGACCCTCAAGAAGGGCAAGCTATTTTATATACAAATCCATGTTTTCATAACCCAACGGGAACATTAATGTCACAAAAAAGGCGTTACGATTTGCTGAAAGAATGTGAGGAACATCAGCTTCCTATTATTGAAGATGATTTATACCGCGAATTATGGCTAAATAAACAGCCTCCGTTGCCATTAAAGGCTTTAGATAGAAATGGACACGTGTTATATGTTAGCAGTCTTTCTAAAACATTAAGCCCGGGATTACGTATCGGATGGATAGTCGGCCCAGAACCAGTCATTGAGCGTTTGGCGGATATTAAAATGCAAACGGATTATGGATCTAGCTCATTGTCTCAAAGAGTGGCAGCAGAATGGTTTAAAAATGGCTTATATCAACAGCATATGGAAACGGTACGAACCGAATTGCGAACAAGAAGAAAAGTTATGCTGAATGCTTTAGAAACATATGCAGGAGATGTAGCGACATGGACGAATCCTGAAGGAGGCTTTTTTATATGGGTGCATATTCAACCTTCTATTTCAATGAAATCTTTATACTCTCGTGCTTTGAAAAGAGGGATATTGCTTAATTCCGGAAGTATCTATGCGCAAGAAACCGGCAGTTATCTCCGGCTTTCTTACGCCTATGCCTCTTTACCAGATATCGATAGAAGCATTAAAATTCTTGCTGGACTTATTCGGGAATTGCAAGTACAGTAAAAAGGAATAGCGGATTATTTGCTATTCCTTTTTACTTGTATCAAACTCTTCTTCCTATAAAAAACTCCAAGTAACAACTGACTATATATTACCGTCTATAAATCTATGTTATTTTTTATGATAAAAATAAGTTAAGAAGACTTTTAATTTGCTTTCTGTGCGTTTTACATGTAAATCATGAATGGTTTTAACTACGTAATCATTATCAAACATTTCCAACACCTCAATTATTGTTAAGTTTCCTGTTTGTTATAGTTTATGAAATAATCAGACGCATATCATCCGCCATCAGCTGTAACTTTGCGGTTCATCTTTTACAACTAAAGGCTGAAACGTACGCTCATAATTGAATGCACGAATAACAGGATATGCAAAAAAATGAAAAGTGTGCACGTTTTGTTTTAAAAAAGGCTATATCTAAAAAAAAGAAAATTGTCACACACATTTATGAATATGTATCTACTAAGTAAGAAGATTTTTTTAGTTGGTGGGATTGAAGGTGAAAAAGATGGATGAATTATTTAAAGATCTTGATGTGTACAGAACGCAAGAAGAAATGAAGCAGTATTTTGAACATACGCAGCAAATGATTCATCAAAACAGAGAATATATAAAATTAGCCCGACTTAAAAAAGGGCGTTTCAAAAAGTTTTTTGAAGAGTTTTATCCGCTTTATTGCTTCAGCCAATCTTCCTATTGTCCGAGGAATTCAAAATTGAAGCTTATTATTGGAAGTCAAGGATACGACGGATTAATTCTTCAGCCGGATGGTACTGAAAAACGAATTGAAATTACTTCTTACAAAGATGGGAAACTGGAATTTGAAGATGCACAGAGGGTGAATTCAGGAAATTTTGCTCTACCTCGTATCCAGACGGAAGGTTCTGTAGAAGAGTATATAGAAAAAGTGCTAGAAAACATCCAAAAAAAGAGCAAAAAAGATTACAGTGGAGCATCCATTCTATTTGTTGTACACACATTTCATTATTTTGAAGCCTGCGGAAAAAGTTCAGCTGCCTTTATTCGTACCTTAAAAAAAGAAATGAAGAATACTGATTTTCGAGCGGATAAAATTTATTTATTGGAATTAAATCAGCCAGAAAGTGAAAGTGTTAAGCAAAACATTCATTTCATTAAATAAGAAGACACGCTGCAGATGTTGAGGCGTGTCTTCTTTTCTGATAACAGAACTCTCTTAATACAGGTGGATAATTTTGAAAATTACAACAATTAAGTGCTATAATTCAAGTATGAATATGCATTCAGAGGAGGAAAACCGATGGATTTAGCTTATAGAGATAAAGCTTACGAATATGCCAAAAGATTCGAATCTAGCTATGACGATTATGATGAACGCTATAAGGTGCACAATAATCCGACGGTGTGGCGATTTATGCCCCTGTCTGATTTTCAAGATTTACTGGAAACCAATGCGCTTTTTTTCGCAAAACCTGATGCATTTTCCGACCCCCTTGAAGGATGCTCTTCAATGTGGAACATAGAAGAGTTAAGAAAAAAAGGCGAACGTCATAACCGTACCTCTAGAACCTATATAAGAAAAATCCATGAATTTTCTGCTGTTTCATCCTGGCATATCAATGATTACGAAGCCGCTGGAATGTGGGATCTATATTTAAAGGGGAATGATGGCGTAGCTATTAAAACCACCTATGAAAATTTATTGTGCAGTATTAAAGATTTACGCTATAAAATCTTCTCTGGCAAAGTGCAGTACATAGACTTTCAAAAAGAAATGATCAGCCACTCTGTATATGACACATTATTTTATAAGCGCAAATCCTATCAGCATGAAAATGAATTGAGGCTTGTTATTGTAGCAAGTCGCATACACGCTTGGAAGCTGCAAAAGCTGTTCGAAATTCAAGGTATTTCCGCAAATCAATGGCAAAAACGAATGGATATACTTGAAAAAAGATCGTATGATTTTTCTCACGAGCATGGTAACCTCCTTACATGTAATTTACATCAGCTGATCAATGAAATTTACGTATCACCAAGAAGCGCTCAAAGCTGCGTAGATGAAGTAAAAGTTCTTGCTAAAAAACACGGACTCGCTTATAAAAAGGTCACTCAGTCCGACTTATATAGGGACTATATTTACTAAATGCTAGCGAAGTACACAAAAGCTTAATCAAAAATGATTAAGCTTTTGTGTTACATATTCTATATTTTCATGCATTTCCTCATATAAAATAAAACAAACCTCCAAAGCCTATACGTATTAGAATGATGAAACGAGCTGTATCATTTATGATCGCGAGATGATTACGCACGTAGAACGAGAAATTAATGAAGATAAAACAAATAGCCGTAGATTAACCAAAAGAGTAATAGATGAATACCTAAATGGGAACGTTCTCTAAAAAACACCCCAGAGTGGATTTATTATTATTTTTGAAAAAATAACCAAATCGTGTTTTGTTTATTTTTTTTCGGGTATACATTCTATGTAAGGCCAATACAAGAAAGGAGAGACTGTACACATGCATTGTTTTACAGCGACTTCAAGAAACGTATTGAGCACCTTAGAAGGAAGATTTGTTTTGATTACAAAAGGCACATTGGTAAACAATCGTTATACTAAGTGCTAGGCTGTCTAATTCAGACAGAATACTCGACTATTCAAACATAACATTCAGTATAAAAAAGAAGATGCGTACTAAGCGCATCTTCTTTTTTGTTAACTCTATTTTCCCTCCTTTTTTGTACTTCGTCTCATTTTTACGCATAAAGTAATAAAAAGGAGGGGGTTATGCTGTGTGATTATGAACAGGAGTTAACGATTCACCGAAAAGATGCTACTCAAAAGACTGCAGCGACTAATGCTGATACTTATAAAAACATAGACTGGGAACAAGTGAAATTAGAACAAAATCTTGCGGATTACCAAGCTGTTGTACGCGTACCTTTTCCTCTGATTTTCAAAAAAAATCAGCTGTATCCTGTATGGGATTTAAGAAAGTACGCTTTTTTATTTGAACAATCTACACCTGCTACTGTCCACCCTAAACTGTGGGAACAAGGAAAATTAAATGTACAAGCCGGCTTATATCAAGTAACTGAAAATATCTTTCAAGTCAGAGGCTTTGATATGGCTAATATTACATTTGTTAAAGGAAAAACGGGATGGATTGTTATTGATTGCTTGACGTCAAAAGAAACAGCAGAAGAAGCACTTAAACTAGTAAACCAGCACTGCGGGAAGCGTCCTGTTAGAGCCGTTATCTTCTCACATTCACATATAGACCATTACGGTGGAGTTTTAGGAGTATTACCTGACTCAACACAAAATAAAACTAGTAAAGTTTATGCTCCTGCTGGGTTTATGGATGCGGTTATCGATGAAAACGTCACGGCAGCCACAGCAATGACACGAAGAAGTCAATATATGTACGGTATTCAACTGCGACGCGATGAAAAAGGCCTAATTGACAACGGTATCGGAAAAGAAATTTCATTTGGAACAATCACGCTTATTAAAGGAATAGAAGAAATTCGTCCTTCCGAACCTCATTCTTATGTAAGTAAGAAAATTGACGGCGTCTCATTTCGGTTTCAGCTTACGCCAGGAACGGAAGCGCCTGCTGAAATGAACATCTATATTCCTAGTGAAAAGTCTCTGTGTATTGCAGAAAACTGTACGGCCACTCAGCACAACCTCTATACGCTCAGAGGAGCAAAAGTAAGAGACGCAGCAGCATGGTCAAGATACTTGCAGCAAGCAATCGATTTATTTGGCCAAGAGCTAACAACTGTATTTGGGGTACATAATTGGCCAAGGTTCGGAAACGAGTCGTGTATTACCTATATCGAAAACCAACGAGATGTTTATCAATATATTCATGATCAGACATTAAGGCTCATGAATCAAGGATATACCATTGATCACGTCGGCCGAATGATGAAGCTGCCAGAAATCCTATCTCACGAGTGGTATACCAACGGTTTTTATGGAACGGTTAACCACAACGCAAAAGCGGTTTATCAGCGCTATATGGGCTGGTATAACAGCAATCCTGTAGATTTAAATAAACTGTTTCCTGAAGAGTCAGCTAAGAAGTATGTAGAGTATATGGGCGGAGCGGACAATATTGTCAAAAAAGCGCAGTGCTGTTTTCAACAAGGCGACTACCAATGGGTAGCTGAAGTGACCAAACAAGTTATTTATGCTGATCCTCACCATGTGAAGGCAAAACTTTTATGTGCAGACGCGCTTGAACAGTTAGGGTATACAGCTGAATCTGGCCCTTGGCGAAATGAATATTTAACAGGAGCCAAAGAACTTCGTTTAGGTAATATACCGCTTCCTGCCAACATTATCACAAAAGAAGTATGGGATACACTTCCTTTAAAAAATATTTTAGAACTATTTAGCATTCGCGTAGATGGATTAAAAGCAGGTGCATGTAACTATCGTATATTGTTTGTGATACCCGATCGTAATGAAGTAGCTCTTACAGAACTTAAGCATGGAATCTTTAGGTATCTTGGAGATACGCGAAGGAAAGCTGAGGTGACGGTAACGATGTGGCAAGATACCTTATATCGACTCACAACTACAAATGATCACTCTTATAGCTCGGTCCTATTTGTTCAAGGAGATAAATCGAAATGGGATTTCTTTTTGTCTTGTCAGGATTCTATCGATCCAAACTTTAATATTGTGACACCTGTTTCTAAAAAATAAAGTACCTGATTACAGCTCAGAAAGCACATCGTTGATTTTCTGTTCAAAGCAGCTGTCGCATGTGAAGATTTCTTTTTCTTGAAAAGATGTTAGCCTTTCTCCGCAGATGGAACAGCATTCTATACAGTGATTGTTTGGTTCTTGTTCTTTTCTTTCATGTAACATAGCACTTTCCTCCTTTGTAGTATAAATAGTTTGTCTTATTTCTTTAAGTATATACTAATATCAGCCTATGCAGGGAATATAAGGCTTGCTAATGCAGATTATTTATAATATAAAAGCGTTGTAAAGGAGCGGAAATTGGCACAGGAATTGCATGTTAAATCGTTGAGGAAATTCAATGATTAATATGGGGTGAACAGAATGTCTATTACGAAAACAGCTAGTGAATTAAAAAAAGAACAGCAGCAAGAACAGGAATCACTTAATTTATTTTTATCTACTCAAACAGTTATTCAAGAAGCGCTTCAAAAGCTGGGCTATGGTGAAGAAGTGTACCATTTATTGAAAGAACCGCTGCGCATGATGACGGTTCGCATTCCGGTTAAAATGGATAACGGATCGGTAAAAGTATTCACCGGCTACCGCTCTCAGCATAATGATGCTGTCGGGCCTACTAAAGGAGGCGTACGCTTTCATCCTGAAGTCAATGAAGAAGAAGTGAAGGCACTATCCATTTGGATGAGTTTAAAATGCGGGATTGTCGATCTTCCGTATGGCGGCGGTAAAGGCGGAATTGTATGTGACCCAAGAAACATGTCTTTTGGTGAACTAGAACGACTCAGCCGCGGCTATGTAAGAGCCATCAGTCAAATAGTTGGGCCTACTAAAGATATTCCTGCACCGGATGTCTATACAAATTCTCAAATCATGGCGTGGATGATGGATGAATATAGCCGACTGCGTGAGTTCGATTCTCCTGGTTTTATTACCGGAAAACCTATCGTACTCGGAGGATCTCAAGGACGTGAAACTGCAACAGCTAAAGGAGTAACCATTTGTATAGAAGAAGCTGTTAAAAAGAAAAACCTTAACTTGCAAGAAGCGCGGATTATTATTCAAGGCTTCGGAAATGCCGGCAGTTTTCTCGCTAAGTTCATGCATGATGCAGGAGCAAAAGTAATTGGCATTTCAGATGCATACGGAGCTCTTTATGATCCGCTTGGTCTTGATATTGATTACCTGCTTGATCGACGCGATAGTTTTGGTACGGTAACGAATTTATTTACCAATGTGATGACAAACGAAGAGCTATTAGAAAAAGAATGTGATATTTTAGTGCCCGCAGCCATTTCGAATCAAATTACGGTTCGCAACGCTCATCGCATTAAAGCTTCTATTGTAGTAGAAGCAGCGAACGGACCGACTACGCTTGAAGCTACGCGCATTTTAGATGAAAAAGGCGTACTTTTAGTGCCAGATATTTTAGCGAGTGCTGGAGGCGTAACGGTTTCATACTTCGAATGGGTGCAAAATAATCAAGGCTACTACTGGTCTGAAGAAGAAGTGGCTTACAAGTTACGCAAGGTAATGGTGGATTCATTTGAAACGGTCTATCAAATCTCTCAAGAAAATAACGTAGACATGAGACTTGCTGCTTACATGGCAGGAATCAAAAAATCAGCTGAAGCTTCCCGTTTCCGCGGCTGGGTATAAGATAAAAAAACGATTTGGGCTCTATGTTCCAAATCGTTTTTTTTATCTTCCGTAACTGCCAAATAATTAAAAGAAAACCTGCTAAAAAAACAAACACGCTTAAAAAATTGGCATATTTATCGCGACCCGAATAAGGGCAAAACAATTGACAGTGAGAATGATTTTCAATTATTCTATATATAAGATATATACATACCTATACTAATAAATTAAATGTAGAAAAGGAGATAGAAAGCATGAGCGTATTAGATATTATTAAAGCCAGAAGAACGATTGGGGCCATGCAAGACAAAGACGTATCAGAAGATGCTATTAACTTTATGTTAGAAGCCGGCACTTGGGCTCCTAATCATAAAAAGACAGAGCCTTGGAAGTTCCGCGTGTTTACAGGGGATTCACGCGTTCGTTTAGGAGACGAAATGGAACGTATTATGAAGCAAAAAACTGCTCACTTAAGTGAAGAAGAAGCGTTGAAAAAAACAACAAAAGCAAAAAAAGGACCGCTTCGCGCTCCTGTCATTATTGCTGTAGCAGTAAGCCCTTCTGGAAAAGTGCCTGAAATTGAAGAAATCTCTGCCGTAGCGGCAAGCATACAAAATATGCTATTAGTAGCGGAAGAACAAGGTCTGGCTACAATTTGGAGAACCGGTGAAATTGTCTATCAGTCAGAACTGAATGACTTTTTATCTCTAGAAGACGGAGATAAGCTCTTAGGCTTAATTTACGTCGGCCACCCTAATAAAGAAGCTTCATCAAAACGTATTCCATATCAAGATAAAACGATTTGGTATCGTTAAAAGGTTATTCCCATGTTTCTATAAATAAAAGGCAGCAGCTCAACTTATGAGCTGCTGCCTTTTTTATTGTTTTTGAAAAGTAGCATAAAGAAATTTAATGCCACCATGCAGCGGCATCAATTTGCACTTTTATGGGTTTACCTGCAGCAGTTCTTTTTAGTATCTTATCGCGAACTTCTCTGGTTTCCGTAACTACTAGTCAAAGCAAAATAGGAATTGTCTGTGTTCAGTCTTCTTTGCGAAGACCAAAATAATAAGTACACGCCAAACCGAAGATAATGGGCGGCAAAAGAAAGACGATCATTTAACGGTCACCTTCCTTTCGGATGATTGAACGTCTACTTTCTGCGTTGGGGTAGCAGTGTTGACAAAGAAGATGCCTTTTAACTTTGAGTATTCCATCAATACTAATAGCAAACTCATCGCAAGAAGCGGAACACACACCACTTTGGCAGGAATGTTGAAACAATAGTTAAGGACGGTGATGTTGGCAATAATGGGGAGAAAAATAATGTTCCCTAGTGTCGCGGTACGCGGAATCACCAATAACAACGCAGCTAATAATTCGCCAGCGGCAATAAAATAGTTGTAGAAATCGGAATACCCAAAGAAATACCACGCCAGTTTCATCGCAGAATCTTTTGTTGAATCGAACACAAAATCGCCTGTTATAAATTGTCCTGGATAGATTTTGGCCATTCCATAAATAAGAAACGTAATAGCCATGGTCCACCTTAGGGTCGCAAGAACACTTAAACGAAATTTCTCTTTTGTTGATAAACGCATTGTTTTCCTCCATTTGTATGCTTAGTCCAAAAATCGCATTTTGGCTTCAGGGGTCGGCAACATACATGACGTTTGTTTTCCAAACCACTTATACCGATTACGTGCAATGAAACGATAGAGCAGGTTTCGAATGAACGAGGGAACCACTTGGAAACACGCCATTAGTTGAATGGGTCCTCGAAGCTGGCGGACAATATGTAGAATAGCCGTAGACTCTGTGTAAAGATTCCCGTTCATAAGAAGAATAACCGAGTGAAGTGGTGGATGCTCATGGTTATGCTTACGCAGCAAGGTTCCCGCAGTATCAGATTGAAGCGACGCAAAACGAAATAGAGCACGTGGATCTCGTTTGATAACAAACTGTACCCATCCGTTGCAAAGGTTGCAAACACCATCAAATAGAATAATAGGATGGTGTGATGGATTTGGCGGCATGACGTTTCTCCCCTTCCTTTTTTATGAATATTTACTAAAATAAGTATAATTGTTTACGTGTGGGACTACAAGACATAAGGGTAAAAGTAGAAATGTTTTATGTGAGTTCAAGTGAATTTAAGCAAGAAAACAGAGTCAAATACAACACTGTTTTTGTTTGAATTTGAATGTAGCAGCTTATCTAATAAACTTCTACTTTTTTGTGTTTCTTATAAACAACTAAAAATTTTTCCTTTTTTAACAAAATGTAAAACTATTCCTGTTTTGAAACGTACTAGATATAGTGGGGATTTACGAGGTAGATGTAATAAAAGCGTGAACTACCTTTGCTACTACAAAAAAGAAACTTACTTCGAGGTGAAGACGTGAAAAATAAACATATTTTAGAGGTGAAAAATTTAACTAAAGTTTATAAAGGAGAGGGCTATGAAGTTACTGCACTAAATGATATATCCTTTCAGTTAAGGGTAGGTGAAATGGTTGCTGTTATGGGAACAAGTGGTTCAGGAAAAAGCACACTGCTGAACATTTTAGGAGCACTGGATGAACCAACTAGTGGAACGATTAAATTAAAAGGAATGCTTTCAAAAGATATGTTCCAAGAACCTCAAGCTTCAGCGTACAGAAGAGATAATATTGGATTTATCTTTCAATCATTCCACTTATTAAAGGATTTATCTGTAGAAGAAAACATAGCTCTGCCGCTCGTTTTAAAGGGACTTACATCGGATGTAATTGATTTAAAAGTAAATAACGTTGTTGAGCTCTTGGGCTTAACAGCTTGGAAAAAACACCGTCCTGTACAACTGTCAGGTGGACAACAGCAGCGCGTAGCTATAGGAAGGGCAATTATAACTGAACCACCTATTATTCTGGCAGACGAGCCTACAGGTAACCTTGATTTTAATACTTCCGAAGTCATACTAGACACACTGGTAACCACAAAAAACGAACTTAGCCAAAGCATACTTCTTGTTACTCACGACCCTAATGTAGCTACTTATGCAGATCGCGTTCTATTCTTTCATGATGGCTCTATTGTCGATACATATATCTGTAGCGGAAATAGTGATTTGGATCATATACTAGAGAAGTTTAAGCTTATTACGAAAGTCGAGAGTCCTAAGATATGAAAACACTACAAGGTTTAGCTTTTCGTTTATTTAAGTCCAATAAATTTATAGTGTTTTCATCTATTGTAAGTATAGCTATTTCTACGATGCTTGTACTTAGTATGGTTTTATTCTCTTTTAATGCGCAGGAGACATTAAAAAGTCAATTAAAACAAACTTACGGTGAGATGGATTTGTCTGTAGGGTTTGAGATGGATCAAGGCAAAATTTTGACATCGACTTTAGTGGAAGAAATTCACCAGGATAAAATGGTAGATAAGGTATCAAAAGTATCTATTGCTCATTTGAATCTAAATAAACTAAATACCTCTATCTATACAGTAGGTGTCGAAAATGATTATTTAGCTAAAAGTCGGTATCACTTTTCCAAACCGTTGAATAAGAATTCTGTCGCAATGAACAAAGGACTAGCTAAAGATTTACACGCAAAAGTAGGAGATAAAGTTCTTATAGAAAACAAAACATATACATTAGCAGAAACGGTAAAAGATTTATCCGCTACTGGGGTAGCTCCAGATATGCTAATACTTAATCAAAAAAACGTAAAAGGCTATATTCAAGCAAAAGAAAAAAGCAGCGCAGAAGCAACTTATTTATTAATAAAGGCACACAAGAATGAGAGCGCCTTAAAGTTGGCCGATCGTATAAAATCTTATAACAAGAACTTACGTATTGATATAGCTGAACAAGATGCAGGCGTGCAAAATAATTTACAATCCTTACATACATTTATTATTGTTTTATCGGCATTGGTGTTAATTATCACGTCTCTTATTCTCATTTCAAACTTTGAGCTTTTGCTTTACAAGATGAGAAATCAGTTCGCCATCATGCGTTCAATAGGAGCCAGTGCTAAACAGATTAGCAAGATTATCATACTTCAAAGCACCGTTATAAACACCGTAGGTACAGGTGTAGGATTTTTGCTAACCTTTTGCAGTCAAAGGTACTTATATAGCTGGTTAGGAAAAGTGTCAGAAATACCTTCCTTTCCATCTGACTTTAACGTAGGTACTGCCATTACCCTTACAGTTGTAATGTTTGTTATTATTCAATTCTTTTTACTCGTTCCAGCTTATCGAAGTACAAAAGTATTGCCCCTAAAAACAATGCAGACGAACGAGAAAATTAACTATGGTTTTTCCAAGACAAGAGTAGTAGTTTTTAAGGTACTATTAGCACTGTCCTTATTTTTAGTTATAGGAAGCCAAGTATTTCCTACAAGAGGCACATACGGACCTGGGATGTTGCTAATTACAGTTATTTTAGTTTTGCTTGCCTTTATACTAATCTTTCCTATCATAGTGACTAAAGGATTAAAATGGTTTTTGCCATATGGACAAAAAATATTTGGCAAAGAATTTTATATTGCGGTAAAAAACCTAATTCCCCAAGTTAAAAAAAACACAATGATTATCTTAATAATATGCGGATTAATGATCATTACTGTATTTGGGTCAATTACATTTAGAACCATACAAATTAATGGACTAACCTACTTAAAAAAAGAATATGTAATGCCTATTATTGTGGAAACTCGCCTTGATGATTCAAAAATAGATGTAGAAGAACTAACTAGAAAGGCTGAACAATTACCTAACGTAAAAAGCGTTAGCAACATGAGTAATCAGGGCTTAGGAGAGATTTTAAATTCAAAAAAGGTTGCGGATATTCGTTGCAATGTGGTTGACTTGAAAAGATTGCAGAAGCAAGGACTTCTAGAGCACTTCTCGTATGTAAAAGGAAGTAATAAAGAGAATAGTATAATAGTGTCTGAAAAATTTGCTGAAAGTCATGATTTAAAAGTAGGTCAGGTACTCCATTTAGGTATGTATGTTGAAAATCAAGATGAATCAATGGTAGAGGGAAATATAATACCTAAGGGAGATTATGTGGTAACAGCTATACCTAATCACCTTCTTGACAATAATGAAGCATTTTTAGATTGGAAAAGCAACAAGTTTAAAGATGTAGATTTTTACCGCCTATACATAGATGCTACGGATGTAAAGGCCGCTGTAAAAGAAATTGAAGGTTTAAAAAGCCAGTATCCCGAATTAAAGGTAAGCAGCTATGATCAATCTGTTAAAGAAGCAAACGAAATGTTTTATCAGCGCTGGGGAATTTTTATAGTTGTTATTGCCACGTTGGTTGTTTCTACCATGGTAGGAGTATTTAATTCATTGGCAAATAATATTTACTCAAAACGAAAAGAATTTGCTGTTTTACGCGCGATGGGCATGACGCCAAAATCCATTCGTAAAGTCATTCTTTCACAGGTGAATTTATATATTACGATTGGAGTAATATGTGGAATTGTAATGGGACTTTTAGTGACATTAATTCTGCTATTAATGGATCCAGGGAAGTTTGTTATAGCTTATAAAACGATTCTTTCTGTAGTAGTATCAATGCTTGTAGTTAGCACTTTTTTATTCTCATACGTAAGTCGAAAAATATCTGGACAAGATCTTTCTATAGAGCTTACTAATGATAATAGGTGACTTCTCATGTAGATATATTATAATATTAATAAGACCCAATCTCTTTGTAGAGGTTGGGTCTTATTAGTTTCTATGTTATTTATTTAACAACAACGTTCCCTACATATTGTGCGTAGCCTCTATCAGTTTGAAGTTCTAGCACATAAACATAATTCCCTTTTTTCTTTGGGAACGTAAAAGTTCTATCTTGTTCGTTTATACTAATATCTAGCTTCGCATTACTAGTACTTATTGTATAAGAACTAATGTCATTAACAAGAAAATCTTCGCTGTCAAACCTTAAATTTCCTGGTGTTTCAGGGGCTACAGCTAGCTGTTGTTGCTTTTTAGCTCTATTTATACTATTCCTTGTATTTGTTTCCTTTCTGTACTGTTTTCCTTCTTCACCGCGCCAATCTACATTAGTTTCTTTCAGTTCAACATCCACAACATCATTGGCCGATAATGTAACCGTAGGGGGAGAGAAGTCATATTCCTCGCCTATACACCCTGATAATCCAACGATAATAAACATAAACAGAGATAATTTTATAAACCCTTTCATATATAATCTCCCCCTTAGTTAGTTGCGACTAATAAAAAAATTGCTGCTTAATTGCTTGGAACAGGGGAGAGGTAATAATAAATATCATATTCTTTATCAATATGAGGGACCACTTCAGTATCGGTACGGGTTTCAATTGTCATATTTGATTTTGTTGGGGTACCGGCATAAAAATCGTACTTTACACCTTTTGGAGTCGTTATTTCACTAGTGATATCTGTATTTCCCTTTGATTGTTTAATAATAGCTGGATTCCCATTAAAATACCAACGGATTTTTTGATCCTTTTGAGTTAATGTAGCTGTTCCTATACCTACATTCGATTTTTCTTTAATTGTATAGATAACAATCTTTTCGTTATCTACATATTTGCTTTCACCGATAATATCTTGTATTCCTGTAGACTCTTTTTTTGCATTTTCAAAAGCTTCATCTTCACTAGAATAGAATTCCACGTCTTTTTTACTGTGTACGTTCGTTGCTGAACAAGCCGTTAGTATACTGGCTGACAGTAGAGATGCGAGTAATGCAGAATATACCTTTTTCATACAAACCTCCATTTTATTAATTTCTTTAATTTTAATCTTAATATAAATAGTTAAAATAATCCATTTACGTGATATAGTTGTTCAGTATGTAAAAGTTAAACAACAAAGAAATGGAGTTTCACAATGAAGAATTCAAGAAAGATAGCAGCAGCAGCTGTTCTAATTGTTGCTTTTAGTTTAATGGGGTGTACCTCAAAAGAATCAATACTGATTTTGAATCGAATTTAGGTGTTGCTAAGCCTGAGTATTAAAAACGTATGAAATGGAGGACAACTATGAAAAAGCATAAAAAAATGTTAATTGCATTTTAATGATTTTTAAGTCTTTCGATGTTGTAATTCAGCCCATTCAAGAAATAAAAAAGCTGAGACCTAGTGTAAATAGGAGCTCAGCTTTTTTAGTATAAACTAATATTTATATCTTCTTTCGTCTGACCAAAATGAAATGTCCTGCAACCGCTAAAGCAATAGCTAATGCAATATTCTTTACAGCTAACAGGATAATCCTTGGATACAACTGCATATCTATAGAGAATGACATTACGTTATATATCGGAATGTCCCTAGTCGTCCAATATTTGACCGCTATATATGTTAATAAAATAAATAGCGGAATAGCAATGTCTCGTGATAATACCATAAGGAAAAATCCTAAGTAACAGTACAACACAGTTTGAGGAACATAAATAATAGTTAAATTAAATAATGATATGTAAGGATAAGGGTACCTTAATGTAATAGAAATCAGTAATACAAAAAATGCCGCTAGAAAAATAAGAAAGAAAGATGTCACTCTAATAAGGCCGTAAGATAAAATAGGTTTCGAGGAGTTAGGTGTTAACTCAGCTGTTTTATCTTTATCAGCAGAGTGATTTAAAAATAAGTATACGGACCACCAACCGGCTATAGGACATACAACAAATTCTATTATTCTTGATATATATTGAAGACTTTCTAGATCAGGGGAAAAGCATGTATAAAGTATTGCAATTAAAATAATTAAAAAAGGTACATAGAAGTCTATACCCATTGATTTAGCTTCGGACGAGATGTTTATTTTTTTAACGAAGGCCATTAGCATTTTCCTTTCTCTTAATTATAAGAGCGTAGTTACAGAAATAACCAAGTGTAATTGGTAGAGTTCTTACGCATCAAATTAAGAAGTTACTAGTGTATAATTAAAACATATTTAGAAAAAAAAGTAAAATAAAAATGTGATAATTTGTTAATATAAAAATTGAAGAAGATTACACGTTTAGTAAACCTCCCCAAACTCCAAAAACGTATCCTTCCTATAAAGTTTTTGGAGTTTGGGGAGATTAACAAAAAGTGCTTGTGTATTTAAATATCCAAGCACTTTTTTGTATGAATTATTTTAACTAGAAAGATTAATCAGGTGGCAGATACCTGAAATTTACAAAAAAGTGTAATTATTATAAAATTTAGTTAGCTGTAATTTAAAAAGAAGTGATTTCTATAGGGGGGATAGTATGAGTTTAAAAGAAAGAGCAACTAAAGAGTTTAAAGAAAAGATAGATAGCGACGAAGAAATTAGAGAATCTATTTTAACTTACTATGAATGTGAAAGTGGATTTTCGGGACTTGTAGGTGTACCAAATGGAAATTCTGTACCTATTCGAGGTGTTTTAGCTTATACAGAAAAAAGCCTACTTTTTTACGGAGAAGTTTTCTCTAAGCTGCCTATTATATTACATATCCCATTCAATAAAATCAGAGAAATAAAAACTGGAAAGCAAATCCTTACAATTTTCAAATCAACTCTTACGATGGTTGTTGTTCATAATGATCAAGAAATTTTCTCTACACGGGGAAACAAGGAGGACTTTTCTAGGTTGAAGTCGTTTTTTGAAAATGTAAATGAAGAAGTATTTCTTGCTAAATAGGTAGTACCAAGATAAGCCTAGACTTAAAAATTAGGCTTATCTTGGTATGGCGTTCGCTAATAACGTACTTTTTAAGAAAGGATTTGGTTGTGTATATAGAAAGTACGTTAGACGTTAGGATGCTATTTCAGTTCAGAGAGAGGTGGTAATTATGCGTAAAAGAGATAAAGGGTTTTGGATAACTTACCTTGTGTTTGCAATTATTATGCTATTAATCTACAAATATATACCGGCTGAAAACGGATTTCTCGTTATTGTTTTGTTTCCTCTAATTTATTGGTTCATCTACGAATTTATATTAAGGCCTAAGAAAAGAAGAAGCAATGGTTAAGGAGGGGCGATTTGCTTGTTTTGGAATTATTTTAACATGTCAACAGGACTTATAATAGCTTTAGCAAACATTTTTAATTCTGCATTCCAAGGAAGTATGCGTTGGATTATGGTTGGGTGTGGTTTGTTAATTTTTATATACAATTTAATAGTAACTTTTGATCAAAAACAAAATGAAGCGGTTAATCAAAATAAAGAACAGAACTAACTAAAAGTCTCGTGGAGAACAAGTTCATTTTAAGCAAAATTTAATGAAGAGGGACATTTCGAAAAGAAGTATAAACATTTACCTAGTAGATTGCCAAGAAATTTTAGCTTCTAGATTCTATATAAGTAAAAGGGCTATCGAGATTGAAAGGAAGAGATTGAAATAAAAATTTAAAAAACAAAGTTATTAAACATATTAGGACTTTTATTAATAATGAGCGCTACGCTTTATCCAGCTGGCTACATAAAATCACTTTATACTTTCATAACGCTATATGGTGTAGGTATGACTGTAATTTTAACTGTAGGAATTGCATCTAGAAAAATGCATTAATTGTTTTAGGGAGTTTAAAGTACTTAAATTCACTTTTTTTATAGGTGAGGTAACGAAGATTCTGGAGTGAAAATTTTATAGGAAAGAGGGAAGTAATGGACGTTCAAAAGGTAGCAAACTTATTTTTGATTTTTGTCTTAATTGCAGCAGGCATTTCATCGGTAATTGGCTTTGTTGTTTCTGTGAGAAGTACAAACTATAAGAAGGGATACATAAGTACTTTTATATCCAGTGTTTTCTTTTTAATACTTATTGTGAACTGGTATGATAAAGCATCTTCAAACGTTTTTATGGGGACAATACCTTGGATTTTAAATGTTATTGCCGTCATTATTGTGTTACCACTGTACGTGTTAGTTGCTCGCTTTATATTTAAAAAGGTTACAAAAGGACAAAAAGGAACAAAAGAAAAGATTATTGGTTAAATTACTTTCTTTCATCGTTTTTTTTAATCTTCACGATTTTAAATAAATGAAGATACACAAAAAAAATTTTTATCAATATCCTGTTAGAGAAGGTGATTGATATCATTTTCTGTAAAGGAGAGAACGTCTATGATTAAAGTTAATCAACAAATTGTGAAAATAAGCGATTTAAATAATAGTTCGTTAACAAAAGAAAAAGCAGACATTTTAAAACAAATGGATGCCTATAGGGAAGTGTATGAGTATGCTACATTTGACCAGCTTGATTTTGATGTATCTGTTAAATTACAAATTATTGAATCGTCTGTGTTGTTGCGCAAAAGCGGCGCTAGGTTTGCTACATTCGCCCGTTCTAGGTGCAACGAAAAGTATTGGAAACGAACCGATAACGGAGGGTTTCAGCTATTGCCTACCGTTTCTCCTCATCAGGCCATCGATGATATTTTTTACAACGGACACGAATACGCGTTTGAGTGCGCGACGGCTGTTATCATCATCTTTTACAAAGCTGTATTAAATAATATTGGAAAAGCAAACTTTAACAGGCTTTTTGCTGATCTTTACTTACACGATTGGCAATATGATGAAGATCTTGAGCTTCACGGTTATAAAGGATCTGACTACTTGCCCGGAGACTGTGCGTATTTTAAAAACCCTGATTATAATCCTGAGACTCCCCAGTGGAAAGGTGAAAACACCATTGTATTAGATGAAACTTTATATTTTGGTCATGGAATTGGAATTACAACGCGGGAAAGAATTATTGAAGTGTTAAATTTAAAGAGAAAAGACAACGCAAAGCAATCAGCTTACCTGTCAGATGAAATTGTCAGGCTTCACACCGCTCACCTCAGTTATTTTGCAGTTAGGTACGAACCTGTTGTTTGGTACGACAGAAACAGCGCTATTATTTCCACTATTGGGTCGATTACGTATGTAGCTTGATTGATCAAAGTTTTGATACTTTGGTCTTTTTTTGTAAAAAGGAAAGAATTACATGAAGGTAAATTTAAGAATTCAAAAGGATTTTATGTATAAAAGAAGAATCCATTTAATACACAGGTCTTAAAACTAAAAGGAAAGGAGGAGATTACCATTAAAAATCGTGATAAAAGACGCAAGAGAAAACGCGGCGCATTAAAAGATTATCTAAAAAATAAGCTAGGTCAGCTAAAACCGAAGCCAAATAAAGGACCTGTCTCAAATTTGAAGTCTTCTGCTTAAAACATCCCCCTAGTTTTTATATAGGGGGATGTTTCTTTTGAATTTTCTTTTATTTTAAGGTTTAAATGTTATGAGTGGCATTTAAGGGATAATTTGTGCACAATAGACATTGAATAGTTTATCTAATACGACAACGTAAGGAGAGATTAGACGATGGAAAACATGATTTTAAAACATATGGACGTTGTAAGAGGAATTACGATTAGTATCCTTGAAAAAACAACAGAAGAGGCAGCGGACATCACACCAAAAGGATTCAATAACAATATCCGCTGGAATCTTGGGCACATTGCTTTTATTCAAGAAAAGCTTGTGTTTGGCTTAGCTGGTGAACCGATGCAAACGCCAGAGAGTTATGAAAGCTTTTTCGGCGCAGGAACAAAACCTGCCGATTGGACGGAGGCTGCTCCTTCTCTTGAAGAAATTGCGAATGTGTTGAAAGATCAAGCACATCGTATTAAAGAGTTCATGCCCCAGCAGTTTGATAAGCAGTTAATCACACCTTTTACAAACAAAGCCGGCATCAACTTTACAACAGTTGGTGAAACGTTTTTATTCAGCTTCTATCACGAAGCGATGCATGTAGAAACGATTAAACAAATCGGGAAAGCTGCAGCTGCACAATAAGAAAATAAAAAAGAATAAATCACATATTCTTTATAACTATTTTACATAGCGCCTATGCATATACTGATCTATACAGCGCATAAGATGTAACATGAGCTGCTTTTCCTAATGCAGTTCGCAAGGAGGTGACAACGTGAAATTTCTTTCAGGTTTAACAACTCTTCTTGTGATTTTAGGCGGTTTGAATTGGTTAGCTGTAGCATTAGGCGTGAATGTAGTAGAAGAGCTATTTGGCTCTTGGGATTGGTTAGTAACAACGATTTATTGGTTAGTTGGCCTGTCTGCTCTTTATCAAATTTTTGATAAGTTCTTCGGAACGGGAGCGAGTGTCAAAAGCAAAGCGCTATAATAAATATTATTTTTTATTATCTTTTTAGGGAGTTTGAATGTATATTCAAACTCCCTTTTTCATGGATAAAAGACGTGACATCCTTACAAAATACGGTAAAATAAGGTAATAACCAAAAAATAGGAGGAATGAGATGGAGCTTTCGGGTGTAGTACCTATCTTAGTGTTTGGAGTTCTTTATATAGGAATCATTGCTGGTATTATAGCTGTTATCGTTATAGTGTTAAAGCGAATGAAGGAGAGAAATCAATATTTACGTGAAATACGGGATGAACTGAGAAATCAAAACAGAGCAACTATAGCAGAAAATAAAGAGTAGAAGAGGGTTTAATAGATGAAGAAAAGTGTACTTCCTATATTTTTTATCGTAAATCTTTTTTTTATTTACTGTTTATTATTTAATCAAGGATACATCTTTCAGCTAAAGAATCTACCTTACATATGGGCTATTTATTTACTTCTTGGCACCTGTTTAGCTTTTTATTATATGCTGCGATATAAACCAAAAAAAGACGGACAGGTGTTGCTTTCAATCGGTATTTTAACTACAAGCATTAGTTCACTTGGCTGTTTAGGTTTCTTTTACTTCTTTTATCACGCGATGGGCGGATAAAGAGCACCAAAAGCAGGGACTTCAGTGAAAGTCTCTGCTTTTTATATTTGGATCTATTGTATAATAGAAAAAAAGAAATGAATGCAGGAGGGGAACTATGCGAATTGTTTCGCTTTGTCCAAGCAATACAGAACTAATAGCGTATTTAAAATGTGAGCATTTGCTCGTAGCAATTGATGATTATTCCGATTGGCCGCAGTCTATTCAAGGTCTGCCGCGTTTAGGTCCCGATTTATCTATTAATATGGATGCGGTGGAAGAAGCTAAACCCGATTTAGTCCTAGCATCACTAAGCGTTCCTGGAATGGAGCGAAATATTGAAGAACTTAAAAAACGAAAGCTTCCTTATGTCGTATATAATCCTAATTCGCTAGAAGATATCCGTCAAAATCTACAGGATTTAGGTCAGCGATTAAACATTGCAACAAAAGCAGCTGAACTGTTAAAGCGTTATGATCAGTTTCTTTCTACATATAAAGGGATTGCAAATCAAATTGATGAAAAAGCCACTGTATACTGGGAATGGTGGCCAAAACCTGTCTTTACTCCTGGCAAAGCAAACTGGCTGACTGAAATTAGTGAGTTAGCGGGAGGAGAAAATATATTTGCTGATCATAAAGAAGCAAATGTACAGAGTAATTGGGAAGAAGTGTTCAAACGAAATCCACAACATATTTGTCTGGCTTGGGTAGGCGTGCAGACAAACAAAGTAAATCCGACTATTTTACATAAAAGACCCGATTGGTCCGATATGTGTGCCATTAAAGAACATCGCGTACATGCACTAGAAGAATGGCTGTATTGTCGTCCTTCACCTAGGCTGCTGTTAGGGTTAAAAAAACTCGCGGCGCTTCTTCATCCAGATACGTTTCCTGCATTTGACGGCAAGGACCCCTTATTATAAGAAAAAGGAGCGATACATATGAAAGATATAAAACAAATAAAACATACCATTCAACACCGCTATCCTTTTTTACTTGTTGATCGCATCTTAGAGCAAGAAGAAGGAAAGCTTTCGATAGGGATTAAACAAGTAACAGCAAATGAACCTTTTTTCCAAGGCCACTTCCCGGACTATATGGTAATGCCAGGGGTACTTATTGTCGAAGCTCTTGCCCAGCTCGGTGGGTTTGCTATGGCTGCGGATGACCAACAAAAAGGAAGACTTGCCTTTTTAGCGGGAATAGACGAATGTCGTTTTAAGCGTCAAGTAAGGCCAGGAGATACACTGCGTTTAGAATTTGAGGTTTTCAAGCAGCGCGGAAAGATTGTAAGAGGAAAAGGAAAAGCATTTGTAGACAGCGAGTTAGCTTGTGAAGCGGTCATTACCTTTGCTCTTGATATATAATACAAACCAGGATAAAGCGTATTGAAGGAAACCGCCTTATGCTATAAGGCGGTTTTTTGTAAATACCTTAGTCAAACTTCCTTTTGATGAAAGAAGAAACGGGGTATAGAAGAAAAAAGGGAGAGGGGAGAATGCGGTGAGAACATTAACGGAAGTTGTTGTATTACTCACACTATTGGGTACGTATATAGGCATCTCACTACTTGTTTACAAACGGAAAAGAACGAATCCGTTTTTCTACAGCATTTACTTTTATTTAGCTACTAGCGTCATTTTGATTTGCTTGGTTATCTTTTGGCTTCAGCTTCGTTTTGGACTCACTGATAAGCAAGTAGGAGGATTGCTTATCAGTGTGGTTGCATTCTTTTTACTTATTTATGGGTTGTTAAAAACAAAACAAAAAGACAGGTAGCCGGTGCTATCTGTTTTTATTTATATCTATGTTATATATTTTTATCAATTGCAGTGTCAATTGAATGGATCTCTTCATATACTAAAGATAACAGCTTTCTTTTGCAGGTTAGTTGACATCGTAGCTTATAACTCGCTATTCTTTTGATAATTCATTTTGTGAAAGGAAGTGGACGTATGGATGCATCCCGTATTATAGCTAAGTTAGAAAATCGGATACCGACAATTCTTGGAATGGAGCAGTTTTCTCGCTTCGGTATTCTTGTTCCGCTTATTGAAAAAAAAGGGGAACTACATGTTTTATTTGAGGTAAGAGCGCTCGATTTGCGAAGACAGCCCGGAGAAATTTGTTTTCCAGGAGGGCGTGTCGAGAAGACGGATGCAGACGAAAAAGAAACGGCTATCCGTGAAACATCTGAGGAGTTAGGGATTACGCCTGAATCTATTCAGCAAGTACAAGCTTTAGATTATATCGTTTCTCAATTCAGAACAATCATTTATCCTTATGTAGGTTTTATTGATGAGTCGCTTGAACTTCGACCGAATCCTTCGGAAGTAGCAGAAGTATTTACCGTGCCTCTTTCTTTTTTTCAGCGTACCGAACCTGATATACACAATATCCATTTTAGAGTAGAACCTGAACATAATTTTCCTTATGACGCGATTATTGGTGGTGAAAATTATAATTGGCAAACAAGAGAGATGGAAGAACATTTTTATTACTATGAAGATCGAGTCATATGGGGACTGACAGCAAAAGTGATTTATCATTTAGTACATGTATTAAATAATAAATAAAAAGCAGCGAATACGTATTCGCTGCTTTTTTTATATTAAATAGATTGAATAGCTTCTGTGATAGGCGTATCGCCTGAAACTAAATCAAAAGAACGTCCGAATGTATGATCTTCACTTAACGCTTCTACTACAACACGCGCTACATCTTCACGAGGAATGGATCCGCGCTCTTTGTTCTCCCCAGCATCTACACGTCCTGTTCCTGGTTCGTTTAACAATCCGCCTGGTCGAACAATTGTATATGTTAATCCGCTTGCTTCTAAGATTTTATCTGCATAATGTTTGGCTACATAGTAAGGAATGAGTGAACTATTCCAGTTTTCACGGTGATGTGCTTGAAGTGCGCTTACCATCACAAATCGTTTAATACCTAAATCTTCTGCAGCTTCCATCGCTTTTACCGCACCGTCTAAATCAATTAAAAGTGTCTTATCATGGCCTGTATTTCCGCCTGATCCTGCGCTAAAGATAACGGCGTCACAGCCTTTCATTACTTCCTTAATTTCATGTACAGTGCCTTCTAAGCTTGCAAAAGCCGTTTCGATACCTCTTGCCTCAAGTTCTTTTGCTTGTTCTTCTTTACGAACCATCGCACGTACAGTGTGCACATCACTTTCATTCAAAATGTTTACAATATGTTTGCCTACCTGACCATTCGCACCAATTACAAGAACTTTCATGTCTAAATTTGCTCCTTTCAAATCCAAATACTTATATATTATTGTTTCATATTCACCGTTTTCATTCAATAAATGAGCTCAAAATCCGGTGAATAAGGGGAAAGTAAGAAAAAATATAAAAAAAATGAAAAACAAGAAATAAAAACTAATTTACAAACAAAAAAAGGAAAAAAATAGTTCGTTAAACCCAGTGTCCGAACTATTTGAATTTTGTAAAATTTTATCAAACCCTTGGTAATACAACATTTCTTAAAAACAGTATCTCTTTTAACATTTCCCGATACAACCTATATAAACACATTTTGATAATTTTAAACTTTTACTTCGGAAAATTTTTTTGTTATTATGTTTTAGTCATTAAAATATTCACGAACGAAATATTTAGTCCGAGCGGACAAAGGAGAGGATAAAATGAACACATTACAATACTTAGTCGCAGAACGTGCAGAGATTTCTCCTCAACATGAAGCACTAGTTGAACATAATGAACGTTATACATTTAATGAATTTCATGAAAAAGTAAATCAATTGTCTCATTACTTCTTAGAGAAAGGAATTCAAAAAGGAGATCGCATTGGTATTTTAGCTCATACAAGCATTGCTTACCCAGTCGTTACAATGGGGATTTTACAAGTGGGAGCAGTCGTTGTGCCATTAAGTAAGAGCATGACACCTTATGAGCTTGATAGCATTATTACGAGCGGACAGTTAAAAGCGATTATCCACCACAATGAATTTACGTCTGTATTAGAAAAAGCGGAACAAACGGATGGACTTAGCTTTACGTTAAAAATTGAGGATGCAAAAGAATTTACAACTCAATTCTCAGCGTATAACACAAACACACCAGAAGCACTTCCTGAAGTACTTCCTGAAGATCTAGCATTGATGATGTTCACATCTGGTACAACAGGTAAGTCAAAAGGATGTATGATTGCACACGAATCGGTAAGTGCCTTTTTAAATTCTGGCGGACAGGAAGAACGTGCAAATATTGATAAAAACATGCGTTATTTGTTTGTTCATCCCTTCTTCCACATGAGTTCGATGAGCATTTTATTTATGTGCATCAACACAGGAAACACAATGGTATGTTCTGAAGAAACAGATTCAGCTAAAGTAATTGAAGTAATTGAAAAAGAAAACATTAAAATGCTGTTTGCACTACCACCGGCATTAAAATACATTGTAGAAGAGCTTGAAAAAGGAGATCACTATGATTTCCCTCTAAAACTTGCTGTGTCAGGCGGAACAAAAGTATCTGAGTCTTTAATTGAACAATATGATCGTAACGGAATGATTTTAGCTCAAGGGTACGGAAGCACAGAAGCTTGGATTATCAGTTCATGGCATCCTCAAATGGGATGGAAGAAAGTAAGCTCTGCTGGAAAACCTGCTCCACATGTGGAAGTTAAAATTGTAGACCCCGAAACACGTCAAGAAGTTTCAACTGGAGAAAAAGGTGAAGTACTCGTACGAAGCCCTTATCTTTTCAAAGGCTACTGGCAAAACGAAGAAGCAACAAACGCTGTCTTACAAGATGGCTGGTTAGCGATGGGTGATGCAGGTCGATTAGATGAAGACGGATTTCTTTACATTGAAGGACGCTATAAAGATGTAATTGTATATGGAGGAGACAACATCTACCCAGATCAAGTAGAAGAAGTTGTCCTAGCAGCAGATGGTGTGTTAGAAGCGACAGTTGTCGGCATGCCTGATGATGTGTACGGCGAAGTTCCATATGCATTTGTTGTTAAACAAGAAGCATCTGCTTTAACTGAAGAAGATGTAGTGAACTTCTGTAAAGAACGATTAGCACCATATAAAGTACCAACTGTTGTATTTGTTTCATCACTTCCTAAAAACAGCGTAGGAAAAGTGTTGAAAAACGAAGTGAAAAAACAAGCCTTAGCACACGCATAATAAAAAAAGCGGCCTTTATAGCCGCTTTTTTTATATTTATTGCTGTAATTTTTGAGATATTTTTTTCATAATGTGAAAGTATTGATCTCTTTCTTCTTCTGATAAGTGTGAAAGTAAATCTGACCAAAAATCGACACGAGTAGCTTGCAATATTTCGACAACTTTTTCGCCTTTTTCCGTCAACTCTACCCACACGCTTCGGCGGTTTTGCTTTTTATAAATACGATTCACAAGCTCATCATCTTCTAATTGATTTAATACAATGGTGATAGCACCAGGTGAGAGCCCAAGTACTTTTGTGATATCGCTAACAATACAGCTTTTTTTATCGTGAATGGTCTTTAAGATTGCCTCTTTTGTTGAAGTTAAATGGTAGGGAAGCAAATCATATTTCTCACCGATTACGGTGTTTTTATATTTTAAAAGAGCTTCTTTTACATGATCTATACTTTCTAGCTGATGACTAATCTCTTCTTTGCTATAACGTTCAGTCAAGCGTAAATCCTCCTCATAAAACAAATTCCATTTTTACCATTATACCATGTATAATGCCTATAGAAAAATGAACAACACCGCGAAAATTGTCAGAAAAATTTTAAAATAATTACCATAATTCGTTAAAAAATCCTTGTTTTCGTGCTATTATATATAAGAATAGTAATAACAGGAAACGCATACAACATTTGTTTTCTATTGAGTTCATAAGAAAAAATGGGGGCTATGAACATCATTCCGCTTTACCTCATGTGTTGAACAAAGAAAAAAATATAAAAAATGGTGATTATTCACTTTGGCAGATCGTCTTTTATAAGATGTTTGGATAAAATGAATGTATACATATTTTTATAGAAAAAACATATTGAGGTAAAGCCGAGATATGGGGGGATTCAATTACATGAAGAAAGTCTTAGGGGCGCTTTTGCTTGGCGCGACAATTGTCAGTGCGTTTATTGCGTACAGCATGTATACCAATCATTCTGCAAAGCAAACAGCCGCGATAGAACAAAAACAAGCAGCGAAAAAAGCAGAAAAAAAGACTGAGAAAAAGAAAAAACCAGTCCTTAAAGTCGAAGACCTGACGTATCAGCTGAAAGATTCCCGTACAGGACAAGTAATGAAAGAATTCAAGCCTGTTCATTACAAGGATAAAGACGTATACGACCAAGAAATTAAGCAATTAGCGTCTGAACTGGCAAAAGGGATCGACACGCCTATGCAAAACATAAAAATGGATGCAAACGGATCATTAACCGGCGGGTCCAAACAAATCATTTTAAAAGAAGCAGAGCTTGTTAAAAATCTGCAGAACTTAAATACGAAACAATTGGATGTAAAGGTTCCAATTTACGAAACCGCTCCAAATGTAACGGCAGCATCTGCTCAAGGGGTCGCTGATGTATCGCTAGCTTCGTATTCTACACGGTTTCGTCCAAGTGATACAAGTCGAAACAGAAATGTTCAGCTATCCGCAGAAGCCATTAACAACGTTGTATTAGGTCCTGGAGATTCATTTTCTTATAATCAAACAGTTGGGGAGCGCACAGCAGAAAGAGGCTATCAGCCTGCTCCTGAAATCATCAACAAACAGCTGGTGATGGGAATTGGCGGAGGGATCTGCCAAACATCTTCTACGCTATTTAATGCTATTGACGGCGCTGGTCTTCAAGTGACTGCTAGGTCTCACCATTCAAAACATGTAGGTTATGTACCTGCAGGAAGAGATGCAACCGTATCGTGGGGAGGACCTGATTTTAAGTTTACAAATAACAAAGATTACCCTGTCATCATTAAAGCATATGCAAACGTAAATACGGGTGTTTTAACGGTAGATGTTCGTACTTCACAGCATGCTATCTAATAAAAAAAGACGTATCCTAACAGATACGTCTTTTTTTCATTTATTATGCTTTTTGTTGCTCGCGTTCACGAAGTTCCACACGTCGAATTTTACCTGAATTAGTTTTTGGCAATTCATCAATAAATTCAATTACGCGAGGATACTTGTAAGGTGCAGTTAGAGTCTTTACGTGATTTTGCAGCTCTTTAATAAACCCTGCATCTGTTGTTTTTACATGATCGACAAGAACAACATATGCTTTTACAACATGGCCGCGATCAGCATCTGGGCTAGCTATAACGGCACATTCTTTCACCGCTGGATGCTTAATTAACGCATCTTCAACTTCAAATGGCCCAATTGTATAGCCGGAACTGATAATGATATCATCTCCGCGTCCTTGGAACCAGTAATAGTTATCTTCATCTTTAGAAGCGCGGTCACCTGTTAAATAGTAGTTTCCTTTATACGTTTTCTCAGTGCGCTCCATGTCTTTATAGTAGTGCTTGAAAAGAGAAGGGAGGTCTCTACGAACGGCAATGTCTCCTACTTCTCCAGGCTCACAAGGTTGGCCGTCTTCATTAATGATTTCTACAAACCCTTCAAGCATCGGTTTACCCATTGAACCAATCTTTGTTTTTACACCTTTTAATGTACCGATTAAAAGAGTATTCTCCGTTTGACCGTATCCATCACGTACTTGGATATTAAAATATTTTTTAAACACATTAATCACTTCTTCATTTAGCGGTTCTCCGGCAGATACAGCGCTATGAAGGTGAGACAGGTCAAAACGTTCAAGCTCATCAATTTTAGCCATAAAGCGGTACTCTGTTGGCGTGCAGCACAGTACGTTTACTTTTTCATCCTGTAAAATTTCTAAAAACTTTTTAGGTTCAAAACGTCCGTTATAGATAATGCCTGTTGCACCTTTTCCAAGTACAGATAAAAACGGAGTCCAAATCCATTTCTGCCAACCAGGACCTGCTGTTGCCCAGACCGTATCGCCTTTTTTAATATCTAACCATTCAGCAGCTGCGATACGAAGGTGAGCATAAGCCCATCCATGAGTATGAACAACGCCTTTTGGCTGTCCTGTTGTACCAGATGTATAAGGAAGGAATGCTGTATCATCCTTAGTTGTTTTAGCTGCTTGGAACTGTTCTGATGCATCAGCCGTAAGTGACTCTAAGCGCGTCCATGACGTAACATCAGCACCAAACGTAATTTTATGTTGTAGAGAAGTAGGGAAGTTTTCAATCTTATCGATCTCATTGCAGAAAGGATGGTAAGAAATAATCGCTTTTGCTTCAGCGTGATGTAAACGATATTGGATATCTTTTGCGCGTAATAGTTCTGAAGAAGGAATTACAATAATACCTGCTTTTAAGCATGCTAAGTAAATAGCGTACGATTCAATAAGGCGAGGCGCAATAACTAAAACGTGATCGCCTTTTGTTAATCCTAGCTCTGTTAACCCGTTTGCCACTTTATTGGCTTTTGCTAACAGCTGATTATATGTAATTTCTTCACGCACACCGTCAGCGTCCTGCCACTTTAACGCAAGCTGATCGGATGCATGTTTTTCAATTTCCTCTGTTAAGTTGTAATGTTCACTTGGAACTAAATCTTTTAGTTGAATCATAAAAAACGACTCCTTATATTATAGATATCAATGATTTTTATCATTACTATTATTATATTACTAACTATTAGTACTTGCTACTAATTTGTTTTGGGTTTTAGTAAAAAAGCAAAAAAAGACCCGCTTATCTTATTAAGACAGCGGGTATAACGTATGTTATTTAAATAAGCTCCATTTTGTATGAATAGGTACTAGCTCTTCTTCAGACTCGTCCTCTTCGTATAAACCACGTTCTTTTAAATACTCCACAAAATATAAGTCTGCTTCCTTACGTTCATCATAAGGTTTGATCGATAAAACAAACCCTACTTTATGCTGATCTTCATTTTCAACGCCGGAGAGATACGCTTTTACATTATGCTGCAAGAACAGCTCTTTGGCAGGAATAATTAAATCTTTAACGAATTTCGACAGTAATTCCAGCTCAAAGTCGAAGGTGTACTTAGCAATTTTTTCTAGATCTGCAAATACCACGCCGATAAAACTCGTATTATGTATTTCGTAGTCTTTCGTTTTTTCATCCCACTCAATATGTCCGATTTCCTTTAAGTAATTAATAAAATACCCAATGCCTTCATTGCGGCCAAAAGGCTGTTTAGAAAGGACTAAACCAATCTTCTTGTACTTAGGAAGGTACACGCATGAGATAGCGGCTTCAACTTTATGCTGTTGAAATAAGTGCGTTGCCCCTTGAAGCAAGGCATCTAAGACATGATGGGTAATTTTCATTTGCTTACGAGGAAAGTGATATTCATTGCGTGCTAATTCATCTGTATCAGCAAACGTTGCTCCAATAAAGCCTGTATTGGATAGGGTAGGAGGGAGCTTCTTTCTTTTTCTTTTTCGTACCGTCATTCAAAAACACTCCTTGTGATCATCAATACGATAAAAATAAAACGAACATACGTTCTTATCTAATGATACAAAAAATGTGTCGAAAAGTAAAGAGAAGTTAACGGAGAATTTGAAATTTTATAATAAAAGTAACTAAGATTTGTAAAACGTAGCGGTTAGTAGAAGTTAAAGAGGAGAGGGGAAGCAAAAAATAAAAGGCTGCAGATGAAAAGCATCCACAGCCTTTTATATATTCATTAACGAGCTTCTGTTAAAGCTACCATATCTTCATCATCTAAATCGATATCTACGTGACAATCCATTGTATGAATTGTTTTATCTTCATGATTTCCATAATAAATTGTAATGTTCATGAGTATCGCTCCTTTAAAACTGGATAATGACATCCAATTTATACCGTCATCTATTTGTTTAATATTATACCCGATGAAAAAGGAAACTACAACTAAAATCACTAAAAAGCTGATAAGAAAGGGGTTTTCAGTGATTTTAACAAGAAATCACACGGAATAAAAATACTGATTGATGTATTTTATTACAGAAAATACGAGGTTTTAACTTTCTTTAATGAATAAAAATCCATTTAATGCAAACATATGTACTAAATGAAAAATATACGTTCTGTAGCAAATAAATCCTTAAAAGATTAAACGTAAACAGATTTTATTGATTTACAAAGAGTTCATTGAGAATACGATGAGAAAAATAAATGAGTATAAAATCTAAATCCTACAAGTAAATTCATTTATTTTTCAAAATCTATAAATATAAATCGAACTGATCAAACTTAAAAACAATCTGGTGAAATCAATATGCATTCTATAAAATCATATCCGCATTTGTTCTAATTGAACAAATATTGCTGATAATTAGTTTAGTGAGTTAAATCATATAAACACAAACCCTATCTCATTTTTTAAATTCTGTCTCACTATCATAAGTATACTTTTTCAATGAGACAGAATTTGCGTTTCATCTATTGGTTCCTAGAATATATATTATGTAAACTAGAAAAAGAAATAAAATCGTTAGGGTCTCCCTTGCTCTTAGAACCTTGGAATACTTTGCTTTTCCTTTAAAATGTGTAGGTTCCTTTTAAATCAGCTGTTTTTGCTTTCGGGATTTTAATTTTCGAGTTGTGAACAGAACTCGAAAAGATCGACTGAATGACGCGCTTAAGGTCAAATGAATTAAATTATGTACAAGCTATGGATAGATTATATCTTAGAAATCGTTAAAATAGCCGCTCACTTAATCACAATCGCCTGAATACTCCAGTACGTATCATTTTATATGTAATTAAGTAATTCCTTATGGTTTATCCTAGAACTTTACAATTTTGCATCCCAAGTTTAAAGTAGCTATGAATCAGTGTGATAGTAGTTGATTTAATGTAGAAGCGCAAAAAAAAGGAAAAAGAATAACTTCTTCCCCTCCATCTGCTTATCATACAAACTTTTCAAGTTACTAGTTTCAAGCCTTCACTCACTAAGGTATGTTTCCCAATCGTAGTCATGAATTCTATCAAATTTCCCAAACTCATTTCTTTCGTAAGCACATAGCGGTGATTCATTTATAAAAGCTAAAATTGAGTCATCAACATTTAAAGCAACTCCTAGAGCTACAATTTGAAAATTATTTTTTGGATTACTAGTAAATTCATCTTCTTCGTATCCGCTAAAGATAACCCATCCTGAATCATTTGGTTCATTTGGTTTATCTTTTAACAGAAAATTAAACTCGTTTCTTTCTAAAACATCATTGCTAACTGTTACGAGGGTATTAAAGTAATAGTCCATCTTTGCAACTTCATCGTCTTCATATTCAGTATCACAAATATGTTCAGTGCCAAAATGCAGGATTTGACCAAGTTTTAAGCCCTTTAAATGATAAGGTTCATTATCAAGCTTTCCAACAAAGTTCTCTTTGTTTCTATCCGTAATTTCCACCCACATTCTTTCTCCTTTGTAACCAGCTGTATCTGAATCACTAAAGAAAACTAACTTCACCAGGTCTCCCGCTTTTAATTTATCCGTCACCGCTTTGCTTGGCTTGTAAAATGTATAAGGAGATTCTTTGTTTCTTTCATAAACATTATCTAATTGCCAATATGTATTGCTATCCTTATGTTTTTTATTAGTAGAATGTTTTTTGAACCAACTTTTCATAAAATACATTACCTCTTTGATTTATATAATTTAAATTTCTTTAATTGGATACTGAGTTAAAATAGATTCTAACCCTTGAATAAACGCATCTGTGTAAGTCGGATTTTATGTTTTAATACTCTTTCGGGTTGATGATGGTGTAAACTTTTATGCTCTTTTCCTCAATCCCTATAAAATGAGCTTTTTGCCTTGTATCTAGTCCTCTAAGGGTTCCGCTTAACTTACCTATTTTTTTAGCACCACTGTCTTCTGCTTTCCAACTGTATAAAGTTCCTTCCTTGTTGTATGGGCTGTAAAAATAGCTATATTCTCCTCTAATACTTATTGCTTGTGATCCATGTAACGTTTCAGGAGTTTGATGTGCAATAAAAGAATTCTTCTCGGGATTTACTTCAATTAACTCAAAATCTGTATATGGATATAACCAAAGTGTCGTATTTTTACCTCTGCAAATTGCATAACAATCTGCAATGGATGGAGCATCTGGTAAATGAGTGTGATATTGAAAAGTTGGTGAACCTGTATTATCAAATAATACTAACCCTTCTGTTGATATCCCTTCACCAAAAACGCCTTCGTCGAAATAGCTGCACCATATTCCTTCTTTACTAACCGCTACGTCTTGCACAGCATCTCCACAATAGAATGACCGTATGACTTCTCCATCGATATTCATAATAAACAAATTGTGCTTTTCTCCCTTAGTTCTAGGATTCATTATCAAAAAATGCTTATAATCAATCCATCTGACAAAAGGATAGTTTATTTTTAAACGTGGATAAAGAGTAGTACCGTTTACAGACAATTCGAATCTATTATGGCGTTTTTGAACTAAGACCAGTCCATATTCATCTTTGTAATCTGCATCAATGATATTTAAACAATTATCATCAGGTTCGATGGTAAAAATAGTCGTCTCTACAATCCTCAAAGCTAGTCACCCCTTATATTATAAGAAAGCGGAAAATAAACTTAATTTAAAATTAGAAATGAATAAAAACTTCCCGCTTGCTTTGATCTTATTTATTTTCACTAGGTTTAGTGGGTAAGTAAATCTACTTTTACTCAGCTACTTAGCCCATTTTTCTTCACTATCTATCCACTTGTTCTTGTGTAAATCAAAAGATTTTATATCATCATGGAAGTCTAAATAGACAGGCAATTCAAAGCTTTTACCACCCGCTTTATTCCAGCAGGAAACAAACCACCTTACAATAGTTTCTTCTTCAGCAGCAGAGATGGATTCTTCATTTTGCTCATAAAACTCCCAAAAAGCATCCGAGTTTTCAGCAGGAAGATTATAGTATTGAGTCTCGTCAAATAAAGGATGACTACCTGAAAAAATCTTTCTGTCATTTCCTTCATAAAAAACTTCATTCGCTTCATCATCCATAGAAAACATCATAATAGACAAATCAAACGGTTGCATAAAAATCTCAAAGTCCAGCAAATCAATTCCTTCATAATAATGAAAAGTCTGTATCTCTTTTATGTTTGCAATCAATACATGTTCATTTTTTTGAAGACTTTCTTTTAAGGAACTAATATAATCGTCAATTGTAAACATCGTATTCCCCTTGGTCGTTGTTTTTTTATGTTTCCAGCTATTAAACCGCTCATTAAGTTTCGGTTTTAACGTTTCATAATTTCCCCATGTGTCTTTCACTTCGTAAAGAGATTTCACATGAGGAAATACTTCTTCATAATCATCCAAATAAACACCGTCTTTAAAGTCAAAATAGGCTTTTGTAAAAGCATTACCCTCCTCATTTAACATATCACTTACAAATACACCATCCCAGTTCATGTATATTTCAGTTCCTGTCATTTTCTTTTGTTTAAATTTGATGATTTCATTAGCAGCCGCTTCTTTAAATTCTTTGCTATATAAATGGTTCTCAATAATCCACCCCAGATACATTCCCGTATGTACAAAACCTTGTTTATCATCTAACCCTTCTGGAAAGTCTCCCTCATAATGCCATTTTGCTTTATCATAAACCACTGTCATATTTTCCTTCTCTTTTTTTGCTTCTTTTATTACTTCAGGTCTAGCTGATTCACTTCGAATCATAGAATTCGATTTTTCTTCGCATCCTTGTAAAAATAAAAAAGTAAACATAAATAACGAAATGTATTTTAATTTGTGCAAAAGTGGTCCTCCAAGTCTAATAAAATATTTACTAATAGCAAAGCAGTAACAACTTTCAATTTCATCTATATCATCGCTCCATTTTTCAGGGGATTCCTATAAAATAAAAATTATACCTTAAAAAAAGAAGCCATTCCTTTTTAGGAACGCTTCTTTTAATAAACTTTTTTCTTTCTATTAGTAACCATCTACCGTAACATCAGTAATGGACCCATCACTAGGACTTACTTGATACCAACCTTGTGTAGCTGTATGTTCCTCTCCTGTTTCTTCATTATCCACAACATTTTCATAAACATGGATAATATAGTTTCCTGAGTCGTCAACGTGATCATATGTTACAAGGAGAGGTGAATCTTCAGATATGCCTTGCTGATCACGAACTAGCTGGATAGCTTGCTCTTGGGAAACTGTTTGTTCGGCTGGTTCCTCTTCCTCAATTCCTTCTGTATCTTCTTCTTGATCTGGTTCTGATTCCGAGTCCGAGTCCGTTTGGGCCTCATCTTCTGAATCAGCAAAAGCTTCTTCCTCATCCGCTTTTGCCTGAGCTTCCTCTTCCTCTTGCTGTTTCTTTTCTTCTTCTGCTAAACGTTCTTCCTCCGCTTTACGATCTGCTTCTGCCTGAGCTTCAGCTTCTGCATCAGCCTTGGCCTGTGCCTCCTCTTCTTTTTGTCGGTCTTCTTCTAGCTGCGCATAGTAATCATCTAATTCCTTTTCCATTTGCTGCTGTTCAAGGTCTGATAATTGCTTTTGTTGTTCTTGTATTTGATTTTGAAGCAAAGCAATTTGTTCTTCTGAAGCATTATCAACAAAATTGATGTTTTCTACATAATCACCACTGGCGTCAAAATTAACTTCCATCATACAAAAAACATTTTGCTCTTGATTAATGCCATAGTAAATATACTGATTGTCACCTACTTGGATATACTGATAACCATTCATTACGTTTAATAAATAATCGCGATCAGCTTCTTTAGAATTAACTGCTTTTTTAATGGTTGATGCTTTTGTTTGTAATGTATTCGGCGATGATTCTTTTACAGCCGTTTTATTGCCATTTTCTTTCGTATGAACCGCTGTTGATTTCTCTGTAGGCTCTTCTTTTTGCGATACAGTTTCACTGGACTCATCGCTACAGGCTGCTAGCAATATAGCTAATAATGGAATACCAAAAGCAACTTTCAACATTTTCATAGACTATTATCCCCTTTTTTTATCTTTTTTTAGGTTTTTCGTAATTCTAAAGAACTATAAAACCTTAGGGGTTATTATACCAAAATTAAGAAAATATAAGAATATTTTCTTGTGTTGTTCATGGAATTTTTTGAAAAATTATCTTTTTATACATAAAAAAACACAAAGCCATGCAATTTTTCATAACACGGCTTTGTGTTTTTATGACAGATGTTAATGATGAAATCCATTGTCGTATTTCGTGTCTTTAAGAACAGGTCTATCCAACGAGTTAAGAAATTCAACGGCTTGTTTGAAATTAACCATAAATAAATGAGCAAGGTCTCTTGAAAATCCATTTCTAACAACAATGCGCATGATTGTTATTTCTTCCATGTCTGCAGGCAGCGGATAAGCAGGAACTTGCCATCCGTACGTACGCAGTTGTCTAGACAAATCATAAAGCGTCCAGTTTGGTGTATATCCTTCTTTCAGTTTCCAAGCAAGAACGGGGATATCTGAACCATCCGCGATAATTTCGAATGCTTCCATTTCTCCAATTTCTTTGCTAAGAAACAGCGCGTTTTCTTGGGAGGTTTTTTGCACAGCATAATAGCCGTCTTTACCTAAACGCAAGAAATTGTAGTACTGTAAAAGAACTTGTGCTCCTGGTCTAGAGAAGTTGAGCGCGAAAGTTGGCATGTTGCCCCCTAAATAAGAAACGCGAAAAATAAGATCTTCAGGCAAGTCTTCTTTTTCTCTCCAAATCACCCACCCTAAACCAGGATAAACTAAACCATACTTGTGTCCTGACACGTTAATGGACTTTACTCGCGGCAAGCGGAAATCCCAGATAAGGTCCGGTTGAAGAAATGGAGCGATAAAACCTCCAGAAGCAGCATCTACATGAATAGGAATATCCAACCCTGTTTTTTCCTGTAGCTCATCTAATGCTTTTGCGATAGCAGCAATTGGTTCATAAACTCCTGTATACGTCACTCCAAGAATCGGTACGACACCAATTGTATTTTCGTCAACCGCATTAATGACGCCTTCTGGATCTAAATAAGGATGATCTGCATTAATGTTCACATAACGAGGCTCTACGTCCCAATAGTTTGCGAACTTCTCCCACACTACTTGAACGGATGAACTAAATACAATATTAGGGCGGTCCGTTGATAGACCTTTACTTTTACGCAGTTTTTGCCAGCGTCTTTTTAACGCTAGTCCGCCAAGCATACATGCTTCAGATGAACCTGTAGTAGAAACGCCCATCGTTGTATCAGGATTAGGTGAATTCCAAAGGTCCGCTAAAATACGTACGCATCTCTCTTCAATAGCCGCTGTCTGCGGATACTCGTCTTTATCAATCATATTTTTATCAAAAGACTCTCCGTACAAACGCTTTGCATCAGGTTCCATCCAAGTAGTAACAAACGTAGCTAAATTTAAACGGGCATTTCCGTCTAAAGCAATTTCATCATGAATGATTTGATAAGCTGTTTCTGGAAGCATACCTTGATCACTGATACGCAGCCTTGGAATCGTCACTTCTCCTTGTCGAGAAAAAAGCGGATTAACAGGAAATTCATCAGGTAAATTTTTTTGTTCACGATGCGGATGCCATTGAGGCATAAAGTATCATCTCCTTATGTATATCTAACAAATTGCTTTACGTTCACCCGGTGTTATAACAAGCAGGTCTCCTTTACACATTATGAGCTTTGAAGACTATTTTCATTCTTTCCATTATCCGTAGCACGTAAGGACGAACTTTATTTAATAATACCCATGAAAATGGTCTTACCAAACTCAAAAGGTGTAAAATATGGTAATATATTGTAAAAGGAGGTTTTTAAATGGAGAAACAAGGGATTATCTTGCAAGACAAGTTTTTCGAGTTAGGCGAATCTCCTATTTATAATGAATCACAAGACGTTATTGGAAATGTCGCATATAAGTTATCTATTGCTAATAAATTTGATATTTTAAAGGACGAAGAAATTATATTTACAGGTAAATCTAAAATGTTTGCCCTTATGCCGAAGCTGATTATTTCTGATCACCATGGAAATGAAGTTGGCATGATTCAACGAAAATTTACTTTTTTTAAAAAGAAGTATCTTTATATCAGAAACGATGGCGATACATATGAAATTACGGGGAATATAACAGATCGCAAATTCGACGTTTTGCGTTCCGGCGTTCCTATTATTCAAGTCCGCACACTCTCTTCTTTTCTGTCATTACGTCCCCACACGTTTGCTTTAGAATTTCTCGAACCTGATCTTGATAAGTGGGAAGGAATTGCGGTTGTACAAGGCGTAAGGATGATGGTGAAAGACGAAAACAGCAGTACAGCTACTGCTCCCGCTCAATAGTGGTTATAGAAGGTTATATGATATAAAAAAACGAACAAACTTCAATATAAAGTTTGTTCGTTTTTTAATTAAGGGCCGAATACTAACGTACCGATGACATGGTAGCCAATTGGTACAAGAAACAAGATGATATTTAAAATAATCGCCCATAGACAGAGGTTGTCTTTTTTTATAAAAAAACCAATAATTGCAGGAACAATCATGAGCGGAACTAAAAAGATAGGTGCGATAATAGGCAGTCCTTGAAGCTTTTCAGCCGCAATAAGTCCTGTAAAAAAGTTAAGGATCAATAAAGTATTAATAATGACATATAAAAGTGAAATTCCTCCGAGAATCCCTCCTATTACCCCGCTTTTAGTTGTTTTAACAGTAGCATCCACGTTTCTGTCACCCCGTTTTTAGAAATATAAGTAAACTATACTATAATGTGGTTTTTATTGTAAAGGTATGGAGAAAACAGCTGTTGAAAGATTGCTACGAAAAAAGCACTGTAGCAATCGCTACAGTGCTTTTTATAAACAGTTCATTTTTTCTTTTGCTTCTTTCCAAGGAACCGTATAGCCCTGTCCTTTTGCGCAAAAGACGGACGATGAACTGTATTCGGGATCCGCCTCTTTATTGTAGCGGATTTGTTCAATCACTTCTGCTTCATTATGACAGCGTTCATACCCTCCAAATAATAGAGACATCGCTCCTTTTCCATGCGTAAAAGATGCTAGCGTCGAACCGTAGTTCATAAAAGTAGCAACAGGAACTTTTCCTGTAATAATCGCTTTGTTTTCGGTTGTTACAGGAGAATCAAAACGACCGTGTGCGCTTTGAACATCAGCTAATACCCTTCCCATTTGATCAATATCCACTTTAATTTTGAAATCATAATACGGTTCTAGCACAATATTTTCTGCTTTTTCTAACCCTTGTCGCAGTGCACGGTACGTTGCTTCTCTAAAATCTCCTCCGCTTGTATGCTTGTTGTGAGCTCGTCCGGTACATAATGTCACTTTTATATCAGTAATAGGTGAACCCGTTAACAAACCATGATGCGGCTTTTCAAATATATGCTGACGGACTAGATTTTGATACCCCGCGGATAAATCGTCGGTGTGACAAGCATTTTCAAAAGTAATTCCGCTGTTTCGTTCCGCTGCTTCTATTTTCAAATGAACTTCTGCATAGTGTTTCAACGGTTCAAAATGTCCGTAGCCCATCACTGTATTTTGAATGGATTCTTTGTACAAAATTTCTGGTTCTTCAAACTGTACGTTTATATTAAAACGTTCTTTTATCAGTTTTTCGAGGACTTCTAGCTGAATTGCTCCCATCACATGAATATGAAGCTCTTGAGTCCTTTCTTCCCACGTCACATGTAAAGAAGGGTCTTCAGCATCTAATAATTGAAAAAGTTTAATTCCTTCTTTTGGATGAACAGAAGGCTCAAAAACAACTTTTGATTTTAACGTAGGCAAAAGTTCGTAGGAGGGGCTTTCTTTTAATGTTCCAAGACCGTCTCCAATCGATGCTGAAGACAACCCTGTAACCGCAAAAAGTTCGCCAGCTGAACCTTCATTTACGTTTTTAAATGGACGTCCGTTATAAGCACGAATTTGAGTGATTTTTTCTTCGTATAGCTCTCCGTTTTTTTCATAGGCGACTTCATCACGCACCTGCATTGTCCCGCTTAGAGCTTTGATAAACGTGATGCGCATGCCGTTTTCATCGTGCCGAATTTTATATACACGACCTGAAAATGCTTCTTCCTTCGAGTAGCGCGTTTCCGTTAGCAAATCAACTTTCTCTAAAAAACTTTCAATGCCGATGTCTTGTAAAGCTGAACCACTCGCAGACGGGAAAAGCTGATTGGTTTGAATAAGCTTTTGCATAGCGGCTCTCCAATAAGCTTGATCATTCTTACCTTCCATAAATGCATCTAGAAGCTCTTCATCTTTTTCAGCTATAAATTCAATAAGTTCCTCACTTAACGAGCCATCTATAAGCTCTGACGTTATGTCAAAAACATCGGGGGTTAAGTTATGTTTAATATCGTTTATAACACGTTCAGGATCTGCTCCTACACGATCGATTTTATTGATGAAAAAGAATACGGGCACACGATGTTTTTGAAGCAGCTGCCAAACGGTTTCTGTATGGCCTTCGACTCCTTCTACTGCACTTAAGATAACAATCGCATAGTCCATCACTTGAATAGAACGTTCCATTTCAGGTGAGAAATCGACGTGGCCCGGCGTATCAATTAAATAATAAGTAGAACCGTTATAAGAAAAAGTTCCTTGATCGGCAAATACCGTAATTCCTCGTTCTTTTTCAATCGTATGAGTATCAAGAAAGGAGTCTTTGTGGTCAACTCTTCCTCGCTGTTTAATACTTTTTGTATGATAAAGAAGCTGTTCGGAAAACGTTGTCTTTCCTGCATCGACATGCGCTACGATACCGATTGTTTTGTTCGAGTGTTTCATTGTTAAATACCACCTTACTGCTGTATGTATCGCTGTTACTTTCTATTTTATAATAATTGTAAGAAAAAGTGGACGACAAAGGTCTAAAACTGCTCACATCAAAAAAAGAATACGTGATTAAACATCGCATTCCATTTTTGTACGGCGTTTAGTATCTTTTTTGCCTTTTACTATAAAAATAGCTGCTATAAGGCACCCAATTCCAGCTAAATGCATGATGTTATTACCTGTCGCGCCTAAGCTGTTACTAGTCAACCCAACTAAAATGCTGCCAAGTATAATCAATAAAACAGCAAACATGAACTTCAATTTCTTCACTCTCCGTTAGTAAGTTATTAAATATGATTTGCATACGGATCATATAAACCAGTGATTAATAATAGACCTGCTGATAAAATCAATGTTCCTGCGATTAACAAACCGTTGCTACATACCTTTTTTCTCTTTTTGCGTAAAAACATTCCTGATATAAGAAATAGTAGTGCAACAGATAGCAGAATCAATCCTATACCAATATTCACTCTTTCTTTCTCTCCCTTGCGAATGTATTCATTGCCATCTAGTTAACCATAATATTATTATGAAAATAGAAAAGCGAACTTGAACATTTACCGAACCTTAATTGTTTTATATGTTATAATACATAAATTGTTAAAAGTATATTTTTTCACCTTTCATTATCAAAAAAGCAGCCTCTTTACTAAGAGACTGCTTTTTTTAAATGACAACTGATAAAACCGCTTAAGAAGCTTTTTTTAATTGTTCTTTTTGTTTCTGTTGATAAGAAGAAAAATAAATAAGACCTACAAATACAGCTCCTCCTATCATATTTCCAATAAAGGTAGGGATAATATTTGCAATAAAATCAATCCATGTAAAATGACCTGCAAAAATAGCGGCGGGAATAATAAACATATTGGCTACAACGTGCTGAAAGCCAATCGCAACAAATGCCATAATCGGAAACCAAATCCCAAGAATTTTCCCCGTAACATCGTCAGCGCCGTATGAAAGCCAAATAGCTAAACATACAAGCCAGTTGCAGCCTACAGCAGAAATAAGCGTTTTAAAAAACGAATCATCAATTTTAGCTTGAGCAATGGCTACCGTTTTATCTAAAAAAGGCCCTGTTTCTGTTAAACCTACAATATGTCCAAAGAAATATGCAATAAATGCGGCACCTAAAAAGTTAGCAAGCGTGACCAAAAACCAGTTATGAAGCAAGTGACGAAGTGAAATTTTTCTTGCATACAGGGCAATGGAAACAGACATCATATTCCCTGTAATAAGCTCCGCTCCCCCAAGTACGACCAGCATAAGACCTACAGGAAAGACGGCCCCTCCTAAAAGATTCGATAAACTTCCCCATTCAGCTGGTAAATTACCAATCACGCGCACATCTAGTAAAAAACCAAACGCAATAAACGCGCCTCCTAAAAACCCAAGCATGAGAATGGAAGAAAGAGATAGCTTCGTTTTTGAAATCCCCGCTTCTAAAGCGATGTTTAACATTTTATCCGGCTTGTGAAATGCCATAAAACTCCTCCTTAACTAAAAAAGGCAGCACTCAAAAACACCTTTTACACAAGGTTTTTGAATGCTGCCTAATAATCCTGCACTTTCTTTACAGTATATCAGTCATCATTATCTATAATAAAATCAAATAAAAAACAAGCAGATCCTACTTCTCTTTCATTTAATTAAATTATGTATTTTACGTTGTTCTACTGAATATTGGTTTTAAACACAAACACAGAAACAGCGATATCTTCTTCTACTTTGATATCAGAAAATAAGTACTCCAGCTTAGCTCCTAACAAGTCTTCAAGTCCTTCTGGAGGAGATGAAGCATAAAGGTTTTGAATAAGCTTCGTTCTTGCCATATGTACTGTCTCTTTACCTTCGGTTGTTCTCGCGATAAATTGTTCAGCTGGCGTTAAGTTGCCGTACAAAGTTGAAATAGCCATATTTTGAACAAATACAGTATGAATTCGTTCTGGACCTTTTCCAAAAAGTTTTTTGCGCAGCTTTCGGATAATATCATTAAAATCATGTATTTTCTTAGACACTGGTGTATGCCTCCGCTTATCTCGAGTATGTCTCCCCTGCTTATTCAAGTTTTCAACTAAGAATAAATTACATTATACATGACGACGTTTACATTGTATACAATGTATCTGCTTTATCCTCATTAATCCAAGCAATCGCAAAACCATTACGAAAGGATAAAAAAAATCCTTCACTTATTAAAGTGAAGGATTACCTTTATATCTCTACTTAAAGGTTACAAATGGATTCTCAGTTATCAAAGAAATAACTAAGAACTTTGACAAAATAGCATGTCAAAATAGTCAAGTGGTATGTTTGTACCAGTAGTTAATGCTATCACGTTAAAGTCATGGAATCCAATTAGTTTACTTTCATAATACTTTATTTAATTTAAATATTCTTTTTTGATAGGAAACCCTTAATCTTCATCACGATCTGCTCTAAATTCATCATCAGATAATGAATTTAGTTGGTGGCTAAGCTTTTCGTAGTTATCTTGTTTCTGATTTTGTTGTACATCATTAGATATAGGAGCTTCACTAGAAACAGTAGATTTTTTTCTCGTCTCTTCGCCTCCGCTAACTCCAAACCCAACATTGTTATCTGTCATCGGATTCACCTTTTTAACCGTTATTATGGAGAATTGCTCTAAAAAAATAACAGGAAACAAAAGGGATTCCCACTTAGCTAATAGCGGTCCAAGCTTCCTTACTTACACCAAATCGTATTTAAATAAGGAAATGACCTGCTTTAACCCCATAGGCAATACCAACAAAAAAACTGGCTATACCTAGCGTTTGACTTTTGCATACATACTTTATAGTTAAGCCTGGAATCAGACCCCATATAATGATGAAAATAGCGAACGATACTATAATAGAAGACCATGCATCTTGCCCTGATATACTTATACCTTGCATAAACGTTTCTCCTTTCAGTACTTATATCGGGAGAACATAAATTTTTTATAGTATCTTATAATACGAACTAAAAAATTCAAGTGACCTGCTACGCTTTTACAGCGAATGGTGGCGTTCAAGCTCGACTGTTTTTGGTTTTTGCCATATTAATACCCCTGCCGCTACATACATAAACGAAGTGATGTAAAAAAGGCTACCGATTGTAAGAAAATCAATGATATACCCTGTTGCAATCACGGCTAAAGCTGCCCATATAGAGGTCCATAAATGATAGTGTCCTACTTGTTTTCCCGTATGAGCACGATCTGTCTGCCTAGATAACGCTATTTTTTCTGCTGTTTTTTGAAGAGCTCCAAGTAGACCCATTATAACTTGAATGATATACACCTGCGTAATAGTTGATAGAACGGGAATCACAAGCATAACAACCGCCATCCCAAACGTATATAAAATGAGCAAGCGCTTTTCTCCTACTCTGTCACTCCATGAACCGATTAAAGGGTGACTCAAAGCTGCGGTTAAAGCGAAAATTCCGTAAGCTAAGCCAAATTGTGAATAACTATCGCCAAGATTTCGAAGCAGTAACAGGTAAAAAGGAAAAACAATACTACTTGCGGTAATCATCAGGCTTTGTGAGTGTAAGAGTTGTTTGTACGTCATTTTCCATACTCCTTATAAAATAAATTAACGAACGTTTCGTTCCGATCATATTTTCTTTTTAAATTAAAAAAGGCGGTTGTATGAGGGTAAGCCTCTTCTAATTGCTTCTTGCTTGGGTAGCTGTAGTAAGGCAAGTAATAGCTTCCCTGATGCTGCAGCGTTACATCCACCATTTTTCTGACAACTCTTTGTGAATCATCCATGCCTTGATGATCTTTTTTCTGGTTAATAAGTAAAACGAGAGCAAACATGTCGTCTTTTGCATAAGACATGACGGCTTTATTGTCTTTTTCTACATAGCGAACCGTAATGTTCAGTAAATTTAATTTCTCTGTTGCTAACACTTCGCGTAAATCATCGATGTAAGAAGCAAATTCATCAACCGGAACGAAGTATTCCTGTAAAACTTCCGTCCGGCTAACACTTTCGTATTCCATAAAATCACTTTCAGAACGCATAACATTATTTCTTGTTTCAAGCCGGCCATTTTGTCTTAAGAAATAAGCCTTTTGCGTTTCCCACAGCATATCTTTTCCCCAGTCACTGTAACGAGATAGCCCTAGCATAAATTTAGGAAGCGCCACTATTTTTTCTGTTTTGAGCGGTTCGTTTACAGTAGAAGTATTTTGAGAAGATAAGCGATAGTTTGTGGCGTACATATCTGTTAGCAATTGATTAGGAGAAATAGAAATACGCGCCATATGCATACGAACGTCTGGGTTATGCTGTACGTAGTTTTTAAAATACGCTGTATACTGTCTATAATCTAAGCGGATAATTTCATCTTCGTACCATTCATCGTCCGTTAAACGAAGCGTCACATCTAAAATGACTCCAAATAACCCGTAGCCTCCGTTTACTAAAGAAAATAGCTCAGGATGTTTTGTTCGGCTAATTTCGATAATAGATCCGTCGGCCTGCAAAAGACGCATAGATTTTACCGTATCCATTAAAGAACCGTATCGAATATCTCTGCCGTGTACGTTCACGCTAATAGAACCTCCAACGGTAAAAATATTTTGTGATTGCATAACTTTAAGAGCAAGACCGTCTTTGTGTATATATTGCTGAATATCATTCCACGTTGTCCCGCTTTGAACCGTAATTTCTTTTTGACGTGGCTTGTAATCTATAATTTTATTGTACTGCTTCATATCAAGTAAAATAGCATTCGGATAGTACGTCTGCCCTCCTTGACTGTGCTGCATGCCTGCAATCGCTATTTTTTCATGATGCTGTGAAGCGGTTTTCACCCAATCTTTCAGCTGTTTTTCAGTTGTTCCATGCTTTATTTCTTTGACTTTTGTAGGAAGAAGCCGAGCAACATCCCCCGTTACAGGATGGCTTTGCTGCTGTTTATAAATATGATAGGAGGCATATGAACCTACTAGATAAAAAGATAAAAAAGTTCCTAACAACACGTTTTTCTTCATTCTAAACTGTAAGCTCCTTTCTTTATTTCTGTGAAATTATACCATATTAAAAGTGAAATAACACTAAAAAAGTGTAATTTTACACTTAGTTATAGTTCATTTTGAGAAAGTATATGAAAAAAACTTGTAATTTAATGTATGTTAACCTTATTGAAACAAAAAAAGAAAAGACCTAATGTCTTTTCTTTTTTTGTTTCTTTATTTTTCAGCTTCGTATGCAACTAAAGCTACTCTTTTTCCTAACGTTTGTTGAAACTGCTCTTCTAGCTGTTTCAGCTTCGCATGCATATCATCGTTAATTGAAGCTGGCTCAAAGGTCATTTTTGTTTGCTCCATCATACTGTCACCTCTTTCATATGTGTATGTTCTACTTTTTCCAATATAAAAGAGGTCTATGACGATTTGACGAAAGTTTACAAATTAAATTTGCTAATGAGCGCTGTTAATTGTTCTGCCATTTGAGACAGAGATTGTGCGGAAACGGCAATTTCCTCCATTGAAGCCAGCTGTTCTTCAGTTGATGCGGCCACTTCTTCAGATGTAGCTGCATTTCCTTTAGCAAGGATCGCCATTTCACCTGCTGTACGAGCCACTTCTTCAACCGCTGCTGAAATTTGCTGAGCAGTCGCAGCCACTTCTTCAACTTGCGGAGTCGTTTCATTCATGCTGCTTAGAATTTGTTCGAATTTTTGAATAGCCGTTTGTGATATTGTTCGTCCTTCTTCAACTTTGTTTGTAACTTGCTCCATTGTATGTACAGATTCCTGAGTATCTTGTTGAATAGCTTGAATAAGCTCAGAAATTTGAGACGCGGACACTTGTGATTGTTCTGCCAGCTTTCTCACTTCCGCTGCTACAACGGAAAATCCTTTTCCATGTTCTCCAGCTCGTGCCGCTTCGATTGCAGCATTTAAGGCTAGTAAATTTGTTTGAGCAGCAATGCCGCTGATTACTTCTAAAATGGTTCCAACTTCTTTTGAACGTTGAAACAAAGTACGAATTGTTGTATTAGACAGCTCGACGGATTGAGAAATGGATTCCATTTGTTCGACCGTTTCTCTCACGGCTTTTCCCCCTTCTACAGCTTCAGACGTTGTGTGATTTGATAGCTGAGAAACAATTTCTGTACGCTTGGCAATGGTAGAAACTCCTTGAACAATCTCATCTAAAGAAGCTGCATTTTGGTCAATAACAGCCGTTTGTTTTTCCGCGCTAGAAGCCACTTCTTGTATCGCAACTGATACTTGTTCAGTCGCAGCGCTCGTTTGCTGTGAGCTGGCCGTTAGCTCTTCTGAAGAAGCGGCCACTTGCTCTGCACTCATTTCAACATTTTGAATTAATGTGCGAAGATTGTTTTGCATCTGACTAAAAGCATACCCTAACTCGCCGATTTCATCTTTTGAATTGACGGTAATCGCTGTTGTCAGATCTCCTTCACTAACGCTCAGAGCCTGATTCTTAAGCTGTTTGAGCGGTTTAATAATCGATTGTAACACCATAAAAATGGTAAGACTCCCGATTATCAGACAAGCTACAATAATAAATAGTGTTTTGTAAAAGATAGGCTGTGCAGCTTCACTAACTTCTGATGAATACATAGTGCCTGCAACTTTCCAGTTTGTTGTTTTATTTGTCGTAAAGACCATCTTTTTTTCATCCCCGTTAAAGGTATATTCAAAAGACCCAGAGCTCTTTGCATAAAGCTTGTCAAAAAGAGAATCTGTCGCTTTTGTACCTGCTTTTTCCGTAGGGTGAACAATATATTTTCTTTCTCCATCTAAAAGAAATGGATATCCTTTTTCTCCGATTTTTACTTTGCTGACAGCTTTATTAATGCGGCTAATATCTAAATTCAAAGCAATAACCCCTGTGCCATCCGCCGATGTTTTCGCTACAGTAATAACGGTCTGACCTGTAGAGGCTGATGGATAAGGTTCAGTGACAACTGTTTTTCCTTTGTTTTGTATGGCTAGCTTGTACCAATCTCGTTTTCTAGGATCATAGCCTGCTTGTAGCACTTTTTTAGGCGATTGAATAAACTTCCCCTGCTGATTTCCTGTAAAAATGCTGACGGCTTCTGGATGAAGCGAAGCATATAAGTTAAAATCTTTGCTTAAAGTAGCCATATCTTTTTCATTGTAGCGCTCGTTGTTTACCACTGATGCAAAAAACTCTACATCATGAATTTTTGGTCCAATGGTATCGTCAATCACTGAATTAATGGACTGTACATTTTGCTGTGCTGTGTTAATAATTTGGTTTTCAATTTCATGTTTCGCTGTTATGTAAGCTGATACACCTATCGTAACAGATGGCACTAATAAGATCGCTGCAAATGCTAGCCCCAGCTTTGTCTTAAAGTTATTAAGGGACCTTTTTTTTCTTACTCTCTCCATGCTATGTAGCCTCTCTCTCCGTAGTTAAAAGTGATCGTGCACTTTCTTTCTATCGGCAAGACTTCATATTCCTTTAGTCATCGAGTGTATACATAATTAACAATGGGTGTGAAAAGATAAGAGTACGATAAAAAAAGTAGGTGATTTTAATGGAAGAAAGTAAAAACAGCAAGTCTTTTTCAATGTTTGAAACAGAAAAGGTTCAGCGCGGGGAAGAAAAAGATATTTTTAATATCTATAAAGAAGGAGTAAAAATTGCGGAAGTAAGAGGAACGAATCCTCAAACTCAGCAGGTTATTCCGATGCATGACTTAAATGATTACGAAGAAAATAAGCTTCACGAGTATATTGCTCATTTAGACCATACAACGTAAAAAGACTAAAACAAGAGTCCTCTCTTGTTTTAGTCTTTAGAATCGTAAAAAACATGTTCAAAACGCAGCGTGTTTTTTTGTATGTACAGAAGTCCAAACGAAAATTGCTTTTCCCGCCGTTTGTCAGTAGCGGAACCTGGATTAAACAACGTAATATCACCAATTTGTTTATGAACAGGAATGTGAGAATGACCAAAAATCACTGCGTCTACTTGTTCATGTTCAAATGCCAAAAGTGCACGTTTTTCAGTCGTTTTTCCTTTGCCATGACCGTGGACTACGCCAATCGTAACGTCGCCAAACGAAAGAAGTAACGAAGATGGAAGTATTTGCTGAAGCTCTTCACTGTCTACATTTCCAATCACGCCGTGTACAGGAGCAAACACACGCAGGTCATTGTATACATCTATCGTTTGAAAATCTCCCGTATGAATAATAGCATCAGCTGTTTTCAGTTCGGCTAGGAGTCTTTTCGGAAAATGTTTCGCTCTTTTTGGAATATGAGTGTCACCTAAAATAACGATCCTCATTCATCATACGCTCCTTTTTCGCTCATTTATGTAGTGTAGCGTATTACGTTGGAATGAAGCAACTCTATCCGGAGCGTCAGGCAAAAAATTTCTCTTTTTCGTTTAAGTTTGCGAAAATACGTTACATACCAAGTTACAGAATGGAGTTTTCAAAATGGAAGTAAAAATTAATCGAAACGCAGCAAAAGTGTTAAAAAATGCATTGGCTAGCCCAGAAGGTCAAGGAAAAATGATTCGTGTATATGTAACTATCGACCACGGTGATCACGCGCATTATGATTGGAAATTCGATAAGCCGACTGAACATGATGAAATCGTAAAAACAGATAAAGATATCGATATCGTTTTAGATAAACGCGAGAAATTTTTAGAAGGCGTATGGATTCAATATTTCCACGTTCCAGAGCCTGAATTTGTGATTAGCAGCCTTCACCACGCGCATCACCATCATTAATATAAAAAACACACCTTGTTTTATAGGTGTGTTTTTTCGTTTGTGTGACAAGCAAAAATTTTATTGATAAGAAGAAGAGATAAAATTTTGTTGAAGCAATAAAAATGAGCTATAGTGGAATTACGGATGAAAGAAAAGAGGTTAGCGTATGAAAGTAAGTGTGTTAGTAAGGTCTATTTTAGTTGTTATTTTATATAATTTATTCGTTTTGTACATCGGATGGAACGCTTGGATGTGGCTTCACACAATGTTTGAAGTGGAAAACAAATGGATTCTTACGGTAATCGTTGTCTTTTTTGCTTATTCCTTTATCATCAGTCGTGCGTTTCAACAAGTGAGCATATTTAAAATTGTGGGATCGTACTGGTTAGGATTTATTCAATATTCGGTGCTTTTGCTTCCTATAAGTAATCTAGCCGTATATATTCTTACTCTTCTAGGCGCTTCGCTTTCTACAGCTATCGATTCAATTGGATTTTTCATAATTGCCGCTTTTTTATTCATTTTTGCTTACGGTACGTATAATGCTTACAGTCCTGTGGTAAGAAAATACACGATTTCGCTTGCTAAAAAGACGAATCGGAAAAACCTTCGCATTGCTGTAGCATCTGATATGCACTTTGGCACATTGTCCGGCAAAAAACATTTGCAGCGGTTAATCACTCATGTACAAAAGATACAGCCGGATCTTATTTTACTTCCTGGAGATATTATTGACGATGATCCCCATGTATTCTTTAAGAAAGAAATGGATTCTATGATGAAGCAGCTCAAAGCGCCTTTAGGCACGTATGGAATTTTGGGAAACCATGAGTATTACGGCGGGAAGATCCCTCAGTTTGTGGAAAGAATGAAAGAAATGAACATCCCTATTTTAATGGATGAAGTGTTAAACATAGGTGATAGCTTGTATTTAATAGGCAGAAAAGACAAGACGGACAAAAACCGATACAGCTTTTTCGATTTAGCGAGTGAAACGGATCGTTCTCTTCCTGTCATTGCAATGGATCATCAGCCGCTTTCTTTAAAAGAAGCGGAACAAGCAGGAGTGGATTTACTTCTATGCGGCCATACTCACAGAGGGCAAATGGCACCTAATCATTTGATCACAAAGCGGTTATTTGAAATTGATTGGGGCTACAAGCAAACTAATCAACTGCATACCATTGTCTCTTCAGGATTTGGCTTTTGGGGTCCTCCGCTTCGAATCGGAAGCCGATCGGAAATTATTCAAATTGATATTTCGTTTACAAAATAGAGAAAGCCCTAGGGCTTTCTCTATTTTAATGTACACAGCAGCTTCGGAAGCTCTGCATAAATGGCGACTACTTCATCTACTTTCATTCGAACGAGCCCGCTTGAAGACGGGGCAACAAAGTCCATTATTCCTGATACCATCGATTTCTCTTGTTTACCCCACTTTACTTGCTTTCGTCCGCTGTACTGCTGATAGACACCTTTTCCAACAAAACAAACGATTTTAGGCGTATATGTAGCTATTTTTTCCTTTAAGATTTCTCTGCCTTCTGCATATTCTTCTTTTGTAATCTCATCAGCTGCCTTTGTAGGACGCTCTACAATATTTGTTAAACCGTACCCCAGCTGGAGCAGCGAGTGATCTTCCTCCGGATGATATTTACGATCGGTCAAACCTGCTTTGTGAAGAATCGTCCAGAAGCGATTGGTTGGATTCGCAAAATGATGACCCGTTTCACCTGAACGGATGCTTGGATTAAAACCGACAAATAAAATATCTAAGTTGGGTTGTATATGATCAAAAATAGAATTCATAGTCATACGCTCCTTACAATATAAAAAGAAAACATCCAGATGGGATGTTTTCTTTTTACTATACCCTATTAAATACGAACTACGCGTCCGTTGAATTTTTGTTTCCAGTATCCGCTGCTCATGTTTGCAATTGCAACACCTGTTGAGCTTTGAGCACCGATGAACTTGCCGCCTCCTACATAAATGCCAACGTGACCGTCTTTTTTATATGTATCGAAGAAAACAAGATCGCCAGGCTGCATTTGACTAGAAGACACTTGTGTTCCCGCATGCTTTAACGTCTCTGTACTTACAGATCCAAGAGGTCCAAGGTTAACGCCTACTTGAGAATATGCCCAGTGTACAAATGACGAGCAGTCAAATAAACCGCGGCTAATATCAGACTGGCTGCGTCCTCCGCCAAATACGTAAGCAGAGTTTCCAATCCAGCGGTTTCCTACTGTTACAACATTGCTGGCTTTTGGAGCCGGAGCGCTTGTAGGTGCCACATCATTGCTGCTTGCTTTTGGTGCTTCTGCCTTAGCAGAAGATGAATCGGCTTGTTCAGCTGGCGCAGCCGCTGCTTTTTGAGCTTGCTCAGCTGCTTTCTTAGCTGCCTCTTTAGCCGCTTGTTCAGCTGCTTTTCTTGCTGCTTCTTCTGCAGCTTTTTGATCTTTAATATTTTGTTCAAGCGTAGACTGTTCATTTGCAAGAGAGCTGTCTTTTGCTTGTAGAGAAGCCTTTAGTTCTTCATTTTTTGCTTCTTTGTCTTTTAGTTCTTTTGCCAGTGCATCTTTTTGTTTCTTTTGAGCTGCTAGCTGGACAGTCATTTCATCTAGTTCTGCCTTCATGTCTTCTAAGCTAGCTAGCTTAGATTTAACATCAGCTTGTTTTGTTTTTAATTCGTCTTGCATATTTTTAGTTTCTTTTAAAATACCACGGTCTGCATCTACAATAGTTGAAACAGCTAGCGCGCGGTCTACAAAATCACTGAAGCTTGAAGAACCAAGTAAAACTTGTAAATACTCTACGTTACCGCCGCTTTCTTGCAGAGAACGTGCACGATCTTTTAAAATATCGTTTCGCTTTTCAAGTTTTTCTTGAAGCAGCTTAATTTCTTTTTCAAGCTGCTCTACTTGTTTAGACGTTTCTTTAATATCGGCTTCTGTTTGTTGGGCTTTTTTATTGTTTTCTTCTTCTGCTATTGTTAATCGCTCAAGCTGTGCTTTCATTTGATCTTGTTCTGCTTGAAGGCTTGTTAATTCATCAGAAGCTGCTTTGATGTTAGATTGCACATCTTGACGCTGATTTTGAATTTGAGATTTTTGTGATTCCATATCCTGAATGGTAGAAGCATACGCTGGAGTTGATAAAACTCCTCCCAGGCCTAATAAAACCGTTGTGTTAAGTAAGAGCATTTTCTTTTTCAATATGAATTCCTCCGCTTTCTCGCTCTGTTAAACTAGTAATTTCTAATTATGTATCAATATGTATAAAAGTCTTACAATTTATGTAAAGTTCACTGTATTTGTCGATAAATAGCTAAATATGCTAATGAAAATCTACGAAAATTATACCACGATAAACGTTGAAAAAAAGAATAACAATATTACAATTGTATTTCAGTAATGTAACATTTAAAGCTTGTGTATACATTCATCTTTCACCTGCAAAAATATACCTTTATATCCCTGTTAAAATAAATAATCTACCGGGCTTTATACAGCACTGTTTTTAACATGATAAAATAGGCGATCAAGATTTTTTAAGCTGGTTGGATATAAGTTGTTGCTAAAGAGAACGTAATGATTTTTTAACATCCACGTCTATTTTTTACCTTTTTCTGCTATTTTTACAGTATTTGAAAATGATTTTCTGAAATAGTAACAAATCTATGTTTATCTGTTGTTTGCACGTGTTTAAAAAAGGGTGATAGGTAATTATCAAACAATATTCGACAACGCTCGGATGAAGTCATACAAAAGACCTTCTCACTGTGAAGCGAGAAGGTCTTTTGTTAATCACGTTGCTGATAATAATGTTCTAAAGCTACAATTGCACTTCCCATTCTTTCTTGATCAGGAATAACAATACGATCTACTCCTTCTTCTTTTAAAGCAGCAGCGGTTACTTTTCCTACAGATACAGCTACTACAGAGCTTTTAAAGAGTTCTCGAATGCGATCAGCTTGTCCGTGTTCTCTTGCAAATGAAAATAAAAAGCGAGCCTGCGGAGCGCTTGTGAAATTAACAGCATCAATTTTTCCGCTTATTAATTCGTTTATAAGCTGTTCCATGACTTCTGCTTTTGGCGGAATATGCTGATACGGTAAAATCTCTTTAAATTGGGCTTTTTGATTCGAAAGAAAGTCAATCAATTTTGGTGCAGGATCTCCGTGAAGCTGAAGCGCTACATGCTTTCCTTCAAACGAAAACGAATGAAGCGCCCTGACTAGTCCCGCTGTACTTCCATCATCATCTCGAACAGTTGGAGTAATGCCTAGCTTTTTTAACATATTTACAGTTTTATACCCGCGTGCAGCAATATGAGCTGCTTGTAAAGAAGAAAGAAATTCATCCGCCAGGCCCAGCTTATCTGCCGTTTTATATAAAATTTCCGTCCCGACGCCTGTCGTAAAAATAAACCAATCATAATTTCCTTTTACCAGTTCTTTAATATCTGCTTCTAAATGTGTGTCATCTAAAAAGATTGTTCCTTGTGCAGGTCGTACAAGAGGGGTCCCGCCAAGGTTTTCAACAATTTTGCTGATTTCTTCTACTTTACGCTGACCTACGAGTGCGACTGTTTTTCCTTCTAATCGTTTCAATGGTCTACCTCCATTTTTCTATGTATGCTACTTTAATGATCCTTGATAACCGAGTTTTTCAGAAATTAGGCTCGCCGCTTCTGTTACTTTTTGAATAATGAACGGCAGTCTGTCTCCTTGAAATCTCGCTTCAATTCCCGCTACGCTAATGCCTGCAACCACTTCATTTTGATGATTTACAATCGGCGCGCTCACGGATGTTGTAAAGTTTTCTAATTCAGAGGTGCTAATGGTATACCCTTTTTCTTTTGCTTCTTTTAATACATTTCTTAGCTTTTTTTGATCTGTAATGGTTCCAATTCCTATTGGAGCTAGCTCCGTTTGAGTAATATATTCCTCTTGTTCTTTTTCGGGTAAATGCGCCAAGATAATGCGTGAACAAGCTCCTGCATAAAGAGGTGAACGCCTTCCAATTGATGTATAAAGACGCACTGGATGAAGCGTATCTACTTTTTCAATATACATAGCTTCATTCCCATCTCGTACAATTAAATTAACCGCTTCTTCTACTTCGTCCCGGAGCGTTTCCATTACAGGCTTTGCGATATTTCTAATATCTAAGCGATTAGCCACCAGCTGACCAAATTGCAAGAATAAAAGTCCTAGCGAATAGTATCCTTGCTCATCTTTTGTTAAAAATCCCATTTCTTCAAGCGAACCAACCATCCGGTGCAAAGAAGTTTTTGGAACGCCTGAATATTCCATCATTTCTGTGAAGGTAAGCTTAGGGTGCTTGATAAAAAGAGTGAGAACCTGCATGGATTTAACGACTGTTTTATTGTTAGCTTGCATAAAACCTTCTCCCTTATTTGTGCGAATACATGTATTTGATAGACGTATAGCTTACTAGCTAATCATATGTTCTTTTTATTATACATGAAGAAAAAAAGGAAAGCACTCCCTTATAAGAGCACTTTCCTTTCTTACACCGTTTCTAGTTCTTTAATTGAAATAGGGTTACTTTCTAGAAATTTGGTTGTGAAATCCCCTTCTTTAAAAGAAGGATGGTTCAGTAATTCTAAATGAAAAGGAATGGTTGTATGAATACCGATAATGATAAATTCTTCGAGTGCGCGTTTCATTCGTTGAATCGCTTCATTTCGATCTTTCCCCGTTACAATTAATTTCGCCACCATTGAATCATAAAAGGGGGAAATTTCATATCCTGGGTAAACGGCGCTGTCTACACGAACCCCGTAGCCGCCAGGAGGTAAATACATCTCGACTTTTCCAGGAGAAGGCATAAAGTTTTTAGCAGGATTTTCTGCATTGATCCGGCATTCAATTGCCCATCCCTTTAACTGAATATCCTGCTGAGCAAATGATAGCGGGTAGCCTGCTGCTACTGAAATTTGTTCTTTAATTAAGTCAATGTTTGTTACAAGTTCTGTAACAGGGTGTTCAACTTGAATTCGTGTATTCATTTCCATAAAGTAAAAATGCCCGTGCTTATCTAACAGAAACTCAACTGTTCCGACACCTGTATAATCAACTGCTTGAGCTGCCGAGACAGCCGCTTTGCCCATTTTAGCACGAAGGTTTTCGTCTACCGCAGGAGACGGAGCTTCTTCTACTAATTTTTGATGACGGCGTTGAATCGAACAATCTCGTTCCCCTAAATGAACTACATTCCCTTCTTCATCAGCAATGATTTGAATTTCGATGTGTTTTGGCTCTTCTAGGTACTTTTCAAGATATACGCCGCCATTTCCAAAGGCTGTTTCTGCTTCATGCTGAGCTTGACGAATTGCTTTTTCTAGCTCTTCTTCGCTATGAGCCAGCCGCATTCCTTTTCCGCCACCGCCCGCTGTGGCTTTTACGATGATCGGATAACCTATTTCTCTTGCTACTGGCATAGCGGTGCTGCTATCTTCAATCAGTCCTTCCGTTCCAGGTACAATAGGCACGCCGGCTTGTTTCATTGTATCTCGTGCTACAGCTTTTGCTCCCATTTTACGGATAGCTTCTGCTTTTGGACCAATAAAGGTAACGTCATAGGATTCACACATCTCAGCAAAATCAGCATTTTCAGCTAAAAATCCGTATCCTGGATGAATAGCGTCTGCCTTGGTTACTTGCGCTACGGTAAGCAGATTACGAATGTTTAAGTAGCTTTCTTTAGAAGACGTTTTGCCAATACAAAATGACTCATCTGCTAGCTTCACGTGAAGTGCATCTTTGTCTGCTTCTGAATAAACCGCCACGGTTGCAATACCCATCTCTTTACAAGCCCGAATGATACGAACTGCAATCTCGCCGCGGTTTGCGATTAAGATCTTTTTAAACATAATGACTCCTCCTGACAGTATGTATACTTTAGCGTGATTTTACGGTAAATAATGGCTGTCCAAACTCAACAACATCCCCGTCTTTCACAAGAATTTCAAGCACTTCTCCTTCTATTCCCGCATCGACTTCGTTAAACAGCTTCATCGCTTCAATCACACACACAACATCTTTATGTTCAACTGTTTGTCCTACTTGAACGAAGGGATCGGCGTCTGCTTCTGGCTTGGCGTAAAAGGTTCCGACCATTGGTGATGAAATTTGCTTTTCATTGTTTTCTGCTGCGTTTACAGACATAGAATCTTGAGGCGCTTGCTCAGTGGCATCGGCTTTTACTTCATCTGTTTTCACTTCTTTAACAGCTGTGTCCTCTAAAGGAATTCCTGCTTTATCAATAACAACTTTTGTTCCTTCATGTTCAATATGAAGCTTTTGAATACCAGATTCATTCATTAATGAAACAACTTCTTGCAATTCACGTACGTTTATCATTTCTTGTCACTCCCGTTTTGTGTTATTTAGTTGACGCAAGGTTAATAGCAATCTTCAATTCTTGAAGCATCTGTTCTTTTTCTAAATAGATTCTTTCAGCTTCGTGAAGCGAAATGTGAGAAAAGTAAATGGATTCTCCAGGCTTTACTTGAGCTAAAAGCGGTAAATCTGCTGTGATGACTTGAGCAATTTTAGGGTATCCCCCCGTGGTTTGACGGTCTGCTAACAGAATGATGGGATTTCCATCCGGCGGGACTTGAACAGAACCTTGTGAAACAGCTTCAGACAATAACTCTTTTTTTTCTTGAAGCTGAAGAGAAGGTCCGTCCATTCGATAGCCCATTCGGTCTGATTGATTCGATACTTTAAAAGGCTCTTTCGTAAAATGACTTTTGCTTTCAGGTGTAAATAAATCGTATTGACTGCCGTTCATAACACGGACACCTGGTTTTTTTGTAAAGTGAACAAGTTCTTTATAATTTACGGACCATGAAGAAGTATATACCCCGTTTATCACTTCATTTGAAAGAAAAGCAGGCTTTGAAGCAGCAGGAACGGATAAAGGTAAAACATCGTCTGCTTGTAATGCTCTTCCTTTGTAGCCCCCGATTTCACCTCTTAAATACGTACTTTTACTATTTAACACTTCATCAATAGCAAATCCTCCTGCTACAGATAGATAGGAACGACACCCGGTTTTGCAAGGGCCAAATGATAAAGTGCTTCCTTTTGAAATAAATAAAGGTTTCCACATCGGGACTGGCTTTCCGTTGATCGAAGGAGTTAAATCTCCTCCGGTAATTGCTACTAAACAATCGCTTTCTATTTCAAGGGTAGGCCCCATTAGCGTAACTTCAAGTCCTGCTTCTTTTTCATCGTTACCAACTAGTAAATTAGCAATTCGGAGGGAATAAGAATCCATTGCTCCGCTTACAATCACACCGTGCTGCTGAAATCCTCTTCTTCCTAAATCTTGAATGCTCGTTAATAATCCGGCTTTACTGACTCGCATACTCATTTTTCACCCTCCTTTGCCTGCATTTCTTGATATTCTTCTTTAGAGATGGGTTTAAACTTCACAATATCTCCTGCTTGAAGCAAACTTGGCGGATTTTGCTCTGGCAAAAACAGTTTAATCGGCGTTTGCCCAATTAATTGCCATCCTCCGGGAGTGGAAATAGGATACACCCCTGTTTGCATTCCTGCAATACCAACCGAACCTGCAGGAATAGAGGTGCGAGGAGACGAGCGGCGAGGCGTAGCAATTCTTTCAGATAACCCTCCGAGAAATGGAAATCCAGGAGCAAATCCAATCATATATGCTAAGTATTCGCCTTCAGAATGAATACTAATTACCTCTTCAGTTGTTAAGTTATGGTGACGAGCGACATATTCAAGGTCAGGTCCATACTCTCCTCCGTAGCAAACTGGAATAGAAACCGTACGATGGTCTAACTCTTTTTCTGTGTGTTCGTTTTCTAATTTACTTTGAATGATAGAGGACACTACTTCAAAGGGAGACACAAATTCTTTTTTCTCCTTCTTTTTCACGGCTGCTACCACTTCAAGAGGGTTATAAAAGATCGTAAGATTCGTAAATGCCGGTACGCATTCAATAAACCCAGGAAAAGGATTTAATTCGATCGAATCTTTGCACGTTTTAATTTGTTTATGAATGTCGTATTGAATGCTATCTCCAAATGTTAGTACAAGCGCTGAGTCGCCAAGCGGAGAAATAACAGCCGATGCTTTTGTTGCAGTTTGATTCATATCTACACCTCTTTCTTTTATAAAACACCTAGTTTTTCATCTCGAACATCTGTGATAAACATATGACCCGGAGCATGTGTAATCATAATAGAAGGTTTTGTTTCCATTGCTACTGCTTGAGGAGTTACACCACAAGCCCAAAATACGGGCACTTCCCCTTCCTTAATCGAAACAGCATCACCAAAATCCGGAGAGTGAAGGTCTTGAATCCCTATTGCAGCGGGATTTCCAATGTGAATAGGTCCTCCGTGCACAGCTGGAAAACGTGAAGTTACTTGGGCTGCCCGTACTACATCTTGCTGAGGAATTGGACGCATACTAACCACCGTTGAGCCGTGAAATATTCCTGCTTCAGCGCATGCAATATTTGTTTTATACATAGGAACATTACAATTTTCTTCAATGTGACGAACAGGTATATCGTTGTTTAAAAGCGCGTGCTCAAATGTAAAGCTGCAGCCAATAAGAAAAGCAACCATATCTTCTGTCCAGTAATCTGTGATATCGGTTACTTCTTTTACTAGTTCCCCATTTTCATAGATTCGATACTTTGGAATGTCTGTACGAATATCTCCAGATGGAGCTGCAAATTTTGGTACCGGGGATCCAGCGTCTGTGACATCTAAAAGAGGACACGATTTAGGGTTACGCTGACAGAACAATAGAAAGTCAAAAGCTTGTTGCTTTGGTAAAATAGCTAAATTAGCTTGAGCATAGCCGTTTGCCATGCCTGCTGTTGGTTGAATAAGCTGATTGTTACGGATTTGCTGACGAAGTTCAGCTGGAGTTAATTGCGAAAGGGTTATCATGTTTCCATCTCCCATCATTGCCCGCACGCAACTTACGTGCGGGCACATTGTTTTATTTAAATAATTGAGGAAGTTGATCCATTAACGTATAGCCACCCATTAAAGCCATTACAATAACGACAAGCACACCCGAAATGGTAAGCCATAAAGGATGTTTATACTCGCCAACGATGCTTTTTTTGTATGCAGCAACCAGTAACGTCCCAAGAGCGATCGGCAGAATTAATCCATTGATTGCTCCAACTAAAAGAAGAACTTTTACAGGTTTTCCAATTAAGACAAAAGACAGAGTTGAAATAATAATAAATGCAATAATAATCCAGTTTGAGTTTTTATTAAGTTTTTCACTAAACGTTTGAATAAAGGAAACAGATGTATAAGCAGCTCCTACCACAGATGTAATAGCGGCAGACCACATAACAATACCAAAGATTTTATAACCGACGTTTCCTGCTGCGAGCTGAAACACGGATGCCGGAGGATTGGCTGGATCAATTTGTAAACCTTTAGACACAACGCCAAGTACAGCTAAAAACAAAGCGATTCGCATAACAGAAGTGATGAGAATTCCTGTTACAGAACTTTTGGTTACTTGAGGTAAAGAATCGATGCCTTTTACACCGGCATCTAAAAGACGATGTCCGCCAGCAAAGGTGATATAACCACCGACTGTTCCTCCAACAAGCGTAACGATCGCAATAATGTCAATTTTGTCAGGAGCAAAAGTTTTCACTACAGCTTCTCCAACGGGAGGTGAAGTGGTAGCAGCTACATATAGCATCAGCCCAATCATGATAAAACCTGCAATTTGCGTGAAGCGATCCATTGCTTTTCCCGCTTCTTTTACAACGAAGATTAGCACGGCAATAACTGCACTAATTGCAGCTCCGGCTGTTGGAGAAATACCCGTAATCGCATTTAATCCAAGCCCGGCACCGGCAATATTTCCAATGTTAAAAGCAAGTCCTCCAATAACAATTAAAATAGCGAGCACGTACCCTAATCCCGGAAATACCATGTTGGCGATTTCTTGTCCTCGTTTTTCAGAAACGGCAATAATTCTCCATACGTTGGTTTGAGCAAAGATATCAAGAATAATTGAAATTAAAATAACGAATCCGAAGCTTGCAGCTAAATTTTGTGTAAATACGGTAGTTTGAGTTAAAAAGCCCGGTCCAATAGCCGATGTGGCCATTAAAAAAGCGGCTCCAAGCATTAACGTCCAGTTTACTTTAGGCGCAGCCGAAAGCTTTTGCTGAGGTGTTGATTTTTTAATTGACTCCAATATCATCTTCCTCCTGATTGTATGTAGTTTTTTATTTTGAAATAGCCTTAACTACCACTTCTGATGCTCGTAAAGAACGGTTGACATGACGGGCAAATTCAAGTGCGTGAGCTCCGTCTCCATGGATGCAAATCGTATCTGCCTGCAATTCTACATCCTTACCTTGCTGAGATTTTACCTTCCCTTCTTTCACCATAGTAATAACTTGGGACACAGCTTCATCATCATTTTCAATTAAAGCATTTGGTTCTGTGCGAGCAGTGAGAGAACCGTCTAACTGATAGGTACGGTCTGCAAATACTTCGTTAGCCGTCTTTAAACCAATTCTGTTACCTGCTTGAATCAGTTCACTTCCAGATAACCCAAACAAAATCAGCTCAGGATTTACGTTGTAAACAGCTTTTGCTATTGCTTCAGACAAGGCTTTGTTTTTAGCAGCCATGTTATATAGTGCACCGTGAGGTTTTACATGCTGCATCGATAACCCTTCTGCTTGCAAAAAACCGTTTAATGCCCCAATTTGATAGACCACGATATCGTAGGCTTCCTGAGGTGAAATCTTTATGTTTCTGCGTCCAAAACCAATAAGGTCCTGCAGACCAGGGTGAGCCCCAATTTGCACTTTTTTTTCAGCGGCTAATTTTACCGTTTTTCTCATGACGCTCGGATCCCCTGCATGAAATCCACAGGCTACGTTTACAGACGTCACGTGCTCTAAAATGGCTTCATCATTGCCAATACGATAAGCACCAAAACTTTCCCCTAAATCACAGTTTAAATCTACTTTACTCAATGCGTTTTTCCCCCTTAACCCCTTTAATGTAAGCGTAATCATTTGCAGATAGTAAATAAAATTCAAGCTTTATTATCTGCATCAATACTTTGAGTTCCGTTTTTCGGAACCATAGTACCGTTTTTCAGTTATATTTGGATTTTAGCACGAGATGATGAATTGAACAACAACATTGTCAGAATATTTGACATAGTCATTATTTTCACTTGGATAATACTACCTTATTTTATTGATGTTTTCTATCTATAGCCTTAATATAACGCAGCCGCTCAATGTCATTGGACACAGTAAATAACTAGGTTGTCAGAATAATTACTAGTTCAAAATAATCAAAATGAAATTTTCGTTGTAATCGTTTTCAAATAGGTGCTATATTTCAATTGTAGTCAATTTATGCAAACGATTGCAAAAAAGGGGATGAAACGATGAAAGGGAAAAAATGGACAGCTTTAGCTCTAACACTGCCGCTGGCTGCTAGCTTATCCACAGGCGTTCACGCTGAAACCGTACATAAAGGTAAAGCTCCAACAGCAGATAAAAACGGTGTCTTTTATGAGGTGTATGTAAACTCTTTTTACGATGCAAATAAAGATGGACATGGTGATTTAAAAGGTCTGACACAAAAGTTGGATTATTTAAATGACGGCAATTCTCATACAAAGAATGATCTTCAAGTAAACGGGATTTGGATGATGCCGGTAAACCCTTCTCCTAGCTATCATAAATATGATGTAACGGACTATTATAACATTGATCCTCAGTACGGAAGTCTGCAAGATTTCCGCAAACTGATGAAAGAAGCAGATAAACGAGACGTAAAAGTTATTATGGACCTTGTTGTGAATCATACGAGCAGTGAACACCCTTGGTTTCAAGCTGCACTAAAAGATAAAAACAGCAAGTACAGAGATTACTATATTTGGGCTGATAAAAATACCGATTTAAATGAAAAAGGATCTTGGGGACAGCAAGTATGGCATAAAGCTCCAAACGGAGAGTATTTTTACGGAACGTTCTGGGAAGGAATGCCTGACTTAAATTACGATAACCCTGAAGTAAGAAAAGAAATGATTAACGTCGGAAAGTTTTGGCTAAAGCAAGGCGTTGATGGCTTCCGCTTAGATGCTGCCCTTCATATCTTTAAAGGTCAAACTCCTGAAGGTGCTAAGAAAAATCTCCTGTGGTGGAATGAGTTTAGAGATGCAATGAAAAAAGAAAACCCTAACGTATATCTAACGGGTGAAGTATGGGATCAGCCGGAAGTAGTAGCTCCTTATTATCAATCGCTTGATTCCCTATTTAACTTTGATTTAGCAGGAAAAATTGTCAGCTCTGTAAAAGCAGGAAATGACCAAGGAATCGCCACTGCAGCAGCGGCAACGGATGAGCTTTTTAAATCTTACAATCCAAATAAAATTGACGGCATTTTCTTAACTAACCATGACCAAAACCGCGTCATGAGTGAGCTGAGCGGCGATGTGAACAAAGCAAAATCAGCTGCTTCTATCTTACTTACGCTTCCTGGCAACCCTTATATTTATTACGGTGAAGAAATCGGCATGACTGGTGAAAAGCCTGATGAATTAATCCGTGAACCGTTCCGCTGGTACGAAGGAAACGGACTTGGACAAACTAGCTGGGAAACACCTGTATACAATAAAGGCGGCAACGGCGTATCTGTAGAAGCACAAACCAAACAAAAGGATTCTTTGTTAAATCATTATCGTGAAATGATTCGCGTGCGTCAGCAGCATGAAGAGTTAGTAAAAGGAACGCTTCAATCTATTTCAGTAGACAGTAAAGAAGTTGTTGCTTATAGCCGTACGTATAAAGGCAACTCGATTAGCGTGTATCATAATATTTCAAATCAACCTGTAAAAGTATCTGTAGCGGCGAAAGGTAAATTGATTTTTGCTAGTGAAAAAGGTGCTAAAAAAGTCAAGAATCAGCTTGTGATTCCGGCGAATACAACGGTTTTAGTAAAATAATTAAAAACACCTTCGAGTGATTACCAGGTAATCACTCGAAGGTGTTTTTTCATAAAAAGTTAGCATGAGAACATTATCAGAAATTGGTGTAAACATCATTTCTACTGCTAATCTAATTAGTTCATAAATCTTCATAAATAATTTCTTTCTCTTCTTTATCATGAGGAAAAGGCAACGCAACATACATCGTTATCTTTTCTTTCTCACTTTCTGCCCATATTTCTCCTTGATGAAGTTCGACAATTCGTTTGGCAATGGAAAGACCAATGCCCGATCCTGCCACTTCGCTAGAACGTGCTTTATCCATTCGATAAAACTTATCAAACAGATAACTTAATTCCTCTGAATTAATTTGATCTGTAGTATTAGAAATACGTGTAATAACTTGCTTGTCGTTAGTATAGAGGTCTATCTCAATATCTCCACTTTCGTGGCTGTATTTCTCAGCATTCGAGAGTAAATTATCGAAAACGCGAATCATTTTCTCAATATCTAGGGAGATAAAAACAGCATCATCGGGAATCTCTACTTTTACAGAGAGCCCACGATTTTCAAACATAGGGGTATACTCTCCTACAAGCTGATATAACACCCCACCTAAGTCAACTTCTTGAAATTGCATGTCTACGTCAGGTAAAGACAACTTTGTATATTCGAATAGTTCATCCAATAAATTTTTCAATTTGAATGAAATGCCGTAGGTAGTTTGAATGTATTTTTCTAGCTCCTCACTATTTTTATACTGTTTATCTTTCACGAGTGTCAGATATCCAATAATAGAGGTCAGTGGAGTTCGTAAATCATGCGAGAGATTCGTAATTAATTCATTTTTTGCTTGTTCAACTTTACGTTCTTTTTCAAACCTTTTCCTCATTTGTTCGGTCATCCAATTGATGTTTTTAGCTAAGAATGACAGTTCATTTTTACCTTTCACGGGAATGGAATACGTCCAATCTTTGTTCACAATTCTGTTGATTCCCTCTTCAATCTGCTTAATATACCGTGTAATAGGCCTTGTCCATAATAGAAACAAGACAAAAAAGATGAGTACACTACCTCCAAGTCCCATATAGACTTGATAAATATATCTATTCGGACTAAAAATAGGATCAAAAGAAGGTCCTTCAATAATGAGGTATCCGATATCACCTTGAAGGGAAAGAAGCGATATAAAAGAAGAATAATGTGTATTAAATGATTCATTGCCCGTGGATTCATCTGCAAGCTTTTGTTTAAGTAAATATTGTATGTTGGTATTTTTTATCTTTTGGTTATTTGAATGAAAAAGAACGTCTCCTTTGCCATTTGCTACTAAGAACCCTAAATTAGGATGAGCATCCGCTATAGGATTTAGCGTTGAAGCAATGTGATCTATATCGTCTAAACTCATGTGCTTCTCTTCCAAGGAATGAGTGAGTTGGGCAAGGAGCTTTCTAATGGTCTCTTCCTCTTTTTGTTGCTCTATTTGTTGGTTACGAATATCCCCAAATTGAGGATTGATAAGGATGAAAAGAAAAAAGCTAAAAATAGATATGACCAAGGAGAGAATAAAGATAAGGAATAACTTTGTGTTCAAATTGACTGATGGGCGTCCAATCTTATCTGCATTATTTTTTGTTTTCATGCTTTATAGCCTACGCCCCATACTGTCTGAATATAGATTGGTTTTTTAGGATTTTCTTCTATCTTGTCTCTGATTTTTGTCATATGGACCATAATCGTATTATCCGACTTATAAAAGGGTTCTTTCCATACAGTTTCATAAATCTGTTGAATACTAAATACTTGTCCTTGATGCTGAAGTAATAAAGAGAGAATTTGAAATTCTTTAGGAGTTAGACGCACCTCTCGATCTCTTACAAACACTTCAGTTGTTCTTCCGTCCACTTTTAAGTCTCCCTTTTCTAAGAAGTGGGAAGAAACCTCTCTTTCAGGGGCCATATAGTATCGACGAAGTTGAGATTTCACACGCGCCATCAGTTCTAATGGGTTAAAGGGCTTTGTAACATAGTCTTCTGCTCCACTAGCCAGACCGTGAATTTTATCCATGTCTTCTGATTTAGCTGATAAAAAAATAATGGGCATGGTATATTCTTCTCTGATTTTTAAGCAAGTATCTATCCCATTCATCCCGGGCATCATCACATCTAGAATAATCAGATCAATTTTTTGTTTTTTTAACATATCCATAGCTGTTGCAGCATCCGGTACATCTACTACTTGATATCCTTCATTTTTTAAATAAATGGACATAAGATTTCTGATTTCGTCTTCATCGTCGACAATAAGGATGGTTCTTTCTGACATGTTTCTTCACTCTTTCTATTCTTAAATTCAATATAAACTAGAGAACAGGAGTAGGATTAGTTATTACATACGAATACATAAGCTGGTGGAACATTTCTATACACTTTTTCATACTGAATCGTAGTAAAAAAGGATTCAAAGAAAGAGCGTTTTACTTTCGAATACTGGAATGTAATGAACTTGCCTTCTGCTCCTAACAAAGATCCTGTCTCATGTAAAATCTGTGTAGAAATAGTTCCTGGTAAGCTTGTGAAAGGCAATCCAGATACGATATAGTCTACTTTTTCAATGCCATATTGTTTTAAATAGTCACTTATATTCTCAGCAGAGTCATGAATAATGTACACATTCTCGATATGTCCATATTTCTTCTTTAATATGTTATAGAATGTTTCATTGGCTTCTATCGCTAAGAAAATGGTGTGTTTCCGTTTATTTTGAACAATTTCTTCTGTAAATACGCCTGTTCCTGGACCATATTCAATGATACACGTTATTTCCTCAAATGGTATAGGCTTCATCATTTTCTTAGCTAATGATTTAGAGCTCGGCATAATAGCTCCAACTGCACGCGGGTGTCTCATATATTCTTGAATGAAATGCATGGCATTCATTTATTTCTCCTCGTTTCTTCAGGTGATAGGTTATAAGCAGTAGTTTAATGCTAAAATCTTAATACGATACGAGGAAAAACCTTAACAATTCTTAAGAAATACTTATGAAAAGATAACTTTTATAAAGAATCTGAAAATAAACGTTACATGCTGGTCTTAAAAAAGGGGTGCCGTTAGTTCTTAAAGGAAAAGAACTAACGGCACCCCTTTTTGATTTTATAACTGCTAACATAAAACCTTTTATCGGTACTCTAAAAAGTATAATCGTTAGCTTATTAATAGTGTTTTTATTTAAATAAAAGGTCAATTTCTTCTCGGTCATACTCTAAAATCCAATGATTATATTCTTCATAAAGAAACTTTATAGATTCTTTATTAGAGGCTAATACATCACAACCTCGATCATCATACAAATGAAAAATGATTTCTTTGGAAAGATTAATAAAATAAATATCATAACCACTTTGTGGATTGCTTTTAAGTATGTTAGATGGATGAGCAAAGTCTTCATAACAAATAGCTTTTAAGAGTTGTACATATTTTAGTTCTGGTTTCTTACAAGAAAGGGCAAATCGATGAGTGACAGATTGATCATCTGCTTCATCAAATACACTTGGTAGAAGCTGATGACTTAATTGGTATAGCTTTTCTTTATCTTTTATGTATTTTAAGTATACATTTAAAGGCCTTTTTTGAAGGAAGATATCTTTTTTTATAGCGTGTACATCTGTAACAAGAAAAATCTCATCTTCTTCTCCAAATACTGCTTCAAATAATCTAATTGAACGATAAAATGCTTGCTCTAAATGTTCCTTTTTGTAATAAGGTATTAAAGGATTTGATATTTCAAATCGAATACTATTCTTCCAAGAATAAAATAAGGCAGGGCTCAAAATCAGTCTTTCAAAATGTTTTTCTAAAAATGAATGTAGAATATCATCGTTCATATATTTTTCTCCGTGGTTTTTAATTTTCATTTTAACATTTTTCTAAGTAAATTCTTTGTATGTGATATAAATATCTAGTTACCATAATCAAAATTATCGGAACAAAAAGTGCTTGGATAATTGTTATCCAAGCACTTCTAAATTTAATTATGTATTGCTTTTCTTTTTTATATTTTTACCTGTATAAATAGAATTAACTATCAATGTTAGAGTTCCTAAAAGCCATCCTACAACAGGAGAGTACTCAAATACATTTTTTAGGGCCATCCCTAAAGAAATAGATGCCATTCCTAACATTAGTAAAAGTACAGTAATACCTTGTTGTCTTTGCATATAAATCACCTCAAATGCTTTTTCTTCTAATCAATTATTTTTCGCGTTGCTGCTCTCTTCGTCCTACAATCCAAGCCAAAGATAAAGTTGGAATAGTTAAAACTACTGCAGTTAACATATTTATATACACCTATTTTTCCTTATAATTACATTGTAACATACAATCAAAATAGAATTTAAGGATGTATATCATATACATTTCTAGTTTACATAATACATCTTCTCGAACATACCACAAAAAAGAACCCTTTTGGGAGTAAGGGTTCTTAGGCAGAAAAGTATATATGGTAGGCAGCTTTTTATACATCCTTGATATGAAAGGCTTTATCAGAGAAATAGATGAAGAAAGAATGCATAAAAAAGCAGTTTTTTATGCATCTGCTAAACAGTTTAAATAGTTAATTTTATATTAAAACCAGCTTCTTTTCTTCTGCTAAAATTGAGTACAATTGCAAGATCCTTCAAGCCACGTCGAATAGAAGGCTTACGTTGTCTTCAACAGGAGCATAAGGCTCTGATAATAATAAAGTGGTTACTATATTTTCTTTCTTTTGACCATTTAATGTACAATAAAAAATCCGCGGATAAACCCACGGATTTTCTTACAGCTCTTTTTCCAAACAGTTAACTTGATTATGATGCAGCGGCTTAGTGGCATACTGTGTAAAACCAAGGCCCTCCCAAAACAGCTTGGCTCTAGGATTTTGAGACAGAACGCCAAGGCGAAGAACGGAAACTCCTTCTTCTTTTAGCTTGTCTTCAAACGCTAGATACGCCTGCGTTCCGAAACTGAAATTGTGGTAGGCACTATGAATGATAAAAGGTCCAATCCACGGATGGTCATCGTTAGGGTTTTGTTTCATGTAATCGATAACCCCTACGTATGTATCGTCGGCTTTTATAAAATAACTGTCTGTTTTTTCATTCATATATTCTTTAAAAAGCTCCTCTTCCCTCCGCTCTTTCTTGCCGTTTTCTAACACGTTATAAGCTTCGTTTGAATTGATAATCTCTGACACAATATACATCGTGTCAGCTGTAACGGGTTCAAATGAAATCATATGTCTTCCCTTCTTTCTCTGTAAAGTAGCTGTATATCGTTGCTTTATCAATTTTACCATTTTTCATTCGGGGAAAGGACGTTAAAACTCTCCATACGCGCGGGATTTTATAAGCGGATACTCGTTGTGTCAGCGCTTGTCTCACATCAGAAAGAGAAATGTTCTCTAAAACAATTGCTGCACCTACTACTTCTGAACGTTCAGCATCTGCTACGCTAAAAACGGCTGCTTCGCTAACGCCCGGTATTTGTAAAAGCAGCTCTTCAATTTCTTCGGCATACACTAGACTTCCACTGCTTTTGATTACATTTTTGTCTCTTCCTACGATGGTAATGCTTCCGTCTTGAAGCTGAATCGCAATATCGTGCGACGTAACATATCCATTAAAAAACGAGCGGTTCGTTTCTTCGCTGTCCTTAACAAATCCTTCAAATGCTTGATTTGTTTTCACGAATAGTGTTCCTTTCTCTCCTTTTTCTACTTCTTTTCCACGTTTATTCAGGATTAAAACGTCTACACTGTTAACAGGATAGCCTACCGTATTAGGCATCGTTTCAGCTGTATGTGGTGAAAGCACCGTAACAAATCCCATTTCGGAAGATCCGTAATATTCATACAGATAGGCATTAGGAAATGCTTGTGAAAATTTCTTTCGAACGGAAGGAGATAATTTATTGCCTACTGAAATCACGGTTTTTGGCAGAAGTCGTTTTTCTTTTGGTCTGCTTTGTACATAACGAAGCAATGGAGAAATTAATGCAGGTGTAATAGACATACAGCTAGCTTCCTTGTTAAAAACAGCCGAAGGTGTAAACGCTTCTAGCATGATAGCGTGCATACCGCTGCAAAGCGCATGCAAAACTGGGTAAAGCTGGGCAGAATACGAGATATGTAAAGGAACAAGCACGTTGTCGTGTTGCTCTAAAGAAAATATATCCGACCACTCTTGAAATGATGAAGACCAAGAATAATGCGATTTTACAAACCCTTTTGGTCTCCCTGTTGATCCAGAGGTAAATCCAAATAAAAATAAATCGGACAGTGCATTCACTTGCCGTACGGGCAGGATTGGTTTTTCTTTTGTTATGTTAGTTAAAGAAGATGTTTTCCATAGCCAATTCGGGGATTGAATAGAAAAATAGGTATCTACTTCAGCCTCTGTTAGCTCATTATGTAAAAGCATCACAATTCCGCCCGCTTTTAAAATCGCTAAAAATGACACAACAGCATCTGCATTGTTTGGCATACTTAACGCAACGAGCTCTCCTTTTTCCATCCCTTTTTCTTTCAGCTGATTTTCGGCTTTGCATACATGATCCCACATTTGACCGTAGCTTAGCTTATTAATAGAATCCGATAGTGCCAGTTTGCCAGGCGTTTGTTGACACTGATAAAAAATTAGTTCTTCAATTCGTTTCATTACTGATTAAACTCCCTTTTTCTTTTACTTTTAGTGTACCGTAAATACGGGTTTGAGAAAATAAAAATGTAAACTTATATAAAAATTAAGTTGACTAATTTTAGTTTTATAAGATACGATAGTCATGTTTTATCATACATAGCGGAGGTTTACGATGAAAACAAAAGATATGACGTACGTTGCATTATTCACGGCTATAATGGGAGCTCTAGGACTCGTCCCTCCTATTTTTTTATCTTTTACACCCGTTCCAATTACTCTTCAGCCTATGGGTGTTATGCTATCGGGAGGAATTCTTGGAGCTAGGTTAGGAGCTTTAAGTCAATTTCTTTTTTTATGTTTGCTAGCAGCTGGCGTTCCTTTACTTGCTGGAGGACGCGGAGGAATCGGGGTATTTTTGAGTCCGAGTGCTGGGTATATCATTGGCTATGTGTTTGCAGCTTTCTTTATTGGCTGGACGCTGTCACGATTAAAAAATGTAACGGTTGCAAAAGCATTTGCCGTAAATGTGTTATTTGGGATTGGGTTGGTATATGCATGCGGCATTCCTGTACAGGCACTACAGCTTCACATTCCATTTCTAAAATCTCTTCAGCTAAGCTTCGTTTACCTTCCAGGTGACTGTATAAAAGCAGTGGTCGCGGCTTATCTAATTACAAAAGTTCGAAAAGCAGTAGCGGTACCTGGCCGTTCTAACACGGCTTCTATGTAAGGAAGTGATGACTTATCTATCAAGCAGCAATTGTAAAAGCGAAGCGTACGGTCATTGGAAAAGAAAACGGTCTACTGAAAGATTTTCATGTTCAAGAGCTAACGGCTCCTTTATTAAAACATCTTAGCGCTGGAATTGAACATGAAATTGATGACGTTATTTTAGGGAATGTTGTAGGTCCAGGAGGAAACGTAGCTAGGCTGTCCGCTTTAGAAGCAGACCTCTCTTTTTCTATCCCGGGAATGACCATTGATCGTCAGTGCGGAGCTGGCTTAGAGGCCATTCGAATGGCCAGCTATTTGATAAAAGCAGGCGCTGGAACGTGTTATTTAGCTGGAGGCGTTGAAAGTACAAGTACTTCTCCTTTTAAAAAAAGAGCACGTTTTTCTCCTGATAAAATTGGTGACCCTGACATGGGGATCGCAGCAGAAAACGTAGCTCAGCGATGCAGTATATCTAAAGATCAACAGGACAGATATGCTCTTTTAAGTCATGAAAGAAGCTGGGAGGCTTTTGAAAAAAGGTTGTTTGAAGAAGAAACGCTTCCTCTTCCAAACGTGATGCACGATGAAGCATTTATGAAAAAACGAAACCTAACAAAGCTGCTGCAAAAAGCCAGCCCCGTCTTTTTAAAAAAAGAAGGCACCGTCACTGCAGCCAACAGCTGTGGAATTAACGACGGAGCCTGCATTGCGCTTGTGATGGAAGAGCAAAAAGCACGCGCTTTAGGCTTTCAGCCCGTTTTACGTTTTATTGACGCTGATATTTCAGGAGTGTCACCTCTTTACCCTGCTATTGCACCCATTTCTGCGATTAAAAATATCTTGAACCGAAATTCTCTTACGGTAGATGATATTGACTTATTTGAAATCAATGAAGCATTTGCTGTTAAAGTTGTCGCTTGCATGCAAGAACTGGGAATATCAGAAGAGAAAGTGAATATTCGCGGAGGAGCATTGACCCTAGGACACCCTTACGGAGCATCGGGAGCTATTTTAGCTACGCGTCTTTTTTATGAAAGCAAGCGCCGTGACGTGCGATATGTCATAGCGGCTTTAGGAAGCGGAGGCGGAATAGGAACAGCGGTATTATTTGAAGTAATCAAATAATACCGCTGTTTTTATCTTTTTCTTATCACTTTGTGTTGTATTAAATATTGCTCAATATCTTCAAATGTCTCGACTGGAACAAATGAAACGTTTTGTTCGCGCAGTAAATCTTGCAAAGAATCTTTTGCAAATGTGACGTCTGCATATTTTGCCGGATGCGAATCCGGCTCGCTGTCTCCAGCAAAATAAATCGTTTCGTAGGATTCCTTTAGTTCTTGAATAACAGCCGATTTATCAATGCCGTAGCGTTCTGAATGCCATTTGTGAGCAGGGTCTAAACGCAAGTGAACGTTGTTTTGATGGAAATATCCTTCATTTGAATAAACTTCCACTTTTTCAACACCGTATTTATCTAAAATCGGTTTAATATAGTACGTTGTTCCAGCGCTTAAAATATAAAAATCCCCGCCGTTTTTCTGAACAGCTTTAATAAAAGCGGGCACGTATTCATCAATTGGAATATTCGCTACTTCTTCTAAAATTTTCGGTTCTTCTTGGTGAATGGATTGAAAAACAGTAGATAAAAAATCAATATCTTTCATTTCTCCTGCTTTCCATCGGTGGAAAAGGTCTTCACCTTCTGGAAAATACTTTTCAATCACAATCCAGTAAAAATCTTTTTTTGAAATTGTTCCATCAAAATCTGATACAAACGCCCATTTTTTCATTCCACACACACCCTTTGCTACATACTAAGCAGTTCTCGAAGTTCTTCTTCTGTCAAACTAGAAAGCATTGTTTCTCCCGGCTGAATAACCTGTTCGATGAGTTCTTTTTTCTTTTGCTGCAAGCCGTAAATTTTTTCTTCGATGGTTCCTTGAGAAATAAGTTTGATGACCTGCACCACATTTTTTTGTCCAATGCGGTGTGCACGGCCTGCCGCTTGTTCTTCAATCGCTGGGTTCCACCATAAGTCATATAAAATAACCGTATCGGCTCCCGTTAAATTTAAGCCTGTGCCTCCGGCTTTTAATGAAATTAAGAAAATGTCTTGTTCTCCATTATTAAACCGATCCGCCATTTCCACTCGTTCTTTTGATGGCGTTTGACCGTCTAAATAAAAGTATGAGAGATTTTCTTTTTGGAGCTCTTCTCGAATAATGTGAAGCATGCTTGTAAACTGAGAGAAGATTAACAAACGTTTTCCATTGGCAACCGCATTTCTTGTAATTTCAAGCAGCTGCTCTAATTTGCTTGAATCCCCTTCATAATTTTCAACGAATAAAGACGGATGACAGCAAATCTGGCGAAGTCTTGTTAATCCTGCCAAGATCTTCATTCGGTTTTTATTAAAATCTTCACCGGCTAAAGATGATTTTAACTGTTCTAAATACCCTACATATAATTCTTTTTGTTCTTTAGTCAGCTCAGATAAATGAGTTGTTTCAATTTTATCAGGCAGTTCTTTTAACACATCCTTTTTTACTCGTCGCAGTAAAAATGGTCTTACAATTCGACTGACCTGCTCCGATGACATGTTTTTAAACTGGCGAAGCCCTGGAAATAAGCCAGGAAGAATAGTCTGAAAAATTGACCAAAGCTCATCAAGTGAGTTTTCAATAGGTGTACCGCTCAGCGCAAAACGTTTTTTAGCTGAAATAGTCCTAACAGCTACTGCTGTTTTCGTTGTATGATTTTTAATACTTTGAGCCTCATCTAGAATTAAAGCATGAAAATGCAGATGCTGATACAAATCGATATCTTGACGCAGCGTTGGGTAAGATGTAATCCATACGTCAGCTGTGCGTTTTAGCTTCTCCTCACGCTCGCTCGGCGTTCCTGTAATGGTTTGAACCGTTAAATTCGGTGCAAATTTCTCCAATTCGTTGCGCCAGTTATAAATCAAGGAAGCCGGCACAACAATTAAAAAAGCACTGCTGTCTTCATCAAGCTCTTTTTCAGATAAGATATAGGCAATGCTTTGAAGCGTTTTTCCAAGCCCCATATCATCAGCCAGCACGCCTCCTAAAGAGTAGTGAGCCAGAGATTTAAACCACTTAAACCCATTGTACTGATAATCACGCAGTGATGCCTGCAAGGATTCCGGTACTTCCCAATCCATTTCCTCTGGAGATTTAAGCTGTGTAAGTAATCTTTTAAATGCTGAGCCGAACTTAGCCGCTGATTTATCACCCGCACTCATAATCTCTTCTACTTGCATTCCTCTGTATAAAGGTACTTGCAATGAGTTATCCTTTAAGTCTTTCTCGGTTACGTTTAGCTCACGAAACAGATTTTGAATATGCTCAAAGCCTTCGTTTTCAAGAGGAATAAACGCACCGTTATCTAGACGATGATAGCTTTTCTTTTCTAAAACAGATTTTAAAACATCTTGAACGGTCTGATGATTAATGTCTCCTAAATCAAAATTAATTTCTAATAATCCATTGCTGTTTTTGATATCAACCGTTGTTACTGGCGCAGAAAAATCCGTATAAGCATAATCTTTCATCTCATCCGTAATATACACATCCGCTATTTCATCAAGCTTTGGAACAATATGAAACAAAAATTCATATAAAGATGATTCATCTTGATTTAAATACAGCTGGTTTTTATAAATGTTTAAAGGAGCTGTTTCAATTAAATCCATCACGCGGTCTTCTTTTTCTAAATCGCGTATTAAGATTTTATCGTACTTTTCAGGTTGAGATAAAAATGGATTAATTGAAATCTCTCCGTAGTGGTACCGAAGCGTCACAAACAGCTGTTCATCTTCCCCGTCAATAAATACTTTTGCTTTTAGTTCAGGCGCAATAATCTGGTGGGATACTTCTTTTGCGATATCCACTTTTCCCACTTTTTTTAGTCCTGGAACGACGTGTGATAAAAAATTGCCCATCTGCTCTTCTGCTATAGGTACGACTGGCTTCAAAGGCGCCGTTTTTCGAAGCCCTTCAAGAAGCATACGCTGATCTTGAGATAGCTCATAAAACGTCCCGTTTAAAAATAGCCACCCGTATCGATCAAAAAACGAAGCTTGATGAAGCTCCGTAAAGTCTAGTTCAAATCCAGCTGCCGGGTGCTTATTTAACTGAAACGAAAAAGGAGCTGAGCTTTCAGCAAAGATAATATTTTCATATGAGTACTCTTCATGAATAAATGTAAAGTTCCGATCTTTGAGCAATTGAAATAACTCTTTGGCTATGATGGAGGGAATGATTAGTTCTCTGTTATTTGCAGACGAACGATACATAGAATAAGAATTTTTATAAAATGATTCATTTGTCATAATATCCATCAGCAGCTCAATGATTTTTCTATCTTCTTCTATAAAAAAATGTTCCGCCGGGTCATATTCGAAGCGCTTGGTAAATTCGTGAGTTTGGAATTCTTTAACGTCTGTTAAAAATTCTTGAATGTTTTTTACTACATACGTCCGGTCGACGCCCACTTTCATTTCAAGCGCTACGTACATTCCTTCTGAACGTAAAAATTCTTCTGAGTAAGACTTGCAAATAAATTCTACTTTCAACGGATCTTTATCGGCATATTTTCTGTGGTCGCTTATGGTTTGCTGATAGCTTGAAAATAAGTCGATAAAGTGATTTACATTCTCGTATTCTTTGCTTTGGCGAAAAGGCTTCGTTTTAATTGGCTGCGGCTTTGCTCGCTCATCGCAAATGGTTAATAAAACAGCTACTTCGTGTTTGCATTCTGAAAACTCGTGATAAGCAGGACAATCGCAGAATGAATAAAAAGAATTTCCTTTTTGTTCAAACATTACCGTATACATTTCCGCACCTCGAACGGATGCTGTCCACGTAGTGGTCTGTTCATTGTATTCCAAATCAAGCACACGTCCCTGCTTGTAATACGTGTGCCCTCTATAGTACGTTCTGCTTGAGTACGAATCTTTTAATTGTTCTTTGTTTAATGTTTTATTTATCATCGCTTCACAATCTTCCAATCGCATAACAGTCAATGCTGTTTCTGTTTAATTTCTATTCAGAACAAATAATGTTCAACGTCATAAACGTTGAACATTATTTGTCAATTCCTCTATTATAACATGCAATAGACATTATAAAACACTCTTAAGCAATGCAGACTGTTTTCGATGTTTTCTTTTGTAAAGTATCCAGCCCGCTCCAGCCGATGATAATAAAAGCAGGCTAAGTCCTAAAAAAGCCAGTCCTATCCGATCGTTAGCCGTAACGTACGTAAAGAAGAAAATCAGTAAAATTCGAATACCTAACGTGATAAAGCGAAAAAAGCTGTCGACTCTTCCCACGATGATATTCGGTATTTTCTGCATCATAAACGTATTTCGAGCTACTCTTGTACCTGCATTTGCAAAAGCAAGAAGAAACACAATAGAAAAATAAACCGGCAGAAGCTTCATAAAGAAGATGATAGATATTCCGAATGTAAAAAGGCTTATATTAAGCATAATCGCTAGCTCTGTGCCTGTTCTTTTCATAATAGATACGATAAATATCCCTGCTGTTAACGCCCCGAAACCATATACAGCACTTTCAATCCCATATGCTGCTGGACTTGCGTTTAATTCTTGAGTCAGATAAATAGGAAATAAATAGTTCGTCATCATCACAGCGATGAAAGGCATAAAAGAAAGCAGTAAAAAAATAGAGACCGAGCGATTTTCTTTTATAAATGTTAAACCTTCTTTCATAGCAGTGTGTTTCTTGTCGCTTCGTTCACTGCTTTGTTTATATGGAATACTCAACAGACAAAGGAATGCAGCTATATACGTAGCTGCATCTATTGTTAAAATCCATTGAAGCGACCAACGAGTAATGACTAAACTGGCCACAGCGCCTGCAAGCATACTCGATAGCTGACCTTGTATTTCCATGATACTGTTTAATGATTGAAACGCATCTTTTGAAAAAACTTCTTGATTTAAAGCGAAAATCGTTGGATAAAAAAACGTGTAGTAAAGGTTTCCGGTTCCGTACAAAATGACGTAGTGAATCGTTGAATAGTCTGTAACAAAACCGACGATTACAAATAACATGACCGTGATAAAACCTATCAATTCTATGGTTAACAGCAGTTTCTTTCGTGACATTCGATCAATAAGAACGCCGATATACGGGGTAGCAACAAAGCTAATCACCGTCATAATCAGCATAATCGCGCCAAATAGTCTATTTCCATCTGGAGATGCAACTAACAGTAAAGGAATGGCAAGCATCGTAATACCGGAGCCGATAGAGGATAAAACATTAGCAGCTACTACGGCTTGAAAGTGCCCATCTTTATAGAGCGCCTTCATCAAACATTTTGCTTAGCTTCTAAAATTTGCTTAGACACTTGTGTATACAAAGTCAGCTCATTAACTAATTCATGAATTCCGTCAGCTGCATTTTTTCGTAAAGTCCCTTTTTCCACGATGTCTGCAGGGTCTAATACAAGCTGCTTAGATAGAACATTCGCGTACAAAGCGCGTGTAACGGTTCTAAGGTTATTTAAAGCGTTAATGCCTCCTTTTCCTCCTCCTGATACTGCTAAAAGTGCTACGGGCTTATGCGCAAAATACGCACTGTTTAAGAAGTCCAACGCGTTTTTTAATGCTCCGCTCATAGCTCCGTGGTACTCGGGTGTCGCAAGTAAAATACCATCTGCTTTTTCTATTTTTTCAATCAGCTCTTGTACTTCTTCTGTTTCATACTGATGAGGTACACCTGTGAATATAGGAAGTGATAATTGGCTTAAATCTAAAAAAGAACTTTGATAACTGTTGTGAAGCTCTCTCGTCACTTGTGTTGTTCGACCTGTTTCTCTAGGACTTCCATTGATAATAAGTATGTTCATGCTTATCTACTCCTCTGTCGTTTGGTTATATGTATAGTATAGGAATGATTGAACTTTTTTTCGTCATGCTATTGATAGAAAGAAAGCTACCAATATAGACGGAGAAGCACAGAGAAAAACCTACAACTAAAGTCGTAGGTTAGGAAAAGCCGTGCTGCACAGCATATAGAGCAGCTTGCGTGCGGTCTTGAACACCGAGCTTTGATAAAATATTAGATACATGTGTTTTTACTGTTTTTTCTGTAATATGTAAGGACGCACCGATTTCTTTGTTGCTTTTACCTTTTGCAATTTCTTTTAATACGTCTTTTTCTCGTTTCGTTAAGTGCTCAATAAAATTGACTTTCTTTTCGCTGCTTTTGGTTAACCGTGTTAGCAAGTGTGAGGTGACTTTTGGATGAAGCTGATTTTCTCCGTTCATTAGCTTTTGAATAGCGGCTACAAGTTCATCTGGGTCACTTTCTTTTAGCTGATAGCCTGAAGCTCCAGCTTCTAGTGCCGGTATCACATGGTCTTGATCCGAAAAGCTTGTTAAAATCATAACTTGTATATGCGGTGCTTGTTTTTTTAATTCTTTTGTTGCTTCGATTCCGTCGAGAACCGGCATCGATAAATCCATTAAAACAATATGGGGATCTAGGGATGTCGCTAACTTTAAAGCTTCCTCTCCGTTAGAAGCTTCTCCTACAATTTCTAAGTCTGGCTGTGTCTGTAAGAAAAAGACAAGTCCTTTTCGGACAACGTGGTGATCATCTGCGATTAGAATCTTTATTTTCATATGCGCTCCTTTCTGTTATGAAAGAGGAATAGATACTTCCACAACCGTTCCGTTTCCTATGCTGCTTGTAACAGATAGATTGCCATTTAATCTGTTTATTCGCTCCTGCATGGTTTTTAACCCAAGCGTCGGCAATTCTGCTGAAGCGCTATATATAAATCCATTGCCGCTATCTTGAATTTTCATGATTACTTGTTCTTTGCTTATATTTACGTTTAAATGTACCTCTGCCGTACCCGCATGCTTTCGGCAATTATTAAAAGCTTCTTGCCCGACTCTCCACAGTGTTTCTTCAATCACAGCAGGCAAAACAGACACTCCTTTAATTTGTTCTTTTACGTTAAGCCCTAGCATTTGACCATAGCTTTTTAACGCACTGACAATGCCGTTTTCTAACCCTTGAGGACGAAGCTGCCAAATTAATGCTTTCATTTCTACTTGAGCATGCTGAGCGGTTTCTTGGATTAAGGAAAAAGTCTCTTTTAACTGCACATCTGTTGCTAAGCTGCTTCCGGCTTTGGCTGTGACATTAATCGAAAATAACAGCTGATTAACAGAATCGTGAAGATCTTTGGCCAGTCTGTTTCTTTCTTCAATAAGTTTTACTTCCTGCTGAGATTGAGTCAGCTTAATCCGCTTGATAGCCGTGCCAATTTGAAGAGCGACAGATCCTAATAAATCAAGCTCTCGCTGTTCAAAATGAATTTTATGAGGGGCAGCTACATTTAATAATCCAAAGCGCTCATCCCCTGCTTGTAAAGGAACCGTTGCGTGATGAGTAATGTCGTGTGTATCTCCCCACTCATGAATGACGGAATCTTCAAGTCTCTTGCACTCCATAATATTAGACGCTTTTTGAAGCCGGCCATCCATATACCGATCAACACACCAGCAGCTTCCGTTACACATAGGCTGAGCGGTTTTATTTAATAAAGCCGGCGGCAAATGCTGAGCGGCAATCATCTCATGTTTTCCATTTTCGTCAATAAAAAAGATCCAGCCTGTTTGTAAATCTGTTATTTGCAGCAATTTTAAAAGAGCATCGTGAAGCATTGTATGTAAATTAGTGCCTTCATTTAAAATCTCGGCAATGTCTTTTAAAATCTTAAGCTCTGAAATATGATCTTTTTCCATAGCCTCTCTCCTATATGATGTATTTTCCATTTTTTATTTTATCACAATTACAGACGATTCCGGCTCATAGGACGTTATTTTTAGGGTGTTTCCGCTTAGGTATGTAAGAGTTTTTGACATCAATAATAAAAATTTCAAAAAGTATGTCAGGTAGTTTAACAATTAGCTAGAGTCTTTACGTAAAACGAACTATACTACAGATAATTCACGTAAGAAAAGAAAAAACGGAAGGAAATGAGAAGAAAAAAATATTAAAATTAATACATTGAAAACGCTTCCAAATATGAAGGCATAGTGCTATTATATAATTATTAACAGAATAGGGATGTGAGAAAGATGAATAAATTATTTTTAGAAGAGTTACGATACATTATCTTGTGTGAAGTGCCTATGACAAAGTACCGAGTAGAGCAGCTGCAAGACAAATTTGATCAAAGCCCATACTTAATTAATGAACTTTATCAACTCCTATTCGAAAAGCGTCACATTTTAGCTTTTGTTGATGATATTGAATCATCCCTGTATGACTATATTGTGAATAAAGAAATGATGGATGCTAAAACGTATTATGGAGCTATTACACATGTAGCAAATCTTTTCAGCGAAACGCCTACATATATAAAATGCAAAATAAAAAAATATAGAGAGTCTTCGATTTCAAGTATCAGTGCCTAAAAGTTGCGCACAGCTGATTCAAATAAAAAGCAAAAAAGAAATCCTAGCACAAGGGTTTCTTTTTTGTACCACTAACATATAGGGAGGAAAATAAGATGAAGACATTTTTTATCACGAATCGCTATTCGTTTCTTGAAACGCAAGTAAATGAATACATGCAATCTTTACTGGTGAAAACGCCTGAACAAGTTATTTTATATTTCGAAAGACAAATTCGAAAGTATAAAGTATATTTACAGAAAAAACATCATTATCCAGAGTGTATGGTTCAATCTATCCACCGTTTAATTGAAGAATATTCATTAAGTATCATTAAAGTAAAAAAATATATTAGCTACCAAAACAAGCTGATGAATAAACAGCTATTAGAGCCGCAGTAAAACGAATCATTTTTTATGGTTCGTTTTACTGCGGCTCTGCCGTTTTATTCCTCATATTTTAGCAGTAAATACAGAACAGCGGGACGATCTTCAAGATTTTTGTATGAGTGTACATGACTTCCTTCAAATTTTATAGAGTCAAATTGTTTTAGTTCGTATAGCTCTTCTTCTATTTTCATTTCAATTCTGCCTTCCATTACCGTTGCTACTTCAATTAATCCTTTATGATGAGGTTCAGGACAGTATGTAGCAAGAGGTGAAAGAAATGCTCGGTACATTTCAATCGTCGAATCCATTTGATTTTGAAACATAAACTCAATTTTCCAAGCTTCATCTGGTCCTTTGAGAGAAAACCCCTCTCCGCACTTAGATAGAGATACTGAGGATTCTACTGACACTAATTTGGTTAAAGGAATATTTAAACCTGTGGTTATTTTCCACATCACCCCTAAAGTAGGATTGGTCTCTCCTCTTTCAATTTTTCCTAATGTGAGTTTGCTGACTCCTGTCTTTTCAGCCAGTTCATCCAGCGTCAAATGATTTTGCACCCTGATTTTTCGTAATTCACTGCCTACTTTTTTAATCATCTCTTCTGTATGCATTTCTTCCTTCCTTTCTTATGTATATTATGATAAACTTTTTTAGGTGATTAACATATTATAATATATTTAATAAGGAGGGTAAACAATGAAAGCAATAATATGGGGACTATTATCTTCCATGTTCTTTTCCGCTACGTTTATTGTCAACCGAGCAATGAATGTATCTGGAACGAGTTGGGCATGGACGGCATCCCTCCGCTTTTTATTCGCTATTCCTATTTTACTCATTTTAGTGCTGATGCAAAAGAAATTTACGCCTCTGTGGAAGGAAATGAAAAAACATCCGTGGGCTTGGCTTGGCTGGGGTACACTTGCAGGAGTAGGCTTTTATTCTCTCTTAAGTTTTTCCTCACTTTTCGGACCATCATGGCTAGTGGCGGGAACGTGGCAAGTGACCATTCTAGCAGGAGCTCTTCTTTCTCCGTTGTTTTTTATAAAAGTTCAAATTGCAGAAGGATATAAAAAAGTAAGAGGGAAAATTCCGCTAAAAACGCTTAGTGTTTCAGCGTTTATTTTAGTAGGCGTGATTCTTATGCAGGTAAAAGAAGCAGAAAATATTACGGCTATGCAGTTTATTCTAGGGTTTCTACCTGTTGTTGTCGCTGCATTTTTATATCCGCTTGGAAACCGAAAAATGATGGAAATATGCAGCGGAAAGCTCGATACGTTCCAACGTGTATTGGGAATGGCGTTAGGAAGCATTCCGCTAAGCATTATTTATGCAATATACGGCTTCTTTGCTACAGGTATTCCGAGTGCTCCTCAATTTTCTCAAGCCTTCATCTTGGCAATGAGTTCAGGTGTAATTGCTACGATGACGTTCTTTTACGCAACAGACTTGGCAAAAGAAAATTTAGGTTTGCTTGGAGCGGTCGAAGCAACTCAATCGGGCAGCATGATTTTTACCGTTCTTGGCGAAGTGTTTTTATTAAATGGCCGTATGCCAACAGGGATCGCGTTAGCTGGTATGACGATAATTGTAATCGGAATGATCATAAATAGTATGTTAAACAAAAAAACAAAACTATCTCAGACCGCGTCGTCACCCACTCTATCAAAATAAGAAAAGAAGAGATGAAAGTCTGTAAACAGATTTTCATCTCTTCTTTTTAGTATTCGAGGTGATTGTTCCAATAGCGACTCCAAAGCATAGGGAATCGCATCTGTAAACTGTCCTCATCATCTTCATCCCAATCAAGATCCAAATCTTGCTCATCGTACCACATTGGGTCAAACTGGTCATATTTATCATAATAATAGTCGTTATCTAAACCTGTCTTTTCTTCGTAAGCTTCGCACGCTACAGCAAGTAATTCTTCTAATTGAGGAGCATAGCCTTCTGCTTCTAGTGGTTGAAGAACAGAAATCATCGTCTCAGGAGATTCAATTGCTTTATAATATATGTCTTTTCCTTGATATAAAAGCCAGGCTCTAAAATAATCAAAACAATCATCTGAACAACCGCCCATTACAATATAAGCTGCTGCCCACAAGGAAGAATTATAGGATTGATCAAAATGCTGATTTAATAGCTGATCAAAGCGGAAAATGTCTTTTTCAGAACGCTTTGCTAGCGTTGAGCGGAGCCATTCCATTTGCTCGTCGACATCTAATTTTGTCTTCGCCTTTTTTATCAGTTCCCAAAAGAGAGCCTCTGACATCGTACTGTTTTTCATTACTTGCATTGAACAAGTTAAAGGCTTATATCCTTTCTTCAATTTTGCACGAATCAGCTTTTCAGATTCCGCTTCACAAGCTTCTGCGGAAGCAAACTCTTTCACTTGCATGCGACCGGCTGTATCAACTTTTCCAAAGTGAATGATTAACTTGCTGTCTCTTCTTTCAACTTTCCAAAATTTATTCGATTGCTCATCTTTATACACTAAGGTTATTTGCATGATACATTCCCCTTTTTCATCCTACTACTATTGTGAATATTTCTCTTTTTACAAGTTATGTAGAGCCATGGCGCTTCATAATCCCTTTTCTTTGCTTTTTTAACATGTTTCAGTTGATTTTACTATTGCTCAGGTTGTTTAAACAGTGAGCAATGACTACAAATTTGTGTAATATGTTCATTAGTTGTTTTTTTGTTGCATTTACAACATTTTGTTTTTCCTTTATACTCTTTTATATCAGATATCTTTATTATACAAAAAAGAATCATAAATTCGCAGCAAAGGAAGGATTTTCGATGAAAATTAAGCAAGTCACAACAAAAGAGCAGCTTGAAGAAGTATTTCATATACGTAAAACAGTCTTTGTTGAAGAACAAGGCGTGCCATTAAAAGATGAATTTGATGAACATGAGCAAACGGCAAAACATATGTTGATTTACTATAACAATGAACCGGCAGCTTCTGGTAGATTCCGCATAGTAGACGATTACGCCAAAATAGAGCGGATATGCGTATTAAAGGAATTTAGAAAATACGGGCTCGGAAAAGAAGTGGTGGCCAGCTTAGAAGAAGCAGCGAAAAAAGAAGGATTAACTCAAGCTAAGCTTCACGGTCAAGTTCAGGCTGAACCTTTTTACCATAAATTAGGATATAAGACTGTTTCAGATGTCTTTATGGAAGACGGTATCCCACACGTTATCATGAAAAAAGAATTTTCGTGTTAAAAATGCTTCTTTGCACAGTTACTTTAGTAAAGAAAAAGGCTCTCTGCTGAGAGCCTTTTTTTGCTATTAGATTTTCATAATTCCGCCCGTGCTTGCAGAAGTTACAAGTTTAGAATATCTTGCAAGATAGCCTTTTTTCACTTTTGGCTCAAAGCCTTTCCAGTTTGCTTTTCGTTCTGCCCAAACATCTGGAGAAACTTGAACATTCATCGAACGATCTTCAATGTCAATCACGATGTGATCGCCGTCTTCGACAAATGCTAGCGGTCCGCCTTCAGCAGCTTCTGGAGACGCGTGGCCGATTGATAATCCACGTGAAGCGCCAGAGAAGCGTCCGTCTGTTAATAGTGCTACTTTTGCACCTAGTCCCATTCCCATAATTTGAGAAGTTGGAGCTAGCATTTCAGGCATTCCCGGTCCGCCTTTTGGTCCTTCATAACGAATGACTACGACATGTCCTTCTTTTACTTTTCCGTTCGCAATACCGTGCAGCGCCTCATCTTGAGACTCAAATACAATTGCTGGTCCTTCGTGGCGAGTAATGCCGTCTTGAACACCGCCTGTTTTAATGATTGCGCCGTCTGGAGCTAAGTTACCAAACAATACAGCAAGTCCGCCTTTTTCAGTGAACGGCTTATCGATTGGATGGATAACGTTATAGTCTTTTACATCGCATCCGGCAATGTTTTCACCTAGCGTTTTTCCAGTAACTGTCATCGTATCTAAATGAAGAGCCCCTTCTTTTTTAGATAGCTCGTTTAAAGCGGCTGATACGCCTCCTGCTTCGTGTAAGTCTTCAATAAATACATCAGAAGCCGGAGCCAGTTTTGCCAAGTGAGGCACGCGTTCTGCTACTTCATTAATACGCTCTAATGGGTACTCAATTTCAGCTTCATTCGCAAGAGCTAGCGTATGAAGAACTGTATTTGTAGAACCGCCTAACGCCATGTCCAAAGCAAACGCGTTGTCGATTGCTTTTTCTGTTACGATATCACGTGGTTTTAAATCTAATTTAATTAATTCCATAAGCTGTTTAGCTGATTTCTTAACGAATTCTCTACGTTCAGGAGCAACTGCTAAGATTGTACCATTTCCAGGTAAAGCAAGTCCTAACGCTTCAGCTAAGCAGTTCATTGAGTTCGCTGTAAACATCCCTGAACAAGATCCGCATGTCGGACAGCCGAATTGTTCTAATTCAAGTAATCCTTTATCATCAAGTTTACCAGCTTGATGAGCTCCTACGCCTTCAAATACTGAAGAAAGAGAAATCTTACGACCGTCGCTCGTTACGCCAGCCTTCATTGGTCCGCCGCTAACAAAAACTGTCGGAATATTCAGACGTAATGAAGCCATTAACATCCCAGGCGTGATTTTATCACAGTTTGGAATACATACCATTCCATCAAACCAGTGAGCAGATACTACCGTTTCAACTGAGTCAGCAATGATTTCACGACTTGGTAATGAATAGCGCATACCGATATGTCCCATCGCAATACCGTCATCTACCCCGATAGTGTTCATTTCAAAAGGTACGCCACCAGCTTCGCGAATCGCATCTTTTACGATTTTACCAAACTCTTGTAAGTGAACATGACCTGGTACAATATCAATATATGAATTGACAACCGCAATAAACGGTTTGCCGAAATCCTCTTCTTTTACACCAGCTGCACGCAGTAGGCTGCGGTGCGGTGCTCTGTCGAATCCTTTTTTGATCATGTTACTTCTTAATTCTGCCACAATAATTCCCTCCGTATTCATCTAACCTATTAAAAATTGAATCTCTTTAAATTGTTTAATAATTTTTAATATAAATACTAATTTAACAAATCACACAAAGGTTTGTAAAGGTTTATGACAAAATAATCATTTTTTATTTCAAAATAGTAAAATCACCTGTATAAATTAGTATAATATATACATATATCCCTTATTTTACAGGAAAGCAGAAGGTGGATGCTGAGCATGAAACAATCCTTTTACTACAGAGGTCATCAGGAAAAAGAAATATTTGCACAAAAATGGGATCTTGAAAACAATTCTGCAAAAGGCGTTGTCCAAATAGCCCATGGGATGGCCGAACATATTGGGCGCTACGAATACTTTGCTAATGTATTAACTCAACATGGCTACATCGTATATGGGAATGACCACCGCGGTCACGGTCAAACAGCTTTAAAAGATGAAGAAAAGCGTTTTTTTGCTGAAGAAAATGGTTTTGACACCGTAGTTTACGACATGATTGCTCTGACTAAGCACATTTCAACGGAACACTCCGGCTTACCAATCTTTCTTTTCGGTCACAGCATGGGCTCTTTTCTAACGAGAAGATATATTCAATTGAATACAGAGCACATTCATGGTGTGATGCTCTCAGGTACTGGCAGCATTCCTTCCCTTTCACTGAAGGGCGGCATATTAGCTGCGATAATAGAGAAAAAAAGAAAAGGATTACGATCTGCTAGTCCATTGCTTGATAAACTTTCTTTTGGACAGTATAACAAATCCTTTCATCCTGCTCGAACACCTTTTGATTGGTTAAGTCAAGATAATGAGGCTGTAGATTTATATGTAAATGACCCTTACTGCGGAGGAGTTTTCACAGCGGGATTTTTCTATGACTTATTAACAGGAATCAAACAAATCTCTAACTTAGCTAATATAAAGCTAGTACCATCAAACCTGCCTGTTTATTTAATATCTGGAGAACATGATCCAGTAGGCAGCTATACAAAAGGGGTACTCAAAGTGTATAACGACTTTAAAAAAGCCGGATTGCAGGACGTAAGCTACCGCTTTTTTACACAGTGCCGTCATGAGTTGCTTAATGAATTAATTAAAGATGAAGTGATAGAAGATATACTAAATTGGCTTGACGTGCATATGGACAAAAAAACGGTTCGTGTCTAAACACGAACCGTTTTTTTATTAAGCAAATACAGATGTTAATACAGGAACTACCTGCTTTTTACGTGATACAACGCCTTCTAAGACAGCTGTATTGTTTTCAAGCGTTACGTTGTATGCTTCTTCTACTTTTGAAGCAGCAGAACCTAGTGCTAATGCAGTAGAGTTGCTGTTTAAAATATCTGTAACAACTAAAAGGAATAATTGTAATCCTTTTTCTTCGATTGTTTTAGTAATAGCTTCTTCCAATTCAACTTTGCGCACTAAAACATCGTTTACATCAATTGCATTCACTTGTGCAATTTCTACTTTACTTGTACCCATGCTGAATTCTTTAGCATCTAATGAAATTAATTGTGAAGCTGTTTTATCGCCTAAGTCAGCTCCAGCTTTCAGCATTGCTAATCCGTACTCTTCTGCATCTACACCTGCAATTTCCGCTAATTCTTTAGCAGCTGCAACGTCTTGGTCTGTGCAAGTTGGTGATTTGAATAATAAAGAATCAGAAATGATAGCTGATAGCATAAGACCTGCGATGTTAGGTTCAATTTCTATGCCGTTTTCTTTATACATCTTGTTTAAGATCGTTGCCGTACATCCAACTGGCTCTGCACGATAGTATAAAGGATCTGCTGTTTCAAAGTTAGCAATACGGTGATGATCAATTACTTCAAGCACACGAACTTGATCAATATCGTTTGCACTTTGCTGACGTTCGTTGTGGTCCACCAAAATAACTTCATTTGTTTCTTTAGATACTTCATCAACGAAACGTGGTAGTTCAGCGTTGAACTTTTCAAGAGCAAATTGCGTTTCACCGTTAATATCGCCTAATCGAATTGGTTCAGCGTCTACACCTAATTTATTCTTTAAATCAGCGTATGCAATTGCAGAACAGATTGTATCTGTGTCAGGATTTTTATGCCCAAAAATTAACGTCTTTGCCATCTTAAATCTCTCTCCTTCTTACGTATGTAAATAGCATTCTTGCGTAAAGTTAGTTAATTCGTTCACGCAACATTGCCATTTTAACATAAACTTTTACATTATTTTAATTTTTTTGCGAAAAATGATGTTCATCCGCAGATATTTTGCCATTTTGTATCTTTTTCATAGTAAAAACACCTCTATTTCCGATATAAATAGAGGGTTTTATACGCTCATTATATAAAAGTTAGCGATAAAACACAACCCGTCTCTTCATCACTTGATAGCTAACTTAAACGCAGTATCTTGCCACTTTTGATAAAGAAAAAGTAAGGAAGCAGTGACTATTATTAAAGAGAAAATGTATTATTTTGTCCTTGTTTATATAAGATAACCTAAAAAAGCCCCCTTGTTAAAGGGCGCTTTTTTAGGTTATCGTCGCAGTGTAAAGTTGAAATGTTCATTTACTTTAGCTCCTAGCTCTTCAAGAAACTGCTGAGCAGTCATTTCCTCTACGCTTTGAGTATACCAAGCAAGCTGAGATTTTTTATGAACATTGTTGTAATATACATCTCTTGACCAATATGTTTTTGATCGGTATGTATAATTAAAGTGAATGAATAGTTCACTCCCGTCTGGACACTGCAACAATACGCGGTAATGTGGATTACGACGATTTTTATCTAAACTCATTTTTTTGATCTGCGCTAACATTATTCACCTCTAAAGCCATTACTTAATCATTTAAAGGTAAATGCCACACCACGCTATGTCCTAGCTCTGCCATCAACTAGAAAATCATATAAATCATATATTTTCTAAAATTCTACACGATATAGGACAAAAGAGGAAGAGATAATTTATTGGTGGACGTGTAAAGTTTCATATAAATCTTTTAGCTGCTCAGGGTATTGAGACCTTACGTAATAACCCGTAGGACGGTGCTCGATTAAATGAGAAGTAAATAAATAACCGATGAGCACGTGCATTTGTTCATCTGAGGTTTCTTGGTTTAATTCTCTTTCGAGTCGTTCAGCTAAGTGTGAAGCCAGCTGTTTAATTTTTTCATCGTGTGATAAAAAAAGCATTTTGTTCTCCCCCTTATAACGAATAAGTAATGCTATGAATTTCAATAAAGACAAAGTATTGCTTATATAAGGATAATTATATTTTATTTTACAATAAAAGTATATAAATAGTTCTAAATATTCAAAAAATAACTTGTTTCTTTTGAACTATTCGGCAACAAACAAAAAAAGAAGCGGGAGCTGTCCCGCTTCTTTTACGTAAAAAGATATTCGATTACCGAAATTTATTCTACTTCCACTGCCCAGCCGAATGGATCTTCCACTGTACCATTTTGAATACCTGTTAGAGTGTCATACAGTTTTTGTGATACTTCTCCCGTGTTTCCATCGTTAATGACCATTTTCTCGTTATTCCAAAATAGTTCGCCAATTGGAGAAATAACTGCAGCTGTACCTGTTCCAAATGCCTCTTCTAGTTTGCCTTCGGAATAAGCTTGCTTAATTTCTTCCATAGAAATACGGCGCTCAGTTACAGGCATATCCCAGTGTTTTAGCAGCTCAATGATAGATTTACGCGTAATTCCTTCCAAAATGCTTCCGTTCACAGATGGCGTTACTACTTCTCCATCGATTTTGAAGAAAATATTCATGCTTCCTACTTCTTCAATGTACTTGCGTTCAACTCCGTCTAACCACAGTACTTGTGAATAGCCTTTTGAGTCAGAAAGCTGCTGAGCTTTTAAGCTTGAAGCATAGTTTCCGCCTGTTTTAGCCGTTCCTGTCCCTCCGGCTACAGCACGAACAAATTCACTTTCAACCGCAATTTTTACAGGAGCAATCCCTTCTTTGTAATATGAACCAACTGGAGAAAGAATAATGATAAATTGATAGCGGTCAGATGGCGCTACTCCTAAGTAAGGCTCTGTTGCGATGACAAACGGGCGAATGTATAGTGATGTCCCTTCAGCAGTAGGAATCCATTCGCGGTCAATTTTAATCAGCTGCTTTAACGCTTCTAGCGCTAAGTCTTCATCAACATGAGGAATACAAAGACGATCGTTTGATTTATTTAAACGTTTGAAGTTCTCATCTGGTCTAAATAATAATACTTGCTCTTTTTTTGTTACATATGCTTTTAGTCCTTCAAAAACAGACTGCCCGTAATGAAAGATCATGGATGCCGGATCTAATGTGATAGGTTGATAAGGTACAATACGAGCATCGTGCCATCCTTGGCCTTCTGTATAATCCATAATGAACATATGGTCCGTGAAGATTTTCCCGAATTGCAATTGATCAGATTGCGGCTTTTCTTTTTTTGTTTGACTTAGTGTTACATCGATTGAATAAGTTGTCATAGTTGTTTCTCCTTGCTCTTTATATTTACGGGTTTTTCGCTTAAACCTCTATATAAGTTACATTGTACAACTTTAGGGAAGCGTGTCACAATAGTTAGAGACGAAAAATTCTAAAAATTTTATAAAAATTATAAAGAAATAGCACCTAATCGAATTAAGTGCTGAATTGAAAAGGTTTTCTTTCTAAAAAAACTATTTCTACATTTTATTTACAATTATTTATAAACCAATTTTCACTCGAAGCTTTTCATCTTGTATTGAAAATTGTTTAATTTTCCCTACTGGAATGACCTTTATTTTGTCAATTTCATTGAGATTGATATGAATTTGTTTTTCTTCATACGTAGTAACAGGCGGCTTATGAAAAATTCGATAGTTGATCCAATTTTGATTAAGAGGTTTCATTTCATGGATTTTGAATGAAAGCGTACGTTCTTTTGCCTCAAGAGGTTCTAGCACAATGGAAAATGGAATTCTCACCAGAAATTTTTTAATAATTCCATTCACGTGAATATAGGAGTCTTGAAATGAAATAGAAAATTGCTGAATTTGATCTTGCTTTGTCATTTGCTTTTGAAAAATTCGCATGAGCATAGAAGCGGATATAGGAACGGTTACCCCACTTTCAGCCATCTTTTCTTTCATTTTTGCCTGCACATCATCACTAATTACATCGTTTAGCTTTCTCTGTACCCAATCCTTCATGGTGCACCTCCGCTATGAAGTTATCTTGCTGTTTCCTCTAACGCACGAATTGAAGCTGTTAAATGGTTTGACACGTCCTCAAGGCGATCCTTTGTCAGTTTATCTTCCCCAAGGTAGATAGGTTTTCCAAAGGAGATAACAATAGGAACCTTCGAAAATAGTTCTTTTACATTTGCAGGTCCTTTGTACACTGCGGGTACAATAGGAACCTTTGCCATGCTCGCTATAGTGACTGCCCCTCTTTTCAGAGGAACGTCTTCCTCTGTTCGCGTGCCGCTAGGGAAAATCCCGACGATATGTCCTTCTTTTGCTAATTTAATAGGTATTTTAATGCTGCTGGGTCCCGGGTTGTTACGATCTACTGGGAATGCGTTGAGTTTTTTTAATACATTACTAGTGAGTATATGATTAAAAAGCTCCTTTTTTGCCATAAAATGAATTTGGTGAGGCAAAACAGCCGCACCAAGCGCTACAACGTCTACCCATCCCTTATGCGAACAAGCGATCACAAAACCCGTGTCTGTTGGTAAATGCTCTTTATTCCTTATGTAAAGCTTACCTCTTCTTTTTAATAAAAATTTACATACGTGAGCCGCAAGATTATACATACACATTTCCTCTTCTCTCTATTATTTGAAAATATATACAAAATTATATCACTTACTATTAAGAGTTGGTACTAAAACTAATGTAACATCTTTTTACACAATATCTTCACTGTTGCTCTCTATATTGTATAAAATTAGATATTATCCATTCTGTTTTTAGTCAATTTAACTAATGACATCCCTTAAAAAACATTTTACTATTAATGTATCATTTAAAATGTAATATTTATTAACATTACATGTGATATAATTAAAGGAGGTTTTTAGGTGGATAACCAAAATCGACCGTTTCGACTAGCTTCATCGGGATTACAGCACGTACTTGCTATGTATGCGGGTGCCATTCTCGTTCCGCTGATGGTGGGACGCGCCTTAAACCTGAATGCACATGACTTAGCCTATCTCGTAGCTATTGATTTACTAACATGCGGACTAGCTACGCTGCTGCAGGCATGGACGAACAGGTGGTTTGGGATTGGTCTTCCTGTTGTACTCGGAAGCTCATTTGTAGCGGTGACTCCTATGATTGCAATTGGAACTCAGTATGGAATTAGCGCTGTTTACGGAGCGATTATTGCCGGTGGTATTTTCATCGTCCTGGCAGCAAGTTTTTTAGGCAAAATTATTAAATTTTTCCCTCCCGTTGTCACCGGAACAGTTGTGACGATGATTGGTTTATCGCTTGTACCATCCGCTGTCCGAAATATGGCAGGAGGAGTGGGAAGCAAAGATTTTGGTTCTCTTTCTAATCTTCTTCTTTCTTTTGGTGTTGTAGCGCTTATTTTAATTTTAAATCGATTTTTCAGCGGTTTTCTTCGTTCTCTTTCTGTGTTGATTGGAATTGTAGCCGGAACAATAGCCGCTGTATTGATGGGAAAAGTTGATTTTACTAATTTTAATGAAGCTTCTTGGCTGCACGTTCCCGCTCCTTTTTATTTTGGGATGCCCACTTTTGAAATCGGCCCTATTTTAACAATGATTCTCGTATGCTTGGTCATTATTATTGAGTCTACAGGCGTATTTTTAGCGTTAGGAAAGCTGTGTGATCGGGAATTAACGGAAAAGGATTTTACAAAAGGCTACCGTGCAGAAGGAATTGCCATTGTCCTTGGAGGGCTATTTAACGCTTTCCCTTACAATACATTCGCTCAGAATGTAGGACTGGTTCAATTATCGAAAGTAAAAACAAAAAATGTAGTGGTAGTAGCCGGCTTCATTCTCGTATTACTGGGGATTGTTCCGAAAATAGCTGCTTTTATCACCATTATTCCCACCCCTGTTTTAGGAGCAGCAATGGTTGTGTTGTTTGGTTTAGTTATTTCATCAGGCATCAAAATGCTAAGTGCTGTTGATTTGTCCAAACAAGAAAATTTGCTGATTATCGCATGCTCTGTTTCACTCGGCCTTGGCGTAACGGTAGTGCCTGATTTATTCACTCAGCTCCCAAGTGCTTTGCGCGTGATTGTAAGTGATGGGGTTATTACGGGAAGTTTAGCTGCCATTTTATTAAATCTCTTTTTTAACGCATCAATTGAACGAAAAGTACCTTCTGTCTCTTTAGAGAAGACAGATTATTCAGAAATAAAATAAAGGTGGTGTAGTATGAATAACGTATCTGTGCAGTATGTAAATCAGCTTAGCAAGCAGTATTTTGTCTCACTAGTTGGTGATATATTTGAACATTCACCTTGGGTTGCGGAAGAGGCTTATTCTAAAGGCCCTTTCTCTTCCGTTGAACAACTTCATGCCATGATGAAAGAAATTGTAGCGCAAGCGTCTGTAGAAAAACAGCTGAAGCTGCTGCAAGCTCACCCAAATCTAGGTGAAAATATTGCCATGACATCTGCTTCTACTGAAGAACAAACCAAAGCAGGCTTACAAAACTTAACGCAAGATGAGTATGAACAGTTTTCTTCTCTTAATGGAACGTATATGGAGAAGTTTCCGTTTCCTTTTATTTTAGCAGTACGAGGTAAACAAAAAGAAGATATCTACGAGGCAATGCAAAGTCGTTTACTAAATACCGAGCAAACGGAGTTTGATACAGCATTAGAAGAAGTATATAAAATTGCTTTCTTTCGCTTAACTGATAAAATCACCGAAGATAAGGAGGCAAAGAAACGAGCATGACTAAAATCACAACGCATATTTTAGATCTTACCCACGGATGTCCGGCTGCTTTTGTCAAAGTTGATTTTTATCATATTCAGTCGGAAAGTAAACGAATAAAAATTTCACACGGTACTACAAATGAAGACGGGAGGTTAGTAACTCCGCTCTTCTCTTCTGAAGAGTTTGAATCAGGAGATTACGAACTTCTGTTTCATATTGGGGAATATTATAAAAAACAAGAGGTCCAAACAACAAATCCGCCCTTTTTAAATCAAGTTTCTGTTCGAGTCGGATTGTCTTCTGAACAAGAACATTATCACGTCCCTTTGCTTGTGTCACCGTGGGGATACCAAATTTATAGAGGAAGTTAAAAAAAAGAAACGGCGTCTTTAAACGTCGTTTCTTTTTTAGTTCAGCAATTTAGACATATAGTACTCATCAATGAACAAACCGCCAATTCGCAGTGAATGTTTTTTTGTTCCTTCAATTTCGAATCCTACTTTGTCATATAAAGAAAGAGCCTTTTCATGCTGTATAGCGACTGTAAGTTCAAGACGATGAATATGGTGTTCTCTCGCCCATTCTTCAAGTGCACCGATTAAAGCCGTCCCAATCCCTTTATTTTGAAACGTCTTTCGAATGCCTAATGTCAAAGAAGCGATGTGAGCGTTTCGGTTAGCTTCACCCCCTGTTGCAGCTATATATCCCACAAGCATCTCGCTTTCTTCTGCGACAATAATCGTAGAGTTTGGCTGCTGCTTAAAGATTTCGATGTTTTTCTCCTGTTGATCTGTACTCAGCTTTCGCTCTCCGCTTTCAAACAGCATAAACTTACTTTCTTCTTCAATCTGTTTAAGCAAATCTACAAAGTTTGCAGCATCATGTAATTCTAGTTCTCTAATTTCCATGCTGATCCCCCTTTTCCTGTGTCCCTTTTGTTTGTATATGTATTGGTTCACCTTTATAAAATATAGCTTTACAGTTTCTTACGAAAAATACGACTTTTTAAGAAGTGGAGGTAGAACAAAAAACCTACTAATCTCCTTTTTTTGAAATGCTTTTTTCCTTTGTATAATTTTAAATCACTTATCAACTTCTGTAAATTCTTTAGATTTCCTCTTTTAATTTCCATTTATCTTCCTTTTCTATAGGTTTGATTTTGATCTAAGGAGACCTTTTATAGAAAACGCATGACTATTATCCTGTTTTTTGTGAAGAAAGAAAGCAATAAATGTAATTTCACTTGTAATCGTTTAGAATAGAAAAAGTGGAAATTTTATGTGCCTATCCTCCTTAATTATTGGTCTGTGAAAGGAAATTATTATGAAAGTACAACCCGCAAAATGTGGTGTATATGTCTTAAGCGGTCTAGGAGCTGTTATAGTGTTCTTCTTACTTTTACTTAAGAATAGTGCTTTCTTTCTAGAGGAAGAATACGATCAAAACAAACCTGAAGCTGCGCTTGCGGTCAACGAACATACCTATCACCTTCACAAAGGTTCTATTAACTGGTCAAACGGCCGTTCAACAACAAAAAAAGAAATAAATGTATATGATTTATATACATACATATCGCAGCAAAAAAGTATCCCATTGCAGCAGCAACAATCAGTTAAGCTCCATTTTTCGAACTTAGACGGTGCTTATATTCGTAGTGTGAGTGTGCATATATGGAGAGATAACGGTGAAAAAACCAAGCTGTTTGTCAAAAATAATGAATTTAAGGTTCCTAAAAATCAAGGTTTGTACGTTGTTGATATTGCGATTAACTCTACAAGAGGAACAATGCAATATGCGGCAAATGTGCAAATACAGTAAGTTTTATATATATTTACGTTTGGTCGAGAAAATCGGATAAGAAAACTCTTGTTGCAAGCAGGAAACGATGTGTGGAATAAAAAAGAAGTATTAAAAACATAGTGAAAGCATTCAAATAAAAGTCCTTAACTCTTTCAGAAAATAATCCCACAAAAAAAAGAGAGCGCTAGCGCTCTCTTTTTTATAAAATGAAAAAGACGTCCACGCAGGACGTCTTTGATGCGTTTGTGGCGGGGACCGTGTGACCACATTCACACGTTTAGCTTGAAAGCATGTCCTTCGACTTACACAAATTAGCTCATCGCTTTATTAATATAACATCCGCCACAGAAAAAAGCAATCAATTTTTAAATAGTTTTTTCTATTTATACATATTTCACGAGAATCCACAAAATAATATGCATGCGTAGCTATTCACTCTCTACATTTTCAGTCTATTTTAACTCATGTACGAATATACTAATAGACCAACCTATGCGCAGTTTTTGAAAAAGGATGTGAATAGCTTGTTTCAAATCACTGATTTCCCTGAATTTTCATGGTCGTACTCCAGACATAAAATGGTCGCAGCGTGCAAACGAAAGTATGCCTATCATTATTATGTCTCACATAACGGATGGCTTGACAGCGCTTCTGCTCAGTCTCAGAGCGCTTATCGTCTAAAAAAGGTTTCCACTTTATCTATGTACGCCGGACAAGCCGTTCGTCAAGTGATTACAGAGGCCATTTCTGACTATACCTCTACACAGATTGTTCCGGATGAACAGAGCTTAACGGAGAAAGCGCAGCAGCTACTAAATAACGCACTGCGTGATTCTACTGACTATGGAGAGCTTTGGTATCATAAGCCCGCTCAGTATAAGATGCTTTTAGAATTCTACGAAAACGGCTATATTTCTAAAAAAGATCTTAAAGACATGCAAAAACGGGTACACATTTGTGTACATCACTTTTTACAAAGTAAATCGTTTGGCGACATCGTATCTTCACCTTTTTTAGAAGTGGAGCCCCATCAGTCGTTTCGTTCTATAAATGTGTATGATCATAAAGTATATGCGCCTTTTCATTCTCTTTTTAAAAATCCAGTCACAGACGAATTTACGATTGTTGATTGGAAAACAAGTAAACAAACAAAAGATGATTTGTTTCAACTGGCGATATACGCCCTCTATGTGCTAGCCGAATATAATATTTCCGTGGATCAGATAAAAGTCCGGAACGAATACTTGCTTTCAGGCAGTGCGCGTACGTATCAGCTTACTCTTCACGAAATTGAAGCTGTTCTTCAGCAAGTTGATGCAAGCATTGATTATATGAAAACGTTTTTGGAAGACTCAGAGGTAAATCAGCCGCTTCCGCTTGAGCATTTCCCTCAAACAGATACGCCTGCCTCCTGTCACGGCTGTTCATTTAAAGAATTGTGCCAAACGGGATAAAAAACAGCTGAAGATGATCTATATTTTTTGCTAAACTTTTTTATTGTCAAAAGAACCTTTGCTAGCATATAATTTGCATTAAGGAAACATTTTATACTTCATATAAAAAAATTAGCTTGGGCTATTTATTGTTCATCAAAGAAAGGAGCACTAGACATGAAAGATCAAAACGGCAGTAAAGCATTATCAGCTATGCAGCTAAGTGCTCAAGACGTATTGTCGGGTAAAACAAAAGGAATTAAGCGATTATTACCTTTCTTAGGGCCTGCTTTTATCGCAGCGGTTGCTTATATTGATCCAGGTAATTTTGCTACTAACATTGCAGCAGGCTCTCAATACGGATACATGCTGCTTTGGGTTGTATTAATTTCTAACTTAATGGCTGTCTTAATTCAATCGTTATCAGCTAAATTAGGGATTGCAACGGGCTTGAATTTACCCGAGATAGCACAGGAACACTTCCCGTCCTTCGTTTCTTTTGGGCTTTGGATACAAGGGGAATTGGTCATTATGGCGACGGATTTAGCAGAATTTATCGGGGCTGCTCTTGGAATTTATTTATTATTTCATATTCCTTTGTTCCCAGCTGCACTTATCGCAGCGGTAGGCTCTTTTGCTATTTTAGAGTTACAAAGACGAGGTGTTCGACTGCTAGAAGCAGCGATTGCGGCGATGGTTTTTATTGTGGTATTAGCTTTTGGGACTCAAATGTTTCTTGCGCATCCAGACGGTGCAAGTGTTGTCCACGGCTTATTTGTCCCTCAGTTTCACGGGACAGACAGCGTGCTGTTAGCTTCTGGGATTTTAGGTGCTACAGTTATGCCACACGCAATTTATTTGCACTCAGCTCTTACGCAGCGCCGCGTGGTAGGAACTACAGAATCGGAGAAAAAAGCGATTTTCCGCTTTGAATTTATTGATATTGTGATTGCCATGATTATCGCTGGTGCAATTAATGCAAGCATGCTGATTGTCGCAGCCGCTCTATTCTTTAAAAACGGACTAAACGTGCAAGATTTGGACGTGGCTTTTACACAATTTGAACATTTAATTGGTCCCTTTGCAGCTATTGCTTTCGGAGTTGGATTATTATCTTCAGGACTTTCAAGTTCTTCGGTCGGAACAATGTCTGGAGATGTCATCATGCAAGGATTTATTAAACGCAGAATTCCTTTATATCTTCGCCGGTTCATTACAATTATTCCACCGCTTTTGATTATTGGGTTTGGCGTAAATCCAACAAGTGCACTAGTTGTCAGTCAAGTTATTTTATCGTTCGGAATTGCATTTGCGCTCGTTCCTCTTATCATGTTTACAAGCAACAAAAAAATCATGGGCGGATTGGTTAATCATAAAGCTACAACAGCTGTAGCTTGGGTGATAGCAGCATTAGTTATTTGTTTAAATATCTTTTTGATTTACCAAACGTTCGCATAGTAAATAAATCAAACTTTCAAGAAAAAACAAAAAAGAGACCCTGAAAAGTTAGATATAGTCTAACAATTGGGTCTCTTTTTTATTATTTTTTTATTAAACGATAGTAAAAATGAAGTAGACGAGAGTTCCAATAATGGCCGACAGTACTAAGCAACCCAGTGGATATAAATAAGAATAGTTTTCTTTACGGATTGAAAGAAGGCGATCCACAATAAAAATAAGAATGACGCCCAGCATTCCGAATTCAAACATTAATAACCCAAAAATGGCGTGAAATATGAATGACATGATAAAATCAATTTTTTTACTACGGTCTTTTACAAAAGCACTGACTAATAAATCAACGATAACCGTGCCTAACGTCCCCATTATTAAAAAGAAGGGTGTAAAAAATAAAAGGTATAAAGGAAATAAATCAATGAAATTCGGACTGGTTTTTTTAATAGAAAAATTAGGAATTGATTCTTTTATACCTGGCATAAAACAAAAAAGTAAAGTAAAAAGAAACGCAGCTATAATGGCGGCTGATAGCTTTCTATTTAAATGCATGTTTATTTTTTTATTACTAAATTCAGTAGTTGTTTTTGTATGTTTATGATTCATATGTCTTTAACGTGATGTACGCACCTTTTCCTTTCTCATAACTTTTTTATTTATATTTTATGTCTATCTTTTGGTACCAGCAGTTACAATGATACACGTTCTTTTTGAACTTGACTACACTAACGCGTTTTATGTCTATCGTTTGCTCTTTCTATGAGAAACAAGATAGTTTTACAAAAAAACGCCTTCTTTTTCTATACAACAAAAGATAGGCGTTTTTTTCTGTATGTAATTAATAATCTTGTTTGGCTTCTTCAAACTTAAACACATCTGCTCGTTCTGATTGCTGTGTAATTAACAGGCTATACGTATGGTTGGCCTTTTTTGGAATTTTAAATGCAACATCGAGGTTAAGTGGTTCATCGTCAGATAGTGACGGTGATGAAAAAGCTGTCCACAGGGTGTGCGGGGTTTTTGTCGATAAATTTCCTCCATCAGACGGTTCGTAGGTTTGATAAGTTGCTGTGTCTTGTAATGTAAACGTTGTGTCGTTTAATACTACAGCCGAATGTTCATTAGGTGTTCGCTGAAACTGAACGGATACGACAATGTACTGGGTGTTTACTTGTTTAGCTCCTTTAACAGGATGAAATTGCGCATCCGTTGTGGACACATAATATTGACCGTGTTTTGATCGTTCTCCAAATGCTAATCGATCATCGGTTTCATCTTCTTGAGCTACCCGACTTACAGGGGCCATCGTTTCATCTGTTGCTGAAATGGTGTCTGCTCCCGGGGCATGTTTAGGTTGAGGGGTTTTGTAAGTGACGTGAGTATCGCCTTGTTTGTCTTCACAAGCGGCGAGACTTGTGAACAAAACAGCCGCTACAAGGCTTCTGGTAACTATTTTCTTCATGTTATTCCTCCAATGACTAGTCTATATACTATGCTACGTGGTATTTACCTGGTAATCAAGGATAAGATTGGTACAACGTGAATGAGATCAGTGAGATTTGGAACGGATATAGGACCTGCAAAGACTGCTGTGCTTATTTTCACAACAAAAAAGAGACGATTTCCGCCTCTTTTTTTGTTTGTTCGTATTATGAATTTAGTTCATCTAAAATTGAATGCAGTTCACTTAAATGGGTAATTTCATAAGTAGGAATGACTTCATTTCGCTCTTTATCGTGACGATTAATCCATACAGATTTCATTCCTACGCGAGAAGAACCCAGTATATCTGTCATTAAATTATCTCCAACCATAATCGCTTCATCTTTCTTTAAATCAATAAGTGATAAAGCATGGTCGAAAATAGATGGATCAGGTTTACCGCGGCCAAATGCACCTGAAATCACAATCTCATCAAAATATGGAACTAGTTCTGATGTAATATCCAATTTGGTATTTTGTAAGTCAGGTGAACCGTTTGTTAACAGCAGCAGCTTGTACTTTCCTTTTAATTGATCAAGCACTTCAAATGTTTCTTCGTATACAAACGGTGTTTTGCGGCGCTCTAACGGAAAACGCTCAGCTAGCTCTGCTCCAAAAGCATCATCGTGAATTCCTAGGGCACGAAGGCCTCGAGTCCAAGCTTCTTTGCGATAAGTAGGAACAATATCTTTCATTTTGAGGAATTCATCATGATCGTCTAAAAAATTCCCCCATAATCCTTCAAATGGATTAATGCCAATCATTTGCGTAAACTCATAGGTTTCATACGAAGCATATAATTCTCTTGCTTCCTTACGCACCGCTTCTTCTAGTTCTTCAGGTTTTAAATTATATTTCTCACTTGCATATGTACAGGTTGCAACGAATGCTTCTTTTACGCTTTTTTGGTCCCAAAGTAGCGTGTCGTCTAAGTCGAAAAATACCGCTTTAATCATGGATGTGTGTACCCCCTACTGTTTTTGAAAAAGTTTAACTATTCTTACACTAGATTACAAGGATACACACAATAAGTCTAGTGTATTTGCGATTTATTCTGTAAATTTATTCTGTGAATTTATTTTTATTAAGCATCCTCTTTACAAACAAATTTACAGAAATAAAAACAGCTGATATAATCACAGCATGTATGTATGCAGGAGGTTTTATATGGAATCGTTAGAAGAAATGTTCGGCATTCCCACCGTTCGTACAAGTAAGCGCTTAAGCAGAGTAGTTGCCGCACGCTTGCGCCCTTTTGGGATTACACCAGAACAGTGGACCGTTTTAAAACGCGTATCAGAAGCTGAATATAGTACGCAGAAACAATTAGCTGAACGAGCGGATAAAGATCAAGCGACGCTGACTAAAATTTTAGATTTACTAGAAAAACAAAATTGGATTCAGCGTATCAGAAATCCAGAAGATCGCCGCTCGTTTTTTATTCAAATAACAGAAGACGGCCTGCGGTTAAAAACAGAAGTAACGCCTGCTGTGGAGCAGGTATTTTTCGAATTAACGTCCGAATTAAACGAGCAGCAGGTGAAAATTTATACCGAAACCTTACAAAAACTTGAACACCGCGCCGAACAATTGCTTCAAGACGCAGAAGACCTGCGTTAAATACCCAAAACCCCACAGCTAACATTCTGCGGGGTTTTACACGTAGTTGGCGATGCATAGCACTTCTTTGATTTTTGAAATCACTTGTTTGGTTTCATCTGTTAAAGAGGTGAATTTAAACGCGATGGATTCTGCATTTGGATTAATGAAGGGTTCTTTGTTCGTGTCTTTGCGGTAGTCTTCAATTTGTTCTAAACAATATTTTAAAATAAACGACAAGTTCGCACGTCGAAATCTCAAACTGACGGTAGAAGGCCATCTTTTTTGAAACTGATTGCTTCCCTCATACTGAATCGCTCCAATGTAGCGCTCTCCGGACAAAAAAGATTCTTTGCTTCGATATAGCTGAACGGTTTGGGCTGTTCCGCTCCAGTCAATATAAATACCTGCTGTTTCACAAACTTTGTATATGTAATGAAAAAGCTCCGTTACTTCTCCGAAATGGTAGTGAAGCGGATGTTTAGCCGTCATAGGTAGCTCCCTCCTTTATCGACTTTCTACCATTATATTGTAGGAAAAGTAACTTATTCATTTATACAACTTATTTCATACGCATAAGCAGGAAAAATGAAAATCTATGTTTTTTAGTTTACATAAAAATATTATAAGTAATTAGCGATAACCCGATTTTCGAAACGCGTCGTATACCGTATCTTCTTGAAGTTTTTCAAGATAAACGTTCGTTGTAGCAATAGAAGAATGCCCTACTACTTGCTTCACAACCGCAAGCGGAACGTCATTAGCTAAACTGTTTGTAATAAAGGTGTGACGAAACCAATGAGGAGAAATAGACGCGTTTCCTTTTACTTTATAAACAGCTGATTTAATCGTTCGATACAACGTTGTATAGGACAGTCGCTTCTTTTCCCCGGTACGATAGTACTCTTTAATGGAATAAAAAAGCGGTTCGGTGTCAAAAGGACTTAATTCAGTGCTTTCATTTAACGCTTGCCGGTAAGTGAAAAGCGTTTCTTTCACATCATCAAACATGGGAATCGTTCGTTCCTTTTTTCCTTTACCAATCACATCTACAACCAAATTTCCGCGGCAGTCTTCGCGGAAGCTTCCCCAATTTAAACTCAGCAGTTCACTTGAACGCATTCCGCTCATATATAAAAGCATTCCCATTAAGCGATTGCGCGCTTTGAATTCCTTTTCATACTGACGAATGCGCACGACTGATTCTAACGCATTTACAATCACCTGGGCTTCCCGGTCGGTTAGCTCTCGGTACTCGGTGCGATTTTGTTTTTCCTTGTCGCTGTAATGTCCTTTTGCAATAGATGGTTTTTCAATCCACGTCGTATACAGCGAAGGATAAAAATGAGTAGCGTGTCCAAACTCTAGCATTCTTCTAAAAAATTCTAGTTTTCTTGCAGCGGTGCGATTGGCATATTGATTCATCATTTCTTCATTAAATAATTTGACTTCCATAAATCCAATCGATTTTAATGTAATCTCTCGTTCATAGAAAAAAGACAGAATCGTTTTCATGTCTTGATTGTAAGATCTGATTGTATGAGGAGAAAGTGATTTTTTGATAATACGCATTGAAAAAAAGAGCTGAATAAATTCTTCATCTGAAACGTGCTTTAAATTTAAGTTGTTATCTTCATCTAACAGCTCTGCCTCTTCCCACTGCTCTTTTAGCTGGCGAAACGAATTTTTCGCAGGAGACAATTCAAATTCTTCCATTTTACCCCTCCTAATGATTAAAAACAAAGATATCCCTTTAAAATGATCTAGGATTTGATATAACGAATTTTCATCAATTCGCAACAAATACCATTAAAAGTTTTTAAAAACCTCTCAAAACTCAATTTAAAAAGCCGTTTTTAAAAGATTTTAATGAAGACATCCATTATATGTAAAAATAATTCTGTTTTCTGCTTATTTATCTACTTTATCATACGAACGCTTGATAAGGAAGAGTTATCTTGCGTTAGTTAACTAAAGGATTTTAATTGTGTTAGACAGCAATGTTTTGGGAACACTAGTAGGAGTTTAAGTAATAATTGGAGGTACCGAATTTGGATAATCAGAAAAATAGATTGACGTCATCAGAAATTACAAGTTTATGGGCACAATACATCCAAGACACCATGTCTGTTTGTATTAGTAAATATGTGTTAGCAAAGGTTAAAGATTCTGAGGTTTATTCTCTTTTTGAATTTACTTTAGAACTGGCTGAAAAACATTTGCACGTACTTAGAAATATTTTTAAAGCTGAAAAATTAGATTTGCCGATCGGCTTTACTGATAAAGATGTAAATCTAGATGCTCCTCCTTTGTTTACGGACACCTTTTGGTTAGTATATATACACGAAATGACCATGCACGGGTTGGCTGGATATAGTATATCTTTTAGTGTTTCAGCACGCAAAGATATACGTGACCATTATTATCAATGCAATATTGATGCGATGGACCTTTATAATAAATCTATTGAAATTCTTATATCGAAAGGTATTTATCAACGATCTCCCTACTTTTCTAAAATAGAAAGAGGTCACTCGATTACAGAATGGGGATATGTCATGGACCTATTCGGAGACAAAAGACAGTTGAACTCAATGAAAGCTGGAAATATTTATTTTAACTTAAAAAAGAGTATCGCAGCTAAAGCGCTTGTGATTGGCTTCAAACAGGTAACGAAAGATAAAGATATCCATAGCTTTATGGAAGAATGTTTGCACACAGCCAGTAAGAATATAAACATTTTTTCTTCCTTGCTTCAACAAGAAAACCTGCAGTCTCCACGCTTGATGGATGCTGAAATTACAAATTCTGACGTAGCCCCTTTTTCTGATAAACTAATGGTATTTCATGCGGGATTTTTGTTTCATTTAGCTACTACATATTATGCTGCAGCTATGATAACTAGTATGAGAATAGACGTAGCCGGACATTGTGATGCTTCTATTTTAAGGGATTTAAAAACCATCTCTTCTTTTGGCCGAATAATGATCAAAAAAGGATGGATCGAAAAACTGCCAAGAGCAGATGATCGGAAAGAATTATCTTGATATCCTGCGAACTTATCTGTAAATAAAAAACATCACGCAGAGCGTGATGTTTTTTAAAGTGATTCAATTTTAGTCAGGTGCAGCTGTTTATTGCTGTAGGAAACGGTATAGGTTCGATAATACTCTTTTTCCTGACTTTGACCGTTCGTTGTAATTGAAATGACTTCTTTCGTTTGAATTGTATAGACCGCTTCGCCCTCTTCTTCACTCGCAGATTCCACGTCCAATACTGAATAATCAATGAGTTCTTCTCGAATGTCTCTTTCGTACAGCATTTTCACAAGCTGCTTTTGATCATTCCACAAAACACTATCCCGCTGGATATAAGGCTGTACGTGTTCAAATTTATTCGTGTTAATGGACTTTGTTAAATCTCGTAAATAATGTTCAATGAAAATATCCGCTGTTTCTTGATCAACTTTTTGGATGTTTTTTAAATTAAAATCTTTTTCTTCCTTCTCTTCTTTTTCTTTTTCATCTTCTTTAAAATCGTCGATTCGCTGAGAGCTGTTTTTGCTGATGGCATACGTTTTATTATTCTCTTTGAAAACCAAGATTTCTTCCTTTTCACCTTTTTCATTTGTGCGGGTCGTTTTACCTTGGTATGAAATATCACTAGAAGGATTAATTGACTTTACGTATTCGATATATTCATCGGCCGTAATGTTGAGGTATTTTTGATGATAGGTAACTTCATCCCACTCATTTAACTTCCAGTTCTTATTAACGTATTTAAAATTCATGTAAATGGTCAGTCCGCCGCTTCCTTCTTTACTAATTGGCTCAATAGCCGAGATCGAAAATTGCCCAGCATGATTGTTAATAAGTTCAAATCGAATCAGATGAGTTACATCAGGAAAAAAGCTCATATTGCATTCTTTGCAGTAATAATTAGTAGAAATACTTTTTAGCTTTGTTGCAATTAAAGATGAAGTTGCGTATGGTGTTAACGCTTTTTTTAGCGTTTCATAATCAGCAGGGTTAGATTCATTTTCCCATTCGTACTCTTCGCCTAATTCTTTATAGGTACTTGAAATTTTGTTCATCGTCTCAACCGCAGTTTTTTCTGCTTTTTTTTCTGATACAAGATCAGGCGGAAGAGATGACTTAGCTTGATCTTTTGGAATCACTTCATCTGAGGAAGGTTCGGTTGGTTTGGATAACTTAACTGTTTCTTTTTCTTCACAGGCCGTCAAAACCATTAGCAGCAGTAGAACGAATGCAATCGTCCATTTTTTATGCATAAGGTGTCCTCCTCAATGCCGAATTTAGTCTGTTTTTAAAATGATCTTTAATTCTCAAACGTATCGAGCACGTAATCACCGCTTGGAATTCCCCACTTTGCCTTTTTATTTTGATCTGTTTTAGCAAGTAATGAAATGGAATTTTCTTTGAGCGTAATAACAATGGTTCCTTTATTTCCTTGTCCATCATTTTCATATTCAATGGCTGCTTGGTTATTTTCAAAGCGAATATTTTTTTGTTCAACGGTTGACACGCGGATTTTGCTAGGTGGCTGGTACGAATTTATTTTAATCGTTGCTTCCGAGTTGGATGTAGCAAGAAATTGAATGATAGGAGATCCGTTATCATTGCCAGTGGTCCATTTTCCATCGTAGTCGTGTAAATCTGTTGTTTGTGTAGTGGGAGTTTCAGTGCTTGCATTTGGTTTAGATGAAAAGTCAAATGGTTCTACACTCGATAACTTTAACGTATCGTTTTGATAAACGGCTGTATAAAGGCGGTCACAAATTTTAGTATAAGGATCTTTACCCGGCTGCTTTAATAAGCTTTCTTCGTGGGTTTGTATTTTGAACACATGTTTAGGTTCTTCATACCAATTGACAATATGAAACGTTTGCTTCTTCTGCTCGATGCCTTGGCGTGTGAAATTTTCAACAAGAAGACTTTGCTCTTTATAAAAAGAACTGTCCGCTTTCAAAAAAGCTTTTAAATCATCAAAAGAGTTTTGATCCACTGCTTTTCCAAACGCTGAAAAGTAATCAGTCATCCAGGCTGTAATAAATTTCCCGCTCATTGCTTCTTTATTTAAATCAATCGATTGAATGCTTTCTACCTGTGTTTTTGGTTCGTTTAGTACTTTTTTTGCATCTTTTTCTACTATCATTGTATTTCCGTCTTTTAATGTTTCTTCTTGCTGACAGGCTGATAACAGAATAGATGAAACAACCGTGATAATGATTGTATTACGTTTGTTCATCATAATTGCCCCTTCTTTATCTAATATAAATGTATGTATATTCTTCCAACAAACAGACCTAGTATATCATTCTACAAAAAAACGCTCAACCCTTTAATTTCACAAGAAAAACGGCTTGCCTTTACAGCGAGCCGTTTTTCTTCCTATTTAATGGATGCTTCTTGATATGAATTGGCTGCTTCTTTTTTGAGCTGTCTAGAGCCATAAAAGACATAGTAAATAATTGAAAGAAGGAAAATTCCAAGAATCACATAAATTAGAGGTAGAGAAACGCCAAACAGCATTAAATTTGTTGTAAGAACACTGTATTTTATGATGCTGTACAAGCACAGAATCCCTAATACTAAGGCAATGCTTGGCACGACCGGGTAGTTCACTTTAAAAGGACGGGACAGGTTAGGTTCTTTTTTGCGTAAAATAAAGAGAGAAACTAAACTGATGCAGTACATCATCATTGCTCCGAACACGGATAAGATAATAAGTGCATTGGCAAACGTTGCAGATCCTGCACAAATCACGCCGATTGCTCCCGGAATCAATAAACCGCCGACAGGAACTCCTTTTTTATTCGTTTTAGCGAGAAATTTAGGAAAGTAACCATCTCGTGCAAGCGCATAGGTTTGTCTTGAAAATCCCATGATGATTCCATTTAAGCTAGCAATCAAGCCGAATAGCCCGATAATAGCAACAACGGTTGAAATGCCGTTTCCGTATACAGAAGACAGCGCCTGTGGAAGTGGATAATCGGCTAGCTTCCCGCTTCCTCCGCCAAGTCCAGCTGTTACAAATAGTGTAAACAACGTTGCGGTTGCTAGAGTAATAATCGCTCCAATAAATCCTTTAGGAATGTTTTTCTTAGGATTTTCCACTTCTTCCGCTGCCATTGCTCCTCCTTCTATTGCCAGATAAAACCAAACAGCGAATGGAATAGCTGCTAATACCCCTGTTGGCCCGTTAATAAATGAATGATCATTAAAAATATTCGATGTTTGTACATGAGGCAAACCAGCTACATAAAAAATAGATAAACCAATTAGTGCAACAATGGTAGCTGTAAGCTCAATCACCGCTACTTCTTTTACCCCGATTAAATTTAATAAAACAAAGAAAATAAAGGCACCTACTGTTGCGTATACAGGGTTAACGGCTGGAATGAGAAAATGCAGGTATGCTCCTGTTGATACGGCAATAGCAGGAGGAGCAAAAATAAATTCAAGCAAGCAGGCAATTCCTGCGATATATCCCCCAAAAGGTCCAAGTGCTCTTCTTGCATAAGCTGAAGGTCCACCTGCTTGCGGGATAGATGTTGAAAGCTCTGCATAACTGAACATAAACGTCGTGTAAAACACAGTTACAATTAAGGTTGCAATTGCAAGTCCGATAATCCCGCCTTGTTCAAACCCGTAATTCCACCCAAAGTATTGTCCTGAAATAACCATACCAACTGAAATAGCCCATAAATGAATAGGTTTTAATTGTTTTTGTAACGCCATACGTTCTCCTCCTTTTGATGTTTAGACAATAAGATGTACACCGCTTGTTTGCTGCTTGATCATTTTGTCAATCATGGTACCGATATGTGCGGCTGCCTCAATAGGAGGCGTCCCTCTTTTATGAATATTAGAAATGACCATACGATCAGACTCTTTTTTGCCTGTGCTAGGTTCATAGCACATGTAAGCACTCATTGATTCAGCACTGACCAGTCCAGGTCGCTCCCCAATCAATAGCACAAGTGCTTTTGACTTTATGATCTCGCCTATTTCATCCATACACGCAACTCGTCCCCCTTTTACAAAAAATGAAGTCCCGATATGAAGTCCATATGACTGCAGGGAGTCAATTAAAGCTGGATAGACGTCGCTTATGTTTTCTTCAATTGCCTTGGCGCTCAGTCCATCCGAGACTACCACTTGTACATCAGGCCGCTGCACGCAGTTTTTAAAAATTTCTTTCTTAGCGTTATCTGCTAATAACCTTCCTTGATCTGGCCGTTTTAAATAATGTTCTTTTGACTCCACACGTGTATTCACAGAGAAAAGGTTAAACTCGGCTAAAATATCTTCTGAAACTACTCCATATACAGAGTCTACAGCTGCAGCGTGATCCGTGCGAAAAGATAAAACGTCTTTTGTTAGCGGCCTTGTTCCTGTACGGCCGACACCTATGCGGGCAGGGGTAAATTGTTTAAGTGTTTCAAGCGGATCGCGATTTGACTTTGGTATCATAGTAAGCACCTTCCTTAAATCAAATTCATAAAAATAGTTGGGTCTCCGGCTCTAGACGTAAAGCGCCCGTTGTCCATAATACGCTGATCTTCAAGCCACTTTTGAAATAACGGCGTTGGGGTACAACCTAACACGTTACGGACCGTTGCGATGTCATGATAACTAAGAGACTGGTAGTTTAGCATGCAGTCATCAGCCATGGGCACTCCTATGACAAAGTTCACTCCAGCTGTTCCCAGAAGCATACTTAAATTATCCATATCATTTTGATCAGCATCCATGTGGTTGGTGTAACATACGTCTACTCCCATAGGCAGGCCGTGCATTTTACCCATAAAATGATCTTCTAACCCAGCTCGTAGAACTTGTTTGCTGTTATATAAGTATTCAGGTCCAATAAATCCAACAACTGTATTAACTAAAAAAGGCTTGTAGTGACGAGCTAAGCCGTAGCATCTGGCTTCGAGCGTTACTTGATCAATGTTATAGTGAGCTTCTGCTGACAGTTCAGAACCTTGTCCTGTTTCAAAATACCAGAGGTTTGGACCTTTTGCCGTTCCTTTTTCATGAATTAACGCTGTCGCTTCATCGAGCATAGACAGTGAAATTCCAAATGAATCATTACCAGCTTCTGTACCTGCTAAACTTTGAAAAATCAAGTCAGCAGATGCTCCTTTTTCAATTGCTCTCATTTGACTCGTTACGTGTGATAATACACAGTTTTGAGTAGGAATTGACCATTCGTTGATTATATTTTTTGTTTCATTTAAAAGCGCGTAGATATTATCCGTTGTGTCAATAACAGGGTTAATTCCGATAACCGCATCTCCAATTCCATAGCTTAACGCTTCGTATAGAGATGCTCTCATTCCTTTTAAATTATCTGAAGGATGATTAGGCTGGGCTCTAGAAGCCAATACTCCTTTTTGGCCGATAGTCGTTTGACAAGTAGTTTGCACTTCTATCTTGGCAGCTCCTTGAATTAAATCTAAATTGGACATAATTTTAGTAGCCGCCGCAATCATTTCGCTGCTTAATCCTTGGCTAAGTGCAAGAAGGTCTTCTCCGCTATGCTGATCGGATAAAATATATTCTCTTAAATCCCCTACTGTCCAATTTTTAATAATATCGTAAACAGATGAATCAATCTGACTTTCGATTAATGCCGAGACGTTGTCTTCATCTGCGCTGAGCAGCGGATAGTTTCTGATATCAGCAAGTGTGATATCAGCTAGGACTTGCTTTGCTGCCATTCGTTCTTTCATTGACTCAGCGCTAACTCCTGCGAGCTGATCTCCAGAACGCTCTTCGTTTGCTTTGGCCATGATTTCTTTTAAGCTATAAAATGAAAATGTTTCTCCTAACAATCGTGTAGTTTTAAACATCGTTTCCTCCTTGTATATTTAGTAGATTATGATGAAAAAGCGAGCGTTTTAACGGAAACGGAGATCGCTTCTCCAGCTACTGGTAACCCTAGATCAATGTAATCTCCGTGTGTAAAATCAATTTGATCTAAACAAATAATTTCTAACTCTTTCCTCTGTTTAGCTAATGCTTGTCCTAAAGCTTTTGCAATATCTTGCTCGCATAGAACAACGAGGCACTTAGCTCCTTTAAAACAAGCAATAAATTCAGCGCTTATTACTTTTGCTAATTCTTGAAGCATCTTATAGCTGCAGTAAGGAAAATGAGATAAAGCAATAGCAGCGGGGGGATCTTCTGCGCTGAAAATAGTTGAAGCCTGCATACATGCCGCTCGAGCTCTTTCTTGAAACATCAGCGGATTCCATTTCTCTTCTTGCTGAACAGGTATCTCTACAATCGGTATATTTTTTAACGGCAACCGCTTTGACCCAATGTATACAGTTGATCCGCTAACTTCTGTATTTTGCATACCAGCCCCAATTACAGTAGCGCGCGTTGTCTCAGCGGCTTGAGATACTTGGATGGATTGAAAATGATATGCTAGAAGCGGACCAACGTCCCCATGTATGGCCACTTCCTTCACTGTTTTTGGCTTTTGCTTCTCCATCATTGCTCCTACTCCTCCTGAAACCATGATCATTTCGGGGATAGAAGATCTTGTATGAGGAGAAACGATCAGCGAGGAATTTTGATTCAGCGCATTTACATAATTCACGGTTTCTTCAGCTAGTAATTGACAGATAGACGAGAGCTTTTCAAATGTTGCTTTTTCACCTTCTCGCAGTGTTAAAGAATTATTTTTCAAAAATTCAGTTAAATGAGAAGAAACGTAGGTAACAAAACCTTCTGAATTCAGGCGAATTAATCTTCCTCCCACATGCAGTGTAAACGTTTCTATAACTTTTCCATTTTGACATAAAGCGATGTTAGCAGTTCCTCCTCCTACATCAATATTGGCAATTACTGCATTTGTTTCAGCAGAACGTTCGATTGCTCCTGATCCTTTTGCAGCTAATATTCCTTCTAAGTCAGCGCCGGCTGTTGCAACAACAAAATCCCCAGCATGTTCGGCTAGATAGTGAACGATACTTTCTGCATTTTTCTTTCTGGCCGTTTCTCCTGTGATGATCACAGCACCTGCCTCCACTTGATCTAAGGAGATTCCTGCATTCTTATACTCTTGTTCTAGTAGTACCGTTAATCGTTGAACATCGATTTCAACATCGTTTAGCATAGGGGTGGTATAGATAGAACTTGCATACGTTACGCGACGATCAATAATTTGACAGCCTGGCAGCGTAAACTGATTTTGTTGATTTGCTATTAACAGCTTGCTTGCAATCAGTTTTGTTGTACTTGTTCCAATATCTAAACCTATGCTCGTGATCCATTTCTGTAGCATGCTATCAATCCCTTATCTCGTTTGAATATGGTGATTATCATAAAACAGTTTTTTGAATATTTCACTAACTATGTTATCAAACCTGACACACTTTTGTGTAAACAAAGGTGACAAATGACAAAAAAGACTAAATCTTGGTAGATTTAGTCTTTTTGCTTATGATGAGTGTGATTTAGTTATAATCATTCTTGATGCCGATGGAATTAATAGTGAAAGAATGATTAAGCAGGCTATTAGTGATCCTACCATTGAAATCCCGTTCATTGAAAAAGAATACCATAGAGCGGACATGCCCTTTGGCGCATATGACCCCCAGAAAATAATACCCGCAATAAAGTGCCAGAAATACCGTGCGAAGCTGCCGATAATAAGGGATAAAACAATCAAAACAAAAGCTTTTGATCTGTTATTGTTAGCTAAATTTGTTTTAATAGATTGCGAAAAAATACCTCCAAAACCTATAAAAGCAAAAGCCACAATATATTCAATAAACGTTTGCAGCGCTGTTAAAATATAAGCCGTTCCTGTTGCCAACTGTAAAAGCCCCCATAATAGACCAGATAGAGCCCCGCCTTTTACTCCCCAGCGAAAGCACATAATAAAAATGGGCACCATGGAGAACGAAATACTCACAGCCGTTGCAATCTTAATGGAAGGCAAAAGATCAAGTAGAAGTGCCAATGCTGCAAAAATAGCTATTTCAATTTTAGCCTGTAAAGGTAATGCTTTATTCACGTTTCTCACTCCTGTTTTTGAATCATTCATATCAAACGGTTTACACAGGAGTAAGCAAATATATGCTACTATTCCCACATTCCTACGCTAGCGTTAACTAACAGGTTCGAAGGGTCTGAACAATTTGTTCACTCTCAGCACGGCGGCTCCCCCTGTGGTACGTTCGGATATTTATGTAGTATTATGACAACATCCATTATATCATATGTAACAAAATAGATTCGAGAGATTTCAAAGATGTTTCTATTTTCTGAATCTATTTTTTATAATGACAATCGTTTTAGTATTTGGTATACTTCTTTTATGTCAAATGAATATAAAAAACCCTCATCCTAATCGATGAGGTAGAGGTCGCAGTTTTTAATAGTAAAGCAACGGAAATGCAGAGAACATTGAGGATGTTGCTTGAAAGGAAAAATTGCCGAAGTTTAGATCACTTCTCTGTTGATTTAAGCTGGGGCTGTCTCCGAACAGGAACAGAACTGTCACATCATGCGAGTGATGTGAAGAGCTATCTTCACGGAAGGTTGACGCGGTTTTCAGATTTAAAAGCGCGCACATATACTGCGGGCTTTTTTTATGTTATCCCGTCTCTTTCCGTACATTCGAAAGGAGCATTTATCTATGCAAGAGCAGCAAGAATTAAAACGTGGGTTGAAATCTCGCCACTTAACGATGATTTCATTAGGAGGAGCCATCGGAACCGGCTTATTCCTAGCAAGTGGTGGAGCAATTCACACAGCAGGACCTGGGGGAGCGCTTTTAGCTTACGCTATCATTGGTGTCATGGTTTACTTTTTGATGACCAGCCTAGCGGAGCTCGCAGCTTATATGCCTGAAGCCGGTTCGTTTAGTACGTATGCGTCTCGGTTTGTAGATCCATCCTTTGGTTTCGCTCTCGGCTGGAACTATTGGTATAACTGGGCTATTACGATTGCAGCTGAATTATCGGCTGGAGCCCTTATTATGAAATTTTGGTTCCCAAACTCTTCTTCTATTTTATGGAGTGCCCTGTTTTTATTAATTATGTTTGGGCTTAACTACCTTTCTGTAAAAGGATTTGGTGAATCTGAATTTTGGTTTTCGTTAATTAAAGTAGTAACGGTTATCATCTTTTTAGTTATTGGTATTATGATGATTTTTGGTATCTTTAACAATGAAGCACCAGGTTTTAAAAACTTCACGCTTGGTGATGGACCCATTCACGGTGGATTCTTTACTGTCTTAGGTATTTTTATGGCTGCTGGTTTTTCATTCCAAGGAACAGAGTTGCTTGGAGTCGCAGCTGGAGAAAGTGAAGATCCGGAAAAAACGGTTCCTCGCGCAGTTAAACAAGTCTTCTGGCGCATCTTGTTATTTTATATTTTAGCTATTTTTGTTATCGGGATGCTTATTCCATACACAGCGGATTCATTAGCAAGTGATGATGTGCGGGTAAGTCCATTTACTTTAATATTCGAACGAGCAGGTCTGGCGTTTGCAGCATCAGCTATCAATGCCGTTATTTTAACAGCCGTTTTATCTGCTGGTAACTCAGGTATGTATGCTTCTACGCGTATGCTTTGGAACTTAGCGAAAGATGGAAAAGCACCGAGGTTCTTAGCAAAAGTAAATAAACGAGGCGTTCCGGTTAATGCTTTAATCGCAACGGCACTTGTCGGTACACTTGCATTTGGTGCTTCATTTTTTGGAGACGGTGCGGTATACACGTGGTTACTTAACGCTTCTGGTATGTCTGGTTTTATTGCTTGGTTAGGAATTGCCATCAGCCACTATCGTTTTAGAAGAGCATTTGTTGCTCAAGGTCATGATTTGAGTGAACTTCCATATCATGCAAAACTTTTCCCGTTTGGTCCTATCTTTGCCTTTATTTTATGTGCTGTTGTCATTTTAGGTCAAAACTATTCGGCGTTTACGGGTGATTCGATTGACTGGTACGGTGTACTTGTTTCTTATATCGGACTTCCTTTATTCTTAATTGTTTGGTTAGGATACAAATGGACGAAAAAGTCAAAACTTATTCCGTTAAAAGAATGCCAAGTAACAGTAAAAAAATACCAATAAAAAAAGCTCTCTATTCTTTTGAATAGAGAGCTTTTTTATGTGATCTGATCAGCAAAATGAAGAGATATATAGGCGGGCTGATTTTTCATAACAAGCATATAACCTTTGAGGGGACGATTACAGTAATCAGCAGCTTCTATATAATAAATACGCTGAACTAACCTGCTTAAATGGGTTACAAAAGATGGAAGTTGATGAGTAGGAATGCTTTGGATGTAGTCTATGATTTCTTGTTTAGTTTGAAGGCCCGAATGGGTACATTCTAACAGATGAAAAAGCGGATCTGCTGCTATAGTAGATAGTTCAGAGTTGTGTTTGATTCTATTCAGCTGGATATGCAGTTCTTTTTTTGACCATGTCTTTGGAATAGCTCTTAGATGCTGATATTGAAAACGTGTATTCATGATAGCTAACACCTTTCGTATTAAAATAATAAAACGACTTATTATTTTAATAACCTTTACACATGAAACTAAAACGTTACAATGTGTAAAGGTGTCATACATCTTATAAAATAAGCTGATAAAAAAGCACATCTTGCCACTGATCGAATTTCCAGCCTACTTCTTTAAATTCTCCGCAAAATGTAAAATTAAATTGCTCATGCATTTTGATACTGATATCATTCCCTTTTGTAATCCCTGAAATGACAACGTGATGGTTGAGTTCTTTAGCTAGTTCCAAAATTCGCTTCATAAGCTGTTTTCCAATGCCATACCCCTGTTGATTTTTATCAATATAAATCGATAGCTCTACCGTTTGAATGTACGCTTCTTTATCTCGATAAGAAGAAAGCGAAGCATAGCCCGCTACTACCCCATCTTTTTCTGCGACAATAAGCGGAAAAAGTTCATTGCTAATATGATTATCAAACCAGCTCCTTCTTTGCTCTACTGTTACAGGCGTTAAATCAAAAGTAGCAGCACTTGCTTGAACAGACTGGTTATAAATTTCAACAAGCATAGGTAAATCTTCTTCTTTAGCATAACGAATGATCATATGTACAAACTCCTTATAGTATAGAATTATCTTTATTTTACTTCTTTTAAGAAACATAATCTACATAAAAAACCGATGTGCGCATGCACATCAGTTATGATTTTGAGCATATTGAAAGGTTTGAAGAACTTGAAGTGTCTCTTTTGTAGAAACGACCGTTGCAAACTCTTCATGCAAAGAAGACAATGCGAATGTATGTACATCTTCTGCAGGAAGCCTTGTTTTTCCATCGTAGGACATACCATCAAAGCAAGCTGTTGCATCGTTTACAACGTACGTCCTGTACCCTAGATTTCCAGCCATGCGGGCAGTCGTAGAGACGCAGTGATTAGTAGTTAGTCCTATTAAGATAAGCGTATCATAGCCATTTGCTTTTAAATAACTGTCTAGCTCTGTTCCAATGAAGCAGCTGTTCACGTGTTTGCGAATTAAGTATTCGTCTTCTTGTGGACCAAACCCTTCTTTGAACTGAAATCCCTTCGAACTTGGGTGTAAAGGAGAATCTGGATTTTCTGATGCATGCTGTACGTGAATGACAGGATAATTTTGGCGCCTCCATGCTTGCAGTAGCGTCAGCATATGTTTTTCTGCATCTAGATTGTTTCTTTCCCCCCACTGTGGTGAATAAAACCCTTCTTGTACATCGATAAGCAGCAGCACTGGCCGGGAACGTAGCATAAGCATCATCTTCTTTCGTCTTTATTTTAAAATGGAAATAACGTATGTGCACCCATCAGGACCGGCTTTTGAGGAATGAACCGTTTGTTTCGGTAAATGTATTCGATCTCCTGCCTGACATAGAACCGTATCATGTTCAACTGTAAAGTAAATAGATCCTTCAAGTATATGAAGAATTTCATCAGTTGGATGGGTATGAGATGGGTGCGTTTGAAAAGCAATATCGTGCTGTACTTCAACATATCCAGTATACGCTGGAAGCAGTTCTTTAATTACTTCTTCAAACTTTCCGCCAACTCCTTTTTTAATAGAGGCTTTTTTTACGTCCATGCTGCTCACTCCTTTTTAATTTAAACGGACACTGTCCGGTAGTATAGTTGTTATCATCGTGTAAAAAATATTGCTTCCACTCTCGGTTTTCCTGCTGTCCATACCATCCTAATTCAGGGTGAGCTGATACGTCATCATATGTTTTTAACCGATCGCGGACCACCTTTTGTACGTGCCGCCCTATTTTTGAATCTCCTGTCATACCTTCAAACACCCACCGAGGTTGAAATGTAATCATAAATCCTCTGCTCTTACGGCTTTTACGTAAAGAATGAGCAGGCGTATTACATACGACAAAAATAGGTTCTCCGTGAAAGCAAAATTCCCATAATGGATCTTTTGGATCTTTTGGAATGTCTTGCGGCCATTTCTTTTGATCAATTTGATGAAGAAACGTCAGCGTATCCCAAAACATCGTTTCGTACTCTTCCATTGATCGTTCTTTATGTTCAGGCTTAAAGAATAACACAAAGGATGTATAGCGACCTATGGTCTTGAACGTATCTATGTATTCTCTAAGTGCCGACGCTGCATTCCTAATATCTTGGTAGTTATAAGGAGTAGTCACAAATGAAAACCGCAGTAAATCTTTTTTAAAGCCTTCTACCCCTAATATACAAGGAAATGGATTTTCTTCTGATAATATATCGCTTCGGAAATATTGAAAAGCATCTTTTCCCCAAAATGGAACGTGCGTTGACTCTAAAATCTCATTGGCTCGAAAAAGCATTTTTGATGCCATTAAAACCCTCCTTATGGAACTCAACGTTACATGTGTATTAGAGAAAAGAAAGTTTATGAGCATTTTTAACTAAATGCCGCTTCTAAATTATAAAACTCTAATCTATATATATATAAGCTACTATTGGACAAGTTAGAAAGGAGGCTGTGTTTGTGGAGTGGTTTTTGATTGCTATAAAACAAATAATTCTAGGTATTAGTCTCGCAGCACCGGTAGGTCCAATTAATATAGAGATGATTAAAAAAGGGCTGACAAAAGGATTTTGGGCTTCTTGGCTAGTTGGTTTAGGGGGCATGACGGCCGACATTTTATTTATGCTCCTCATTTTAATAGGGTTAACGCCTTTTGTGCAGATGCAGGCTGTTACTGTTACCCTGTATGCAACTGGTTTTGTCATGCTCACATTTGTTGGCTTTCAAAGTATGAAACAAGCTGTTTCTCGTTCCTTTTCAATAGATGTAAATAAACCCTCTATTAAAAGAGATAAGTCGTTTTTTACAGGTTTCTTCATTGCTCTTATGAATCCTTTAAATATTGTGTTTTGGTTTGGTGTATTTGGGTCAAGCTTAAGCGAAAGCCTCCAAAGTCAAACGTGGCTATCTGTCTTTTTTCACAGTTTCTTTATTATCTTTGGCATCCTTCTTTGGAATTTAAATATTGCCAGCAGCATTCATTTTACAAGAAAATTTATCACGCCTAAGCTTCTTCGTTTCATTACGTTAGGTGCCGGGTTTTTACTTTTTTTATTTGGCTGCCAGTTCGGTTTTAAATGTATATCCTTACTTGTAGGCTGAGCTTTTAGCGATGAGTTCAATAAGAGTGTCATTTACTTTCTCACGGTCATCATAAAAAAGGCCGTGTCCACTGTTTTCAAATGGAAGAAGTGTAGAAAATGAAATATGACGATTCATAACTTTTGCAAGATCAAATGGACAAATTTGATCTTTTTTCCCGTGTAATATATATGTCTCAGCGAAAATTTGACTTAAATCTTCCTGTAAGTCTTCGTCTCGTAAAGACACCGCAGTTTTAATCGTTCCATGACCGGATGCCTCTAAACCTAAATCTTGAAACCACCCTCTAAAAGCTGAACTGGTTGGCTGATTAAAAAACTTTTTCCCAAACTCTTCAAGCATGTTAGGACGATCTCTATACGTATTTTGAATAATTGTATTTACTTCTTCAGAAGGAAGTCCATATGGAAAATCAGTTTTTTGAATAAAACTAGGAGCCGCTGCTCCTAATAAAATTAACTTCTTCACGCCATATCCTAAATGTCTGCTCATATATCGAATGGCAATGGCTCCCCCCATAGAAAAGCCTACGAGCGTATAATTTTTAAGCTCCAGTCTTTCTACTAACATGCGAACATCATCCGCTAATTGATTATAAGAATAGCCGGTGAAAGGTGCATCTGATTTTCCGAATCCCCGAAGATCAGGAGCGATACATCGAATACCTCGGGCCGGCAACGTTGTAAATTGGTATTCGTACATTTTAGCGTTAACCGGCCACCCGTGAAGGAAAAGAACGGGTTCCCCTTTTCCAATATCTCGAACAAAAAGTTTAGTCTTAGGAGTTACGTGAATAAAGTAGTTCATCTATAACACCTCCTAGTTGTTCTTTTATATATATGTGTAGGACAATTGGAACATTCAAAAGTTTCTTAGAGGCTTGTGTAGAAGATGTATAATGTTTATCTGGGATAATGAGTAGGGAAATTCTTTTATATTGTTTATTTAGAACATAGTTTAATTTAAAAATATTAGACAAAAAAAGTAGTAAAGTTTTTAACACTTTACTACTTTTTTTTGTTATTTTTCTTCCAGCCACACATCAATTAAATTGCCAGCTTCACTTTGGTCCAATACGAATGAACCGTTGCTGTATCGGTCGCTAGCTCGCATTGTAGACGGATCAACCTGCTCGATTTGACCTTTGGATGATTCTACTATCATGTAATGTTCTTTAGAAATTGCTTTTACTTTTGCAATTTGATGCGGATTAGATTTTAGTTCTCGGACCATCACTAGCCCTCGTTTTGCTCGTGCTGATTCTTCAAACTCAGTAATTTTTGTCTTTTTCACAGCTCCTCGCTGCGTGGCGATAAATAATTCAGTTGATAGAGCTTCATCTTCATCGAAGATAACGCTGCTTACAACATAATCATCGTCTTTTAAGTTAATTCCTTTCACACCAGAAGCGCGAGTTCCTACAATATTGATTTCTTCTTCCGGGAAACGCAATCCGTAGCCAGAACGAGTGGCAATAAACACTTGTTTTTTACCATCCGTTTGATATACATCAATTACTTCATCATCGCCTTTTAAATTAACCGCGACAAGGGCTTTGGAGTAGCGCTGTGCTTTATATTGAAGTAATTCTGATTTTTTGACCATACCATTTTTCGTAAAGAAAAGCAGATACTGATTTTCTTTAAATTCTTTCACCGGTATCGCCCGTACAATTTGCTCTTCTTTATCAATTGGAACAATGTTCATGATATGCTGCCCCATGTCTTTCCACCTGATATCAGGAAGTTCGTGCACTGGCATATATAAATAATTCCCTTTGTTTGTGAAGATGAGCAGCGTTTCGGTTGTATTAATTTCATACTTCGCTAAAATTCGGTCCGTATCTTTCATACCGAAGTCTTGCCCGTTAGACGCGGCGTAAGAACGAAGGCTTGTTCGTTTTACGTATCCGTCTTTTGTGACTGTCACCATCACTTCTTCAGATGGAACCATCACTTCTAGATTAATCTTAATTTCTTCGATTTCCGCTTCAATTTTTGAGCGGCGTTCTGTACTATATTGCTTCTTTACACGGCGTAATTCTTTTTTGATTACATTAAAAAGTTTTTTCTCGCTATGTAAGATTTCTTCTAACTCGTTAATTTTAGCACCTAGCTCTTCGGCTTCCGCTTGTAGAGCTGTGATGTCCGTATTTGTCAAACGGTATAATTGAAGCGATACAATCGCCTCTGCTTGAGGTTCTGTAAATTCATATTTGGCAATTAAATTATTTTTAGCGTCGCGCTTATCTTTAGAAGCTCTAATCGTCGCAATAACTTCATCTAAAATCGACAGGGCCTTAATCAATCCCGCTACAATATGTTCACGTTCACGTGCTTTTTGCAGTTCATATTTAGAACGATTTGTTACCACTTCTCTTTGATGATCAATATAAGCATCAAGAATGTTAGCCAAGCTCATAAGCTTTGGTCGCTTTTTAGCAATAGCAACCATGTTAAAATTATACGGTACTTGCAGATCCGTATTTTTATAAAGATAGTGAAGTACTCCTTGAGCATTTGCATCTTTTTTTAATTCTACTACGATGCGCAGACCCGTACGATCCGTTTCATCGCGAACTTCAGCAATACCTTCCACTTTTTTATCTAAACGAAGCTCATCCATTTTCTTAACAAGGTTGGCTTTGTTTACTTCAAACGGAATTTCTGTAATGACAATTTGCTGTTTTCCGCCGCGAATGGACTCCACTTCCGTTTTTCCGCGAATAATAATTTTTCCTTTACCTGTCTCGTAGGCTTTCTTAATCCCGTCTACCCCTTGAATGATTCCTCCCGTAGGAAAATCAGGACCTTGAATAGCCGTCATCAACTCTTCAATTGTACACGTTGGTTTATCAATTCGCATGATCGTTGCGTCAATTACTTCACCTAAATGATGAGGAGGAAGTTCTGTAGCATAACCAGCTGAAATACCCGTGGATCCATTTACTAGCAAGTTAGGAAACATAGCCGGTAACACAGTTGGTTCACTGCTTGTATCATCGAAGTTAGACACAAACTCAACCGTTTGTTTGTCAATATCTCGTAGAAGTTCTGCAGCAATCGATGAAAGGCGAGCTTCTGTATAACGCATTGCTGCTGGGGGATCTCCATCAATACTTCCGTTGTTTCCATGCATTTCGATTAATACATTTCTAACTTTCCATTCTTGACTCATTCGAACCATGGCATCATATACAGATGAATCACCATGAGGGTGATAGTTACCAATTACATTCCCTACAGTTTTGGCTGACTTGCGAAAGCCTTTTTCTGCTGTATTTCCATCTACGTGCATTGCATATAAAATACGGCGCTGAACGGGTTTTAACCCGTCTCTTGCATCCGGCAGTGCACGCTCTTGAATAATATATTTACTGTATCGACCAAAACGGTCGCCTAGTACATCCTCAAGAGGTAAATCTAAAAAGCGTTCTGTTTGTGTCATTGTACGTCCTCCTCTGCGACCGTTAATACATTTTCATTATCTAAAATATTTGGATCTTCTTCTAATCCAAACGCTACGTTGCTTTCAATCCATTTTCTGCGAGGTTCTACTTTATCGCCCATCAAAGTGGTCACACGACGATCAGCGCGGGCAGCATCGTCAATACGAACACGAATCAGCGTACGCGTCTCTGGGTTCATTGTTGTTTCCCACAGCTGATCTGCGTTCATTTCACCGAGACCTTTATAGCGTTGAATCATATACCCTCTTCCTACCTTATCGATAGCACCTTGCAATTCTTCGTCACTCCATGAATATTCAACCACTTCTTTTTTACCTGAACCTTTACTTACTTTATAGAGCGGTGGAAGAGCAATAAATACTTTTCCTGCTTCCACAAGCGGTTTCATATAGCGGTAGAAAAACGTTAGCAGAAGCACTTGAATATGAGCGCCATCCGTATCCGCATCGGTCATGATGACTATTTTATCGTAGTTAATATCATCGATGGTGAAATCTGCTCCTACTCCTCCGCCTATCGCGTGGATGATCGTACTAATTTCTTCGTTTTTAAAAATATCTTGAAGCTTAGCTTTTTCGGTATTGATAACCTTCCCTCGCAGTGGCAGCACAGCTTGAAAGCGGCGATCCCTTCCTTGTTTTGCTGAACCTCCGGCGGAATCCCCTTCGACTAAGTACAGTTCGTTTCGCTGAGGATTTCTTGATTGCGCAGGCGTTAACTTTCCGCTTAGAACGGTTTCTTGACGCTTTCTTTTCTTCCCGTTTCTTGCATCTTCTCTTGCCTTTCGTGCTGCTTCACGCGCTTGAGCAGCTTTGATTGCTTTTTTTACAAGAAGAGAGCTTACGTCCGGGTTTTCTTCTAAGAAATAGGCAAGTTTTTCAGAAATAACTGCATCTACGGACGAACGAGCTTCACTTGTACCTAACTTTCCTTTTGTTTGTCCTTCAAACTGAAGCAACTCTTCAGGTATTCTAACGGAAACGATTGCTCCCAAGCCTTCTCGTATATCTGTTCCTTCTAAGTTTTTATCTTTTTCTTTTAGCAAGCTTACTTTACGGGCGTATTCATTAAATGCACGGGTCATAGCGCTTTTTGCACCGGACTCATGCGTTCCACCATCCTTGGTACGAACATTATTAACGAATGATAAAATGGTTTCAGAATAACCATCATTAAATTGAAAGGCAAATTCAACTTCAATATTATGGTGAATCCCTTCAAAAAAGACGACTGGATGAAGTGAATCTTTTTCTTCATTTAAATATGAAACGAAGGCTTGAATACCTGTTTCATAATGAAAGATATCGTGACGATCATGTCTTTTATCGATTAACTCTATTTTGAATCCTTTTAACAGAAAAGCCGATTCGCGGAGCCGTTCACACAGCGTGTCATAATTATACACAGTTGTTGAAAAGATCGTGGCATCCGGTTTGAAATGAATCGTTGTTCCCGTTTTTTTCGTTTTCCCTATTTTTTCTAGCGTCGTAACCGGCTTTCCTCCATTTTCAAAACGCTGTTCATAAATAAATCCATCTCTATGAATGGTTACAGTCAACCATTCAGACAGCGCATTTACAACAGATGCACCTACTCCATGTAAGCCTCCGCTTGTTTTATATCCACCCTGTCCGAATTTACCTCCTGCATGCAAGATGGTTAAAATAACTTCAGGCGTTGGTTTTCCTAGTTTATGCATGCCCGTTGGCATACCTCGACCTTTATCTTGTACAGAAATTGAATTATCTTTGTGAATGGTTACAATAATTTCTTCTCCGTAGCCTGCTAGAGCTTCATCGACAGAGTTGTCGACGATTTCATATACTAAATGATGCAGACCTCGTGTATCCGTACTTCCAATATACATACCAGGACGTTTACGAACGGCATCTAATCCTTCTAGTACTTGAATTGCATCTTCATTATAATTAAATTGTTGTTTCCGAGCCATTCATACTACCCCTTTCATCACAACGAACATTACTACATTATGTATGAAACACAAACGTTTGCGCTTCGTGTCTAAGAATAAATGATCATGTATCCTATCTTTTAATTTTATAGTGTTCGCATCAACAGAACGTATGTTTCTATTTTTGCGTACTTACAAGATTTTAGCACAAATTTCCGTATTATAAAAGCAATATCTTGTGTATTCATGGATTATAAGCATTATAAAGCTAGCTGTCTAACGTCTATTGTAGCGGAAACGCTCTTACTATTTCAACGCATGGTGAAACCCATGCAAGCAGTGTGCATGGGTTGGTTGTTCTGCTTATAGATCTTACTTTGTTAAAGCATGCTCAACTTTTATACAACGATCCATAACTACAGTATACCCTTTTTTAGCGAGCAGGTCATATGCTTCTTCATTAATTAAACCAGATTGTGCCCAAAATACGTCTGCATCTACTTCTAAAAACTCTTCTGCAACTTCAAGTAAATGCTCAGAGCGGCGAAATACATTAACGATATCAATATGTCCTTCAATTTCTTTTAATGAAGATACGGCTTTTACGCCGAGCGCTGAGTTTATTGTCGGGTTCACCGGAATAATCTCGTAGCCTTGTTGCTGCATGGCTTCTGAAACCATATAAGACGTTCGATGAGGGTTATCTGATAAACCTACTACAGCAATGCGCTTGCTTTTTTTTAATATTTTACCAAGCTCTTGGCGGGAAGGAATTTTAATGGACATGTCTATTACCTCTCTTAGCTATATAATATGTACTGAACAACATTCGCGATTTACAGTTGATTTCCTGCATATAGTACCCGTTTTCTCTATTTTTGTAAACGTCTTCTTTTTTTAAAATAATTGTCTCTCACCCAAAACTAGCTATGTTTTTTTAAGTATCTCATGGTAAAATAGAAACGATATAGAAATAAAGGAGCTTTCAAACATGAATTATTTATTACCTATTCTTGCCTATATCTTGGGCTCTATTCCTTTTGGACTAGTTGTTGGAAAACTAGGATACGGCATCGATATACGAGAGCATGGAAGCGGCAATTTAGGCGGGACCAACTCCTTTCGTACATTGGGTGTAAAAGCCGGAATTATCGTTACGCTGGGAGACATTCTAAAAGGAACCCTAGCAGCTTCTTTACCGCTTTTATTTAATACGAATCAAAACATTCTCTTCATTGGTTTATTTGCTGTCATTGGTCATATTTTTCCTGTTTTCGCGAAATTTAAAGGCGGGAAAGCTGTTGCCACGTCCGCCGGAGTGATTTTATGTTATGAACCTCTTTTATTTGTTTTCGTACTATTATGTTTTTTTATCTGCTTATACATAACGAAATATGTATCACTGTCATCAATGATTACCGGGGTATTAACCTTTATCTACACGCTGTTTAAACAAGACTACGTGCTTATTATGATTATTGGTTTAATTGTAGCCTTTGTCATTTACAGACACCGCGCAAACATTACCCGTATTCTTAACAAAACAGAACCGAAAGTCACATTTTTGTCAGGTAAAAAGAAATAAGAGGATCTTCCTCTTATTTCTTTTTTTATAACCACCTTGTAAGCGAATACATTTCTTATTTATTAGTTATACTGATACTAAAATAAGGAGGTGAATGATGTGAAGAAAAAATGCCCCATTTGCAAACGAAATAAGAAAATGGATGCACAGCTAGAAGGAAGCCGCTACTGCGTTCACTGCTGGGAAACCATTGGAAAACAATATGATTTCAAATGAAAGAATGAAACGATTTAATATAGAAATGAAGCCTTCACCTCTATATTAAATCGTTTTATTTTATTTTATCTCATTCCTTCCTAGCTGGATTCGTATATATTGGTAATTTATCTACCTTTCTACTATAATAAATGTATCCGCAGTATTGGAAGGAGCATAATGAATGAAATTAACAGTAACAGAAGCAGCAGCTACGTGGTACAAAGATGAAATGATGCTAGAAGGAAACGAAACAATTCGCTTTTTTGTTCGCTACGGCGGATGCAGCAACGTTCAAAAAGGTTTTTCTTTAGGTGTAAACACAGATTCTCCTAAAAACGTTGGCGTTGAAACAAAAGTTGACGGTTTAACATTCTTCGTAGAAGATGAAGACCTTTGGTACTTTGACGGTCATGATTTGACCGTAAATTATAATGAAGAAACAAAAGAACCTGACTTTCATTACGAAGCGTAAGAAAAAAAGCATCGATTTATCGATGCTTTTTATTCTTGCGCTTAACCCTGCTTTTTGGCATCTTCATAGGCTTTATGCCATTCCGGATAATTACGGCGAATCGAAATAGGCTTAAAGTTTTCTTTTTTCACACATACGTGTGACGATGTTCCTGTTAACGCAAGTTCTTCATTTGAATTAAAAATTTCGTAGCCGTACACAACGCGTAGACCGTCATAGTTCTCAACCCAAGTATGTACTACAGCTGTCTCGCCATAATGAAGCGGCTTTTTATATGAAGCCTGTATATCAATAACTGGCGACAGCACACCGTCTCTTTCCATTTGTGCATAGCTAAAACCTAAATCACTAATAAACTGCGTTCGACCTATTTCCATCCATACTAAATAGTTAGCATGATACACAACGCCCATCTGATCGGTTTCTGCATAGCGCACTTCGATTTCTTTCTTCGACACTAGCATGATTCTACCTCCTCTTGCACTGTTCCTGTTTTATCTTACCATATAAGGAGAATATACTCCTACTAGTTTGGTTGTAACTCAATATGTTGTAAGACTAAGCACATTTTGAATGCGATATATCAGTGTTTCCAGCCGCGTCATCTTATTTTCATACTTTTTATAAGGAAGTGTATATGTGTAGTCTTTATTTGTCCATAAACGGTCAAAATAAGCGTTTAGTTCGGTCATAACCTTTTTGTTAGAAGGTCCTGATACTTTAATATCCGTTTCTAAATTCAAGTCATCTAAATTTCGTTTTGTGAAATTTGCTGCTCCTGCAATAATCGTTGCCTTTCTTTTGTTCCGAATAAATAAAGTTTTAGGATGATACTGCTCTTTTCCCGTATGATACCAGCGAACTTTAATATCGCCTTTAGATTTTTTCACAAGTTCTGCTGCTACTGGACGGTTAGGCAGTCCGAACTTTTTTCTTCCAAACGCATTTTCATTAGGATCTAAAATTAATCGTACGTTTGCGCCTTGTTTGGAAGCTTTCAAAAGCGCCTTTATTACGTCTCGATCTCCAAGATAAAACATGCCAAGCCATACATCATCTCCTTTTTTAGCATGACGTAAATCATGTAATACGTGCTTATAGATTTTTCCTTCTGTTAACAGCTGAACATAGAGGTCTCCCTTTTCTTTTTCTTTCTTCTTATACTGAGGTAACTTTCCTCCGTAAGAAAAATCTGACACCGCTTGTTCACTTTTCACCACATCTCCAATGATATTCCCTTTTACTTCAAAGGCCATGTTAGAATTATAAAAACTTGCATCATGAGGATTGGCAGAGGAGATAATAACGCTTTGATCTGTTGCTACTACTTTTCTATGATTAGCTTTTACATTTAACAACTTTAAATAAGCACGGACCGTCGCTTTAGGCGCATTGGTACCAAACGGATTTGTTATCCAGCCGTTTCCTTTTTCACCAAACCACTGAATAAAAGTTCTCCATACTGCAGAATACAGTGGAATGGAGTCTCTGAGCTTAGATAAATTGGTTTGCACCACTTTGATTCCGTTTAGCCGCAGTGAATCTAACCACTTTGAATCATGTGAGCCGTAGGTTGTATTGATTTCATCTGTAATAAAGACGATTTCGATAGTAGGATGTTTTCGTTTCTTTTCAATCAGCTTACTTGCAAGCGTATCACTAAGGTGAGGGAACGTTTCGCCTTGGTTATAGTAGCCGTTAAATAGAAACATATCCATAATAATAAAAGCTTTTGCGTCATCAATCGCATTCGTAACTGCTTGAAAAATATGTTGTTCAGAAACAGATGTCTGCTGGTCTTGATACGTTAGGTCTGATAAAAGAAATACATCTTCTACTTTGTGGGGCTTACTTTCGTATGAAACTCCTTTAGGCAAGGGCTTATGTGTTTGATAAGAGCCCACAATAATCAAGACGACAAGTAAACTGATCAAAATCCTTAGTACTTTCTTTTTCACGTGCTTTTTCACCTACATAAACCTCTTCGCTAGTTTGTATTAGTATTGTCTTACTAAAAAAATATAGAAAGAAAGCAGCTAAAACCGTTTATTTTTAGCTGCTTATTGTCGTTGCTTTATTTATTAAATCGTACCTTCGTAACCATTTTGACGAGCTTCTGACTCATCTTTTATTTCGCTGCGCATTGCTTCGATACTTACTTCGCGATTGTGATTTTTTTGCTGAATGCGCTGACGCTCTTCTTCATTGCTGCATGCAGCAGCTTCTTCTGCTTCTTCAATGTTTTTCATTGTATTTTGCACCATTGTTTGTAATTTTTCAACGTTATCACTGCGATCGTCTAGATTCGGTTTATTCCATGCCATTGTATCTTCCTCCTCAAAATAACTTTGTTACAATTGTAGTATGCCGGATTTGTTCATCTCTATAAGTGGAAAAAAATGATTTTAGTTTACATAATATAATTATAATTAAGTTAAAATGTATATATAAAACATACATAATATGGTAATATATACATACAAAGGGGGAATCTCTATGACTAAACGAATGATAACATTACTAAGCGTCATCTTTATTGCAGTGCTTGCCGTATTTTTTATGTCGCAAACCTCATTGGCATCAAAATTGACTGCAAGTGCCTTTATGAAGCCTCATCATTACTCAAAACATGAAGAAAAAATGTTAGCTGTGACAAACCTGGACTACAAAAGCAATATCATTGCATACGATGTGAAAGCTCCTAGTGACGCAAAAGAAGCTTATGTAAAAGCTACTTACTACGAAAAGGGAAAAGCCAAAGAACCTTTATTTTCAGGAGGGTTGACTGTTTCAAAAGAATTTGACATGTTTGCTATTACATATAAAATCGATGATGATACTCACAAAGTTATGTTTAATGTAGGCAGCAACGATACAAACCTAGGAATAGAAGCGGAAAAGCAAAAAAAAATGAACGGCTATTCCTTTACTGGATTAGAGAAAAAACAAACGGTAAAAATGAATAAAACATATCCAATTGCTGCTTTATTTGGTGACGATGGCAGTGGCATACGAGTTGCTCCGCTTTCAACCGACGATGAAGAAGTCGTTAAAGAGCTTATTTCGAGCAATCCTTACGTTTATTTATTCACAGTAGAATTCAAATAATAAAAAGTCGCTGAATTCAGCGACTTTTTATTCATTCACCTTTGGTTTGAATAACTTGAGGATGCTTGCCGGATGTATCTTGCATTTGTTTTCCATTATTTCCACCAGCTTCTCTCGGTTGAGTGCCGATGTGATTCGGAACAAAAGGTTTGCTTTGTTTTTTAGGATTTCCCATGCTTATCCCCTCCTCACCGTTACTCTAACCAACTTACTTTAAAGTTATTCAGCTCTTTCAAGCATACGATCTTCTAACCGCTTTTCAATTTCCATTTCAATGCGTTCAATTTCTGACTGATCTTTTAACAGCTGCGTTTTATTTTCTTGCACTAACTCTTCAAATGAACGTTTGCGTAATTTTCTCATGATCACAACACCTACTTTATGTAATTTTTATGAAAAATCTGAAAAATCTAAAGAAACTGATATCATATAACTATCTATATTGTAACCAATTTGTCAGATAAGTAAACATACTTTTTGAAAAGTTGTAAGAAAGTTTGACATGTTTACTGACTTATCTATATATACGATGATAAAGTAAATAAGTTTCATGTTTAATAAAACAAGCAGCGAAGTTAATTCGCTGCTTGTTGAGCAAAGTTTTCCATTTGTTTAAGCGTCATTGGACCATTCACTCGTTGAACAATTTTCCCTTCTTCATCTATAAAGTAAGATGTCGGAATGGTGGAGACCCGATATTTTTTACTTCCTACACTATCTTGGTCGTCCAATAATACACGAAACGTAAACTGTTTTTCTTTAAGAAACTTAGATACTGCCTGTTTACTGCCTTCTGACGAAGTTAAATTAACCGCAAGTAGCTGTACATCGTTTCCATATTTCTCATAAAACGCTTGCATATCGGGCATTTCTTTTTGACACGGCGGACACCATGTTGCCCAAAAGTTTAAAATAACTTTTTTTCCTTTAAAGTCCGATAATTGAACGGATTTCCCGCTCGTATCTGACAGTGTAAACGGAGGCGCTATATCTTTTGATTCCAACCCATAAGCTTGACCCGAAGCCTGACGAGCACTATCGCCTTTTTTAATATTTAAATCCTTGTATTCGCTTAAGTTAGAATTATCGGATGCTTCATTTGGAGAAAGCCCTTGCCAAAGTGCGTAGCTAAGAAAGCCTACTAGAAGCAAGACCGCAATTATTTTTTTAACCATATGATCGGCTCCTTTATTTCTTCTAAAAAGTGATAATCTATGTACTAATAGATATGTGCAATATCTACTAAAATAATCCTTTTATAGGGCATTTTCTTTTATAATATAGCATATTTCCCTCTCACTTTTTGTCGAAAACGGTGCGTTTGCATAAAAAAAGAGCGGCTCACGAGAACCGCTCTTTTTCTTTATAACTTACGCATGTGTTTTAGACTGTAATTTATCACGAAGTACCATTTGAAGGATACCACCGTGGCGATAGTAATCAATTTCAACTTCACTATCGAAACGAACCAGTACTTCAAATTCTTTTTTGTTTCCGGCTTCATCAGTTGCTGTTACTTTTATAAAATCACGTGGTTTTACTGTTTCATCAACTGCTACTGCAATTGTTTCTTTTCCAGTTAAACCTAATGTATCCGCGCTTTCACCATCTTTAAATTGAAGAGGTAAAACACCCATTAATACTAGGTTTGAACGGTGAATACGCTCGAAGCTTTCAGCGATTACTGTTTTAATACCTAAAAGATTTGTTCCTTTTGCTGCCCAGTCACGAGAACTTCCCATGCCGTAATCTTTGCCTGCAAGTACAACAAGACCTGTATCTTGCTCTTTGTATTTCATACAAGCATCATAAATGCTCATTACGTCATTTGTTGGCCAGTACGTTGTCCAGCCGCCTTCTGTACCAGGAGCTACTTGGTTTTTAATACGGATGTTTGCAAACGTACCGCGCATCATCACTTCATGGTTACCACGACGAGAACCATATGAGTTAAAGTCTTTTGGCTCTACACCGTTTTCTTGAAGGTAAAGACCTGCAGGTGATGTTTTTGCAATTGAACCCGCTGGTGAAATGTGATCCGTTGTCACTGAGTCACCAAATTTCGCTACTACGCGAAGATCATTTAACGGCTCTACTTCACCTGGTTCTTCTGATAAGCCTTCAAAGAAAGGTGGGTTTTGAATGTACGTTGAATCATTCTCCCACGTATAAAGCGCATCTTCGCTTGTTTTAATTTCATTCCAGCGCTCGTTATCATCGAATACGCGCTCATACTCGTTACGGAATAATTCAGGCGTTACGGTACGGCTAACAACTTCTTTAATTTCATCTTGAGAAGGCCAGATGTCGCTAAAGAATACTTCATTGCCGTCTGTATCAATGCCGATTGGATCTTTTTGTAAATCTACATCTACTGTTCCAGCCAGTGCATAGGCTACAACAAGCGGTGGAGAAGCAAGGTAGTTACCTTTTACTAATGGATGAATACGTCCTTCAAAGTTACGGTTTCCTGAAAGAACAGACGTTACAAGCAAGTCGCTATCTGCAATCGCTGCTTCAATTTCAGCTTCTAATGGACCAGAGTTACCGATACAAGTCGTACAGCCATAACCTACTATGTTAAAGCCGATTTTATCTAAGTATGGGAGCAGCCCTGAATTTTGCAGGTAAGCCGTTACTACTTTTGAACCTGGTGCTAAAGAAGTTTTCACGTAAGCTGGAACATCCAATCCTTTTTCTACCGCTTTTTTCGCAACTAAACCAGCTGCTACTAATACGTAAGGATTTGATGTGTTTGTACAGCTTGTGATAGCCGCAATGGCAATGGCACCTGTTTTCATTGTTGTTTCTGAACCGTCTGCAAGCTTAAACGTAATTTCTTTATCCGCGTCTTTAGCATCAAGTCCGAAGCTTTGGTTGCTAACAGGAGCTGTTAAAGCCTTCTTGAATTCTGTTTGCATTTGAGAAAGTGGAATTAAATCTTGCGGACGCTTTGGACCAGAAAGATTTGCTTCAATCTCAGCAAGGTTAATCTCAACAACGTCAGTGAAAATTGGATCTTCATTTTCTGGTGTGAAGAATAAACCATTTGCTTTTGTATATTGTTCGACAACCTGAATGTCTTTTTCATCTCTTCCTGTTAAACGCATATATGCTAATGCTTCTGCGTCAACTGGGAAGAATCCACATGTTGCACCGTATTCAGGAGCCATATTAGCGATTGTTGCACGGTCAGCTAATGGAAGTTCTGCTACGCCAGGACCGAAGAATTCAACGAATTTTCCGACTACTCCTTTTTGACGAAGCACTTGCGTAACTTTTAACGCTAAGTCTGTAGCTGTAGTACCGTTTGGTAATTCACCAACAAGTTTAACACCGATTACTTCAGGAACTGGGAAATAAGAAGGTTGACCAAGCATACCTGCTTCCGCTTCAATACCGCCAACACCCCATCCTAAAACACCGATACCATTAATCATCGTTGTATGAGAGTCAGTACCTACTAGAGAATCAGGGAAAGCTACAAATTCACCATCTTCTTCAACAGCATGAACAACGTTTGCTAAATATTCTAAATTTACTTGGTGCACGATACCTGTAGCTGGTGGCACTGCACGATAGTTATTAAATGATTTTTGAGCCCAGCTTAAGAAATTATAGCGCTCTGTATTACGTTGAAACTCGAGGTCCATATTAATTCGTAATGAGTCAGCTGTACCTGCTTTATCAACTTGTACGGAGTGGTCGACAACGAGGTCTACTGGAATTTCTGGATTGATTTTGTCAGGATCTCCTCCTAAATCAGCCATTGCTTTACGAAGTGACGCTAAGTCTACAACCGCTGGAACTCCAGTGAAATCTTGAAGAATAACACGAGATGGTTTGAAAGGAACATCGATATCTTTAATATCTTTTGTTCCCCATTTTGCAAGGTTTTCGACGTGTTCTTTTGTAATAACACGGCCATCTACCTGACGAAGAACAGATTCTAATAATACTTTAATTGAATACGGCAGCTTAGATACATTACCTAAACCTGCTTCCTCTAAAGCTTGTAAGCGGTAATAATTATATGTGCTGCCATTAAGATCGAATGACGAACGAGCGTTGAAAACGTCTTTTTTAGTCATTACTTTTACCCCCTTAAAATTCTATGTATAAAGGATTTACTTACCCCATCCTCTATTCCCTTCACCATCTATCTTAATATAATATTATACATAAGTAAATAAAAAGAATGTTATTAATTAACATAAGTTTCACTTATAACCTTTTTCCATCCCCCTTTTATTTTTCTAATAATTCATATTTCATTGATTTTTACGCATGCTAGAAACGGAGGTGATTCAACATGGCTAAACGCAAGTCAAACCACGTCATTCCTGGAGCTAACGCGGCTAGCGCTCAAGGAAAAGGAGCGGGTTATAATGAAGAGTTTTCAAATGAACCATTAACGGAACAACAGAAACAAAATAATAAAAAACGCAAAAAAAATCAATAAAACAATCTCTTATTGGGTATACTAATCACTAGTTAGAAAAGCAAAATCGTTTAACTCCATGAAATCTAACGAGAAGGCGTCATTATATATGACGCTTTTTTTCTGTTCCCATTTCCTGTTTTTGTTAAACCTATTTTTAGAAAGGGGAATTTTTCATCGGATAAATTCCCTGTCGCTATCCTACCCTAATAAATGAAAGGGAGGCTTTAACTATGAACAAAAACAGCAGCAAAGACATCAGAAGAAATGCGCCAAAAAGCAATTCTGGACAGCCAGAACCGCTAAGCGGATCTCATAAAGTAAAAAACCGTAAGCATTCTCGCCAAAAACACAATAGCGGACATGATATGTAAAACAGCGGCAAGCTCTCTACAGAGCTTGCTTTTTTATGCGTAGAAAAGACAGCTAGTACTTCAAGCTTATTCTTTGCGCAGGAGTTCACTAAGTACATAAACGCGCATATGATAGTAAAGTGAAACAGTTTAAATAATGGAGGAACGCAGAAATGAAAAACAAGCGTCTGCCAGCAGACCAAATGTTTGTAAAAGGCTTTCAAGAGTTGTTAGAAGTCATGCTTTCAAATCCCTTTATGAGTTATTTAGATTATGATTCCGTTCGTATAGATTTATTTGAAACAGAACAATCATTTATTGTCGAAGCTGAATTATTAGGGTATCACCCTAAGGATATTATCGTTCAGATACAAGCTGACCACTTACAGCTGACAGCCAAAAAATACTGTATTAGAGAATTTCATGATGAAAAGCAAGGAACGCTTGCAAGAGAACAAATGGAAGAAAGCGTTGAACGTACAATCGACTTTCCATTTCCATTGATGAATAAAAAAATTACCGCTACATTTAGTAACGAAATCCTTGAAATTACGATTTCTAAACATGAGACAAATGAATCTAATCAGCAAATAGTCCCTATTGAGTTCCAATAAAGCTGGAGATGTTGTCTCTGCAGCTTTATTGGAACTATTTAATTATTTATTTATTTAGCACATAGTTTTTTAAGAATATTCTTCTTTTCAAAACAATGGGATATCTAATTGATTTTACGGCACACTACTAAAAAAAGAGTAAAAGGAGAACGTTTATGCTTCATACTGCTTGGAAAGGTAAAATCAGCTTTGGATTAATTGATATCCCTATTAAACTGCACGGAGCAATTGAAGAAAAAGATGTAAAGCTGCGCACGCTACACTCCGTTTGCCATACACCTATTCATCAAGAAAAACATTGCCAAACGTGCGGACGAGAAGTAGAATCCGATGAACTGATTAAAGGATACGAAACTGCGACCGGTCAGTTTGTTGTACTTTCACAACAGGAAATTGACAGTGTCAAAGAGCCCTTTACAGCAAACAAAGCCGTTGAATTGTTACACTTTGTTTCGTTAGATGACATTGATCCCCTGTTTTTTGATAAGCCCTACTATATTTCTCCTGGGGAAACAAGCCTAAAAGCTTATTACACTTTATTAAATGCACTTGAAATAACGAATAAAGTCGGTATTGCGGATGTATTTTTATATTCCAAACAGCAAATGGCAATTATTCGCTCCGTGGGCGGATCTCTTGTTCTTCACACGATGCATTTTGAAGAAGAGCTTCGTTCAGTCACAGATGTGCCTAACTTATCCAGTACTTCTTCCATTAATGAAAGTGATACACAAGTGACGGTGGAATTAATTGATAAGCTATCTACTTCTTTTAATCCATCTATTTACAAAAACAACTACCGAGACGCCTTGCAAAACGTCATTCAACAAAAAATAAATCAAGGCGAAGTTACAAAAGGCAGCGGAAGCGAAGAACGAGATATTCGACATTTAATGGAAATGTTAAAAGTGAGCATAGATCCTTCTACTTTACACCCGACAAAATCAACAGCAGAGAAAAAAACTTCATCCTTAAAAAAGAAAGCATAAAAAAGCTAACGAAGAAATTCGTTAGCTTTCATTTGCAACAGAAGTCTTAGGAACAATAGTTCCATATGACGCCGGTATTTTTAAATATTGCGTTACTTGATTATTTTCTACAAAGACAATAAAGTTATCTTTTTTATCTTTTCCAATACCTTTTGCTTTTGCTTCAGACCACGTGAAGCCCAGCTTTTCATTTACCTCACTGCGAGTCGTTTCCGGTCCAAAAACATATACTTTATCCCATCTAAAATCACATAATTCATTAAAATCAAGGATGGAAGCTTCTTCTTTACTTTGATTTGTTTTTTTAATTTCATTAATTACAGTTTGCTGAAGTTGCGCTTGGTTGCGTTCGCTGTATACCCTGTCAATAAAAAAAGTTGCCAATAGCGCTACTAACGTGAATAGTAGAATCTTTTTCACTTCGTTGTCCTCCTGAAACGTTCTCTGCACATGATACGACTTCTTTTCGATACGGTTTTATTCTCTACTATTCTAGAAAATTCAACAGGAAAATACAACTAAAATCTCGAAATGTCATCAAAACATAAAAAACTTAACACTATGTCAACGCATAAAAAAAGACTTGTTCACTTTCTATCTATTCACCTACTCAGCGATGAAAAAATGTGGTTCTACCGTACAAATAGCTTCAATAAATTCTTCTACTAACCCTTCTTCTCCCGGCAAAAAAGGCAGCGCGCCAACTCCAACACGTTCAATACTTTTATAAAAATGATGCTGCTTATAGTCCTCTGCTTTCCCTGGAAACAGCACAATCGCTGTTTGTACTGGTTTTATTCCATTTTCCTCTACAATAGCGTCTCGGTAACGGTGCATGGTATTAATATCTTCTTCTCTAGGTGAAGGCGTATCGTGATTTGGTTTGATACGATACTTAGCGTCAAAAAGATATACACTTTTTTTCTCCCCTTGCTTTACTTCAAGCAGTAAGTCAGGCTTTTGAATAACGGTATGAGTATGATGGTATGCTTTCTGATACCATAGCGTGACTTCTGCTTTCCCCACTTGAAAACGATGATAAGACGGCTGCATCCTGACGTTCAACCCTTGTTCTGTCGTTGTCATGATGTTTTGTTCTATCCGCTTGCCGTAAGTTTGCAACTTCTTTAAAAGACTAACATACGTCCAGTATTCGTAGAGAGTTGCGATATCTTTTAATGAAAGGTGGTAAAACTCTCCGTTAAGAGCCAATCCTCGCGTTAAGAACATAAAGTATCTGCTTGCCTCCCGGTAGCGGGGTGCCGTACGCAATGTAGAAGGAAGAGTTGAAGCTTGTAGGGTCTTCACCCGCTGCCAAAACGCATTATTTAACAGTCTTTTTAATTCGGTATGATTAGTTTCTAGAGCCGATACGGCTTCTTTTTTTACATATCTATCTTCTATCAATTTGTCAATTAGTGCAGTTAGCTTATGATACAGCTGCGTCATCATCCATTTTACACTTTGATTTTCCAGATTATCATAGGTAGACACGTGCCTGGTGCCAATCGCTTTTGTGGGTACTACTTTTATATTTCGATTAATTTTAATCCCCCTGCTTGAAGATGCAAGATAGGTAGGGTGGGTTCGGACAAATGATATAGCACGGCTATCTTGTTTTTTTATTTGATCGCCTCTCATGAGCTCATGTTCAACTTTTACCGATTGAAACGCCTGATTTTCAATCTGACGCACAGAATGAAGAAAGGGTTTCATATAGTGAGAGAGAACATGATAAAATTCCGTCCATGTTGCTTGCTTAGACCAAACAGATTTTGCTTCAATATATGTTTTACGAAGCATATCGTATGCCAAATCATGAATGTATCCGTTCACTTCATCGACCATGTTTACATAATCTGTCTTGTAGCTCATCTTTGAAGGGAAAATTTCAAGAGTAAAGGAGAGCTCTTTTTCTCTTTCGCTGTAAACATGAAACGTAGAATACCCTACTTCATTTTGAAAGCTTATATTTCCCGTCAGAATGTAGGGAAATCCTACGCTTTGAAAGCTTTGTTCAACTGCTTTTGAATCGTGGTTAACAACCAGGCTTGTTTCATTTTTAGAAACAACTGTAATTTGATAGGTTTCATTTTCAAAAAATAAAGGCTCAAGCGGCGGTTTTGAGGTCATCATGCCTTTTGTTCGATTTAATACTTTTACATGTCTAATTCCTTTTCCTGTACAAGAAAAAAACATCACTTCTTCTGCAGATTTTATTTTTTTCTTATTTTTCCCTTTTATAACCACCGTACACGTGTCAGTTTCAATTTCAACGTACGGTATTAATCCAAAATGACGTGTATCCGTATACTTCAAAACGTCTCATCATCTCCATTATTTTGCGTGCGCTTTTAGGAAATCTCATTCCATCTGCATTTACGACAGCTGTCTCAAATTCATCATCTAACAGCGTATTTGTACAGTAATAATAAAGGTTTTTTAATAAATCAAATGTGTACCCATCGCTTCCTGAAATACGAGGCAAAACTTTTTGCAAAACCTGAAAATCAAACGCCTGATCAAATGTAAGCATTCCACTTTTCACCGCGTAAATTAAATAAAAGCATATTTCGTCGCGTACGCGGTAACCTATTTGTAAATCGACTTCTATAAGCATCTCATTGACGGTTAGCAGTTCATTTGTTACTTCGTGAATGAGCTCAGCATGTTCAACATACGCATCTTTTAAGTGAACATATTGACTTTGAATTTGTACATTTTGAATGCCGTGCTGAGACGGATCTTTATCATCTAAAAAATCAAAAGAATCTAGTTGAATCTTATTTAACTCAATGGTGTTGGTACGATCTAACAACTTTTGGCTAAACCCATGAGTTGTTTCATCCATATTAATTGTACCGATAATGAGAAGATTGGATGGCAAATAAATATCTCGGAACATCTTATGTCCCGGGAATAACGGAGCCGTTTTGATTTTCCCTTTTGACCAGCTCCTGCTTTCCATCACGCTTAAAATGTCGCTAAAATAATGTTCAACTCGAGCTAAATTCATTTCATCCAATATGGCAACATATGTGTAAGCCGGATGCTGAATGGCTTGCTGCATAATCGACAGAAACGATCCTCTGCGAAAATCCCCTCTTAAATCAATATATCCTAATAAATCTGAACTATCGTGCCAATCGGGTCGAACCGGAATGAGCACTTGTCTTCCATTTTCAATCGTGGCACCGATACTATCTGCTAAGAGCTGAGCAAGCTTTGTTTTCCCTGTCCCGCTCATTCCTGATAAAACAATAAACGGTTTGGTCTTTAAAGCAAAGTAGGCGTTGGCTATATCATGTCGTTCATATGTAAATCCAGATTTCCTAATATACTCATGAATATGGACGATTGCGTCTTTGTCCCCCATCATCTCTTTGCTCATTCCGTATGTTTTTATATACTGTTCATGCATACTTAGCAGTAAATGCAAGTCCTCTTGCAGCTGATCATTGCTAGGTAAGTCTGCTATATTGTAAGGAAGATAAAGAGCTACTCTATCCTCAAAGCTTTTCGCTTCCATGCTTGTACCAATGACAATATGATTATCTTTCAATACGCGGGCATGTTCAGGAGTAAAAAATCGAATGTCTTTCAGATCTGTTCCTTCTTCTGAGTCTCCTCTCATCATGACCAAGTAAATGCGCTGACCGTCTTCACTGAATAAATACGCGACCATCACGTCACTCTCTATATTCTTATTCGCAAGGGTCACGTAAGGAAATGTTTCAGCGTGGTGTCCCGATATACGCATTTCTTCTCGATTTATATGCTCCAATCGATAAAGAGAAATCGGAAGCCTGCGTGTAAGCATATTTTCTATTTCATGTTTTACAAGTACGTCTCCACCCATTTGTTTATAATGTTCCGCTACATACAGCAGCCGCTCGCGCAAACTCATCGAATTCTCTCCTTTCTGCCTTCACTGCAGTTTGTAAAAATAAAAAGCATCGTCAACTGACCACGCAAAAGGTTCATTTCTTTTATTATAGACGCTTTCTTCGTATAGTAAGCTATTTTATAACGTTAGGAAACTCTACATTATTCTTTTCTCTACATACATGTTTATGTTCATTTTAATGAAACATGACAGAAAAGAAAAGCGTTAGGGGCTTAATGAATGAAGAGGCAATGATATGAACAGAAAAATAAGCAGCTTGTGTGCCCAAGTATAAAACACCCATTATGCTACATGATTATTTAACATCTGATGCTTTTGGCTGAGTAAAGAAAAAGATAAAAATAATAAGCGGCAGGGCGATAAGAAAAATACTCGTCTCTGAAGGTCTTACTGTAGGTATATCCGTTAATGACATTTTAATCAGTCCTTTGTAAATTTTTCAACTAAGTCAGGATTTACATAAAAATGTTTTGATACAGTACGATGAAAAAACTGAGAGGATTGATTCAGTTCACTTAATGCAGGTTCTGTTTTGGGAACGCCAAAAATAGGTCCGCTTACGTTAATGGTAAACCTTCCAGAAGAAATAAAGGCGCCCGACACATTGATCTGGTTATTAAGCAGCAAAGCCGCAAGAAACACATCAATCATATCAATAATAATATTAATTCCCGCATTTCCGTCTTTTCCTTCGATGCGACTGGTTCCTGTAATAGGTCCGCCTACTGAAACACGAAAAGCTCCGGGTGTCACAAATACTCCTATAATTGTTATTTGGCCAGTTAATAATAATATGGCTGTTACTACATCAAGATCTCGTTGAATGGCAAAGATAAGTTCCCTTTCTTTGTCAAAGCCGCTTTTCCATTCCACATTCTCCACACCCTTAGCACATACTATTCTAAACACGTGTAAGTGTTATTCTAATTCTGCTTTTTCTTTTCTCACTCGCGCTCAGAAAAGTGTAAAACAGATTTTACTGCGTCTTCAATTTCTTTATACCCTGTACATCTGCATATATTGGAAGCTAACCACTCCTTTATAATATCGTCACTGCCTGAAGGATGGCGTTTGGAAAGCAAATGAGCATTCATAATAAAACCCGATGTACAATAACCGCACTGAAAAGCAAAGTGTTCAATAAAAGCTTTTTGCATAGGTGAACTCTTCAGTCCTTCTATAGTCATTATTTCTTTCTCTTCTGTTTCTGCCGCTAACATGAGGCAGGATTTCATTGGCCGCTGATTTATCCCTACTGTACAAGCTCCGCAGTCTCCATTTAAACAGCCTGGTTTTGCTCCGGTAAGGCCCAGCTTTTCTCTTAATACGTAAAGCAGCGTATCTGCTGTTCGGATATCAGCCATTTTTGCTTCCCCATTAACCTTTAGCTTAACTGTTATTCTATACCCTTCATCTCTTAGCACATTACGTTCCTCCCAGCTCTTTGAAAATATCAATCAATAAATTTTCAATCACAAATTTGCGATATCGATCCGATCCTTCTCCATCATTTAAAATTGGAGCCGGTATATAATCAAGAGCAGTTTGAAGTCGATCTTCTAATGGAATGTCTTTCTGGTTTAGCACTTCTTCTACTTCAGCTGATCGAAAAGGAAACGAACATACTCCGCTGAAAGCTACTCGAATGTTTTCTTCTGTTTTTAAAGCTGCTACTGTAACTAGTGGATATCCTGTATCCCACTGCTGGCGCTCCTTTATACTCATATACGGGAGGTCAGCATACTTTGTTTCAACAAACACCTGAACAAGCAGCTCTCCTTTTTTTAGCTGCAAACGCCGCTGAAAAAGATCGTGAATCGAATGGAGCTTTATTCCACTGAGATCTGCCACTGCGAGTTGACTATCCGCTAGAAGGAGCGGCAATACGGCTTCTCGATAAAAGATATGCCCACAAATATTTCCTCCCAGCGTTATTTTATTTCGAGCCGTGTGATCAGCCACTTCGCTAGCAGACTTACTTAATAAAGGAAATACGTTTTTCTCTTCCAGTTCAGTCAACGTTACACCTGCACCAAAAATCATCCAGTCTTCATCGGCTTCTGCTTTTTGAAACTCGGGTATATTTTTTATATCAATGACAGCATGGGTAACAAACAAACCCAACCTGCCCAATGTCAGAATTTCAGTGCCTCCAGCATAATAACGCGGCTGTTTGCCTTGATTCTCTAACTCTTGAAATAAGGCAACTGCTTCTGAAACGGTAGCAGGTTTGTGATATTCAAAGTCAAATGAAATCATCAGCATTCCCTTCTTTCATTCTCCAAATTAATTCTGGAATAAGCGGAAGGTGGTTTAATTCTGTTTCTGCTGCCACCGTTAAGCTGTTTCCTAAAGAAGCCGGCATACCAAGCAGCCCGTGTTCTCCCACTCCTCTAGCTCCATAGGCCGCATCTAATTGAGGCGTATGAACAAAATCTACTACGTACTCCGGATGCTCTCCGTAGCGAAGAGGACGATATTTCCGAAGCTGAGGGTTTAAAATACGGCCATTTGAATCAAACCAAAATGTTTCTCTTCCGGCAAACGATAGGCCCATACTCATCGCTCCCATGACTTGCCCTCTTGCCATTTTCTCGTTTAACACGGTTCCTATGTCAATAACAGAGACTGCTTTTACAATACGATATCTATACGTTCTAGGGTTATATTCCACTTCAACTCCTTCAGCTGCTACCGTCCATTCAGGACCGGGACGCCCAGCTCCCGTTTCTTTATCCAAGTAGGTCATCCCTCTTAAAATATAATTGCCCCTCCCTATGATTTGCCCTCCAATTGCATTTCCGTTCGGATATTTATAGCCATATACAATTTCTTTAAAGGCCAAGGAGGTTTCAGGCTCATCCCGTAAAAAAACTTTTTCATTTTTTATTTCGATATCTTCCTCAGAAGCTCGAAATATACAAGAAGCTATCTTTTTTAATTGGTTAATCACATCTTCAGCCGCTTCTAAAACCGCTCTTCCTGCCATAAAAGTGCCTCTGCTAGCCACCGTTTTCCAATGTTCAGGAGTCGTTTGAGTATCTACTTCCATTCGCACATGAATACGTTCCACGGGCATTTGCAATTTTTCAGCCAGTATTTGCGCGAGCACTGTTTTTGTCCCCGTGCCTAATTCAATAACGCCAGACATTAAATTCACGCTTCCATCAGGATTGAATGTGAGAATAACACCTGAACCTGCGTTTGTTTCAATAGTGGAGGTTTTCCAGACGCAGCTAATCCCTTTGGCAGTAATAAGGCCGTTTTCATGAACTATTCTCTGCCCTTCCTCCCATTTCATTAGCTGCTTCAAGCGACGAATACATTCCGGTAAGTTACCAACGCTGCTAGAAGTTAAACGTACTTGCGTAGGCGTAGTATCACCCGGAAGAATAGCGTTTTTTTCTCTAAACTCCAAAGGATCTATACCTGCTTTTTTAGCAAGGATGTCCATCGTGCGGTCAAACGCAAATAATAGTTCCGAATGGCTAAATCCTCGAAAAGGGGAAGCGTAAGGGTGATTTGTATATACACATAATGAATCACAGAAAATATGTTCAAGACGATAAGGTCCCGTACAGTCAGCTGCTGCTGCTTTACTCAAGTCCGTTCCTTTATCTGCGTAAGCACCGCTGTCGAACAAATAAAGAATGTCAGCAGCCTGCAAGAGTCCCTCTTTAGAACAACCTAGCTTGATTTTGGCATCTAGACCTACGTGAGCAGGCGAAGTAAGCATATCTTCTTCTCTTGTGTTCAATATTTTAACCAGCCTTCCACCCACAGCTTTTGAAGCTAGATAAGCAAGCAGCTCCAGCTGGACAGCTGCTTTTCCTCCGTACCCTCCTCCTACTAGCGGTGTTTCAACGATCACTTTTCCCGCTTCAATTTCAAAATACTCACTGATTAATTTTTTGACCATAAAAGGAGCTTGAGAAGAAGTGATAATTTTAACTAATCCATTTGGAAGGATTTCAGCAGCGGCGCTTCTTGTTTCCATTGCCGCGTGATCTGAAGGAGATAAAGAAAATGTTTCTTCGACTATTAACTCACTTTTTTGCCAACCTTCTTCTATATTGCCTTTTCGAATTTTAACTCTGTTTGCTACGTTGGTGCCGGGTTCTGGATACACCGTTTCATCATGCTTGTAGATGTGCATATGTTCATGCACTAAAGGAGAATCAGGCTCAATAGCAGCGCTAGGAGAATGTACGACAGGCAACGGCTCATATTGAATATGAACGGAGCTCGCCGCACGCTCAGCGAGTGCAGGAGTTTCTGCTACTACCAGGACTACGGCTTCTCCGTGATACCGCACTTTTTCAAATGCAAGCGGTCGCCGGTCACGAACTCCTTCCCCGGTTAACGGCAAATGCTCACCCGTCACAACCGCGTGAACACCGGGAATAGCAATCGCCGCTTGGACGTCTATGGCTTGAATCCTTGCATGAGCGTAAGGACTGACTACTATTTTGGCATGCAGGGAGCCTTTAAACATGTAATCATTTGTGTATCGCGCCGTACCCGTTACTTTTTCCAATGCATCTTTTCGAATCACGCTTTTTCCAATGATCTCCACTCTTTTCACCTCCATCAATCAAAACAGTCGACGTTTCTCTTTGTATATCTTTTTAATGTGTTCATACGCTTGTTTTGTATCAACATCCATAAAAAGGGACGCGTCGGTCCATTCGTAAAATATTCCATTTTCAGGTCCGCTTTGTCTTATAATTTTTCTTGCCCCTTGATCTCCTTGCAGCTTATCCAAGCTTGAAAACATTTGTTTTGAAAATAAAACCGGTGCTCTGGACATTCCTTGATAAAAAGATGAAATAAATGGAACAGAAAAATGTTTTTCAAAAAGAGAAACAAATGTATCTATCAGCACGATGCTTATAAGAGGCTGATCTGCCAACAGCACAATAATAGCATCAGCGTTTAATTCTTTTGCTTTTTTCAATCCGCATTTTAAAGACGCAGACTGACCTTTTAAGGCGCTACTACAAGAAGTATGACTCCACTTCTGCTGATATGCTTCTGAAAAAAGAATAGGGTCAATCCACTCAAGATGATCTCCTTTCTTAGTTACTACTATCGTATGATTTACTTTTGAAGAAACCGCTTTTCGTAAAGCTTTACTCCCCAAACATCCATTCCCTAAAGGCAACAGCAGTTTATTTCTGCCCATCCTTTTACTAGCTCCCGCGGCAAGATAAACAGCAACAATATTTAACCCGGACATTTTCATCCCTTTTTTTCATCATATATTCGGAGGTTTTGAATTAATTCAGCAAGAATACTAACGGCAATTTCTTGCGGTCCTACCGCTCCTATAGAAAGTCCTACCGGCGAATGAATGCGTGAAGAAATATCAGTATTCAATAATCGAAGTGTTCGCTTTTTAGATCCTAAAACTCCTATGTACTTCACAGGGTTTGATTTTAATAGCGAGAGAATTTCTTGATCGCGATAAAAATTATGGGTCATGATCACAACAAAATCATCGCTTTGTATAGATAATTGTTTGTCTACTTCCTCTGGAAATCCAATATGTATTTCCTCTGCTAGCGGAAAATGTTCTTTATTACATAAAGCCGGTCTCCAGTCGCATAAGGTAACCGAAAACCCCGTATTGGCTGCAAGTGATACTAAATATTTTGCATCAACACCTGCTCCCCAAATAACTAGACGAGGCTTTGGTTTATATAGATGAGCATATGTGAGCAGGGAGCAATTTGAAAGTTGAATACCGCTCTTTCCCCCATTCCAATCATCTGTTGCAAAAGATGATGTGTCGCTATTTCCACCAAATGTTTCGCCCGTTTTTTCTACATAAAAAGAGGTTGTTTGAATAAAGTTTTTTTCTAATTTTTTAATATGCAAAACAGGATTTCGGTTATCTAAATGACGTTTTACCCGCAAAAGATTTTGCTTCATCCTCGCAGTTACAGGTTCTAGGAGAATATACAGGATTCCATTGCAGCCTGCTCCTTGTCCCCATCCTGCATCACCTTCTTCTTTCAAATTGTACGTAACGGTTAATACGTGCTCAGTGTCGAACAACTCTTTTACGCGCTCAGCAAGATCTGCTTCTACACAACCAGCGCTTAACATCCCAATGTTCTCCCCATTTTCTTGAAACAGCATGGACGCTCCTTCTTTTAAATATGAGGATCCTTCTACATGAACAATCGTTGCCAACACACTTTTTACTGTTGATGTGTTTACAGCATGTAAAATATCGTGCATTTTTATTATTCCCTCCTTTTCCTGTCGAGGTTTTAAAATCTTTTCACGTTTTACACGGAACTACAATACGCTACAGTAGACCACTTCTACTCTCTGAATGAATCCATGTATTATTCATATTTTCAAAGAAGCTACAATAAGCTTTTAAAGACTTAGAAGAACTGTCGTTTGAAAGGAGAATAATATGCTATTCGACTCAACAAAAATCAACCTAGGAAATTTGAACGTTCGCAGTGCTGATCAAGCAAGCAGTATTTCTATTGGAAATACGTCAAAAGTTACAAGATATGTCACAGCAAAGAAAAATCAGGCCTTCGGACAGCAGCACGCTGATCAATGTTTTACAGCAGGATCTGCTTACAAAACTGTAGATAATGATTATGTAGATGCATTTGCAACAAAAAATGATAAATAAGGAGGAAACCATATGATTTTTTCGCCCATGGTCATTAACTTACAAGCCTTCAAAGTGAACGTTTTGGATAATTCATCCGTTTTAAGCATAGGACCTAATCAGCAGCTTGATGTGTTCGTATCTTATAAACGTAATCAAGGTCTGGGAGAATCAAACGGAGATTTTTCTCCGAACGTAACTCCGTTCTCATGGATTATAGACTCAGATGTAAATGATTCAAACTCAGTTAAAAATAGCGTAATTTAATTTTTTCATCTCCTCTGCCTCTACTGCGCACAACTAGCAGCATATCTTCATCTATTCGTCTATTAGCATTCAATCGGAAGCCTAATAAATATAACCTGCATCTGAACTGGCTATATTTATTAGGCTTTTTCTATGAAATGGGCACTTTTTGAAAAGATGATGGGCTGTCAATTTGATCTCGATCATCGACACAGCTTCTCGTTCCTATAAAGCCGCTATCATCACCAAAATTTTGCCCAAATCCCTGTGTTTTTTTATCTGAATTATTCCAGTCTGCTAGTAAATTCTGTCCGATATTTACTGCAGACGCATTTTCAAAGGAATTTATCTTTAGCATTAAAATATTAATATTTATAGATGCACCTGCCATTTAAACCACCCCCTTTCAAACTATATTCAAATTCCATCTTTTTATGATGTGTGGTAAGGAGGAAACGATATGGACTTTGATAAACTTATGCAGTGGATGGAATTTGCTAAAAATTATCAAACAAATGACTTTTGGAACGGTGTTTTTGATCAAACTGCTTTTAACGAATTTATGAAAGAAAATATGGATATGAATGCTCCTGATTCATATCAGGCACCTCAGGCTTCTAAAAGTAATTTTCCACCTGTTGACATTTACGTTACGCCTCACGAGATCATTGTTATCGCTGACCTGCCTGGTTATCTAAAAGAAAACTTACACGTTTCCGTTTCAGGCAGCAGACTTCTATTAAAAGGCTCACCGCACCCTCTCATCACAGGACAGCCGGTTGTACAAGAACGACCTTCTGGAGATTTCAACCGAATTATTGAGTTGCCAGAGCCCACCGATGCACATCATCTGCGTGCAAAATTTGAAAACGGGCTGCTTATCCTTTCTTATCACAGGCAGTTTTTCCAAGAAGAACGTATTCACATTGAATAAGGTTTAGTAGTTTTACGAATGAATTTTAATGCTGCACATAAGTATTTATAAATGCGAAAAATTTAACGTTCACTTCTAAACTGGCTCACTATGTATTTATCTAACTGTGATTACAGAGGAAATAAGCCCAAGATGAGGAGAAGCGAAATGTCTATGAAAGGATTTTTCAACCCCAAACAGACTAACCAACAGCTTCATACTGAGCTAGCGGACTTCAAACATCAAATCAAGCGCATTAACACGCTTGAAGTTCACATGAACCGTTTTTTAAAACTCGAACCGCAAATTGGTTCTCTCATCATGCTCAAAAAAAAGCTGGAGGCTCAGCCCACGCACTCCAATGCTTCTTCACCTTCACAAAGAAGCACTCATAAAGATACGGAACAAACGTATGCAAAAGACATGCAAGAAACTGCTAAACAGCTTCATTTTTTAAAAGAAAAAGTAGCGCAATTGGAACAAGTGATCTCCACACAACCTCCTCGCGATAAAAAGATAGAAGCTATACCTTACATGGATATAACTCGGTTAGTAGAACAATCTGTAAAGAAGCAAATGGCTCCTTATATCGAAAGAATGACAGAATTAGATAACAGAGTTTCAGCATTAGAACGCAGCATGTCGCTTGTAACTGAAGTACAGGTGGACATGCTAAAACGAACGTCTGCCCTTCAAGAAGAAATAAAAGGGATTCAGGAAAAAGCGGCACTTTTAGAAAATGCTCCCCCGCCTATTCATATTGATAAATTTTTTCTTGATAAATACGAACAAAACAACAATATTGGCCAAGTTGGCATTAAAGAACTCGGCGGTACTTTAAACATCGGAGCTACATACGGAAGCGGAGCGATACCAAAAGATTTCACGGACCAAATTCAAAAAGATATGGAAGAGTTAAAAAACGCAAAATCAGATATTTCTTCTGGCACAGCGAAGCCAGGACAAGAGGATACAAAGGGTTCTCCTTCCGTTTCAGAAAAAGAAGAAACATATACGGAAGTTCCTATTTTTGACGAAGAGGATCTAGAAGACGACCCAAAGGGAGAGTCAGTTTAAAAAAGTCATAAAATTATATCTAGTTATGACTAGAATTTTTGCACGCTATTCTTTACACTATAGGTAATAACTTCAAAAAAGGAGATATGCTGATGCCAAAGCTTTTATGGAGAATAGGTGCTGTCATGTTGCTAATGTGTGGAGGCTTTATCTTTTTATTTATTGCTGCTTCGCAAATGATGGTTCAGCAATACAAACCTTTTTTTAGACGCGAGAGTGCATAACTCTCGCGTTTTTTTATTGAATGTTATCCTGTTTATGGTAATATATATATCAAAAAGATATAGGTGAGGAAAATAAATGAAGGAAAATCAAACAACATATGCAATTTTAGGACTGCTTACCACGGAATGCAGAACTGGTTATGAAATTAAGCAGTTAATGGATCGAAGTTTAAATCATTTTTGGAAAATCAGTTATGGCCAAATTTATCCCACTTTACAAAAGCTTGTGAATAATGAACTAGCAACGGTTAATTCCGTTGCTCAAACTGATAAACCAGATAAAAAAGAGTATGTCATAACAACTAAAGGAAAAGAAGTTCTGCAAGATTGGCTGCGTGAACCTATTAAGCAGCTCCCTTCCGAAAGAAATGAAATTTTGTTAAAACTCTTTTTTAGTAGTCAGCAAGAAAAGCAGCTCACAATTTCCCAGTTAAAAAACGCTCAGCAGAAACTAACTGAACGTTATCACATGTATTGCGGAATTGAAGACAGCATTTCTAACAGCCCTTCTCCCGATAGAACGTATTGGCTTATTACCCTAGACTACGGTAAACGAACAACGTGTGCTTCGATAGAATGGTGCAAAGATACGATTAATAAATTATATGATGAGGAGGCGCATAATTTATGATTCATTCCAATCGTATGATGGCTAAGCCCGGTCAGGAGTTGGTCGTCTTTGTTATAGGAATGCGCATTAATAAGTGGACAGCGGTACACAAATGGTTCCCTGTATTTAAAGCAATGCCTCCTATGATTCGCGAGTTGTATACAAACAAAAACCTTGGCTTTTTATCTTTGCAAGGATCTTTTAATTTAAGAACCATCACGCTGATACAATATTGGGAGTCAGTTGATCAATTAACCTCCTATGCCAAAGGTCCTCAGCACTTAAAAGCTTGGAATTCTTTTTATAAACAGGCTTCAAAAACGAATGAAGTGGGCATTTATCATGAAACGTACGTCATTCCTGCAGGAAATTATGAATCAGTATACGTGAATATGCCTTTGTTCGGTTTAGCTAAAGCGCTTGGATCTGAAACTATAACGAAGCATACTCAAACTGCCAAAAAACGTTTGAATGTTAAAAAGCCGCTTTAACTAAAAGCGGCTTTCGTTATATTTGTTATACATATATTTTCAGCATTTGATTGGCACCTTTTTGAAATTCGTACGGGACGTCTGCTATTTCTGTTCCTTTTACTAGAGGCGCAATCTCTTCTAACAGCTGCGGCAAATAGGTAGAAATCTTGCCGCTCAGGTCCGTTAAAGGAAACAAACGTACTTCCTCTTTTGTAACGCGTATCAGTTCTTTTAAAGCTTCTAAATGAAACGTATAATCTAACCGGTCACTGTACATAAATAAAAAGTTAGCACAAAGCGTTAAATCAAACTCGTTCTTTTGAAACGGCAAATTAGGAAGTGCTCCGTACTGATAGGCTTCGGGGTTCTTTTTCATATGAGCAATACAATCTTTTAATGCTCTTTTTCGATGTTCAGTTAAATCATCAATAGACGAAAAATACTTCCACACATACTGTTCCTGTACGTGCTGCATTTGATTCATCGTATGAATTAAATCCAGGCTTCCTTTCTTTTCAAGCTCTTCTGCCGTAAATTTATAGGCAATATCGCAGCTAGTAGCCTCCGTACCTTGCTGCATGGCATGAGCAGTAAAAGAACAGGCCCCGCTAGCACAATCTAACACTTTTTTTCCTTTTAAATACTTTTCATTCAAATTAAACATGGCGCTATACTCTTCAAACGTTCTGCCGATAAAAACAACTCGGTCAATTCCTAACTTTTTCTCTGCTAAACTCAACTCTACTCAGCCCCTATCTTTTACTTAGGCTTTTATTTTACAGAAAATTGGATTAAATTCCAATAGTTTATGTAGTAATTAGTTTAATCACTATCTTTTGAAGGCCTAAAAACAAGCCCCAACACATAACTCCTATTGATAAACTCATAAACAAATGAAGGGAGTTTTTTAAACAAATATAGACGACAGCAAGTAGTAAAATAGTGCCTGGGAGTCCATAAAGAACGCCGAGTGTAAACTGACTGACCACTTCCTTTTTTTCTCCTTGCACTGATAACCATACAATACTTAGTAAGCTCACAATTGGAAGGGCAGCCACAATTCCACCGTATGTCGGAAATCTTTTGGCCATTTCTGTTACCCCTGCAATAATAAGAGCCGACATTAAAATTTTGATGATACTATACATGTTTTGCACGCTCGCTCAATAACTGAAAAGCCTGTTGAATCAGCTGCTTTTCAGATGCTGTCATTTCGCGTAAAATAGCTGATACTTTTTCTTCATCCAAGCTTGAATTCCGTTTTAATAGGTCTTTTCCTGCTTCTGTTAAATGCAGAATTACTTTTCTTTCATCATGTATATCTCTATTTTTATATACATACCCTTTATCAATATTTCTCTTTACGTGTTCAGATGCCGTATTATGTGAAACGTGTAAATAATCCGCAATTTCTTTTATTCCAACCGAAGATGATTTGTCGATATGCTGTAAAAGACGTATGGTTTGGTGTGTAATTTTCTCTTGATGCGTATAGTGCAAATGATAATAAATAGACGTCCAATAGCTGTTTAACTCCTCTACTTTCATGATCCTGCTCCTTTATATCGTATTTTCAATTATTATCGTATTATACGATATATATTACAGAAACGACACCCAGTTTTCAATACTACCTTCTTTTTATCTTGTATCTCACATAATAATACGATTTAACAGTTACACTAATTGTACACACTGTGAAAGGCGGTTGTATGACATTGATTCTTCGACTGTTAAAATGGGTTCCGAATCTCTTTACGATTGGAAATTTGCTAAGCGGCGTATTTTCCATAGCCTTTAATATGAACAGCTACGAACGCTTAGCTGCTCTTTTTATTTTTCTAGCCGCTTTTTTCGATTTATTTGACGGCAAAATTGCGAGAAAGCTGAAAGTTAACAGCGAGTTTGGTGTAGAGCTAGATTCTTTGGCTGATATTATCAGCTTTGGCGTAGCGCCTGCAATGCTATTTCATACTCTTTCTCCCCACTCTTGGCTCACGGTACTCGCTTTTATGATTTATCCAAGCATGGGCGCATTAAGATTAGCTAAATTTAGTGCAAATCCAACCATAGGTTATTTTATAGGGCTGCCTATTCCTTTTCCAGCTCTAATTATCGCACTGCTTGGTATGTTTTATTATGTGAATCCTTATCTTATGATTATTTTAGCTATTTTGATGGTGAGTCCTATCCGGGTCATGAAAATTTAGATACAATAAAAGACAGACAAAATGCCTGTCTTTTATAGTGCTGTCCATTCTTCACACAGCATTTTATGCTTAAATTTCAGCTCATGTTCTCTTTTTTCAAGCTGAGCTTGTAAAGACAGCCACTCCTTATTATCAGGTGCTGAGCATAATTTTTCTTCAAGAGACAGTAAGGAATCCAGTACGTCTTCAAGCTGAGCAGCCACTTCTCGTTGCTGTTTTATGTTCATTTTTTTCAACAGTAGTTTTTCATTTTTCTTCATTTTTTTCACCTCTCTCTTTCCTTTACCCGATGATGAATGTTTTAGTATGAAAAGCACCTGATTAAAAATAGTTTTATCGTAGTACAAGCCATTTAATAGCGTATTTTTTATTTTTATTAATTATTTAGAACATAGTTTAACAAGATATATTTAGAATTAGTAATACTTTTACAAACCGTGATATACTTAAAAAAAGAAAGGATGATGAATAGAAAATTATGCTGCAAAAATTTGGTTTTTCTCAGTATGAAAGTCAAGTATATGAAGCGCTGCTTGCGAATGATGGCCCGCTGGATGCTAGTTCAATTGTTACGTATTCGCATGTTCCAAAAGCAAAAATTTATGAAGTGCTTAATCGTTTAATTGATAAAGGTATTGTAGTAAATACATTGTCCGGGAAAAAGAAACTTTACTCAGCGGTAGCCCTTCAAACCGTCATTCAAAAACTTACTGCTGATTTTGAAAATGACATTAATGAATTAAAAACATATAAAATTAAAAAAACGTTTACAGATGATCATGTTTGGAGTTTAAAAGATAAATCCTCTATTTCTGCTCACATCGAACAATTGATTCATGAAGCGGAATCTTCTATTATTTTATCCGCGTGGAATGATGAGTTAGCACATTACCGCTCATTGCTAGAAGAAAAAGAGAAACAAGGCGTAAACGTCGAGGTCTTAACCATAGGAAACTTGCAGACTGCCCTCAAACATTTACATACATTAAATCCAATAGATGATCATAAAAACCTTGAGCCGTCGCAGTTGATTATTGTTGACGATGCTTACCTTTTATTTGCCGGCATTGAACATGAGACATGGAAAGCAATAAAAACCATGTCCCAGCCGCTTGTAAAAGTTTTTGCTGATTTCTTTTATCATGACGTTGCACTTACCCATATTACAAAGAAATATCAAGAGCAGCTTCTTCAAGATTCTGAGATCATGGATCTGCTTACTCGCCTGCGATATTAAAAAGGTTACTAATTCATTAGTAACCTTTTTAATATTACCTATTGAAATCCCTTCTAAAAAAGGTTACTATTCTAGTTGTAACTTTTTAAAGAGGGGGTTTTTTGATGAATAAAAAAGTTTACATACTTGCGATTGCTTCTTTTGTTGTTGGAACGGTCGAATTAATTCTAGGAGGCATCTTAGACTTAATTGCCGATGCATTTCATGTATCATTAGCAAAAGCAGGTTATTTAATCTCTATTTATTCGTTTGTTTATGCCTTGTCTGCGCCGATTTTACTAAATGTGACGGCTAAGATAGAGCGTAAAAAAGTTTATATGTGGACATTATTTATTTTCTTATTGAGCAATGTATTTTCAGCCTACAGTTCGGGCTATTATATGCTACTGATTGGACGTATTCTTGCTGCTGCGAGCGGTTCTTTTATCATTGTACTATCTACCACAATGGCTTCTAGAATGGTAAAACCTGAATACCAAGGCAGAGCAATTGGCATCGTATTTATGGGAATCAGCGGCTCACTTGTTTTAGGCATTCCTCTTGGTATTTTGATTGGAAATGCGCTTGGCTGGCGTCAAGTATTTGTTATGATTGCAATTTTGACTGCCATTATTATGATTACCGTTTGGTTTACAATGGAGCGTCTAGCTCCTGCTCCAATTGTACCGTTAAAAACTCAGGTAAAAGCTTTACGCAATAAAAAAATGCTCGCTATTCACCTAGCAACATTATTTGTACTTGCGGGCCATTTAACGCTTTATGCGTACTTCACACCATTTTTGCAAGAAACACTAGGATTAAATACAGCGATGGTGACCATTATTTATGGTATTTTCGGTCTTGCTGCCGTGGCAGGAGGAGGACTTGGAGGAGCTGTTTCTGATAAATGGAACCCTTCTTCATCTGTTATCACCATGATTGCTCTCTTTTTTGTTAGCATGATTGCTATGCCTTTTGGCGTTCAATTACCATTTATTGTGTTCTTGCTTCTTATGATCATTTGGAGTGCACTCAGCTGGGCGGTTTCACCAGCTCAAAGCAATTTAATTATCCATAGTGCACGCGACACGTCGGACATTTTAATCAGCACTAATGCAGCGATTTCACACGTAGGAATTGCGATCGGCTCCTATGTTGGAGGAATTGTCGTTAATCAATACTCTGTTATTTATAACGGCTGGGTCGGGTCTATTTTTGTTTTGCTTGGTCTTTTCTGCTCTCTTTATGCGGTAACACGAACAGAAAGCACAGCAGATACGCTTCACAGTAAATAAGCTTTTATAAAAAAAGCGTACACATATAGTGTACGCTTTTTTTGATTATGATGGGTCTCCATGCATTTCAGCTGCAAATTGAGATTCGGACATGACGATAAAACCATGCTTTCTTAGCAACGCAGTCGTTACCCCTTCACCGGCTAATTTAACATTTGAAAATGCTCCGTTATATATATGTTCACTTCCACATGAAGGGCTGTTTTCTTTTAGTACAATAACAGTAGCTTTTATTTCTTTTGCGATGCTCAGTGCCTTATAGGCCCCGTCTATGTATATATCTGTCACGTCTTTTCCCGATCGTTCAATAACTCGCGCATTTCCGTTTATTACGTCTATTCCCGTTCCTTTTATAATTTCTGCCGGTTCTCTAGGCGTGTGAAATCCACCTAACAGTTCCGGACACATCATCACCGCTTCTTTATTTTCAACGAGCGCTTCAATTTCCTTAACTAAGGCACTGCTTCCATTATATCTGCAAGCTTGACCTGCTAAGCAGGAACTAACCAAAATCACAGAATTCTCCCTCCCATAAAAAAACACTTCTCATTCATCATACAAAGAATATATGATGAATGGAAGTGTTTACCTTTTATATTTTATTCAAGATCACGCTTTGACTCCTGCTCTTTGTCTCGATCCGTTTTCGCTTCAAATTCAGAGCGAGTCATTACGTCCTCTACATGCATATTTACTTCTACTACCTCTAATCCCGTCATATCGTGAACTGATTTTTTTACGTTATTAACAGTTTCAGAGAAAATGGCTGGAACATTTTTTCCGTATTCGACAATTACTTTTAAATCAAGGGCAACTTGCTTTTCTCCTACTTCAGCGTTAATCCCTTTTGTGATATCTTCAGTGCTGCGGAAGCGATCTGTTAACCCGCTCATAAATCCGCCGCTCATTGATAAAATTCCTTTAATTTCATTAGCTGCAATTCCAGCAATTTTTTTAATGACTTGATCTTCAAATGTTAATGTATTTTGATGTGTATTTTCCTGAGATTTTACTGCTGTATTTGTTTCATTAACTGCCATAACTAACATCTCCCTTAAAGTGATTTTCTATCTTCCTTTAGTAAAGAATCCTACCCAAGCATTTATGTCTAAATGACCGTCTCTCCACTTCCCGATTACATAACCAATTCCCATAAAAGCTACAATTAGCAGCGTGGGGCCAAAACCAATTGTTAATAGCAAAATTGCCAACACTAAACCTGCCAGAATACCAAGTACTCGGCCACGGTACGGAATCAATTTATTTGGAGTACTCATTATGTCCCTCCTTCATCACACAACACGCTCTTTCTTTCGTGTTTGTGTATCTGTTAAGTCAATACGGACGGAGTGAACGGGAAGCTCGAGTAAGGCCTCCACGGCGCGTTTTGTTTCAAGCTGCATCTCTTTTCCTAGTGTTGGTAGTCCATCTCGTCCAAACAACGAACAGTTGATATACAGACTAACTTTTTCTTTCCGAGAATGAATAGAGGCCTGGACTTCAGGAGAGCGTATTCCCTGAAAGCTTCTAATTGCTCGTAAAGCTGTAGATTCGATCGTTGCTTTAGAAATTGTTATTTTGCCTTCACCAGTTACAATTGCTAAATTCTTCTTAGGCGGTCTGCTAAATATGCCTGTTAAAAGAAAAATAATAAAAATAACAGCTAAAAATGCGCTTATTGATAAAATTGTGTAGTAAAACCACTCCTGATGCTGCCACTTTTCTAACCAGTTTGAAAGGTGAGGAACCCTATAAACCATCAGTGCTAACATACCTGAACAAATCAGTCCTGCAATTCCAATAACTGCGATTAAAAACCGATTAAAATTATTCAATTTTCCACCTCATCTCAACGTGAACTCCTACTGCTTTTTTGTTGTGTGTAAAGGGAAGGCAACGAGATATTCAATAGTTACCCGCAATATTTTTTTGATAAACTTTCTAACTGTAAAACTGAATATAAAAAAAACGACTAGGTTTCCCTAGTCATTTTCTGCGTCTCTATACGTTGTCCTGTGAGCTTTGATGAACTTATTACCGTTTATTAAACCGCCAATTAATAAAATAGCGGCGGTTAAATAAAACCAGACCATTAAAATAATAATACTTCCAAGCTGACCATAGATTTGCGAGTAGCTTCCAAACTGGACATAGTATCCGAATCCGGTAGATACAACTTGCCATCCTAGCGTGGAGAAAACAGCCCCTGGAAGTACATCTTTCCACGTTACTCTTGCGCTTGGCATCAGTTTGTAAAAAAGAATGAAGAAGCCTAATAAAAATAATGTCCCAATTCCCCATCTAATTGTCGTCCAGCTTTGAAACCATATATCAGGAACATGGACTTTTGTTAGGACCAAATGTCGAATGACCTCTTCAATAATTGGTACAAACAATGAAATAGCTACCACAACCATAAAACCAAAAGTTAAAATCAAATCATTGATTAAACCGCGCAAAAACGTTTGTTTTCTTTGAATATGATACGCGTCATTTAACGAGCGAACCAAAGATTGTATAGCCATAGATGCGAGCCAAAAAGTCGCTAATAAACTAAAAGATAAAACTTTTTTCCCGCTATTGTTAACTGTTTCAATTGACCGTTCAATTACGTCGTAGGCGCTTTTAGGCGTAAATGGTTCAATAAATATCAGCAAATTGTTTGTATCAATTGGAAAGAAACTCAGCAGAGAAAAAAGAAAGATAATAAACGGTACAAAAGATAACAAAAAATAGTAGGCTGTTTGAGCAGCCTGATCAAAGAAACGCTCCGTAAAAAAACGAGCGGCAACGGTCTTAGATGTTTGAATCATAACAGCGTTCTCCTTTACTTTCGCTTCACCCTGTAGTGAAATTCATATTCAATTTTTATGTTCAACATGTATTGGATAAGTTTCGGCTTATAAAGCTTTCCTTTCCATTATCCGCGGTTAACAAAGAATTTAACCTGTAAAATTATACAGCCGGTTCATAAAGAAGATATTATTATAATTACATCTGCCATTACCACCATATCAATAGATCTTCTTTTTCTTTCATAAAACCGTAAATTCTCTGGGACTGCTTTCCCTTTTTTCTTACATCTTAAACTTTTTTACGCAATGTTAAAAAAGTAAAACATAAGAGCGCCGATCAGCATCAGCATAATCATTGAAACAAAAATAACCAAAGCGTGAGAAGATTGATACGTTTGGCTGTTAATTTTTTTGCGGGTTGAAAAATAATGATAGGTTGAGAAGAGAAGCAAACCTGCACTTGCAGCTAAAGAAAAGATAATAACAGCAATAATAAGAGTATCGGCTGCTTCACTTAATTTTTTTCCGGAATTGAAATGTAGGCCGCCTGCAACAAAGCCAATGCCGAGTGTGGCAACAGACGTTCGAATCCACGCTAAATACGTTCGTTCATTTGCTAAATGCTGCTGAATATAAATGGATTCATTTTCTTTTTTAGTCATTTACATACCACCGTCCCTTTATATGTCTTCTATTATAAATAAATACTCAAACGAAAATAAATTGAGGACGCTTCACGCCACATTATACCCGAAAAGAACGAATCATTACCATCTTCAAGCGGTCAAAAGAGCTTCTTCATAAACTAAAAAAAGCCAACGGGATAACCCCAGCTGGCTTTTTTGATTTATGAAACATTTTCCTTATCTTGATTATGCTGATATTCCTCGTCCCAATAATCAGCATTTTGAATTCCTAATTTCCTTGGAGAAAAGATAGGGTCTATCCCTAGTTTTCTCTGCTGGCGATAATCTTTTAAAGTTATTAAAGCAGGCTTAGCTAAAATCAAAATTGCAATTAAATTGAGCCAAACCATTATTCCAACTCCAATATCTGCTAACGCCCATGCAGTTTCAGCCGTTCGGATAGATCCGTATAAAGTAGTGGCTAAAAGAGCTGCCTTAAGGAACATGGATACTATTTTATTTTGTTTGCCTTTCGATACGTAAGCTAAGTTCGTTTCCGCAATATAATACTGTGTGGGTATAACGTATATTTTGGACAGATTATCTGACGCAGTTTTTAGTGAAGTATAAATTCTTTACATAATTCCATTGTCACAACATAAAGTAATGAGTGAACCAAGGGTCACTTTATGTTCTAAGCCAAGCGTAAACACAGGACATCTTTCTGTTTTCATTTCACGGTAATATTTCACTAAGTGAATCATTTTATTTTTAAATATTTCTGATATATGGTATAATTTAAACCGATAAAAAGATGCTGCATGTATGCTAAAAGAGCAGGCCATATGGTTTCGCTCTTTTGTTGTTTTTACGCTATGCGGCACAACGAAAGAAGGAAATATAATGGAATTATGGAAACGAAACTTGTACATTTGCTGGTTCGGTTCTTTTTGCACCACAGCCGGGATGAGTTTAGTTATTCCGTTTTTACCGCTTTATATTGAAAAGCTGGGAGTTCACGATACGAGTTCCATCAGCAGATGGGCTGGTATTGCGTTTGGAGCTACCTTTTTAATGGCGGCTATTGTTTCTCCTTTATGGGGGAGTTTAGCCGATAAATACGGGCGAAAGCTTATGCTCCTTCGCGCAAGCTTGGGTATGGCAATTGTTATGACTTCTATTGGTTTTGTGCAAAATGTCTATCAGCTTGTCGGACTGCGCTTTTTAATGGGCGCTGTTTCCGGCTTCATCTCTGCAGCCATTACGTTAGTAGCAACTCAAACACCTAAAGAGCATAGTGGTAAAGCATTAGGTACGTTATCTACAGGGGCTGTATCAGGATCTTTATTAGGACCGCTAGTAGGGGGATATTTAGGAGATACAATTGGATTGCGTCACGTCTTTTTCGTGACGGGTGCATTTATGTTTTTGTCTTTTTTAATTGTAAATTTAATTCAAGAAGACAAAAAAGAGACGGCGAAAACGACGAAAGAATCTAACATTGGGTTACTATCTCTAAAAAATTCAAAGGCTGTGATTGGTATATTTGTTACAACTTTTTTACTGCAGCTTGCAGTTATGGCTATTCAGCCAATCGTTACACTGTATGTAAAACAACTGTCTACTCATACCGATCACCTTGCCCTTATTTCAGGTTTTGTCGTGGCGGCAACAGGAATATCAAATATTTTAGCTGCATCAAGACTCGGCAAAGTCAGCGATCGCGTTGGTCCTCAAAATGTACTTCAAATATGCCTGCTCATCGTAGCAGTTATTTGCGGCTTACAGGCCTTTGTGCATAGTACTTGGCAGCTATTCTTACTTCGTTTTTTACTCGGTTTTGCAATGGGAGGATTATTACCTTCTATTAATTCTTATTTAAAGAAAATTGTGCCGGACTCGATTACCGGTAAAATGTTTGGCTATAATCAAACAGCGCAATACTTTGGGAATTTAGCCGGTCCAGTCATTGGCGGACAAATTGCCGGAGCTAAAGGAATTCCTTACGTATTCTTAACAACCAGTGTTCTTCTACTATTGAATGCTGGGTGGGTGTATTATCAGCGCCATCACGGACAACAGCTAGACGGTAAAGCCGCATAAAAAAACCTTCCGTTAAAACGGAAGGTTTTTTATTACCACAAGGGTTCTTCTTCGCTGCTTACTTCATAAGAAAGTGGCATCATAACAACCGCTGCTATGAAGAAAATAAGCTCCGCGACAACAATGGATGGAAAGGAAAAGTCAAATAGTGAGAGAATAAGCCAAATAATAAGGGGTGCAAATGAGTAGATTGATAATCGCTTTTGGGATTTTGCAGAGATATACTGTTGTTTGTCACAGTGTGGGCATTCTAAAACGTTTCTAAATGTTAACAGTTGTTTAAAGGTTGTCCTCCAGTTCCATTTATGATTACAATTTTGACAGGTGGCCATGGGCATCACGCTCCTAAAAAGATTTATGTACATATAAAGTATACGTACAAGTTGGTAAAGAGTTTCATTTTTATGATTAAAAACGTTTTTACTATTATAACATAAAACAAAATAAAAGGCTTTTTACAAGAAAAAGCCTTTTATTTCAACGTTTATTTAGATACAGCTTCATTCGTTTGAGAAGCTGTTTTTACTTTTATAACCATAATAACAAAAGCTAGCAACCCAAGAATCGCTGCTACGAGAAAAGGAGCTTGAGGCGCTACGGCATTGCCGATAACTCCTGATAATAAAGGAGCAAAAGCTGCACCTAACCATCTTAAGAAATTATATCCTCCAGATGTAATTCCTCGTTCATAAGGAGATACTTCCATTACATGACTCGTAAATAATGCATTATTAAGTCCTGATACAAGACCTGCTGCCATGATTAAGACAATACGCAACCATGTTGCATCAAAGGCAAATAAACAAATTAAAATAAGTGAAAAAACAATTAAGCTAACATGTAACACTTGTTTTGGCTGATATCTTTTCTCTAACTGATGTGCTAAAACCGCTGATCCATAAGCTAAACATAATCCCCATCCAAAGAAAACAAAGCCAATTTGAAGAGCTCCGATCGATAGAATAAGCGGCGTATAAGCTAACACTGTAAAAAACCCGTAGTAATAAAGCATGCCTGATACAGCGCCTTGAGTAAATGGTTTTAATTTATAAAGTTTAACCATGTCTTTAAAACCCGCTGCTTTACGGGGCTTAGTGCTTGTAGGCTGTTTAACAATCGTTAATACTAAAATAAAGGCGATAAAAATTAAAGCACTTGTACCGAAAAACGGCAATCTCCAAGAAGCATTTCCTAACACGCCTCCTACAAGCGGTCCTCCGGCCATTCCCAAACCAATCGCAGCTTCATATAATCCTACTGCTTTTTTCACTTCACCTGATAATGCAATAAGCAGCGTCATAGCTGTTGCAAAGAAAAACGAATTACCAAGTCCCCATCCTGCTCGGAAAATAGAAAGCTGAGGAATATTGTTAGAAAACCCGCATAGTGCTGCAAAAATCGTTACAATGATAAGTCCTGTTACCATCAAACGCTTGTCTCCTACACGTGATGCTAAGATGCCTGCTGGAATCATCATAATAGCCATCATTAACAAATAGGAAGTAAATAACATTTCTACTTGCCAATGAGAAGCTCCAATTTGCTTAGCAATCTCTGGTAAAATCGGATCTACTACCCCGATTCCCATAAATGCTAAAAAAGTAGCTACTACCGTAATAATTTGACCTAATCGGTTATTTGAATGCTGTCCTTCCACTCTTTCATCTCTCCTTTTGTTTTTTCATGTATTTTCATAGCAGATTCTCGCATTTGTTTTAATTCTGTTTTAAATGCCTGCATTTTAACCACTTTAAAATCAATCATCTTGATTTGATTTTCCAGTAAATTTTCTATTTTAGTTATCTCTTTCGCTGATAATCCTTGCTGCTCACTTCTTTCTTCAATCATTCTTTTGAGCGACATAAACTGCTGCAGCTCCTGTAAAGAAAAACCGAGAACTTCTTTTGCTTCTGCTACTTTTTTTAGTTCTCTTACCTCTTCTTCGGAATAAATCCGTGCATTTCCTTTTGTACGCTGCGGGGGCAAAATGAGTCCAATCTCTTCATAATACCGAAGAGCACGCTTGGTCAAACCAGTCATTTTCGTTACGTCATCGATTAGATACATATTTTCCCCTTCACCTCCCTCAAACATTAACGTTAACGTCAACTATCTGTTACTATTATAGATTAACGTTAACGTTAATGTCAATAATATCGAGACATTTTATGTAAATTAAAAAATATGTGCACAAAAAAACCTATTGATAAATCAATAGGTTACATCAATATGTCATATAGCTGCTGTGCTGTTTCTCCTGTAACTTTACCATATACTCCTCGTCTTTTAGAAGTAAGTTCCGCACTCTCGGAGGTGAATCGTACATTGTATACGACTCCTTCATAAGTAAGCTGTACATCTGGGTCAAGAGCGACAGTGTAATCAGCTTTTTTCCATTGAATTTGTTTCATAATTGATTCTACAGCTAAAGCATCTTCTGAACTTAACGTTTTATCTCCTGCTTTTATAAGCTTGCCCTCCCTTTTTTTATTAAATTTTAGTTCAGAATGATAAAATGAAAACTCAAGTTGGTTTTTATCATGTGCTATGAAATCTTGGGGTAGTTCTACATAGCGGACAACTTCTCCTTCGTGTACAAACACAAGCATTTGATTAGCAGCAGATATTTTTTTCATTACCTCTTCACTGATCGGTGCGTTTACAAGTTTTTCTACGTCGGCTTTCTTGCTTTTGTTTGTGAATAAATATCCTTTTTCCCATTTAAAATCACTTAACTTCGATACATCCACTGACCTTACACCTTTTTTTTCAAATAATTGCTGAATATTCTCCCCCATTTCTTTGTCGTTGGTGACTTGAGCATTAGAATTGCACCCTGCTAAACAACAAAAAATAAGACCTATTGCTATAAGAGCCTTCACTTTTGCCTACCTCCTCTCTACCATTCTTTTAGACAATTCCAACTTTGTACCATTTTAACATATAATTCCTATTTTTTCGTCAAAACAAAGAAAGAATACGCTTACATAATTTCACGCATATAAATGTGATTTATTTATAAGTTTTTTCTGAATATTTTAAGAAAATTTTAATATTTTATTTAGTTCGTTTTTAAACTTTATCTTTAGACTAAAAAATAAGTTAAAAATAAATAACCCAGGAGGAAAACAATGACTTGTCTATCTGAAGTTTTAAAGTTTAATGAAAAATTTGTAACAAATAATCAATTTGAGGCTTTTCAAACATCCAAATTTCCTAACAAAAAAATAGTGATCTTAACTTGTATGGATACACGTTTGTTAGAATTACTTCCTAAAGCCATGGGGCTAAAAAATGGAGATGCAAAAATAGTGAAAAATGCCGGAGCTGTTATCTCCCACCCCTTTGGCAGCGTCATGAGAAGTATATTAGTTGCCGTCTACGCTTTGCAAGCTGATGAAGTATGTGTCATCGGTCATCGTGAATGTGGAATGACGGGCATGAAAGCTGAAGCTATTTTAGCCTCTGCTGAACAAAGAGGGATCAGCGCGGAACAGATTCGTAATCTAAAATATGCCGGTATTGATTTAGAATCATGGCTGACTGGGTTTGAATGTGTAGAGGATAGTGTCGAAAACAGTGTGGATATGATTCGAAATCACCCTTTATTACCAAAAGATGTGCTTGTTTCTGGAATGGTTATTCATCCCTCAACAGGAAAACTTGACGTCGTTGTAAACGGCTATTCCCAAGACCAAGCTGAAACCGTAAGCTCATGAAGGAGGATTTTATCGAATGCTAAAAGATAACCGATTTCAAGGCTATTCAGCAGGGCATTTACAAAAAGATATTATCGCCGGTTTGGTTGTTGGGGTCGTTGCTATTCCTTTAGCAATGGCCTTTGCCATCGCTTCTGGTGTAAGACCTGAATACGGGATTTATACAACCATTATCGCAGGAATTATTGTTTCCATATTAGGCGGATCTAAATTTCAAATTGCAGGTCCAACAGGTGCATTTGTTCCGGTGCTGCTTGGAGTTGTCATGCAATATGGTTATGAGAACCTCATTATTGCCGGCTTTATGGCTGGAATTATGATTACGCTGCTCGGGATATTTAAGCTAGGTAAATTTATAAAGTTTATTCCGCGCCCTGTGACGATTGGATTTACAGCAGGAATTGCGATTATTATTTTCTCAGGTCAGATCGCTAACTTTTTAGGATTAAAGGGAATTGCAAAACATGAGGAATTTCATTTAAATATGATTGAAATCCTACGAAAAATTGCAACGATTAACATTTACAGCGTCATCATAGCCGCTATTTGTTTAGCTATCGTGATTATAACGCCAAAGTTTTTACCTAAAATTCCCGGTGCTCTTCTAGGTCTTCTTATTTCCACACTTGTAGCCATTACACTGTTCCCAGGAAAAGTTGCAACGATTGGCTCTACTTACGGTGCCATTCCGAGTAAACTACCATCTTTTAGCTTCCCAGATTTAACATGGGATAACATCGTGATGCTATTTCCGGCTGCCTGCGTAATTGCGATGCTTGGAGGTATTGAATCTTTACTATCAGCTGTTGTTGCTGATAATATGGCCAAAACCAAGCATAATAGCAATAAAGAGCTTGTGGGCCAAGGAATTGCTAATATCGCTACCTCGCTATTTGGCGGAATTCCAGCGACTGGTGCCATTGCCAGAACAGCGACCAATATCAAAAACGGCGCAGCTTCTCCGTTATCAGGAGTTATACACGGCTTAGTTGTTTTATTGGTCCTTGTGATGCTGGCTCCTTATGCATCAAACATTCCGCTGGCAAGTATGGCACCTATTTTAATGTTTGTGGCTTGGAATATGAGTGAGCGTAAAGAATTTGCGCATATTTTAAAAACCAAGTCAGCTGATTCATTTGTACTTGTAGCTACGTTTTTATTAACAGTTTCAATCGATTTAACAACAGGTGTAGGCGTGGGTCTACTTTTAGCTATTGTTATGTTCGTGAAACGAATGAGCGGATCACTGAAGATTTCAAAAGTTTTAGCGGAAACATCTGAAAATGCTCACAAATCTGAGTTGATGGAATATACCATGCAAGGATCTCTTTTCTTTGGATCGGCTGAAGTATTAGAAGATTCCTTTGATAACATCGCTGAAGCGAAACCGAAAGTTTTATTGCTTCGAATGAGCCAAGTATCCTTTATTGATACATCTGGAGAAGCTTTACTATCGAAGGTAGTCGAACGTTTAAAAGATTCGCATAGCCAAGTCGTTATTTCTGGCTTACAGCACCAGCCGAAAGAAATGTTAAAGTCAACCGGTCTATATGATAAAATCGGTGAAAAAAATATATTTTCTTCCGAACCTCCCGTGAGTAAGATTAAAGCTCGTCATAGAATCGTTACTACGTAATAAAAAAGAGATCCGAACGATTAATCGTTCGGATCTCTTTTTTTTAAATATTAAACCGGTACCCTGCTCCCCAAACCGTTTCTAGGTACTGAGGGTCTGCTGGGTTTTCTTCTAACTTTTCTCTTAGTTTTCGAATGTGAACTGTTACGGTTGAAATATCTCCTGAAGAATCGAATCCCCATATTTTTTCAAATAGATGTTCTTTACTTAATACTTGATTTGGATGAGAAACGATAAACTTCAGCAAATCGAATTCCTTCGCTGTAAAAAACACTTCTTTGTCATTCACAAATACTCTTCTAGCGAGCGTGTCAATCGCTAAGCCATGAATGCGAATCATACGCTTTTCCTGCTTATCAGAGAGTCTTTCATATCTCGCTAAATGCGCTTTAACCCTTGCGACCAGCTCCCCAGGGCTGAATGGCTTGGTAATATAGTCATCTGCACCTAGCCCGAGACCTCTAATTTTGTCAATTTCTTCTTTTTTAGCTGAAACTAAAATGATTGGAATATCTTTTGCAGCTCGAATTTGCTTGCACACTTCAAATCCGCTCACTTTAGGAAGCATAATATCCAAAATAACCAGGTCAAAATGTTCATTTAACGCTTTTTCTAATCCCTTATCCCCGCTATATTGAACGTCTATTTCAAAATCGTTAATTTCTAAATAATCTCTTTGCAATTCAGCAATACTTACTTCATCTTCAACTAATAATATCTTCTTCATGTGTATCACCATTTTCATTCATTTTTTGCAAAGAAAAGAAAATACTTGTTCCTTCGCCAAGCTTACTTAGTGCCCAGATGTCTCCCCCGTGGCGTTCAACAATTTGTTTTGCAATGGCCAGTCCAAGTCCACTTCCTCCAGTATTGCTATTGCGGGACTGTTCTGCTCGATAAAACCGGTCAAAAATATGCGCTAATGCTTCCGGTGAAATCCCAGAGCCGTTGTCTTTTACTTCAATAATGAGTTCACTTTCGGTAGCAGAAAGAACGATATCGATTCTTCTTCTTTCTTTATCCATAAATTTAATGCTGTTGGTTGTTAAATTTATTAAAACTCTCCGCAGCTGCTCAGCATCTGCCTTTGCATACAGTGTCGTTAGAGAATCATTAGAAAATAAAACATCAATATCATGTTCGCTCATTTCAAACTGAAGCTCTTGCACATAACTTTCCATAAATGCTGAAATATTAAGTTTTTTAAACACAAATGGAATTTCGTGCAAATCCAATTTAGAAAATAAAAATAGCTCATCGATTAACGCATTCATGTCTTTTGCTTTTGTTGAAATCGTTAACAAATATTTAGAAAGCTTATCCGGCGTATTAGCTACTCCATCTTGAATTCCTTCTACATATCCTACAATGGAAGTAATAGGAGTTCGTAAATCGTGTGAAATACTTGAAAGCAGCTGCTTTCGATTATCTTCATATTGAATTTGCAGTTCAACAGAAGATTTTAGTTTTTGCCTCATTTCTTCAAAAGCTTGCGTTAATTCGCCTATTTCATCCTTTGAATTAGCAGAGATCTCAAAGTGAAGATCACCTTGTTTTATTTTTTCAGCCGCTTCTTTTAATTCACGAATAGGTTTAATAATGCTTCTTGAAACAAGATAGTTTAAAAATCCAATAATAACAATGACTAAAATTAATAGTAGAAAGATTAAAAAAGGGAAAATTCGATTAATAATACCTACATAAGGGCTGATTTTTCGCAAAACGTAAATGCTTCCTTTTTCTTGATTCGAGAAAGGAAAATCAAGGTTGATATATGTAAAGTACTGCTTGCCTATGCGCAGCATGTCCTGCTGATACGAATGATTTCCTTTACTTTTTTGATTCTTTGGCAAGTATTTACGAAGGTTTTCTCCTTTAATGGATTCTGAAGCATATACAACCTCTGTGTTTTTTTGAATCACAATATCAATATTTTCAAATTCATATTTTTTAACCATATCCGGCCGCAGCAGCTGCTCCGGTTTTTCTTCACTCAATAACTTTAAATCCAAGAATGCATTTTCTTCTTCTGGCGTTAACAATTTGTACTCATAGGAGTGACTGTACAGTTTTCTTACAAAATCGGCGTCTCCAGTAATAGAGAAGAAAATGAGAAAGCCCGATAAAAAAAGCAAAATAATAAAGACAAACACAATACTGATATACGTTAAAACAAAACGCAGTTGAATTGACATTTCTTACCCTATGCCCCTTTGGCTTTAACAAAACTATTTGATAGACTAGTAAAGGTGAATAACAAATAGATCGTTAGACATTATACATGTAGCAAAAATTAAAACAACAAAACAAATGTATATTCTCACTTTACCGTGATAGAGTGAGAATGAACACCACCTTTTTTACCATTTTATGAATTACTGGAAAATTATGATCTATTTTTCATAATATTCTTAGGCTGAAAGGTATACTATATGCCTTAATATTTTAAAAAAGGAGATTTTTTAATGAAAATTATTAAAGCTACTTCCTCTCACATCCCTTCTGTTGCCCGTCTGTACGTAGACAGCTGGCGCATTACATACAAAGAGTTAGTACCTGATGCTTATTTAAACAACTTGTCTTATGAACAAAGTAGAGAAAAATGGTCCCTTTTTCTTACCGATCCTTCTCATTTTATTTTGCTCGCTATCGATGAACGAGGAGAGATCGTCGGCTTTTCAGCGGGTAAGCCTCATTTGTCACGCGCTGAAATATACGCGCTATACGTTTGCAAGGAAGTGCAAAGCCAAGGAATTGGTCATCTTCTATTTTCTCATTCAGTAAAAGAATTTGCTGATCAGCAATATACGTCTATGATTATTTGGGCTATGAAGAAAAATAAGAAAGCGACTCAGTTTTATAAAAAATTAGGCGGCAAAAAAATCTTGAATCGTACAAGTCAGTTTGGAGAAACTAAAGTTGAAGACGAAGCATACGGTTGGGAACGTCTTCCTTCTAATAAATAAACGAGCACACTAGTGTGCTCGTTTATTTATTAGAAGATAATATTATTGAGCCGTTGTCTTTTTATCCGTTGAATGAGCTTTATTACAAAGCCCATTCCAGTGCCAAAAACAATTCCCTTGACTCACTATAAAACAATCCAGCCATTTCTGAAAATTCATATGTAATACATGTGCATCTTGAAACGATGCCTTCCGCTTTTTTACTATTATATATGCAGAGTGCGCTGATTTTTTAGAGTCAATGATAATCTCTTCTTCTCCGACAGACCCAATTGTCATATAAAGACTCTGACTTTTATAAGCTGTTTCTCTTACATCTTCTAAGCTATAAAGATTCCCTGCTATTTTTTTGTCAGCATCAATGAACAAATTACACCCATTTGTTAGCTGTAAAAACTGCTTGTAGTCTTCAGGAAGTGATACATGCATTTCTTCTTCAAAAACATTCAGTTGATTCTTGCTTACTCCATCAAAAAAAGCACACGTGGTTCTGTATACTTCTCCTTCATTTTTACACACTTCTATAACATTATTGTTTTCCCACAGCCGCTTTCGAAGTGAATTTATTATTTTTTCAATCATACTCTTCCTCCAAGCGTTGGATTTAAAACGGTTACATTACATTAATTAAACAATAATGTGCTAATTCCTTCTTTCCTACTAAATTATACGACAAACTTTAGAAATTCATGTTCAAATAACATAGAAAAAAGCAGCGAATATCGCTGCTTTACAGGTTATACAGGTGCTTTTTCTTCCTGTTCAGGATGGTGATCGTAATCAATAAGCGCTTTTGGAAGGCCGGTATATTTAGCCCAATAATAAATCCCAAGAGATACGACCGCTATGATAATTAAGTCTACAGGCGTATCGATCAAACCCTTTCCTCCGCCGAACGAACCAATATAAGAAATAAAGAGCATGATGATATAATAAGCAACTAACCACCAAGTTGATTTAATCTGCTGACGAAGACTTACTTCGTTTTTAGGCACATATTTAGCAAAAATCAAATATATAACAAACATAACCAATTGAGAAGTTAACAGCCATGAAATAGTCTTCCATCCTGACCAGTAGACAATAAAGGAAGCAAAAATAAAGGATAATGGACCAATTATACTCATTCCTCTTAATTTAAAAGGCTTTTCCAAATCTTTTGCATTCACCATAAAGGCCGCTGATGAAATTGGTGCAATCGCGTAAGAAAGAATAAGCGCAACAGAGCATACGTTTACGAGTGCATTCCATGAAGGAAATGGCAGTGTCCAAAAAATCGAAAGTCCTAATGAAAGCCATAGAGACGATCGAGGAATCCCTGTTTTTTTATCCACATGAGCAAACGTTTTAAATAGCGTACCATTACGAGACCAAGCATAGATAAGTCTAGATGTTGTATTCATAAAAATATTACCGTTACCACCCGGTGATAAAATAGCGTCTAAAATAACAAGTGTTGCTAGCCAGCCAAGGCCAAGAACAACAGCGATGTCTTTAAACGGCAGTGAGAATTTATCTTGAATGCCGGACCAACCGCCTTTAATCATGTCAGATGGAATAGCTCCGATAAATAATACTTGTAGGGCAGTATAAATGAGAGCTGCTAGAATGATACAAATCACAAGAGCAATTGGAATATTACGCTGAGGATTTTTCACCTCTCCAGCTACCGATACAATTGGATGAAGGCCTAAGTAGGCGAACATAACCCCGCCTGTGGCAATGGCGGCCTGGATACCATCAAACCCCCCGGGAGCAAACTCTCCCATCGTAAAGTTTCCTGACTTAAAATAAAATGCCAGCGTTACGATTACTGTAAGCGGTACAAAATATTTAAAAATAGAAATGATAATATTCGATTTTGCAAATGCTTTTACACTCCAGTAATTGAGTAAAAAGAATAAGCAAAGCAACACAAATTGTAGAATCCATCCAGATATGGTCGGTGAATCAGATCCAGATTTTGTTAAACCCGGAAACCAATAGGCCACATACTGTCTCACAGCTGTTACTTCGATAGCAATTAAGCTAGTGTACGCTACAATCGTAATAAATGAAATCATATAGCCTACAAGATGACCATGTGAATAAACAGGATATCGAATAATTCCTCCTGTACGAGGCAAGGCAGCCCCTAGCTCAGCGTATACAAGGCCTATTAATAAAATAATAACTCCACCAATAACCCAAGAAAAACTTCCTGCAGGACCGGCTTGCGTAGCGACATTACTAACGGCAAACAGCCAAGCGGAGCCAAAAATAGCCCCTAATCCAATCAATGTTAAGTCTAATAGGGATATCGTCTTTTTAAACGGACCTTTATTCTCCATAAGCTTCCTCCTTTGGATGAATCATCACTTTTGTTGTTTTTTTTGACAACATTCATATATATTCGATAATATGTGTCAAAATTTTTATTACTATACCCATTCAAAATCACTTTGAATCCCTTTTCTTAATTTCTACAGATTAATTAACAGAAAATTTTAAAAAATAACTCTTATATTCAAGACACACTAAAACTTTTTCTTCTCTTCTTTAATAGGTAAAATACTCAATAAATGAAAGGAGCTAGACAAATGACTTTACCAGAAAATTTGCCTGTTGATTTTACAGCTTACAACCACTTAACATTCCTTCCGCTCGGACGCAAAAATAAATCGATTCGGTCCGTAGGAAGTAAACATACTAAAGGGCTGCTTGGACGTTTAAATGACTACTTTGAGCGAGCAATGAATGAGTTATCTCAAGAAGATATAGTCCTTTTTCAAACGTTCTTATATGGAAGTCATAGGGGCGGTTTTCCCGTCGCAATTGATAAAAATGAAGACGTTTATCCTCACTTTTGGAAACCAACTTCATTCCTATGGAAAGAATATAATAAGAATCGCGGCATTCCTATTCATCATGATGAGCTTTATTCTCAAGATTTTACGGTTTTAACTAAAAATGAGTTGGAAAACTACCTCGGAAGTATTATGAAAGATTACATGTTTTGCGCTAGGATACATGATTCTTCCAAAGAAGAATGGATTCAACATATTAATAAGTGTTTCTTCAAACATCCGCTCATTTCCCTTTATCATCGAAATGCAGATGTGATTGAAGCAATTGAACAATCAAAAAAATCACCTTTGCTTTTTATTATGAAAAACCCTGAGCAAATTGCTTTTTGGCGCAATCGGATTGAAATCATTATGAGACCTTTTCGCTCTCTTTCTTCCACCGCCTTTGAGAGAGGTTTTTCAGATACGGAAGATACGGTATTAACTGTTCACGGAGAAAACGAGATCATTCGCTTAACTTCAGAAAACAGGGGTCTCGCCGTAACATATGATGTCACAAATGATACTATTTCACTCGATGATGAGTATAATGTAGTGCTAGCAGCGAAACGATTAGCTACAACTCAGCGGCAGTTCGAAGAGATTATAGATGAAAATGAAGAAGTAATTCAAAAACTGCTTGTCTTTTTTAAATGGAAAAGTCTTTTAAAGCATCATGAAGTGCACATCAAAGAGATCCAAGACAAATTGTGTAGCCTAACCACTTATCAACTTAATGAAGAACAAGTTTTACAGAAAAACGAGCCCTTTCTTTCCTTCATTCAAAACGTATTACAAGTGAAGACACCGAATGCCAATCTCGAAGTTGGTTCCATTCAATGGTTTTCACAGTGGGATTTTCCAGATGTCACCCTGCTGCAGGAAACAAACAAATTTACATGTTATATGAGTCCAAACGAAATAGAAACGAAGCTGACAGAAATAAGCGCTAAGATAGAAAATGAACTTCATAAGCAGCGTCAGGACCTGCTTTCGACTCCGCTAAAAATCGGTCAAATAACTTTTGATTCAAACCAAATGTTACGGCTATTAACACTTATAGATACCTTAAAAAACACGGAAACTCAGCAGGTTTACGTACAAATTTTAGAAGGCGTTTCTACTAACAGTATTCGTCAAAAAGAGCTCGATATAATACCCGCGTTTGGATTATTAAATTCCATAAAGCGCAAGCGCATTGTTACGTATTTACAAGAATTACAAAACTATCAGATGCTTAAAAAAGAGAAAAAAGGATTCAGCCTCACTCCAAAAGGAGAAGCCATCCGACGTCTATTTGAAGAAGAATCACGGAGAATATGAGATTGTATCTCACGTGATTCTTCTTTTTTGATTTTGAAGACTACTTTCTCTATTAAATGCTTATCATAATTAGAAACCTCCATTCATATAATCATTACTAGATTAGCAAAGTCCTTCATACCTATTAGCCTGACGCTGACATAGAGAGGAGATTTCGCCATTGAAATCTAGTAATCGCGCCAATTTTGTAGTGTTAACATATAAGATGGTTCTTGTTATTTTATCCGTTGTTTTAATGACATCATCTATCATTGTTCTAGTAAGTTACTCAGCATTTAAAGAACAGTTCAATTCTTCTATTGTCTATCAAACGTTATCAAAGCATAAAGCAGAAAGCCTTTATTATTTGATGAGCCAGGAAAACCACCACTTTTCAACGGCTTTTGATAAAAATTACTCGCCTCTAGGTCTTTCTTCTACACTGCTCGAGTTATCAACAAGTATTCGAGCAGAAGACGCGAGAAGCTTGTTTGGTTCAGAACTGCCTGGATTCAGTATTTACGACTCCAATATTATCATCGCCGGTGAAGGCACAAATTTCACCAACTTCCCTAGAGAATCTGCACCGCCGTTAGATGAAACGCTAAAAGAAAGAAATTCTACTACAAAAGTTCAGCAACCTAAAGAAAACGATGGTACGAACGCTCCAAATAATAATACAACTGGCGGAAAAAAGGTATTTTATATTTATCATACGCACAGCTGGGAATCTTACTTGCCTCTGTTAGGACTTGAAGGTGATCCAGATGCTAATAAAGCTGTAGATAGCAAAACCAATATTAATATAGTCGCAAATATGCTAGGAAAAGATTTAGAGGCTCAGGGAATTGGGGCAGAAGTGGATCAAACCAATATTGGACAGAAATTAAAAGAAAAAGGCTGGAACACCAACCAATCGTACGCCATGTCTCGTACAGTCATTGAAACGGCGATGACTGAGAATAGAGATTTAACTTACTTTATCGATTTGCATCGAGATTCGCTTCGAAAAGATAATACAACCATTAAGATTAACAATAAATCGTATGCAAAAGTTGTGTTTGTTTTAGGGAAAGCGAATCAAAACTTTGAACAAAACTTAAAAATGGCAAAAGCGCTTCATGAAGGTCTTGAAAAGAAATACCCTGGGTTAAGCCGCGGAGTTATTGGCAAAAACAAATCCAGCGGTAACGGTGTATATAACCAAGATGTTTCTAAAAATGCGATTTTAATTGAAGTGGGCGGGGTTGATAATAACTTTGATGAATTAACCAACACAGCAAAAGCACTGTCTGATGTCATTAGCCAATTTTACTGGCAAGCTGAAAAAGTAGATGCTCCTGCTCAATAAAAAAAGCCCTCTTCACTGAGGGCTTTTTAAAATTCAATTCCTTTTACAGCCGGAATTCCTTCATCATAATAATGTTTATGAGGCTTCATTTCCGTCACAAGATCTGCTGCATCCATCACTTCTTTTTTAGCAGAACGCCCGGTAATGACCAAATGCATATGCTCAGGGCGCTTTTGAATAAGATCAATTACTTCGTGTAGCGGTAGCACATCATCAATAGGAAATTTCTCGATAGCCAGTGCATTATTTAACTCGTCTAAAATAACTACATCATATTCGTTCGAGAAGACTTTTTCCTTCGTTAGCGCCCAAGCTTTTTGCAAAGCTTCACGATGTTCAGGCGGTGTTTTTGTCCACGTAAAGCCGACTCCTGTTTGAATCATTTCAATTCCTATTCTGTCAAACATCAGCTTTTCGCCATATGTACGCTGAGGAGATTTAATAAATTGAATCATTAATACTTTTTGTCCGCGTCCCGTAGCGCGCAACGCAAGACCTAAAGCAGCGGTTGTTTTTCCTTTACCGTCTCCGGTATAAATTAACGTAAGACCCCGTTTGTCTTTCAATCTAAAAACCTCTTTTTCTTCGAATTTCAGTTTACAGCCATGTTGTTTTTTCTGTAAACGGTGTTCTAGCAGGCTCTTTCATTTTTGTAAGAGACTCTTCATTTGGGTAACCTAAAAATACGTTTCCTACTACGACTTTACCTGAAGGCTTGCCGATAAACTCATGCAATCTCTCGTCTCGAACAAGACCAACGCCTCTTGTTCTCCAAACGAATCCAAGACCTAGTTCTTTAGCTGCTAGCCACATGGAATGAATCGCGCATGAAACCGCATATTTGTTGTCTTCAGTGGCTTCGTCGTCTCCTTCAACTGTGTCAGCAGTTACGACGATATGTACAGGCGTATTTTTTACTGCTTTTAACGAACTTTCTACTAAATGGGGCTTTGTAGGAAAGCGCTCCTTTAAATAAGCTTCAGCCAGTTCTTCATACTTCTTTTTTGCTTCTCCTTGAATCACATAAAAGCTCCAAGGCTCTCTCATTCGGTCATTTGGAGCCCATGTTGCTGCTTCAAGCAGCTGTTCGATTTTCTCTTGCTCCACTTCACGCGCTTCATGATCTCGTACCGCTCTTCGTTCTTTTAGCTGTGAGATAATCGTCATATTGTCTCCTCCTTTTAACATTAAAGCAGAATATTTTCCGCTCTTTCTTCGAACCATTTTATTTTTTCTCTAATTGTCACTACTTCACCTACAAGCACGATAGCAGGATGAGCAATTTCTGCTTTTTTTGCTATTTCTTCGATTGTGGCAAGCGTTCCTGTTACGGTGCGCTGATACTTCGTCGTTCCCCATTGAACAAGCGCTACTGGCGTATGTTTATCTCGTCCATGGTCCATCAACTGCTTGCATATATGAGGTAAATTTCCAACGCCCATGTAAAACGCAATTGTATCTATTCCTTGAGCAAGCGCTGACCAATTTAAATAATCTTTTCCTTTTTCTTCTCTTCCATGACCCGTTACAATCGCAAAAGAAGTGGCATGATCTCTATGGGTAACAGGAATTCCTGCATAAGCTGGAGCTGCAATTCCTGACGTGATACCAGGCACTACTTCGTAAGGAATTCCTTGAGTAGCAAGCACTTCAGCTTCCTCTGCTCCGCGGCCAAACACAAAAGGATCGCCTCCTTTTAAGCGCGTCACTACTTTTCCTTGAAGCGCTTTTTCAACAAGCAGTTCGTGAATACGATCTTGGATGACTCCGTGCTTACCCGGTAATTTCCCGCAAAAAATAAGCTCGGCGTCTTTTTTAGCATAGTTTAACAACTGTTCGTTGGCTAAGCGGTCATATAAAATAACATCCGCTTCTTGAATACACTCCATTCCATATACGGTTATTAGCTTCGGATCTCCTGGTCCTGCTCCTACTAAATATACTTTTCCAACTGTCACACGGCATCTCTTCTTTCTTTTTTTACCGCTTTACACTGTTCCACCCAGTTTTCTACCATCTTCGTAGAAGAGCCGAAATGAAAGTGCGTATAGCCGGCAATTAAATTATTGTTCATATAGCCTTCTTCTTTCATTCCTCGCATCCCTTTTGTATCATAGGCAGGCGAAAACTCTTTCTCTGAATGAAAAGTTGAATAATGAAATTCATGGCCTTTAGCTTGTATATCGCCTTTAAATAAAAAATTCCCCTGCTTTCCCGTTACTTCTCGGTACCCTAAAGCAGCTAATTTTGTCTGCATTCTTACTTGTCCGGGAATAAGCCCCACCATTTCATGGCATGTATCATCTGTTGTGACAATACCATCTGTTAAAAACATAAAGCCTCCGCACTCAGCTAGTGTAGGAATCCCTTTTTGGATAGCTGCTCGAACAGAATTTTTAACGTCGATTTGCTTAGCCAGCGTTTCAGCAAATTCTTCTGGAAATCCGCCTCCTATATAAAGACCGTCAGCATCTTGTGGAACCATTTCTCCTTTTAAAGGCGAAAATTCTACAAGCTCTGCTCCGTAAGCTTTTAACAATTCGAAATTTTCTTCATAATAAAAGTTAAAAGCGGCATCTCTCGCTACAGCAATTTTCACTTGAGGTACGGACGGCTTTGTAAAGATAGGCTCATTAATTTCTATTTTAGGAGCTAAAGCCAGTTCATATACTTTTTCGATATCAATTGTATCATGAACAAGCTTTCCTAACTGTTCAAAAAACGGTGTTAACTCTCCTCGTTCAATCGACGGAATGAGCCCGAGGTGACGTTCAGGAATCGTAAGATCATCGTTTCTTTTCAAGTAGCCTACTACAGGGATATGACATTCCTGCTCAATCGCTGCCTTAACAAGTTTATAATGTCCTTCACTTCCAACCCGGTTAGCAATTACACCAACGATGTTAGCTTCCGGTAAAAATTGCTGAAACCCTTTTACAATCGCCGCTGCACTTCTAGCCATACTAGCACAATTGACGACTAAAAGGACCGGGCTATTGGTGATTAAGCTGATTTCTGCTGTTGTTCCTTCGTTCGTTAACGGGTTTTTCCCATCGAAAAATCCCATAACTCCTTCCATGATGGAAATATCAGCATCTTCACTGGCGCGAGCGACAATTTCTCTAACCATATCGTGTTCAAGCATCCAGCTGTCTATATTTCGAGACGCTCGTTCTGTAACAGCCGTATGATACGTTGGATCGATATAATCGGGTCCGCATTTAAACCCTTGAACTCTGTAACCAGCTTGTCTTAATGCTGCCATCAGCCCGATTGTAAGTGTTGTTTTCCCTACGCCACTTCCGGTACCGGCAATGACGAGTCTTCTGTTTGACATGTTGCTCTCTCCTTTAGTCATATGGAATAAGTGCCACTGAAATGGTTACATTCCCTGACTTTTTCTTCACAAGTTCAAGCTTATCAGCACCGCTGTATAACATAGCAGCAGGTTCACTGACGCCATATGCACCTGTATATTTAAAGACAGTATCTGAAGGCTGTTGGATACTTATGCTGTTTAGCTCTTGGGGCGAATAATAGACAAACTCCCAGCCGTACTTAGATGCCACTTCTAACAGCCCTTCTTCATCTTTCTTTAACTCTATTGTACATAATGCTTTTACACTTTTCATTGAAAACTGAAGTTCAGCAAGCGTTTTTTCAATAACGGTTTCAATTTCCGCTGTACTTGTCCCTCGATTGCATCCCATCCCAATCGCCAGTACTTTTGGACGGTAAAGAACACCGTTTTCTAAGATCGCTTCTTCCTCTTCTTCTAAATTGCGATGCGTTACAACCAAGGCTGCATGTGGCGATGCTTCAAGAGCTGTCTGAATCGATGAATACGTTTTAATGTTAGCTGGAACAGGGTGTTCATAATGCCACCAGTTCTTTTCACCTGATTCTTGAACCACTGCTATTTCTTCTTCATTCACCACAGAAGCGCTGACAGGCGTTAGTTTTTCTGCTGATTCCCACACCCATCCAAAGCGCTTACCAAATAAATCAACTGGAATTGTTTTTTGCACATCGGATGCTGTTGTAATAACAGGATGAGCTTCAAGAGCTGCCGCAACTTCACGCGTAAGCTCATTTGCTCCTCCGATATGACCTGAAAGCACGCTGATGACATTTTCACCTTTATCATCAATGACAACAACCGCAGGATCCGTTTTCTTATCTTTTAAAATAGGGGCAATCATACGCACAACTGCTCCGAGTGAGATAATAATAATAAGTCCTTTATAGGATTCAAAAAGAGAAGGCAAAAGCATCCGAACGCTTCCTGAAAACAGCTGAATGTTCTGCTCTTGTTCGTCTCCTTTTTCAAATTTGCTCATGTAATACACGTCAGACTGCTGAAAAGTGCGGCCTAGATTTCTTGCAATTTCTACGCCGTGTTTTGTGATAGCTACAACGGCATAATCTCCGCGCTGTGTAATGAGGGCTTTTTTTCCTTCTTGGAGTTGAATCATTCCGACTTCACTCCTCTTCGAAAGCCATGGGTAAATGTTTTGTCATAAAGTTTTGAACGATAATCTTTGTCATGAATGTGTGGATCAAGTGCCCAGCCTGCCAAAATCATCGCCTGCTTGCGAATGCCGTTTGTTCGCATAGCATCATCTAGGTCTTTTACCGTTGTGCGAACAATTTTTTCATCTGGCCACGTTGCTTTATAGACTACTACAACCGGCGTGTCTTCACTCCAACCGGCGTTTATAAATTCTTTCATTACTTTTTTTGTGAGCGTCGCGCTTAAAAATAACGCAATCGTACATTTATGTTTTGCTAAATCAGTTAATTTTTCAAACTCAGGCACAGGCGTTCTTCCTTCAGCACGAGTTAAAATAACTGTTTGAGTCAAATCTGGAATGGTTAATTCCGCTTCAGCCGCTGCTGCAGCAGCGAATACGGAGCTGACGCCCGGAACAATTTCAATATCAACGCCTTCTCTTTTTAAAAGTACCATTTGTTCCATAATGGCTCCGTACATAGCGGGATCTCCGGTATGTACTCTTACAACCATTTTTCCTTCACGCATGCGCTCAAGCATCGTACCGACCATTTCTTCTAAATGCATACCCGCTGTTTTTAACACTTCAGCTCCTGGTTTAGACTTAGCAACTAGCTCTTGACTTACCAGTGAGTCAGCGTACAAGACAACATCTGCCTGCTGAAGTAATTTTAAGCCTTTTACGGTAATTAAATCTGGATCTCCGGGTCCAGCTCCGATTATGTATAACTTCATTTTCGCACCACCATTAGCGTTAAGTATTGTAAATCCGCTCCTTCTAGTTCTGAAGCTTTCCAGATAATTTCTTCATCTGACGTTACTTTTGTCACCACTGACGCTTTTTCAAGCAGATCAAGCTCTTTTAAAAGACCGACCATAAAATCGATGACTTTGGCCACTTTAATAAAAATGACGCAGTCGTTTTCCATTAATACTTTTTTCATTGTTTCATAATCTTCACGAGCAGGAACAATTGCTACGTGTTCATCACCGTCTGCTAACGGAATACCTAAACGAGATGCAGCTCCATTAATGGATGAAATACCAGGAATTACTTGAATCGGAGCTTCAGGGTGACGTTCTTGCATCAGGCGCATCATGTGAATAAACGTACTGTAAAGCATAGGGTCGCCTTCTGTGACAAATGCTACATCTTTTCCTTCCTGGAGCTTTTCCCATACTCGTTCTACCGTTTCGGTCCATTTTCTTTCCAAAATAGCAGGATCTTTTGTCATTGGAAACACAAGGCCGAGCATATCTTTTTCATTTGCACTGAAATAGACATCAATAATTTTTTGGGCGTAGCTTTTGCTTCCTTTTTGTTTTTTCGGATACGCGATAACGGGTGATTCTTTTAATTTACGAAATGCTTTTACTGTAATCAGTTCTGGATCTCCCGGTCCAACTCCAAGTCCGTACAATGTTCCAATCATATTCATTCTCCTCTTTTGGCTGTAATAATATAAATGGGGTTTAAAGCGTCAAATCGCGTTAAATGTAAAATGGGCTTGCTTCTTGAAATTTGTGCAAGCGTAACAGCAGTCTCGAATCCTCGCTCTTTAAAAGCTTTCATCGCTTCTGCTAAATTTTCAATCGTTACGGCATTTAATACGATGCGCCCTCCTGCATTTAATCGGCTGCAGCACACGTCCAAAATGGTTTCCATGCCTCCTGCTGTCCCTCCAATAAACACCGCATCAGGATTAGCAAACTCACTTAACCCTTCCGGTGCTTTTCCGTGCACAGTGTGGGCGTCTACTCGAAATTTCAATAGATTTTCTCTGCAGTTTTCTAAGTCTGCTTCATTTTTTTCCACGGCAAAGATTTGTCCTTCACGCGCAATTTTAGCCGCTTCAATTGCGACTGAACCCGTACATGTTCCGATATCCCATACGACGCTGTCTCTCTTTAGCTGCAGGGCGCTAATACTAAGTGTACGAACTTCTTTTTTAGTAATAAGTCCTTTGTCCGGCTTGCGTTGAATAAATTCATCGTCCTCTATTCCAAGAGGCCAAATTGGGCTTTTTTCTACCTGCTTTAATATCACGACATTAAGCGGGGAAAAGAGTTGATTCGCCGCTTCTTCCAGCGTAAGCAGCTGACAGCGCTCCGTTTCTCCTCCTAAATTCTCTGCTACAAACATCTTGTATTCCGTCATGCCAAATGACAATAAGTAGTTTGCCAGAGCACTAGGAGAATTTTGCTCATCTGTTAAAATCGCTACTTTTTTATGACCGTCTATGCGCTGAGCGAGTCCCTTTATACTTCTGCCGTGCACGCTTGTAAAATAAGCGTCTTGCCATCGCTCTTTTAAACGTGAGAATGCAAGCTGAATAGAACTTAAATAAGGATATATTTCAACGTCTAGCTTTGTAGAAAGATAGCTTCCTATTCCGTAAAATAACGGGTCGCCTGAGGCTAACACAACCACATTTCCTTCTTCGTTTTTTAAACGTTCAACAAGAGGAGAAAGACCCCCTTCAATCGCTACTTTTTCTCCTTCGAAATCTTGAAAAAAATCCAGGTGACGCTTTCCTCCAATTAGCACATCACTTTCATACACCCACTGTTCATACATCGGAAGCAAACTTAACTTCCCATCGTCACCAATTCCAATAATTTTAATTGCCATGTTGCACCGCCTGTCCTAAAAAATCTCCTTTTAATGTGTAAAGAGACGTATCGACATCGATTCCGTCCCCTACTTCCTTTAATGCTGATAAACAGCAGTACTCGCACAGTTTTTCAAAAAACTGATGATGACCGCTTTGCGTCATTAAATCTCCCACTTGAGAAGCTGTGTTTGCACCTTTTATTTCCTCTACCAGTTCAGCAGAAGCGCCTGACTCAGAAGCAGCTTTTGCTAAAAAATTAAAATCAATGGGTGCACTTTTTGAATGAACCATCATAACGCCCTGCGCGACTTTTGAAAACTTTCCCATCATGCCTACGAGCGACACTTTTTTCATTCCTTGCTTTTTACATTGTTTTAACGTAAATCCAACAAAATCTCCCATTTCGATAAATGCTTCTTCCGGAAGTTCAGGGAACTGTTTCATTCCATACTTTTCGCTTCGGCCCCCTGTCGTAATGACAACGTGCTCACAGTTACTCGCTTTAGCAACGCTGATGGCCTGAACGATACTTGCTTTATAAGCAGCTGTCGAGAACGGAACGACAATCCCCCGCGTCCCCAGTATCGAAATGCCTCCTAAAATACCTAGACGCGCATTTAATGTCTTTTTCGCCATTTCTTCTCCTTCAGGAACCGAGATGACAATCTTAACGCCTTTTTGTATATTGTATTGGGCTAGAAGCTGTTCAGCCGTTTCTTTCAGCATCTTTCTTGGAACAGGGTTAATGGCTGCCTCACCGACAGGAACTGGGAGACCGGGCTTTGTCACACGCCCTACTCCCACTCCTCCATCAATGATAATGTCTGCACCATTACACCACGAAACTTCAGAAATAATCAGCGCTCCGTGCGTGGCATCGGGATCGTCTCCAGCATCTTTAATGATGCTGGCTACAGCACTGCTTGTGCGATACTCGCATTCTTCAAGATGAAACGTAGCAAAGCGGCCGACAGGTAGGTAAATCGTTGACTCATCTTGCACTTCTCCTGAAATTAGCGTAAGCAGAGCTGCTCTCGTAGCTGCCGTTGCACAAGCGCCCGTCGTATAGCCTTCTCTGAGTTTCTTAGGTTCTTTTGGTACTTCCTTCATGCGTTACACCTGATCTGCAAGAATTGAAATTGCATTTAATGCAGCAACCGTTACCGTACTGCCGCCTTTTCGCCCGATGTTTGTAATAAACGGTACGTCAAGTTTTGCAAGTTCTTCTTTAGATTCAGCTGCTGAAACAAATCCTACCGGCAGACCAATAACAAGCCCAGGCTTCGCTTCTCCTTCTTTAATCAAACGAATTAATTCAAGTAAAGCTGTGGGTGCGTTCCCAATTGCAAAAATTCCACCGTCTGCTTCTTTGATGGCTTTTCGCATCGAAATAATTGCACGCGTTGTATTTAAGCGCTTTGCTTCTTCCATTACGTCCGGATCCGAAATATAAACTTTGATTTCACCGCCGTGTTTTTCAATTCGCTGCTTGTTTGTCCCTACTTGCACCATTTGTACATCTGCAACTACTTGCTTGCCGCTGCGAATAGCTTTAATTCCTGCTTGAATCGCATCTGGATGAAACAGCATGCTGCGCCCAAGTTCAAAGTCTGCAGACGCATGAATTACGCGCTGAACAATTGGGTACTGTTCGTCTGTAAACGGATGAGGCCCAAGCTCTTCTGTAATCATCTCAAAACTTTTTCCTTCTATTTGCTGAGGCTGAACAGTTAACGGTTTAAATTCTGTACGAAAATCCATCTCAATCAACTCCTATTTTGGTTTACTAAAGCATGAACCACTTCTTCAAAAGTGGAATACACGGTTCCATACTCAATTTTCGGTCGCCCAATCATAATAATATCTAAGCCTAACTCTTTAGCTGCTTCCACTTTTTCATCCACAGATCCAACTTTTCCGCTTTCTTTTGTGACCATGACCGTCACTCCGTATTGCTTATACAGCGCTCGATCAAACTCTTTTGTAAACGGCCCTTGAATAGCAATAATATTTTTTTGCGGGAATCCCAATTGCTGGCACTTTTCCATATTATCCAGCCTTGGAAGCATACGAGCAACAAGCCGTACATCTGAAAGAGGAAGCAGCTTTTCTGTAAAAACCTGCAGCGTTTTGCTGCCTGTTGTGAGCATAATAACTCCTTTTTTCACAGCTGCTACTTCTGCTGCTTCTTCATACGTAGAAACCATTGTCATATTATCATAGGTAAAAGCCTGCGAAGCCCGCTCATAGCGTATGTAAGGAATCGCTGTTTCAGCAGCTGCGCCGATAGCATTTTTAGACGCTTCTTCCGCAAAGGGATGACTTGCATCCACAATAGCTTTTACACGATGTTCGTTTACAAAATCCATCATATCTTCTTTTGTGAGACGTCCAATTTTCACTTTCACTTCTGCACGCTGTAATTCGATAGCTGCGTTTTCGGTTACAACCGTTGCCGTAACCTCATGACCTGCTTTTTTCACTTGCACGGCTAATGCACGTGCATCGCTAGTTCCGGCTAACAATAAAATCATTTTAGCCCGCCGACCTTATCTTCATGGTGGTCGTGGTCATGATGGTGATCGTGGTGATGGTGTCCGTGATCATGGTCATGATCGTGATGATGATGGTGATCAATATGCTCCATAATGCCGAGGCGATATTGACACGTATCGCAGTTCATTTTCACTTCCCCTTCTAATCCTTCTTCAGCACGTTCTTTTAAAATTGTCTGCAGTTTTGGGTGAAAACCGAAATAGCCGGCGAGCTTAAACTCAATGTTTTCATGCTGCATTTTATACTGCGTCACCATTTCTTCCAAACGCTTAATTAGTACTCCTGTAAATAAGAAATACGGGAGAATAACCACTTTTTTAGCGCCTAGTTTTAAACATCGCTCTACCCCTTCATCAATCAGCGGAGCAGTTACGCCCATAAAAGAAGTTTCAACGATTTTATAGTTTGTTTTTTCCCAAAGAAGGCGCGTAATTTTATATAAATCACTGTTTGCATCAGGATCACTTCCTCCTCGCCCTAAGACGATAACAGCCGTGTCTTCAGCTGGAGTTTCTAAATTCTCTCCTGATTCTTGTAATCTCGTTTTTAAAATTTCAAGGACTTCTTCATGAACGCCAATGGGACGTCCGTATACGAAGTTTACGTGTGGATATTTTTCCTTAGCTTCATCTATAGCCGCCGGAATATGTATTTTAGAGTGGCCCGCAGGCAAGAGCATAATTGGAATTACAACTACATCTTGTGCTCCTTTTGCCACACATGTATCAATGCCTTGACTTACATTTGGGCGTTCAAATTCTAGAAAACACGTTTCTACTAAAATAGATGCGTCCCAATCATGCTTCATAGTCGAAATAAATTCGCGAATTTGATCGTTCCCTTCAGGATCTCTGCTTCCATGACCGACAAATAAAACTGATTTCATATAATGCCCTCCCATTTTTTAATCTCCACACGGAGCTGGTTCTACTTTTATTTTTGGTGTTATATCTTGATAGTCGAATCCATAAACGTTCTTCACACGCTTAAAGAATTTATGAAACCGCTCATTAGGATGACCTTTTTCTTTATATTCATGGACAATGTTCTCCACTATTTCAACAATGTCGTCAGGCGCTATACCTTCCGCCACAATTTGACCTGAATGCGCATTGCGTCCAACCGTTTTAGCTCCTAAAAATAAATCAAACGCACCTTTTCTATAGACAATGCCGATATCTTCTTGAACAGCGCCATAGCAAGCCATACCGCATCCATTAATACCAAGCTTCAGCTCTTTTGGCATGTCCATTCCCCCGAGGCGTTTTTGTAATTCTTCCGTATGTGGAATAGCATCGCTTTTTTCTCCGTCACAAAAATCACACGCTTTAATTGTGAACACATCTCCGACCGGAGATAGTAAAAAGGAAGCTGCTTGGAGCTTTTTAATAATCACATCTGGCTGAGCCGTTGGGATTTGCAGTTTGATTTGATGGTCAGGTGTATACTCCATCGTACCTTTTTCACCAACAACTTCTGCTAGTGTTGTCATTTGAACAGGCGTGAATTTCTTATTGGCAAGTCCTGGACTAATCGCCACTTCGAAAATAGACTGTACTGGCTGACGTACGACCGCAGAAGTAGGTTCACCTAAAATTGCTTGAAGCGCTTCTTCTGCAAGAGCTCGTGAAGTTGCTGTTTCTTCTGTTTTGGTCTGAACTGCTTCAATAGTCGAAGCTGTTTGCTTTACAGTCTCTTCTTGATCGAGAGCCCATGGTTCTGCTTCTTTTCGAAGTCGCTGATGCGGTCTTAGCGGCTGCTCCGTTTGGTTGAGGGTATATTTTCGCTGATATCCGCGCGGTGTAATCATTAAATCGTCGTAAAAGAACGTAGATGAATTTCCGACAACAACGGTAGTCAGCATGCCAATTTCATGATTTAACATGTCTTTTAAGTTGGTCATTACGACTTCTTCACGGTCACGATAAGCGCTTTTCACAAGACCAACAGGCGTATCAGGGGAACGATACTTTAATAGAATTCTTTGCGCTTCAACAATTTGTCTTGTTCGTCTTCCGCTCTTTGGGTTGTAAAAAGCCACTACAAAATCTGCTTGTGCAGCTGCTTCAATTCTTTTTTCGATTAGCTCCCAAGGCGTAAGGTGGTCACTTAAACTAATTGTACAAGCATCGTGCATCACGGGCGCTCCAAGGAGAGATGCGCATGAATTGATAGCCGAAATGCCAGGAATTACTTCCAGCTCTACGCCCGTTTCTTTTTTCCAGCCTTTTTCAATCAACACTTCATACACAAGGCCTGCCATTCCGTATACTCCCGCATCTCCGCTCGAAATGACAGCTACGGTTTTTCCTGCTTCAGCTTGCTTTACAGCTTCCTGTGCACGGCTTACTTCTTCGGTCATTCCCGTACTAATAATTTGCTGATTCGTTAACAGTCCTTGAATTAATTCCACATAGGTTTTGTAACCGATGATCATATCACTTTCTTGAATGGCTTCTCTTGCTCGCTGTGTAATATGTTCAAAGCTTCCCGGCCCAAATCCAATAACTAAAAGTTTACCTTTCATGCTAGCTCCTCCTTTATGCGTTACTTTTTACTTTGTCAATTCCTTCTATGGAGTCACTGTTTTCCGGAGAAACGAAACCATTTTGATCATATTCATAAATAAGCGATTCCTTTATACTGCAGCCTCCTGCTAAATGTTCTTCGACAATCCGATGAGCCACGGTTTCAGTGACCTGCTTGTACCAATCTCCTGAAGGATAGACGATAGCTACAGGAGCATCTTTGCATCGTCCGTTACAACGTGTACGCGTTGTATGAACCGTTTCATCCAAATCCAGTTCTGTCACTTTATTTCGAATAGCTTGCGTGGCTTCTTCTCCACCTTTTCTCATACAGCTGCTTCCATTACAAATCAATACGTGATGTTTTGTTCCATTTAAGTTCCACGTCGTCACACTCATTCGCTCCTTTACTAAAAAAAGCGCCTCTATCAATGATAGAGGCGCAGAAAAATTCAAACTAAGTTTTTGCACTTCCACCTATATCCCGTAGGGTAAGCTTCGCATTAGAAAAAGGCTGGTTTCCTGACTTCGATTCATCACTTGATTGCGCCTTCCCGAATACAGTGGCATATGCAATCAGCTCATCTTCACAGTGGCGGGTACCGCGCTGGCTTCACACCAGACTTCCCATTTAACGCAATGTGGACATTGCGCACCTTTTTTGCACGATATGTAGTTTTGCGATACGAGAAAAACCCGCTTCGCTAATATGCGAGCGGGTAAAACGTCAGAATAAGAGTGTACACGAATGCCACTTTAAGCCAACGTTTCCCTTCCCGCTCCCCGGAGAAATAGAAACTTCACAATAAAGACAGGTCTCCTGACTTGTGTATCATTCTACTTGAGAACCTTCCCGTGATTTTTCCACAGTGGTTATACTCGTTCGTCCACACTTACAGTTGCGGGGGCAGTACTGGTCTTTCACCAGTTTCCCTATTAAGCCTTCTTGGCATCTTTACTGTTGCTGTTTGATATATATGAACCTTTTAAACTATCAGAATAATAGAAGTAACTACCATATCATAGCGTACATTTTTTTTTATTTCAACTCTATTCTTTTTATAGGATATAAAGAGCCATAAAAAAACAAGAGCAAAAAATCAGCTCTTGTTTTTCTACTTATATAGCTACCAATGTTAAATGAGGATCATTATAATACACGACTTCTGAAAGAACTTTACAGCCATTTGTTTTGGCAAAAGCTTCTCTCGCCTGCTTTTCAGTTTCAAATTCAAACATTTTCATTTCTTTTCCAGCATATACCGTCAGTACCCACATGAAAAGATTCGCCTCCGATTATTGTAGTGATCGCTATATCCACATTATGACGAAACCATTTCCTTTTGAAAACCCATTCTACAAAACTTGTCACAAGAAACTTTTAAAAATTTAAAAACATTTTAACTTCTGTAAATGAACAAAATGTACAAAAGGTTTAAGCAGTATTGTACCTTTTTAAAAAGGTGCTTTTTTAACCAACTGTTGATTCACCAGTAAAAAAATATATAGTATTTATAAAAAAAAAGAAGCCAGACAGCCGGCTTCTTTTTTAAGAAAGGAAAGAACAGACATCACAATCCCGTTCTGTTCTTTCCTTTGCATAAAAATACACTAATTAAATATCCCTTTCTTAAAGCAGAATCATGTTCGACTGAACATAGTAATAGAGAAGCTTATACGTATGATTCAATGAATCTTGATGCGTTCTCTCAAACGCATGAGAAGAATCAATTCCTGGACCAATCAAGCCGTGTACGATATCGTGTCCGGCACGAATAGCAGCAGAAGCATCTGATCCGTAAAACGGATAAATATCTAATTTGTACTGAATATCATGCTGCTTAGCTAGCTCCACTAAATGCTTTCTCAAACCGTAATGATATGGGCCGCTTGAATCTTTTACACAAATAGACACGGTGTATTCATCAGTAGATTGTCCATCTCCCATAGCACCCATATCAACCGCTAAGTATTCTACTGTTTGAGGCGTAATGTTCGAATTTCCTCCGTATCCAATTTCTTCATTATTTGAAATGAGAAAATGCGTAGTGTATGGCAGTTCGATCTGTTCTTCTTGAATTATTTTCATGAGCTGAAGCAATAAAGCTACGCTTGCTTTATCATCGAGATGACGAGATTTAATAAAACCGCTTTTTGTTATTTCTACACGAGGATCAAACGAAACAAAGTCGCCGACTTCAATTCCAAGACTGCGAACATCTTCTGCGCTATGTACTTTTTCATCCAATCGAATTTCTATATTTTCTTGATTCCGCTCAGCTTTCCCTGCATCTTTATACACATGAACAGATGTTTGATGCATAAGGATGGTTCCTTTAAATACTTCTCCTGATGAAGTTTCAATTTCACAATATTCTCCTTCAATAGAATTGTAGCGAAACCCTCCAATCAGGTCGATTTTCAGACGTCCACTCGGTTTGATTTCTTTTACCATAGCACCTAATGTATCGACATGAGCCGTCAGCATGCGGTGGTGATCTGTATCTTTACCGGGAATAGTAGCGACTAAGCCCCCTTTTCGATTGCGATACGTTTGAATATTTAGCTCTTTTACATAGTCTTCGACAAATGAAATTACCTTTTCTGTATTTCCAGAAGGACTGGGAATCGAAACAAGCTTTTTAATTAACTGAACAGTTTCCGTCATTATGACACTTCCTTTGTCTCTCATTTCTTTTATTTTACCATATGTTTCAAAAAAGATAACAGGCAACTCCAAACAAAAAAGCCGGGCATCTGCCCGGCTTTTTTGTTTTAAGCTATGTTTGATTTCTTTAATTCATTTGTGTAATTTAATGATTTTTGCTTATCAAACTCGCCTTCAGACTTGGACATTACAATAGCAGCTAAAGCATTTCCTACTACGTTAACTGTGGTACGCATCATATCAAGAATGCGGTCAATTCCTGCAATAAATGCCATGCCTTCAAGAGGGAAGCCCATAGATTCAAGTGTAGCAAGTACAACTACAAACGATGCCCCTGGTACACCAGCCATTCCTTTTGAGGTTAACATTAGCACAAGAAGGAGCTGAATTTGATCCATAATGGAAAGGTCGATGCCGTACATTTGAGCAATAAACAGCGATGCCAGCGCCTGATAAATGGTTGAACCATCTAAGTTAAACGTGTAGCCCGTTGGAATAACAAACGATGTAACCGATTTAGAACAGCCGAAGTCTTCCATCTTTTTGATAAGAGACGGTAAAACGGCTTCTGAACTTGCCGTTGTAAAAGCAAGAAGCAGCTCGTCTTTTAACACTTTTATCAGCGTAAACATGCTTGTTCCAGCCATTTTAGCAATAATTCCAAGAACCACAAGCACAAAGAAAATCATGGTGAAGTAAACGGCGAACACTAATTTTCCTAATGGAATAAGTGATCCGACACCAAACTTTATAATATTAACACCAATAAGTGCAAATACACCTACTGGAGCAAACTTCATCACCAAATTAGTTACCCAAAACATTGCATCCAAGACGCCTTCAAAAAAGGCTAAAACAGGTTTTCCTCTCTCTCCAATCGAAGCTACGCCTACACCAAACAGTACGGAAAATAAAATGATTGGTAAAAGATCGCCTTCTGCTACCGATTGAAAGACGTTTGTCGGAACAATATGAAGAAGCTCTTGAGCAATCCCTGTACTTTCAGACGTTTTTGCCGTTGCCTCATATTGAGAAATATCGCTTTTTTCAATATGTCCCATATCAACCCCTGCACCAGGGTGAAATAAGTTCGCGGCAATAATCCCCACTACAATAGCAATGGTTGTAACAATTTCAAAATAAAGAATTGTTTTTCCGCCAAGCTTACCTAATTTTTTGATATCGCCTACTCCTGCGACCGCTACGATTAATGCTGAAATCACAATCGGTACGACAATCATCTTAATTAAATGAATAAATATGTCTCCAATCGGCTGTAAAATAGAAATGGCTGTATCGCTTCCGTAAAAGATAGCACCTACAGCTACGCCTAAAATCAGTCCAATTAGAATCTGAGTTGCTAGACCTAACCTTTTCACTTTCTTGCTCCTTTCGCACAGTTGACTTTCATCCATCGAGCATATGCGGTTCCGCGAACCGTGTATAAATATACATCCTTACAGCACCTTATGTAAACAGTTCTTTACTAAAAGGATGTAAGGCCGCACATGCGAATTTTTAAAACTTACAGTTCTGTTTTATCATATCAAATAATTGTTGTATATTGAGATTTTTTTGCTAAGAATTTTTCTATTTTTGCTATTTCAGCGAATAAATTAAAAAAATAAAATTTTATATTGAAATATGCATTTTAGGTTAGTATAATACGATACATGTTTATTTTTATTATTCGAATATAAAATTCTGAAAATTTTAATTATTCAACACGATAATAAAAAGCATTTATAATTTTGGAGGTTTTAACGTGTCAAACAAAGTTCCTTTTTCATTTATAGTGGTTATTGGCTTTATGCTTTTTGCCCTATTCTTCGGCGCAGGTAATTTAATCTTCCCTGCAATGTTAGGTCAGTCTGCTGGAAGCAATATTTGGTCAGCAAACGCTGGATTTTTAGTAACGGGTGTAGGTCTGCCTCTTCTAGGCGTTCTCGCATTTGGTTTTTCTGGAAAAGAGGATCTGCAGTCTTTAGCTAGTCGCGTACACCCAGCTTTCGGTATTATCTTTACTACGATTTTATACTTGGCAATCGGACCGCTTTTTGCGATGCCAAGAACGGGAAGCGTTTCATTCGAAATCGGCGTTAAGCCTTTTTTATCAGAAAATTCAGGGCACCTTCCCCTTATCATTTTCACGGTAATTTTCTTTACTATTACCTGCTTTTTTTCGCTAAATCCTGCGAAAATTGTCGATTTAGTAGGAAAAGTTTTAACACCTATTAAATTAACGTTTATTGGAATATTGGTAGTTGTAGCCGTTGTGAACCCAATTGGAAAATTTGAAGCACCAAGCGAAGCTTATACAACACACTCATTTTTTAAAGGCTTCCAAGAAGGCTACTTAACAATGGATACACTAGCATCATTTGTTTTTGGAATTATTATTATTAATGCAATTAAAGAAAAAGGAGCAAAATCTAACCGACAAATTATCACAATTTGTGCAAAAGCTACGGCTATCGCTGCCGTTATTTTAGCTCTTATTTATAGTGCATTGTCCTATATGGGTGCTTCAAGCGTATCAGAGCTTGGACGTCTTGATAACGGAGGTACGGTTTTGGCTGAAGTATCAAATTACTACTTTGGCTCTTACGGAGGAATTCTTTTAGGTCTGATGATTACCGTTGCTTGTTTAACAACAAGTGTAGGTCTTGTAACATCTTGTTCATCTTTTTTCCATAAGCTGTTTCCAAGTGTTTCTTATAAGTTGATTGCTGTTATTTTATCAGCATTCAGCGCCGTTGTAGCGAACTTTGGTTTAACGGAATTAATCGCTATTTCGGTTCCCGTCTTAACAGCTATTTATCCGTTAGCTATTGTGTTAATTGCTTTAACATTCTTACATCCTTTATTTAAAGGACGTTCTGAAGTTTACCAAATGAGCCTTCTGTTCACGTTTATCGTTAGTTTATTTGATGGCTTAAATGCTGCTGGATTCAAAATTGCGGCAGTAAACGATCTGTTTACATCGATTCTACCTATGTATGGAGTAGGTCTCGGCTGGGTAGTTCCTGCTATTGTAGGAGGATTAATCGGTCTTGGCATTACCTTCCTTCGTACAAATGATAATACGAACAGAAACACTTCAAGAAAATTGATTAAATAAAAAGAGGATGCACTCGCATCCTCTTTTTATTATGGCGTATTATGAATAAGGAGTTTTTTTCTCCATTAACTTCACTTCTTCTCTTAACACATGTTTTTCGTATAGATATTTATCCGTACGTTGAAAATGATATTTATCAGCTTTTTCTTTTTCAGATGTGGTCAAAAGCACTCGATGATTAGAAGCATCTGACACACCAAACGTTTCATTTTGATAAGTAGCATACGGAGCTATAAAAAACACTTCTTCAACAGCATCACGAGGAACTTCTTTTGTGAAAGTCGTATCATTGTATGGAATGAATCCATTTGCTACATCGCCTTTATCATAGCTAATTAGCTTTACACCCCCGTTTTCCGTTTCATAACATTCGTAATCTCGTTCATTATATGCTGCATACAAACCTTTTCGAATCACAAAAAACCAGTCCTTTACATTGGGTTAGCAACCGCTGGTACAAATCGTTTTTCTTCTGCCACATAGGTAGCCACAAGTACTTCTTCCCCATTTACCACTTGGTATAGTTCCGCTCCGTTTGCTGGTGGATAATAGTTATCGAATTTGAACTCTGGAACGGTTTCCCCGTTTCGAGATCCTGTAAACCCATTAAGCGTACATGGAGGTCCGTCTGTTGTTTTTCCTCCGAACACAGTTCCGTAGGGAATATCAACGTGGCTTACCGCTTGCGATTTAAATTTGATTACACCATACGTCGATCCTTCTTCAGGAAACGGCCTTTTGCCTGAACCATCGATGTAATCTAAACGTAAGCTTTCAACAAAATCTTTGTAAGAAGTAATATCATGAACATCTTCAGCTTTAGCTACATACCCCCCCACTGCTGTATAAGATCCATCTACATACTTTTCAATATCTTTAGCAGGAATCGTTTTTTGCAGCAGCGTATCTTTTGTAAGGGGAGAAACAGAATCACGTATAGCCTTCATTACTTCTATTTCATGAGAAGTTAATGTTTTAACATCCTTTAATTTTAGTTCATTAAACTCTTTTTTTGTAAGATTAACGCGCTTCAGCACTTCATTAATTTTTTGATCAAAATCTTCTAAGCTTTCTAAATCTGAAGCCTTATAATGAGCATCAACTGTTCTTACATCTTTATGTACTTTTTTAACTTCGTTTAATTCATACTGTTCTACTTCATCAGCCGTTTTAAACGTTTCAATGCTTGAAATCGTTTTGCCATTCGTATCAGCTACAACGTAACCGTCTTCAGCTTTAATCACATATCCGACTTCTCCGTTACCTAACGCAATTAAGTCTGACTGTTGAAAAGCGGCTTTCTCTTTTTCTTTTTGAAATTCCTTATCTGTCATTCCCTTAGTAACGAGAGCTTTAAGTTCTGACGTGTCTTTACTGTCTTTTTGATTTGCTTCTACTTTCTCAGCTGTAACTGATGAAGTTTCTGTATTAGATGGAGAATGAGTGACTGTCCCGATCACAAAAATAAGACCAAACACAATCCCTATGCCATACAAAAATTTGCTTGTTTTATGAGCTCTAAATAAAATTCCTAACACAATACAAACAATACCTGCAATCAAGCTATCTACTAATAATAGATGTCCCAACCAAACCCCTCCTCTTTAATTCTTGTTTATGTTAAAAAAATCCATAAAAGAAGTCAATACAATTAATGTAAATAAAGTTTTAAATAGGAATATATTCATAATTATTACTAATTAATCCCTTTTAGTAGGTATCAAAAATAAAACACACCATCTAAAATAGATGGTGTGTGAAGTATAGTAAGTAATTAAGAAATTTGTTTAAGTTCTGATGAGAGTTTTAAAAACTCTTCTTTATTTTTCATCAATAGCGTGCGGTCGATTTCTTCTTTTAGCTGTGCTTTACGAAATTCTGCAATCGCCTTGTCTAGAATCATCTCAGCGAATAATGCATCAAGCACCTTTCCGTTGGATTTTTGCGGTGAATTAAGTAAATTCTTTTTCATAAGAAATCAACTCCTTGGCTTTTTTATAATATAACACAAATATTCTGACTTTTCAATCATTTAAACCAAGTATTTTAAATCTATTTTTTTTCACATAAAAAGGCCGCCCTTTTGTTATAAAGCGCGGCCTTTTATTACGAATCTGCGGCTTTTTCTTTTACTTCCGCATAGTAGTTTTCATATTCAATAAATTCAGGAGCCTGATGAGCTGCCATGATACCGTGGTAGCTGATATCTAAGCCCACTTCTTCTTCTTCTTCCGTAGATCGAAGCGGAACCACCAAGGAAATAACCTTTAACCCTATCCACGTCGTAACAAATCCCCAAGCGCATAGAGCGATTAACCCAAGAAGTTGAACGCCAAATAATGTCCAGCTCCCTCCTGTAAACACACCGCCGTCTGTAGAAAACAAGCCTACAGCCAACGTGCCCCATATTCCCGAAGCAGCGTGTACAGGAAAAGCTCCTACAGGATCGTCGATTTGACGTGCTTCGAGCCAGTTTGTAGCTGCCATCATTAATAAACCAGATACAGCTCCAATAAAAATAGCAGATGGTGTGTTAACAAAAGCGCACCCGGCCGTAATGCCAACCAGTCCGGCAAGTGATCCATTTATCACAGAAGGTGCATCTGAACGGTTGTAGCGAAATAAAGTATAAAATAAAGTAGCTGCTCCGCCTGCTGCTGCTGATAACATTGTGACAATAGCAATGTGACCAATTCTAACGTCAGTAGCACTTAGCGTACTTCCTGCATTAAACCCGAACCATCCAAACCATAATAAAAAAGCACCCACTGATGCAAGCGGCAAATTGCTTGGAAGAGAAACAGAACTAATTCCATTTTTCGTGAACTTCCCTTTCCTCGGTCCAATCATTATTGCAGCTGCTAAAGCTGAAAAACCGCCAAGAGCATGAATAACTGCCGAACCGGCAAAATCAAGCATCCCTAACTTACTAATCCATCCACCTCCCCAAATCCAGTGGCCGGCTATAGGATAAATAAATGTAGTCATCAAAATCGCATATAAAAGATATGCGCGGAAATTAATTCGTTCTGCCACCGCTCCAGAAACGATAGAAATGACCGCAATAACAAACGCACATTGAAACAGCCAAAACGTTTCAAGCCCAATTGGAATGTCAAGGTGCGATAAATTACCTGAGAGCGCAAAACCGCTTTTACCGACAACTCCACCTAAATCATCACCGTACATTAATCCAAAACCAATTAAATAGAAACAAAGCGTTCCTATTGTAATATCAGCGAATACTTTCATAATAATATTCACGCTATTTTTGTAGCGGACAAAACCTGCCTCTAGCAAGGCAAAGCCGCCTTCCATTAACAAAATCATCGCCGCTGTTAACACGACCCACGTTGTATTTATCCCTAAACTTAGTTCATTAACACTCATATCCCAACGCCTCCACTGCTTTTTAATCGTTTTATTTCTTGTACAATAGCAGGCGAAAGCGTAATTTCACTTGTTTCTTCATTTTCCGCTTTTATTAATTCAAGAACTTCATGAAGTTCTCGCATTTGTGCTTTAAGGTGATCAATTTTTTTAAAGCGCTCCTTTACGTATACCATATACTCGACCGCTTGATGCTGACTTAAAGGACGCCCGGTAAAAAATTTACGAAACGGTGATAGTGATTGATACCAAGCTTCTTCAGCACGTTTCTTCTCTTCGTATTTACTAATTTTCGTTTTTATATCTTCTATTTCTTGTGCTTTAGCTTCTTTTAACTTCATTATAAATTCAATTAATTTTAATTGAGGCAACGTAATGACCACATTATGATAAAGTTCATCCACTATAACCATGTTATATCTCCTTACATAAGATGTTATATTCTGATTATATGTAGAACACTATAGTAAGTCAATGTAATTTTTTGAAAACTCTTTAAATAGTAAATGCGCCCTATCTTTTTACTACTTATAGAATATTAAGTTCGTATGTGTTGAAATATGACGTTATTTGTTTTATCGTAGGAAGAGGAATCATGTTAGTTCCCTATTTTAATTTTATTTACCTAGGCAATTATTCGTTTTATTTTTTATAAACTTTTATTAAACAAAGGGTTACGAGGTTCTTCACTTATTTTTTCAACGAAATGAGTTGATTTTATCTCGTATTAAAATTAAAATAGAATTATGTGCAAGATTTCACAACTTCACAATGTAGTTTGAAAGTCTAGCAGATAACTAGGAACTACATATGCAACAGTATCCAGCAAAGGAGGACTTTTCATGTCTCAATCAACTATTCAAAAATCAGCTGCAGAGGAAAATGCTGCTGTACAAACAGAAGCGGCAGTTAACAAAGGTCAAGCGGATGTGTTAGATCAATTGTTAAAGCCTGAAGTACAAGAAGCTCTTACTGTTCTTGTAGATAATTTACCAAAATTATCTGAAATGGTAACGGTGCTTACAAAAACTTACGACGTTGCGCAATCATTATTAACTGACGACGTATTAAAAGAAGATCTACTTGGTGGAGTAAAAGAATTTATCGAGCCGGTAGAAGGAACAGTAAAAGGTCTTGCAGCTACTGCAATCGAAGCAAACGATCGTGCAGAAGCAAATGCTTCTAATTCAATCGGTTTATTCGGTTTATTACGCATGCTTAAAGATCCACAAGCTCAAAAACTATTCCGCTTTGCACAAGCGTATTTAGACATTACAAACGAAAAACAAAAATAATTTTCATTAAAAAGTGTGGACGGAGGATCGACTATGTCAAAACATATTTTAATTTTAGGCGGCGGTTACGGTGGTTTATTAACTGCAATGACAGCTCGCCAACACCTAAGTGCGGATGAAGCAAAAATTACAGTAGTGAACCGTTTTGCTACTCACCAAATCATTACAGAATTACACCGTCTAGCTGTAGGCGGCGTTTCTGAACAAGCGGTAGCTTTACCACTTGATAAATTACTTAAAAACTACAACGTTGATTTAAAAATTGCAACGGTAAAAGAAATCTCACCAGATCAACGTGAAGTATCTCTTGAAGATGGTACAAAATTAAGCTACGACTACCTTGTTACAGCTTTAGGTAGTGAAACTGCTTACTTCGGTATCCCTGGTTTAGAAGAGCACAGCTTCGTTCTTAAATCAGTAAATGATGCAAACCGTTTACGTGCACACGTAGAAGCTTGTATCGCTGAATACAGCAAAACAAAAAATAAAGCTGACGGTACAATCGTAGTTGGCGGCGGCGGATTAACAGGTATCGAACTTGTTGGTGAATACGCTGACTTAATGCCAAGCCTATGTCTAAAACACGGTGTTGATCCAAAAGAAATTTCTCTATACTGTGTAGAAGCAGCTCCTACAGTTCTTCCAGGCTTCCCTGCTGAATTAGTAGAGCGCGCTCAATCAAGCTTAACAAAACGTGGCGTTACATTTGTTACTGGTACACCTGTAACAAAAATGGATGCTACAACTGTTGAACTTAAAGACGGCAGCAAAATTGAAACAAAAACAATGGTATGGACTGGCGGAGTTCAAGGTAACTCTGTAGTTGCTAACTCAGGTATCGAAGTAAACCGCGGTCGTGCACTTGTAAATGAATTCTTACAATCTACATCTCATAAAGATGTATTCCTTGCTGGTGACTCAGCGGTTGTAATGGGTCCAGAAGGTCGCCCTTACCCACCTACTGCTCAATTAGCTTGGCAAATGGGTGAAGTTGTAGGCGTGAACTTAGCAGTAGCTATTCGCGGCGGAGCAATGGAATCATTCGTTCCTGTCTTCTCTGGTACACTAGGAAGTCTTGGACGCAAAGATGCAATTGGTACAATCGGCGGAAACAAAACGCAATTAAAAGGTTTACCAGCATCACTTATGAAAGAAGCAAGTAACGTTCGTTACTTATCTCATATCAAAGGATTATTTGCATTAGCTTATTAATCCGTCTTAAAACGAAAGAGGAATTCTCCTCTTTCGTTTTTTTATTTACATAAGCCAAGAAATAAGAAGCGGCAGCGTAATCAACGATAAAATAGCACTAATAACAAAAGCAGATGCCGTTTCGTTTTCCAAGCTTTCAAACCGCAAAGCAATCATCGCTGCTACAGCAGACCCAGGAAAAGCTACCAGTAAAATAGCTTTTGTCACTTCATCTGAAGACAACCCTATCCATACTGCAATTCCGAGCATAACGATGGGTTGAACCGCTACTTTTAAGACGGCTATCCCAAGCGCCCCTTTACTAAAGTTAATTTTTCCAATTCCAATCGTTACTCCTACCGCAAACAAAGCTGCTCCCGATGTAATACTTCCGATTTGATCAAGCATATCCTGTAAAAGTTTAGGTGACTGAAAACCGCAAAGGGTTAAAATCACTCCAATTAACGGTACACATGCCAAAGGCTCAGATAAACCATGCAAAATGGAATGAACCGTTACTTTAAATAAACTTGTTTTCTCTTCCCCTTCTTTTCGCCCCCGTTGTCCAACGGTTCCTAAAATCGTTGCCAGCGGATCTAAAATCGCATTCACCACGATTCCTGTTATAGCAATTGGAATCGCTACTGCGCCTGCACCAAACAATCCTCCGAGTACTGGAATGCCCATAAAAGCAAACGTTGGCTGAGCTGAGTTTAAGGCAAACATAGAAGAGGCAGTTAGCGTATTCTTCCCTGCATACTTCACGACAAGCAAGATAATGAGGTAAAACCCGACGATTCCTAAAATCAGCGCTACTAAAAACGGCCATTCGTCTATGAGTGTTTTTCTTGGCGTTGTCGTTACACCTACAAATAAGTGTGCAGGAAGCGCAAACTTCGTTACTAATGTGTTGAGCCCCTTAGACGTTTGCTTATCAAATTTTTTAAAGTGCCCTGCTAAATAACCAAGCAAAATGACAAAAAAGATAGGCGCGAGAATGAGGAAAATTTGACCTATGCTCATTTATCATTCACCTCATTCATCTTTTGCCTTAACCGGTTTATAAACAGGCTGCCATACCGCTGCTTCTACAAGTTCATTTACATTTTGCCTGGTAACAGTTGCTACGTTATCTTTTACAGCAGCATCAGCAACTGCTACAGCAACCGCCTTTGATACTTTTTGAAGATCTTTAATGTTGGGAAGAAGCGTGTCTCCTTTTGTGTCTGTTTCTGCTATACGCGCTACTGCATTGGCTGCTTCTGCAAACATAGATTCAGTAAACTTTTGAGCGCGAACCACAATTGCACCTAAACCAAGACCCGGAAACACAAACGCATTATTAGCCTGTCCGATTTCATAAGTGTTCCCGTTATATTCAACGGGTTCAAATGGACTTCCCGTTGCAATAAGGGCTTTTCCTTCCGTCCATTTTATAATATTTTCCGGAACAGCTTCAGCAAGTTTAGTAGGGTTGGAAAGAGGCATAATCACCGGGCGCTCTACATGTTTTGCCATTTCTTTAATGATTTCTTCAGTAAAAGCATCCGTGACGCCTGACGTTCCAATTAAAATTGTTGGCTTCACTTGCTTGACAAGCTCCAACAGTGAAATTTTATTTTCATCGTCTTTTTCCCATTCTTTAATCTCTTCATTTTGGCGAACATACGGCTGTTGAAAAGGAGCTAAACCTTCCATATCTTCGGTCAACAGACCTCTGTAATCATATGCCCAAAAACGATCATATGCTTCTTCTTCAGACAGCCCTTCAAGCATCATCGCACTATGAATACGATCAGCATTCCCAATTCCAGCAGATCCCGGTCCAAATACAACAACCCTTTGATCTTTTAGGGGCGTTCCTGTAATGCGCACCGCTGTTAAAACGGCTGCAAGAGTAATTACTCCCGTTCCTTGAATATCATCATTAAACGTTAAAATTTTATCGCCGTATTCTTTCATAATGTGACGCGCATTAATATTCCCAAGATCCTCCCAATGAAGAAGCGATTTAGGAAACTTGGTCGTTATTTCTTTTACAAATTGAGCAATAAAACGATTATAGTCTTCTCCTTTTACTCGTTCATGACGATTTCCTAAATACAAAGGATCTTCAAGAAGCTTTTTGTTATTGGTCCCCATGTCAAGAACAACAGGCAGTACGCGGCTTGGGTCAATTCCTGCTGCAGCCGTATAGACCGCTAACTTTCCAACTGCAATATTTATCCCTCCTACACCCCAGTCCCCAATGCCGAGAATACTTTCTGAATCCGTTACAACGAGCAAATCAATATCTTCGCTGTCGAGTCCTAAGTTTTCAATCGCATCACTTAATCGATCCGCTTCATTTACGGATAAATATAGTCCATCAGGTCGATGGTATTCATGGCTGTATTCTTGGATGGATTGACCTACAGTAGGCGTGTAAATAATGGGAAGCATTTCACTTAAATGATCGGTTAATAAACGATAAAATAAGACAACGTTCCGATTATGTAGATCATTCAACGAATTATTTTTTTGAAGATCATTCGGTGCTTTTTTGAACTGTTCATATGCTCTTTTTGCCTGTTCTTCTAACGTTAAAACCGTTGGAGGAAGAAGTCCCTGCAGATGAAGCTCTTCTCTTTCATCTTCAGTAAAAGCAGAACCTTTATTTAAATAAGAAGTGGATAAAACTGATTTTCCTTTTAGTGAAGTTGAAATTGACCCATCTTTGTCTACTTTATATGCTCTCATGTTTCTTTACCTCTTTTCTTAAAACAATTAGATAGGGTTAGGTTCAGCAAAGAGATATATTTTTAACCATTTATTTTTAATGAAAACAAAAAAGAGATTGAGCCATAACTACATCAATACAATCTAGAGACGAAAAAACGGGATAAATGAAACCTGTGTTCAACCTAACAATAAAAAAATCCGAACGATTTATCGTTCGGATCTTCCTTACACGAAAATACGTTTTTTCCCATCTCGTTTTTTATACCACGCTATAGTCTTCCTGCTCACTTTCTAAGTAATTAGGTGGATGTATATGTGAAGGCACAAGACATTCATAGCTTTCCCCTTCTAGTCTATCCTCCAGCTCTTGTTTGGCTTGACTAATCAGCTCTTGATTTTCTATCATTTCAATCGCCGTAGCCGCGATGGCTTTTCCAGCTAATAACATCGCATCATGGGCATACTCCGTTTTCCCTTGAGCAACAGCTTGCCATGTATGAAACGGCGTAGCATAAGCCCACGTTGCGGTCACGCACTGTGCAGTGGGAACATTCCAGCTAACGTCTGCGACATCCGTTGATCCTGTCATGAAGGAAACATTTTTAGACATAGGAGCAATTTGGTTGAAGACTGGATGATCCGCTAAAGCTCTGTCTAGCAGTGAACCCACTTGTTTTTTTGCTGCTTCTTTATCTTCGGCGGATGTAGACTCGTAAATAGCTTTGGCAAAAGCTATTTCTTCATGTTTCACTTCAGCCAAATTTATCTGCATCATTTGCTTATGCATGAGCTGCTCCATTGTTTGATTTGGAATTAGATTAGCGCAGGCTCCTTGAATTTCCTGTTCCATTTGTGTTTCAGTCATTAAAGCCGCTCCCTTTGCAATTTTCACAACCCGTTCATAAAGTTCTTTTACTTGAGATGGCTTCGGAGCACGAATTAAGTACATCACTTCCGCTTCTGCTTGAACAACATTAGGAGAAATGCCTCCGCTGTTTGTAATGGCATAGTGTACGCGCGCTTCATCTATCATATGTTCACGCATATAATTCACACCAATATTCATCAACTCTACAGCGTCTAAAGCGCTTCTGCCAAGGTGAGGACTAGCAGCTGCATGACTGCTTCTTCCTTTAAATTTAAAAGTTGCTTGCATAACCGCATTCGATGACGTATGCATAACACCATTAACGGTAGCGGGATGCCATGAAAACGCGACGTCTACATCTTGAAAAAATCCTTCTCGTACCATATACGTCTTTCCGTAACCACTTTCTTCAGCTGGACATCCATAGTATCGAACGGTCCCCGGGACATTTTTTTCTTTTAAATATTCTTTGACAGCAAGTGCAGCTGCTAGTGAGCCTACGCCAAGTAGGTTATGTCCACACCCATGGCCATTTCCGTTTTTTTTGACCGGATCTGCTACTGCACACTTATCTTTTTGACTCAGCCCGGTAAGCGCATCGTATTCACCGAGAATAGCGATGATCGGATAACCGCTCCCGTAACTTCCAATAAAACCTGTTTCAAGGTTAGCAATATGTGTACGAAGCGTAAACTCTTCTTTTTCTAACATGTCGCAAATCAGCTGTGCAGACTTATACTCTTCAAACCTCGTCTCTGCATATTCCCATATTTGATCACTGATTTGAGTTAGCTCGTTTCGCTTTTTTTCAATAAGTTGTTCGACTTCTTTAATAATACCCATGAGACATTCTCCTTTTTCTTCATTATTTAACAGCATTTTGTGCGTCCACTACCACTTTTGCAGGTCGAATCGAAAACAACGAAATAGCACAGACAAGAGCGCAGATAATTAATAAAGCAAATGCTGCATTATACGACCCGCCAAACGATTGTACTAAAAAGCCAATGAGCATCGGTGTTAATACGCCGGCTGCTTGAGCTCCTGTATTGATAAAACCATTTGCTGAACCGACCACTGATTCAGGCAACATTTTTAAAGGAGCTGAAGCGATTAAAATCACATTAAACGAAAACAGCAAGGTGACTGCACTTTGAAAAACGATAAACATGCCTACGCTAGGTGAAATGGCCATGAAGCAAAGAAAAATACCCATCAGTAAACCAAACACCGCCGCTATCGTCTTGTCTTTTCCGTCCGGAAGCTTGTCTAAAACAAAGCCGCTAACAAACATTCCGATAATGCCTACAAATGCTGGGATAGCGGAAAGAAAACCGATGTCCGTTAAATTCAGATGCCTTACTTCGGCTAAATATGTAGGCATCCACGACATGAGCCCCCAGTTAATGGCGTAGATACTGAAGTATGCAATAAATAAATTCCAAATCATCGGAGTTTTGATAATTTCTTTTAATGTCATCTGCTTAGCAGGAATAGCAGAAGTCTCTGTTTTTTCTCTCTGCTGCTTTTCTTTCAGTAAAAAAACAAACAGAACTGTAATAACGAGTCCGATGGCTCCTATGATATAAAAGATACTTCTCCAGCTTATCGTTTGCATCAGCTGCGTCGCTAGAATTGGTGTAACCACGCCCATAATCGTACCTGACGATAACAAGAAGGACATGGCTCTACTGCGTTCTTGCTGAGGAAACCACCCTGCGATTCCTTTTGATGCAGATGGAAAATAACTCCCTTCCCCTAAACCAAATAAAAAGCGAATGATAATAATAGAAGCAAAAGACCAGGCCATGCCGGTAAAAACCGTAAACAACGACCATAAAAGCACGGCGATTGTAATGACTTTTTTAAATCCAAAGCGGTCTGCTAGCCACCCTCCAGGTATTTGCATCAGTGCGTATCCTGCAAAAAAGCTGCTTAAGATGATGCCTGTAGAAGAAGCATTCAGATGTAGATCTTTCGAAATATCTAAAATAGCGTAGTTAATAATAAAACGATCTAAGTTTCCAAGCGACCAGCCTAAAAATAATAAAAATAAAATGACGTATTTCCAGTTCGACCTTGCTAGCATAAATGCACTCATCTCCTTTTCATTCCATTTAATGTAATGTTTTGTAACAAATCAATTCGTTATATAAATATTAAAAAATTCTGACTATTTTTTCAATGTGTATTTCTATATAATAAGAACTATAACTATGTATTTTTTTACATTAAGTAGTCTATAAGGGGTTGTTAACATGAGTGATTTATTAGCTAATATGAAAGGTTATCTTACATCTATTATCAAAAATAGTCCTTATCAAATTTGGACAAGTATTGATTCTGCAAATTTTAACGTGATTTTTTCCAGTTCTTCATGTTCATCCCTGACTTACCCTCCTCCCACTAGCCTACATAACGGCAGTGATTCCTTTCAAAAGCATATGGCATATGAAGAGTTCGAGGAAATTTACTTGTCCTTTCCAAATCGCTATGCGTTTGTTGTTCGCATATTTGCTAAGCACGACTGGACACCCCCACAAATAAAACAGCTATCGGCTACCTTTTCTCCTTATGTGCTGCAAAAAAAGCTGGAGCGGCATGAGCACATTTTAAACGTGCTTATGAAAAGCATTAAGGAAATTTCACTTTTACAAGACTCAGATTATCTATTAACAAGAATTCTTGAAAATGCTCTTTCAGTTATTTCTGTTGCGGATATGGGCGTGCTGTGGATGTTTGATTCTTCCACTCAATTTCTTTTGCCTCGCGCCTGGTCCGGGGGGCCAAACAATGAAATTCAAAACATGAAAATGAAAGTTGGCGAAGGAATTATCGGAAAGACATTTCAGCATAATAAAAGCTATATGTATACGAACTTAAAAGATATATTACGCGATTCTTCTACTATGACTGATGATAATATTCATTATCTTAATCAGTCCTATACGTTTACAAACATTCAATCTATTATTTCTGTCCCCATTTGTATGGAAGAACAGACGGTATGCGTACTCATTATTTATCAAAATGGTACAACCCCCCTTTTAAATGAAAAGGATAAAGAATTGTTAGAAAGCTTTTCCGATCAAGTATCGATTGCTCTCTTAAACTCAGCGCTTTTTGAAGATGTAAAAAAACAAAATGAACTTTTAATACGCCGGGATCAAATTCATCGCACCTTCATGAATGTTTCACTTCAAAGTAAAGGAATTGAACCAATACTTACCGAATTGCGCCGAATGGTTACATCCCCTGTCACCATTGTAGATTTTGTTGATAATAAGACCTATGGCTTCTTGAAATTCTTTGATATAGACACAAAAACAGCTGAATTTCACACACATTTTCTTTCACATACAAAGCCTTGTTTTTATACTATTGAGGCACACAGTGTTTATATTCACCCCATACACGGCATTGACACGCTCTTAGGGTTACTTATTATGCAGGCAAATCAAGGAGATCTTTCCTCTCTAGATCAAGTGGCACTCGAACAAAGCAGCTCTGTTATTGCATTAGAAATGCTGAAAAAACAAACGTTAGTTGATTTATTTTACAAGCGAACACATGAATTATTTAGTGAATACTTATCGTGTTATGACACCACTTTGCTGTATCAAAAAGCAGCTGAGCTAAACATTGATACAAAAAAGCATATTCTAGTCGCTCTCATTACCATTCGTTCACAAGCGGACCTGCAGCTCTTAAACTTACACCTTCATCGCCTTGTATCTGACATCAAATCGGTTTTCAGCTCAAAAGCACCGGTCGTATACGGATTCGACACCAAAGTAACCATTGTATTTACGCTTGATCCTTATGAAAAACATCATGCTATTATCAATCAATTAGAGGATTTACTCTCAAAATGGCGTTACTACAATGAATGTCATGTAAAAACAGGGATTGGAAGTCGGTATTCTCATTTTACTCAAATAGGAAAAAGTTATAGTGAAGCTGAAAAAGCTATCTCTTACCTTCTGTCTCAGCAGCAAGATGGATGCATGTTGTATGAGGAAATAGGAATTAACCGGCTATTTATTAATCAATCGAAAGAAGAAGTAAAAACCTTTATTGATGAAGTATTTCTCCCTCTTAAGAACAATCATTTAAGCGACGAACCTTTAGAGCAAACGCTAGAAGCGTATTTCGATAATAACCGCTCTGCTTCACTTACAGCTAAGCAGCTTCATATTCATGTTAATACACTCTATCAGCGGTTGAAAAAAATTGAAGAAAAAATGAACATATCATTTACAAACAGTGAACACCTATTAAAAGTTCAGCTAGCATGCTATTTAAAAAAATTTCACTACAGCTAAAAAACCGATTCTTATTTTTAAGAATCGGTTTTTTCGGTAGAAAGAACAGCCTCAATTGATTGTTTCCAGCGGCTCAGTACCTCTTTGGAATCATGAAGCTGAAATTGAATTCCTGATGTTAAAACTGCATATTTTGCGTAATCTTCTTTAACAGCGGCTACTTCTCCCGTAAATAGCTCATAGCCTGATGACACAGGAGCTTCTTTTTTTAGGGAAAATTTAATGTAATAAGCTTTTCCTTCAACAACTAATGTAACGGTTGCCTTATGATTCTGTATCATGTTTGTTGAAGATGTTGTATCTTTCCATACTAATAGCTTGACGCGTGAAGAGCTAATAGCTACCAGCTCTCCTGCGCTAATCATTGCTACATGAGGAAAACCCTCGGATGTCACTGTAGATAGCAACATCGCATCATGCTGCTTCCTTTCTAGATCTTTTCCATTTAAAAATACCCGCACGGCTCTTGGCAGCTCTGCTTTATTCATTTTACTTACCACCTTTGCTGATTAAGATCGGGGTGGTACAGGAGGCACGTGCGTTGCCAGCGGTACGTCTTTTGGATTGACTTTAAATGGTCGAGGGTATTTTTCAGGATTGGTGATCGTCTCAGGTTCAGAAGAACGCCAGGTAAACAAACACACGCTGCATAAATAAATTTCCCAGGCTCCTTCAACTGGTGATTTAGATACTAAGTTCGCTTGTTTGGTTTCACATCTTGGACAAGTATACATGTCGATTCCTCCTTGTTTATTTTTGCATCATATTCGTTAAGATTTTTTCCCATTTTTCAGTTTCAAGTGGTGTATCTAAAGGCTGAGAATAGTGGCCTCTTGTTTCAGGTGCAATCGGTGTTGTAGCATCCAAAATCATTTTATCTGTAATACCAGCCGGCTCAGATCCTGGATCAAGTGGCAGAACTGAAAGATTAGGCACTGTTATAACATCATGTTTTGGGTGCATTTTTGTCGATAGCGCCCACATGACTTGCGGTAAATTAAACGGATCCACATCTTCGTCTACTAAAATAACTAGCTTGCAGTATCCTAATCCATGCGGCGTAGTCAATGCCCTCATACCAACCGCCTTAGCAAATCCTCCGTATCGGCTTTTCGTTGAAATAATAGCAACGAGACCGTGAGTATACATCGCGTTCACCGCTTCAATCTCTTCAGGATATGCTTCTTTTAGCTGCTGATATAAAGGAACACTTGTATTGATTCCAATTAAATAATCTGTTTCTGTCCAAGGCATACCGATATATAAACTTTCAAAAATAGGATCTTTACGATGATATACGCGATTGATTTTGATAACAGGCATGCTTCTGCCACCGGAGTAATGACCTGTAAATTCGCCAAAAGGACCTTCATATTCACGTTCACCGGCTAAAATTTCTCCCTCTAAAATCACTTCTGCTCCCCAAGGTACATCTAAATCAGAAAGCTGAGATTTCACAATTCTGTACGGTTCACCTTGAATAGCTCCTGCCATTTCATATTCTGATTGATCATAATGAAGCGGCGTAGCGGCTGCTGTGACAATCGCAGGTTCACATCCTAAAGCAATTGATACAGAGAGGTTTTCACCTTTTTCTTCGGCTTGTTTCAAGTGAATGGCAATATCATGCTGTGGCACAGGCTGAATGCCTAGACGGTCTTTCCCTTTGACCTGCATACGATATATACCTACGTTTTGCTTGCCAAAGTTCTCCTTATCATTCTGATCACGAGAAATAACGCACGCTTTATCTAGATAGTAGCCTCCGTCTCCTTGATTCAAGCGAAACAACGGCAAAAGGTCGAATAAGTTAATATCATCTTTAATCTCACACTCATGAAATGGCGCCGTCTCTTCTCTTTTTACTTTGACAGGAAATTTTTCATATCTCCGAGCAAACTCAAAGAACTGTTCTTTTACAGGAGTTGATTTAGGCATTTCCATCATTAACGCGTGATTTGACCAGGAACCCATTACGTTTAGGGCTACCTTTGCATTGTTGTACCCATAAATATTGGTAAATAATAATCCCGGCGTTTGGTCTCCTAAATTACTGATGGCTTGACCTGCTGAACCCAAATCTGGATCAGGCTGCACTTCATCTGTAATCGTCAGTAGCTGCCCTTCTTTATGTAGCGTATTAAGGAAATCTCTAAAGTCTTTATAAGCCATGTTTATTTTCCTCCTTGTGATAAATGTTTAATTCCATTCCATCTTTTTGCCTCAGGAAGCTCGATTCCTAATTGATCTAACGTTCGAACAGCAATATGAGTGACAATATCATCAATCGTTTCAGGCTTGTTATAAAATGCCGGCATAGGGGGCACAAGGATAGCGCCCATTTTTGAAAGATCCAGCATGTTTTCTAAATGAATCGTATTCAAAGGCGTTTCTCGAGGAAGTAGCACAAGTGGCTTTCTTTCTTTTAACATCACATCTGCCGTTCTCGCTATTAAGTTATCTGCTAGTCCCATTCGAATAGATGCTAATGTTTTCATGCTGCAAGGACTAACAATCATTCCGTCTATACGAAAAGAACCGCTCGAAATTTTTGCTGCTTGGTCTTGATATGAATAACAATAATCTGCTAGCGCTTCTACTTGCTGAACGCTATACGGTGTTTCTAACTTAATTGTGGCATGAGCCCAAGTCGACATGACTAAATGCGTTTCAACAGAAGCCTTCTTCAAAAGCTCTAAAATTCGAATACCTAGAATAGCTCCCGTGGCTCCTGTGATTCCTACAGCTATTTTCATCTCTCTTTCTCCCCTCTGCTTTGGTTACACATTTAACTTTACACTCATTTTCCATACAATTAAAATATTGATAAAGTATATAATAATACCTTTAAAGTATGGAGTTGAATACAGTGGAATTAAGACAGCTGCATTATTTTATTGTCATAGCTGAAGAATTAAATGTGACCAAAGCAGCAAAGCGCCTGCATATGGCTCAGCCTCCTTTAAGCAGGCAGCTAAAACAGCTCGAAAATGAGCTGGGCCTTTTACTTTTTGAACGAAATAATAACAAGCGCTTATTGTTAACGGTAGAAGGTGAGCTTTTTTTAAAACGAGCGAAAGAAATTGTGCAAAGGGTCGAAAAATCAGTATTAGAAGTACAGGAATGTAAAAACGTAACAAATGAAAAGCTTGAAATCGGATGTACGATCTACTGTGCATCAACGGTTCTCGATAAGCTAACTCTTATTCAAAAACAGTATCCAAACAGCACATTTAACATCTATGAAAACGAACCAGCTCACTTAAACGAGTTATTAACGGAAGGAAAAATCGATGTAGCAGTCACTACTACTGACTTACCTTATCAACATGTCAAAACAAAAACACTTGCACCAGATGTTTTTGTTGTAGCTGTTCCTAAAGAAAGTGGTTATGCAACAGAAAAGATTTCAGTCGCTGAAATTGCTTCTCTCCCTCTTATTCTTCTTCGTTCAAATCGGGAAATAAGCATATATAATCGCATTGTGAAGGAATTTGAAAAGATAGGTGTAATACCCAACATTTTATGCGAATGCCATGATTCAGCGATGCTTCTTAATTTAGTATGTCGTGGCCTTGGTGCTGCCATTGTTCCTTATTCAATGCTTTCCTCTTTTTCACTAGAACATATTAAAATTCTAAGTGTAGAAGATAATCCATTTGTAATTGAGCCTTTAGTTACGTGGCGTACCGACAGTTATCTTCCCAAAATCGCTCAAGAATTTTTAAAGCTTTTTTAAATATAGATGCACAAAAAAGACTTTGCTAAAATAGCAAAGTCTTTTTTTATGTTCTATATTGATATATGTGACTACATTAACCAAGAAATTAACAGCGGTAATGTAACAAGTGACATAATGGCACTAAGTACGAATGCTGAAGCTGTTTCACCAGCTAAGCTGTCAAAGCGAACTGAAATCATCGCTGCTACAGCTGAACCTGGGAACGCTACTAATAATACTAATTTTACGATGTCAGCTGATGATAGGCCCATTGCTGTTGCAATTCCTAACATTACAAGCGGCTGAATAGCAACTTTTAAAATCGCAATACCAAATGCCGCTGGGCTAAATTGAATTTTACGGATACCAATTGTTACCCCAACTGCGAATAGTGCCGCACCAGATGTAATTGAACCAATTTGATCTAAACTGCTTGAAAGTAAATCTGGAGACTGGAACCCACATAATACTAATACTACTGCGATTAACGGAACACAAGCTAATGGTTCAGAAAGACCGTGTAAGATTGATTTAATCGTTACTTTAAATAAGCTTTCTTCTGAATCCCCTTCACTTCTTTCGCGCTGTCCGACCGTACCAATAATAGTTGCTAAAGGATCAAGCATCGCATTTACTACAATACCCGTAATGGCGATTGGAATTGCTACTACATCTGCGCCAAACAAGCTACCTAATACGGGAATACCCATGAACGCAAACGTTGGCTGCGTAGAGTTTAAAGAGAACATAGACGCGCCTGTTAGTGAGTATTTGAATACATATTTTGCAACAAGTAAGAAAAGAACATAAAATCCAATAATACCAAGAACTAATGCTAATAAAAACGGCCATTTTTCAATAAGCGTTTGTTTTGATGTTGTTGTAATACCAACGAATAGATGTGCAGGTAACGCAAATTTTGTTACAAGCGTGTTTAACCCTTTAGATGTTGTTGCATCAAACTTTTTGAAATACCCTGCTAAATAACCTAACAAAATAACAAAAAAGATTGGGGTTAAAATAATAAAGATTTGACTAATTTCCATTTTTGAACACTCCATTGTTTAGATTAGACTCAATCATATAAATTTGCTTTCTTAGAAAGATAATTATCTTCTAAGGCTTGTCTATGGATATTGTTTACGTCAGGCCATTCATCTCCCTTTTTGCTAAACATCTCTACAAATATGAAGTAACGTATAATGGTTCATGAAAACGCATGGACTTTGTTTTTCTGCAATCATTTATTTACTTCGAAGCTGTTCATTTAGTTAAATCAAATCACACAAAACTTGTCATACAATACAGTAACTCTACAACCTTAGCAAAAACTTGTCATACAATCATGTTGTTGGCTTACTTAGGCTGAAAAAAAACACCTTCAAATGAAAGATGCTTAATCTTGTGACGAAAGAAAGCTACTTCTGATTGATGAGGAAGAATCTCTAAGAGTTTGAAACTCTCAGTTAAAAAGTTCCATAATTTCACAAAGTTTTTACAAACAATCTTACTTATTTGTATATTGCTTTCTGTGACGAATTTATGAACATGTTTTAACTTAACATTTGTAGGGGAATTATTCAATTACATTGCTTAAACTTTTAGTGAAAAAAATATTTTAATCCTGTTTTTTTTACATAAAACGGATTAAATTAGTCAAAAAGACCTATATATTATCGATTAAAAAGAAGATGATTCATCTATCACCTTCTTTTGCTTACTTTATTTAATAATTACATGTAGATCATAACGTTACTTTATTTTAGCATCAATAATGGAAAAATTGTGTTCTTCTGAAAACCACGTTTTAATTTTTTCTTTTGCTTTCAGTTTAACACCTTCATCAATGTACATGGCAACTTGAATCAATGCAAGCCCCAGAGCTCCTAAATCATCTGTAAATCCAACTCCTGCTGCAAAGTCCGGAATTAAATCTAAAGGAAGAATAAAATAACCTAACGCTCCTATAATGACTGCTTTTGCTTTTGGGGGAATATCAGGTTTTTGCAGCGTGTAGTATAAAAGCAATACGGCATAAACAACGTTTGCTCCCGCTTTTTTACCAAACTTTTTAAGCTTGTCCCAAAATTTTTCTTCCGAATAATATTTGGCTGTTTCCTCTGTCCGAATGGGTACAATTTCTTGTTTCTCTTCCATATCGATCACCCTTTCATCATCCTATGTACTTATTATAAACGATTATCTCTACCGAATTCCATTGAGAGCTTAAACTCCATAAACCTGCACAAAGCAGGCTTATGAATTTTTTAATGAGTAATGCTTCATAACGATAGTAACTAAGTCATTCAGCGCCGTTTCACTTTTAGAATGATTTTCAAACTGCTGAATAAGATCCATATGTTCAAGCAGCACTTCGTAATTACCCGTCATCTTTCTCAGAACTTCATATGCGGAACTATTCAAATCCACTTGTATTTTCAAATCCTCCAGCTGTACTAGATACTCATTCCAGCGCTGGTCTTGTTCTAGCAGCAGCAATACAATTTCTTTTATCGCCTTCCGCACATTGGACTCCATCTTTTCATCTCCTTTGATACACAGATATAACAAAGTCTATGAAAAAAACGAGCTTTTTCATTCCCGTATTACACAAAAAGAGTTTCTTTTATTTTATAACAAGCCCGCTTAAGAGCTCTTCCCATACTTTATCATCGCGCAGCACGTCCATTGAAAAAATAGGTGCATGTAAAACACATGTATAAGGCAAGTCCCAGTTAGCTTCGGACAAAAGTTCTTTTTCACTGTTTGTCAGCAGCAGTATATAGAAATCGTTTTTGACCATTCCCTTTAAAACATGCTCTAATTCTTTCACTTCTTCATACGTTCCACCCATACGAATAAACAATATACAAGAACTGGTCTCCATTGACGTTAAAAATCGCTCCGTTCTCCGTTCATATTTTTCTTTGACTTCATTATATGAAAGCCAGTTAGTCTCCGTATTAATAGACGACGGAAAATCATGAGCAGAATCAATTTGATACACCTTATCACGCAGTCTAAGCGTGGAACCATCTCCGAAAGAACTGATATAGGTTAAGTGTTCATATACAAATAAGTCTTTACAGCGATTTTTCAACAGCTGATTGACATGAGAAAGAGAAATGCTAATACACCAATCAATCACCCCGGCTTGTTTTCGCAAAGAATATTTTTTCATGTATATCCCTGGAAAACAGTTATAGCCTAAACTGTATATCATATCGTACTGCTTGCTTTTTAGTTCATTTAAAGTAACCATATTCATCCTCCCTTCTTCTATAAAATATGACAGTCTTTTATAGAAAGAGGCGGCTTCTGCCTTATACCGTACAAGCTTTTTGTTTCTCAAAAGCTTATGTAAATAAAGAGCAATAACGTAAAGGGAAATAACCGAAGCAAAATATTTTGGAACTCGAAAGATTATTGTTAAAATACTTGTATTCCATTGAAATAACAAGGCCTATGAAGTCTTTAAAGAAAGAAGATGAAATTGATGAGTAAAGCATTAAAAGATATTCCGATTTCCGTATTGGATCTTTCTCCTGTAGTTGAAGGAGGAACTGTATCTGACTCACTTAGAAATACATTAGATTTAGCTCAGCACGCTGAAAAATGGGGGTATAACCGCTATTGGCTAGCTGAACATCATAATATGACAGGTATCGCAAGCTCCGCTACATCTGTTGTAATTGGTCATGTAGCTGCAGGCACGTCACGCATTCGCGTAGGCTCTGGAGGTATTATGCTTCCTAACCATTCTCCGCTTGTTATTGCTGAGCATTTTGGCACGCTTGAATCACTATTTCCAGGACGTATTGATTTAGGCTTAGGAAGAGCGCCAGGGACAGATCAGCTGACAGCACAAGCTCTGCGACGCGATCGCAGAAGCGACGGCAGTGACTTCCCAGAACAGCTGGCTGAACTGCAAGAATACTTTAAACCGGCTTCAGAAAGTCAGATGCGCGTTAAAGCTGTTCCCGGTCAAGGTTTAAATATTCCGATTTGGCTGCTTGGCTCAAGCGGTTTTAGCGCACAGCTTTCTGCACAGCTAGGCTTGCCATTTTCATTTGCAAGTCACTTCTCACCTAATAATACAATGACAGCTCTTAACATGTATCGCCGTTATTTTAAGCCGTCCGACGTGTTAGACAAACCATATGCAATGTTAGGTGTAAACGTAATCGCTGCTGATACAGATAAAGAAGCTGAACGCTTGGCTACTTCTATGCAGCAGCAGTTTCTAAATTTAATTCGAAACACACCGGGTAAACTCAAAGCTCCTGTGGATAATATGGATGAACTATGGACGGACTTTGAAAAAGCTTCTCTTCAACAGCAGCTGGGCTCTTCTATTGTCGGAAGTCCTGAGACGATTAAAGTCAAGCTGGAACAGTTTATTGAAGAAACAGAAGCAGATGAACTGATGATTAACGCTCAAATTTACGATCACAAAGCTCGCCTTCGTTCGTACGAAATTGTTTCTCAGCTGTTCAAATAATAAAAAGGCCGGACACGTCCGGCCTTTTTATTTGCTTTCTACTGCTTCAAGAAGTAAATCTGCAAGATGAACGGCCCTTACACTTTCTTCTACTCCTTCTCTGACTACCCCTAGCTTCATTTGAATGAGACAGCCCGGGTTTGCTGTTACAATCGTATGGGCATGGGCTTCTTTCACTTTTTCCATTTTATAATCTAAAATTTGCATAGACATCTCTTGTTCCGTTAGATTATAAATACCAGCTGAGCCACAGCAATGATCCGCATTTTCCATTTCATGAAACACCGTTCCGTTAATCGCTTGGATCAGTTTTCTCGGTGCGCTGGACGTTTTCATCACGTTTCTTAAATGACACGAGTCTTGATACGTAATAATTTGACTTGGCAGCGATAACTTTTGTTTTTCCACAAACTGCTGCTGCAATAAAATCTCTGAAAAATCTTTTACTTTTGCAGAAAAGGCCTCTGCTCTTTCTTTCCATTCCGGTTCCTCTTTTAATAAATGATCGTATTCTACCAACAGCGCACCGCAGCCTCCTGCATTAAGAACAATATCATCCGCTTGAATGGATTCAAACGCCATGATATTTTGCTTCGCTAACTTTTTTGCCTGATCTTTTTCTCCTCCGTGCGCATGCAGAGCGCCGCAGCACGTCTGCACTTCTGGTATAACGACCTTACACCCCGCTTTTTGTAAAAGTGCAATCGTCGCGTTGTTTGTTTCCATAAACATCGTATCCATTAAACACCCTGAAAAAAAAGCAACCGTCCGCTCTCTTGTTCCTTCTGCTTCAAATAAAAACGGCCGTTTCTTCATTTCTTTTTTGGTTGGCACAAGCGGAAGCGTTTTTTCCATTTGTGCTAGATTACCAGGAAGGACGTTTAGTATATTTGTTTTTTGAACAGCTTTTTGCAAGCCGCTTCTTTGATAGAAAGCAAGCAGAGAATGTACATTTTTTAATCGTTCTTTATGCGGGAAAAGCTGTTCGAACACCATATGCCTGAGCGCTTTTACCGGCCATTTATGTCTTTTTTTCTGCTGAATAATATCACGCGCTTCTTCTAATAAGTGTCCGTACTTCACACCCGAAGGACAAACAGGCTCACACGCTCGGCAGCCAAGGCAAAGATTCAATTGCTTTTCAACGGATTCATCAGGTTCAATAAGTCCGTCTACCACTCCTTTCATCAAAGCAATTCTTCCGCGCGGTGACGCTGCTTCATATTGATTCGTTTGGCCATACGTCGGACAGCTTGGCAAACAAAAACCGCATCTCATACAATTCATTAACTCGTCATAATCTAACCGTTCTTTGAACGCTTGCTGAATGTCTTTTGTTGCCGTCATGAACGAACCACCACTCTTTTTCTCGTGTCTTTAGCAAAAATTTTCCCTGGATTCATAATTCCTTTCGGGTCCAAAGCATACTTGATTGCTTTCATCGCAGCTACTCCTTCTCCGCCCATCTTCAGCGCTAAATACGGTGCTTTCATTTCTCCGACTCCGTGTTCACCTGTAATCGTTCCTCCAAGCTCAATGGCTTTATGAAAAATCGCTTCAAAAGCTTGTTCGACGCGGTGAAGCTCTTCTTTGTCACGCGCATCTGTTAAACAAGTCGGATGCAGATTTCCGTCTCCTGCATGACCAAACGTACAGATCTTAACGTTATATGTTACGGCAATTTCATTAATCGCTTTGACCATTTCACTAATTTTAGACCGCGGGACGGTTGCATCTTCTAAAATCGTCGTTGGCTTCATTCGCGCTAAAGCAGAAAGAGCTGATCTTCTCGCTGTACTTAACGCTTCTGCTTCTGCTTGCGAAGCCGCTACTTTTACAGATACAGCATTTCCTTCGCTGCAGATGCGGGAAATCATTTCAATATCCCGACTCACCACTTCCGGCGGACCGTCTTGTTCAATCAATAAGACAGCGTTTACATCTGTTGGTAGCCCAACTTGCGCAAAATCTTCTACTACTTCACACGTCGGCTGATCTAAAAATTCAAGCGTAGCTGGAATAATCTTATTGGCGATAATAGCTGATACCGTCTTAGCGGCTGCGTCCATGTCTTCAAACAGCGCGAGCAGAGTTTGTTTTGTTTCAGGTATTGGAATGAGCTTTAAAATCGCTTCTGTCATGACGCCAAGCGTTCCTTCAGACCCGACAAACAAGTTCGTTAAATCGTAGCCAGCTACATCTTTAGCTAACTTGCCTCCCGTCTTAATGCAGTCGCCGTTTGCAAGAACTACTTCAAGACCAAGAACGTAATCTTTTGTTACGCCGTATTTTAAGCCTCGTAATCCTCCTGAGCATTCATTGATGTTTCCTCCGATGGTTGATATTTTCATAGAGCTTGGATCAGGAGGGTAAAATAAACCTTTTGCCTCTACAGCGTTAATTAAATCTAAGGTTATAACACCTGGCTGCACGGTAGCGGTTAAATTTTCTTCATCAATTTCCAGAATTTTATTCATTCGGTTAAATGTAAGAACAATTCCGCCTTGCGTTGGACACGTTCCTGCGCTTAAATTTGTGCCTGAACCTCTTGGCACAATAGGAACATGATCTTCGTTGCATATCGTTAAAATTCTTTTCACTTGATCTTTGTTTTCAGGCATAATAACCGCATCAGGAAGCGACTGAAAGTTAGGTGTTGCGTCATAAGAGTACACGAGTCTTGCTTCACTGCTATCTTGAAAGTTGGCTGATCCTACAACTTCAATGAGCTTTGCTTTTGTTCGTTCATTAAGCATAACGTTCCTCCTTATATATCTCTTAATCTTATTATAGTTGCAGAAACCACGAGGGGCTATGGATAAAAAACTAAAAAAAAGCGCTTTAAAAACTCATTTTTTGTATGTTTATCTAACGAAGGGCGCACTTACTCTAATAGAGACAGCGCAAGGTAAAAAAGCGTGATACCCTTTACGCTTTTTGGATCAATGTCTGTTAGTTCTTTCATTTGCTTCAAGCGGTAATGAAGCGTATTAATATGAATATGTAAATCAAACGCCGTTTTTTTCAAAGATTGATCGTTGGCTAAATAGCATTTCAGCGTTTCGAGAAGCTCTTTTTCTTTTTGAATGGAAGAAAGCACTCGACTCAAGAATTCCTTTTTTACAGGTTCAGAAACGTCTTCTAAAATCATGTCCATCAGCAGCTCCTCATAAAAAACAACGGTTTGACGTTTTGAAGCCACTTTAAGCGCTTTTTTCGCTTCTTCATATGAAGCATGCAAATTAAATTGCTCCGCTGGCTTTCCTACACCAATAGTGATCATAACTTGGTTGTTTGCTTGAATATACTGCTGACATTTTATTAATTCTTCTTTAAATCCTTGCCTTGCCTTTTCACCTACAGCCTCTTTAAGTAAAAGCAAGCGATCGTATCCCCAATTTGCGATATAATCTCCTTCAGCTTTATGACTTTCAAACCAGTAGCGAATCATTTCTTGCACCTGCTTCTGCTTCTTTTTCGAAAGAGATGAATCAATTTGAAACAGCGTGCAGCAATAAGCACTGTCTACTTGTACTCCTAAAATATGGCCTCGTTCAATAAATTCTGCATCTACTTGCTGGCTATAAATCCATTCACGAAAAAAAGCTTCTACTCCTTTATTTTCCCATTCCTTTGTTTCTATGTAATATGCCTCGCGAATAATTAGCTCTGTTAATCTTCGAATAATGTCTGCAAAAGGCTCAACAGCTTCTGGAGTACCTGTAATGCCAATAACGCCAATAATGTCTCCTTGATAACTGATGGGCAAATTAATTCCTGGCTTAACTCCTTTTAAATCAGCTGCTTCTTTTTTGGAGATATATAGTTTTTTCTTTTTTTGCATCACGTTCCACGCGCCTTCATGAAAAAAACCAACCCGCTTTTCTTCTGTAGACGCAATAATAATTCCCCGTATATCCGTTACAATTACATGTTCTTTCATCACAAGCTGTACTTCTTTTATAATTTTCTTCGACAGTTCAGACACTAGCTGCACGTTGTTTACACCTCACCTATCATCAATTAAAAGAGCTGAAAGAATGGTTTTCTCCCAGCCCGCTTTTTTTATTATGCGTTCACTTTTTCAGCTTTTTTTAGCACGTTAAAAACTCTTTCATAAATTTAGGTAAATCCGGCCAAGCTTGTCCGGTTACTAGGTTTCCGTCTACGTGAAGCGTCTGTTCCACAAATACAGCACCCGCCGCTTCTACTTCCGGTCGGCAAGCAGGATACGCTGTCACTTCTCTGTCCTGCAGATACTCTCTAACCGTCGTTAACACGAGCTGACCATGACAAATAACGCCTAAAGGTTTATTTTCTTTTAAAAAATGCGCAGCGATTTCCTGAACTTTTGTGTTCATTCGAATGTATTCAGGCGCCCGTCCTCCAGGAATAATAAGACCATCATAATCGGCAGGATCCACTTCATCGACAGAAGCGTGAGAATCAATTTTATATCCCGTTTTCTCTGTGAATGTTTCCATTTCTGGAAGGAAATCATGAACAACCGTTTGGAGCTTCTTTTTCACGGGAGAAGCAATGGTACACTGAATATCTTCTTCTAAACAGCGATAATACGGATAAAAAACTTCTAATGCCTCCACGGCATCTCCTGTTAAAATCAAGACACGTTTACTCATCTTTTATCACCTTTTCTTTCTTAATGTTGTCACTTACTTCTTCTCGCAAGCGGCTTTCCATTCCTGCTTTTCCCCTATGAATAATAAAAAAAGCAGGGCCTTCATTCCTTATCAGGAATGTCAGCCTTGCTTTTTATCTTGTAATCTCTTTAATTCAGCTGTTAATTCACTAAACCAAGCCTTATCTTTTGTTAGCAGCGCAAGGTCAATCAATGAAAGAATCTGCTCTTCGTGCGCCGTTTTTTGAAGAGGCAGCTTCTCTATTTTTTCATCCATCATGCCAATGGTTGTGCCGACCATTTTTTCATCATCACTTTTCACAACGTTGATTAGTGCTGCTTTTTTAGATGGATTAATCGTTTTAATATATCCGTATATAAGTTCACCGTCGCGAGACTTTCCTTTGACCCAGTCACCTACTTTTAAATTTCCTTCAAATAGCTTCACAGTCATTCTCCTTTCTTCATAAACATGCTAAGAATTAATGTAACGGCATATAGTACTGCAGAAAGTAGTGTAATCATAATACTTACAGTTTAGAAAGTCAAAGAATCTGTTTTAGAGCCAAAAGCTTGATATATAACTAAATCACTGCAACAATAAAAAAATCCGAACGATTCATCGTTCGGATTTTTCTTTAACTAAACTCAGCCTCTTTATTTGTTATACCAGTCCAGTTAAGCTGTAGATTCCAATAATCAAGAAACATGCAAGCGTTTTTATAACAGTGATGGCAAAGATATCTCGGTAAGACTGCTTGTGGGTTAACCCGGTAATAGCAAGCAGGGTAATAACGGCTCCGTTATGAGGAAGCGTATCCATACCGCCTGATGCCATCGCTACAACTCTGTGCATAACTTCAGGAGGAATGTTGTACTGATTAATAGCTTCTACATACTTATCTCCCATCGCACTAAGCGCAATTCCCATACCTCCAGAAGCAGAGCCCGTAATACCGGCTAAAATGTTTGTCGTAACAGCTCCATTGACAAGCGGATTTGTAAAGGTATGTGAAATACCATCACGAACGGTTGCAAAGCCAGGAAGAGATGATATAACGCCTCCAAAGCCATACTCAGCTCCCGTGTTCATCGCAGCGAGAAGCGCTCCGCCAATACTTGCGTTAAGACCCGCTTGGAAACCAGTAGTCACTCTCTTCCAGTCATACGCAATCGTTGTAATAATTCCAATAACAAGTGCCAATTCTACTGACCAAATACCAACAACTGCGGTTAAATCTACTTTTCCGAACGCTTCAAGACCAATTTTGGCAAAATCAAAACCGTCTGGGTACCACTTTGGAATAGAAACAGTAAAAAATTTGTTTGCAACCCCTACAAGCACGAGCGGAACAAATGCAAGAATCTGTCTTGCTACGCTAGGGTCATATTTAGGTTCTGTAGAAGGCACAGACTCTTTTTCTAGCTCTGCAGCAGCCGCTAGTTCATTATTAAACCCGTAGTAGCCTTCTCCAGCTTTTCTTGCTTTTTTGCTTCGGCTTTCTAAATACCAAAGACCTAAGCTAAAGACAATCACCGATCCGATAATCCCCAGTGTCGGAGCAGCATAGATGTCTGTTTTAAAAAAAGTCGTTGGAATAACGTTTTGAATTTGCGGCGTACCCGGAAGTGCATCCATGGTAAACGAAATAGCTCCTAATGCAATCGTTCCCGGTACTAATCGTTTTGGAATATTCGCTTCGCGGAATAAGTTAGCCGCAAACGGATAAACTGCAAACGCAACAACGAATAAACTTACGCCGCTGTAGGTTAAGATTGCTCCCATTAAAACAATAGCCAAGATGGCGCGTTTAGCCCCTACTACTTTAACAATTGTTTTCGCAATCGATTCAGCGACTCCAGACATTTCTACCATCTTTCCGAAGACTGCTCCTAATAGAAAGACAGGGAAGTAGTTTTTAATAAACCCAACCATTTTCTCCATAAAAACGTTTGAGAAAAACGGGAGTGCATAGCTTGGTTCCGTTAAAATAACGGCTAGCAGCGCACAAAGTGGAGCAAACAAAATAACTGAAAATCCGCGGTAAGCAACCAGCATCAAAAGCCCCAGAGACAGCAAAATAATCAGCAAATCCATAACGTTTCCCCTTTCGTCCCTCATTCAATTTGTTTTGAATTTATCTTATTTTTTATAAAGTGCAGACTCAAACTCATATTCATAGCACGTGTAATACAGCTGGATAATTTCTTCTGCCGTCGGTACAACCGGATGGTTAGCAGGACTTCCGCTTTGAATCGCATCTGCTGCCATTTTCTCAACCGCCGCGTAAAATAGCTGGCGATCAATGCCCCACGTTTGAAGATTAGGAATCTCTAAGTCGATACAAAGCTGCTTGATGGCTTCAATTAACACATCTGCTCCTTCTTTTTTTGTATATGATACGTTCGGAAAAAGAGCTTGTCCTATTTCACCTAAACGATCGATTGAAGCCTCTTTTGTATAGTCCAAAACCGCAGGCAGGAGCATCGCATTAGAAATACCGTGCGGCACATGAAATAACGCGCCAATAGGTCTTGACATACCGTGCACTAGAGCAACAGATGAATTTGAAAACGCCATTCCTGCCAGCATAGATGCATAGGCCATTTCGTTTCTTGCTTGAACATTTTCTCCATTTCTGTACACAAGACGGATATTTTTCATGATTAACTCAATTGCTTGAAGCGCAAGTGAATCTGTAAAAGGATGTGCTTTTTTAGACAAATACGCTTCCACTGCATGACTGAGTGCATCAATTCCTGTAGCTGCCGTTACGTGTTTTGGACATGATAGAGTTAATAACGGATCAACAATGGCTGTATCAGGCAATAATTGAGGTCTTGCAAGCATCATTTTCACATCGTACGCCGTGTCTGTAATAACAGTCGCTTTCGTCACTTCTGAGCCTGTTCCAGCAGTCGTAGGCACGGCAACCAAAGGAAGAGGACTATCTTGAAAATCTTGTTGATTTTGAAAATATGTTCGTAGCTGCCCTTCATTTGTCATCATAATGGCAACCGCTTTTCCAGTATCGATACAGCTGCCTCCCCCTAAGGCAATAACCACATCGCACTGCTCCGTTTTACATATAACAAGCGCTTCATCTAGATGAATATCTGTCGGCTCTGAATTTACGCCTGTATACACGGCACAGTCCATGCCAGCCTCTGCTAAGTAACGACGGCAAGTTTCTACATTGCCTGCTTTCACCATAACGTCATCACTTATAAGCAATGCCTTTGTCCCAAGCAGTGCAGCCTGTTCTCCAATTTTAGAAAATGATCCTTCTCCATATAAAACCGTGCGTGGTACAAGTAGTTCATAAATTCCCACTGTTTTTCCCCCTTTGTTATCTCGCTGACAATCTCTCCTTCCGTCTTTTCATGCTGACTTATGTAAGCGATTTCATTTATTTGTGCAAAAAACCAACATGAACTTCGTTTTTCTCCCCTATTTATTCTCTTTTTGTATACCCCTTTCCTCTTTCATTCTAAAATTTCATCTTATATTTTTCAATCTTTTTTTGTAACTTTTTAAAAATTACAAAAAAAGCCAGAGGTATTCTCTGACTTTACCATTTAAATAAACTTTTGAACAGTATTATTTCGATTTAATTTATAAATAGACAGCAGGAAAAAAACAAGTGCAAAAGCTAGTAAAATGCTGATATTTAACCATAGGCTGCTTAAATCAGCTCCTTGTTGAACACTTTTTAACGTACTTAATACCCACGTTTGAGGAAGAAAGTCGGCTATTTTCTGCATCACATCCGGCATAAATTCAGGCGGGAAAAAGCAGCCGGACAGTAAACAAGTTGGCGTGATGATAAGCGTCTGAAGACCATTCGCTGCTTTTGAACTTTCTGTAAAAGCGATAATTACAAGAGACAAGCCGATGGCTACTAGACCAAACAAAACTAAAATGAAAAACAGCTGCCACACGGGAATGTTCATATCTACGTGAAAAAGAGTCGTAATACAAACAAGTGTAATCATTACTTGCAGAGTTAATAAAATCATATTTGTAATAACATTGGATATCACGTATTGCCTTGCGCTAACTGGCGAAGCTAACAGTCTAAAATACGTTCGCTGCTCTTTTTCTTTTGTGATAAGAGCCGATAAATTCACCGCAGAAAAAAGCATAAACATAATTAAATACCCAATTGTCTGCTTGACAATATTTTGATCGGTTCCTTTGTCTTCAAGGGCGTGCGTAGAGACGTGGAATGGCGCTTTTTGATAATTCTCATACATTTGTTTAAACGCAGCATCGTCGCCTTCAGCAGCTTGATTCAGCGCAGAAATATTATCAATATATTGATACAGATAAGACTTAATAAAGCTCGTTACTTCTGCTCCTTTTATTGAAGTGATTGTAATATGATCTGGTTTGTTCGCTTTGACGCTGTCAGAAAACCCTTTTTCAAAGGTAATAACCGCATCAACTTTCTTTGACGTAATGTCATGATCCACTTCTTTGTCCGTAAGCATTTTAACATTTGTTTTATGCAGTCCTTTTAAAAACTGAACGGTATCTTTTGTAATATCCGTTGAATCGTGATTGACAACTCCGATATTCACCGAAGTCCCTCCTGCATTTCCATAAATAAGAACGGACATTAAAATCCCTGCAATAGGCAAACCAATAACAAGCACAAGCGTCCTTTTGTTTCTAAGCAGCATATTTCTTAGCATATTTGTGACAAGCCACATGATATTTTTCATGTTATAACCCCTCTCTTTTTCTCAAAAGCACAATTGCTATGCCCAGGAATAAAATAGAGAAGCCTACGTTCAACCCGATAACTGAAAGAGAAGCGCCGATATCATTTGTATAAATCAATTTAATAAGTCCATTATTCATCCAAGTTAAAGGTGATACATTGACGACTCCCTCTCCAGATCCATTTTGAAAATAGGTTCCTCCCACAATACACGACACTTGAATAACAACCATAATAATTGCTCTTGACGCCGCTTCCGTCTTCGTAAGGTAGCTAACTCCTAATCCAAAGCTAATGGCAAAAAGAATCTGAGATACTAACATTACGAGTACTAAGAGTAAATGATCTCCCCAGTTGGCATCAAAAAAATATTTAGTCGACATAATGACCACTAATACACAAATGGCGTGAACCAAAACAGTGCCCAAAATTTTCCCTATAAAAATTTCAGCGGTTTTAATCGGTGCGGCTACTAATCGACTAGCTGTATTTCGCATACGCTCTCCTCTAATTAAATAACTCGCTGAGATAGATCCGTACAAAACAATCATAGTTGTCATTGAAATGGCGTAGTAGTCTATTGAATTTGGCTGTTTTTGAGAATGAAGAGATGTTTCTTGAATATAGTCATGCTTAGACGCACGGAGCAGATTATCCACTTGCTGAGGGTTTACTTTTGCCACTTCCATCGCCACATTGTACTTATCCACAAAAGTGCTTAACATACCTTGGACCATGTTGAATTCAATGCTGTTTTCTTCATTTCCGTAGAGATGAATGTCTCCTTCTTTCACTTCTACATAAGCTGTATAGCGCTGCTCTTTTACTTCTTTTTTTCCATCCTGATTTTTTTTCAGCGCTTTGAAATGAATGCCCGATTTTTCTGCATGGGCAGCAAACTGCTTAAAAGCAGCAGATTCTTCATTACTTGTGTCGATTTTATAGAGAACATAACTGTCGTCTATCTTCATGTCGTTATTAAAGGCTTGAGACAAAGCTGTTCCTAAAATAAGGACAAGCGCCAGCGGAAAGAGAATCATAAAGATAAATGCACGCTTATCTCGCAGATCGCTTTTCATTTCTTTTAAAGCAATTGCAATAATATTCATTCCTCATTCCTCCTTTCTTTTATAAATCTCTTAGACTGCGACCTGTGAGCGTCAGAAAGACCGTCTCTAAATTAGGGGCTTGTTCTTTAACTGCTTTAATTTCGATATGATGCGTCATTAAATAATGAATGACTTTGTTCAAGTTATTCACTTCGGCGCTTGAATTAATTTTAATGATTCCATCTTCATACGTAACGGCTGTTACGCCTGGAATTTCTTTTAGACCGCTGCAATCTATATCGTCTGCTTCTTTTACTTCAATCCAAATATCTTTTGCATCAGTGATAATAGCTTTCAGCTGCTCTTTTGTTCCTTCAGCAATAATCTTGCCGTGATCAATAATCGCAATCTTTGTACATACCTCTTCTACTTCTTCCATATAGTGACTCGTATAAATGATTGTGCTTCCCATTTCATTTAGCTTTTTTACAGATGTTAAAATATAATTTCGCGACTGAGGATCAATGCCAACCGTCGGTTCATCCATAATGATCAGCTTCGGTCGATGAGCAATTGCGCATGCGATATTTAACCTTCTTTTCATTCCTCCTGAAAAGCTTTTCGGATACGCCTTTTGTTTATCTAAAAGCCCTACAAACGCTAAAGCTTCTTCGACTCGTTCGTTAAGAATTGACCCTCTTAATCCGTAGAGACCTGCAAAAAACTTCACATTTTCATAGGCTGTCAAATCTTCATAAATCGCTAAGTCCTGCGGAACAATTCCAATGTTCATCTTTGCGAAATTTCGGTGTTTCTTTATATTTTTCCCAAGCACTTCAATATCGCCGCTGTTGCTTTGAAGCAGACTAGCCACCATATGAATCGTTGTGCTTTTTCCTGCTCCGTTTGTTCCTAAAAAGCCGAATATATCTCCTTCTTCTACTTGTAAAGACAAATTATCTACCGCAATAAAATCTCCAAATTTCTTTGTTAATTTTTGAATCGATAATACGTTCATCATTTCACCTCTAGTGTGTTGGTATATCCTTATTTTATGAAAAAAAGGCAAACTTACGTCAGTGCATAAGTTCACCTTTTCTCCATGAGAAATCTCATTATTTATGTATGAAGTTTCTCACCTATCGGCAGCAGCGTTGTAACAGAAAATCCGTTTGCCCCGTCAACGATCACCGTTCCGTTAATGGAAGCGGCTCGCTCTTCCATTCCTGCTATGCCAAGGCCTTTTTGAAACAAGTGAGCCCCTTTTCCATTGTCTTTGACTTCTACTTTAACCATTTTATTTAATACATGAAGCTCAATAGAAATCATTGTTGCTTCTGCATATTTTAAGGCATTCGTAATAGCTTCCGTTATATTTTCATGGATAATTTTCCACTGAAGAGGGGTGATAAGATCCAAATTCCCTTTGTATACAAGAGGCAGTGCGATACTATGTTTAGCCTCAAATTCTCCAATAAATAATTTAAGCCTGCTGATTCCTATTTGCTCAGCCGGAGGCTTTATACTTTTTAACGTTAACCTGATTTCTTCAATGCCTTCTTTCGAAATTGTAATTGCATTTTGAAGAAGAAACAGCGCTTTTTCTTCATCTTGCTTCATTACATGCTTTGCTGCCTCCATTTGAATAAGTGCTCCAGTCATTGAATGACCAATCTTATCGTGAATTTCCTGCGATAATCGATTTCGCTCTTCTAATTTTGAAGCATATTGAGACTGTCTCACATACTCTTTATTTTCATTCACATGCTTTTGCAGCTTTTGCATACTTACTCTCATTTCATCAAGCTTTTGTTCATAATTGATTGTCCTCTTTTGATAAAGAGCTGCTCCTGTATAAATAAAGAAAGTAAACGCAGCGACTAACACATACAGCGCGCTAATATCAGAGGGAACAAGCAGTATTGGAAGCAAAACAAGCAGCAGCACCATCCATTTTTTCACGACTGATTCTCCAATAAGCTCACAAAGGTTTAGCGGCAAAAGAAGAAAAAACAAAGGATGAAGTTTATACGCACAATATAGAATAAGGACAATTGAACTAACAATAAACATGCGCTTGAACACGCTCTTTTTCACAATGGACGCTGCAATGTTAACACAGCTGTAAAGAAGCAGTGCTAACACAATAGCTGAAATCGAGTGTACATAATTAAACTGAATGTACGTAATAGCCAAAAACAGTATAAGGATGAGCTTAGTCATCATTAATCCGACTTCCATAGCCTTACTTCCCTTTACCGGTTAAATAGTAAATAGCAATTTGAGTACGGTGCTCCAGTCCTGTCTTACTTAAAATCGAACTAATATAGTTTGCTACGGTACCTTCTGAAATAAAAAGTGTTTTAGAAATTTCTTTGTTCGAAAGCCCTTTGGCAATCAGCGTCATAATGCTCGTTTCACGCTCTGTAAACTGTGTCATATCCGCTTTTGACTCGCGCTCAGTTGCAGCGTTTAAACTTGATTTGATTTTATCAAGCACAACATCTTGAAGAACCGTATGCCCGTTGAACACGCTTTTGATTGCGTCTCGAATGCGCTCTGGCTCTGTATTTTTTAACAAGTAGCCTTTAGCTCCGTTTTTTACGGCATCAATAATATATTCATCGTCATCAAACGTAGTTAAAATAAGCGGCTTTGCTTTCGTTGACTCTGAAATAAGCTTTGTAGCCTCTACACCGTCCATAACAGGCATTCTTACATCTAACAATGCAATATCAACGGAATGATTCTTGCAATATTGAACAGCTTCCTGACCATCTTTTAAAGTAGCGACAACGTCGAATTCCTCGTATGTATTTAATATAATTTTCATTCCTTCTCGAATAAACGAATTATCATCTGCAATAATAATAGTAATTTTCATTTCTGTAAGTGAGAAGACCTCACTTTTTTTCACATCCTTTTTTCACATCCATCCCGATGCTTCTCATTTATTGTAGCCATAATAAACCAAAAGTTCAATGCGATAGTTCGCAGTCTTTCTAAGCACTAAAAAAGAGCAAACCTCCGCAGGTTTACTCTTTTATCTCATTACTTCTGAGCTAACTTCATCACCGTCTCTAAAAGTACGTTTACACCTTTTTCACATTCTTCCCAAGGAGTGAACTCTTCCTCACAATGACTTTTTCCGTTTACGCTCGGAATAAAAATCATAGCCGTCGGAATATAGCTAGCTAAAAACTGTGCGTCATGTCCAGCTCCGCTTACCATTCGCTTGTAGGAATACCCAAGCGAACGAACCGACTCTTCCACTTCATCGCAAACCGTTTTATCAAACCACACGGTATCGCGACCCCAAAGCTTGGTCACCCGCACTTCGCAGCCTTCTAACAGCTCCGCTTGATCAGGCAGTGATTGAATAATTTTTTCCACAGATGCAATGACATCTTCATCCGTATGTCTCGCTTCAAGCGAAAAAATAACTTTATTTGGAATAACGGTATGAATATTAGGCAGTACGTTCATACGACCCATTGTATAGACTAAATTTGAATCTAATCTGCCGAGCTCATGACGAGCTTCAGCAATCAGGTTATTAGTTGCAAAAAGTGCGTCTTTCCGCATGTCCATCGGCGTCGTCCCAGCGTGATCTGACTCCCCGGTAACTTCAATTTCATAGCATACCATTCCTAGCACGCACTCGACTACACCGATTGATTTGGCTTCTCTTTCTAAAATAGGCCCTTGCTCAATATGTAATTCTACAAATGCCGATGCTTCAGTAAGACGGCTACTCGTATCGCCTTCATATCCGCATGATTGAAGGGCTTGCTTAAACGTCACGCCGTCAACATCTGTCTTCTTCATCATAACGTCTTTTTGAAACTTGCCCGATAAAATACCTGAAGCCATCATAGAAGGCTCAAAACGCGCTCCTTCTTCATTCGTAAAGTTAACAATGGTAATCGGCACCTTCGGCTTAATATTATGTTCAACCAGCGTCCTTACTAACTCTAACCCTGCAACTACACCGAGGATTCCATCAAACCTTCCGCCTTTTTTTACGCTGTCCATGTGTGAGCCAATCACAACAGGCGGCTTATCTTCTAGTCCTTCAAGCGTGGCGTAAATACATCCAAGATCGTCGATTTTAATATCCATTCCAAGATCCCGGCAGCATGAGCAAAAATAATCTCGTGCTAGGCGATCTTCTTCTGACAGTGCTAGGCGGGTTACACCGTTATTAGGTGTTCGTCCATAATCGGCAAATCGTTCAAGCGTATTTTTTAACCTTTCTCCATTCACTGCTACTTTTTGTCGTTGCAACTCAACCACTCTCCTCATTATTTGGTTATAAAGTGCGTCTAAGATGCGGTGTTAATGAATATCATTCATTATGACATAAAATAGGCGATATCACTTGAAGTCTGTTAGAACCCCTTCCATTATTTTTATAATGAAAGTGCGCAGTTTGCCTTATGTATCTATTAGCTTCAAAACGTAAATTTCCTGCTTTTTTCTATGAATAATGCACGCGTTATTTATGCATTTTTATTATAAAAATAGCGATAGGTTTTTTTCAAAAAAAAGAGAATTAGTTATTATACTAACTCTCCTCTACATACTTACTTTTTATTTGCTTTCTTCGCAATCGCAATCATTGTAGCTAAAACACCGACTGTAATAATCACAATAGCAATTACAGCAGTGGTAATAATAATTCCTGATGTTACTTCTGAAACACCCATTAGTCTACGTTCTCCTTTTGTGCCTGACCTATTTACCTACATCAGCATACTGGTCGGTTTATTCCTATTATATACGAACTTGTAAAGCGACGAAATATGTGACACATAATTGACATACTGTTTATATGTTTTCTTTTAATTCTACGTTTTATTTAAGAAAATACGGGAATAATTCAAACATATATAAGAAATACTCTTTATTTCTTTAAAGAAGTATTGTAATATAAATGTAACAATTGTAATATTAACAGCATGAATGTTACATATATTTCAATGAATGAGTAGGAGGGAAATGGAAATGAAAAAATTTGGAATAATCTTAGCATCACTTGCTCTTTTCTTTTCACTAAGCACAGGAGTTACAGCTCAAGCAGCATCACAAAATCTATCAACGACTAATGCGGTAAAAATTGCAGCAAACGCAAGCAACCATTTCTGGAATGCACTTCATGGATCTAAAGGTAATTTATGTACTCAAAAAACATTTAATTATAAAGGCACTCAGTACTCATATCTTTGTCAAGATTTTAATACAAAAAGCAAACTAGTAAGCTACTTATCTGAAACGTTTACAAACAGTGCTATTCAAAAAGGATTAACAAATTATCGCTACATCACATATAACGGAAAGCTTGCTCGTCCTGTCGGTGACGGATTCAGCATGCTAGAGTGGAACAAAGCAAAAGCAAAACTAACTTATCAGCGTGCCGATGTTCGCTCTTATCAATTTACGGTTCCAACAGTTGACGGAGGAAGTGTAAAACGCACCGTTACATTTTATAAATCTGGTTCACAGTGGAAAGTAAATAAGTTTGATGCTGTACTATAAGCAATATAAAAAACAAGGTCTTCTAAGGCCTTGTTTTTTTATGCTCTCTCTTCCGCTCTTTATTAAAGAAGTTTCACTTTATTTTCACTAACTCCCCTTATAGTATGGATACACACTACTACTTATTCGATACATTGTCATCGGAGGATTTTATATGAACATACTACAAAAAAGAACGGCTTTTATCGTAATGGCTGCTTTTCTTTTAGCATTTGTTTTCAGTATCGTTTCACTATCACACTACAAAGGAGAAGAACATTTATTTTCGATTCAAGAAAGTCATCAGTTAAAAAAGATTACGAATGGTATATCTGCTTCTGATAATAATTCGAGGGATCATCGTCTTCCTTCAGGAAACGGTCCCGCTTCGTCTAGCAATTCCGGAGAACACGTAACGCCTTTTCATAATCTATCTATGGATAACGGTGCCGGAAGTCAAGGAGCTAATAAAGACTATGAAGCACCGCTCGCTCTTTATACGGTGGGCTTTTTTATAGCATCAGCTTTCGTTTACGGATTATTAAAGAAAAAGAAATGGCATCATTCGATAGGGCATTCTCGCGTTATTTTATGGTCATTACTTGGCACTGGACTATTTATCCGGATTGCACTGATTCCGTGGGTAGGCTCTCATATGGATGCATCTCTTTTCAAAAACTGGGCATCGGTTGCGGCTAATCATTTTTCAAATTTCTACGCTAAAAGCGGAAGCGATTACCCGCCGTTTTATATTTATATCTTGTTTATCGTTGGGAAAGTTGGCAGTTTACCGGATTTTCAGCAGTATTTTTCGCTGTTGATTAAAATCCCGCCTATTTTAGCAGATGTCGTCACATCTTATTTACTCTATCGTTTAGCTCGTAAATACTTGGCACCTTCTTTTGCATATCTGTTAGCAATTGGGTATTTATTTAATCCGGCCATTTTAGTTAATTCAACGTTTTGGGGACAAGTCGATTCATTTTTCACTTTGCTTATTGTCCTAGCGATTGTAATGATTACGGAAAAAAGAATTTACGCGTCGGCCGTTATTTTTACAGCAGCGGTCTTAATGAAGCCGCAGGCGATTATTATCCTGCCTATTTTATTTTTCGAACTCATTCGCCTAAAGCAAGTGAAACATTTCTTCGGTATTGCTTTAACGGCGGCTTTTACTGCTGCTGTGATTTTATTGCCTTTTTCAGCAGGAAAAAGTCCTGCGTGGATTATTGATTTATTCTCATCCACCATTGGAGAGTACCCGTATGCCTCTGTTAACGCCTATAACTTTTTTAGTTTAATAGGCGCAAACTATAAAGACAGCTCTGCAACGCTGCTGTTTTTCAGCTATCATACGTGGGGACTTATTTTTATCGTGGCAACAACTGTTTTTTCATGGCTTATTTATATAAAAGGGCGCAGCTTTAAATACGCCGCTCTTGCAGCACTTATTCAAATTTCCGGAGTATTTACGTTTTCTTCAAGCATGCATGAACGCTACTTATTTCCAGCAGCAGCTCTTGCTTTGCTCGCTTATATTTATTTGAAAGACAAAAACTTGCTTTACTTATCCTTTGGATTTAGCATCAGTATTTTTATGAACACTTTTTTTGTTTTATACGATAACAGCAATATGCAAAACAGTACGTCCTATCCGTTTTCTATGTTTGCTACGTCTATGCTAAACGTTTTGCTTGTTGTTTATTTAGTAAAAGTTGCTTGGAATTCAGTCCAAAAAAGTACGGTTTTAAAAACTGCATAATACAAAAAGCTCAGTGAGTATGATTGATCACTGAGCTTTTTTATATAACAAGCGACATGCCTGGCGCGTCTTCTTCTCTTTCTTGAAACCCTAATTTTTTATAAAAATGATGCTTTCCTTTTGCTGCAAACAGCTGAATCGATTCAATTCCGCTTTCTTGGCATTTCGTCAACAGCTCTTGGATAATTTGCTTTCCAAGCCCTTTGTTTTGGTATGTGGGATCCACCATTACGTCGCAAATAAGCGCTTGGTAAATTCCGTCTGAAATCATACGGCCGAATGCAATTAATCGGTCATTGTCATAAATGCCGACTCTAAACCAGCTGTTGGCTGCGGCTTCAAACAGCTGTTCTTTTGTATAATTTCCTTTTTTACTTTTATGTAATCCGCTCGCTTCATGCAGAGCTGCAAACTGCTCAAATAGCGGAACCTCTTTTTTTATTACGTAGGACACGTTCATTCTCCTTTCAATACCGTTGCTTTCTATATTATATTTATACATTAAATAGAATAATAATTCAACATTTTTATCTAGTTATCTTGTTACCCTTTCTCCAAATAAAAAAACTGCCAAACGGCAGTTTTTTAGGCTTGTACTGATTTTTTTCGTTTTTTAAGATCAATTCCTGCAATAATAAGCAAAATGACTCCAAGAACAATCATGATTTTACTCACCGTTTCTAGCCACTCCGGTGCGCTTCCAGCAAGTAAAAGTGAAAACCCCATGATATAAACCGGGAACCCCGCAAGAGCCCAAGGGGATTTCACCTTCTTTTTCTTCATATGTAGGATCTCCTCCTTCTTTACAGATTCTATATAGACTGTATATGATGAGTTTATCAGAAAAAATTGGAAACAACAAAGGAGACAAACGCATGCATACGTTGCCTCAAACGTTTTGTGATACGATTACTCACCTTCACTCTCATAAAGGTCAAAAGTGGTTAACTGACTTTCCTCAGCTTATTCGCTACTGTGAAGAGCGCTGGCGTATCAACATTCACAGTCACTTTCCCCTTTCTTACCACTTTGTTGCTCCTGCGCGCAAAGCAGATGGAAGTGAACTAGTTGTCAAACTTTTTGTAGAGCCTTCAGAGCTGCTTCATGAGCAAGAAGCACTGACAGCACTAGCTGGTGAGAGCACGGTAAAGGTCGTGGACAGCGATGCTGAAAAAGGCATTTTACTGCTTGAAAAGCTGTCTCCCGGATGCCCGCTTTCCTCTTTATCAACTAAAGACGAAGCTGCGTTAACCGCTGCTCGGCTTATGAAATCCCTGTGGCGCATGCCTCACTCGGACTCCACTATCGAAACAGCCGTTAAAAGAGAGAAGCAGCTTCGAGAGTATACACAAATGTATCCAAGCGGTATTGATTTTCTTTCTTCTGAAACGCTTCAACACGCACTAGCCGTTTTCTCTGAATTAAACCGCACTTCTCAGCAGCTTTTTTTGCTTCACGGTGATTTGCATCATGATAACATCTTACAGTCTGGTGAGGCGTGGAAAATAATTGATCCAAAAGGGTTAATTGGAGAAAAAGAGTACGAAATTATCCCTTTTCTTTTAAATCATCTGCCTAAAACAAACGTGGCAGAGACAATTGACCATCGAATCAATATATTTGTAAAAGAACTGAACGTAAGTAAAAAACGCATTTTACTGTGGGGATACGCTCATTCTGTATTAGCCACGTGCTGGTTAATAGAAGACCGCCAAGACGCCGCTTCTTTTTTACGTGCTATAGAAGCATTTCAGCACTTATTTGAGTACTATTACGGGCATAAAAAATAAGAGCCGACATTTGGCTCTTATTTTTTGCATTTCTCTGCGACAAGCTCATATGATTTTAATCGGTCAGCCGGATCGTGCGTAATGGTGACAAGCATGAGTTCATCCGCTCCGTAGCGTGCTTGAACTTCTTGAAGACGGACGTGTACTTCTTCCGGGTTTCCGATAATCATAGCTTCTTTCATCTTCTTCATTTTTTTCTCTTCTTCTTCTGTAAGCGGATAGCTGGCCGCTTCTTTAATAGAAGGCACACCTTTTGCTTCCATTTTATCCTGCTGAATTTTCCATACGAGTGAGCTCGTTGCGATGCGATGCGCCTGCCCCGTTGTTTCAGCGCAAATGACCGATACAGTGACAATCGCATAAGGCTGATCACCGGTCCGTCTTGGCTGAAATGCCTGTTTGTACTGATCAATAATAGCTGAACCATCTTGTTCACTCATAAACTGTCCAAACGTATAGGCCATTCCGTTTCTAGCGGCGAGCTCGGCACTTTTTTTACTTGTGCCAAGCAGCCAAGGTTCCGGAGAGACAGGAGGCAGCGGCGAAGCTGAAAGCTTTGCGTATTCATGTTCAGCCGGAAATTTATCGTCTAAAAACTGCAGAAGCTCTTTAACAAGTTCAGGCATTTTAAATACTTGCTGCAAGAAGTTTTCCGACAGCGCATTTGTTGCTTCAGCCGATCCACCCGGCGCGCGCCCAATTCCTAAATCAACGCGCCCTGGAAACAGCGTTGCAAGCATGTTATACGTTTCAGCTACTTTATACGGCTTGTAGTGAGGCAGCAGCACCGCTCCCGATCCAATTCGAATTCTATTAGTTTGTGCGCCGATATAGCCAAGCATCACTTCAGGAGCCGAACAGGCAAGTCCAGACAAATCATGGTGCTCTGCAATCCAGTAGCGCTCATAGCCAAGCTTGTCACCCGCTTTGGCCAGCTGCATCGATGCTTCTAACGCTTCCGCTGGGGTCTGATGGGATGAAACAGGCGATTGGTCGAGTATACTTACTTTCATCACACATCTGCTCCTTATTCGTTCACTTCAATTAAACTTAATGAAAAATCCCCTACCTGGCCTTTTTCATATAAATTTGTAAAAGACGTAGAGTACTGATGAATCGTTCCTTGGAAATCCAGATCTTCTTCCGGGACATTTACATGAAAAGTACCTTTATATAAAAGTGTAGTAATATCATGATATTCCTCACTTGTTACTTTGAAATCAACTGAAACTTTTGTTTTGCCTTTTACAATTTCTTGTTCATAGCTGTAAATTTGAATAGGCGTATCATTTAATACAATTTCTTGTACCACGTTAAATCGTCTCCTTTTTTAGTGCGTATGAAAAATAATAGCACTTGAAGAAGTCATGAGCAAATAAAAGAGCTTCTGGTTGCCCATGCAAAAAAAGCATGGCTTTTTTGCCATGCTTTTAGTCCAAAAACGATCTTATACGCGCTTTGCACGCGTGCGTTTGAATACGAAATAAAGAACAATAATCACAAATGCCGCAACCACAAACGGAAGCGTATATTTGCTTGCTACGTCTTCAATATTCGCCCAGTTCTCCCCTAGCTTTCCGCCTAAGTAAATAAATAAAATCGACCAAGGAATCATCGCTAACACGGTTAAAGACGTAAACTTCCAAAACGGCATTTTAGCAATACCTGCAGGGATCGAAATCGCATGTCGAACAACCGGGACAAAACGAGCGGAGAAAACCACACCCGCGCCGTATTTATTAAACCAGTTTTCCGCAAGATCGATATGCTTATCATGAATAAATAAGTACTTGCCGTATTTTTGAAGAAACGGACGTCCTCCGTAGGCTCCAATCCAATATAAAAACCACTGTGCAATCGTTCCGCCAATAATTCCGGCAATGACTGCTCCAGGAAAACTAATCATGCCTTTAGAAATCATATACCCCCCGTAGGCTAGTACAATTTCACTTGGAATGATTTCAATCATTAAGCCGAGCGCAATACCTAAATAGCCAAGGCTCGTTAAAAAATCCAAAATACTCGTAATAAATGAACTCACCTTTAATCACCTTACTCATTCTTTAATAATTTTACACTACTACTATATTCCAACCATCAGTATAAAAGGAAACTATGAACTCATTATGAACAGCTTACTTCCCTGTTGACTGCCGGTACCTTTTCCGCAGCTCATGCGTATGCAGATCCGCTAGGCGGACCGGAATTGGAAGCTTACTTTCTTTTGAAATAAAATGCATCATAAGCTGATATAACATGTCCAAATCAATATAGTTTCCGCACGACAGAAAAATGGGCTTTACCCCTTTAGCTGTCCTTACTACTCTACCATAAACTTCATCATCAATCACAATATCTTCATAAGCGCCCTCTGTATCTTCAGGCATAACGTAATCATGTCCCTTGATCTTTAAATAGCTTTTCCCAATTCCAACGGTAGGTTTATTGAGAAAAAACGAAGCATGTGTGGCTACTCCCATGTGCTCGTAGTGCAAATATCCGTTGCCATCAAATAAAAACACGTCGGGCTCTATTTGAAGTTTTTTAGCCGCTTCAAGAATTAAAGGCAGCTCTCGAAAAGCTAGGAATCCAGGAAGATAAGGAACAGTTACTTCTCCTACACTGTGCACTTTTTCTACAACGTTTTTCGTCTGATAATCAACCACTACAATGCTGCAAGCTCCGTAAGATATGCCGTTTTCTTCCCAATACGCAACATCAACACCAGCACAGTTATGTATATGCGTCATTTTGACGCCTGATGTTAAATCAATTTGTGCTTTTAGCTTTTGCTGAAGCGTCCGGCACTCCTCTTTTGTTTGCATCGTAAACGTATGTATGTACTGAATATCCATGTTCCATTCCTTTCATTGACTGACTCACCTATTATACAACTATTTTCTAAGAAATTCCTATTCTTTTTTTCACACCTTTTATTATAGCGCTGTTTCCTTAACGTTTGATTAAAATCCCTATTCGTTTACGCATTTTTTGTAAACATCACCATGAAAAAATCCCTATTTTTCTTTACGAAATGTCAACGCTTTCCACACACTTTCTCTATATCAGCATCACATTTTTTCGTTACGCTGTTTCTATACCAACGCATAGGAGAGAAACGTGATGAAAAAATATTTAGCTGGTCTAAGCGCCGTCGCCTTGTTATGCTGTTCAATCGCCTCTTCTGCTTTTGCACGCACGGAAGAAAAACTTACGAACATCGCGCACCGAGGAGCTTCCGCTTACGCACCTGAAAATACAATGGCTGCTTTTCACCAAGCGCTAGAAATGAATGCGGATTACATTGAACTTGACGTGCAGCAAAGCAAAGACGGTGTACTCGTTATTATGCACGACCGTACCGTAGACCGAACAACAAACGGAAGCGGACACGTTCGAGAGCTAACGTACGCTGAGCTTCAGCGCTTGGACGCAGGAAGCTGGAAAGGGGATTCTTTTACGAACGAAAAAATTCCAACTCTTTCACAAGTGTTAGATGAATTTCAAGGAAAAATCGGTATATTAATAGAGTTAAAAGCCCCGGAACTTTATCCTGGAATTGAAAGAAAAGTAGCTTTTGAAATCAACAAGCGACAGCTCGATCACGTTATCGTTCAGTCTTTTAACGTTTCATCCATGAAAAAAATGCATGAGCTTCTCCCAAACGTTCCTATAGGCATACTAACTTCTTCAGAGCGAGATACAAACCCAAACTCAATCCGGCAATTTGCTGATTTTGCCACTTACTTTAACCCTTCCTATGACATCCTAACGCCTGCTCTTATCCACCAAGTTCATTCTGCCGGAATGAAAATATCGCCGTGGTCTGGAACCAAGCGGCTTCCGGCTTCATTTTTGTGGAAAACAAAAAGTGACGGAGTGATTACGAATTATCCTGATGAAGTGAATTGGGTGCAAACATCAAGTGCTATCGGACAACAGCTCGAAAAAGGAAGCGCACGCCGAGTAATTACACTTGCCGTCACAATGTGGCCATAGTTCCTGTAGTTTTTTACTAGTAACCTCGTCTTCCTTACTGCCTTTTTAACGCTTCAATACGTTTAATTTCATTGAAATATTGAAAGTTCCCTTTAAAACATCTCTCCATCGTTTTAAAAAACTGCTCCGCTCCTCCTAACACCATCATAAAAAAGTCTTGTTTCGGAAGCACTGCTTTTACGGGAGGAGATGTATGCAAGGTATACAGTACAAACTGTTCAGAAGCCGATTTTAAGGTTAATACTAACGGTTGATCTGGAAAATTCATCTCTCCATACCCGGTCTCTTTTAAATTCTCCATTGCATTCAACAAATAAAGCCACATCCCATCTATAACGTCCCATGCAGATACATCAAGAAGCGGTTCACCATAGTATTCAAGCTTAATAGCTCCTTCAAGACAGGTAAAATCAAACTGATTACCGTAACGAATGAGTTCTGCTTCATTTGATATATCGATAAAATAGTGCGATTCCTTTTCATATAGAGATGATAAATCGGTAATCAAAATACCTGGACGCTTAATGAATGTTTGAACACGAAACAACGTTATCCCTCCATGCTCTGTTTACTTTCACAGCTCAAATAAATTTTCTCCGTCCTTATTTACCCAATACTTTTCTATTTCTGGAATCAAACCTGTAAAGTCTTCATACGTTCCTTCCCAATCGCTTGGAACATATTCTTTAAATGAAGCCGGTTCAGGAAACAGTGAGTAGAACGTTTTTTCATCAAAGTCCACCAAAAACGAAGGGATAAAGTCTAATACGTCTTCTTCCTCTCCGCTTTCTATTTTATCTTCAAACAGCTTTAAAAGAGTAGCTGCATCTCCTTTATATGACTCTATACGTTTTAAAAAAAGCCCAGCATTTTCACTGCTGAGAATCTCCATTCCTTTTCGTTCAGGTTCAATATATGCATCAACCGCTAAATCACCTTCATTTTCAAAAGCTTGCACAAACTTCACATAATCTAAATACCATAGCTCTCGATCGGTTACATACCATTGAAACTGCTTTTTATGTACCACTCCGACAATTACGTTTTCAGCATATATAGGTTCTAGCATGAGATGGACCTCCTTGCTTTTATTAGCTTTGTGACCTGTTGTATACGATTTAATTAATCTTTAAACACTCTCTTTTGTACTTTTTCATTCAGCCTTCGCTTTAAATATTCAGCAATTTCTATTTGTCCAAATTCCTTAGCATATCGGTACGCATCCATATCCTCGATATTCTCTCCGGTATATTGAACGGAAATATCTATACCTTGATCAACTAGATGTTCAACTACTTCTTTATGACCACCGTAAATTGCTGCGAACAATGGATTTCTTTTTGCTGAGCTTACATCTAATTCTGCTCCAGATTGGATTAAGTACTGTACTATATCTACATGCCCCTCACCTGCTGCCACTCGTAAGGGAGAAGCATCAAATATATCCCCTTTTATATTTACATCGATTCCTTTATGCACTAGATACTCTACTATTTCCATCTGTCCTTTTTTTGTTGCTATATGCAACCAGCTACCAAATGGAGTCATGGTATGTAGAATTTCTGTATTACTACCTATTAATTCTTTGACTGAGTTAATGTCACCAAGTTTAATTGCATTTCTTATTGCTTTATTGACGCTGTTTTTCTCCAAATCATATCCCCCTTAATGTAGTCGCCCATTATTGCCGTGTTTTAATATAGACATCTCCCTCAATAATTTAGCTGTTTCTACCGTTTTTGCTTTTAAATAGTTGTGATCAATTAAAATCACTGTCGTATTTGTAGTTCTTTTAACACTTTTGTTCGCAGATCATTCATTGTTTTCCTATTCGTATCATCATTTAATAAAGAAGTTAATCTTTCTATGTAACTATCCGCATTCTCTATACATCTTTCAAAACCATTTATAAAATGCTCTACTAATGTATCATCCACTAAAGCAATGGGTTCGGGGTAATATTCGACGCCTTCTCTTTCAAATGCTTTTCTACTAGTATAAGCAACTGCATCAATAATACAGTCCCAGGCTATCACATCTGTTTTATTATCTGACATCTCTTGAATTATTGTGATACCATTTTCCTCGTGATCTAATAATTCATAAAGAGTATCTCCACTATTTTCTTTGTCTTTTAACCATTCCCAGCATTTACATATAACTTTCCGGGCTAAAATTTGATCTTCCGTACGAAAAAGTAACGGTACCACTTTTTCTGAAAGTGCCAGAAAAAATATCACTTTATCATGTTCTGTTAAACTATTGAAGTTAGCATTAGTCATTCTTAAACTCCGTTTCCATTTCCCTCACTATGATGAGCTTAACGCCTCCGTCCATATATCTTTTGCTCTTCTATGATTAGGAAAGAAAGTTTTTTATGATCTTTTTATCATATTCATCTTCTGAAATAACCCCTAAGTACTTATACTCCCAAATCACCTGTTGTTCATACGGGTCAACAGTAAGAATATCTTCATACCCGTAGTCTATCTCAAATTTCCCATCATGACCTAAATGCAAAGTTAAACTTGTCCATATCTCCTGCTTGTTTTCTATAAATACATCTAACAACTCACGAAAGCACTCTAACTGTTTATCTAATAACACTAAGTAGCTCTGTTCTGACACCTCAAATAGTTCAGGTATATCATGACTATATATAGGTTCATCGCTTCCTTTTGGATAATAAAAGAAATACGTTGTTTGAGAACCTTCTCCTACTTCTGCATACAAATAGATTTCTCGCCAGTCTTCTTGTATCATTTCCTTTAAATTATCGGCCACCTTTTGATAAATATTATTAAGCTTTAATTCCATCTACTGTCCACCTTCTGCTTTAAATATTCAGCAATTTCTATTTGTCCTCGTTCAATCGCAAATTCATAGGCATCCATATTTTTCATCGTATCCCCCGTATACGTTACAGTAATATCAATACCACTCTGAACAAGGTATTTTACAATATCAAGATGCCCGCCATAAATCGCTGAAAATAAAGGATTTCTACTCGAATCGCTTACATCTAATATTGCACCTCTATCGTATAAGTACTGAACTATGCTAAATTCACCTACACTCGCTGCATGTGCAATTGGCGCTGACTTTGGTACACCTTCATTTGTGTTAATATCCATCCCGTATTCAACTAAGAACTTTATCATATCAAGGCTACCAGCTCTAGCAGCCACGTGTAGCCACGTTCCAAAAGGAGTTATAAACTCAAGCAACCTTTTATCTACAATCAGAATCTCTTTTGCTTGTTCTGTATCACCATTCTTAATGAAATCATAGGCTTTAACTGCTTTTTCCTTATTATCCATAGAAACCTCCTAAGATATTTTTGTTCATACGGCTTCTTCACCAGTTTATAGTATCAGAGAGATTTCTTTAGCCTTCTGAAACCCCTTCCAGAATTCTTCTAATGATTTAAATAGGATTATGTGGATATTCTTTTAAATAGTGCTCTATTAAACTCTTACTCTATTTCAGCATATTAGTTCACACGCCCTACTCATATGCATTAAAACCAAAAATCCTCAATAGCATGCTCTACTGAGGGTTTTACTCTTCACTTAAACTATATTTTTTCTCTATTTAAATTAATTCTATAATAAGTTTAAAGTATTTATCATCTTCCTGAAAAAAGATTTTATAATCTTCAATTTGATAAGCCTTGTGCAAATACGCTTTTGCTTTTTCAAACTCTCCAAGCTCATAAAAACTTTCCCCTAACCGCAACAACAGAAAAGGATTTTCATTTCCGTCCGGACACTTCAAGGCATATTCCAAGCTGCGTATAGCATCTTCGTAGTTTTTTATTAAAAAGTATGTATCACCTAAAGTTCCGAAAATCCACGTAGCCGCTGACCATTTTTCCTTTGGTTCTGGAACTAATTCAAGTGCTCGTTGATAAGAAGCAATCGCTTCACTCATTTGTTTCAGTTCAGCGAATTGATCACCTTCTTCACATAACTTGACAATTTGCTGGTGAAGTTGCTCGTTCATTTCCATTACAGCATCTCCCTACTGAAATAATAAGGTTTCATCTTCATGATCCTTTTAGCAGCTTTATATATTTGACATCTTGCCCTTCGAACGATCTTCCTTCTGACTTTTTATTAGCAATATCAAAAAATTTTTTTGCGACATTTAATTCGCTCAACTCATAATAAATAGTTCCTGATAAAAATTCACGCTCTCCGTCATCTATTCTTTCAAAATCCGATGTATATAAATGATTTAACCATTGCTTAGCGCTTTTGTAATTCTTTATCACTGTAAATGTATCAATAATATCCCGTACAATATTGTAAGTGTTAGGATATAAACCTTTAGGCTGTGGAATTTCACCCCAAGCTTGTACCAATAAATCTATAGATGTTTCGTAATCATTATTTTCAAAGCATTCATCGCTTTTGGTCTTATATTTCTCAATTCTCACTTGCTTTTCAGGTTCAATTTGTATCATTTCTTCCTCCACTCAAAATATCTTGATTTCTTTCATTTAATACTGCCTTCACTTTATCTCTTTCAAAAATCACCATATATTCATATGGTAAAGCCAAAACTTGAATAAGAGATGGACGAATCTTTAATAATTGATAGACATAAAAAGCCTCAAGCTCTTCTGTATCATCTTCTTCATTTACCGGCCCTATGTACCAGCCAGAATCTCCTCGTTCAGCTTCGCCGCTTCTTTGTAAGTAAATACTATCTACTTCTAGTATATTTTTAGCTATCACGACTTTATCACTAAAGCTTACATCTTCACCGTTTTTCATGTTTAACTTGCGCAAAAAGTGATCTTGTTCCAACTGCACCCATAGAGCAAGCGTTAAATCTTCAGTATAATCCTCAAAGGGATTGCCTGAATAGTCCGGTGAAAGAATGTAATACTCTTCACCCTTTACAGAAACAATAAAGTTCGACCACCCTATTTGTATCGAAAAGCCGTCAGTCCATTTTTCTCTTTCTATCGTTTCAAAGATACGAAATAGACTCTCAACCTGCATTTTTAATTCGTGTTCTGCTTGAACTACGACTACTTTATCCCCTATATTTCTAACGAATTTTTTCAATTATTCTTCCCTTTCTTTTTTCACTAATTTTGTTGCCAAATGGATTGCATTTGGACAGTACGTAAGGTTTCTTTCTATAGCTTATACCCATAAAAATACTTTTGTCCTTTTTCCCAGTTTTTAATGGAAAGATTATCAATATACTCCATCATTTTTTTATAATAGCTTGCATTCATAATTGTGCGGTAATCTCCAGGCACTTTTTCCCCAGTTAAAATGGATAATAAAGATGGAATCAACTCCATTTTTAATGGTTCTTCGTTATGTGCTGCACTCATCGCTCTTTGGACTAATTTTTGTGCTAAGTCTCCGGGAAAAGCTAAATTTTGTTGAAAGTAATAACTTTCTGGATCATTCTCATTGCAATACTCAGCATAATAGTCTCCTATTTCCTCCACAGTCGCCTCTTCTCCGATTTTCGCTTCATAGTCAAGGAAAAAATCAAGCGAATCCTTTATGATAATAGCCGTATCGTCAATTTCATTCCAGTCTTCAAGCAAAAAAGCCAATAAATACGGAACTACTTCAAGAGAAAATGATGTTATCGCTGCTGATGCAAACGTATCAACCGTTTCTTCAGTACTTTTACTCAAAAATCGCAGATTATTTGAATCTCTTAAGTCGTCATGTGTTGCGATAGCGAAAAAGACCCTTATACACAAATTCAAAACCGCTTCATCTTGAGTCCCGTTCATCAATTGAATTAATAGCGGCTTTTGAGTAAAATCCCCTATTTTATATAACTCGATTAAATTAAATAAAATGTCCCTTTCTGTATGGCTTTTCAATAGATGTTCTTTCATTTCAGCTTGAGATAAAGTGGTCTTTTCACCAAACCATATACTATTCATAAGGTTTCTTGAGCCTACCATCATTACACCTGCTTTCGCTAAGTAAATTATCTATTTCAACTTTCCCTTTAAATATTCAGCAATTTCTATTTGTCCTCGTTCAATCGCAAATGCATAAGCATCCATTTCTTTCATATTTTCACCAGAGTATGTAATCGATATATTAATATGATTCTCAACTAACAGTTTAACCATCTCAAAATGACCGTTATATATGGCAGCAAACAGCGGATTTCTATCTGGTTCACTGATATCAATTTCAATGTTGTGGTTAATAAGATACTTAGCAATATCTATATATCCTTTTGCAGCCGCTCTTTCTAAGGCATTGGCAGAAAAAGTTCCTCCTTGTGCATTCACATCTATTCCAGCACGAATAAGGTATTGTACAATTTCTAAATAACCATGAGCTGTCGCTACATGTAGCCATGTGCCAAAAGGTGTGATCCATGTTAACATTTCTGGATTTTTCTCAAATAAGTCTCTTACCTTATTTAAGTGACCACCTTTTATAGCACTTCTAATAGCTTTTGCTATGTGAGTTGTTTCCATTTTTCGTTTTCCCTCTACTTTCTACCTTGTAGAATCCTCTCCAAAATATATCGTCCCTCTGCTTGGTGTGATGCGCTGTAGTGTGGGGAGCTTATGCTCTATAGCAAGACTCGATTCGTGGCTTCTTTATGTATTCCTACTAGTCTTCGATACTATAATTTTGTTTGATTTTATGTAAAAAAGCCATCACTTTTTCTTTATCATGGGCATGATCTTCCATATATACGTGGCAGATTTTGTGCAAGTAAGTTAAAAACGTTTCATAATCGACAATAACACTTTTGTCAGTGTCACCCGTACCGTCTAGAAATTCAATACCGTTTTCAACATAGCCCTCTTCCCACGGCTCTAAGTCGTCTGAAAATGTACAAATGTGGTACTCATTTCCATAACCAGTTCCCTCTGAAAAATAGTGTAAGACTTTTAAAGACTTTTCATCTGATAAAGCGCTATAAAAACTTATTAATGATATTGTGGTTATTTGCTTAACAAAATAAAGAATAAATAGGGCATACGTTTAAAAGGTGTTGTACGTCCTATATAATTCGTAAAAACATAATATGGGGATTTAAGGAGTTACTTATATTCTCTGAATAAAAAATGAACTATGAGTCACTAGGTGGCCCTACCACAAAAAAGAAACCTTGAAAGGCACTTTGCCATCAAGGTTTGAAATTCATTTAATTTAAGGCACATACACAATAATTTCACCAATAGGGTATGTTCCCTTCCACCCACAAGGCCAACCTCCTTGCTTATAAACTTCAAAGATTTTTTCATAAAAATTATCTGTTTTCCCATTAACTAATCGATTTAATGCACACATCGTGAGGTCTCCCTCAACTTCCTCATTAATATCAATATAATCAAAAGGAAGAAAGCCATTCGAGTAATTGTCATGGTCACTAAAAAAATCATATAAATCATCTTGCTGAGTTACTAAATCCAAATCATATACCTTTTCAACAATACTTTCTGCTTCCTGTGATTTAACATATTCCCATACAGTATCGACTTCACTTGAGTCCTGAGACCAGGCAAGGTTTTGGGCTTCATTGAAATCATTTATTACCTCTAAGTTATTTACATGAAAGTTATTCTTATTAAACATCTTATCATTACGAATAAAATCCATTACTTCTTCTACTAATTGAGTGTTTTCACCAAATTTCATTTAGATAACCACCTTTCCCATAACTCTTCGGTTGCTCCACCGCCTCTGTTCCAAACAGGCAGTTTTTTATTTTTACCACTTTTGTAAAATTCCTCGATATTATTTATTTTAGTCTTATATAACGGTAATCCATTTTCCACTCCCTTTTTTAGCTTTTGTTGTAGTTCATATACTTGTTTTTCTAACACTGCTATATCTTGATTAACATCCATTTTATCAAGCTGTTTTCTTACAACATTGTTATAAACGCTATGAAAGCCTCTATGTCTAGATAGACTACTAACATCGTCAGAAGGTATAGGTAAAAATATACCGTTTGTAAAGTCATTCATTTCCATTCCAATTTTTTTAATAACTGGATGTTTATTTAATTGAGAAGGAATTATATGTTGTGCTTGATAACCTTTCCAACTTTTAGAGCGAGGTAACCCCATTGACTCTAGTAAGTTTTTACCTAATTTAGTTGGGTCTCCTGAGGTAGGGTTTCCAGGAGTACCTGGAATAAGTCTATTAGCATTATCTATACCCTTAGTACCCGTTTGAATTTGACGTTCACTCACACGCTCTACTTTTACAGGCTTTTCAATCATCTGCATCGTCTGCTGCTTCACATTCTGCAAGGTCTCCCTCACCGTCTGCTGGGCAAGTGATGGACCAGCCGGCACAAGTTCTGGCATGAGTCGTGGCATACTGCTGTCTAGGATGTTGTTATACGTTTTATGTAGCGACTGTGTCCAGGAGGCCGGTGCGTTTTTGACGCTTTGGTAGGCTTGCTTTGTGACGTTGGCAACGGCGCTTGTGCGAAGCGTGTTGCGCATGTTGTTGAGCTTTTCGGTTCCTTTGGTCGCAAGGCTTTGTCCCATTTTCCCCGCTACCTTCGTAGAAAGCGCCCCAGCTCCAGAAATTCCTAATGCTTGCAGAAGACTTGCTTTACGCTGCTCTTCACTGATTTTATTCCCGAACATGTCGCGTCCGGTCATATATTCTCCTAGCCCGTTTGCGGCCACAAGACCGTAGAGGCCTTTTTCGGTTTGCTCCAGGACTTTGAAGGATTTGGCAGATTTGTAGGCGTCTAAGGCGTGATCCGCTGCGCTTAGGCCTTTAGCCGTTTTGTAGATGGCTTCTGTGCATTTTGTTATCCAACCAACACCCCCAACCATGAAAGCTGAAATTATGCGTTTAAAATTAGCAAACAACTACTCTTACAAAAGTGGGTTATCACACATTGAGTTAATTCCTTTCACGATCTTAAATAGAAAAATGCAAGTATTTCCCCACGGAGATACTTGCATTTTTTTAGTCCTCTTGTCACTTTCTTCTCTATCTAACCATACCCTTAAAAACCTTAGAAGGGGCCTCAAATATGATGATTTATTGGTTCAAATCAAACTAAATTCTACAATAGTTTGATAAGCAGAATGTGGAACAAAATTAAGTACATATATTAATCCGCTTTTAGAGTAGAGAACCTCGGAATAGATTGGATATATCAATGTTATTTCCAACAAGTAAATCCTGCAAAGCTTGCGGGCCTTTTTCTTCATAAAATGCCAATTCTTGATCAGTAATCGGAATGGCTATTAACCAATCAACTTCGTCACCTTCTATTTCAAAACTTATATCATGAAAGAATATTTTTGACTCTACAAAGAAAAGGTGTTCGAGCTCACTGTTAAAATTAGTATACCTTGAAAACCAATTAATCCAAACTTCTCCTGGCTTACTATAATCATTTTCATTCACGCTATAACAACAAAGATACATCAACAAATTTTCTGAATAAAGGTTCTGATCCTCTACATCCTCTGTTAATTCTAAAAAATTTGTATCTTTTCGGTAAAATGTCATAAACTCATAGCGCTTCTTATCCAAATATGATTCCGCACCTGATAACCCCGCGCTAGCATATACTGATGTTTGATCGTTAAGCTCAAATGCCAAAATATCAAATTCAAGTTTATCTTCCCAACCAGCTTCTCTTGGCCAAGGTACATCATTGTTTGAAAGCCTTTTAATAGTAACATCTTGCGGTATTTTGTTCTTAAAAGTATGAATTAATTTTTTTTGATAAAAGTCTTTCATATTCATACCTCCTCATCTTCATATAATGAATCAACAAACATATAAATATTTTCAGCAAGTAAATACATGTTGTTTAAATCATTAGGCTGACTTGTTTCTTCCTCATGATCCCAAAAATAAATATGATCATCGTTATTCACACATATTACATTCCCTCCCGGATCTTTCCCAATAGGCAGAAACTCTTCAGGAATGCGGCCATCATATATAAATATGTATTTTTCTAATACATTTCGTTTTAAATTACGATCAATAGCAAAAAGAGCTGACAGTACACTTTCACCCTTGTCTTCCGAAATTTGAAATACAGATGGTTCAATTATAGCTCCATTATTCTCTAACATGAATTGTTTATATTTAAAGGGAAGAGAAAGGTTATGTTCAATTTCGAATGCATTAATTTCTTGATTAGATAGCTTTTTACCCAGACTAGTGATATATACCATTTTTAATTCTCTCCTTTCTCCTGTATTTCAGGAAATTCGTGACGCTGCTTAACTACAGATACCCCACCTGAGTGAGAAAATTGGGCATGAATTTCTTCTTCTACTAAAATCATTGTAGTTCCATCTTCATGATGGTGCCATGTATATCCTTCGGGTGATTGATCAATTTTTCTAACAGGGCGGATAGTTTCTTTATTTAACCCTGCTTTAATATTAGCATTTTTAAAATCTTGTTTACGATTTTCAGGATAAGCAACTGTAATTTTCACGGGCTCAACTTTAGGGTGAGCATACGGACTAAAGTCTGGATAACCTTTTCTATCATAGGTAACTGATTGCCCAAATGAATTAGTAAATGTTATAGTTCCATCTTTATTATTTTTAATACTCCCACCTTTTTCAACCCATTTTTTACGATCTGGCTTTATTGGCTTACGAGGTTTTTTCAACTGATTTGATTGATTGGAAGCTATTCTTTTATTTTCGGTAGGATTTATATCTTTAATCTCTATAGTTCTTCCTTGCTTATGAACCGTCTCAACCTCAACCTCGTCACCCAGCTTTTTAACATCACTCTCTGACATAAACCTGCCGCCAGGTCCACGGTAGCTGTTGCGATTCGGATAATATTTCACCTTCGTTACCATCTGCATCGTCTGCTGCTTCACATTCTGCAAGGTCTCCCTCACGGTCTGCTGGGCAAGTGCTGGACCAGCCGGCACAAGTTCTGGCATGAGTCTTGGCATACTGCTGTCTAGGATGTTGTTATACGTTTTATGTAGCGACTGCGTCCAAGAGGCCGGTGCGTTTTTGACGCTTTGGTAGGCTTGCTTTGTGACGTTGGCAACGGCGCTTGTGCGAAGCATGTTGCGCATGTTGTTGAGCTTTTCGGTTCCTTTGGTCGCAAGGCTTTGTCCCATTTTCCCCGCTACCTTCGTAGAAAGCGCCCCAGCTCCAGCAATTCCTAATGCTTGCAGAAGACTTGCTTTACGCTGCTCTTCCTCACCATCCGCCAAACAGAATGAAGCCAGTTGCTTCCATGGCTCTGGGGTTCCTGTTGCGACGCCCCATGATGTAGAAAGTTCTTTATCAACAATAAATATTTAAAACAAAGACTTTACTCATTGCCAATTTTGAAGTACATATTACAGACAAATGCGTAGATTTATTCTAAATTAAAATCAATTAGATAATAAAAAAGATGCTTAACTAGTACGCTAAGCATCTTTTTTATTTATTCACATACTCTAGTAATTAGCTATCGTATGTTATTCTTCAACATTATAATTCTGTTTAATTTTGTTTAAAAGAGCCATTACCTTTTCTTCATCATCTGCATTATTCTCAATATATACATGACAAACTTTTTTTAAACACTTGAAAAAAGTTTGATAATCAACATTAACACTTTTGTCAATACCACCCGTACTGTCCAAAAATTCAATGCCATTTTCAAAATAACCTTCTTCCCATGGTTCTAAATCACCTGGGAATGTACAAATGTAGTATTCATTGCCGTAACCAATCTCTTCTGAAAAATAGTTTAATACTCTTAAAAATTTTTTATCTGATAGAGCACTATAAAAACTTACCATGGGAGACAAAGAACTATCTATACCATTAAATACTTCTACTATTTTCTCCATTTATATTCCTCTTTCTATTCATCTATTACTGGATGAAAATTTAATATTTCTTCACTCGTTGGATCTCTATAACCTGTATAACTCAATCCATTTCCTGCTTTTCCATTTATAATATCATTACTGTTAACTTGAGGTTTTATTTTGCCCGACGCGATCCCCTCAATCATAGCTTCCTGCCCATGCTTTATAATTTCTTCATTTGAAATTTCAGATGGGTTAAATACAGTTTTGGTGAACACCTTTTTCTTCCATTCCCCATCTATTGCATTTCCTGCGCTGTCACGCGCAGGAATTTGGTACTCTATTTGATAAACTCCTTTGATATTTTCATGGGGTGTCTTAGATACTATATTAATATTTATCCCCTCTTTTTTCAAAAAGGAATGAAATTCTTCTAGGTTATGCCCCCCAATGATTCCTTTTTTTTGAGAGAATCCTTCCACTTTTATGAGATGCTCATCAAATCCTGGTTTATATTTAGGCGTAATTATTTTAGCATCAGATTTACTAGTTTGCTTACTTCCTACCGAAAACATCCGCCCAACATCTTTTCCAGTAATCCACTCATCTACCACTGGCATACGCGTACCAGTGATCGGCTCTTCTACTACTCGGACCTTCTTAGGAGCCAGCTTAATATCTCCGGCTTGACTAATTTTCTTTTTGACGTAATTCGAAGAAGAACGGTAAGCTTTTTGAGCGCTTTGCAGCGGCGGCATAATACGTTGAGTCGCTTGTTTGCTAAGTACATTCCGCATATCACTAAGTTTCTTCGCTCCGTTTGCCACGGCATTAGCGCCTGCTTTCGCTGTTTTCCCCGCTACCTTCGTAGAAAGCGCCCCAGCTCCAGCAATTCCTAATGCTTGCAGAAGACTTGCTTTACGCTGCTCTTCACTGATTTTATTCCCAAACATGTCGCGTCCGGTCATGTATTCTCCTAAGCCGTTTGCGGCCACAAGACCGTAGAGGCCTTTTTCGGTTTGCTCCAGGACTTTGAAGGATTTGGCGGATTTGTAGGCGTCTAGGGCGTGATCCGCTGCGCTTAGGCCTTTAGCCGTTTTGTAGATGGCTTTTCCGCCTTTTGCGGCTCTTCCTACCCAGCCGACAACCGGAATGAAGCCGGCTGCTGCCATGGCTCCCGCTGCGACGCGCTGTGAGGTGGAAAGTTTTTCACCCGTAACAGGGTCCACGCCTTCTGCTGCTCGTTTATAATCATAATATCCGCTGACCTCTCCTGTAAAGGTAGAAACCGCGTCCCACGTTTTTTCATACCACGGCTTGTTTGCTTCTTCTTCTTGCTTTTTTTCCAGCTCGTATACTTCTTCTTGCTGCTTGTTGTAGTCAACATATGAAGTTGCATAGTCGTTTAGCTTTGTTTGAACTTTATACAGCTCGCTGTCGTGATAGGCTTTTTCGTCAAAGGCAAGCTGATAGACACTTCCTCCTTGACTCGTAGCAAGCTCTAAGCCGCTTACTAGCATATCCACTACCGCATAGAAATCGTCCATTTCGCTGTATTCTTTTGACCATTCAGCGTCAAGCTGGTTCACTGCTTCAATTGTATCGGTGCGTTTTTTCTCTGCTTCTTCTATTTTATCGTTAAACTCACTCGTTGAAAACGCTGAAATAGAGACGATATCATCGATGCCGTTTAAAATACTCTGCAGATCTTCGTGCTGCTGCGCAACCATTTCTTTAGCATTGCTGTTGGCGTTTTTCAGCTCCGTTTCTAAAAATGATTCAGTTACAATCGTGCTTCCTGATAGCTTTGCTTTTTCAGCTTTAACGTGAAGCGTTGAAAAATAGCTTTGCTGCATTTTAATTAAGTTTTCCCACTGTCCGGCCGTATCGGCGTGCTGCTTATAAAAAGATTTTATATTGTCAGCGCCTTTTCCTTCTAAGCTGCCATCTAAGTCCGCTACGCCCTGCAGCGCTTTTTTCAGTTCACCCAGCTGGCTGAGTAACTCATCGTAGGCTTTTTCCCTGTCTTTTGCTACATCAAACAGTGCTTTTGCATCGTATACCTTTCCCACAGTCATCCCCCTTTGCTGCTACGAATGGATAATAGATTCGTCTTGTTCTTTTAGTAAGTCTACATTAGATTTTGTATCTTTTACGTTTTTGTTTAGTGCTTTTATATAAGTAGAAATAAGCGTTTGAATTTCTTCTTCGCGCGCTTCCCATTTCTCTGTAGTATCAAGGCTATTTTTTCCAAGGTCAGGCATTTTGCTAATGGATAAATTTCCAATCGCTGTGCTGACTGCTTCAAGCTTTTTGATAACGTCAGCGTGATCAAGCTTAATTGTCATGAAAACAGCCCCCTTCTAATTTCACTAATCTTGTTTTCTACTGCGTCATAGGCTTCTTCACCTTTAGCTAATAAAGAATCCGCTTCTCCAATAACGGCGTTCAAACCACTCAAAGCTCCTTTTTCAGCTTCTAGCGCCCATATCTTTGTTTCAATTTCACGAATGTATCCATCGTAATCACCGTCTAAAATGCCTTTTATGTTGTCGTAGGCTGCCGTACGTTTTTCGTCAAAATCATCCGATAACGTACCCGTCCATTTGTCTCCCAGCTCAGGCTTTTTGATGTGTTCAATTTCTTTTAATGAAACAGCTTGTTCATGCTCAATTTTACTTTTAGCCGTTCTTAGCTTAGAAATTTTCCCTTCTACATCTGAGACTCTTCCAGATACTTCACCCAGCAGTCCGTCTAATACGCTTCCTAACCCCATATCGTTCCTCCTGTTCCGCACATTTCGAGTTTAATCCAATAATTATAAGTATAAAATTTGTCTCATTATAGCTAAATAGGAAAAAACTCTCTTTTTTATGCTTCTAGTTTCATGAATTGAGATAAAAATGAAAAATAAGAGAAAAAAGACTCATGTCTAAATGCGTTATCCAACCATATACCGTTATCTAAAACAAAGAATAAGTAGAATAAAACCATTCCTTTGTACCCATACCCGTTTTTTCCCACAAATTAAAGCTTTTTTCGTAAAAAGACCAACTTCACTTCGTTTTTTTACACAGCAAAAAACCTCTGCACATCCTGCAGAGGTTTTGTTTTATACTTGAACCGGGGTTGGTTCTTCAGCTGTTTGTTCGTGCTGTATAAGTCCGTAGTTTTCCCATGCTCGGCTTTTCCAGCGGAAAAACATAATAACTGCGCGCGTCCATTCATCGGCTGCGATGGCAAGCCAAATGCCAGCGAGCCCCATGTCTAAATGGAAAACGAAGAAATAACCGAGCGGCAAGCTCATCATGACCATCGACATCGCACCAATTAACACCGGATATTTGGCATCTCCCGCTGCCCGCAGCGAGTTAATCAGCACAATGTTCATTGTTCTTCCCGTTTCAAGCACAATGCTCAGAAGCAGCACCGTCGCCCCAAGCTCAATGATATGCGGATTGTCTGTAAACACGCTGATCAGCTGTGTTCTGAATGTCATCACAAGAACAACCATCATCATCGTTACGGCACTGGCCCATTTGACGCTTTTCCATACGCGATGGTACGCTTCATCTTTTTCGTTTCCGCCTACTAAACGGCCGACAATAATCGCTGTACCCATTCCAATTGCAATGGCAAATAAGTAAATGAACATTGAAATATTCATCGCGTACTGTCTCGCAGCAAGTGATTCTGCTCCTAGGTAGGTTGCATAGTATAAAAAGACAATTTGACAGCCTTGATACATCACTTGTTCAAAAGCCGACGGAATACCGATTTTCAAAATTTTACCGATATATTCTTTTGAAAGCGTAATGTAGTACTGAAATTTCACTCTATATTCCATCACTTGATACAGCAGCCAAAAGAACACAATAAGGGCAACGAATCGGCTGAACGCAGATGAAATTGCTGCTCCTTGCACGCCCATTTCCGGAAAGCCGAACTTCCCGAAGATTAAAGCATAGTTTCCTGCAATATGAAAAATGTTCATTCCAAGTGAAACAAACATTGCCTGCTTCGTAAAGCCATGTACGCGAATAATGGCTGCAAGAGAGTTAATAATCGCTTGAAGAAAAATAGCTCCTCCGACGATGGATAAATAGCTTTGTGCATACATCAGCACGTCACCTTGTAAGTTCATCGCTTCCATCATATGTCTTGAAAACAAAAGAAAACCCGCGCTAATGACTAGCCCGACTCCTAAATTTAACGTAACGGCCAAAGCAGAAATCTTTGACGCTTCCATATACCGTTTTGATCCTAAATACTGAGAGACAACAATTGCCGCCCCGTTACCAATGACCTCTAACACCAAAATCGCAATGTGAAGGTATTGATTGGCTGCTCCGACTCCTGATACCGCATCATCCGACAGCGCACTTAGCATAAAGGTATCAGCAATCCCCATTAACATAAAAAGAAACACTTCTAAAAAGATCGGCCACGTTAAGAAAAACAAATTCAGCTTTTCTTTTGGCCCTTTTTTTGTTTCGACCGCGGTCATCCCATCACCTTCTTTACCGATATCCAATTTCAAACAAGAAGTATCTTACCACACATTTCCTTAGTATACATCCCCTTTTTAGCACATTTTTTATTTTATTTGTTTAGGCATAAAAAAAGCCGCTCCCTTAGAGGAAGCAGCTTTTTTTCCGTTATTAAATTGAAATTTTCACTTCTGCGTTCATACCTGGAAGAACTTTATCTGATGCATCATCAATTGAAATTTTCACCGGTACTTTTTGCGTTACTTTTGTATAGTTTCCTGTATTTTGAGCAGGAAGCATAGAAGACACTGAGTTTGTTGCGCGGCCAATTGCTTCAACGTGACCTTTGAAAACTTTACCTGAGTCTCCGTCCACTGTAATATCGACGCTGTCTCCTTCTTCTAAGTCACCTAGGTCTGTTTCTTTAATGTTTGCATTGATATAGATTTTAGATAAATCAGCTGTTTGTGCTAACACATCGCCAGCTTTTACTAATTGATTTTGAGATGCGTTGTTTTTAATAATTGTTCCGTCAATCATAGACGTTACGTCTGTTGATTTTTCGCCTTCTTTTAAGCTTCCAACAGAATCACCTTGAGAAACGCTATCTCCTTCTTTTACATTCCATTCGCTTAACTGACCGTTAGCTGAAGCGATGACTTGTGAAAGCGGTGCTTCTACCTGCGCTTCATCTGTTTTAACGTAATTTGCTTTTTCGTAGAAATAATATCCACCAAAGCCTACTAGTAATAAAATCACAATGATTCCAACAATGTTAGTAACCAATAAACGACTTTTACTCATCGGAATTCCTTCTTTCTATAGTTAGTATATTATACAGAGGTTTCTTCTGTTTGAGGTGCCGGCAGCATTTTTCTTTCTTCTTGCGGCTCAGCTTCTTCTTGAACCTCTTCTTTTTGAACAAGAATTCTATTTTCACCGCTCCATGCTTTACTTAGTGAAGCAATGAGCATAATTACGCCTAAAATACCAAGCATGTAAAATAAGTTGTGATACGCATGTAAAATCGACGCTTTTTTAGCGCCTGCTACAACAGCCGTCACAGCCGATGTTTTTGCGTCTGCTTGACTCATTCCCATACCCATATAGCGTTTGATCATTTCAGACAGCTGCAGCTTCACCTGAGGATCTACTGAGCTAATTTGCCCTCGAAAATCTTCATAATAAATGGCGTTTTGTCGAACAACAAACCACCCAATCACAGGTGCCACGATGGCTCCTAATAAATTTCGAATGGAGTGCAGTGAAATCGAACGCATCGAAGCTTGATGTAAATCTCCGGCTAGTGCCGCTCCTAGCGCACCGGATACAAGTGCCATACTAACACCCATACCAAAGAGCATAATGTGAACATACAAGCTCACTAGTGATGTATCGGCTGATACGTTTACCCAGCTAAATCCTACAATGACAATAAGAAGTGATCCAATTGCTCCAAGGTAACCTGGACCAAATTTGTCATATAAGAATGTCGTTGCAAATGCTGAAATCAGTACCCCAACAAAAAAGTATAAATAAAAATAAGAAAGCGTGGTGTACGATGCATTTTGCACATTTTGCATGACGCCATTAATACCTGCAATGGCTAGAATATACGCCATATGACCGCCAATTGCCATAATTGTACCTGCAACTGGTTTTACGGCTAGCAGCGATTTTAATGGTACTAGCGGATTTTCAGCCGCTAAATCAACTAAGACAAAAATGACAACTAATCCTGCTGCAGCTAGTAAGAACGGCCACACTTGAATAGAAGCAAATCCTTCGTATCTTAGTTCATACAGTGGATACACTAATAAAATCATAATAAGACTAAGAATAAAGATACTTTTCTTATCCACTGGTCGATCTTCTTGCTGAGTTGGATCATGAGCAGGTAATACCTTATATCCGATAAACAGAGAGACAAGAGAAGCAAGTATTCCTAAAACAAAAACCCAGCGCCAATTATCCATGCTAAGAGATACAGCACCTAAAAAGGCTCCAATCGCCGTTGAACCGAACAGTCCGCCGATCGCTAATACTAAAAAGAAGTTTCGGATTTTATTCGGGAACGAGATCAGCGCAGCTGGAATAATGGTTAAAAACAGCATTCCTGAACTTAAGCCTTGAATCAGACGACCAAGGGATAAAAACGCAACGTTTTCGGAAAAAACGTTGATAATTGAACCCGCTAAAAAGACTAAAACGAACGTTAAGTATGCTTTACGCACGCCATATTTTTTCGCCAGCATCGGACCAATAGGTACCCCAAGTCCAAATGCCAAGTTAGAAATAATAGATGGCAATAGTAAGCTTTGTGTACTCGCATCAAATCGATTTTGAATCAATACTTGATTGACCGTGTAAGATAAATTCAAAAAATACTGAGGGCCAATTGAAAATAGCGTTAAAATCGCCATAATCAAGTATTTAGGTACGCTTAAACCTTGTTTGTCGGAGGCTACTGCTGGATTATTCTGACTCATATTTATTCCTCCTTTTATTAAATTCTTTTCATATGACTAACAATTCCTTACATATTTTATTGTACAAGTTGTATCATGCAAGTTATAGCAGCACTACATATTATACATCTTTTAAAGAAGAAATCAACTTCTTTGTTTCAACTTAAAAAGACTATTTTTCAATAGCCTTTTTGTTTATCTATATGTATTCGCTTTAACATCCATTACTGCGCCATTTTTTAAAATCGAGATTCAAGCGGGATAAACTTTTTTCCAGTGCTAAAACCTCTTCTTCCGACCAATCTTCTAATACTTCAGCATAGGCCTGTTTACGCTTGTTTTGTACATGCTGCAAAATCTCTTTTCCTGAATCCGTCATTTCAATTAAACTAATTCGCCCGTTTTCCGGACTTGGAAAGCGGCGGACAAACTGTTTAGTCTCAAGCGCAGATACTTGCCGGCTAGCTGTAGATAAGCTCAGCTTTAAATTTTCAGCTAATGCATTAATCCCGAGCGGACTGCGCTGATCTAGCTCGCTTAACAGTAAATACTCAGAACGGTCCAGGCTTCCAAGCTTAGGACTGTGCGTCGTTGTTAGACGAACAAGCAGCGCAATTTCGTGCTCAATGGTTTGCAGCGAGTCTCGCTTCACCTCTGTCTCCCCCTTTATCTTATAAAACATTCTGTACTTTTTAATATGTTTACTATACCGCAACCGTTCGCGTGAACCAACCTTTTTTCCGTTTTTCTTCTATTATATAGAAAGAAATCATAGATGAGGTACATTTAATTCTAGCATCACAGGACAGTGGTCGCTTCCCATTACATGCGGATGAATAGCAGCTTCTTGGATAACGTCTTTCATTCTCTCTGATACGATAAAATAATCAATGCGCCACCCGATATTTCGTTCTCGCACTTTGTTCATATACGACCACCAGGTATAGGATCCTTCTTGATTCGGATATAAATAGCGGAATGTATCAAGAAATCCGCTAGCAAGAAGCGTCGTCATTTTCCCTCGCTCTTCTATGGTAAAACCAGAATTGCCTCGGTTTGGCTTTGGATTACGCAAGTCAATTTCTGCGTGTGCTACATTTAGGTCTCCGCATAAAATCACTGCTTTACGGGTATTTAATTTTTTTAAGTACACGAGCAGATCATCTTCCCATTGAAGCCTTTCTTCAAGCCTTGCTAAGTCTCTTTTAGAATTTGGCGTATACACATTTACTACATAGCATTGTTCAAATTCAAGCGTAATAATACGTCCTTCGTCTTCCAATTCTTTATCCACACCGTATGAAACGGATAAAGGCTTTTGCTTTGTAAAAACAGCCGTTCCGGAATACCCTTTTTTCACGGCATAATTCCAGTACTGATAATACTCTTCTAGCTGCAAATCAATTTGGCCTTCCTGCAGCTTCGTCTCTTGAATACAAAATACATCCGCATTCACTTCTTGAAAATAATCTAAAAATCCTTTTCGCACACACGCGCGAATGCCATTTACGTTCCACGAAATCAACTTCATAAACTTTTCACGTTCTCCTCACTCGATTTATGTATCAGTGTTTAGTGTAGACAATTTTTTGCATGAGTTCAAATAATTTAAAGCGTATACTTTTCTTTTCAAGGTATTCCTGATATTTCTTCTTATTTTATTTTCTGTACCTCAAACACTAGATACAAGAGGTGAAATATAATGTCAACAAACAACATGTATGAAAATAACGAAGAAGTTTCTGCTGTTTCTAAAAAAGAAGAGCACCCTGCTAAAGAATGCGAAACACAGAATCAAACGGCGCTTACTAAAGAAGATTTTTCTTTAAATGATTCTGCCATTAAGCACTTTAGCAGGTAATTCATAAAAATAAAAACCCGTTAACTGGTAGCAAGACTTGCTTTCTCAAGCTCTTGCTATCCATTTCTTAAACATAAGGTGGTCGTATGCTAAAAACCATTCAAATGATAGAAGCCATTAAAAAACATTCTATGCCTTTTGCTGATGTCGATGACTTACTGCCGCTTATTAACACAGCAAGCCGCGCTCAATACGTACTTCTTGGAGAAGCCTCTCACGGCACATCTGAATTTTACGAAATTCGAGCAGCTATTACGAAAGAATTAATTCAGCATTATGATTTTTCCTTTATAGCAGTGGAAGGAGACTGGCCTTCATGGATGTGGGCTAATCAAGAAATAAAAGAATTGATTGAATGGCTTCGTGATTATAACAACAACTTGCCAGCACATCAGCCAAAAGTAGGTTTTTACGGCTTAGATGTATACAGCCTGTGGGAATCGATGGAAGCCATTATTGAGTACTTAGAAAACAACCACGCTTCTGATGCAAAGAAAGCGAAAAAAGCCTTTGAATGCTTTGAACCTTTTCATCGCGAAGCACAGATGTACGGAATTTCTTCTGCCCTTTACGGAAAAAACTGCATGGTAGAAATCTTAGAGCTTTTACAAACCATTCAGCAAAAGAAAGATACCTATACTCATGAGCCTGAGGCTGCGCTTAGTATGCAGGTAAATGCGCTGGTAGCAAGCAATGCTGAAGCTTATTATCATACGATGATTACCAACGACAATGAATCGTGGAATATTCGCGATCGTCATATGGTAGAAGCTTTAAAATATATTCAAGCTTACTACAAAGATAGCGCTAAAGGAATTGTATGGGAGCATAACACTCACATCGGAGATGCAAGAGCAACGGACATGAAAAGCAGCGGCATGGTGAATGTAGGTCAGCTTACCCGTGAAGAATACGGACAGAAGCATGTTTACGCCGTCGGATTCGGAACTCATCACGGCACGGTCATTGCTTCTGATAGCTGGGGTAATCCTCATCAGGAATTAACCGTTCCTCCAGCTATAGAAGGAAGCTGGGAAGATGCCATTCACCGAGCAGGTGCTTTTGATCAATACCTCATGTTCACAGAGGAAAACCGAACATTTTTTCATTCAACGATAGGCCATCGCGCCATTGGTGTTGTATACGACCCAGAGATTGAACAATACGGAAATTATGTTCCTTCTCGCTTGTCAAAACGATATGATGCTTTTATGTATGTAGAAAAAACACACGCCTTATCGCCACTCATCTTTTAATGAAATAAGCGGACTTCCAACGAAGTCCGCTTATTTTTATTGCAAAAAGCTACGAATCGTATCGGTCACCAGTGCATGATCTTCTTCTTGTGACATGCCTGATACGGTGATGCTTCCAATTACGCCGACGTTTTTAACCAAAATTGGAAATGACCCGCCTACCGCTTCGAATTCCTGAGGGTTCGCTGCATAAAACTGCGCGTAAGAACGATCTTTTAACTCGCAGTACAGCTTCATATAATACGAGCTGTGATGGTGACGAAGAACGGTGTTTGATTTTCGTTTAATCCATTCTTCATGATCGGGAATCGCCCCTTCCATCGCATGATGAAAAAGTGTTTGACCATTTCGTTTAATACTTACAGTTACTGCCTTACCCTTGCTTTTTGCTTCATTAATAATGGCCGTGCCGATCTGTAACGCCTGGTCATTTGTAAATTGATAAAAGATCAGTTCTTTTTCCTGTTGAACTACTTTTTCAAGCAGCGTCTCTACCGAATGATTACACACTGTTTCTCGCTCCTTAGTTAAAATAAACCGCTCGTTTTTCCTTGCTGCTTTCAAATGCCGCTTCAATGACTTTAACCACGTCACGAGCTTCTTCTGCTGAAACCGGAAGTTTTTCTCCTCGAAGCAGGCTGTCGGCAATTTTTTGATAATACGTCACATAAGAACCGTGCAGCGTTTGAATTTCTTTCGTTTCGCCTTCGCCAGTGGTCAGCTTCCCGTAGTGTTCAGGGCTGTCGGCTCCCCACGTATCGTCCACAGGCTTCTTGCCGGCTCTCAGCATATCTTCTTGGCCGTCAATCCCGTATTTAATATAGCTTGCTTTTATTCCGTGAACTTGAAAGCGCGGCCCGTTGCTTGGCACAATAGCGCTTGAATGCAAAATAACGCGAAGAGAACCGTATCCAAGCACTACGTGGAAGTAATCATCCGTACGTGCATGATCTCGCTGACCAAACACATCAGCTTGAACAAAGTCAGGCATTCCAAAAAGATGTAAAGCTTGGTCAATTAAATGAGATCCTAAATCGTAAAGCGCTCCTGACCCAGGTCCTTCATTTTCTCTCCAGCGGTCTCGAACAGCTGGACGATAGCGGTCAAAATGCGCTTCATACATTTTAACGTCGCCTAATTTCCCTTCTTCAATCAGCTGTTTCACCGTCAAATAATCATTATCCCATCTGCGGTTATGATAGACGCTTAGTTGAACATCCTGTTCTTTTGCTAATTGAATTAATTCATTTGCTTCTTTTTCTGATACGACCATCGGCTTTTCAACAATTACATGCTTACCTGCGCGTAGTGCGTCTTTCACCATTTCATAGTGCATGCCGCTAGGCGTTGTAATAATAACTAAATCAATGCTGTCATCTTCTAGAAGTTCAGATAGAGTGCTCACTACTTCAACATCCTCTAAGTCACTCTTTACTTTTTCAGGATTTGAACTCATTACCTTTGAAATATGAAATTCTTCTAACACGCTTAAAAGCGGCGTGTGAAAGACCGTTGCTGAAAATCCGTATCCTACTAATCCTACTTTTATTTTCTTCATTGTGTTTCCTCTCCTTTATCAAAATCTGTTACGATAAGCCGCACTTGATTTTGTTCTATTTTTTCTTTTACATCCACTTCTGGCGCTTTATTTGTAATTAGGATATCAATGTCGCTCATATCACATACTCGATGTAAAAATTCACGTTCAAACTTTGTATGATCCGCAAGCATAATAACTTGTCTTGCGCATTGAATCATCTGTCTTTTTAAAAACGCTTCTTCTTCACTTGGAGATGTAATACCATCTGCACCAACGCCGCACGTACCTAAAAACAGCTGATCTACTTTGTATTCCTGCAACGTAGAAATCGTTCTTGGCCCAGTGACGTTACGGTTTTTCCCGTTAAACTTGCCCGGCAGCAAAAACGTATCACACGCTGTATATTGATCGAGCAAATCCACATTATCAATGGAATTCGTAATAACGGTTACATGCTTTACATCCATATACTTCGCCATCAGTACGATGGTAGAAGACGTATCTAAAAGCACGTCATACCCCTCCGATATTAACAAAGCTGCTTCTTTAGCAATTTGTTCTTTGGCTTTGGTAGGCGTCCGTTCACTGTAATCAATGATATGACTTGACGATAGCGTCGCTCCGCCTTTAACTCTCATAACCTCGCCGTTTTCTTCAAGCTTGACTAAATCACGCCTCGCCGTATCTTTTGAAACGGTGAACATATCGCAAATTTCGTCTAATGTAATCGTGCGGTGTGTGTGAAGGTATTCAATAATCGCACTCATGCGCTGTTCTTGATACACCCGAATACCCTCCTTTTTTACTTTGATATGAGCTAATTGTAGCGCAAAGAAAAGTTAAAAACCAGCAAAAAACTTAAAATAATTAAGTTTTTTGCATTTTTAACTTAAATTATAAAAGTACATAAACGTCTTCTGGAAATAACTATCTTATTTTGGATAATACTTCTTTTATACCTGATACCCTTTCACGCTTTTCACTAATCTCTTACGGTTCAGACTTCTAGCAAACGTATAGGCAAAAAAAGCGGGAATCGTAAAGATTCCCGCTTTTTCGTTACATCTTATGTTCAAGCGCCTTGAAGTTTTCTTGAAATTGCGCTAAGCGAACAAGTCCTTCTTCACGAAGGCGTTTGTTTTCCTCTTCGATTGCTTTTGTTTCCTGCATTCCTTTCATAATAATATTCCACGTTTGTTCCATCGTTTCTACTTTTACGCTAGGAGCACCGGACATTTTGGCAATTTTAACGCTTTGCTGTGAAATGTTTTCTGCATTGCGAATGAGCAGCTCATTTGTGCGTTTGTCTAATTCGTTCATAGACTCCGCTACTAAATTTTGACGTTTTGCTGCGATTGCGTTAATGAGTCCATTTTTAAAAATAGGAATCGTTGTAATAAACGCAGAATTGATTTTGCCGATCAGCTTTGTATTTCCTCGCTGCAGCATACGGATTTGAGGAGCGGATTGATAAGATACTTGTTTTGCCATTTCTAAATCATATAATCGCTGCTCCATCAGCTCAACCGCATTTTTTAAGGTTTGAAGCTCCATTGCCGCCAGCTGATTTCCACTCGACGCTCTTTCTTCAAGCACCTTTACCTCTTGTTTTAACTCTTCTACTTTCACTTCGCCCGCTACAATGTATTTTTCAAGCTCCATATAATACTGATAGTTTTGCTCGTAAAGCTGTTCAAGCGTCGTGGTTGAATGCTTCATTTCAGTTTCATATTTTGTAATCTCTACATATACTTTATCAATTTCAGAGCCCATCGTTTCATATTTTTGAAACAGCTTATCCACTATTTTTTGACCGCGTTTAAAAAGCTTAGAGAAAAACCCTTTATCTTCAACAAAATCCTTTGCATCAAATTTGTCCATAATCTTTCCAAGCTGCTTTAATAATTGACTTGACTCTTCCATGCTAGACGATTTAATCGTACTAAGCACTTTTCCGGAAAACGAGGAAATTTCATTGGCTGTTTCTTTCCCATACTCAAGTAAAGCCAGCTGATTTTTATAATCAATTTGTTCTGCTAAGCGACGTACTTCCGGCTCTTCTCGCAGTTTTGCTTTTACTTCATTAGGCTTTGTTTCTAAAACTTCTTCGGCTTCGTTTACATCTAAAGACTGTAATTCGTTTGTTGCCATTTAAAAACCCTTCTTTCTTTAAAAGATTCGTTTTAACCATTTTTGAATGAGCGACGGCTCTTTGAATTCTTCATTAAAGCTAATTTCTTCTAGCCAATGTATATCGAAATATTTTTCTTCGACAAACGCTTCTATATCTATTTGACCGGTCGGATTAAAAAGTACAATGTCAACGCCAAATTCATTTAACAGAAGCAGTAAAGCTGCATCTTCACGCGTAAACGCTTCATGTTCATTTCCGTGATAAATAATGAGCCGAGGGACGTGCTGCGTATAATCAAATTTTTGAAGCATGCGAAGCACGTTGTTCGGAAGCTTCAAAGACTGATTAAACAAGTACATTTGATGCTGATACGCATCTTCATGATCCAACCGAAGGAGCTTTGAATGTGCACAGTATCTGGAAATAGCAGCAGCTAGCCCTTGCTGAAGCCCGATAGGCAGTTCTTTATAGCGCCACCAGTTGCTTTCAATCATTTTATCAGGACTGAGCGTCCCATCACTTCCGAGAGCGCCTTGGTAGTGAAAGTGATTATTTCCTTCTATTTTTTTGGCAAAAGGAACAGAATCAACAGTCAGAGCTAACTCATTTTCTGTTTGCATGAGCTCATGTACTTTACTCCAGTACTCTTTTCGGTTTTTGGAAATGCCAAGCACTTTTGAAAACAGAACCGGCACGTGTACATATGGCTTTGACACTTCAAAATTAGGACGAATAAACGCCCGTTCTCTCATTAATAAAAAAATCTCATCATACGTCGTTTTAAGAGTAACTGAAGTTGGAAAATACGAACGAAATTGCCATGGTTTATACAGCATAGACTCCTCTGAATGAAGCACTTGCTCAATTTCCTGAGAAGCTCGAAATGCTACCGTACCTTTTCGAACCGGCTTATCCGTTGGAAAAGGTAAAAGCGAGCTAGTAGAAGGAAACGTATAAACCGTTGTTAAATGTTGATTCTTATCTACTTCTTTTAAATGATCCTTTCCCTCTGGATGAAAGGTAAGGACGTCAAAACCTAGTAAAATCAAATAATAGAGAAAATACTGCTCGCTTTTATTCGCATCTCCATACCACATGATGCGAGGCGCGTGTTCAGGAAATGCTTGATCGACCATCCAAGACTTCACGTGATTCCACTGCCACTTTATTAAATCGATTAATAAGCGTTGAAAATGCCCGTCCATAAAGCCCTCTGCGTGCTGTTCTTTAAAGCACGTTAACGTTTCAATAAATTTTTCGCGTATTCTTCTATGTATAGCGGGATTTTCTGACTTCACGATCAGCTTTTTTCCTTCTAAAAAAGCAAACAGTCGATTGACAGAAAGGCCGCGTTCTTCTTGATTAATTTTAAGAATCGTTTGTACTTCTTTTAATCTATCATTTGAAATGGACTTATCAAGCTTATCGTGCAGGACAAGGATCGATGATGATGAATGCGCAAGTTCATAAAGAAAAGCTGCGTACTCGTCCGCATCAAGATGGGTGCCTACATATCTTCCCGCCACTTGTTTATAGGAAATTTGCTGCTCATTTTGTATAAAGTCACCTCGCAGAGAAACATCTTGAGAAAAAAGAGAAGTTCCATTTTGCTCGTTAAGATTAATGATATGAGGATCAATTAGTTTACTCACGCCTTACAGCTCCTTTCTTTTCAGACATATACATGCTAAAAAGAAAGGGTACTCGTTAAAGCACCCTTTCTTTTTCATTTATCCCATGCCTTTTTTATACGGATAATCCGTAGTTGCGGCAAAGGTCGGCCAAGCCACCGGAAAATCCGCTGCCAATGGCATTAAACTTCCAGTCGTTTCCGTGCTTGTATAGCTCGCATACAACGACAGCTGTTTCGATTGAAAAATCTTCACCTAAATCATAGCGCAGTACTTCTTCATTTGTTTCAGCATCAATCAGACGAACAAACGCGTTGGATACTTGTCCAAAGTTTTGTCCGCGAGCATCTGCGTCGTGAATCGTGACGCTAATTCCGATTTTTTCAACGTGGTCAGGAAGAAGAGAAAAATCAACGGCTATTTGCTCATCGTCTCCATCTCCTGCACCCGTACGGTTGTCACCGGTATGCTCCACAGCGCCATTTGGACTTTTTAAATTGTTGTAAAAAACAAACTCTTCGTCATTTACAACCTGACTTGATTTATTGGCTAAAAATGCACATGCATCTAAATCGAAATCCTGAGATCCAGCATATTTATTTGTATCCCACCCAAGACCTACTATTACTTTTGTTAAGCCTGGGTTCGTTTTGGTTAGGTCAATGCGCTGACCTTTTGATAAAGAAATTGACATAAAAATATCCTCCGTACGTTTTCTTACTTTAATGATTAGGCGTTTAAACCAAAGTCGTTGACAAGTGCCGCTAAGCCGCCTTGATAGCCGCTGCCAATAGCATTAAACTTCCATTCTCCGCCGTGTCGGTACAGCTCTCCTACTACAACGGCTGTTTCGATCGAGAAGTCTTCACCTAAATCATAACGAATTAACTCTTCGTCATTTGTTGCATTTAAAATACGAACGTAGGCGTTGCTTACTTGGCCAAAGTTTTGACCGCGTGCTTCCCCTTCATGGATCGTAATGGTAAACGCGATACGTTCAATAGATTGAGGCACATTTTTCAAATCTACTTGAACCTGCTCATCGTCTCCTTCGCCTACGCCTGTACGGTTATCTCCGGTATGCTCAACCGCTCCGTTTGCACCCGTCGTATTGTTGTAAAAAATAAAATCAGATTCTGAAGCGCATTTTCCTGCTCCGTTTAATAAAAAGACAGATGAATCTAAATCAAAATCGTTTCCACCGTCATACTTATTTACATCCCACCCAAGACCTACTACTACGTTTGTTAATCCTGGATTTGTTTTTGTTAAATCTACTTTTTGTCCTTTTGAAAGATTAATAGCCATTTTATTCCCTCTTTTCTAGTTGATTATTTTGTATATTTGTTTGCAATTTCTCCTAATCCAGTATCTCTCGTTGCATCTCCAGTTGCTGAAAACTTCCATTCATTCCCGTCTCGGTAAATTTCACCTGCAAATAAAGCTGTTGCTCCTGAATGATCTTCAGATAGATTAAAGTGTACAAGCTCTTCGTTTTTAGCGCTGTCCACAACGCGGATAAAAGCATTTTTAATCATACCGAAATCTTGGTTTCGCTCAACACACTGATAGATGTTGACCACAAACACAAGTTTATGTACGTTTCCGGGAACATTTTTTAAATTAACAAAAATTTGTTCATCGTCCCCTTCACCTGCTCCGGTAAGATTATCGCCTGAATGCTTAACGCTCCCGCAGTTACTATGACGATTCCCAAAATACACAACGGCTGAGTTACTTACAAGCTTATCGTTCGAATTGAGCATAAGAACAGACGCATCGCAGTCGATGCTTGGTCCGTTTCCTCCGAAACCAAAAAAGCTGCGTTTTTTTACAGGATCCCATCCTAATCCAACTGTAATAGAAGATAGGCCTTCTCTTCCTTTTGTTAAATCAATTTTTTGACCTTTTTGTAGATTAATAGCCACTTTTATTTACTCCTTTACTATAGCGAACACGTTCTTTTACAGGTTCTATATAACTTTACATAATAGCGTAGATAAATGAAAAAATAGTGAAATCTTTGATACTATTTTTAACGTTTACGTAAGTCTTCTTATGGAGAGAATACCACAATTTGGTGATTGTTTCAAAAATTAAGCTATGTTTTATAACGTAAATTCATTGACTGAGAGTTTAAAATTTAAGTTAAACTATTAAAAAAAGACTGTCTCTAAACTGGAAATCCGAGTTATGAGACAGTCTTTTTTGGCTTATTGAGCTATTTTCAAAGTAGGTTCTTGCTGTTCAGCTGTTTTAGCAGCTGCCACGTTTTGAATACGGCCTTCAGCTTTGTATTCAAACGGGCTGTTGAGTGTTTTAATATAGTTTACCGTTGCTTGTAAATCTTCTGGTCCCACTTCCATATCTGAAGAAAGTGCACCAATACCGTATTTTTCATTTCCATACATATAGTTATTGACTACTACCGTGTATTCTTTTTCTTTGTCGATTTTACTTCCATCTGGAAGCGTGATATCGACTACTTTATTCGTACTTCCATCCCACGTATAGTTAAATCCTGCAATATGAAAATCTAGTCCGGATGATGTAATTTGATTGTTTAACACCGTTTCTAAATCTGCTCCGCTTAGCTTTACTTTATTTAAGACGTTACCAAACGGCTGAATTGCAAACAAATCACCGTATGTCACGTCACCTGCATCAAGCTGTGAACGAACGCCTCCGCCATTCATTAAAGCAAAATCTGCTTTCATTTCTGCTTTCATGCCGTCAGCAATTAAGTTTCCAAGTGCGATATCCCCTGTTGCTCCGCTAGACGGATAGCCTTTTGCTAAATCAGTAGATGACTTTCCAACCACTTCTGCTTTAATAGGTGCCGCTAAGTCTTCATATTTTTGCATAATCTTTGAAACTTCAGGATCTGGCGTATAGTCTTTTTGATATACGGTTACAATTTTTGCATCTTTTTTTACGATGTCACCCGTATTATCGATTTCAACGTCTACGTCAGAAAACGCTGAGCCGTATGAATAAGCTTGAACAATTAGTTTGTTATCTACTACTTTGTTGTTGTATACGTGATTGTGAGCTGAAAAGATCACGTCAACTTCATCATCAACTTTTTTAGCGATATCTGCTGCATCAAACTCGGTAGACGTTCCATTTTGATTAGATGGATTATGAGCAAGTACTACAATGGCTTTAATACCTTGTTTTTTCAACTCTGCCGTGTATTTATCAATCGCTTCTGCTTCGTCCGTAATTTTTAAGTTTTCATTTCCTTTACGAACAATCATGCTTGGCGTTTCTTGTGTGACAACGCCGATAAAGCCGATTTTCTTGCCGCCTACTTCTTTTATTGCATAAGGCTCCGTAATTAATTCATTAGTTGAAGTATCATAAGCATTTGCCGCTACAACCGGGAAATTCATGCCGTCGTATCCTTTTGTACCTTTTGGATGGTCTCCGCCTTCAATCATACGGTGAAGCTCAGCAATGCCTTCATCAAACTCATGATTTCCAAGCGTACCCACATCAAATCCAAGTGATTCCATCACTTCAACCGTTGGCTCGTCTTGAAACAGCGCTGAAACTAACGGGCTTCCGCCAATCATGTCTCCAGCATGAACTAAAAGCGTATTCGGATTTTCAGCTTCTTGTTTACGAATAGCTGCTGCTGTATATTTCATATTTCCAGCTAAAAGCGCTTGGCCATTTGAATTGATTTTTGTATCTGTATCGAGCTGACCGTGCAGGTCGTTCATGCCTAACAGCTGAACCTTTGTATTATCTTTTGATTCGCCGTTTAAATTAATTTTGTAAATGCCGAATCCTTTGTCATCCGTTTTATTTGTATACGTAATGTTGCTTCCTTCAGTTAAATAGCTTTCTCCGCGCGGTGAGCTTGTGAACGTCACGTTAGCCGTTCCGTTAATTGGTGCAATGGACCAGTTATCGTCAGCTGTTGGTGTAATTTCTTTTTGCTCGGTGATGTAGTCCATTAGAATTTGACGGTTTTCATCCGCTGAATCCACCACGAGCTCGCTTCCTTTTAGACCAGGGAAGTTTCCGCCTCCGCCAGCTCGGTAGTTATTTGTCACAACGATAAACTCTTGGTTCGGATCAACCGGCTTGCCGTTATACGTTAAGTTAACAACGCGGCTTGAATCTCCGTGAATCACGTTTCCATTCACATCGTATTTTGCTGGTTTTGTGACGTCGATTTGGTATTGAACGCCGTCAATTACGTCGAAGTTATAAACAGGGAAGCTTGGGTTTAATAATTCCTGCTCTTCTGTTTTATTCGGTGTAATTTGATTAAACTTACCTGCAGACATATCAATCCAGTCTTTTACAACAGAACCTTTTACTTTAACCGCTTTTAACGTGTTGTCATATAGATACAGGTCGCCAGCGCTTCGGATCGTTAAGTCACCTTTTTTAATTTCCGTATATTCATCCACGCCGTTTCTTCCTGCTTTAAAAGGCGCTCCCACTGATAAAATCGGAAGGTCTTTATATTCCGGCTTGTTTTGAGAAACGTATTTTTCTACGTAATCTTTTTGTGCATTTGTTACCACTTGAATAGATGGATCATCTTGCACAAGAGAAAAATAGCTGTGGATATCATCCGTCGTTTTACCGATTGGTGTATTCACATATTTAACCGTTGCATCGTGATCTTTTTGAACTGCTTTAACAACACCTTTATCCGGTTCTACCGTACTTTGCGTAACCGTTTTCCCTGACGCATCTTTTACGTCTTTATACGTTTCACGCGTAGACGATTGAGAGCTTACTACTTTCCATTTTCCTTTTTCTTCTTTTAACGTTAAGTCAATTAAGCCAAGTGATCCTCCGCCGTAACCTGCTTGAACAGCGGGAACGCCGTTGATCGTTCCTTTTGCATTATCAACGCCAGGAAGAGGCTTTTTATCTACTCCAAGGAACAAACCGTCTAGCGCAGCTTCCGTTTTAGCAGGGAAGACTTTATGCGTGTGTGAAAACGTAATAGCGTTAATGCCTTTTACTTCACTTAATGAGTAAATGACATCTTCCGTGTTTTGCTTGTTGCTGCTAAATCCAGAGTGAGCCATTGCAACAACTACGTCTGCACCTTTTTTCTTCATTTCCGGAATATATTTGTTGGCTGTTTCTACAATGCCTTTTGTAATGACTTTTCCATCAAGGTTTACTTTATCCCAATCGTTAATTTGAGGAGGCACAAAGCCAATGAAACCAACTTTAATCGTTCGTTTCTTTCCATTTTCATCGACGACTTTTTTATTCATAATTTTATAAGGCGTAAATTTATTTTTATCATTTTTCGGGTTGTTGTCATGATCATCAACGTAGACATTGGCATTTATGTAAGGGAAATTTGCATCGTTGTACGCTTCTGTTAAGAAGTCTAATCCATAGTTGAACTCATGATTTCCAAGCGTTGCAATATCGTAATCCAGCTGATTCATTGCTTTAAATACAGGATGAACTTCACCTTTTTTCAGCGGGTTAATCTTGGCTTTATACGTGCCTAGAGGCGTTCCTTGAATGAGGTCTCCGTTATCTACTAATAAGCTGTTTTTTACTTCTTTTCGAGCATTTTTGATTAAGGTAGCGGTTTTAGCTAAACCTACTTTTTCATAAGGGGCGTCTTTGAAATAATCATAGTTTAATAGATTCGTATGAACGTCGGTTGTTTCCATCAGGCGTATGTTCACAAGCGCATCTTTTTTATTGTGGCCTTGATGCTTGCTTTGCTGTGAGCTTTGTCCAAGATGACGTTCTTCCGCTCCTGCCTGTGTAGTTAAAAGAGGCATAGATAATAGAGAAAGTGCCAGTGATGTGGATAGGATTTTCTTCGTTTTACTGCGAGTATTCTTTTTCATCTACCATTCACCTTTCAAGTAAGTTATCATCGCTATAAATCTAGCAACTGTTCAAAAATAGTATAGCAGAAAAGATTTATAAAGGATGTAAATTTTTTGATTTTTTAGTAAACCATTTGTATGCGTTTTATTAACTTTTTGTAAACGGAAAAATTTTTTTTAGTTTCTCTCTTCAAAACCAAGGACTATAGTTTTTATTAATTGGATGAACCCTCCTTTTAAAATGAGTCTTATTACCTAATACATCAACGTTCCCACGCCCCCTTTTCATTCAAAAAAAATTTATTTCAAGCGGTGTGTATATATGTACTATACATAGGATATGAAAAGCAGACATTAAGTTTGTCACAGCTTCTAACAAAATTTCGTAGATATAAAAAAGAAAGAGAAGGTTTTTGTCTTCTAATAAATAGATATATTTATATAATTTTACATTTATAACACGGAAACGAGGTTGAGTTATAAGACATACCTACTATATCAATCCAACCTAAAGCATCTATACACATGAAACCTACGTTCACCCTACAAATAAAAAAATCCGAACGAAGTTGATTCTCCATCAAGAATCTTGATTCATCGTTCGGATTTTCTTCAACTACATACTTTTGTCCCAGGCTCGCTTTTTTACTGACCTAATTCTTTAATTTGTTTCATAATACTTGATACATCTTGAATTGATTGAAACAATTCACTGTTTTTTAGCGCTTCTGGATTGAAACTGCCATCCTTTATATTGGCTTCATACGCTTCAATTCCACTAATGATTTTTTCATTTTGTTGAACAAGCTGATCGTGCACATCAGAAGCGATGTCAGGAGCTTTTGTTTGATTAAATTCTTCAGCTTTTCCTTTCATTTCCCGCAGCTTTTGCTCTAGCTTCTTTATTGCCTCGTCATCATTAACAGCTTTTTCCGCTAGAGGCGGTATTTCTTCAGCAAACTTTTGTGCTTCACTCACGTAATCTTTCGCATCGTTTGCGTAGTTCAGCGTACTGCTTGTATCTTCAAGAAAAGAACAGCCGCCGACCATAAAAAGAACAGCAGTTGATATGACTAGCATCCACTTTTTCACTTAGCACTCAACCTTTCTTATTTTCTTTTCTGCTATCTTCTTTTCGATTTTCGTTTCTTTAACTCTTTCATAATAATGGGTACAGCTTTTTTTATTCCTTTTTTTACAGCGGGGCTTTTTAACAGTCTCGATAGTTTTGACATTTTTAAGCTCCTCTCTCATTTTGAAATAACAAAAAACACCCTTACCACATGTGGTAAAGGTGTTTGTATCCAGACCTTTACCAATGGCAACATTGGCAAAGGTCTCGCTAACAATTTGCATTGTCAATAAAGCCGGAGATAATAATCTCGAAATGACGACTTTACTGCAAGAGCTACTCCCCTTTGAGCAAAACAGCATTTTTTGTTAACACAATCATAACGCACGTTCCTGATTATCGTCAACTTATACGGAATTAGTACACGTCTTTTTTGGTAAATACCAGAAACGACACGAGCAGCCCGGCAAGTCCCCAAATGGTTAAAACACCTAAGGAAAACCCTAATGTCATTCCTTCAGTCGGAGGAGCTGTTCCTTGCAGATAAGAAGTTAAATTTAAATTAACCATAAACAAATACTTAGCTGAATGCCATGAAGAAACCATGCTGCTTAAAATCGTACCTGCAATCAAACAAGCAAGCATCACACCCATACCCGCAGCCGTACTTTTAATTAAAACAGACAGCATAAAAGCAAGCGTTCCAACCACCAGAGATACAAACCAAGCAAGACCAAACTCCATTAAAATATATCTCCACTGCGAAATTAAATGAACGTCCGCTGTATTCAAATCATTGCCCTGCACGCTAAATCCCGTAAGAATAGGCGCTGTCCAGCCTTTAAATCCAAATACAACGCCAGAAATGAGATACGACAAAACGCCAAACATTAAAATTAAAAACGAGACGGACATGACGAGCGTGATGTATTTACTAAGCAGGATTTTCCACCGTTTCACAGGCCTCGTCAACAATACCTTGATGGATCCCAAGCTGTACTCTGAAGACACTAAATCCGCTGCAATAATCATAATCATCAGCGGCAGCAAAAGCTGAATGGCGTTTTCAATGAATCCTCGCACAAACGTTGGTGCCCCTGGTTCCGAAGGATTGATATCATTATCTAAATAATACTGTTGCTGCGCCACGCGAATTTCAAGCTGCTTGCGCCAATCATCTGAAATTTGGCTTCCGCTCAGCCGGTTTTGCGTATCGATAATTTCTTGCTGCAGCGTACTGCGCCAATCGGTCGTTCCTAGCTTTTCTTGAAGGCGCTGTGTTTCGCGAAGCTGAGCATAGGTGAACATGGAAATCAAAACGCCCATAATAAGAGTAACGATTAACAGGCGCTTTTTTCGAACGAGCTTGATCATTTCATTTTGAACCAAACTAATCAATCGATTCGCCTCCTGTCATTTCGATAAATAAATCTTCAAGAGTTGGAAGCTTTCGATTCATTTCTTTTACCGTTACTCCTGCTGCAATGAGCTGTTTATTCCACTCTCCCGCTTCAGCTTCTTCATAAAACGTCGTGACGTACTCCCCCTGCACTTGTACAAAGTCCGTCACTTGTTTTAAAACGTCTATTCCTGCAGGCTGCGGATCTAGCTTCCACAGTAAACGCTCTTGCTGAGTTAACAGGGTCTTCACCGATTCTGTGTGAATAACTTCTCCTTTTGCGATAATCGCTACTCGGTCACACATTAGCTGAATCTCGCTCAGTAAATGACTCGATACTAAGACGCTTAGACCTTCACTTTCAGCTAAAAAGCGAATAAATTTACGCATATCCCGAATCCCAGAAGGGTCTAGTCCGTTCGTTGGCTCGTCTAAAATAAGCACTTTTGGTTTTCCGAGAAGCGCTTGCGCAATTCCTAAACGCTGCCTCATACCTAACGAATACGTGCGAACTAAATCGTGGATACGCTCTTGCAAGCCAACTAATTCCACCACTTCATGAATGCGTTCTTCTGTCATAGAAGGAATCATGCGTGAAAAGTGCTGCAGATTTTCCCAGCCGCTTAAGTATGGATACAGCTCAGGATTTTCAACAATACAGCCGATATGTTCCATCGCTTTTGTAAACTGCTTCGATACGCTGTATCCACAAATATAAATGGAACCAGCGGTCGGGCGAATCAAGCCGACAAGCATTCGAATCGTTGTCGTTTTACCGGCTCCATTGGGTCCTAAAAAGCCGAACACTTCGCCTCTTTTTAGTTCAAAATCAATATTTTTGATAATTTCTCGTTTTCCTATTACTTTTTTCAGTCCTTTTACTGAAAGCGTTACTTCACTCATATCATTCCCTCCCTTACCACGTAATAAGCGATGCTACACGTTCTGCGATCAGCTTGTAGCCTTTTGCATTAGGATGAAACTTATCGGTATATAAGTAGTCATCTACCTTTAGCTGAAACAAATCAAAGGTCGGAACAAAAACAGTTTGCTTATAATTAGCACTTAATTCACTGCTTTTGTAATTCCATTCTCGTACAATAGCCGTTGTCGTTTTTGCATCTTGCAGGTTACTAAACGGATTGTATAAACCAATTAAAAAAATCGTCGCGTCTTTATTGGCCGACCGGATGCTTTTTAAGATGCTGTCTACGTTTTTTAAATAGTCATTTTCTAGCTTTTGAATATTGTTTTTATTTAAGTTCTGCAGCGTTTGTCCGCCTTGAAATAAGTCATTTCCTCCAATGGTGATCAGCACGGTATCTGCCGACTTAACCTGCCGCTGAATTTCCTGCTGCTTTACTTGACTTGCCAGCTGCGAAGACGTTTGACCTTTTATTCCAAAGTTACTTAAGAGAATTTTCTTCTTCGTTTTTTCTTCAAGATTATCTTTTAAATACCCAACGTATCCTTTTCCCGCTGCATCTCCTGTTCCTCTTGTCAGTGAATCTCCTAAAGCAACAATCGTATAATTCTTTGTACTTTTGTTACTGCTGCTTGTTTCTTGCTTTGGCTTTGGCATTTCTTTTACAGTAGCTTTTGAGGCGCTAACATAATCATAAATAGACATTCCAAGTCCCGCTGCAAACAGCAGACACGAAATAATCGAAATCAAGGATACAATCCATACCCACTTCCCTTTCGCTTTCACTGGCTGCACTCCTTTTCGTCTTTTTAGTTATCTTTTTTTAGAGCTTCAACTGTTTTTAGTAAAGCAGACCAGTCTAAATGACCCCAGCCATTTTCGATTCCTTGTTCATAGTGACCTTTCACAAGCTCTCCTAACGGAAGCGGAGCGGACACTTTTTTGGCTGCATCAATAGCTAGGTTTACATCCTTTAGTCCAAGCTCCAGCTTGAACCCGGCCGGATCAAAGTCTCTTTTAGCAATTAAATTGCCGTAATTTTTATACACAGGAGATGCAAATAAGCTATTAACCACTTCAAGAAACTCTTCCGCTTGCATGCCATACTGTTCTACCATGACTACTGCTTCAGAAACAGCTTCTAACATCGATACTAATAAAAAATTATTGCCAAGCTTAGCTACATTTGATAAGTAAGGCTCGTCTCCTACAGTAAAAACAGTTTGACCAATCGCTTCAAACAGCGGGCAAACGTGCTCTCTTGCTTCTTTGTTACCTGCAACTATTACTTTGAGAGCCGCGGCTGCTGCTGCGTCGGGTCGACCTAAAACAGTCGCTGCAACAAAATGCTGTCCTGATGCAGCATGTGCGCTTGTTAATTTTTCCGATAAATCTACGCTAATAGTACTCACAGAGACGTGAATACCACCTTCTTGAAGGCCTGCAAGTACACCGGCTTCTGAAAGCGTTACTTCTTCTAAAGCCTCATCATTTGAAAGAATCGTAAAGACAAGATTCGCTTCTTGTGCTGCTTGAGCAGGTGTCTCCACAACCTTTGCTCCTTTTTTCACAAGACTTTCCGCCTTCGAAGCAGTGCGGTTATAAATCACAAGTTCATGACCCGCCTTTATCATATTTTCCGCCATCGGTAATCCCATATTTCCTAAACCAATTAAACCCACCTTCATCTTTACCACTCCATTTCAGCACTCAGTATGTACGTTTCTTATGCTTGTCGTCTATCTTTAGAAAAAGCATATTTTCATTATTATATAACTACAGTAAAAGCGAATACAAAGAATAGCCTTTCTAAAATGTTCAAAATGTGACATTTTTTAGACGTGTCTTATAAAAAACTTGTCTAAAAAATACGAATGGTTTTTAAATAAAGCGCTTGCAAACATAGGAAATTTCTGCTAAGATGTAAGAGAATTATTTTTGTTCGGTGGGGATGTATGAGTATTGTCACTTTTCGTCTTTAGATTTGAGCAAGAATAGTACCACAATGTGCGAGTCCGCACGAGGAGGCAACAATTATGGAACAAGGTAAAGTAAAATGGTTTAACGCAGAAAAAGGTTTTGGATTCATCGAGCGCGAAGGTGGAGACGATGTATTCGTACACTTCTCAGCAATCCAAAGCGAAGGCTTCAAATCTTTAGACGAAGGTCAAGCTGTAACATTTGACGTAGAACAAGGTCAACGCGGACCTCAAGCTGCTAACGTTCAAAAAGCATAAGAAACACAACATATCAGAAACAGATCCTTTAAAGGATCTGTTTTTTTGTGTACAAACATAAAAAAGCCCTGTTTTTCAACAGGGCCAGTCGGTACAAATACAGAAGTAAAGTTAATGGTACTCTTAGTATAGCACAAGATCATAACAATCTATACGAAATAATAAAATAAAACTTTCATCCGGTACGTTTACCTATGTTTATAGCTATTCCAGACTCTCTAGGGCGCTTGCAAATCGTTTGATTCCTTCTCGAATGACCTCTTCTTCCCCTCTGCCAAACGTAAAGCGAATAGCTCCGCTTTGAGAACTCAGCACGCTTCCTGGTACAAAAGCCACTCCTCTTTTAAGCGATTCTTCCAATAGTCGATAGTCATCGACCGGCTGATTTACTTTGCACCATAAGTGAATCCCGCCTTGAGGTGAATCGAAAGATACTTTTGATCCGAGCAATTCGTTCAGACTCGACGACAGGGCATACTCTTGCTTTTTGAGCTCTTGTCTAAGCTTTTCAATATGTGAAGAAAACGTAGGAGAATCTAAGAATTGATAAGCAATCCACTGGGGAAAGATGCTGTGGCCAAAGTCAATTTGCTGCTTAGCGTCTGCCAGGCGCTGAATCACTTGCTCTGGCCCTACTATCCAGCCAATTCGAAGGCCCGATGCCACAATTTTAGAAAGCGAGCTGATATAAAGGACATTTCCGTTCTCGTCCATCGATTTCAGCGTTTGATGTACATTTCCGTCAAATGCCGTGAGTGAATAAGGATCATCTTCAATAAGCGGAATGCCGTATTCTGAAGAAAGCTCTAAAAACCGCTTTCGGCGCGCTTCTGATAACACAATACCAGTCGGGTTTTGATAATACGGATTTAAAAAAACTATACGAATGCGATGCTTTTTATGTAATTCTACTAAGTCCTCCGGGTTGGCTCCATTTTTATCTATAGGCAGCAAAAACGTTCGTAAACCTGCTGATTGAAAAAGCGGCAGTGAATAGCTATAGGACGGATCTTCAATCGCTACTGCATCTCCTGGTTTTAACAAACACTGAACAATCAAATGAAGTGCTTGCTGTGCACCTGATGTAATTAAAATGGAATTAGCATCGGTGGAGATTTTCCGGTACTCATGAACATGAGCAGCAATAGCGTCACGCAGACGTTCATTGCCATGAGGATGATCATAGCCTAAATGCTCATTAAACGGCATGCCCGCTAATATTCGCTGAAAATCTTCACTTGGAAATAAGCTAGGAGCTAATTCTCCGCTGGCTAAGTTTACAAAATCTGTTCGCAAAGCTTCGCTTCTTATTCGCTGTACGAGCGGTAAATTAGGCAAAAATGAACCGTCTTCTACATATCTCCCCCAGTTTGGAATACGTTTACGGGAAATTCCCCAGATGCTTGAACTAACTCGCGTGCCGCTTCCTTTTTTACGTTCTACGATTCCAAGTGCCTGCAGTTCTTCATAAGCAGCTACTACCGTGCTTCTGTTCACGTTTAGCTCAGCAGCAAGCGTTCGTTCTGATGGCAGCATAGAATCCGGCGGAAACGCTCCCGATGAAATACAGCTTTCAATATATTCTGCAATTTGTTTATAAATCGCTTTTTTGCTAGCGCGATCTGGTCTCCAGTTCATGCGGCGTCAGTCCTTACATTTAAACTTTCTTATTAGTAGTTTATCCTTTATCTCTCTTATCTTAAAGCAGTTTTATAAAAAAAGACCATCCAATTCGGTGTTTTTTTGCTCATCCACTTTATCAAAAATTATAATAGTAGCTATTTTTCATTTTTAAATATTTTAGTTTACATAATAATTTTATAGTCAATCATATTGAATGAATTTCACCATAAAAAAGAGATTGAGACATAACCACACCAGTCCAATCTGAAGACGAACAAATGTGATACATGAGCTCATATGGGTTGCTTGGTACACCGCAGTTGATTTCCGTGCAAGACTTCGCTTTCCGCGGGCGGCCGGTGAGCCTCCTCGTCGCATACGCTCCTGCGGGGTCTCACCTATTCCGCTTTTCCCGCAGGAGTCTTCGCCTTGCTCTCCAATCAACTGCTAGAAGCAACGAAATACATGAAAACTACATTAACCGTGCCAATAAAAAAAACCCAAACGAAGTTGATTCTCTATTAAGAGTCTCGATTCATCGTTCGGATCTTTACTAAAGTACTTTTGTCACAGTCTATTTTTTATAGAGGCGGTAAATCTAGCTTGCCTTCTTGAAACAATTCTTTCACCATATGCTTGGCATAACCCGTTGCTTGTCCTAGCGTAATCTTAGCTGGCATAGGCGCTTCGTTTGCATCAACGATTACATCGATAATACACGGCTTGTTTTGCCTAACAGCACTTTCAAAAGCCGGCAGCAGCTCTTCTTCTTTTTCTACTCGGTAGCCAACACCTCCGCAAATATCTGCATACCTGGCAAAGTTCGGATTTGTTAAGTCTGTGCCGAATTCAGCATTTCCCATTACTTCTTGTTCAAATTTAATCATACCGATTTTATGGTTATTAAATAGCACCACAACTAGCGGAAGATTGTATTTAACAGCTGTAATAAAATCTGCCATCGTCATCGCAAAGCCACCGTCTCCACAGACCGCAAATACCTGCTTCTCGGGATAAGCAATTTTTCCAGCAAGTGCGCCCGGCAGCCCGCATCCAAGAGTTGCTAGCCAGCTTGAAATCACAAACTGCTGATTTGTCATACGAAAATGACGCGCCATCCATACTGTGACGTTTCCTACATCTACGGACAAGACCGCGTTATCAGCCGCTACGTGCTGAAGCGCTCGAATCACTCGCTGTGGCTTGATAGGTAGGCTTTCTTTTGCTTCTTGGGTATCAAGCTGACTCCACCACTTTTTCATACGTTCTTGACTTTGCTCTAAAAACTGGCGATGCTCTGAGCGGCCAACGTTTTCTAAGAACCACTGAATGGTTGTTTTTGCTTCTCCTGCAAGCCCTGCATCTACAGGGTACCTTTTGCCAATTTGTGCGGGATCAATATCAATATGAATCGTTTTCGCATGGTTTGGCAAAAAGCCTGTAAACGGATAGGACGTTCCAATCATGATGAGCGTATCCGCTTCTTGCATCGCTTCATACGCTGGCTTTGTACCGATTAATCCAAGTCCTCCGAGACAATATGGATGTTCATCCGGTATGGCGCCTTTTCCAGGAAGCGTAAGAACAATAGGTGCTGCGATTTTTTCTGCAAACGCAAGCAGTTCTTCTCTCATTTCATGTGTGCCTCGACCGGCTAAAATAACCGGACTTTCTGCTTTACCAATCAAATCTTTTGCTTTTTCAAGGTCTTCTCTGTGAGGAAAGACGTCTTGTTTAACGATTATGCTTGATGTTTCTCGTGCTTCTGATCCGACTTCAAAACGAGGGATATCATCAGGAATAGTTAACACAGCTACACCTTTTTTAGCATAAGCTGTTCGAATGGCTTGATTAACAACAGTGGGAAGCTGTTCAGCGGACATGATTCGCTGATTATATACAGCCACGTCATCGAACATTCGCTCTAAATTAATTTCTTGAAACGCATCGCTTCCGATGAGATCGGACTCCACTTGCCCTGTAAGTGCTAACACGGGAGCTTTGTCTAACTTTGCATCATACAAACCATTCAGTAAATGAATCGCTCCCGGTCCGGCAATAGCCGTGCATACACCGATTTTACCGGTTAGCTTGGCATATGCAGCCGCTGCGAGAGCTCCCGCTTCTTCATGCCTCACTTGAATAAATTTAATTTTATCCTGGGCTTTGCGAAGCGGTTCAATAATTGAATTAATGGAGTCTCCTGGCATGCCGTAAATATGATCAACGCCCCATTCAATTAACAGTTCAATCAGTTTTTCCCCTGCTTTTTGTTTAAACATATGACTGACCCCTTTCTTCTTATATATAGAGATAGTGTGACCTGATACGCTCTTTCTTACTTATTTTCACTCGTATAATTTTCGTTTTCTTTCATTAAATGAATGACCGCTTTCATTAAATTTTCTTCATTCCTTGCAATTATCATTAACTTTTGCTATTCTATAAGAAGAATTATTTTTGTTCGGCAACAATCGATAGGTGAATACTTTCGTCTTAAAGATTTTGATCATGAGCAAGGATAGTAATACAATGTGTGCATAGCACACGAGGAGGCAACATTCATGGAAAAAGGTACAGTAAAATGGTTTAACGCAGAAAAAGGTTTCGGATTTATCGAGCGCGAAAACGGCGACGATGTATTCGTACATTTCTCAGCAATCCAAAGCGAAGGATTCAAATCTTTAGACGAAGGTCAAGCTGTAACATTCGACGTTGAAGAAGGTCAACGCGGACCTCAAGCTGCTAACGTTCAAAAAGCATAAGTAGAAAAAGACTCTGATTTCAGAGTCTTTTTTTTATGTAGAACCACGCATAAAACCTTTTTAACGTGCAGTTTGTACACGTTATTATAAATAATAAACTAAAAAAGTCTCTTCATCTCGAAGAGACCTTTTGTGGAAGAAATAGTTGAAGAAATAAAGTGTGGATGTTGCATCGTCATCATTTTTTAATAATTAGCACCAGCCGCCGCCGAAGCAAGAAGCGCCGATGATGATTAATAAGATGAAAAGTACAATGATTAAAGCGAAACCGCCGCCGCAGCCACCGCCGCCATAACCACAACCGTATCCGTAACCTCCGTAGTATCCCATGTGTTTCACCTCCATTTGCTATACTTTAAGATATGTGGATTTAGTTAAATTGCTCCTAATAATTCCATAGAACTTTTGAAAATGTTTGTCATACACTAAAAATACTGCGTTTTTCAAACATGCCCCATAAAGAGATAAATCATTGGATTTTATGGGCATTTACTCCTCTTTTCTTTAGCTTTTAGAAATGTAATCGCTCCCTTTCTCATGAATGTACACCGTGCTGAATACCTTTAGTTATGTACATTCACACGGGAGGGATTTAATATGTTAACACTCGAAATTTCAAAGCAAATCGTTAAAAACGTCTACCCTATTGTCTTATCGAATCGCAGTAAAATCTTTCAAGAGGTAGTGAGCGTCGCCGCTTTGCAAGACTACTTTGGTCTTGATCATGCCTTTAGCGTGTATGCAGCCGCGACCATTATTTATCAGCTAGAAGCCGACGGATATGTATCCAAACCTCTGAAGCACAATGAATACAAGCGAATTTTGCTCAAATAAAAACAAGCATCCCCGCAAGGATGCTTGTCTTATTTATAGCTATACCTGTCGAATAACTGCTCGACTCTTTTGTGGTAATCAGCAAGGTAGTCAGAAAGCTCAGTTTCACTCAATTTATTTGCCTGTTCCTCAAATAATGACAGCAGCGAAATTTTAATCATTTCCATTTCCGTTTCCGAGCGATTTTCATTTCGCAAATCTTTTCTTAAATTCCACAGGCTTTGCTCCATTTCATGCTTTAATTGTTCTAGTGAGTGTGTTTCTTCAGATCCGGCACGAATGTCTTTTTTAAATCCACTCATCTTATCACTCCTCGCATTTGCACCTGCTAGATAGTATCTAATGTATACTATACCATAAATAACTATACGAGGCTTAAGCATGCCTTTTAAGCAATTGGTCACAAAATAAAAAACATCTCGTTGGATGTCTTTAACGTTACCTTTTATCTTACTTCGTCTTCTTCACCTTTTACATATTTAAAAAATGAATCAATCATTTCATTTAAAAAATCATTGCGATCTTCAAAATTCATAATTTCTAAAAACTCCACAATATCCTTATCTAAACTAATAGAAGCGGGAACATAAGCAGCCGCTTCCCTTCTTTGCGGGAATGGAATCACATTATTTTTCTTCTTCATAAAACACCGTCCTTTTTCTGTGCTTTACTAGTGTAAGCTTTCAAGGAACGATTTGCAAGTCCCTCTGATGTAAAATTTTATATAAACATTCTTCTGAAAAGACAGGCTATATATTTAGCTACTCAAGTAGTCTCATTTGACATTAGCTTTTTCATGTTCTGGCGTCATATTAATAATTCGCCGCTGTTTTCTCTTTTCCTTTTGGCATCTTTTAGCAAATTTAAACACAAATATTTTAAAAGAGGTTTTTATTTCCTCCGTATAGGCTAAAGAAAGGAAACAACATTTTTATATGGAGGGGTTACAAATGATTGCATTAACTGGAAAAGTTGCGCTCGTGACGGGAGCGGCGTCTGGAATTGGACGTGCTTCAGCCATTACATTAGCTGAACAAGGAGCGCGCGTTGCTCTTTTAGATTTAGACGAAGAAAAATTACATGAAGTAAAAGAGACCATCATGTCGAGCGGCGGAGAGTGTATAGCCATTAAAACAGACGTCTCCGACTCTGAAAGTATAAAAGAGAGTATCGAAACGATCAGCAGCCTATGGAGTCAATTACATATTGTTTCTATTAACGCAGGCATCAACGGTACGTTCTCTTCTATTGAAGAACTATCACCAGAAGATTGGACAAAAACAATTGATACAAATTTAACAAGTACTTTTTTAACCGTGAAGCATTCTATTCCTTATTTGAAAGCTCAGGGAGGAAGCATTATTATTACTAGCTCAATTAACGGCAACCGTACATTTTCAAATATCGGCATGAGCGCATACAGTTCCTCAAAGGCTGGCCAAATGGCGTTCGGCAAAATGGCAGCTCTTGAACTTTCTACATACGGAATACGGGTAAACGTCATTTGTCCAGGAGCAGTTGATACAAATATTGAAAGCAATACATTCCGTCAAGAAGACAAATTAAAAGAAGTTGCGATTCCAATTGAATATCCAAATGGCAATCAGCCGCTTGCTAAACGCTCAGCTAAGCCCGAAGAAGTAGCAGATTTAATCTTCTTTTTAGCTTCTGACGCGTCCAAACATATTACCGGAAGTGAAATGTTTATCGACGGCGGAGAATCGCTGTTGTAACGTACAAGCCCCTGCATCAATGTCAGGGGCTTGTTTTTTTACTTTTATGAACAACGTCTACTCCACCCGAAGCGGATATAATGCTGCCTGTAATCATATCTGAGTTTTCATCACAAAGAAACTCAATAATACGCGCAATGTCTTCTCCCGTACCTGATCGGCCCACAGGCGTTTCATTGTCTTCTAGTAATCTTGCTTTTATAATATCACTTTCTTTCATGTCCCCTACAATATCTCCGGGACAGACCATATTGACCGTAATCCCGTATTCGGCTACTTCTAGAGCAAGCGATTTGGTCAGAGAAGCTAGCCCTGACTTAGCGGCACTAAAAGCCGCGCGGTACATCCATCCAGGGGTGTACTCTACATCTTGAAAACCGTATGTAATAATCCTTCCAAACTGCTGCTTTTTCATAATAGGAACAACCGCTTTTACAAAGTGAAAAACGGAGCTTAAATTCCCTTCCAGCATTTCATACCATTCACTGTCTGTGTACTCTATTAATTTTTTCTTTCAAATACATACGGACCTGCATTATTAATTAAAACATCAATACGTCCAAATCGCTCCATAGCCTGCGCAACGACGTGTTCAATATCTGCTTTATTCGTTATATCTCCTTCTACGAACTGTACGTTGTCTTTATATTGATGCCATTCTTCTTGCAGTTCTCGCACTTTATTTTTATCACTGCGAAAATGGACGGTAACGGAATACTGCTTTTTTAAAAACTGTTCTGTTACCTTCTTGCCAATACCTTTATGACCCGCTGTAATCAATGCATGTTTCATCTACCTTCACCTCTTTCACTCTACTTATCTACTATATATATTAGACAGCTCCTTAGTTTCTCCTTTACTAACAGAAAAAAGCCCTTGACTAAAGGGCCTTTCTTTTACGGTCTTAACAAAATTTTCCCTGTACTTTTCCGGCTTTCAAGCAGCTCATGTGCTTTTGCTCCGTCTTTTAAATCGAACACCACGGGATCAGTTAGCACAAGCTGACCTTTACTGATCCACTCAAACAGCTGCTGGGAACGTACTTTACGTTCTTCATAAGATACAAGTACGTTCCACAGATCTCCGCCTGTGAGCGTTTTAGAGGTATCCATCAGCATACGCGGGTCGACCGGGGCCGGATCGCCTCCTGCCATTCCGTAAAATACCACGGTTCCGCCTGTTTTTACGGCTTCAAAGCTTTTTTCTAGCGTAACTCCTACAGATTCATAGGCAACATCTGCGCCTCGCTTCGTTACTTCTTTCACTTGTTCCACCCAGTTATCTTCGTATAAAAAAACATAGTCAGCGCCTGCTTGAGCCGCTGCTTTTGCTTTTTCAGAAGATGACGTTAAGCCAATGACTTGTCCGCCTAATAGCTTGGTAATTTGAACTAAAAGCTGACCTACGCCTCCAGCAGCTGCGTGAACAAGTACATAATCGCCGGGCTGAATGCTGTAGCTGTCTTGTGTTAAATAGTGAGCCGTTAACCCTTGTAAAAGCACAGAAGCAGCTGCGTCAAACGAAATATCGTCAGGTACGGCAATGATTTTATCTTGTGGCACGGCAACAAGCTCTGCATTTGCAAAAGGGACGTCAGCAAACGCAATACGGTCTCCTACGTTAACGTGACTTACTTCTGCTCCTACTTCTTCTACCACACCTGCTCCTTCATATCCTAAAATATACGGAGGTGTACCCGTTAAGTGGTAGTTCCCTTTTCTTCGGTACACATCAGCAAAATTAAGTCCAATTGCTTTTGTTCTTACTAATACGTCTGTTGGACCAATAGAGGGGTTCGGTATATCTTGATAGTGGAGAACGTCAGGTCCTCCAAATCTTTCAAACACTAATGCTTTCATATATAAGTTACCTCGTTTTCTTTATGTATTCCCTTTCATCGTAATTCAAAGAGATAACAAACACAAGTTTCTGACTCAAGGGAAAAACGCTTTGTCTCCTAAGGAGATAAAGCGTTCTTTTACTTTGTTTGCTCTACAACTTCTCGCATCGTTCCATTTTTTTGATAAGACATATGAAAAGAAAAGGCTTTTTCAAGAACGTGCGGTGTTTGTCCGCCTCGCGTGAGCGCTTCTTCGTAATACGCCATAAGCTGGTCGCGGTACATTGGATGTGCACAATTTTCAATGATTCGTTTTGCTCGTTCTCTTGGAGCGAGTCCGCGCAGGTCTGCGTATCCTTGCTCTGTTACAATCACATCCACATCGTGTTCCGTATGATCAACGTGTGAAACAAACGGCACTATACTTGAAATATCGCCGTTTTTGGCAATAGATTTTGTTACAAAAATACCGAGACGCGCATTTCGGGCAAAATCTCCTGAGCCTCCGATTCCGTTCATCATTTTTGTTCCCATCACATGCGTGGAATTGACGTTTCCGTAAATGTCTAGCTCTAGGGCAGTGTTAATAGAAATCAGTCCTAAGCGACGAATGATTTCTGGATGGTTTGAAATTTCCTGCGGGCGAAGAATGAGCTTATCTCGATAGGCTTCAAAATTAGAGAAAACTTGTTTCATTTTATCCGCTGAAAGCGTAATTGAGCAGCAGGAAGCAAACGTAACTTTTCCTGCGTCAAATAAATCAAACACGGCGTCTTGCAATACTTCTGAATACACTTCTAAATCATGAAACTCTGAATCTAAGAAACCGTGGAAAACGGCATTTGCCACAGATCCAATTCCAGATTGTAAAGGAGCAAGCGATTCGGTTAATCGCCCTTCTTTAATTTCTTCACGTAAAAATGAAATCAAATTTTGAGCCATCACAACCGTTTCTTCGTCAGGTGCTACAATCGTAGACGGTGAATCTAGCTGATTTGTAAACACAATACCCTTTACTTTATCTAAATCAATTGGTATGCCTAACGAACCAATCCGGTCATCAGATTTTTTTAAAGGAATCACACCTCGCTGTCCTTGAACGCCTGGATCATACAGATCGTGAATGCCTTCTAACAGCTCTGGCTGTGCTGTGTTAATTTCAATAATAATCGATTTTGCATGCTCGGCAAACACCATCGAATTGCCGATTGACGTTGTTGGAATCATCATTCCGTCATCCGTAATAGAAACCGCTTCCAAAATAGCGAAATCTATTGAATCTAACACGCCTGAACGCACCCATTCAGAAGTATGCGATAAATGCTGGTCGATAAACTGAAATTCACCTTCATTAATCTTTTTACGCATCGTCGGATCAGCTTGAAACGGCAGGCGTTTGTTTAACATACCTTTTTCTGCAAATAGCTTATCCACATCTGACCCAAGTGAAGCGCCGGTATACACGCTGACTTTTATCGATTCTGTTTCTGCTCGTTTCGCTAGCGCAAACGGCACAGCCTTAACATCTCCCGCACGCGTAAAGCCGCTTAAACCAAGCGTCATTCCATCTTGAATCCAAGACGCTGCTTCTTCAGCAGAGACAACACGATTCTGTAGTGCTTCATGCTTAATTCGATTACAAGCGTTTTTCATTCTCTTCACTCCTTGTTTTTTCTCTTTTTACCATTTTACTGTAAAGGGAGCGTCCACAAGAGTTTTTGGAATGAAATGGACAAAAATAGCGACAAAACAGCATATTTGATGATAATTAAGCAAAATGACGGTTAAAACCCAAGCAGCTTTCGAAAATAACTGGCGTACGACTGACTGACCGGAATTTTTTCTCCGTTATTCATCACTAACAGAAAGGTTGAATGTGTATCAGGGTAAATTTCTTGAATTTGCGTCACATTGACGATAAAGGAACGATGACAGCGCACAAACTCTTCTTTTGGAAGCACATAATCAAATTCATTTAACGTGTATTTATGCGTACCTGTATACTTCTGGGCGTACACATAGGTTTTTCGGTCACGCGCTTCTACGTAGATGATTTTTGAGAAAGGAACCGGTATCCATCCCTCGTTCACCTTTAACGTCACAACTGACTTTCCGCTCGTTAACGCGGGAAAAATCGCCGTTACGCATCCTTGAACATCTCCTTCATCTAAAAAGGGCACGGCCATGCCGTAGTAAGGTGTGCCGAATACGTCTCGGTGAATAAATTCCGACACTTTTTGCTTTCGTTCTAATGCTTTATATGTAATCGTTCCTTTTTTTATTTGATCTCCAGGGCTGATTTTTAAGTTAATTCGTTTGCTTGCTCGGTAATACACGTACGTTTCTAGATCTGAAACGGCAATCGACGCTTCATCGGAGAACAATTCACTGATGACATCTAATAATGCGGATGCTTTAAATGGTTTCATCTTTTCACCTTCTTTTGTCTAGTTAAACACGTTGCTTCTTTATTGTAGCGCAAAAGCAAAAGCGATTGGGAGACAAGCATGGAATTTATCCTTTTAACTGCATAAAATTTCTATTTTTTCACAACATAAAACAATGAAATGAAGGAAGGGTGAAATGTATGGGCTATGCTGAATCAACGTTTCGAATCGCCTGTTCATTTTTTGTGCTGCTTCTTTTAACGCGGCTCATGGGAAAAACAGAAATCAGCCAGTTAAATGTATTTACATTCATTACGGCGATTACGATTGGTAATATCGCTTCTTCCCTCTCCACTGATAAGCGAGTAGAGATTGATAAAGGAGTGTATTCTCTGCTAGGATGGACATTTTTAACGATCGCTATGGGCTATCTTGGAATGAAATCGAAAAAAGCGCGGCATCTTATTACCGGTGAGCCCAAAATTGTGATTAAGCAAGGGAAAGTGATGGAAAAGGCGTTAAAACAAGTCCGGCTAGATATTGAATCTCTTTTAGGCATGCTGAGGCAGCAAAACATATTTTCCATAAAAGATGTCGAATACGCCATATTAGAAATCAACGGAAACCTTTCCGTTATGCAAAAACAAGATAAAAAGCCGAACTCGTGGTCAAAAACGCTTTTATTTCCCACTTCAACAGGCGTTATTTACGACGGAAAAGCGAATGAAGATGCTTTGAAGGACCTGCACGTAGATAACAACTGGCTGCATAAACAGCTAGAAAAAGCGGGAGTCAACTCAATTGATGACGTCTTTTACGCTGAGGTTCAGTCCGACGGATCGCTTTATATTGACTATAAAAAAGACAAAGTTAACTCATAAAAAAAATCCGTACCAAAAGGCACGGATTTTTTTTTAGCTTGCTTTTTTTACACGATTTGTAATGGTATCTTCTTTTGGTGATGTTTTACGAATAAAGAAGGCTAAAACAAACGCGATCACACTTAAAATCGTTGCAATCATAAACGCATCGTTAATACCCATTGCTGTACCTTGATTCACAGCTTCAGCCATACTGCCTTTATCTGTTGGCAAAATTTGCTGATTCGTGACGATGTTTTTCACGTGTTTTTCACCTTGATTCATCATAATAGATACAAAGAACGCCATTCCTACAGCTCCAGCAACCATTCGAAGCGTATTAACCATCGCCGTGCCGTATTTATTTAAGCTAAGCGCAAGCTCATTTAATCCTGCTGTAAAGATTGGCATCATGAGCAGCGACATACCAAACATACGAACAGTATAAACAATCATCACATACATAAATGTTGTTGTCGTTTCAAGTTTTGTTAATTCATATGTTGTCACAACGGTAATCGCTAAACCAATAACAGCAAGCCATCTTGCGCCGAACTTATCAAACAGCCGTCCTGTAATCGGAGACATAATCCCCATTACAATTCCTCCTGGCAGTAACAGCAAGCCTGAAAGAAACGGTGAGAAGCCCCGTACGTTTTGCATATAAATCGGCATTAAAATCATACCTGAAAACATTGCCATTGTCACAATCACGTTAATGATTGTTGTTAATGTGAACATACGGTAACGGAAAATACGGAATTCAAGAAGCGGCTGATCGATTTTTAACTGACGGAAAATAAAGAACAGAATTGAAATACCGCCTACAATGAACATAGCTAATACTTCAGTGCTGGTCCAGCCCTTTGTACCGCCCGTAGCGAACGCATACAGCAAGCCGCCAAATCCAACTGTTGATAAAATAACGCCAAGCACGTCTAGCTTTGGTCGGCTTGTTTCCGTCACGTTTTTCACTAAAATAATTGCCGCAATTACGTTGATAAGTGCAATTGGAAACATCATAAAGAATAAAACGCGCCATGAGTAGTGCTCAACTATTAAGCCAGAAAGCGTCGGCCCTACTGCCGGTGCGAAGTTCATCGCTACACCAAAAATCCCCATCGCAAAACCGCGTCGGTCAGGCGGGAATAATGTAAAGATAACGTTCGTAATTAACGGAAATAAAATCCCTGCTCCTGCTGCTTGCACGACGCGTCCCACTAAAATAACGGAAAATGTCGGTGCAATACCGCAAAGCAGTGTTCCTACTGTAAACAGCCCCATTGCTGTAATATACAGCTGCCTTGTCGTAAATCGATTCATTAAAAATGCTGTAATTGGAATAACAATTCCGTTTACTAACATAAAGATGGTTGTTAACCAGTTGCCCGTAGCCGCTGTTACATGGAAATGATCCATCATTTGCGGAAGCGCAATGTTAATCAGCGTTTGATTTAAAAAAGCGACGAGCGCTCCCATTATCATTACGCCAAAAATAGACCGAGTTCGGGCTTGATCGGACTGTTGTGTTTGTGTATTCATTTTAACAAGACCTTTCCCTTTAAAATTATCTGTATGTAAATCTTCAGATGACAAACAGGTTAAGAATATATTTTATGTGTTCATTCTATTAATTTATGTCACGAATATTTAATGAACTTAATTATATACCGGATAAATATATCCGTTTCCGAAATATTTGTCAACAAATATGATCATTTTCGTAAAACTTTTCCATCAGTATATATAAAGTAGCATGCCCTTTAATGAAGAAAAAAATGAGAGCCCTTCAACGAAGGCTCTCATTCCCTTAAGAAATACTTATTTTAAGATTTGAACTTTTACTGTTTTTCTTCCCCATTTTAACGCTTCTTTTTGAGAAGGAAGAAGAACGTCAATTTTATTTCCTTTAATCGCACCGCCCGTATCAGCTGCGATTGCCGTGCCGTAACCTTCTACGTATACTTTTGAACCAAGTTTAATCACTTTTGGATCAACAGAAATCACTTTTTGATTTGGATTCTTTTTCAAGTCAATTCCAATCGCTGTTTTTCCGCTGCAGCCTTTGCAGTTCGCTGTGTACGCTGTTGCTGTTACTTTAAATTCTTTCACAACGTTTGAAGACTTCGCAGGCGCTGCTTTAGCAGGCGTGCTTGATTTTACTTGAGATACTTTTAATACTTGTTTCGGATGAATGCTGTCTGACTTTAAGTTATTCCACTGTTTCAGCTGACTAACCGATACTTTATATGTCTTTGCAATTTTGTATAGCGAATCTCCGCTTTTTACTGTATATGTATTTGTTGCAGCTGATGCACCACTTGCCACTCCGAACAGTGACATTAGAACTAAACTGAACGTAATCATTGTCTTTTTCATGTAATTGATTTCCCCTTTATCTACCAATACATAAAAAATAACACATGAATATTACAGTTATATTTCAGTAGCATGTCAATAGTTTGATAGTTTAGTTACAATAAAAATAAAGATTCTTCCTTTTAAACTAGTAAATTAATCACCTTTACTCTTCAAAAACATACATATTTAGGTATATGACGGTGCTTTTATACACATTTATAATAGATTATTTCATTTGTAACATTTAACTGGTTCTAGAGGCTTATCCTTTGTTTTATATTGATTATTTAGAACATAGTTTATTTAAAATTAATAAATGCGTTAAAGGAGCTTAATATACATCACTTTTTACACCGCTGTTGATTTCCGTGCAAGACTTCCCTTTCCGCGGGAGTCTTCGTTTTGCTCTCCAATCAACAGCTAGAAGCGCACACATACATGATCGTCATAACAATAAAAAATCCGAACGTGTTGGATTCTCCATCAAGAATCTCAATTCATCGTTCGGATCTTTCTTCAACTAAAATACTTTTATCATAGCCTTTTTATTTGAAATTAAAATGCCTGCATTCCTTGTTAATATGGCTGCCACTGAAGCATTTTAGCTGCCTCGAACCTTTTTTCTACATTGGGCCAGTAAACTATTTTCCACCAATTATCAACGTACGGATCACGTTCATTTTTGTACTGCAAATAATAGGCGTGTTCCCATACGTCTAATACGAGCAGCGGAATCGTATCCCACTGCGTGAGAAGCTGATGGCGCTCAGCCTGTAAGACTTCAAGCTTTCGCGAACGAGGCGACCATACTAAGATAGCCCAGCCCACACCTTCCACTTTTTTTGCAGCTTGAGAAAAGTGCATCATAAATTTCTCATAGCTGCCAAAGTCTTTTTGAAGCTGCTGCAGCAGCTGTCGTCTCGGCCTCCCTCCTCCTTCTGGGCTCATAATTTCCCAAAAGATTGTATGCAAATAATGACCTGAGCCATGAAAAGAAGCTTCCCGTTCCCAATGTTTTATGAGGTCAAAATTGTTTGTGTTACGGGCTTGCTGCAGCATGAGCTCTGCTTTATTTAATCCATCTACATAGCTTTGATGATGCTTGCTGTGATGAAGACGCATGATCTCTCGGTTAATATACGGTTCAAGAGCTGAATAGCTATAGCCAAGCGGCGGCAGCTCATGCTGTCCTGGCGCTATCGATTCTCGCTCCCTGCCGTCGTCTCCAAGCCGCTCTTTTAAAACTTTATCAATATGCCGCACTGCATTATTGATTTCCTCTAACGTATATTCGTTGACATCTTCTTCGCTTAAATATTCAAGAACGTCTTCTTGCGTGCGCGTTATATATGACGTTATATCTACTTCTGTAATGGCTTCTTCAAATACAGGATCACATACTTGTTCAAGCCAGGTCTGAACTTCCATCAAGTATCTTTTTCTCTCATCTTGATCGGCCATACTTTCCCTCCTTACACCTCATCTTCACTATCATATTCAAAAGAAAAAGCAACATAACTTCCTACTTGTATCTATTGAGGTAGAAAATTCGACATAAAAAAGCAAGAGCTCCTTAAAGGATAAACTCTTGCCTTTTTTCTTATATCTTCTTCGCCATATTTACATAATCAATCGTTTCTTGCTTACTAACAGCTGCATGCTTCAGCTTTGGGTTGTAATAGAGCTCCACTTTTATATTATTAATTTCACAGTCGTCTGGCATATCCTGCAAATCCGTTAAAAACGGCAGCAAGTGATTGTCCATATCGTATTCAAACGCCCCGTTTTGCAAGTAATACACTTTTGGCACATAGTTAATATGGCGAAAAAACTTCACTACGTTAATTCGCTCACCGTATGAGGCTATCACTTCATCTTCTGTTAGGTTCGGATAAGATAAATTAAACACTTGCCGAACCGGCGTTTTCAGCCACTTGGTCAAGCACGTCTGCGGATTGTTGACAAGCGCTTTTGCTCCTTTTACGTATCCCGCTAAAAACATTGACATAAAGCCGCCGCCCGAAGATCCGTAAAATAGCACATTAGACGAATTCACCTGCACTTTTTTCATGAACTTTTCAATTAAAAACGCAATATCTTTTAAATAAAAACGGTCGCTTGTCCCTTGCCCCCACGCAAGCGACACCTTTCCTAAATAAAGCGTAGGATCGTTATAATAAATAATTGAATCTTGGAATTCATTCATCCACGAATGGCGCTGAAAATATGGAGGACCTGCCGGCATTTCTTGACTTGCGCCTCCTCCTGAACCAAACACAAGCAAATGAGAAGACTCTTTTTTCAGCCTTACTAAAAACTCAAACAGCACTCCGTTCCACTCGACTCCTACTAAAAGGGGCTTATCAAACGGCAGCTGAAGTTCATCCAGCTTTTCATACGTACTATTTATCTTTTCATATTGATCAAGCAACAGCTCTGCAACTCACTTTCCTTAAAATGATCTGTCTTATGCGTCTGACATTGATCATGGCTCTGTAAAAAAAGAACCTGTTACAGTGTATGAAAATCAGTGGACAAATGTTTGTACACCTTATCAAAAATAGGCCTTACCTACCTATCCTCCTAGGCTTCTGTCACGAAATAAAACTCTTCACATACGATACAGCATCATAAAAAATTCAAGGATCGGAGCTGGAGACCGTTGTCAACGCCCTATATGGATTACAATAATCCAAACGTACAATACTTTTCCGATTTGAACAAAAACAGACTTAATACGCGCAATGATGAAAACTATATTAACCGGCTAGGAAGAGATGTGCTAAATACTCTTGGAAACGTATCATTACTTGATATTTACTTAAGCAAAAGCCGCGTGGTCGAACCGCACTATCATCAAAATGCCGCTGAGCTTGTTTACTGCATTTCAGGCTCAGCCGTCGTTTCATTAATCAATCCGTTTAACAACGAAGTCACAAATATTCCAATTACTCCCGGTCAAGTAGCCAATATCCCTCAAGGCTGGTGGCACTGGGAGATTGCGTCTGAAGACAATACGCATTTACTTGCCATTTTTGACGCCCCTTACCCGGAATACATTTTTGGATCGGACATTTTAAATAAGACGCCTATTGAAGTCCTTGCTCACACGTACTGCTTAGATCCAGAGCAGCTAAAGAAAACGCTGGCTCCGTTAAAAAATCAAACCATCGTAATTGGACCAACAGACGAATGCGGAGAAAAAGAACACTATAAAAAGAAAAAACAAGGAAGCCCCGTTCACCACCAGACTCCTCCTTATACGTATCCTCCGCCTCAGAATTCTTATTATCAACCTCAAAACCCTTATCACTATCGATACTGGTAGAGGCAAAAAACCCCGCTGCCAGTGCAACGGGGTTTCTTAATGAATACATAACGTTATTAATCTGTATATGTACTATGAAAGGCTGCTTCAATATATGCAACTTGGAAATGATAATGTCCAATTAAATATTTCACAATGTCCACTTGATCAATTTTGCCAGGCTTATCGACCATCGCTTCTTTCACCATTTTTTCAAATGTACCTTGATCAAACTGTTCTTCATGAACAACAATTGTCTCAGAGTACGTTTCATCTTGTCCTTCTGAAATGCGGTAGTAATACAATTTTTTCACCTCAATTTATCTTAAATATATGTATACCCTTAACTAATAACCCTCAAACATTTTTTCAACGTTCTTTTTCCACTTTACGATAGGCTGCGGCTTTTGCTTTTACAAGCAGCCTTGTAACCCAGTACGCCACTAGCGTTATCCCTATATCAATCAGAAAAATATAGAACAAGCTCATTCCTTTTCCTGAATCAATAAATTTAAAATGGTGTTCAAGAGGCGCCAGTCCAAATGAAAAAACAGCGCTCAGCAGAATTGTATACAGATAAAAATTCTTTTGGTGATTCGTACAATATTGATAAAGGAGCAGAAAGCCTACCGGCAAAATAGAAGCAGTAATATTTGTTGCGTTTGGAAGCTGTGGTGTTAAGAAAAATGTGTGCGTTAAATAACCGGTTCTTCCAAGTGCAATATCAATATATGCCCAAAGCATGTGCACTGTGTAACCGAAGAAAAACACCTCAAAGATCCGCGTCCGGTCTACGGTAAAATACAACAACACAAGAGGAAGAACGAGCGAAGCAAGCACCACCCAAAACTGCCAGTTTCCAAAATCCGAATACTGATGCCAATACGACGATAGTAACTTCTGCAGCTTATCGCTTTGTTCATGTATGCTTCCCCAGTATTGTTTATAACTCACTGAAGTACCCTCCTAGATAGAATCTCTGCTTATGTATGTACAAATAAGCTCCATTTTATACAGAGATTTATACAGAGAAACATGAGAAGCGGCCATTTATTGCTTGCGATCACCCAAATAGGTCACCGGAAGCTCACGTTCAATTACGTCTTCCTCCTTCCGATTAACAACATACGCTTTTGCTGTTGGTCTTGAGCTAAGTGATGCAGACAGCTTTTCGTCTTTAAAATGCAGCGCGACTCCATCATCTACAGCATAGCCTTCTTTCATTTCTCCGCTTGCAATTAACTCGTGATACGAAGGTCTTCGATTGCTTTCTCCGTCATAGTGAGGACAGTTGCTTCCCGTTAAAAACCCTAAACAATCTAGTTTAGACAGTTTGTTGTTCATTGAATCAGTGACGCCTTCTTCAAACCAGCAAAGTGAACCTGCGCTTATTCCTGCTAAGATCACTCCTTTTTCATAAGCCGCTTGTAAAATCGTATCCAGTCCCCATTCTTTCCATAAAGAAAGCATATTCCTTGTATTACCGCCGCCTACATACAAAATATCATGCTGCAGCACATATGCTTTTAAATTTATAAAATTTTGAGAAAACAGCGATAAATGAGACGGTGTGCATACCAACTTCTCAAACGCTTCATAAAACCTTTCTATATAGTTATCCGCATCTCCGCTTGCTGTAGGGATAAAGCAGATTTTCGGCACATCTGTATGAGCTTGTGAAAGTATGTATTGATCCAGCAGCAAGTTATCCGGCTCCATTGAAAAGCCTCCGCCGCCCATGGCTATAATTTGTCTCATTTCAATTCTCCCTTCAAAAAAGTGATATAGAAAATGTAAATTCATACTATTTCAAACAAGAAGTTTTCCGTATAATGGAATAGTGAAAAAAAGGTGGTGCAAAGCTTTTGAAAATAGTACGAACACTTTTATTAATACTGGGCATTTTTATTATCTTATTTTGTATCTTTGGCTATATCGATTATAACGGTCAAAAAATGGATTTAGGAGCCAAACAAGAAAAAAACATCCCATCTTCCATTAACACTAACGGGGGAACTATTATACTATCTGCTGTCAGTAAAAAATACGATAAAACGCAGTTTGGCTTTTTTGTTATTCAAAACAATTCGACGCATACCTTAACGATTCCTTATAAAAATACGGCGGATCACTTAAAAGACGGAAAGTGGTACGAAGTTGTGCTAAACGGATTAGAGTTTCCTGATAAAACTGTCACGCTGAAGCCAGGAAAATCACTCAAATTAGATATCGCAACTCCTAACTACAAAGTAGGAAAATATCGTTTTGTGCAGCACTTTAAAGATGAAAACGGAAAAGAGTATGTGTTAGCGGCTCCTTTTGAAATTGTCTGGCCGAGTCTTAAGAACGTTCTCGGGCAGTTTGATTAAAGGTAAAAAAGCACTTACCCGCTATGAGGTAAGTGCTTTTTATCAGCTCTGATTTAAAATACGAAGCGTAATTTGCTTTGTTCCGACTTTTACCGTCTCTCCGTTTTTGATAGCTTCTTTCACACTGAGACTGTGCAGCAAAAGATTTTCTTGAAGCAGCGTTTCGAACTTCTCGACGGCTTTCTGCACTTCTTCGTCTCCGCTAAGCTCCAAATCAATACGTAAATTCACGGGTAAATCCAGCTTTTTGCGGTAATCTTGAACCGCTCGAATTACTTCACGAGCGACTCCTTCCTGCTCGAGTTCTTCGGTTAACGCCGTATCCAACACCGCAGTGTACGTGCCGTTTGATGCAACTGCAAAACCTTCTTTTGGCACTTTTTCAACAAGTACGTCTGCCGTTTCAAGCGTTAGGTTTTCTCCTGAAGCAAGCGTAACACTTAGCTTGCCTTGTTCAACAAACTTTTTCCCTTCCTCTTCTGAAAGGTTTTTCAGCGCTTGGTTGACCTCATTTACTCGTTTTCCAAACTTTGGTCCCGCCTGTTTAAAATCGAGTTTTAATACATAGGAAACAAGTTTGTCGTCGTCTTGCTCAACGTTAAAGTTCTTTACATTAAGCTCATCTTTGATGACATCACGATATGCTTTCCACTCTACATCTTCTTCCGTTACCACAAGCGAAAGACTTTGCAAAGGCTGCTTTACTTTTAACGAATGCGTATTTCGGATGCTTCGGCCTAGTTCCACTACTTGAAGCACCGCTTCCATTTCTTTTTCCAGCTTTTCGTTCACTTTCGTTTGATCACATGCAGGATAGTCTGCTAAATGAACGCTTTTCCCTGTTAGATTTTCATGAATATCATCCGCAACAAACGGCGTAAACGGTGCTAATAGCTGACTTAACGTCACTAGTACTTTATGAAGCGTATCGTAAGCCGCTGCTTTTTCTCCGTCCATTCCTTCTGACCAAAAACGATCGCGGGAACGTCGCACATACCAGTTGCTTAGCTCTTCAATAAATACCGCGATTTCACGAGCCGCGCTTGTAAACCCGTAATCTTCAAGATGTACTGTTACGCGCTTGACCGTGCTGTGCAAACGCGAAAGAATCCACTCATCCAATTTTGTTTTTTTCAATTCATACGTTTGCTTCGGGTCATAGCCGTCAAGCTTGGCGTACAGAACGTAAAAGCCGTACACGTTCACTAGCGTATCAATAACTTTTGATTTCGCTTCTTGCACGACCCGCTCTGAAAATTTCTTCGGATTCCAAGGTGCACTGTCTGCTAAAAGCGCCCATCTAAGCGCATCGGCACCAAATGTATGAATAAGATCAACAGGGTCTAGCGCATTCCCTTTACTTTTAGACATCTTTTGACCGTTTTCATCTAAGACGTGGCCAAGAGACAGAACACGCTTATACGGTGCTTTTCCTGTAAACAGCGTTGAAACTGCCATCAAGCTGTAAAACCAGCCGCGCGTTTGATCAATTCCTTCTGCGATTACGTCTGCTGGAAACTGTTTTTGAAACAGCTCGCTGTTTTCAAACGGATAGTGATACTGCGCAAACGGCATCGAGCCGCTGTCAAACCAAACGTCAATCACTTCCGGCGTTCGCTTCATTTCTCCGCTGCAGACCGGACACGTTAGCTGCACGTCATCTACATACGGCTTATGAAGTTCAATGCTGTCACCAACGGAATGAGACGCATGATTTTGCAGCTCTTTGATGCTTTTCGGAGCTACTTGATGCTGACATTTCCCGCATTCCCATACGTTCAGCGGCGTTCCCCAGTAGCGTTTTCTGCTGATGTTCCAATCCACCATATTTTCTAAAAAGTTGCCAAAGCGACCGTGCTTGATATGATCCGGGTACCACGTCACGCTTTCATTGTTTTTCAAAAACTGTTCCTTTAACGCCGTCGTTTGGATAAACCAGCTTTCATTTGCGTAATAAAGAAGCGGCGAGTCGCATCGCCAGCAAAACGGATAGCTGTGCTCATGCTTTTCTTTATGATACAGCACGTCTTGATTTGCTAAGTAGCGCACGATATCAACTTCGCAGTCTTTTACAAAACGTCCTTTAAACGGCGGCACTTCAGCCGTATACTGCCCTTTTTCATCCACCACGTTCACAAATGAAAAGCCGTTTTCTTTTACGACTCTGTAATCATCTTCGCCGTATGCAGGTGCTAAATGAACAACTCCTGTTCCGCTTTGATCCGTTACGTAATCAGCCGTTACGACTTCGTGCCCTTTTTCCACTTTCACAAAATTAAACGGCGGCTCATACGACATCCCTTTTAACTCATTTCCTTTATGTTGAGATAAAACCGTATACTCTCCTTTTAACACTTTGTCTGCGAGTGCTTCTGCCACTATATACACGCTGTCGCCTTGCTGGGCTCGAACGTAGTTCATCTCTTCATGCACCGCAAGCGCCACGTTTGACGGAAGCGTCCAAGGCGTTGTCGTCCAGCCTAAAAAATACTCATTATCGCGGTTTTTCACTTTAAATTTCACCGTTACCGTTAAATCTTTTACATCTTTATACCCTTGCGCTACTTCATGCGAACTTAATGATGTTTGACAGCTCGGGCAGTAAGGTGATACGCGGTGGCCTTTATAAAGAAGTCCTTTATCATGAATCGTGCCAAGCACGTTCCATACACTTTCAATGTATGAATTCTCCAAGGTGATGTAAGGGTCTTCCATATCAACCCAATAGCCAAGCTGCTCCGTGAACGTGCGCCACTGCTTTTCATACACAAACACACTTTCCTTACACTTGTTGATAAAAGCTTCTACGCCGTATTTTTCAATGTCATGCTTCCCCGATATCCCGAGCTGCTTTTCGACACCGAGCTCTACCGGCAGTCCGTGCGTATCCCAGCCTGCTTTTCGGATCACTTGATGCCCCGTCATCGTTTTATAACGAGCCACCACGTCTTTAATCGTCCGGCCTAGCGCGTGCCCCACGTGAGGCAAACCGTTGGCTGTTGGAGGCCCTTCATAAAATACAAACGAAGGATGCCCTTCTCGATTTTGAACCGACTGCTGAAACACATTTCCTTTTTGCCACTGCTGCTGGATACGCTGTTCGCGCTCTTGCGAAGACTCCCTTACATTCACTTCTTTCATGTGATACCACTCCTTTTAAAGTTAAAAGCACACAAAGAAACCCGTCCCTATGACTAGGGACGGGTTTTAACCGCGGTACCACCCTGGCTTCTATTGATCCGTTCATCAATAGCACTCAGCAACGTACAATCATACGCGTTCTTTTTAACGGTAGACTACCGTTCAAACTTACTTATCGTTCAGTTTGACTTCTCAGAGAGGATATTCCCCTGCAGCTTGAACACCGGCTTTCAGCTATCACCAGCTCTCTGTGGAACAAACTTGCAGCGTACTGATTCTCTTCAACGAATTTGTGTGCTTTTATTAGTAGTTATTGTATGCGGTTTGGAAGGGAATGTCAATGTTTTGAAATCCTTATTGAGATCAAAAGGTTTAGATCTAGGTTATTTTGTTTCTACACTTAACATTTGTTCGAGTTTATTACGCGCCGTTATCCCGTTCTTATCTTTCCATTCAGAAGTTCCGCTGCTTCTTCGCTGTGTAATAAATATGGCTGCGGCTGAGACGGCACAGAAAACATGGTCTTGTACAAGTACATATCACACATCTTTGCTTTCTAATACATTACTTTCATAAACATCGCGACGTTTACAATATAAATTATAAGACACCTTTTATAACTAAGGGAAAGCTAATATAAAAAGTAAAAATTTTTATTTATGAATTATTTTTCTTTTCTTTCCAGCGCAAAAGAATATCCTCATCTGTTTTTTGTCTTGAAGGATCCTCAGAAAAACAAAAACTTATTGTAGTATCATCCTTTAGTTTCTCAAATAATTCTGGTCTGAATATTGCTGCTTTTTGATTATTCTCAGGACTCCGTTGTCCTGATGTACCATCTTTTTTGGTTCCATTTCTCTTTACACCAATACAATAAATGCCCTTAGAAGAATCCGTGTCCGTTTTATTCAAGTACTCTGTTATAGAACTCTTTAAATCTATCTCTTTATCAACTATTAATTGGCTTGGAATAAAAGTGGAGAACTGCTGTGTAAATTGTTGAATAACATCTCCCAAGTTTTCTTTATATTCAATCCCAAAAAATTTTCTAAATGATTTCATATCAGAGATATGTATCTTATACAAATCTGCATAGGTACAAAAATTTTCGTTCCTCCCCCTCTTTTTAATAAACTCAAGCTTTACAATTGCATACTTACTGTCTTTCTTTTCGCGTTCTGAATAAACTTTCACTAGAACAATATATTCTTGCTTTTTGTACTGAAATAGAAAAACGTCTACAGCCCAATTTCGTTTTTTTAATTCATCTCTTATAATTTTCAAATTTTCTAAAGGTGCCTTTTGTTTATTCAAAATATTCCTCCTATCCCTTTTCTTAATTTCCGAAAAATATTTTTTATAATTATAAAAAATATTTTTACAGAGTATATCAAAAAAATGGAATTTCATGAAGTCTAAACTTATTTTAAGATAAGTAAAAAGTTAAGACAAAACTAAAAGACATAAGCCTCTCCTAATACTAAACTCGTATCCTATAAGCTTCCTGAAGAACTGATAAAAGCGATTACTCATACTTATCCAACACATCAAATAAACATATACAGAATAATACCTCTCATGAGATTCGAAAGGAGAAATCACCTTTGACAAAATATCGGATTATGACCTTTGATGGAGGCGGTACTTTAGGTGCTTTAAGTTTACAGCTTTTGAATAGATTGGCTTATCAAAACCCAAAGTTAATTAGTGAAACCGATGTTTTTTCAGGAAATTCGATTGGTTCATTTACTGCTCTTGCATTAGCAAGCGGAAGATCACCAGAAGAGACGTTTCAGTTTTTCAAAGATCACATCTTACCGGCGTTCAGCGTTTCCCGACCGGGCGGACCTGTCTTTAACCAGCAACTACCCTATTCTGGCTTTATTAAAGCCATACGAACATTTTTCCCCCGGGACCTTCGCCTTAGAGACTTAAAGAAACGAATTGTTGTGCCTGCATTCCACTTATTTTCACCGGAGCTGAATCGTTGGAATCCTGTGTTATTTCATAATTTTCCTGGCTCTCCCTATCTTAATGAAAAAGCAAGTGACGTAATACTTAGGAGCAGCGCTGCCCCCGCAACGCAAAGAGCTTATCAAAACTACGTAGATGGTTATACAGTGGCAACTAACGCAAGTACAGCTAGTATCGCGTTTGCAGTAGGGAAAGCAAAACAGCCGTTGGATCAAATTGCCGTATTATCCATTGGAACAGGTGAACAGCCAACTCAATTAAGAAGAGATACAAAGGGATGGGGAATGGTGAGTGCCGATAACATACGCCCTGAAGATATGGAGGACCTACCTCCGAATTGGGGAGTACTTTTAGAACGGTCTCCTAATGAACCGTTGCTGCCGTTTCTTCAGATTATCTCTGGTGGATCGAGCTATTATGAATCAATGGTTAGCTCTGAGCTTTTGGGCGAACAGTTTTTCCGGTTAAACCCGAGGATTCCTAATTTCTCTAAAACGGATCCTTCAGTGGTGCCCGCTCTTATTTCAATTGCTAATAAAACAAATTTACGACCGGCATTTCATTTTATCGAGAAAAACTGGAATTAATATGATCGTACTTTAGATTAATTTCTTGCTTCTATATGGAAAGATTTAAAAGTTTATATAATAAGATATCCACGCTGGCAGCGTAGCGGTCATCCTAAGCTCAAGCAATTCAACTAAACCTCTTCTCTCCGCCCAACCACAACAACCGCTAGTCCCCAAAAGGAACTAGCGGTTATTCATAACCTCTCAGAAACCGTTCACTCTTCCACCGGCTTCTGCTCATCTGTTAATGTATCAATTTTAGTAATTTGAAGTTTGTCTTTGCCAGCAGTTTTCACATGGTAAATTCGTTCTTTTTTGAACTGCGTGCTCGCGTCATATGAATCAGTGAACGTGTACACTTCGTTTGTATAAATGCTGTAGGTTCCGTCGTCATGTGATTCTGTTTTTGTCACGAGAAACTGATCGTTAGCAAACGATACGTTTTTTCCGGCAAGTGATGTGATATAGCTTTTTAGCTGTTTATAAACTGGCTGACCCGAATCGATATAAGGTGCCATCCCACTAAAGTCTCCGCTGTTCAAGCTTGAAAAGTAAGCAGCTTTATAGGAGATAAAAAAGTTTTCAAGCTCTGTTTTGCTTACGTCAGCTGGCTTAGGTTCTTCATTTTTTAACGGCTTGGTGCTGGCCGTAGCTTGTACGTCTGCGTCTGATTCTGCCGTTTGATTGTCACGATTCATATGTACAATCGTCGGTAATAAGACAAGGACGATAGCGCCTACTACTAAAATAGGAAAAGTGCGCCGTGATGATTGCTGCTTTTTGAGCACGGGAAAGTCTGCGTAGGATGGCAGCGTAACAGGTTTTATATCTACCTTTAACCGAACTATTGGCTGTGGTATTCCCGTGCTTTTTACACTGCCAAGCGGCTGAAGTGCTAAAAATTCTTCGTATGTAACAATAAACTCGTTTACTGCTATTCCTTTGTACATGCCGTAAATTCGGTTCCACAGTTCTCGACACCGATTATCCTTTATATCTTCACTCAGTTCGTTAAAAAATGGTCGTGATTTTTTAATAAAAGCCGCTAACCACGTTTGATGAACGTCAACTTTGTGGACTGCATTTAGGTCGTTAAGTGATTGCTTTAACTTGGCGTGTTCATTTGCATCGTTTTGGCTAATGACTTCCATACTGCGTTGCGTTTCTTTCAGCACGGTAGAAAGACTCTTACTCATTTTTTCTTGTAGCGCATCAAACTGACTGCGAACATCAGGCCAGTGAAGTTCCAGTAACTGTTTTTGTGCAGTCGTGGCTTTTCGAATACTTTCATTTAGCTCATGCTGCTTTGTGCGAAAGGCGGTCGCTTTTTGTTTGGTCACTACTTTATTTTTGCTTAGCTGATGCCATTCTTGCTTTAAGCTCTTGTCTTCTTCGAGTACTGTGGTTATCGCTTGTTTTACATGTTCATGCTTTTTTTGAAAGTCAACGAAAGCTGACAAATACGTATTCCAGTTTTCCTTCATTTCTTTTAACGATGACGTGTTAGCGTGTTTTTCTGTTAGTTGAAAAAAGTCGTTTCTAAACGCTACCATATCCGCTTCAGAAAAAAGTTCTTTTCCGAAAACCTCTGTCACATTCCTATGTATGCTTGTTAACTGTTCAATCTGTCTCATATTGCTTTGACGCTTTTTTATGTACTCTGGATAATCGTTTGAAAGAAACGTTAACATCATATATTCAATGTTATTTATGTTGTACTCTGTACGTTCTTTTTCCAGTTCGTCATACACTTTCTGCAGATGACGTTCTACTATGGAGAGAAATTTTTCTTTATCCATCCCATCTACTTCTTCTTTTAGCATGTTTAAAGATTCCGTTTCTCCAATAAGAAATTCCTTTTCTTGGTATAGCTGTATCCATGCTTCTAGCAGCTGCGCTGCTGATTCATTCCAATGGCTTGTATTCATCGTTTGCTTCACCTGTTGTTTTTATTTTTATCCTTTTTTAACTATACAGGAATTTAACAAAAATTTTATTACAGTTTTATTACTCTTGAAAAATGAGGTTTAAGCTTTCTAGAGCCGCTTCTAACGTTTGTTTGTCTCCTTGATCGTAGCTGCGCGCCACAAGTACTACGGCTGTAAATACAGCTTTCCATTTTGCCAGTCTGTACGTTTCTTCGTCTACTTTTCCGTATTCTTTAAAAAAACATGCTCTTCCTTTAGGAGGTAAAAAGCTGTAGGCAATCGCTAGGTCAACTGCCGGGTGACCAATATGAACATCTCCCCAGTCAATGATGCCTGAAACCATATTGGTTTGATCAACAATCATGTTTTTAATATGAAGATCTCCGTGAACCAGTACATGTTTTTCTTGATAGTGAATTTCTTGTATGCCATTTACATAGTCTTCAAGAATCTCTTGTTTTGAATAAAGATTACGCTCCTTCATTTGCTTGACATACTTTTCTAACGCCGGCTTTCGCTTCATCATATCAAGTCGATTCAGCTCATCAAACGGCACGCCGAGCTCTTGCGCTTTTAAATGAGGATAGTAATGCACCGCGCGAAGAAATCTTGCTAGTACAGAAGCAGATTGTATGCGCTCTTCTTCTGTTAATCTTGCAGGCGGAGTTCCTTGCACGTAGTGATAGCCCGTAAAAGGCCAAGGATAGCCTCCATTCGGCTTACCTAAAAAAATGGGCTCTGCAATCGATAGAGGCAATTGAGAAGCAAGACTTGGTAAAAGCTGATTTTCTGTTTTTAATAGTCCTACTGCCAGTTCTCGTCTAGGAAACCGAAACACAAAGCGGTCGTTTACTTGATAAACCGTATTGTCAAAGCCGTAGCCAAGCAGTGAAATCGCAGCGGGCGCAAGTTCTGGAAACTGCGTCTCGATTAACGTTTTGGCAAGCGGTGCTGATACGATTTGTTCTGCATCCCATGCATTTGGCACTGTGATCACCTTTCTTTAACGTGAAGTTTGTATGTTATGTAAAAGTATATTATAAATGATTTTGACCATAAAAACCCTCTGACGCAAAGCCAGAGGGTTTCACTGAATATATAAATAAGATAGGATGCCTTAGAACGGCACACTACGCCTCTAAGTTAGTAGCCTACGGTACGTTTACTACTTAATACGTACACCAAAATACCTCATCGACCGTTTCTTCAACATGCTCCATCTTAATAAAGTTCAATAAAAGATCCGTTTGGTCATTTCCTGTATACTCATCTTGATCAACATTATAAAATTGAATAAGCTCGAGCTTGTACATACCGTTTTTAATATCAATTCTATACTTAGAACAGTTCGCATCAGGCACTAACTGATCTTCAAATTGGGCGGCCATCGTAAGGCAGTCATAATCTACGAGATAAAGCTGATGATTGGTTACATTTATATAACCTGTTGCTTTCCTAAAGTATGTATCTATATCCGACTCTGTTCCAATCTTCACTTCTACGTTCCAAGAGTGTTCAATTCCTTCTTCTGTCATTTGACATACTAGAATATTTCTCTTTTTCATTTCACTGCCGAAGTGATTCAGAAGCTGGTCTAGCTCCCAATCCTCATCGACAAATGATTGGTACTCTTTTGCGTTTGCCACTCCGATAAAATTGGTATCGCCAAAATCCATAGAAAATTTCACTTTATCTCCTCCGAACTTTTGAGTGATTTTTATGATCCATTAACATATATCCGCAAACTTCTTACACGCTTTCTCTAACTCTTCTTTTTTAGCAAGCTGACAAACCCACTCTTCAGGAATGCCATCCAGCTGATAATATGCTCCTGCCATAGTACCTGTAATAAAGCCTATTGTGTCCGTGTCTTCTCCTAAATTCACAGCAGTAAGTACAGCTTCTTCGTAGTCGTCACTTTGAAGAAAAGACCAAAGCGATGCTTCTAGCGAGCTGACGACATATCCGGTTGACCCGATTGCATTTCTCGCTGCGTGCGGCAAGCTTAGGTTTAACACTCGTTCGTACGCAGAAAACTCTGCTTCATACTCCGTACCTGTTAAATGCTTTTGGCAGAGGTTTACCGCGTTTTCATATGCTTCAAAGGGCTCGTCGCCGTGAAGGAGACGAATAAGCAGCTCCACATATATAATACAGCCAAGCGTAGAGCGCAAGTGGCGGTGCGTGACGTGCGCAATTCTTTCTATTTCTTCTTTTCTTTTTGTAAAGCTAGTTTCATCACATAGTGTAAACGCAAGCGGAGCAATACGCATAAGCGCTCCGTTTCCGTTATCGTATTCAGCGCTTCCTCCCCACTCTTCTTTAGGAAGTCCGCTTTTATAGCGGCGAATCGCTTCGCTTGTTGCAATGCCAATATCAAACATTTCCCCATACGGCGTCCAGTAGCCATCCACCCAATAGCTCTCAAATTTTCGCATTAAATCATACTCATCTTGTTTGTCTATTAAATTATCAATCAAGCACATCGTTAAAGATGTATCATCTGACCATGTTCCTTCAGGCTGGTTGTATGTACCGTAGCCGGTCATAGCCGTAATTCGAAATGAATCGCGTTTTTTAAACTCAGCTGGAACGCCTAAAGCGTCTCCCACAGCTCCTCCTAGAATTGTAGAAAGGACTTTATTATGTAGCGTCATGTGATCAACTCCTTTCTATTATTGTAATTGTTTGATTTTGGAATTTGCAAGAGATCTCTTGCCTAGACGTTTTTTCTTCTTTTTACAAAGGAATTTACAAGCCTTAATCTAATTTAGTAAGAGGTAAAAAAACATGTGAGGTGTGGTAGATGATTCATTTTTTTGAATATAATTGGCAAGTGAGAGATGAATGGTTTAGCTGGTGTTATCAACTTTCTAGAGAAGAACTGTTGAAGAAGCGGACTGGAGGAACGGGCAGCATTTTACAAACTCTGTTTCATATTATTGATGTGGAAGACAGCTGGATACGCGCCATCCAAGGTAAACCAGATATCGTTCTTTCTTTTGAAGAACACGATACGCTTGAAAAGCTTCAAGCGCTTTCTTCTGCACATAGACCCGAAATTGCCGACTTTCTAAGTCATTTGAATTTTTCCAACAAAAGGTACGTAACAGTCCCTTGGGATTCTACTTCTTACACGGAAGCTGACATTTTGCATCACATCATCATTCATGAAATCCATCACATCGGCCAGCTTTCTATTTGGGCAAGAGAGATGAATAAACAGCCTATTTCTTCTCACTATGTAGGAAGAAACATAAAAGACATTGCTTCGTACTTCTCTAAAAACAATTGACCAACAAGAACAAACGTTCTATAATTATTTTGCAAATATATGGAGGTGAAAACAATGAGACCCGAACTTACAAAAAATTTATCTATCAATGACTTTACGGACTTTTACTGGCTCAAAACCGAGCTGCAGCAATTTTGCCGTGAAAACAACATGAGCCCGTCTGGATCTAAAATGGAACTTTCAAAAAGAATTGAAGTGTTTTTAACAACCGGTGACACTCAACAATCAAAATCACCTTCTAAAAGACGTTCGTCCTCTAAAACGAAAGCTCCGCTAACATTAGATACCGTCATTGGAGAAAATCACCGCTGCAGTCAAGGAGTACGGGCTTTTTTTAAAGAAGCCATTCATCCTACGTTTCATTTTTCCACGTATATTCAAAACTACTTTAAAGAAAATGTAGGGAAAACCTATCGAGATGTGGTAAAAGCGTGGCATGAGGAAGAAAAACGAAAAAAGCAGCCTTCTTATCAAAAAGAAATTGCGCCTCAGTTTGAGTACAACCGGTTTATTCGCGATTTTTTTAAGGATCCGAAAAACAATGGAAAAAGCCGCGATGATGCAATTGCAGCGTGGAAGCATTTGAAACTTCAGCCTGGAAGCAATCAATACCGCTCTTAACTCAAACTCTACATATAAAGACCATTAAAACACCACCTCAAGAAAAGGTGGTGTTTGTGCACGCCTGTAGATTTCTTCACATACACATGTGCTGTTTGTTGCGGCGTAAAATCTTTAGCTATAAACGGACTCTTTTTTAATTAAACCAAGCGTCTGTGAAGTAGACGCATGAATTTCGTTAAAGAAGTCTGGATGATCAACTAACGACATGCCATAGGAAGGAATCATTTCTTTTATTTTTGGCTCCCACTTGTTCATGTTTTCTGGGAAGCATTTTTCTAATACTTCAAGCATAACGTGAACGGCCGTTGACGCACCAGGAGAAGCACCAAGAAGTGCAGCAACCGAACCATCAGCGGCACTTACAACTTCTGTACCAAACTGAAGCGTTCCTTTCCCACCGGCTTCCGTGTCTTTGATTACCTGCACACGTTGACCCGCTACAACAATATCCCAGTCTTCGCTTTTCGCGTTCGGGATAAACTCACGCAGTTCTTCGACACGTTTTTCATTTGATAACAGCACTTGCTGAATTAAATATTTTGTTAACGCCATTTCTTTGACGCCTGCTGCTAGCATGGTTAAAATATTATTCGGCTTTACAGAACTGATTAAGTCCAAGTTCGAACCTGTTTTTAAGAATTTCGGTGAAAAGCCGGCAAATGGACCAAACAACAGCGTCTTTTTGTTATCAATATAGCGTGTATCAAGGTGTGGAACTGACATTGGCGGAGCTCCGACTTTGGCTTTTCCGTATACTTTTCCGTGATGCTGCGCAATGACTTCAGGGTTATTGCATACCATAAATAATCCGCTTACCGGGAATCCTCCAATATGCTTGGATTCAGGAATACCTGTTTTTTGAAGCAAAGGCAAGCTTCCGCCTCCACCTCCGATAAAGATGAACTTTGCCGTGTGGTACTCAACTTTGCCGCTGTCTACATCTGCGACTTTTACTTCCCACATACCGTCACTTTTACGTTTAATATCTTTTACACTTCGTTTGTAATGAACGTGAACCCCTTTATTCTTCAGATGGTCAAACAACATGCGTGTTAAAGCACCGAAGTTTACGTCTGTTCCTGAATCAATTTTAGTTGCGGCAATTGGTTCATTTGACGTGCGCCCCTTCATGATTAACGGAATCCATTCTTTTAGTTTGTCAGGACTGTCGGAATACTCCATTCCTTGAAACAACGGATTGTTTGACAGCGCTTCAAAACGCTTTTTCAGAAACGATACATTTTTTTCCCCTTGTACCAAACTCATATGCGGAATTGGCATGATAAAGTCTTGCGGATTGCGAATCAACTTGCTGCTTACAAGATAAGACCAAAACTGTCTTGACAGCTGAAACTGCTCGTTAATTCGGATCGCTTTCGTTATATCTATAGATCCATCAGCTTTTTCTGATGTATAGTTTAGTTCGCACAGCGCAGAATGGCCCGTCCCTGCATTATTCCATTCGTTCGAGCTTTCTTCCCCTGCGTCTGCGAGTTTTTCAAATACTTTAATGTCCCATTCAGGTGCTAACTCTTTGAGTAATGATCCCAAAGTTGCGCTCATGACTCCGGCACCAATTAAGATAACGTCTGTTTTTTTCTGTACGTTGCTCATTATAACCTTCCTCATCCCCTATATTTGTAAAAAGATGTAGGCGCTCCTGCTTACGTAGTAAAAAAATTCAGGTGCGACCTAAGAACACACCTTTTTCTGTCTCACTTATAACTATATCACAGTATAATTGTCTGATGATTATAAACTATTCAAAAATGATAAAAAAGTGAGAAAATCGCCCACAAATTCCAAAAAACTTATTAAATTCCGTCTGCATTTTCTTTTATTAGTAAACTTTTATACCTACTTCTAAGTGGCAAAGCATCGATTAATAAAATAACAAACTATTCCAAAAATTCAGCTTAAAAACCAAAATAACTGCCTTGAAAATTTCACCTACTATAACTATACTCAGCCCAAAGAACAATCAGCACTATAAATAGAAAAGCCTTCATTCTTTTTGACTAGTTATACGTAGATGTATTCATATATGTATAGAGCACCGGCTCGTCCAGGTGCATTTTTAGAAAAATAAGTATATATTGCAATGGCTAATTTTCAACCCATATTGCAAGTTACAATATCTATGTCATATAACATACCATGAAATAAGTGAATAAGTAAATGATTATTCAGAAATTTATGTTATAAAACCTAACATGTATGTTGACTTTTACATAGACTATATTTGAATATTTAAAAGAAAACCCTCCAAATTTTGACGAGTGACATATTGTTATACGCTCGAGCATTTTTTTGATGAAGCATTTCCACAAAAATACCCCTTAGAGACTTTAGCAAATCAACGTGCACTTACAAAAAGCTTTTCAATCATGTAATTTACTTAAAAAATCCGTAAACGTATCTGCGATGTAAAATACATTGCTCCTTGCACGTTCTTCCACTTGTTCTTCAGTTAAACCTTTCTCTTGCATTAATACTTCTTTTTCAGGGGCATTTTCGTGTTCCCAAAATAACACAATCGGGTTGTCTATATTATTTTTATAATCTAAACAAATTAAATTTCCAGCGGGATCATTCGCAATAGGAAAAACCTTTTTCGGAAGCATAGGTTTATATAGTTCATATTTTTTAACAATGTACTCACTGCTTTTCTTATTAAAGCTAAATAAACTACCAAAACAATGCTCTACGTTGCCTACATTAAATTCTTTTGGTAATACGCTAGCACCTCCATTTATTTTTACACAATCAATATAATCTTTAGGTAAGTGGAATCCTAATTGCCTTCCACTTTCTTCAACCTCATTTTCTGATACTTCTCAATCAGCATATTCCCACTCTAAATCTTTTCTCATCTAATTCCTCCTTATAAATACGGATTATTCCATAACTCCAATCAGAAATGGATATTTAATTCTTCACGAATCGATTTTTCTAAATATTCTTCAAAGCTTCCTGCTATAACTTTTTTTCCGCCAAAGTCAAAATCAACTATGACGATTTCTTTATTAGGGTATTGAAAGCCTACTGGATTTCCCGCACTGTCTACTCCAATCACAACAAAATGCTCGATCCTTGAGGCAACATATTTCTGAACTGTAGAGATTTATCTACAAATGACGGTGTAGACACAAACTCTGCCTCTCTTAACCCTAAAACAACCGCTTCACCAATTGCCCCCGAACCATACCTCAAAAGAAACCTTTTAAAATCCTCTGGTAATTTCACTTTTAGCTTCGCTTCAGCTTGTGTCACTTCCTCACTAGTAACAGCACCGCCAAAAGCTTCAGGGTACCTTTCAAACTCTTGGTCTACTGCATTTAACAATTCAATCTTCATTTCATGCCTTCCCTTTCTATAGGTGGTAATTTAATTCTTTTTTGTACATACTTTTGTTATCTTTGTAAACGCAGGCTAGAAATTAAATCTTCTAAGGAGCTTGCAATTTCTTTCAAGCAACCTCGTTCAAAATCTTCTAATTCAATTTTGCCGCTGAGGTTATCAATCACAACTACCAAGCCATTGCCTTCTATACCTATAGGAACCTTATCAAGCTTATCGTGATTTATTTTATATCCCTTTAAGTTCCTTTCAAACGTATCCAATTCAATATTTGGTAATACAGCTTCTAGCGTGAGATAATGGCTATCCATAAAACCATCTAACTCCGCAAACCAGTAGGAATTAAAATAGCAGTCAATTGAAGAATGAAATGTAATATCAAACCTTTCTTCAAGTGGTGTTATATCGCTATGATTATTTTTTGGAACAGGGTTCCATAAAATTTCTTCGTCTTCATCCACTTCCCCTTGATAAATCATTGATTGAACATTTTCGTTGTAGGTTGTTTTAAATAGGAAATCCAAACCTTTTTCAAAATATTCTCTTCTTACCTTAAAATAGTTGCTCATAGCATCTTTCATTGCCAATAACCTCACCTTCACTTAAGACTTTTTCTAATCGTTCAGCATATGTTCGTTCTGTTTCTTTACGCCTTGTTATCTCGGATGAATTAATTCGTCTGAAAAATCCTTAAAACTATGGGCTACTTTATATGTATTTTCTTCTTCACAAGATTGGGGGAAAGAAAGAGAGTGGTCCCAGTAATACACACCGTGCCTTTCCGTATCAGTAATAAGTACAATAAGTCCCGAACCAGGATCATCTCCTATTACCAAACTACACGGCAGCATATCTTCTTCAAACTCTTCATAGCATTTAATTAAATCAAACGTTCTTGTTACACCTATCCCACACAAAACATCTAAAGGAATTTCTTGATTTAATTCTTCAACAAAAAATTTACTATATCTTACTTTCGAAGTTCCTCCGTTATATTCAACTAAAAATTTTTTATAATCTTCCGGAAGTAAAAACCCCAAAAGTTCTTCTAATTTGCCTATTGATTCTTCCGTTGCTTGACCAAAGGCATTTAAATTCATTTGATAACTATCTGGCAAGTTTACGTTGATCGTATCTTCTCTCTTTTTTATTTCATCAATACTGACTCCATCAGTCAAAAAGACAGAATCATTATATTCGTTTATAACCTCTATGTTTTTTCTTTTTTCATGTTACTTCTCCTTTCGTGCCACCTGTTACAACCATTCTTTTTTTATATGTAAAATGATCAGTCCTCATATAAACAATTAAGAAAATCGTTGAAGCTATTTGACAAAAAATATATATTTTCCATTTCTTCAGTTTCCTCACAATGATCCCAATGATAGACTTGTCCGAAATACTGTTTGCTGATCCCAATACATATTTGATTCCCGCTTGGGTCATCTGCTATTGGCATAAACCCTGCTTCTACAATTTCATCGAAAAGATCAAACTTTTTCTCTAAATTGTCATACATGGTTCCAATTCCATAAAAAATGTTTACTATACTTTCACCCAGCTTTTCAGATATCTTATAAACACTTGGATTTGGATAACCACCGTTATATTCCAGTAAAAGATCTCTATACTCTCTTGGAATTGTAATAGAATGACTATGCTCAAATCGTTCTAAATCTTCAATGGATAAACTTTCATGCATTCTTTCCATTTTCACTAAAACTCACTCCTTATTGATTAGCTTCTTCACCATTTCATTGCTATTTCTACTATATAGATAGTTTAAAATAACATTTACTAATAGGTGACTGAACGTTTAAAGGACAACGTTTTTAACCTTGTCCTTTGATTACTGATTTATTTTATTAAACTAGTGATTTAGAAAAACCGGAGCCTTAGAACCAGCACTAACAGTTTTTCAACAATAGCTTGATTTGCTGAGTTTGAGTAGCATTCACCCATTGTGGTTTCAGGCTTTAGTACACTTCACACTTCTTATGACTAAGTGATGGATTCCATTTTTTCCTCAATCCAATTCATAGCTATTTCTGCATCTTCTTGAGAAATGACTCTTTTTTGGCTTTTATGCTTATATGTTTCATAAGTCCACACCAATATAATTTTAACAAACTCAACTGTTTCTAATTTACATACTGGTTCAACCTCATCTTGCTCTTTCTTCTTTTAAGAACTCTTTTAATGCCTCTTCTGACGAAGCAATATCCTGATGAAAAGTCCCACCTAGAAATTAAAAAACAGGATCTTCTAATTTATTAGAATAACACATACGATGTATCACCTTTTACTATTAATTTACCGCCTTTTAACATTTCGAACTTGGGGTATAAATTGTACATTCAACTAAGCGCTGCAGAAAAGGCAGACTTCAGCATAGTATTAAAATCTTCAAAGGTTTCCATATGTTCACCTGAAGGTTTGTCTAATTCTACAAAACATTTTTTAGAAACATTATAACAATACCAAGCTATATCTGAATCGCCAAAGAAAATCAGCTTATCTTCATCCATAATTAACTTCCACGTTTCATTAGCATCTAAAAAACTTTCCACTTCGTTGATGGGCTTAGCTTCCAAGAAGTCTGGGTCCATTCCGTATATTATTAGTCCATTAAATTCAATTCCATTAACAGTTTTTAAAAATTCACAGTATTCCTGAGGAAGTACCTCCTCACCAAATTTCCCTTCTACATATTTACAAAAACTCGATAACTCTTTTTCACTGCTAGGTAAATTGAGTTTTTTATTCCACTTCTCTTCTAGTTGAGAAATTTGACTAACTTGATCTCTCCACACAAAATCACCTTCCCATCTATATTTAATTTATTCCTTACAAATACAGTCCTTATTGTTACTTTAGTTTTTATCACCAATTTACTGGTTTTCATAAATTTTGATTCAGATGCTGAGCTATTTTCAAATATACAATTTCTACGTTACAAAACTTGAAAAGCATTTAGCCAATCAAGGTATAAGTTTTTCATATATCTAATAAAGTATTCACACCTACATTATTTACTAATAATTCGGTTAGAGATGGTGCAATTTTCACTGCCTCCTCAATGTCAAAATCCGCGAATCTTGTATAGTATATCCCAAAACCATCTTTACCCTGTAGATAGATTAACGCACCACCTCCTTCGTCATCACCAATTGCGATTGAATTCGGGAGATATTTCTGTACTTCATAAGCTTCATTCATTTCTATGCACCCCGATGCTCCCCAAATTCGAATATACATTTGGTCGCTAACATTAATTTCAATGTCTGAAGCCAGCTGAATTATTTCTATAAATTCTGTAGGTACATCTATTGTCGAAAAGTCCTGTAGTGCTTTAATTTCTTCTTCTTTCGAAGGAGATTTTTTAGCATCAATTGTGTACATACTACTGATATTATCTAGTATATTCATTAATAATCAATCCTTTCATACTTAACACCTAGTTTATTTAGCATCTTGTATTGTTGTTCAAGAACTTGACTAGTAGTATTACGTGAAAAACCAGCTTTAGTTAAATCGTCCACCATGAATTGTAATTCTTCCTGTAATCCATGATGAGATTGTAATTTCCCACCATTTGGACCATCTCCTTTAGGTTTAGGTAAGGAATCCTTATGTGTTTTATTAAAATTAACATAATTAATTTCAGCCGTCCCCTTAGAAACAGCCGCCTTACCACCAGGCTTTTCCACCTTCTCCACAGCTTCTGACTCAACCTTAAAAACACCTTTAACCTTATGTTTGGTTACGGTCTTTTCTGCTTTGTTTACGCGTTTGTTTACGCGAAGTACGTATTCTGCTCCTTCGCTTCCGTATTTCACCGTTTTCCCTGGCACTCTCGCAAAGCTGCAATACCATTCCTGCTCCAGAAACAGAACGGTCAAAATGAGAGAGTTCATCGCCAGTAACAGGATCGTACCTACTTCCCATCCACCTTTTACATTGGAAATCAAAGGCACCATATCGAATGCAAAAGAAACAGTTCCTAGACCGTCCTTTTGTTGCTTTTGGCTTCCGCTTCATATACACTTCTTGCGATTTCAGGCTTTGTATAATTCGGATATATCTATAAGAAATACTTATTTAATTTTAATTTCACTATGTATGGAATTTAAGTAATACAGTTAATCACTATGTCAAAGAAATTAAAAAATTTATAAAAAACAAAATAAACCTTGAAAGGTAATGTAGCCCATCAAGGTATATGTTTAGAGTAACGTTTTTATTTTTTAATATTCCTTTTCCATACACTTTCTCCGTCAGTTAAAAAAACTGCACTTGGCGGATCATCATAAAGTGAAATTTCAACTAATGAACCTTTCTTTTGTATTAGCCAATTATATAAACGACTTTCCTCACTAGTAGGATGCGCTAAAATATCATTTACTTGAAATACAGCTGCATCATATTCGGTATAATTTACATCGTCGTCATCTAACCCATTATCTGTTTCAAAGACTGTATCTAGTTCACCTACAATCCTTAATCCATTTTCCCATTCTAGTATCATGTCACTATGTTCATATTTTATTAATGTTCCTATTAAAGAGTCATACCCCATATACATCCTCTTTTCTTTTGTTTTTACGGCCTTGATGGTACTATACGAGCTCCATCTTTGCCATAATGTATCAATCCATTAGTAGTCTCAAGGTATTCACCGGTATTTCGATCATAGTACTTCCCAATAGTTTTACCAAAGTCTACTCTTTCTTTTTTACCGTTTGGCAGTAGTTGACCTTTCCCTGCAAACGTATCAAGCAATTCATAAGCTGTTTTATATTTCATCATACCATATACAATGTTTACAAAACTTCTCATAATACATACCAATGCTTGTCCTTTTGTTTTTCCCTCTTTAGTTTCTTTTGATAATATAAATGAAACACTGGGTTTCTAGGTAACTTACTTCCTTTCGCTACTTGCACTTGCTGTACGGCTAAATTATAAAATAAAGCGTGTAGCGCCCTGTTTCCTTGTTTACTTTTATGTGTCTTACCTTTCCCACCAGAACCAAAGTAAACAGGTGCAATCCCCGCAAATCGTGCTAATTTATTGGCATTTGGAAATAACTTTACATCCCCAATTTCTGCAATTAATGCCGATGCCGTCACAAGTTCTATTCCCGGCATCGTCTCTAATTGATAATCTAGTAGATTTACTAGCTGTTTTAATTCCCTTTCGATGTATTTAATTTCCTTCTTTAAAAATTTAATACTTCGTGCACTTATAAAATTATAATGTGTCTACCTACTTCTATCCTAAAATGAAAAAAAGCACCTTTTGTCATTAGACAAGAAGTGCTTTTTTCTTCAGATAATATATTAATAAATATACTTAGGTTCTTTAATTCAAACTCTAATCTTCATAAATAACAGAACCCATATATTTAAGCTTCCTACCATCAAGTTTTGCTTCCTCAACAAGTTCTTCATATTCAAAATCATACAACCGAATAACAATATTGTACGGCTCTTCTAAGCTTTCACCATAAAAGTCTTCAAGTTCACTTATAAGTGAATCAGAATACGAAGCATTCTTTAGTAATTCGGACAAAGAAGATGTAGGATATTCATTGTAGGTACATTCTAATAAGTCTTGATTGTACTCAAGGAAATTTATCTGAAAATCATTCATGAAGCTCGAAGGGATTCTATCTCCCTCATCATCATATTTTATTTCTACATACTTGCTTAACAAATCCTCATCACTACAATTTCCAAACCAAAGAGAAACAGCTCCTGGGTTTTCCATCATAATCCCCCTTTTCTATTTACCTAAGTCCTTCTGGCAATGAATCAATTCCACCTTTTAACCTATAATGTGCCCAATTTCTTAATTTTCTTTTAAATGTATCGTAGTCAAGTGAGTAATCAATTAAATTGAGAAGCTCTCTATGAGCTTTGCCAGAACCATCAAACCCATGTCTTCCTACCGGATTAACAAATTCAATATCTTTCGTTAACGTTCTCATTTCTGCTATATCTTCAGCCGTTACACCCCACCGCTTAAAAATTGGCGCTCGTGATACTAAGTGCCATTCATGGTACCCACCAGGATAACGAATTCTACTCTCAATAATAGTCCTTAATTTTGGAGTAGACCAGGCTAATTCAAATTCATCTACGCTCAATTCATTAAACCATTTTGCAAAGGCTTTACTTCCGGGCATAGTCTCTGATGTAAAGGTTCTAGTCCTCGCGGTTTCTTTTACAAAGTGGTCTTTTACCAGTTTATTTAATTGCGCATTTGATAATTTTTTTTCCTTCTGTTTTTTATTAGCAGAAGGTTTTTTTCGAGTGTCAGGTTTCACTCTACTTGCTTTAGGTCTTACCGGCTTCGGTATACTAGTATTACCCTTAGCAACAGCTTCCTGATCATAAACCCCTTCAACATTCGCTTTACTATCAGGCTTTTCCACTTTCTCCAAAGCTTTGGACTGACCTTTCGAAACATTCCCCATCTTATACGTCGTTAATCCATTTAACGCTTCACCAAAGGTCTTTCCAGGCAAAGCCTCTCCTATCCCTACCAGTTGAGGTTGAGGACGTAAAGTCGGCATCTCCGCATCTAGTAAAGGTTTGATCTGCTTTTGAAACGGTTCATACACCTTCTTCGACCAATTGCTTGCTGCTTTTGGGCTGACGACATTCCGCATATCGCTTAATGTTTTGGTCCCTTTATGTGCAGGTACACGCGGAACGTTTGTTACTTTTGGAACGGATTTTACGGCTCCTGCGGGTTTCGCTCCTCCAATTACGCTCGCAAACAGAAACATGCTGCTTTCCCAGTGCTCTTTTGAAAGAGGTTTGTCAGGATTAAGTGCCTGCTGCCCTACATCTAAGAGTCCCATCGTTGCGTGATTGACAAAGTCATACGGTGAATCAAACGATTTTTCTCCTCGCTCAATTAAACCTTCTTTGAAGGCAACAGCGCCATCAAATCCACCCATCGTTACAAAATTTCCAAAATCATATAAGGAGTTGAACTGTTTATCTCCTCTCTCCCCCATACCGGCCCAAACGTCTTGTGCTACTCCTTTAGTACCCGTAACTGTGCCTTTTGCTAAAGTTATAGCACCTTCTCCTACGTCCTTGACTACAGCTTTTATACCGGTTTCTTCTTTTTTAGCTTTAGGATTTTCACAGATTTCTGTAAAGTCAAAGGATTCAGCTGTTTTTTTAGTCCCAACACTCCTAACCTGACCCTGACGCACCACCGACTGCATAAGCATTCCCTCAACGCCCGTAGCGTTTTGAAGAATCTGTTGAGACGTTAGCATGCCTACAGTTGAAGAATCGTTGAACGCCTGCAGGTATGGACTTTTTTCCAGTTCCACTGCTTGCTCTGCAGGTGACAGTTCCGCTAGTTTTTTCATGTTAGCAGGTGCTGTATCCTGCTGAATTTGCGTTAGCACTTCTCTTATGTAAGGCGAGTTTTTTTCAAGCCTGTGAATTTCTTTTAACTGCTCAGCAGGCGTCATTGCCTGAAGCTGAATCAGTTTTTCAAGGCCTACTTCCTTTATCACTTTCTCTTGTTTTTCTTTTCTTGTCAAGGTTGTTGGAATGCCTTTTTCAAAAACCGAGACGCCTCCTGAATCGGTCATCGCTTTTTTCGCCAACGCGCTCAGCTCACTTACATTGCCCGGCTGAATGGAACCATTTTGAAACCCAGCTTTCACTTTAGAAAGCAGCGAGTTTAAAGACGTCAGCTGATCTTGAATGACTGAAAGGCTTTGCGTTTGCTGTTCGTCAAAACGGACTAAATCGTTCATCGTTTTGTCCGCTTTGTTTTTTGCTTGTTCTACTTCTGTTAGAAAACCTTGGTCGTTAAGCGCTGAAACAGAAGCAAGGTGACTGACTTTTTGAATCGCTGCATTCGCTTGATCGACAAGCGAAACGGTTGTATTTCTTGTTTGATTTAAATGCGCAGGAATAGTGTCTTGTAGAAACGGCTGCGTGATGTAGCCGTCTTCGCTCGGTTCAAATGAGCGCAGCGCATGTGTGATTTGAGTTAGTCGAGCTTCATAGGAAGTGAGTAATGAATGATACAGCGTTAAAAAAGAAGCATGTCCCGTTTCGTAAAAAGACCGAATCGCTTCTCCTCCTTTTCCTTTAAACGCATCATCTAAGCTTGAAAATGCCTGAACCTGTGAAATTAGGCCCTGAATTTGTTCTTTTTGACTTTTAATAGAGTCTAAGATAGCTTGAATATTTTCGTGAAAAGCATCGACATCAAGTGTTTTCAATAACCTGTAACCTCCCAGCTGTATCGATATAGAAAAACAACAAACGGTTAACGAACAACCGCCCGTCATTTTTCTAAACCTAAGCGGACGCTCCTTTTTACAAGGCTTGCATCATCCGCTAGATAAAACCTTTTTATTTGAATGCCAAATCTATGCTGGTTGAAAGGTTGTTTTTGATAGCTTTATATAAAATATGAACATTATTTAGCGGCGTTTGCAGCTTTTTCATCTGCTTCTTTTATGGACTGCACGGATTTTTTGGTGGCGTTCAAATCATCGAGGAGCGTTTGCTTGTAGTCCACAATTAACGTTCGCAGCTGCTGGTTCAGCTGGTTTAATTCATCGAGCACCTCTAGTTCTTGTCCGCTTCCGACGTGAAACGGAAAAAGCGGCTGAAACTGCTGCGCAGCATCGCTTAGGTCACTAAGCGTTCTATTAATTTCACCATCTATTACTTTAATTTCGTCTGCCATATTGCATCACACCTTATCTTTTGCTTCGTCTTCTTGCATTTTAATGGCGCGTTCCATCCCTTGTATATCTGATTGAAGCGCCGTAATTTTTGTATCAATTGTCGTAAGGGCATCCGTCAGCTGACGGGTCAGCAAATCATCGTATTCGTCTAACATAGCCGTACGGATGTCTTCAAACCCAACAGCAAGGCTGCCTGACCAAGTGGCGGAAGTGAGCTCTGGTTCTTTTACCTTTTCCTTTGCACGTTCAAGCTCTCCTTTGACTTCCGTTAACGTGTTTTTACTATCCGTAAGCTGCTGGATATCTTCATGTGCCTGCTTCACTTGAGTATATAGATGAGCAACAAACATCTCATTCATATGATGACACTTCCTTTATATCTATCTCTTGGATCTTCTAACAGTAACTCCCTTTTACAGCTTATCAAATAAAGAAAGAGAGCACATCGGCACGTTTTCTTATATTTTTTGGGAATAATATAGGTTTTTAGTTCAATACCCACTATTCAGGATAAAATAACCAAAACTATCTTACCATTGACAATTTATCAAGATTTTTGGACTACTTTACTTGTTATTTCCATGTCACTAAAAGGCCTTTTTACACAATTTTTTTGTTAAAACGCATTCATTCTTTCTATTTCCAAATATTTAAACATGCGCTAGTATATACATAATATAAAGAGGAGGTTGAGTATGAGAGAAAAGCTCGTAAGACTCGGTTATTTACTGGGGTTGGCTCTTGTTTTGTCCGGCATTTTATATTTCTTTGCATCGAACTGGCAAGGCTTTGACCGCTACACTAAAATTGCGCTGAGCGTGGGGCTGATGCTGCTGTTTTACGGAAGTGCGTTTGTAGTGCGAAAGCTGCTTCCTCAGCAGGCGTTTTTAAGTCACTGGACGCTTTTGGCCGGCGCTCTTTCATTTGGATTAAGCATCGCGCTTCTTTCTCAAATTTACAACACGCACGCTGAATCGTACTGGCTGTTTTTAATTTGGCTTGTGCCGGTTATTTTGTTTAGCCTTTTTACAAAGTATCAGCCGTTTTACGTGTTATCGTTTGTTTTATTTCAATTCACCATGGCTTTTTTCATTTCACCAACTGGCGCAGCTTCACAGCGAGGCGAACACGAGACGCTTTTACTTTACGCAGGAATGGCGTTTGTGAACTTACTCATCTTTTGGATCATAAAAAAGAAACAGCGCTCGTCTCCTGTGATCATGTATGCAGCGTTTTGTTTGTTTCACTACATTTTTTTAACTGTTTCCCTGCCGGATTTCACAGGCAGCTCTAGCTTACGGATTGGTCTTATTATTTTTTATTTGCTGTTTTTACTAAGCTCCTTTTTTTATTTTTCAAAAGTGAAGCCGCAAAGGTCGTTTTTAGGGATTTCCATTGTGGCATTTGCTTTATTTGTTATTGAACAGTTTTTCTCTTTTATTTTTAAACACTACGCTGAATGGTCACTGTTCTTAGCTTTAGGATTTGTGATTTTATTTATTGGTGCAAGCGTATGGTTTGTCAAATGGCTCACTGCCAACACGTCAGCACAAAAAACCTCGCTCCGCGTAATCAAACGAATAGCGGTGATTGGGATTACGGCCATTGCATCGGTCATCGGCAGCAGCTCTTTAGGAGGACTTGTCACACTTATTACAGGAACGTACCCAACAAACGGAATGCTTGTGATTGGCGTTTTGCTGATTGTGGGATGTTATTTGATTAAAGCAGATATTCCAACCGTGAAATATACGCTTTTAATGATGGGCGTATTAATTAGCGGCGGCGCTTCTTTTTTTGTGAACGACATTCTGTTTTTTATCTACGTCATCGCACTTGTAGCGCTTTTAGTATTCACGAAGCATACGCCCGTTCGCCTGTTGCTTTTTGTGCTAGTGCAAGGGCTTCTGTTAATAAAGGTTCCGACTGCTTACTATGACACTATCAAAATAGATTATGTGCTGCTCGCTTTGTTTCTATTAAATGCCGCTGTGTACGCGATAAACGTACACCACGCGTTTAAAAAAGCGGCGCTGCTTCTTGCTTTTATCTTTTTACTGTCGCTGACTGAATTAAGCGAACCTTCTTTTTTAAATATTATTTACTGCACGGTGTTTTTTGTGATTTCGACCGTCTTTTTATTTGTGACGGTACGAAAAGAGCCAAAATACGATTTTATTGTCGGCATGATTTTCTGGTTTGTTTTTTTAGCGATGAAATATTACGACTTTGTGTGGGATTTATTTAATAAATCACTTGTGCTCGTTATTTTAGGTCTGATCTTTCTTTTCCTAAGCAGGAAATGGGACCTGTCAACGCCTGATCAGCCGCAGCCGTCGTTTCTTGACCGCAGCCGAACCGCTGTATGGGTCATCGTTCTTGTTCAGCTCATTATTCTGGGCGGCATTTTCACTAAAAACGAAGTACTTCTTCAAAACGGAAAAGAAATTAAGCTCGCTTTACAGCCGATCGATCCGCGCTCGCTGCTGCAAGGCGATTACGTTGAGCTGAATTACGACATTGCGCACGTTACCTTACCTCATGTGAAAGACGGTGAAAAAGTGAAGCTCGTTCTTCGTCCTAACAAACAAGGTGTGTATAAATACGCAAAAATCTACCAAGCGGATGATGACTGGAATAAGCCGTATACTTCTAAAAAGAAAGACGTTGTCATTACGGGGAAGTATCACGACTGGGGAATTCAGTACGGAATTGAGCATTACTTTATTCCAGAAGGAACCGGAAGCAAAGTGGAAAGCGAAGCTCGTTTTGCTACTGTACGAGTTGGAAAAAACGGAGATGCCATTGTTACAAAAGTAGGTAAGTAAAAAAAGCAGCCGCTTCAACATTGAAGCGGCTGCTTTTATTTTAATTGATAAATACGCCGATGATCATCGTTAAAATAAGAATCACAAAGAAAATAATGATGCCATACCCAATCCATTTTATTCTTTTGGGCGTTCCTTTTACATTCATATCCGTTATTTTTCCTTCAATATGCTTTTGATGTTCAGTAACATCATTGTATTCATTATTAGGCGAAGTGATGTTATCCTTCCTTTCTATTTAATCGTTTTCTTTCTTCTAACAGCTCTTCATATCTTTTTTCAAGACGCTGCTTGTCTTTTCCTTCTGGGGTGATAGAAAGCTCGCTAATCACTTTTGTTAATTCTAATTGAAGCGCAAGTTTCTCCGCTTCATTTTGCTGCTGTGACGCTTTTTTGCTTTTACCCGTGTCTTCAATCGCCGCAAGCTCCGCTTTGGACTGTTTTAACGTCAAAACATGCGTCGCAAGCTTTTTAACAAAATAGCGGTCGTGCGTCACAAATAAAATCGTCCCTGGATAAGCTTTTAACACTTCTTGAAGCGCTTCTTTTGTATGAAGATCAAGATAGTTGGTCGGTTCATCTAAAAGAAGAACGTTATAATTTCCTAAAAAGACTTTTGCTAATGCCGTTTTCACTCGTTCTCCTCCGCTTAGCATCTCTACTTTTTTATACACGTCTTCACGTTTGAAAAGTAAGCGCGATAGCACCGTACGAATAAAATGCTCGGTGTACGGACTGTCTTCTTTAATGTTTTCTAAAATGCTTTTAGCGGGATCTAGATTTTCAAGACGCTGATGGAAAAAGCCGAGTTTTACAGGCTTCGCAACCGTGATGCCTTCTGCTCGCTGCTCAATCATATTCAGCAGCGTAGATTTTCCGGCACCGTTTTTGCCGACAATCGCTACTTTCGCTCCTGTCTTCACACCGCCTTTTAGATTTTGAAACAACATATGATTACCAGCTGATGCTGAGACTTTGTCAAAGCTTAGTACCTGCTTGCTGTGCACTTGATGAAACTGCGATAGGTCAAAATGAATCTCTTCCATTTCTTTTGGCTTTTCTTTTTTCTCCAGCTTTTCAATTCTTGTTTCAATCGCTTTTGCGCTTCTGTCTAGCTTCGCTTTTTGTTTTCCGACCGCTCGCTTATGAAGTCTCGCTTCAGAGTTGCCCATGCGGCTCGGCGCTTTTTTAAGCGACTTTGATTTTTGGCTTTTTTCTTCAGACGCCAGTTCAAGCCGCTGCTTTTCTTTTACATACTGTTCATATTCAAACTGCTGTCTTTCAACTGCGTGTTTTTTTTGCGTCACATATTCTTGATAATTGCCTTCATAGCAGTTAATTTTGCCGTCTTCTACTTCCCAAATAGACGTACAAAGGCGGTTTAATAATTCTCGGTCATGTGAAATCAGCAGCAGACTGCCTGTAAAAGACTTCATTTCTTCTTCAAACTTCTCTACGCCTTTTACATCTAAGTGGCTCGTTGGCTCATCGGCTGCAAGCAGTTCCGCGCCTGATGAAAGAGCAGCTGCAATTTTTTTTCTTGTTTCTTCTCCTCCGCTAAGAAAGTCCGCTTCAGTTGGCACACTCCACTGACTTTTCATCTCAGGAGAAACAGCTCCTGTAGCTTGAACATCAAGCTGCGGAATCAGTGAGGAACAGCCATATGTTTGTACAATCCCTTGATCTGGACTCATTTTTTTCATTAAAATATGAAGCAACGTCGATTTGCCTTCTCCGTTTTTCCCCACAATTCCAATTCGCTCTCCGCGATGTACTTGAAGTTTCTCTGCTTGAAACAGCAGGCGATCTCCATAGCTTTTTTCAATATTTATAGCTTCTAACAATAACATAAAAAAACCTCCCTAGGATTTCTAGAGAGGATTAGAGGTCATAATTAGGCATACGCAAATATGCACCCTTTTTATAGAGTAAAAAAAGGGAGAAATCACTTCATATAAGACATATAGAAATGGCACCTAAAAATGTACAGACTAATCCTATCTAGACAAGTGTTCATTTAAAATAAAGTTTTAAAAGAATGTCTAAAAAAATAGGATTACTTATCCATTGTCTACGGTACCTTTCCTTTCTTAGTATAAAATGACTTGCTTCTTACAGTGTATGATGAAGTTTTTTAAATGTCAATATCCATTTGGATGATATTCCCTTCTTTTACTACTCACAAAAAAATCCTCAGCCGATCAAAGCCGAGGATTCTTTTATTACACGTATTGGTTCACTTTCCCTGTAAAATCAGGCAGCCACTCGCCGTGGGCTTCAATTAAATCATCGCACATACGAATGATGTCATCCATAGATAATTCCGCATTTGTATGAGGATCTAGCATCGCTGCTTGATAGATGTGCTCTCTTTTTCTAGTGACCGCTGCTTCAATTGTTAGCAATTGCGTATTAATATTCGTACGATTTAACGCCGCAAGCTGCTCAGGTAAGTCTCCTACATAAGTCGGCATAATGCCGCTTCGGTCTACAACACATGGAACTTCTACGCACGCTTTTGTCGGCAGGTTACTAATTAAGCCCCCGGTATTTAATACGTTACCGGCAAATTTAAACGGCACGTTTGTCTCCATTGCTTCAATAATTCTAGAGCCGTACTCATGTGAACGTGTATGAGTTAACTGACTGTTGTTAACCATTTCTTCTCTCATGGATTCCCAATTGCTGATTTGCTCTTCGCATCGGCGCGGATATTCATCAAGAGGGATGTTAAACTGATCAACAAGATTTGGATATTTATGTTTAATAAAGTATGGATGATACTCTGCGTTATGCTCAGACGATTCGGTAATATAATAACCGAACTTATCCATTAGCTCAAAACGCACCATATCGTGATGCTTTGTTCTTTGCTTTTCTTTTGCCAGACGCTTAATTTCTGGATATAAATCTTGTCCATCCCTTTTTACTTCTAGCAGCCATGCCATATGGTTAATGCCTGCGATTTTCTCTTGTATTCCTTCATGATCCATTCCGAGAGAATCAAATAAATCTTTTGTACATACTTGAACACTGTGACAAAGGCCCACCGTCTTTACATTTGTATAGCGCAGCATTGCACCCGTTAGTGTTGCCATTGGATTGGTGTAATTTAAAAACAGCGCATCTGGACATACTTCTTCAATATCTTTTGCAAAATCAAACAGGACCGGAATCGTGCGCAGTGATCTGAAGATCCCTCCAATTCCTACTGTATCTCCAATCGTCTGACGCAAGCCGTATTTTTTAGGAATTTCAAAATCAATGACGGTGCTTGGTTTGTAACCGCCTACTTGAATGGCATTAATCACATACTTTGCTCCTGTTAAAGCTTCTCTGCGGTTTAAATAGGCTTTAACCGTAATATTCACTTTATAGTTTTCTTTTAGATTGTTTAGCATATTTTCCGAATCTCTTAAACGCTCAGCATCTATATCGTATAGCGCAAATTCAAAGCCAGCTAAAGCAGGCACAAACATGCAGTCTCCTAAAATATTTTTTGCAAAAACTGTACTTCCCGCTCCGATAAATGTGATTTTAGACATTGTCATCTTCCTTCCTCGTATTGGTTTTATCCTTTTACAGATCCTGATGAAAGCCCTGCAATAAAGTATTTTTGTAGCACTAAAAATAAAATGGTCATTGGAAGCATCGCAATAATCGCAGCTGCTCCTACTAAGCTAAGATTATTTTGATTTTCAGCAAAAAAGCTTGCTAACGTAACGGTTAATGTATGCATTTCCTTATCTTGAAGGAAGAAAATTGCAAACTGATAGTCGTTCCAAATGTAGACGCTCGCAATAATTAAAATAGACGCAGTGACAGGCTTTAGCAGTGGAAATACGATTTTAAAGAAAATCGTTAACGTGCCGGCCCCATCAATTCTTGCTGCTTCCTCGAGCTCTTTAGAAATAGTGGAGCGAATGAAGCCCGCATACAAAAAGATTGTTAGCGGCAAAAATGCTGCGACATTATTTAAAATAGCAATTTGGTACGTGTTCATCATCCCCATATTCACAACCATTTTGTACAGCGGAACTAACGCTGTTAGAGGCGGTATTACCATCACGGCGATAAAGATAAAATAGACGTACTTATTTAGTTTCGTTTGGCGGCGCGCTAGAGGATACGCAGCCATTGATCCTAAAAAAATAAGCAGAACCGCCGAAACAAACGTAATGATAAACGTATTCATAAAAGAACTGCCTAAATTCGCTTGCTCCCAAGCCGCTGTGAAATTTTCAAGGTGTATGCTTTTTGGAAATACCCATTTGGAACTAAAATCCCCGGTTGCTTTTAAAGAAGTCGTAACAAGAATATAAAAAGGGACAATATGAACGAGCGTTATACAAAGAGCTAGAAAGGTAAAAAATCGTTTTTTCCGTTTATTTGTATAGTCCATCACGCTTCTGTCTCCTTTCGTTTAAAGTACACAAGTGCTGATAAGCTAATGACTAAAATAATGAGCGCCATGCACACACCTTGAGTTGCAGCATAGCCAGCGTCCTGTCTTCTAAAATATAAGTCATACATAAAAGTAGACATTGACTGCGATGCATCTCCAGGCCCTCCTCCTGTCAGCGCAACAATTACGTCAAACAGTTTTAAACCTCCGATAATATTTAAAACGACGTTAATTGTAATCGAAGGCATAAGCAATGGAAGCGTGATGTTTTTAAACTGCTGAAGAGCCGATGCTCCGTCAAGCTGCGCTGCTTCGTAATAATCTTTTGAAATACTTTGCAGCCCCGCTAAATAAATAATCATTGCAATTCCAACGAATTGATACGTATTGACGAACACGATAATCCAAGAGTTAAGCTCTGGAGTTCCCAAAGCATTAATCTTCTCAAAACCTAAAAATACAAGAAGGTCATTTAAAGCGCCTCCTTGGTAGGCAAAAAAGAAGTACCAGATATACCCCATAATAATTGGGCTGATAATAACCGGAAGGTAGACTATTGTTCTTGTTACAGCTTTCATTTTAATGCTTTGATTCAGAAGCAAAGCGTATAACAAGCCAATAATATTTTGAAAAATAGTGCTGCCTATTCCGTAGAGCAGCGTATTTTTTATCACAAGCCAAGTCGTTGGATCTGCAAGCAAACGTTTATACTGCTCGAGCCCAATCCAATCATATGTTTGTGAAAATCCATTCCAATTAGTAAAGGAAAGTCTAATTCCGTTAATAAAAGGATAGATAATAAAAACGGTGATAATTACTAAGCCGGGAAGGTACATCCACCATAAAGAGGACTCTTTTTTTAATTTTTTCTTTCGTTTTTTCGTATCTCTTACTATAGAAACCGGCTCTTTCCTGACTAATTCATTCATCGTGTTCACTCCTATTTCAGCTTGTGTTGAAAAGAAGCAGAAGCCTATCTCCCTGCTTCTCGGCGAACAAGGAACTTTTGCACACTATTTTATTGTTTACTGAGACGCTTGTACTCTTTTTCCATCTCTTTTGATAATTGCTTTGGCGTTAAACTTCCCGCTAGCAATTCTTGACCTGTAGAAGACATCACTGCCCACATACCGCTCGGTAAATACTTCCGGTCGAAGTATGGCTCAACTTTAATATCGCTATACTTATCGTAGTATTCAGAGTAGTAGTTTTGTGTTTTATTGTTTGTCAGAGCCGATGCTGAAGACGTTCCTTCGGCAATCTTTTTGGCAACTTCCGGCTGTGACACAAATTCAATAAATTTCTTGGCTTCTTTAAGGTGCTTAGAATCTTTCCACGCAGCAAGGGTAAAGCGCTCTCCGCCGATCCAGCTTTGCGTACCGCCTTTATGAATAGCAGGCACCGGTACTGTTCCTACTTTTACTTCAGGATTTAATTCTGTTGCATCCGGTCCAAGAGATCCGCCCACAAATGTGAAAGCAATTTTATTTTGAGCCATTAATTCCGTTGCTTGAGATACTTTTGCGGTTAATACATCTTCATTCAGCAGCCCTTTCTTCTTCATTTCTGCCATTGTTTCCCCTAGCGGCGTATAGTTTGACCAATTAAATGTTCCTTTTTCCAACTGCTTAGCGTAGTTCTTATTTCTTGCTGTAATAAGCTGAGGTGTAGCCAGCTGATCAAATACTTGAGCAATATTGCCATTTTCCCCTCCTGGGATCCATAAAGGCGCTACTTCTCCTTTGCTCTTCTTTTTTACTGTTTCTAATGCTGTTATAAATTCATCCATTGTGTTAGGAGGCTTTATTCCGTATTTTTCTAACAGCGTCGCATTATAGCTAATTCCGTCTTTTGCTTGATTTAAAGGATACGCATACACTTTGCCGCTTTTATCTTTTAAAATTTGATTTAGCGCCGGATCCAAATGCTGAACCCAATCCATATCTTTTAAATCTGCTACATACTCCCCGTAGCGAAGCTGAGACCAGCCGTGCGTATCAAATAAATCCGGCATATCATTTGCACCCATTTTCACACGAAGCATATCTTCATAGCCGTTACCCGGAAAATTCGCATCAATTTTAATATCTGGATTTTGTTTTTCAAATTCTGCAATGGCATTTTGAAGCGCTTTTCTCTCGCCTTTATTACTCATCGTAGAAAAAAGCGTTAGCGTCGTTTTCCCATTTCCGCCTGTTGCCGCTTCTTTATTTCCGCAGCCCGCTGCCACAACAGAAAAGACTAGTAATAGAACGAAAAGATACGTAAGCTTTTTCATTTATCTTTTTTCCTCCTTATACTCTATCAAGACATAAATAACTGAATATTCAGTTATTTACACATAGACAAATTCATTGCACAACGAAATAAAGTCACTTATAATTTAATCCTATACTTTTACAAAGGTTCAAAGAGTCCTAGAGATGAAAAAGCTTTTTCATTTACATACTTATCTGCCAATAAGTATGTAGTTTCTAGGGCTTTTTAACCTGCTTTTTCTATGGTTTTTTCTATTTTCCTTCCCCCTTATCACTCTTTATGTATGAATTCTTCTTTTCTATCACCCCCTTTCAAGTTATAACTTTTAGGCTACTGTTTTTTGAGTAAGGCTCCGCAGCTTTCACGATAAATTAATTTAGTCGGCACCATGACTTTTAAAGGAACGGATCTGCCGCTTAACCGATCTACTAGCATTTTAACAGCCTGCCTTCCCATCTCTTCAGTATATACTTTAACCGTTGTGAGCGGCGTGCTCGCAAATGCTGCGATGTCCACATCATCAAAGCTTACAATCGCTACGTCTTCAGGAACCTTTATATTTGATTGCTGCAGGGCACGCATTGCTCCTATCGCCATTGCATCACTTGCGATAAAAAATGCCTCAGGAAGATTTCCTTGCTTAATCGCTTGTCCCATCAGCTCATAGCCTTCAGTCATTGAGTACTCTCCTATATAAATTTTCTCAGAATCGAGCAGGCCTTTTTCATGCATAACGCGTTCAAAAACCGTTTGACGCTGATCTTCAATAATAGAACTTCCATTGATATAATGTTCTCTTTCTGTCCCTCCGATATAGCCAATTCTTTTATAACCGAGGTCAAATAAATGATTTAATGCGTGTTTAGTAGCTTTCTCAAAATCAATCATGACCGAATCGTACAAATCCTCATCCGCTTTGTGATTAATAAAAACAATAGTATCTAAATGATTGCTCACTTCTTGAACCGTTTCTGGACTAACTCTTCCCACTACAATCACTCCATCAAGATCCTGCAGCAGCTCTTCTTGCTTCATGCCTTTTAGCCTAAATGACTTTACTGTAAAAATTTCTTTTTCTGCGCATTCACTTTCTATTCCATGGCGAATAGAGGAGAAAAAAGGGTCTACTAACTCTTCTTCAAGGGATTGAGCAAAAATAATACCTATTTGAGGAGCTTCTATATCCTTTCCGTTTGCCGTTCCTTTTCGTATCTTCACGGGCGTATATTGCAGCTCTTTGGCTGCATGGAGAATGCGTTCACGAGTAACCTCAGATACAGAAAGCGTATGATCATTATTTAGTACTCTGGATACAGTTGAACTGGAAACCTTAGCGTACGCCGCTATATCTTTTAAAGTTGCCATATTTTTACCTCTCTATTATAATCTTCTATTTTTACTAAATATTTATCTCTTATATTGGAAGAATAGCACATTAATAAAACGCTTTCAATAAATAATTTTAAAATTTCAGTAAATTTATTAAAATATTCTCCAAAAATCTTCATTTCTTTTGTTAGTTTCGCCGTTAAAATGACAAAAAAGCCGCTATTACTACTTTATTTTTGTCACACTGTACTAAAACTTAAGTAAACTTTTAGTAAATATTAATTTTCATAAGAATTTGTTCATATTTGATATAAAACGGTTTGTTGGGGGAAAATAAAAGAAGAAATACTGATAAGGAAAGAGAGAGCCTATGATTAGCCAACATTCTTATTTTCAACAATGTCTGCCTGCCCTTCAACAATTGCATAATATGAATTTTATGAAAGAACAGCTGTTGCAAAAAGACTTTTTAATCGCTCAAGAACGTGAATTAAGCATGTACTACTCGCCCCATAACGATTACATAAATCCAGACGCTCATATTGTCATTGCCGGCATCACACCAGGCTGGTTTCAAATGAAAACTGCTTTTAAACAATGCGTTTCCAGCCTGTCTCATCATCAGCTTGAACAAGTCCTGTACGAAACAAAAAAAGCAGCTAGCTTTAGCGGAACGATGAGAGTCAATTTAATAGACATGTTAGATCAATGCGGAATTGCAAAAGTCATGGGCATTAACGGTGCCGCTGAGCTATTCGCTTCACAGAGAGATTTGCTGCATACAACGTCCGTACTGAAATATCCTGTGTTTTATAAAGGAAAAAACTACACGGGACATCAGCCACCAATCGAACGATCAGCGCTTCTTTCTCGCTATGCCTTTGAAGTATTTCCACATGAATTGAACGAAATAAAGAATCCGTGCTTAATCGTTCCACTAGGAAAAGCGGTTGAGAATGTTTTAAGAAAACTTTCGCGTGAACCTTCGTTTTCTCGGCATACGTATTTATTTGGCTTTCCTCATCCATCCGGAGCAAACGGACATCGAAAACGGATATTTGAAGAACACCTAAGTGAATTTACGAAAATTGTGGAGGACTGGGCCGTAAAAAGAAAGAGCTGAAAATAGTTTCAGCTCTTTTTTTTTACTATAATTATGTAAAAATACGTCTACACGGAGGTCCGCTTTTATGTTAACAAATTTAGAAGAATATAATAACCCTATTTTATACGACGATGAAAATGAGCAGTATACAGAAGATGTTGCTTTTTTACTAACAGAAGCAGCTAACAAAAGCGGAATAATCCTTGACTTAGCTTGTGGCACAGGGCGTGCGACCATTCCATTAGCACAAGCGGGACATTCACTGATTGGAGTAGATATTCATCCACCCATGCTGCAGGAAGCACAGAAGAAAGCAGAGGCTTTGGACCTATCTGTTAAATGGGTAGAACAAGATTGTACCAAACTCGACTTAAAAGTAAAAAGCGACTTTATTTATATCATAGGAAATTCATTTCAGCATTTTCTAACAAATGAGGAGCAGCACGCATTTTTAAGAAGCGTTTATACGCATTTGAACGACGGTGGAACCTTTATTGTTGGAATACGTTTTCCTTCTATAGAAGAGCTAACACCAACAGAAGCAGAAGAATATTGGAAAAGCTATCAAGACCCTGACACCGGATATACAACAGAAGTCTACACAAGCAGCCACTATGATGCCATCAAACAAATTCAGCATAACCTCACAACTAGAAAGATAAGAGATTACGATAAAACAATCATAAAAGAAATAACATCGAAAATAGATTTACGCTACACGTTCCCTCAAGAAATGGAACATCTTTTAACACGTAGCGGATTTATAATTACGAGCGTCTACGGAGATTGGAAAAAGAGCGCTTTGACCAACCAAAGCACTCAAATGATTTACGTTTGTAAAAAACAAAGAGTTCATCCTATCCCTTAATGGCGGCTGGAATCTTTTATTTGCAGTGTCATAAAAAAGGAGATCCATGGTGCGGACTACTTTTTCTTAAAGCCTTTATTTCTTTGTACTTGAATTAATAGATGTATCTATAAAATCATTCACATATTTGCTCATTTCTCTGTAGTTCGTCCAGTGTAAATAGTGATGACCTTGTAAAACGACTAGTTTTTGCGACGATACGTGACTTAATTGGTTTTGATAAAACGTAATATTCGATTTTCCTTCTTTTGCTTCTTTATCTATTTTTCTAGTAAAAATCATTACGGGCATTTTTGAAGGAAACGACATATCGAGAGTTTTATTTATATTGTTGTTCAGTTCTTTTGCTTCATCGATGACGTTTTTGTTGTAGCCTTTCCAGCTGGATATTGCTTTTGTCATTTTTAAATTTTTTGTTGTATACGTTCCTTCTTCGGCTAGCGGTAGATACTGATCAGGACTAGTAAGCAGGGCTAAGCGCGCAAGTCCACTTGGCGCTAAAACACTCATCAAACTTGGTATATTCGGCGCTTCTTCTTTAAAATAATCCAGCGCTTTTGGCAACGTAGGGTCTATTCCAATAATTGCTTTTACTTCATCTGGATATTTATTAGCGTAATATATGCTGTACACGCCAGAAACTGAGTGCGGCATTAATATATACGGGCCTTTTATATCCGATTTTTGCAAAGCTTCTCTCATTTCACTTACACTATTTTCTACGGTACGTTTTTTATTCGTAATGTCACTCCATCCGTATCCAAATGGTTCTACTACCACCACTTTATTATCCTTCGACAGTTCATTTACTAAAGGTTCAAAATCCAGTGCAGGCGCAGTCGTTCCCAAGCCGCTTAGTAGTACAATTGTATTTTCCCCTTTACCTTTTGTATATACATGAATATTTCTGCCATTAACCTCTACTAATTGACCAATAGGCGGGTACTTTTTCTTTTCTACTGCCGTTATAACTTGATTCGTTACAATCCAAATGATGCATATCCCTAACATAGCTACTATCATGTTTCGTAAAATTCTCAAGAACCTAAACTTTTTTTGCACGTTAACCTCTCCTTTCCATAAGTAGCAGTTAGTAAGCCGACGAGAATGCGAGAGAACCTTTAGAACTGCTTACTTACTATGACGCTTCAGAAAACGTTTAGTTCTATTTCCTATATAAAATTTAAAAGAATGATAGCAGCTTACTTCAGCACTAAACGAAAAAAGGCCTCTTCTGATGGAAGAGACCTTTTACTATTTATTAAAAAGAGAACAATAAAAACTGTAACTTCTTCACTTGATGCCTAAGCGTATAACTGACGCTACGTTTTTAGCCGTTCTTTCAATGTTTTCACCCGCTTTTTCCAGCGCTTCTGACAGATCGACCGCTCCGGGCACAACGCTGAATAACGCCGAAATACCGTGTTCATACACAGCTTCGCTTCCCGCTCCAATGCTCCCTGCTATCGCTATCACGGGAATCCTATGCTTTTTTGCTGTTTTGGCTACGCCAATGGGTGTTTTTCCGTAAATGGTTTGTCCATCTATTCTTCCTTCACCGGTAATGACAAGATCAGCATCTTTAATATAGCTTTCTAGCTGAGTTGCCTCAATGACAATGTCTACACCTGGCTTTAACTCCGCAGATAAAAATGCCAGCAGGCCGCCTCCTAGTCCTCCTGCGGCTCCAGCACCAGGAACACTTTGGATATGAATATTCATTTCTTTTTCAATAACCGCTGCGTAATGAGCTAGATTACGGTCAAGCCGTTTGACCATATCCGGAGTTGCGCCTTTTTGAGGACCAAATACCGCAGATGCTCCGGTTTCACCCGTTAACGGATTGTCTACGTCGCACGCCACTTCTACTTTGACTTCAGCAAGCCGAGGATCCAAGTTTGTAAGATCGATAGAAGCTAACTGATCTAGGCTGCCGCCTCCTTCTTTCATTTCTGCTCCGTTAGCATCAAGAAGTTTTGCGCCTAAAGCTTTTGCCATACCGGCTCCTCCATCATTTGTAGCACTTCCTCCGATGCCAATAATGATATGCTTCACTTTGTGATCTAACGCTTTAAGAATGAGCTCGCCAGTTCCTCGCGTTGTTGTGATAAGCGGGTTTCGTTTATCGACCGGAACATGATGAAGGCCTGAAGCGGCTGCCATTTCAATAACAGCCGTTTTGCCGTCTCCAAGAATTCCATAAAAAGCTTCCACCTCTTTATCTAAAGGTCCGGTTACTTTAGCTTGTATGATTTGTCCGCCCGTCGCGTCCACAAGCGACTGAACGGTTCCTTCTCCACCGTCTGCCATAGGTACTTTACTAATCTCCGCGTTGGGAAAATGAGCTTTTATTCCTTTTTCAACCGCTTCACAAACGTTAAGAGCCGTTAAGCTTTCTTTAAATGAATCAGGTGCAATCACAATTTTCATGCGTAAACACTCCTTTTAGTTTTTAGCCATATAGCTTTAATACACCAAATATAAGCGTGGATACAATTGCCATAATGAGTCCAATAAGCGATTCGTATGGTATTAATTTTAAGCGTTCTTTTATTTTCATATTTACACTTCCGCCCGTTGCGTGAAAAAAGCTTCCGTGCGGAAGGTGATCAAGTACGGTCGCCCCGGCATGAACCATAGCAGCTCCGGCTAAAGCAGAAACGCCTAGCTCTAAAATTGTCGAGCCAAAAACTTGGCTTGCGACTGCTGTTCCTGCTGTTGTCGAAGCGGTTGCCGCTGACATAAAAATACCTGAAACCGGAGCTAAAACATAAGCGGGCAATCCAATGGCAGACAAGGCGTGAATAATAACGTCTTTTAGCTGAGAGTTAGCAATAATACCTGCTAATGTCCCCGTTCCGAGAAGCATAATGGCTACCCCTGACATTTTCCCTAATCCAGAAATAGCATATGTATTAAGCTGTTTTCCTTTTTTCATCACAATGGCACCAACAATACCTCCTGCAGGAAGAGCAACCATTGGATCAATATTAAGATCAAAAAGCGGGCGCAGCGCCAGTAGCACGATGGTAACAATTGGTGCTATGATGGCCGTTAAAAAGAGCGGCAAGCTGCTTGCATCCACTGTATCTATTTCTTCAATTTGAACCATTGTTCCCTTTTTCACTAATCGTTTGGCTACTAGATAAGTGGCCGCTACGCCAAATATAGCGGGAATGATTCCTGCAGCCATCACGGATGTAAGCGGAATATTAAATGCATCCGAAGCAGCAATAGCGTTAGGATTAGGAGACATTAAATTTCCTGCCTTTCCTCCTCCAATCATCGCTAATAAAATAGCAGGCTTTGACATACCCGTACGTTTAGCAATGGCTAAAGCAATAGGCGCCACTGTGATGACAGCCACATCAACAAACACACCTACTGTCGTAAGAATGAGTGTGGCTAGCGCTAGAGCTAAAAGCGCTTTTGTTTCCCCTAGTTTTTTTACAATGGTTTCTGCTATAACCGCTGCAGCACCTGATTCTATTAATACCCCGGCCAATATACCGGCTGCAAGAATCCGCAGTACTGCCGGAATAATGCCTTGTGCGCCTTCAATCATTAAATTAACGGTATCAGCGATGTTAACTCCGCCAATCAGTCCTCCAATTAAAGCTCCGGCTATCATTCCGTATGCGGGAGCCACTTTCTTTAAGATTAATATAATAGCAATTACTAATGCACAAATAGCGCCTAATGCGCTTACTTGAACGTCCATAAAGCATCCCCTTTCTTATTTCTCCTGTCCCTAACGTTAATTGTAAGCGCTATCTTATATTCTTTCATTAGTCACTTCAACAGAAAAAGACCTCACTATCGCAAGATCTTTTATGCACGTGCACAATTATGAAATTTTAGATAGCAATAGCGCTACATACAGTTCAAGAAGGTCTTTGACTTTTCTTGGATCTTTTCCCGTAATGCTTTGAATTCTATCTAGACGGTAACTTAGCGTATTTCGATGTATAAAAAGCTTTTTAGCTGCTGTGCTTCCTTCGCCATTTTCTTCTATGTAGACCGTTAACGTTTCGATAAGTTCTTTTTTCTTATCGTATTCCTTCAGCTTTTCATAGTGATACAACAGATCATGATTTTCTTGAAAACCAGCGCTTTGACGTAACAGCACGGGAATTTGATAATCCGAATAGCAGTAGAAAACAGCTTCTGGATGAAGCTTTGAGCCGACCGCAAGCGTATCTTTTGCTTGCTGATAAGATACACGAAGGCCTTTAAAGTCAGGTTGAACAGATCCTGCCGCTAACTTACACACCATTCCAGACGCCTGAAGCTGTTTTTCCAGCTGTTCCGCATAGCTGCTAGCGCTGCCTGCTTCTGTAGATTTTAATATGACCACTCCGTCTGGAAGCATAGCGTATAGGTCATTGTTAGCTATGTATTTCTTTACAAGCTTCATAACTTCATGGCGATTGTCCGCTGTAACAATCAGTGCCACTCGTGGAAGGTATAAGTTAATATCAAAGCGATTCGCCCGGTCAAAAAATAAAGAGTCAAACGAATCTTCTTGTTGAAGAAGCTGATGAACCACCTCTTCTTTTAATCGTTCATCCCATTGAATTTCTTCTATCAAAATCATTTCTTGAAAAATCATTTCAGCCGCCATGCGCACGAGTTCTCCGTAATTACGAATCTGTTCTGGCAGTCCTGTCAATCCCACGACTCCAACAATTTCCCCGTTAAAGAAAATAGGCAAATTCACGCCCGGTTTGGCCCCGCGCAGCGAGTCAGCCTGCTGTTGAGTAATTTCGTAGGAACTGCCGTTTTTTAATACCATCAACGCTCCCTCGTGGATTTGATTCATTCGCTTTTTGTCACCCGAACCAATAATGACTCCTTTTTCGTTCATCACGTTAATGTTGCAATCAATAATCTCCATCGTTCTACACACAATTTTCTGAGCTAATTCTTTTGTTACGTATCTCAACATTTCCCCATCCTTTGCCTCTGTGAAGTAAAGCTCAATTTTTTCGTGACAGCTAATTTGTATTCAATGAAAAATTTGCGATACTTCATTATAATATACGTAGAAGCAAAACCACATCTTTGAAACCGCCAACAAAACAGTGCCTATAGGAGGATAAAAGAATGACTGTGTCAAAACTAGTTTTTACCCCTCTTAGCTATACAGGATGGGGATCACTTCAGCAACTGCTTCCGGAAGTAAAAAAATATCACCCTGCTCATATTTTAATTGTCACAGATCCCGTGTTAAAAGACATTGGACTTGTGGATAAAGTGAGTTCTCCCCTCATTAAAAATGGATACGAAGTAGATGTATATGCAGATACGGCACCAGAGCCGCCTTTAGCACTCGGTGAAAAACTCGTATCCTACGCAAAAAGCCGAAAATTTGATTTAGTCATTGGCGTTGGCGGCGGCAGCGCATTAGATTTAGCAAAACTTACGGCCGTTTTAGCCGTTCACGACGGAGCTGTAGAAGAATACTTGAACTTAACTGGTACAAAACAAATTTCAAAAAAAGGTCTTCCTAAAATTTTAATTCCCACAACTTCCGGCACGGGTTCAGAAGTAACGAATATTTCTGTATTATCTCTTGAAAGCACAAAAGATGTTGTGACCCACGACTACTTGCTTGCGGACGCCGCGATTGTAGATCCCGAGCTTACGCTGAGCGTGCCTCCTAAAGTAACGGCGGCTACAGGGGTTGATGCATTAACTCATGCCGTTGAAGCTTATATATCAGTAAATGCAAATCCAGCAACAGACGCCTTAGCACTAAAGGCTATACGCATGATTAGCTCTTCTTTACGAACAGCTGTAGAAAACGGCAAAGATAAAGAAGCGCGAACTCAGATGAGCTACGGAAGCTATTTAGCGGGCCTTGCTTTTTTTAACGCTGGTGTTGCTGGTGTTCATGCGCTTGCTTATCCGTTGGGTGGACAGTTTCATATTTCACACGGTGAATCAAACGCCGTATTGCTTCCATATGTGATGGGTTACATACGCAGCAGCTGTGTGGAAAAGATGCGAGATATTTTTGAAGCACTAGGCGGAAACGCTAACTTTTTATCAACAGAAGAAGCTTCTTATCAGTGTGTAAAACAGCTGCAGTCACTTGTCAAAGACGTAGGCATTCCTCAAACCCTTCGCGGATTTGATATTCCAGAAAGTGCCCTTCAAAAGCTGACAGAAGATGGCGTCCAGCAAAAACGAATTCTCGCTCGCAGTCCTTTGCCTCTTCATGAAAAAGACATCCGAGCTATTTACCAATCGGCGTATGATGGTGCTATAGTAGAACCTGTGCACTAAAGAACTCCCCCTTGTGTAAGGGGGAGTTCTATTTATGCTGCTTTAGCCGTTGTACCAAAACGGTTCTCTTTAGGGTCACTAGGCTGACAGAATAAAACAATTAGCCAAATACCGCCAATGAGTGGAACTAATGTAATGAGCTGCCACCATCCGCTTTTTCCCGTATCGTGGAGCCTTCTTGCTCCTACCGCTAACGAAGGGACTGCAATCAATAGCGAGTAGATTACCGGCAGAAAAAGAGGCTTATCAATAAAGAACTGAATGAAAGAAAGAATAAATGAAATAACAAAGTTGACCAATACAAACATCCAGTATTCAGTTCGGCTTGCTCTGCCAGAAAACGTCCCGTAATTTTTCAACACTTTTATGTACCACTTCATATGCAACAACCTCCTTTTTTAGTATAAAATTGTAAATTTATAGTTTATATATCCTTTTTATTCAAAAAACAAACCGTTAAACAAACAAATAACGACATTTTTTATACAAAAGAAAAAACTTCTTTCAAAAAAAGAAGTTTTCGTAATGTATTATGCTTTTCTATTTAATCAAATCATTTCGGTCTTCCATACTTGGCGGTTCTTCAAGCCATCCGTTTTTAGCCATGATTTTTCCCCCGTCTTGCCCGTATGTTAAAATGTCTTTGGCGGTACTGACAAGAGTAAGAGGAAGATCCCCACGCAAACTAAACGCAGTGCCTAAAGCGTTGCTTCCTAGCCCGAAACTGCAAAATAAACTCACGCAGTACATCATTAGTTTATCTGAAAAGGGCGCTACTTTTGACTCAGTCGCTTTCGCTCCCCACGTCGCAGGCGTCTGAATATCGCTTTCCAAAAGAATTTTACTATAATCACTTACAATTTTTTTAGCCAGCTCTTTTCCTTTTACAAAGTACTTCTTCACTTCAGGCTCACTTGCTACTTGAGCGAACCCTGTGATCATTTGCATGCCAAAAATGTTGCTTTCAATTGCGTAATAAATATGTGCTACCTCTACAGTATTTAATGCCCGTTTACTCGAAAATAAATGGATTCCATTCATGTAATCTGTGCCTTCAGCAAACTTCGCTTTTTTAGGTACGGAAACAGCTGGAGGCCTTGGAAGCACGTTTTTTTCCTGAAGATAATCTACACATTTGTCATAGCCACTTTGCGTGAAAGCGGTAAGCTCTTTATAGAGAGAGATCATGTCTTTTCTGTAGGACATGGTTAAATGAAGCGTATGTAGCCCCATACTAATTTCTTTTAAAAGGCGAAGAAACATAATATCAAACATCTTATCATAGAGCTTAGGAACGCCTATATTTACATCTTTTTCTGTATATCCTACTGGTATAGAAGCCCCTTCATTCTGTAAAATTGTTTTGATATCTTCAATGTAGTTCACCACTTGCCTATGCGTATCTTGCATAATTTCCTTTGCCCCGTCATCTTCTGCCTGTGCAATAAAATATTCCAAAATTCTTTGGGTCATTGTTTTTTGCTGATAGGTCATCCAAAGAGTAGCAATTTCACTTGAACTTAACGGTATTTCTTGACTCATGCACTAAACCTCCTGCTAGGGATACATACGTAAATCTTCATTTATTCAAGAGTGGGTATCTGTAATGAAGACTTTATTTTAGACCTTAACATTCGTCCCCGCAGTCAGATACACAACTCTGTCTCTTCCTCAATTAATTCTGCTTCATTTACTATGCACAAATTGGAAGAATTCTATGTATTTACCCTCGCTTTTAAATGGAGGAAACAAAAAAAGCCCCCTCTCATTAAAGGCGCTTTTTCAAAGAAAACGTTTTTATTCCATCGTATCAGAAATTCTTTTGTAGCTTCCGCATTTTTTTAGATATTGAATAATATCTTGATCTTTTACACGCTGAATAGCTGATCCGAACAGTTCTACTGCTACCTGCATGCGTTCATGTTTATGTTCAATGGTCATAATATATCGAAGCGCATCCACAACCGGTGCATTGTGACGTGTACGACGAGTTATGTACTCGTGAATGGCTTCATTTAACCCTTCCGATTCCGCTTGTTGAAACTCAGGTTTTCTTACTACTTGACTATATACCACTTTTTGACACTCCTTCTCCTCATTTTTAATCATTTTTATCTTTCTTTTATTTCCATTTCCCTAACAAAAAGGAAACAAAACATGCAATGTTAACTTTTTTTAGAGTTTTCTAGCAGATGCATGATGCATTTAAAAGAACATAGGTTTGATCCTTATAAGGAAACTATGATATATTTTTTGTCTACACAGACTATACACAGTAAGGAATGAGGTATTTAGATATGAATAATGCTGAATTTATTGATGCTACAAAGGCTCCAGCCTTTAAGCCAGGAAAAGAATTTAAAGAAGCTGTTAAATAAAGAATCTAATGCTGGGTATAAAGTAAAACAAGCAGGCTCTTAATAAGTAAGAATCTGCTTGTTCTGTTCTATATAAAGACTATTTCAGTAAGTTGTTTTATTTTTTCTAAACAGATACATGTCTAGCAGCATATTAACAAGCAATAGATTAAGCTACTATATTTATTTTAATATACAGTTGAGCTAGATAGAATATCTTTATGAAAACGTACTGTTTCAGAACTATAAGTAGTCATATTTAGTACACTTTTTATAGAATATGAGATGAGGATACCCCCATCTTCTATTGTACTCACCCAATAAGGATGAAAGGGTATTAAAAAATAAAATCGCTTATCAAGTTTTTCTAAAACAAATGGTTCGGTAACATTTGTAGTTTCTAAATTACCAACAGAGACATCAATTTTATCACCTATTCTCATCCCACCATAACCCTCTATACAAATTTCAATAAATCCAGTTTCTTGAAGTAATTCTAATTCAACTTCTCCGACGTAATCATATCTTTCTAGTATGTTCGTTCCATTTTTAATTGATTGACGTACGAAATCCCCGTCATAATAAAAAATAAATGGCAATTCTAAATCTTTTGAGTCAATAAGATTTTGTATGGTGATAGTACCAACTCCTTTATACCAACTCGTTTATTATTATAACATTATTAAAAAAACACCCTGAAAGGATGTTTAATAGTTAGCTTGTAAAGCTTCACTCTTTTTCTTTAGTTTTTGACTTTCTTCTTCTAACTCAATAATTTTATTTTGGAGCTCTGTATTATCAAAGTCTTGTTCTAACTCTTCAGATAGCTTTATTCGCTGTTTATGAATTTCAATTCGTTGTTTAGCAATCGCTTCTACTTCTTTGTTTAATTGTAATTGTTCATATGGATTCATATAAATTCCTCCCTTACTTTCACTTTCAACACAAGAAGACAGATTCCTTTAAAATAAAGTCCAGTGAGTGTTCCCTATAAACATGCTAATGGCCCCAAACGCACTAGCAATAAAACTAAAATTCCACACAGTACGCATCCAAACTGCTAAAGAACCATATGTCTTTTTAAAGGCTACTTCACGCATAAAGATGAGATAAAGAACTGTAAACCCATATACACCAAATGCTACCCATTGAAAAGTTTCTTGAATTTGTGGAACTATTAGAACAACTGCTACTAAAGCTACGGTGAAAATGAGGTTCACAATCATAAAGAAGCTGACGAAACGCATCCACTTAAAGCCCTTTTCGTCTAGTTCCGCAGCACTTTGGTTTTTTCGCTTTAATTCCTCCATTATTCATTACCCCTAGTATTCAGTTTTATCCATTATAGCACGTTATCCTAGTTTTATTCTTAAAGTACTAGTATCGTTATGTTCAAATTTCAGAGATTAAACTCAAAAATTTTGAAGTTTTCATATTAGAATTTTATACAGTCTCAATCAAAATCTGTAGTTATCTAACATAAATAAAAGAGCAGTTTGCAAATGCAAACTGCTCTTTCGATGACCCGTACGGGATTCGAACCCGTGTTACCGCCGTGAAAGGGCGGTGTCTTAACCACTTGACCAACGGGCCGTGATTGTTTTTTAAGTTTAACTTAACTGTTTGTTATACTGGTGGGCCTAAGTGGACTCGAACCACCGACCTCACGCTTATCAGGCGTGCGCTCTAACCAGCTGAGCTATAGGCCC
>NZ_JBYSWQ010000004.1:0-371865 GCF_058781295.1 Priestia sp. FW507-14D1A
TTGCATGTATTAGGCACGCCGCCAGCGTTCATCCTGAGCCAGGATCAAACTCTCCGAAGAAATGTTTGACTTGCTCATTTAAAAAATAAAAATTAACGTTGACGTTTACTATTTCGTTCAGTTTTCAAAGAACTCTTGTCTTAAAGCGACTTCTATATAATAACACTTTATAAGAATCGTTGTCAACACTTTTATATAACTTTTTTAAAACTACTAAAAAACTCATATATGTTTTGCTGACTTTTTATATATTACCAAAATCAAAAGCCTATGGCAAGGTTTTTTACATAAAAAAAGCCCCTGCTTTTTCAGGGGCTTTTTTTATTCTTCTGTTTCTTCAGCTTCAATTATTATATCTGTCTCTTCATGTTCATCTAATTCGTCTAAAACTTCGTCTTCATCTTCTGAAGTTTGTACTTTTGCAACCGTTGAAACAAACTCTTCGTCTCCTAAACGGATGACTTTGACACCTTGTGTGTTACGGCCCATCTGTGAAATATCTGAAACAGAAACACGGATAAGAACGCCGCTTACTGTGATAAGCATAATATCTTCTTCTTGAGATACGCATTTCAGTGCGACAACATCACCATTTTTATCAGTGATATTACATGTTCTTAAACCTTTACCGCCTCTTGTTTGTACACGATATTCTTCAATCGGCGTACGTTTTCCGTAACCATTTTTCGTAATGATCAAGACATCTGATTGTTCTTCGAGAATCTCCATACCGATTACTTCATCTTCTGAATCGAGAGTGATCCCTTTAACTCCAGTAGCTGTACGTCCCATTGAACGAACATCATTTTCATTAAAACGAATTAACATACCCTTTTTCGTTCCAATAACCATATCGCGCTTACCATCTGTCAATTTAACAGAAATCAATTCATCTTCTTCTCTTAAATTCAAGGCGATAAGTCCGCTATTTCGAATGTTTTCAAAAGAAGATAAAGGTGTACGCTTAGAAATTCCTTGTTTTGTAGTAAAGAATAGATACCAATCGTCTACAAATTCATCGACGCGAATGATGGCATTTACCCACTCACCTTTGTCTACTTCTAACAAGTTAATAATAGGTATCCCTTTAGCCGTTCTTCCGTACTCTGGAATTTCGTATCCTTTTGTCCGATAGACTTTTCCCTTATTTGTAAAGAAGAGAATCGTATCATGAGTAGAAGTTGTTAGAAGATGTTCAACGAAATCATCTTCGTTTGTATTCATTCCTTGAATACCTCTTCCGCCTCTTCGCTGACTCTTATACGTAGAAACAGGCAAACGTTTAATATAGCCGTTGTGCGTTAAGCTAATAACAATATCTTGGCGAGGAATCAGATCCTCGTCTTCAATAATTTCCGCTCCTCCGCTTACGATTTCTGTTCGACGTCCGTCATTGAATCTTTCTTTTACTTCTATTAGTTCTTCTCTAATAATTTCTAATACTTTTTCTTCATCTGCTAAAATAGCTTTTAATTCAGCAATTAGCGCTAATAAAGATTGATATTCCGCTTCAATCTTCTCTCGCTCTAATCCTGTTAAACGCTGTAGGCGCATATCCAAAATAGCTTGCGCTTGTTTTTCAGATAACGAAAACTGAGTCATTAATCCTTCACGTGCAATATCTGTTGTTTGAGAACCTCTAATTAAAGCAATAACAGCATCTAAATTATCAAGAGCAATCTTTAAACCTTCTAAAATATGCGCACGTGCTTCTGCTTTTCGAAGCTCAAATTCAGTACGACGACGAATAACCACTACCTGATGGTCTAAGTAGTACTGTAGACATTGCTTCAAGTTCAATACTTTTGGCTGTCCATCTACTAATGCAAGGGTGTTAATACCAAAACTTGTTTGAAGAGATGTCTGCTTATATAAGTTGTTTAATAAAACATTTGCATTTGCATCACGTCTTACTTCAATAACAATACGCATACCCGAACGGTCAGACTCATCTCGTAAATCCGTAATCCCATCAATCTTCTTATCACGAGCTAGCTCGGCAATTTTTTCAATTAGCTTTGCTTTATTTACTTGGTATGGTAGTTCATGAACAATAATAGTTTGTTTGCCATTGCTCTGTTCTTCAATTTCTACTTTTGCGCGAACAATAATAGAACCTTTTCCAGTTTCATAAGCTTTACGAATTCCGCTGCGGCCAAGAATTTGTCCTGCAGTTGGGAAATCCGGTCCTGGAATAATCTCCATTAACTCTGCAATTGTGATATCAGGGTCTTGGCTTACTGCTAAAACGCCATCAATGACTTCGCCTAACTGATGCGGTGGAATATTTGTCGCCATACCTACCGCAATTCCGGCTGAACCGTTTACAAGTAAATTGGGAAATCTAGCAGGTAATACAATGGGTTCACGTTCAGAACCGTCATAGTTATCTTGGTAATCAATTGTGTCTTTATTGATGTCACGTAACAGTTCCATCGAAACTTTTGACATTCTTGCTTCTGTATAACGCATAGCTGCTGCTGCATCTCCATCAACAGATCCAAAGTTTCCATGACCATCAATTAGCATATAGCGATAGCTAAAATCTTGTGCCATACGAACCATTGTTTCATATACAGCTGAGTCACCGTGTGGGTGATACTTACCAATTACTTCTCCTACGATACGAGCTGATTTTTTATATGGCTTATCCGATCCCATACCTAAATCATTCATTGCATATAAAATACGACGGTGCACAGGCTTAAGTCCGTCTCTTACATCTGGTAAAGCACGCGATACAATTACGCTCATTGCATAATCTAAAAAAGATGCGCGCATTTCTTGACTAATATTTACTTCTCTTATTTGAGAGTTTGGTTTATCTGACATCGATAAGAACCTCCTTCGCGAAGTTCAGTATAGTAATTCATATATATGTAAACGCAGGATAGAACCTATCTCTATCCTGACGTTTATATACCCTTTATAAAAAATATAAAGGGTATTACCGTTCATTTAAATATCGAGATTTTTTACGTACTGAGCATTTTCTTCAATGAAATTACGGCGTGGTTCTACTTTGTCGCCCATTAAAATTTCAAATGTCTCATCAGCTTCAATTGCATCTTGCAAGTTTACTTGAAGAAGGGTACGGAACTCTGGATCCATTGTTGTTTCCCATAATTGTTCAGGATTCATCTCTCCTAAACCTTTGTAACGCTGAAGGTTTGGTTTTGCGCCTTCAGGGAAAGAAGCTAATACCTCGTCTAATTGACGATCGTTGTACGCGTACTCCACTTTTTTACCTTGTGAAACTTTGTAAAGAGGCGGCTGGGCAATGTAGACATATCCATGCTCAATAATCTGTCTCATATAGCGATAGAAGAACGTTAGAAGAAGCGTACGAATATGCGCACCGTCTACGTCTGCATCTGTCATAATCACAATTTTATGGTAGCGTGCTTTCGAGATATCAAAATCGTCACCAATACCCGTTCCTAGAGCGGTAATGATTGTACGAATTTCATTATTAGATAAAATTTTATCTAAACGCGCTTTCTCTACGTTGATAATTTTACCACGTAAAGGCAAAATAGCTTGGAAATGACGGCTTCTTCCCTGCTTAGCTGAACCCCCGGCAGAGTCACCCTCTACTACATAGAGTTCGCTAATAGAAGGATCTTTTGATGAACAATCTGCTAATTTACCCGGTAAGTTTGAGATTTCAAGCGCGCTTTTACGTCTTGTAAGCTCACGAGCTTTTTTAGCTGCCATTCTTGCTCTTGCAGCCATTAAACCTTTTTCAATTACCTTTTTCGCCACAATAGGGTTCTCTAACAAGTACGTTTCTAAGTGTTCTGCAAACACAGAGTCAGTAATTGTTCTTGCTTCACTATTTCCCAGCTTTGTTTTTGTTTGTCCTTCGAACTGCGGATCTGGGTGCTTAATAGAGATGATAGCTGTAATTCCTTCACGAACATCTTCACCCGTTAGATTGGCGTCACTGTCTTTAAATACGCTGTTTTTACGTGCATAGTCGTTAATTACACGCGTTAACGCTGTTTTAAATCCTGCTTCGTGTGTTCCACCTTCATATGTGTGAATATTGTTTGCAAAAGAATATAAATTACTTGTATAGCTATCGTTATATTGAATAGCAATCTCTACAGAAATGTTGTCTCGATTACCTTCAATATAGATCGGCTCTTCGTGAATCACTTCTTTTGCACGGTTTAAGTGCTCAACGTAAGACTTAATTCCGCCTTCATAGTGATATTCACGTCTTTTATCTTCTTCACGTTTGTCTTCAATCGTAATTTTAATGCCGCGATTTAAGAAAGCTAACTCACGCAGACGATTAGCTAACGTATCAAAATCGTATTCAAGCGTTTCTGTGAAAATTTCACCGTCTGGACGGAATTGAATAACAGTACCTGTTTTATCTGTTTCTCCAACTACTTTTAAGTCAGCAGCCGGTACACCTCGTTCATATTTTTGATAATGAACTTTACCGTCACGATGTACGTGTACTTCCAAAGAAGTAGAAAGTGCGTTAACAACTGAGGCACCTACACCGTGTAATCCACCAGATACTTTATAGCCGCCGCCGCCAAATTTACCTCCGGCATGAAGAACCGTTAAGATAACTTCAACGGCAGGTCTGCCCATTTTTTCTTGAATACCAACTGGAATTCCACGACCGTTATCTTTGACTGTAATACTATTATCCTTTTCGATAATAACATTAATTTCATCGCAATAGCCGGCCAGCGCTTCATCAATACTATTATCTACAATTTCCCATACAAGATGATGTAAACCCTTTGCGCTCGTCGATCCAATATACATCCCCGGACGTTTACGAACAGCTTCTAATCCTTCTAATACTTGTATCTGATCAGCTTCATATGCTTGTACTTCTTTTTGTTCCATCGTCAAATGTATCACCTACACTTTTTTTTAACAGCAAACTGCTGTATTTATCATTTTGTATTATGTTTTTCGAATATTATGTGGAAATAATACGGAGCCTTTAATGTATTTGCAATTTGTTTACTTATGCACAAAATTTTCATAATCGAGGGTACGAGTTGAACTATATAGACTTAAAACTATAATGATATCATATTTCAGTTAGATTGCCTTGCGAAAAGTTTTTAGACAGATCAATTGCTATTTGACCTTTTGAATTTGGCCAGCTTCTACGTGATATGTAGCGGCTTTTTCTAAGGTCTCGTGATGAATTCCTTCAATGCTCGTTGTCGTTACAAACGTTTGAACTTTTCCTTGAATGGTATTTAGCAAGTGTGATTGACGAAAATCATCTAATTCAGACAATACGTCGTCTAAAAGCAAGATTGGATATTCACCTACTTCTTGATGAATTAACTCAATTTCAGCAAGCTTTAACGATAAAGCAGTCGTCCGCTGTTGCCCTTGTGAACCAAATGTTTGAACGTCTTTTTCATTAACGTAGAAAAGAAGATCATCACGGTGTGGTCCTGCTAAGGTGACACCTCTATCAATTTCTCTACTTTTTATTTTATCAAACTTTTGATGATATGCTTCTAACATTTTCGACAAATCTGCATCTTCTGATACATCAATTGAATTCTTATACTCAATTTTTAATGTTTCTAAGCCTCGACTGATCCCTTTATGAATAGGCTCTGCCCACTGTTGGAGTAACTGTAAAAACTCAAAACGTTTTTTTAAGATTTTCGCCGCCATTTCACTTAACTGTAACGTAAGTACGTCTAAAAGTGAAAGATCCGTTTGTTTTTTTGTCTGCAGCTGCTTCAAATATTGATTTCTTTGCTGCAAAATCTTTTGATACCTGCTTAAATCATGCATGTACACAGGCGAAACTTGACCAATTTCCATATCGATAAATTTGCGCCTTACTTGCGGACTCCCTTTAACTAGGTTCAAATCCTCCGGAGCAAACATGACAGTGTTAATTGATCCTATATATTGACTGAGTTTTTTCTGCTCAATGTGATTATATTTTGCTTTTTTCCCTTTTGTTGAGATGACTAAATCCAGCGTAACAGGCCCTCTATGCTTTTCTACAATGCCCGATAGCTTTGCATACTCACAGTCCCATTTAATTAATTCTTTATCGTTGGATGTACGATGAGATTTAGCCATAGATAATACGAAGATCGATTCCATCACGTTTGTTTTACCCTGTGCGTTTTCACCCAAAATGACGTTTACTTTATTTTCAAAAGGAATCGTTGTCTTCGTATAGTTTCGGTAATTTGTTAAAGTAATTTCTTTAATATACAAACGTTTCACCAACTTTAAGTAATAACAACAAATGATCCTGCAGCCGGTATATCCACTTCGTCATTTGCATATAATTTACGTCCGCGGCGCTCTTCTAGCTCCCCGTTCACATATACTTCGTGCTCACTTAAAAACCATTTTACCATTCCACCTGTTTGAATGACGTCTGCTAGTTTTAAAAACTGGCCAAGCGTAATGTATTCAGTTGAAATTTTAACTTCTGTTTTCATGCGACTCTCTCACTTTCTAATGATGTATCTCTATTTTACTAAATAATTCTCCTTGAGAAAAGAAAGCTACTAGTACGGCATGCTAGTAGCTTTCTGAGATTTAATATGTTCGCACTGGTAAAATCAGCTGCAGCATTGAATCATCCTCTAATGTTCGAATGACAAATGGACGCATCGCACCAGTGAAGTTAATTTTGATATCTGTTCCTTCGAGCGCTTTTAATGCGTCTAACATATATTTTGCGCTAAAAGAAATTTTTAATTCTTCTCCTGAGATAGACTGACTTTGTACCTCTTCAATTACTTTTCCGATTTCAGGAGAGTTAGAAGAAATTTCAACAATCCCTTCATCCAGCGTAGATAGTTTTACTACGTTGTTTCTTCCTTCACGAGCTAATAAAGAAGCGCGGTCAATCGATTGTAAGAATTCTTTTACGTTCAATATAACATCCGTTTTACTATCGGCTGGGATCAACCTTGAAGTATCAGGATAATTTCCGTCCAATAATCTTGAGAAGAACAGTAAGTGTTTTGTTTTGAATAATACTTGATTTTCCGTGATAACAATGTCTACTAATTCATGAGAATCATCAAGGATCTTACTGAATTCACTTAAACTTTTACCTGGAATAACCACATTATACGTTGCTTCATTTCCAGTTTCAATGGTCGCTTTTCGCAAAGCTAGACGGTGACTGTCAGTGGCAATACACGTTAATTCTTTGCCATCGACTTTCCAGTTTACACCTGTCAAGATAGGTCGTGTTTCTGAGGTGGACACTGCAAAGACAGTTTGTCGAATCATGTTTTTTAATAAGTCCGTCGGTAATCTAAACATGTTGTTTTCTTCGATCTGTGGCAAATGAGGATACTCTTCTGCATCTAAACCATTTAAGTTAAATTCAGCTTTTCCTGAACGAATGATTGTTAAAAAGTGACTTTGGACGTCTAATTCTACAATGTCTTTAGGAAGCTTTTTGACGATTTCACTAAAGAAACGAGCTGGGAGAACAACGCTTCCAGGTTTGTGGATATCAACAATCTCTTTTCCTTCTTCTTCGTTTGGAATAAACGATTCAATTGAAATATCCGAATCACTTCCGGTTAAGGTAACACCTTCTTCAGTCGCTACAATTTTAATCCCCGTTAAAATTGGAATTGTTGTTCTAGAAGATACAGCTTTCATAACATCTTGAACGCTTTGAACTAGATAGTCTTTCTGTATGATGAATTTCATAATAATTAATCCTCCTTAAAAGTAGGTTTAAAAGCTTATTATTTATTATATTTTAAGATAGTAGTAGTAATAGGGGCTGTGGAAATGTGGATAACCCCCAAAAACGTGAGAACACAGCCTATCCACATGTGGACAGACTGTGTACAATCCTAACTCACTTATACACAAAATACAAGTAAAAAAAGCCTATATTTTTAGTGATTCACTTATTTCTTTAATTTGTTTTTGTAGGTCAGTATCTGTTTGAACAAGTTTTGAGATTTTTTCATGAGCATGGATGACAGTAGTATGGTCTCGCCCGCCAAACTCTTCTCCAATTTTAGGCAGCGAAAAATCCGTTAATTCGCGAGAGAGGTACATGGCAATTTGTCTAGGAAACGCTACTGACTTTGTACGTTTCTTCGCTTTGAAATCATCTAATTTTATATTAAATTCTTGTCCAACAATCTGTTGGATGTCTTGAATCGTAATAACCCTAGGTTTTGAACTAGGAATGATATCTTTTAATGCTTCTGCTGCTAAATCAGCGTTTATATCTTTATTAATTAGTGAAGAATAAGCTACTACACGAATAAGTGCTCCTTCTAATTCTCTAATATTTGAATCAATCTGATTGGCGATATAAAGCATAACTTCATTTGGAATAACTAAGCCGTCCGCTTTGGCTTTTTTTCGTAAAATAGCAATTCGTGTTTCCAAATCTGGTGGTGTGATGTCTGTAATAAGGCCCCATTCAAAGCGAGAGCGAAGTCGGTCTTCAAGTGTAGGAATTTCTTTCGGCGGTCGGTCACTTGAGATGACAATCTGCTTGCTTTCTTCGTGAAGCGTATTAAACGTATGGAAAAATTCTTCTTGTGTTTGCTCTTTACCTGCTAAGAATTGAATATCATCAATTAGTAAAACATCTACATTACGGTATTTGTTACGGAATTCTACTGCTTTATTATCACGAATAGAGTTAATAAACTCATTTGTGAATTTTTCAGATGATAAGTACACGACTTTAGCGGCAGGATTATGATCTAACACATAGTGGCCTATGGCGTGCATTAAGTGTGTTTTGCCTAATCCTACTCCCCCGTAAATAAAAAGCGGATTATAGGCTTTAGCCGGCGCTTCTGCTACTGCTAAAGAAGCTGCATGCGCAAATCGATTTCCAGATCCGATAACAAATGTATCAAAGGTATACTTCGAATTTAGCATGCTTTGAGGAAATTCTGATCCTTCGTCTTTATTGACTTTCTTTTTAGGAGTTTGAATATCAAATTCTTCCTCGGCCTGGTTAGGAGGAATAATAAATTTCACATCTAACTCTTCCCCCGTAAGATCGTAAAGTGTTTCAGCAATTAAATTAGAATACCTAGATTCTAACCAGTCCCGTGCAAAATCATTAGGCGCAGTAATAATGAGCGTGTCTCCTTGTAAAGCATGAGCTTTTGTCGATTTGAGCCAGGTTTCAAAACTAGGTTTGCTTAATTTTTTTTCAATTTGATCTAAAGCTCTATTCCATAAATCATGAATGTTTTCCAACGAGCAATCCCTCCTTTTTCTAGCTTTTATGCGCTTTGTACAACTCTTGTACAACCTGTACAAAACCTTATGCATAAAAAATTTATATTTATACAATTGCTATTATGTGGGTAAATATATATTATAGAAGAAAGCCGACTATTCGACAGATTCCACATGGTGTGGATAACTTTATACAGTGATAGTGGAAATGATGTCCACAAGTTGTCCACAGTTTGTGGATAAGAACCAACTGTGGAAAAGTAATTAAGAGTGAAAACAAAAATATAATATCAAAGAATTCGGCATGATGCAATGAATTTTCGAAACTTATCCACAATCACTACACCTTGTGGAGAAAAGTTTTCCACAACACAAGATAGTGTGCATGAGTTGTCGATAAGGAATGGAAAAGTAGAAAAATGTCGAAAAAACTTATCCACAAAGGTTTAAGAGCAGAATTTGAATAAAAAAGAGGCTTTTTATAACATTTATTGTTGTAGTTTTGTTCAGTAACGATGCGATCGCAGCTGCTAGAGAAAGAAAAAGTGATGAAAAGGAAAAATTTTTTCTTTAATAAATCAATGAATTTTATTGATTAGGTATAGACAATTGGGTTATAAAGATATTAGAATGAAGAAGATTGAGTAAAACAGATAATGAAACCAAGAGATTGAAAATTTTATTTTTTAAATAACATTGACATCTTCTTAGTCTTTTCATTATAATTGCAAGGACTGTCTTTTTCAGTTATTCCTCGAGGAGGTGTTTATAGATGAAAAGAACTTACCAACCAAACAAACGTAAGCACAGTAAAGTACACGGTTTCCGCGCTCGTATGAGCTCAGCGAATGGACGTAAAGTTTTAGCTCGTCGTCGTCGTAAAGGAAGAAAAGTATTATCAGCATAATAGACCACTGACGCCAGTGGTCTTTTTTCGCTTTATAAGACTAAAATCACCTCTGTTCCTGTAGGGACTACATAAGAGCATGACCTGAAAAAGGGCAGGAGTTGTTAAAAATGAAAAAAAGATATCGTATAAAAAAGAATGATGAATTTCAAACAGTTTTTAAAAAGGGCAAGTCCGTAGCGAATCGCCAATTTGTCTTGTATGTTCTAGACAAACCGGATCAAGAACATTTCCGCGTAGGATTCTCTGTGGGCAAAAAGATTGGAAATGCCGTGACTCGTAATCGAGTTAAGCGCCTTGCTAAACAAATTATGTTTGAATTCACACCGTATTTAAAGCAAGACAAAGATTATATTGTAATTGCAAGGCAGCCTGCTGCAACAATGAGCTATGAAGAAATTAAAAGCAGCTTGCAGCATGTCTTTAAGCGTGGCAAATTACTTACACATAGACAAAACGATTAATAAACAATAGAAGAAAACCCTTTAATAGCTGTTGTTTTTCTACCGCATCCTTATATAATGGATTTTGACGCACTTTCAGAATTGAAAGGTGAACATGTAGAAGGAGGAAAAACAGGTGAAGAAGAAGTTGTTTTTAGGAATAACGCTTATCTTTCTATTAACTGTTTTAGCGGGTTGTACGGAAATTAACCAACCTATTACAGATGATAGTAAAGGTTTTTGGAATGAGTATGTTGTGTATCCGCTGTCATTAGTCATTACGTATCTGGCGGAGGTATTTAAAAGCTATGGAGTTGCGATTATCGTTGTCACAATCCTGATTCGCTTACTTATTCTACCGCTTATGATTAAACAGATGAGAAACACGAAAGCAATGCAGACGCTTCAGCCCGAAATGCAGAAGTTAAAGGAGAAGTACAGTTCAAAAGATGCCCAGACGCAGCAGCAATTGCAGAAAGAAACGATGGCATTATTTCAAACTTACGGAGTAAATCCTTTAGCTGGGTGCTTTCCAATTCTAATTCAAATGCCCATTCTTATTGGGATTTTCCACGCGATTACACGAACGTCGGAAATCGCAAACAACAGCTTTTTATGGTTTGATTTAGGTGCGCGTGACCCGCTATTTATCTTACCAATTGTCGCAGGAATCACAACGTTTATTCAGCAAAAGATGATGATGGCCGGGAATGCAAGTCAAAATCCTCAAATGGCTATGATGCTTTGGGTTATGCCGATCATGATTGTAGTTTTTGCAATCAATTTTCCAGCCGCCTTATCTCTTTATTGGGTAGTGGGAAATCTATTTATGATTATTCAAACCTACTTCATTAAAGGGCCAGACTTAAAACAAGCGAATATTGAAGGGGTTAAAAAATGAACGAAATCACAATTACGGCCCAGACGATTGAAGCTGCTGTTCAAGAAGCATTAGATGCTTTAGAAGTAGAGCAAAATCAAACAAATGTAGAAATAATTGAACCAGGCAAAAAAGGATTTTTAGGAATCTTTAAGGGAAAACCTGCAGTTGTAAAAGTTACAAAAATAGTTGACCCTGTAGAGGAAGCGGTTCATTTTATTACAAATGTTAGCCGTGAAATGGGGATTTCGATTCATACGAACGTCAAAAAAACCTCGAGAAACTGCATAATTGAGATTAGTAGCGATTCTGCGGGAATGTTGATTGGAAAACATGGACAAACCCTTAATGCGCTCCAGCTTCTCACACAACTGGTAGCTAATCGATACAGTCAGCAATTTTTAAATGTTGTATTAAACCCAGAAGGCTACCGAGAAAAACGAAAAGAAATGGTCGAAAAACTGGCATTAAAAATAGCGAATCAGGCGATTAAAACGAATCGATCTGTTCAACTAGAACCAATGCCTTCGCATGAAAGAAAAATGATTCACCAAGTGTTAGCTAAAAATTCTTTAGTTGAGACACACTCTGTCGGAAAAGAACCGAAAAGAAGTATTTTGGTTCAGCCCGTCGGAAAAAAGCACTAGCAAAATGCGCTAGTGCTTTTTTATGTTTACTTTTATCAAGCTAGCGTTCAAAAAATCAAGTTACATACGTTGTTATTCACATGTGGATAAGTTAAAATAGTACATACTGCCTGTTTTCCTTACTGTGTATAACAGAAGAACGTTAGAGATGTTCCAAATCGGTGAATTGTGGTATTCTATTTATTTGGTTCATACAAATTACGGGCTTTAAAATAGATGTTTTTGTTCGTGGAAAATTGTTAACGATGATAGTATATAACATCGTTTAAAATAAAAGGTTTATAAAATGAAATGAGGTGAAGTTGGTGTTAGATTTTGATACAATTGCGGCCATTTCTACACCAATGGGAGAGGGAGCTATTGCCATCGTCCGCCTGAGTGGTGAAGAAGCCATTACGATTGCAGATCGTATCTTTAAAAGCGTTTCGAACAAACGATTAACAGACGTAGCTTCTCATACTATTCACTACGGTCATATCGTAGATCCCAAGACAGAGCAAGTCGTCGAAGAAGTGATGCTTTCCATTATGAAAGGTCCCAAGACATTTACTAGAGAAGACATTATTGAAATTAACTGTCACGGAGGAATCGTATCCGTTAATCGTGTGCTGCAGTTAGTTATTGCAAATGGTGCCCGTTTAGCTGAGCCGGGTGAGTTTACAAAACGAGCATTTTTAAATGGTCGAGTAGACTTATCACAAGCAGAAGCTGTCATGGATTTAATTCGTGCCAAAACAGATAAAGCGATGAATATGGCGATTGGCCAAATGGAAGGGCGTTTGTCCAAACTAGTACGTCATTTACGACAAGAAATTCTGGAAACACTTGCCCACGTAGAAGTAAACATTGACTACCCAGAATATGACGATGTAGAGGAAATGACTCACCAAGTATTGATTGAAAAAGCTTCAAATGTACGCCAAGAAATTGATAAGCTTCTTCAAACCTCTCATCAAGGGAAAATTTTAAGAGAAGGATTGGCTACGGTTATTATTGGACGTCCTAATGTAGGGAAATCTTCTCTTCTAAATAGTTTAGTGCAAGATGCAAAGGCCATTGTCACAGACATTCCCGGAACGACGCGAGATGTAATCGAAGAGTACGTCAATGTGCGAGGAGTTCCTCTGCGATTAGTTGATACAGCTGGAATTCGTGAAACAGAAGATATTGTAGAACGAATTGGTGTGGAACGCTCTCGTCAGTATTTGAAAGAAGCAGATTTAATTTTGCTTGTGTTGAATTTTAATGAAGAACTAACGGACGAAGATAAAAAGCTATTTGAAGCTGTAAAAGGCATGGACGTTATCGTGATTGTGAATAAAACAGATCTTGAGCAAAAAATTAATCTAGAGGAAGTGCAGCAATTTGCTGGTGATCATCCAATAGTGACGACTTCGCTTCTTCAAGAACAAGGAGTAGATCAGCTTGAAGAAGCAATCGCAGCTCTTTTCTTTGGAGGGACAATTGAATCTCAAGATTTAACATATTTATCTAATACGAGACATATTGCGCTTTTAACGCAAGCAAGAGGAGCTATCGATGAGGCCATCACAGGCATTGAAAGTGGTGTTCCAATCGATATCGTCCAAATTGATTTAACAAGAACGTGGGAACTATTAGGTGAAATTATTGGTGATGCTGTTCACGAAAGCTTAATTGATCAGTTGTTCTCTCAATTCTGTTTAGGAAAATAGATTATTAAAGGAGGCTACTATTATGCAATATGAAGGTGGACAATATGATGTTATTGTCATTGGAGCAGGTCATGCAGGTTGTGAAGCGGCACTTGCTTCTGCGCGTATGGGTGCTAAAACGTTAACCTTGACCATTAACTTAGACATGGTGGCGTTTATGCCCTGCAACCCTTCTGTAGGCGGTCCTGCAAAAGGTATTGTAGTACGTGAAATTGATGCTCTTGGCGGAGAAATGGGTAGAAATATCGATAAAACTCATATTCAAATGAGAATGTTAAACACAGGAAAAGGTCCAGCCGTTCGAGCACTTAGAGCTCAAGCAGATAAATTTGCTTATCAGCATGAAATGAAAAAAACATTAGAAAATGAAGAAAATCTAACGCTTATGCAAGGCATGGTAGAACAGTTAATCGTAGAAGACGGTGTATGTACGGGCGTTGTCACTCAAACGGGAGCTGTGTATAAAGCTAAAACAGTTGTTATTACGACAGGGACATTCTTACGCGGGGAAATTATTTTAGGTGAACTAAAATATTCAAGCGGTCCTAATAATCAACAACCAGCTATTAAGCTTTCTGAACACTTAGAGGAGTTAGGACTGGATATGGTCCGTTTTAAAACAGGAACTCCACCTCGTGTTAATAGCTCAACTATTGATTACAGCAAAACGGAGATTCAGCCTGGGGATGATGTGCCCCGTGCTTTCTCATACGAAACAACACAGTACATTACAGATCAACTGCCTTGCTGGTTAACATATACAAGTGAACAAACTCATCAAATTATTGATGACAACCTCCACTTATCTCCTATGTATTCTGGGATGATCAAAGGTACTGGACCACGCTACTGTCCATCTATTGAAGATAAGGTTGTGCGATTTAATGATAAACCGCGTCACCAAATTTTCTTAGAGCCAGAAGGACGAAATACGCAAGAAGTATATGTTCAAGGACTATCAACGAGTCTTCCTGAGCATGTACAGCGTCAAATGCTTGCGACAATTCCTGGTCTTGAAAAAGTCCAAATGATGCGTGCGGGCTATGCTATTGAATATGATGCAATTGTTCCGACTCAGTTATGGCCAACGCTTGAAACGAAAAAAATTAAAAATCTTTATACGGCTGGACAAATTAACGGAACATCTGGTTATGAAGAAGCTGCAGGCCAAGGTCTTCTTGCTGGAATTAACGCGGGAAGAAGAGCGCTGGAACAAGAAGAAGTCATCTTAGGACGTTCTGATGCTTATATCGGTGTATTGGTGGATGATTTAGTAACAAAAGGAACAAATGAACCGTATCGTCTACTAACGTCTCGTGCAGAATATCGTTTATTACTTCGTCACGATAACGCTGATTTACGCCTTACTGAAATTGGTCGTGAACTAGGATTAATCAGCGATGAGCGCTATGCTAAATTTGAACAAAAGAAAGCGGAAATCGAGCAAGAGAAAAAACGTCTTTTCTCCTTTATTATTAAACCGAATGAAGCTGTTCAACAACTGATTAAAGAAGCTGGCGGAAGTGAATTAAAAGATGGCATTCGTGCGACAGATTTACTTCGCCGCCCTGAAATGACATATACTCATATTCATCAATTAGCACCAGCTGACGAGACGGTAGATCCTGAAGTAGCTGAACAAGTAGAAATTCAGGTGAAATACGAAGGGTATATTCAGAAATCACTTCAGCAAGTTGAACGCTTGAAGAAGTTAGAAAACAAAAAGATTCCTGATTATATCGATTATGATGCAATTAACGGTTTAGCTACAGAAGCACGTCAAAAATTAAACCAAGTGCGTCCACTAACGGTAGCGCAAGCTTCACGTATTTCTGGAGTCAACCCAGCTGATATTTCAATCTTGCTTGTTTATATTGAACAAGGGCGCATCGCTAAAGTATCAAATGATTAAAACTCTTAGGCGCGAAGAAAGGGAAACTCAATGAATATTCAACAGTTTCAACAGCTATTAGAAGAAAAGGGAATTTCTCTTTCTTCTAAACAGCTGAATCAATTTGAAAAGTATTATCAAGTTTTAGTGGAATGGAACGAAAAAATGAATTTAACTGCTATTACTGATCACGGTGAAGTGTATGAAAAGCATTTTTACGATTCTATTTCAGCTGCTTTTTTTCAAGACTTTACAGAAATTGAATCCATGTGTGATGTAGGTGCAGGAGCAGGATTTCCAAGTATTCCGATCAAAATTTGCTTCCCGCATTTGCATGTAACAATCGTTGATTCGTTACAAAAGCGTATTACGTTTTTAACGCATCTTGTAAATGAGCTTGAACTAGACAATGTCACACTATGTCATGATCGAGCTGAAACATTTGGTAAAAAAGAAAGTATTCGCGAGTCATTCGATCTTGTAACGGCAAGAGCCGTGGCACGTATTTCGGTTCTTAATGAATTTTGCTTGCCGCTTGTTAAAGAACAAGGCCGCTTTTTAGCAATGAAAGGTGCTTCTGCCCCTGAAGAATTAAAAAATGGAGAAAAATCTTTCCAAGTATTAGGTGGAAAAGTGAATTCGATTGAACATTTCCAATTGCCTTTGGAGCAAAGTGAACGTTACATTATTTTAATAGACAAAATAAAGAAAACGCCTAAAAAATATCCTAGAAAACCTGGTACCCCAGTTAAGCTTCCACTAGAGTAGGCATTAAATAGATAGAGAAGAGAATGTTTCATATGAAACATTTTCTTCTCTATATTTTCTGTTTAGAAAGCAGGATATGATTAAAAAACATCGAATTAGTTTAAGGCGGGATTTTCCTGAAGGTGGTGTGGGACTATGAAATCTGCTTTTTCACGTTTCTTTAATTTAAAAGAAAAAGATGAGGATATTCATGTAGAGATTGAAACTGTCCAAGATGAAAATGTCGAAAAAGTTTTAAGAGATGAAGTAAAACAAATTAGGGTTTCAAGTATTATTCCGAATCGTTATCAGCCGCGTACTGTGTTTAATGAAGCAAAAATTGAAGAGCTAGCTCTTACTATTCATACACACGGTATTATTCAACCTATTGTGGTTCGACCGACTGAGGGCGAAGAATACGAATTAATTGCTGGAGAACGCCGGTGGAGAGCTGTACAAAGCTTAGGATGGGATACGGTTCCTGCAATTGTGAAACATTTTAACGATACAGAAACGGCCTCTGTGGCTTTAATAGAAAACTTACAACGTGAAGAGCTAACGGCTGTCGAAGAAGCACTAGCCTACGCAAAGTTAATTGAGTTACATAATCTTACCCAAGAGGCATTAGCTCAACGTTTAGGAAAAGGCCAATCCACAATTGCAAACAAGCTTCGTTTGTTAAAGCTTCCTGTTGAAATACAAGAAGCAATCAAACAAAAATTGATTACAGAGCGACATGCAAGAGCGCTCATTCCCCTCAAAAATCAAGAAAAACAACTTCAAGTATTAGCTGAGATTATTGAAAAACAATTAAATGTAAAACAAACGGAAGATCGAGTAGTTAAATTGTTAGAAACGCAGGTTAAAAAGCCAAAAGCAAAAAGAAAAGCGTTTAGTAAAGATACGCGTATCGCAATGAATACAATTCGTCAATCCTTGACAATGGTTAGTGACAGCGGTATTTCATTAAACACGGAAGAAGAAGAGTTTGATGAATATTTTCAGTTTACTATTAAGATTCCGAAAAAATAAAGAAATAGCCCTCATCTTTTTTTGATGAGGCTTTTTTATCAAAGTTTTTCGTCAGAAAATTCAATGAACAATTAAACTGTCTGGACAAATGGGATGGAAATGAAAGTAGGTGACAACATGGGGAAAATTGTGGCAGTTGCGAATCAAAAAGGCGGAGTTGGAAAAACAACAACCGCTGTTAATTTAGGAGCTTGTTTAGCTGAACAAGGAAAAAAGGTTCTACTTGTAGACGGAGACCCCCAGGGTAACGCTACGAGTGGAGTTGGCATAGATAAAGCAGATGTAGATGAATGTATTTATAATGTAATCGTGGAAGATATGGAAGCTAAGAACGTTGTTCGTTCAACAGCCGTCGAAAATTTATCAATCATTCCCGCGACCATTCAATTAGCTGGTGCAGAAATTGAATTAGTGTCGACTATTTCACGTGAAGTTCGACTTAAGAGAGCTTTAGAAACGGTGAAAGATCACTTTGATTATGTTATTATTGATTGTCCCCCTTCTCTTGGTTTACTGACATTAAATGCGTTAACGGCGGCTGATTCTGTTTTAATACCTGTACAGTGTGAATATTATGCGCTTGAAGGATTAAGTCAATTGCTAAATACCGTTAGATTAGTCCAAAAACATTTGAATAATCAACTGCGTATCGAAGGTGTATTGCTGACTATGCTTGACGCACGCACAAATTTAGGACTGCAGGTAACAGCAGAAGTGAAGAAGTACTTTCAGGATCGCGTTTATCAAACGATTATTCCTCGAAATGTTCGTTTGAGCGAAGCACCTAGTCATGGTGAACCAATTATCTTATATGATGCAAGATCTAGAGGGGCCGCAGTTTATACGGAACTTGCAAAGGAAGTGATTTATAATGGCGAAAGGATTAGGGAAAGGAATTAATGCCTTATTTTCAGGCTTAGATGCACAGGCTGATGATTCAATTCAGGAAGTTGCTATTCACGAACTCAGACCCAACCCCTATCAACCACGTAAAACGTTTAATAAAGAAGCAATTAATGAGTTAAAGCAGTCCATTTTACATCATGGCATCTTACAGCCTATTGTAGCTCGCAAAAGCATTAAAGGCTATGAAATCTTAGCGGGTGAAAGACGATTTAGAGCTGCTAAAGAAGCCGACCTTGCTACTGTTCCTGTCATTATAAAAGACTTTTCAGAAAAGCAAATGATGGAACTAGCTTTGTTAGAGAATTTACAGCGTGAAGATTTGACGCCAATTGAAGAAGCAACTGCTTATCAATTGCTTATGGATAAGCTCGATATGACACAGGAGCAACTTGCTACACGACTGGGAAAAAGCCGACCTCATATTGCTAACTATGTTCGCCTCTTGCAACTGCCTGAGGAAATTCAAACCCTCATTTCTACTAATGAATTGTCTATGGGCCATGGGCGTACGCTAGTCGGTTTGAAAAATAAAGCGCTTCTACCTAAAGTCGTTGAAAAAATACGCAAGGAACAATTAAATGTCAGACAGTTAGAGGCTTATATTGCCCACTTAAATAAAGCCGTTCCACGTGAAACATCAAAAACTAAAAAAGATAAAGATTTATTTATAAAACAAAGTGAAACACAGCTTCGTGAACGTTTTGGTACCTCCGTTCACATTACACAAAGTAAGAAAAAAGGAAAAATTGAAATCGAATTTTTCTCTAAAGAAGATTTAAACCGTCTTCTTGAATTATTTAACGATCTTTCTCAGACTAATAAATCTTCTGTATAAAAAAGGTTGTCCTAGTTTTAGGACAACCTTTTTTATTGTTTATATTGTCTTACCGTTTGGTAAACCGAAGAATTATTAAACTCTTTCTCTCGTTCATTGTGCGCAGTCTCAATACTTTTCGCAATTAAATCGGCAATGCACATAACGAGGTGAAGCCTCGTATTTTGCAAGACGAAAAATTCCATAAATCCGCTCACGTTGACAACCCCTGTTATATGAATATCTCCGACTGGCGGCAATTCTTTATTAACACCTGCTCCAGGCTTGACGGGCCCAACGCCAAGTGATGCAGAGCCTACACTTTTCATACGGCCTAAGCAAGCATCAATTCCAATAATAAAAGGATTTGGAAAAAGCTTTTGAATATGTTTTAACGTTTCTTTCAAATTAACCGCATGAACAGGCTCTTCTAACGTTCCAAAAATATGAAAAGATGAAACCTTTTTTTCATTCAGTTTTGTTCCGACTAATGGACCCAATGAGTCCCCAGTTGAACGGTCCGTTCCAATACATACAAAAACAATTGGTCTGTCTTTCTGTGCTGGAAGTAAAGATAGTAACTGTGTACTCAGCTTCTTTGTAGCAGATTCCTCATCATGAAATACGCGGGTTGAATGTTGTGTCTTCTCAAAGAAGGGAGATTTTAAATTCATAGGGTCCACTCCTTATACATAATAGTAACAGTATACGAAGATTTTGAAGATTCTATACATATATTTCGTGGATTGGGGGAAAATCGATGTGGAGAGCCGGGTGTAAATGGATATTCTTAATTATGGGAACGATGATAGGTGCTGGATATGCTTCTGGAAGAGAACTATGGCAGTTCTTTGGTGAAGAAAGCGGACTTGCTATTTTTCTATTTTCTATTATTTTTGCGATTTCTTGCAATGTGATTATGCAAATCAGCTATCGCTATCGAACCAATCAATTTTACCCAGTACTAATTGAATTAATAGGAAAGAGATGGGCTGCAGCCTACGACGTTTTAATCGTTTTTTATTTGTTTACGACGACGGTGATTATGATCGCGGGCGGCGGGGCGACATTGGAAATGTGGCATGTTCCTTACTGGTGGGGAATTGGTGGTCTTAGTGTGTTTATCGTCTTTGTTTTTTCAAGAGGATTAAGTGGACTGCTTTCTATCAATTCTTTCGTTATGCCAATCTTAATGATTGGACTAGCTGGTGTACTTCTTACATTTGTTTTACGTCATCCTGGAGTAATTAATTGGCATCTTCAGCATAATTGGCCTGCTGCTTTTACCTTTACGGCTTTAAATATTCTTCCTCTTGTCGCGGTATTATCTACAATTGGAAAGGAAATTAAAAGCAAAAAAGAGATTTATATTGCAAGTGTTGGCAGTGGTTTTTTATTAGGAGGCCTCTCTTTTATTTATAATGAATCACTTATTCAAGTTTCAGGGCTTCTTTCCTCTTATGAAATTCCATTATTCGCTATTCTTAAAGATTTTCCTTATATGATGACGTTTTTAATGAGCATTGTTTTGCTTATCGCAATTTATACGACAGCCGTTTCGGGAATTTTAGGATTGACCGCTCGTTTTCATACTGAAAAGGTGCAATCTCTTTGGAAACTGGCAGCCTGCTGGCTACTTTTAATGATTCCCTTTACAAAGGTAGGGTTTTCTACTTTAATTGCTATTTTGTATCCAATGTATGGAATCGTCAATTTATTTCTAGTAACAGCCGTTTTGTTGTATCCATTTCGAAATCGCTACAAAAGTTCGTAGAAACTTGCTACAATAGGTTAAAACTTTCTCGTATGCAGATTATGTTACGTTAGGAGCTACATGTAGTATGAATTCGTTGAAGTCAGTTTTTAAGAACGTGTTTGAGCCATTTTTTCAAGAAGAAACGTGGGCACATATTGGAGAGGGATTTATAAAAATTCTATTGATTCTACTCATTTCCATGTTTTTAATTCGAATTGGAAAGAAAGCGTTAAATAAATTCGTAGAGGTTCGCACAAATAGCCCTCTGCGTATTTCTGAGCGACGAGAAGCTACGATGGTCCGTTTGCTTCAAAATATTTTTTCTTATGCCATTTATTTCGTTGCGGGAGTTATGATTTTAGAAACGTTATCGGTAGATGTCCGTGGATTGCTAGCGGGGGCTGGAATCGTAGGGCTCGCGGTAGGGTTTGGTGCTCAAAACTTAGTGAAAGACATCATCACGGGGTTTTTTATTATCTTTGAAGATCAGTTCTCCGTTGGGGATTATGTTCGAGTAGGAACATTTGAGGGAACTGTAGAGGAAATTGGTTTGAGAACTACAAAGATTAAGAGTTGGACAGGCGAAATTAATATTTTGCCTAATGGCAGTATTGTGGAGGTCACTAATTTTTCGTTACATAACAGCGTAGCTTTCGTTGATGTAAGCATTTCTTATGAAGAAAACATACAAAAAGCAGAACAAGTGATTTTAGACCTGTTAGAAGAATTGCCAAGTCGCTATGAAGATATGGTTAAAACGCCTGAATTGCTGGGGGTTCAAAATATCCATGCAACTGAAGTCACAATGAGGATTACAAGTGAAGTAAAACCAATGAGACATTTCCATATTTCTCGTATGATTCGTAAAGAAGTGCGTACAAGGCTAAATGAACATGGTATTGAAGTTCCATTTCCTCGTATGGTTATGTATAATCGTACAGAAGAAGCACAGCATTCGTCGACGTTGAAAGGGACATAAGGAGGAGAGAGCTGATGACGGAAAAAGAATTTGGTTTAAATGACGTTGTGGAAATGAAAAAACCTCATCCTTGCGGTACAAATGAATGGAAAATCATTCGAATGGGAATGGATATCCGTATCAAATGTGAAGGCTGCGGCCATAGCGTAATGATTCCAAGACGTGATTTTGCACGTAAAATGAAAAAAATTCTTGTAAAGCATGAGGAATAACCTCATGCATTTTCTATGTTTATGCCTTATACTGTAAGGTGGGACAAAATGAAGCACCTTAACCCCATGCGGTTAAAGGTTCTTTATCAAACTTGTATTTCAAAAGTTGACTCACTATAATTGTGACAGGTTAACTTGTTTCGGATATATAAAGAGGAGTGAATAAATATATGGCTTTAACAGCTGGAATTGTTGGTCTTCCTAACGTTGGAAAATCAACATTATTTAATGCAATTACACAAGCGGGCGCAGAATCTGCGAACTACCCTTTCTGTACGATTGATCCTAACGTAGGTATTGTAGAAGTACCTGATCATCGTCTTCAAAAACTTACAGAGCTTGTAAAACCTAAAAAAACAATTCCAACAGCATTTGAATTCACAGATATCGCTGGAATCGTAAAAGGTGCTAGTAAAGGTGAAGGATTGGGAAATAAATTCTTATCTCATATTCGAGAAGTAGATGCGATTTGTCACGTTGTACGTTGTTTTGAAGATGAAAACATCACGCACGTTTCAGGAAAAGTAGATCCTATCTCAGATATTGAAACCATTAATTTAGAGTTGATTTTAGCAGATTTAGAAACGGTAGAGAAACGTATTGGCCGTGTTCAAAAAATGGCTAAACAAAAAGACAAAGAAGCAATGTACGAATACGAAATTCTAGAGAAACTAAAGAATGCATTTGAAAGTGATCAGCCAGCTCGTGCTGTATCGTTTACAGAAGAACAAATGAAATTAGTAAAACAATTTCATTTGCTAACGATCAAACCTATTCTTTATGTAGCAAACGTTTCTGAAGATGAAGTAGCCGATGCATCTGCTAACGAATATGTAGCAAAAGTGCGCGAGTATGCGGCAAGTGAAGGTGCAGAAGTAATTGTTGTTTGCGCACGCATTGAATCTGAAATTGCTGAACTTGAAGGAGAAGAAAAAGCAATGTTCCTTGAAGAACTAGGCATTGAACAGTCAGGTCTAGATCAGCTTGTACGTGCAGCGTACGATTTGCTTGGATTAGCTACGTACTTTACAGCGGGTGAGCAAGAAGTACGCGCGTGGACGTTTACACAAGGTATGAAAGCTCCTGAGTGTGCAGGTATTATTCATACAGATTTTGAACGCGGATTTATTCGTGCAGAAACGGTGTCATACGAGGATTTATTGGCTGCCAAAACAATGGGAGCAGCTCGTGAAGCTGGAAAAGTACGTTTAGAAGGAAAAGAATACATCGTAAAAGACGGAGACGTTATGCATTTCCGCTTTAACGTATAAGATTAAAAGCCGAAAGAAGATATCTTCTTTCGGCTTTTGTTGTTGGCGAAAATATTAGCATATATTTACGAAACAGCCCGCAATGCGTATTGCTTTGCCTATGGTAGTGTGCTATAATTTTAATTCGTGAGTAATATTTTATTGCTCCTTGCCCGTTTCGGGCCGTTAGACCAAAAGGAGGTGACAGTGATGAGAAAGTATGAAGTAATGTACATCATCCGTCCAAGCATTGATGACGAAGCAAAGAAAGCATTAGTTGAGCGCTTTAACGGCGTATTAACTGATAATGGTGCTGAAATCGCAAATGTTAAAGAATGGGGTAAACGTCGTTTAGCATACGAAATCAATGATTTCCGTGACGGTTACTACATGATTCTTGACGTGGCGGCTACTTCAGAAGCAGTTTCTGAATTTGATCGTCTTGCGAAAATCAACGAAGACATTATCCGTCATATCGTTGTTAAACAAGAAGCATAATTAAACGTTTAAATAAATTGGGTTTTATTTCCTTAAGGAGTGGTTCTGATGATGAATCGCGTAATTCTCGTAGGACGCTTAACCAAAGATCCTGAATTACGTTATACCCCGAGTGGAGCAGCGGTTGCAACATTCACTTTAGCGGTAAACCGCACATTTACAAATCAGCAAGGTGAACGTGAAGCTGACTTCATCAACTGTGTTGTATGGCGTCGTCAGGCTGAAAATGCAGCCAATTTCCTTAAAAAAGGAAGTTTAGCTGGTGTTGATGGTCGACTACAATCTCGCAGTTACGAAGGACAAGACGGTCGTCGCGTATACGTAACGGAAGTTGTAGCGGAAAGTGTGCAATTTTTAGAGCCGAAAAGTGGCGGTGGGGATACGCAACGCAGTAACTTTGCTAACACTGGAGGATCTGGACAAGGCTCTCCATTTGGAGATAATCAGAACCGTAACTCAGGTAATCAAGGTTATACTCGCGTTGATGATGATCCATTTGCAAATAATGGCGAGACAATTGACATTTCAGATGACGATTTACCGTTTTAATTCGCAGTAGATTATCCGGAGTATAAAATTTTATAGAAACTTTTAAGCGGAAGGAGGCGTATCAAAATGGCAGGTGGACGTAAAGGTGGACGCAACAGACGTCGTAAAGTTTGTTTCTTCACAGCAAACGGCATCACTCACATCGATTACAAAGATGTAGATATGCTTAAAAAATTCGTTTCAGAGCGTGGTAAAATTTTACCTCGTCGTGTAACTGGAACAAGCGCTAAATACCAACGTAAATTAACGATCGCTATCAAACGCGCTCGTCAAATGGCATTATTACCATATGTTTCTGGTGAATAATGAACGGTATAAAAAGAGGCAGTAAGGATTCCCTTACTGCCTCTTTTTACATTACATAAGTGCTCTTTTGTCAAATAGTTGCTTCTTATGAATTGAATCGATAAAATAAATAATAGTCTATATCAACGAGGTGAAGTTGTGAAAGGAATTCGATATATTACAGAAGGAGCAGCTCTTTTAGCGCTTTTTGTGGCGCTGTTGCTTTTTTCACTATACATACCTGTTGTGGGAACCATTTTTCAACTAGCGCTTGCTGTTCCATTTATTGTGTATACCGTTCGTCATGGGTGGAAAAAGGCAATATTATTTTTAGTAGTAGGGTTGTTATTGACTTTGTTATTTGGAAATGTGTTGACTCTTCCTTTTACATTTGTATTTGGTATTGGTGGGTTAGCAATAGGAATGCTTTACCGACAAAAACAAAAAAGGTATACCATTTTACTAGGCGGAACGGTTGCATTTAGTTTAGGTTTACTTTTATTGTTTGTAGGAGCAAATGTCATTTTTAATGTTAATTTAATGGAGCAAATAAATAATGCTTTAGATCAATCAATTAATCAAAGTATTGAAATGATGAAAAGTTTAGGACAAGACGTTAAGGAATCTCAAATTGACCAAATGAGAGATGCATTTGATATGTTTAAAAATCTATTGCCTCTATTAATTGTTATAGGTGGAGTTATTCTGGCCTTTTTCTCTCAGCTTATTGCTACGCCTATTCTTAAAAGAACAGGTTATGAGGTGGAAGCATTCCCGCCTTTTCGTGAATTCAAACTTCCTAAAAGTATTCTATGGTATTATTTGATTGCATTAATCTTATCCTTCCCATCTTTTAATATTGAACAAGGTACATTTATGTACGTAGCCATTATCAATATCGTGATGGGACTGCAAATGCTAGTAGTGTTACAAGGGATTTCTTTTATTTTCTATTTTTCACATCAAAAAGGGTATGCGAAAGCAATTCCAGTTGTTGTAACAATTTTAGCATTAATTATTCCAATTATCCTTCAAATTGTGCGCATCTTAGGTATAATTGATTTAGGATTTAATTTAAGAAAACAATTAGACACAAAAAAGTAGATATTGTGGAACTTAAAAAAGTAGGAGCTGAAATGGATGCCTGTCTTTACAAAAAAGAACGTTATTCGCTATCCATTTTACTCATTGTATAGTATAGCTCTGATTTTAGTAGGTATCGTGACCTATCATAATTGGATCATAGGAATGATAGGCTTTATATTACTATTAGCCTGTCTTTTTCTATACATGAGAATGGAGCGAATGCTGTCCGATGAGTTTGAAACCTATATTTCAATGCTGTCTCATCGGCTGAAAAAAGTAGGCGAAGAGGCATTAATGGAAATGCCGATTGGGATTATGCTGTTTAATGATGAATATCAAATTGAATGGACCAATCCTTTTCTAGCATCTTGTCTCGGTGAAGACACACTAGTGGGAAGATCATTATACGATGTAGCCGAAAGTATTATTCCACTGATCAAACAAGAAGTGGAAACAGAAGTTGTCACGTTGCATGATCGGAAATTTAAAGTGGTGATTAAACGAGACGAGCGCTTACTGTACTTCTTTGATATTACAGAGCAAATAGAAATCGAAAAATTGTATGAAGAAGAACGAACAAGTTTAGGTATTATCTTTTTAGATAATTATGATGAACTAACGCAAGGAATGGATGATCAAGTTAAAAGTAACTTGAATAGCCAAGTAACCTCTATGTTAAATAGTTGGGCTCAAGAATACGGTATTTTTATTAAACGTACGTCTTCCGAGAAATTTATTGCGATTATGAATGAACAAATCTTAATTCATTTAGAGCGAAGCAAATTTTCTATCTTAGACCAAGTTCGAGAAGAGACGTCTAAACAAAATATACCGCTTACATTGAGCATTGGTATCGGTGCTGGTGCTGCTGATTTACCTGAGCTGGGTGCCTTAGCTCAATCTAGCTTGGATTTGGCCTTAGGTCGAGGCGGAGATCAAGTAGCGATTAAACAGCCGAATGGAAAAGTGAAATTCTTTGGGGGCAAGACAAACCCAATGGAAAAACGGACGCGCGTGCGTGCAAGAGTTATTTCTCACGCGTTAAAAGAGCTCATTACAGAGAGTGGAAAAGTGATTATCATGGGTCATAAGTATCCGGATATGGATGCTGTAGGAGCTGCTATTGGGATATTAAAAGTAGCCCAAGTAAATCAGAAAGACGGTTTTATCGTATTAGATCCTGATCATATCGATACAGGTGTTCAGCGAATGCTAGAAGAGATTAAAAAGAAAGAAGGCCTGTGGGAGCGATTTATTACGCCTGAAGAAGCCTTAAATCTTGTAAGTGATGATACTCTTTTAGTAGTAGTGGATACGCACAAGCCGTCCATGGTTATTGAAGAAAGATTATTACATCGTATTGAAAATGTCGTGGTCATTGATCACCATAGACGTGGAGAAGACTTTATTGAAGATCCTCTTCTTGTCTATATGGAGCCATATGCTTCCTCGACAGCAGAACTCGTTACTGAGCTTCTTGAATACCAGCCAAAACGATTTAAAATTGATATGCTAGAAGCAACGGCACTTTTAGCTGGTATTATTGTCGATACAAAAAGCTTTACATTACGCACGGGATCTCGTACGTTTGATGCAGCGTCCTTTTTACGTTCTCAAGGCGCAGATACGGTTCTTGTTCAAAAGTTTTTAAAAGAAGATATCACGCAATATGTACAGCGAGCACGCTTTATTGAACATGCAGAGATTTATACAGCAGGTATTGCTATTTCACGAGCTGAACCAAACAAAATGTATGATCAAGTGTTAATTGCGCAAGCTGCAGATACGCTGCTTTCAATCAGCGGAGTGGTTGCTTCGTTTGTTATTTCTAAGCGGCGGGATAATCTAATTGGCATTAGTGCGAGATCGCTTGGAGATATCAATGTACAAGTTATTATGGAAAGTCTCCAAGGCGGAGGCCACTTAACGAATGCTGCTACTCAGCTCCAAGACATTAGTTTGGATGAAGCTGAAGAACGGCTTAAACAAGCAATTGATGAGTACTTAGATGGAGGTAAAAAATCATGAAAGTAATTTTCTTAAAAGATGTAAAAGGAAAAGGCAAAAAAGGTGAAGTGAAAAATGTTTCAGATGGCTACGCACATAACTTCTTATTAAAAAATGGTTATGCTGTTGAAGCTACAGGCGGTAATGTGAAGGTATTAGAAGCACAAAAAAATAGAGAGCAAAAAGATGCAGCTGCAGAACTTCAAGCAAACAAAGAGTTAAAAGCAACTCTTGAAGAACTAACAGTTGAATTAAAAGCAAAATCTGGTGAAGGCGGCCGTTTATTCGGTTCTATCACAAGCAAACAAATTGCTGAAGAATTAAAGAAAAAGCACAACATTAAAGTAGATAAGCGTAAAATTGAATTAAATGATGCAATTCGCGCATTAGGCTACACAAATGTACCGGTTAAATTACATCCGGAAGTAACGGCTACTGTAAAGGTACACGTGACTGAACAAAAATAAACGTACGATTGAAAAATAGGTAAATGATATAAAGGGTTGGCGCGGACTTGTATTTGTTCGCGCCAACATTTATGATGAAAGAAAATACGAAAGAATATAAGAGGGGCATAGAAATATGAGTGATCTTTTTGCTGATCGTCTTCCGCCTCAGAATATTGAAGCAGAGCAAGCGCTATTAGGGGCCATTTTCTTAGAGCCTTCTTCTTTAACCTTAGCATCTGAACTGCTGATACCTGAAGATTTTTACCGGGCATCGCACCAGAAAATCTTTACATGTATGCTGAAACTTTCTGACCAAGGTGAACCGGTTGATTTGGTAACGGTAACGTCTGAATTAGCTGATCAAAAAATCTTAGAAGAAGTTGGCGGCGTATCGTATTTAAGTGATTTAGCTAACTCTGTTCCAACGGCTGCAAACGTAGAGTATTACGGTAAAATTGTAGAAGAAAAGTCGATTTTACGCCGTTTAATTCGTACTGCAACGCATATTGCTTCAGAAGGATATGCAAGGGAAGACGAAGTAGAAGTTTTATTAAATGAAGCGGAAAAAAACATTTTAGAAGTAGCACAGCGTAAAAACAGCGGTGTGTTTCAAAATATCAAAGATGTACTTGTACAAACGTACGATGATATCGAAGTTCTTCACAATCGAAAAGGTGACATTACAGGTATCCCAACCGGGTTTAGTGATTTAGATAGAATGACAGCAGGGTTCCAACGAAATGATTTAATCATTGTAGCGGCCCGTCCATCGGTAGGTAAAACGGCTTTTGCCTTAAATATTGCGCAAAACGTTGCAACGAAAACGGATGAGAACGTAGCAATCTTCAGTTTAGAGATGGGTGCTCAGCAGCTTGTTATGAGGATGCTGTGTGCCGAAGGAAATATTGATGCACAAAGGCTGCGTACAGGCTCGCTTACAGCTGATGACTGGGGAAAGCTTACGATGGCAATGGGATCTTTGTCCAATGCAGGGATTTATATTGATGATACACCGGGTATTCGAGTAGGTGAAATTCGTTCTAAGTGTCGTCGCTTGAAACAAGAAGGCGGACTTGGGATGATTTTAATTGACTACTTACAGCTTATTCAAGGTAATGGACGAAGCGGAGAAAACCGACAGCAGGAAGTATCTGAAATTTCGCGTGCGTTAAAATCTTTAGCTCGTGAATTAGAAGTTCCTGTTATCGCCTTATCACAGCTTTCCCGTGGAGTAGAGCAGAGACAAGATAAGCGACCGATGATGTCTGATATCCGTGAATCCGGAAGTATTGAGCAGGATGCCGATATCGTAGCTTTCTTATATCGTGAAGACTATTATGAAAAAGATACAGAAAATCAAAATATTATCGAGATTATTATAGCCAAGCAGCGTAACGGTCCAGTTGGAACCGTACAGCTTGCCTTCGTAAAAGAGTACAATAAATTCGTTAATCTCGAGCGGCGCTTTGATGATGCAGGAGTGCCGCCTGGTGCATAAAACCTCTCAATATGAGAGGTTTTATTTTATTGTTATCGCATTCGTTCCGCAAAATACGATATATTTGTAATAACTTTTGTTAAATCGTTCGGATTTAATTGACTTTAGCGTGATAAATTGATACACTTATCCATGGTTAAATTATGTCGTAGTGAGCTGTTGCTTACTAAGCGGAGGTGCTTAAGATATGTCTTCAGTCGTTGTAGTAGGAACACAATGGGGAGATGAAGGAAAAGGGAAGATTACAGACTTCCTATCAGAAAATGCAGAAGTGATTGCACGTTACCAAGGTGGGAACAATGCAGGTCACACAATTAAGTTTAATGGTGAAACTTATAAGTTACATTTAATTCCTTCAGGTATTTTTTATAATGACAAAACATGTGTAATTGGAAACGGTATGGTTGTCGATCCAAAAGCGCTTGTTCAAGAATTAAAATACTTACATGATCGCGGTGTAACAACAGAAAACTTACGTATTAGTAACCGAGCTCATGTGATTCTTCCATATCATTTAAAATTAGATGAAGTTGAAGAAGAACGTAAAGGTGAAAATAAGATTGGTACAACGAAAAAAGGTATTGGACCAGCTTATATGGATAAAGCAGCACGTGTTGGTATTCGAATTGCCGATTTACTAGACCGTGAAGTATTTGAAACAAAATTAACACAAAACTTAGCTGAAAAGAACCGCCTTCTTGAAAAAATGTATGAAGTAGAAGGCTTTACATTAGAAGAAATTTTAGATGAGTACTATGATTATGGTCAACAAGTTGCAAAATACGTTGTTGATACATCAGTAGTATTAAATGATGCGTTAGACGAAGGACGTCGTGTACTATTTGAAGGCGCACAAGGTGTTATGTTAGATATCGACCAAGGAACATATCCATTTGTTACATCTTCAAACCCAGTAGCGGGTGGAGTAACAATTGGCTCTGGTGTAGGTCCATCTAAAATCAAACACGTTGTAGGTGTATCAAAAGCGTATACAACTCGTGTTGGTGACGGTCCTTTCCCAACTGAATTAACAAACGAAATCGGTGATCAAATCCGTGAAGTAGGACGTGAGTATGGTACAACAACTGGTCGTCCTCGCCGTGTAGGTTGGTTCGACAGTGTAGTTGTACGTCATGCTCGTCGCGTTAGCGGAATCACAGATTTATCTTTAAACTCAATTGATGTATTAACGGGAATTGAGACATTAAAGATTTGTGTAGCTTACCGTTATAAAGGGGAAGTTATGGAAGAATTCCCTGCTAGCTTAAAAACACTTGCAGAATGTGAACCTGTATACGAAGAGCTTCCAGGTTGGACAGAAGATATTACGGGTGTGAAAACATTAGATGAGTTACCTGATAACGCTCGCCACTACTTAGAGCGCGTGTCTCAATTAACAGGTATTCCTTTATCTATTTTCTCTGTAGGTCCAGATCGTACACAAACAAATGTATTACGTGGTGTATATAGCTAAATAAAAAAGGTTAGCTCCTCGTGAGCTAACCTTTTTTATTGATAATTGGTGCTTTGTTAACAAGATTTTTAAAAAAAGCTCAATAATAAAAAGAAAGTTTTAAAAAAACTATTGCATTCATATTAAATATCATGTTATTATAATAAGCGTCGCTAAGAGATATAACATGAGCCATTAGCTCAGTTGGTAGAGCATCTGACTTTTAATCAGAGGGTCGAAGGTTCGAGTCCTTCATGGCTCACTTTTGTTACAACGTGGCCCGTTGGTCAAGCGGTTAAGACACCGCCCTTTCACGGCGGTAACACGGGTTCGAATCCCGTACGGGTCATTTTTAATATTTTTAATACATAGCATATAGACTGAGGTCCCGTGGTGTAGCGGTTAACATGCCTGCCTGTCACGCAGGAGATCGCGGGTTCGATTCCCGTCGGGACCGCCATTTTGGCTCGGTAGCTCAGTTGGTAGAGCAAAGGACTGAAAATCCTTGTGTCGGCGGTTCGATTCCGTCCCGAGCCATCAAAAAGCATGACTTTATTTAAAGTCATGCTTTTTTCTTTTATTTACATTTAAAAGAAAACGTTATTTGCTTTGTATCTCTTTTGTGGTAATATATTACTTTTGTATTTAGAGATGGTTGAAAATCATATATCTTCATGTATAGTAGAGGATGAACTTGTGACGTTTCAAGGGTTATCAAGTATAATAAAACTACGGTATTCAAACAGTATGAATACTATCTTTTATATTTTGCTTCAACTAATAAAGGAGAACGATGATCATGGATAAACGTATTTTAGTCGTAGATGACGAAAAGCCGATTGCAGATATTTTAAAGTTTAATTTGCAAAAAGAAGGTTACGAAGTATTTTGTGCTTATGATGGCGTAGAAGCACTTGAAAAAGTGGAAGAAGTACAGCCTGAAATGATTTTATTAGATATTATGCTTCCTCAGAAAGATGGAATGGAAGTTTGCCGAGAAGTGCGCAAAAAATATGATATGCCAATTATCATGTTAACAGCAAAAGACTCTGAAATTGACAAAGTTTTAGGTCTAGAATTAGGTGCAGATGATTATGTAACTAAGCCATTTAGTACGCGTGAATTATTAGCACGTGTAAAAGCTAATTTACGTAGACATCAACAGGTAGCTGTTCCAACGGAAGAAAGCGAAACGAATGAAATTACGATTGGAGCACTTGTTATTCACCCAGATGCTTATATCGTGTCTAAGCGCGGAGAAACGATTGAACTGACTCACCGTGAATTTGAGCTGCTGCATTATTTAGCGAAGCACATTGGACAAGTCATGACGCGTGAACACTTGCTTCAAACTGTATGGGGTTATGACTATTTTGGTGATGTGCGTACGGTAGATGTAACAGTTCGAAGATTACGTGAAAAAATTGAAGATAATCCAAGCCATCCAATGTGGATTGTAACAAGACGTGGAGTAGGCTATTATTTACGCAGCCCAGAGCAGGAGTAATTTTAGATGAAGAAAGTAAGGCTCCTGCAATCTATTCATTTAAAGTTTGTATTGATTTATGTGCTGCTTATTTTAATTGCGATGCAAATTATTGGGGTCTATTTTGCACGACAATTAGAAAAAGAATTAGTTAACAACTTTCGAACGTCTCTTCAAGAGCGGACAGACTTGCTGACGTATAACATTGGACAAGAAATGGTGAAAAATCGTGATGATGATTCACCCACTCTTGAGGAAGACTTAAAGACTATTTTACGAGATTTTGCTTCAAGACCCAATTTAGCTTCAAATGATATGAATGACATCTCTGAAGTAAGAGTCATTGACCAAAATAGAAGAATCATTGCTACATCGAACTCAAATCCTCAACAGATCATAGGTAAAAAGACTAATGATTTAGCGATTACAAATGCGTTGTTAGCAGGAACGAACTCTGATAATGTATTTGTTGATCAAAGCGGACAGCGAATTAGAGTTATGATACAGCCTATTCGTTTACAGGATAAAGTAGGTGCCAGTCAATCAAATTCAACTAATAAAAATGGAAAAGTTCAGTCTAGCGAAGAAATCTTAGGTGCTATTTACTTAACAGCTTCCATGGAGCCTGTTTACGATCAAATGAGTAATATCAATCAGATCTTTAAGGCAGGTACGGTGATTGCTCTTTTTATTACAGCTATTTTAGGCGTGTTTTTAGCTCAGACGATTACTCGTCCAATGTCTGAAATGAGAAAACAAGCACTTGAGATGGCCAAAGGGAATTTTACGAGAAAAGCTAAAGTATACGGGTATGATGAGATTGGTCAGCTAGCTCTCACATTCAACAACTTAACAAGAAAGCTTCAAGAAGCACAGGCAACTACAGAAGGGGAGCGCCGTAAGCTTAGCTCGGTATTAGCTCATATGACGGACGGCGTTATTGCGACGGATCGAAAAGGAAGAGTAATTTTAATTAATGATCCAGCTGCAGCTATGCTAAATGTTTCACGTGAAACGGTTTTGTCTGACCCAGTTGTTTCTCTATTAGATCTTGAAGAAACGCATACGTTTGAAAGCTTGCTTGCTAATCAAGAGTCATTAATTTTAGACTTTAGTACAAAATCGGATCCCTTTATTTTAAGAGCTACCATTTCCGCTATTCAAAAAGAGACCGGTTTTATTAACGGGATTATCATTGTCTTGCATGATATTACAGAGCAGGAGAAAATTGATCAAGATCGCCGAGAATTTGTAGCGAATGTTTCACATGAATTGCGTACGCCGTTAACAACGATGCGCAGTTATTTAGATGCGCTTGCAGAAGGAGCATGGCAAGATAAGGACTTAGCTCCAACATTTTTAAATGTAACGCAAACGGAAACAGAACGAATGATTCGTCTCGTTAACGACTTGCTTCAATTATCTAAGCTAGATAGTCAAGACTACCGATTTAGTCGTGACCCAATCAATTTTGTGAAGTTCTATCATTACATCATTGATCGCTTTGAAATGACAATTGAACAAGGTATTTCGTTCGTGCGCGACTTGCCAAATGAAGCAATCTATGTCGCTATCGATCAAGATAAAATTACACAAGTATTAGATAACATTATTTCCAATGCAATAAAATATTCACCTGAAGGCGGAACCATTACGTTTTCAATTGCTCAGCATACGCATGAAATTGTTGTGAGCATTAAAGACCAAGGTATGGGAATTCCAAAATCAAATTTAGCTAAAATTTTCGAACGCTTCTATCGTGTAGATAAAGCACGAACGCGTAAATTAGGCGGAACAGGATTAGGGCTTGCTATTGCCAAGGAAATTATTGAAGCACATGATGGACGCATTTGGGCAGATAGTCAGGAAGGAAAAGGAACAACGATTTACTTTACTCTTCCGATTGAAAGTGAGAATGATGACGAATGGGAATGAGATATGAACATATCAAAACGGCCATCTTAGTTGTTCTCGTCGCTTCCAGTTTAATTATGACGTATCATATATGGACGTATCAGCCTTCTTATAAGGTCATTTCAAAAAATCAACATTTGCAGGAAGTTGAAGTGAGTTCAAAAAGTAAAATAGAAGATCATATTCTTCCAACAGAAGTTCTCTATCATCGAAACGACAATCACTACATGTCTCACGACGAAGATGATGTAAACAAATGGGTAAATGAAATGAAAAAGTGGAAATTTTCGAATGTGACGGACGTTTCGGATGCTATTTCTCCTGATGGATTTTTAAATTATGTCCATGGAAGTAATTCTATTGAAGTGTTGTATCCAGACGCGCTACCTTTGAAAACGTTTCAACAGCTTTTTTCATTTTCTCAAACGTCTTTGCCTAATCAAACATTTGACCGTGTACTCATTAAAATTAAGCGTACACCTTCCTTTTTCGTGAGCGTGTATCTTGTGAATTATGAGCAAAAAAAGATTTATTCGGTTACAGTCAAGAATTTGGCCAAAGATGATATCAAAGAATTAGAAGATAAAATGAAACGTACGTATGCCCCGAGCTTTGTATATAAAGAAAACAAAAATCGGTATATTTTCCTTCCGGAAAATAATATCACGATGAATAGTGAAGTCTACTATACGAGCATGAGGCATTTAGATATTGAAAAATATAAAGAAGCGCTTTTTAACAACCCAGACTATGCACGGAAAGAAACGTCTACAAACCGAGATGTCTACACCGAAGGTACAAAGGTGATTAATGTTAATACGAAGACAGATGTGATGGAATATGTGAATCTTGTAAATTCCACGACCGAAGTAATGGAAGATTATAATTTAATAAATCGCAGCTTTAGCTTCGTTAATGACCACGGCGGCTGGACGGAATCTAATTACAGGTTCAACAGCTGGAATCGTATTACAAAAGAAATTAGCTACCGTTATTATAAAGATAACTATCCAGTGTACAGCAATCAGGGAATGACTGAAATATATCAGAGATGGGGAAATGCGGAGATTTTAAATTACCGTCGTCCTCTTTATCGTTTTGTGAGAGTACAGGATTCGAGTGTAGAAAAGCTGCAGTCATCTCAAAAGGTGATTCAATTAATTGAAAAACACCAAAACTTTGACCCGAATCTGTTAAAAGATATTTCAATAGGCTATCAGCTAGAAGAAGTGTCACAGCAGCCGAAAACCGGTGAAAAGACGGTTGAGTTTAATTCTAATTCTGTCAAACTCGTTCCTTCTTGGTTCTATTATTATAATAGCAAGTGGTATCGAATTGCACCGCCGACCGAAGGAGGCGATAACGATGGATTGGAATAGAACAAAAACCATCTTTATTTTCACTTTCTTGATTCTTAATATTTACTTAGGCTATCAGATTTTTAAAACTCATCAAGAAGATCAGTACTCTCTATTTGTAGAGTCGAGCGTTGAAGAACAATTGACGAGTGAAGGCATTGAATATAAACATTTATCTACAGATGTGAAGGAAGCTTCGTCGTTAAATGCCAAAAGCAAACTGTTTAAAGATGAAGATTTAAAAAAGTTAAAAGAACAAAAAGCAACGCTGCTTGAGGAAAAAACAATTCGAAGCGTATTAGACAAACCTTTTTCAGTACCTGAAAAAAGTCCCGAAGCAAAGCTAAGTCAATTTCTAAAACGGTATGTGATCTCAGGTAAGGATTATGAGCTATGGAATGTTAACAAAGAGAAAAAAACAGTTACATTCTTTCAAAAATATAAGAAGCATAAAATCTTTGATAATGAAAATGGCATGATTGTTGCTCATTTAAATGATAAAGGTGAAATTATTTCTTATGAACAAACGATGCTAGGTTCTGTAAAAACGTTAGATGATGAGCAGGATGTTTTAACGCCTTTAAAAGCATTGGAAAATTTGTTTTTGAAGGGTGAATTGAAAAAGAAAGATTCTGTAACAAAAGTAGAGTTTGGGTACTATACGTTTGATCTGCCGCTACTAAATTCTCAAGTTTTAGCACCAACTTGGCATGTTATTGTAAATGGAGATACGAGTTATTTTGTAAATGCCTTTGAAGGGCAGATTATTAAAAAAGGAAATAAATAAGTATTTGGAGTGAGATAAATGAGCCTGCATTTCAGCGTGCTAGCGAGTGGGAGCACAGGAAATGCGATTTTAGTAAGTGATGGAGAACATTCCTTACTAGTTGATGCAGGGCTGAGCGGAAAACAAATGGAAGCTCTATTTCAACAAGTAAATCGCAATATCCCGGATTTATCAGGAATTTTAGTGACTCACGAACATAGTGACCATATTAAAGGACTAGGTGTTCTGGCACGTAAATATAAGCTCCCTATTTTCGCAAATGAAAAAACGTGGAACGCAATGGATGGCTTGATCGGCAACATTGATACGGAACAGAAGTTTCACTTTGAAATTGGCCAAACGAAATCGTTTGGTCAATTGGAAGTGGAGTCTTTTGGCGTTTCGCATGATGCTGCAGAGCCTATGTTTTATGTCTTTCATCAAGGGTCTAAAAAATTAACCCTTATTACGGATACCGGCTATGTAAGTGACCGCATGAAAGGTACGATTAAAAATAGCGATATGTACGTATTTGAAAGCAATCATGATGTCGAAATGCTGAGAATGGGGCGCTACCCTTGGAGCATTAAAAGACGAATTCTAAGCGACGTGGGACATGTATCAAATGAAGACGCGGCGCTTGCAATGGCAGATGTGATTGGAGATCAAACTAAACGCATTTACTTAGCGCATTTGAGTCAAGACAATAACATGAAGGAAATTGCCCGCATGTCTGTTGCGCAAGTGTTACAACAGAAAGACATCAGTGTAGAGGACAATATTCTTCTATGTGATACAGATCCAAAAAGACCAACTGATATTGTTTATGTATAGTCTCTCGAAAGGAAGCGAAAAATAACTTCATTTAGTACGTGAATGCAGACATTCATGATGATAAATGAAGGGTTCGGTGATAGTGTGGAACATTATGATGAAGGCCAAGAGCCAAATAGTCGGCCGCCTAAACGCCGCAGAGGATATTTCGCTTCTGCTCTGATTGGAGCTATTATAGGTGCACTTATTGTACTGCTTCTTATGCCAGCCTTGGTGAGGAACGGGATTTTGCCATACGGATGGATGGATGATGAAAATGGAGATGAACAAACAGGGTCTACCATTCAAAAATCAGTATCTCTTGACGTCACCACGGCCGTCACAAAAGCTGTTTCTGAAGCCAATGCAGCAGTTGTAGGAGTTGTAAACATCCAGAACTCTGAAAGCTTTTGGAATGATGAACGAACTGATGCCGGGACGGGCTCAGGTGTTATTTACAAAAAGCAAGGCAACAAAGCTTATATTGTGACAAACTATCATGTCATTAAAGGCGCTAACGAAATTGAAGTGAGCTTCAGTAACGGTACAAGGGTATCGGCTAAAATTCTTGGCAGCGATGATTTAATGGACTTAGCAGTTCTTGAAATTGACGCAGGCCACGTGACAAAAGTGGCTACCTTCGGAAATTCTGATAAGCTTAAAGCTGGTGAACCAGTGATTGCAATCGGAAACCCGCTAGGCCTTCAATTTTCTGGCTCCGTTACACAAGGAGTGGTCTCAGGGGTTAACCGTGTCATTCCTCAAGATTTGAATGGCGATGGAAATCCTGATTGGCAATCAGAAGTTATTCAAACAGATGCCGCCATTAACCCTGGTAATAGCGGGGGTGCTCTTGTTAATATTGATGGTGAATTAATCGGTATTAATTCCATGAAAATTGCTCAAGAAGCAGTAGAAGGCATTGGTCTTGCGATTCCAATCAACATGGCTAGGCCCATTATTAATGACTTAGAACGATATGGTGAAGTCAGACGTCCGTATCTTGGAGTTAGTACACTATCATTAAGTGAGGTATCAGGGTATCATTTAAAAGAAACCCTTAAGTTACCGCATGATGTAGTAAACGGAGTCGCTGTTCTAAAAGTTGAGCCAGGTTCGCCAGCCGCTAAAGCCGGATTAAAGGAATATGATGTGATTGTTGAGTTAGATCACAGCAAAGTAAGGGACATTGCGACACTTCGCAAACACCTCTACATTGAAAAAGAAATTGGCGATAAAATGAACGTAACGTTCTATCGCGATGGCAAAAAGAAATCCACAGAAGTAAAATTAACGCGTCAAATGAAGTAAAATAAAGTTATCCACAGGGGATAAACTCCTGTGGTTTTTTAATGAAAAGAATAGAGAAAGGAAGATAAATACATGAAGATATATTGCTGTTTAGAACATACAGAACTAGCGCTGGATGTAATGGTAGATGAGATTGAGCTAGCGCCGGTTTTTGAAAAAATAGAAAATTCCACTGACAAAAAAAGCTGTGAATATTGTGAAAATGAAGCTGTATATGTAGTAGGGAACTAATATTCTTATACAAAATGTGGATATAACATGTGGATATGTGGATAATATCTGTGGATAAGAGATAAAGGAGAGGAGAATAGCCTGTGAATATCTCTATTATAACCATTGGAAAGCTAAAAGAAAAATACTTAAAACAAGGTATTCAAGAATATTTAAAGCGTTTATCAAGCTATGCAAAAGTGGAAATTATTGAACTTGCAGATGAAAAAGCGCCAGAAAACTTAAGTGAATCTGAAATGGAACAGGTAAAACAAAAAGAAGGAGAGCGCATCTTAGCGAAAATCTCAGACGATACTTATGTGATCGCATTAGCTATTAACGGAAAACAAAAGTCTTCCGAGGAACTCGCAAAAGAAATTGATTCATTAGCTACCTACGGAAAAAGCAAAATAGCGTTTGTCATTGGCGGGTCGCTTGGTTTAAGCAGCGAAGTAATGAAACGCTCAAACGCAGCCCTTTCTTTTTCAAAGATGACGTTTCCTCATCAGCTTATGCGCCTAGTATTAGTAGAACAGATTTACCGAGCTTTTCGTATTATTCGAAATGAACCTTATCATAAATAGATCGTGTGGATATTTTTTCATTAAAAGCTGAGGCAGAAGGAAATGTAAAACCTTCTGCCTCAGCTTTTATCATATGTGGATAAATAGCATACGTCTATAAAAAAGAACAAGAGGTTCTTCTCTCCGATAAAATGTTAGAACAATTGAGTTTAAGCAAACGAGATCTTATTTAAGAAACAGAAAAACCTTCGTCTTCTTTCACTCCAGCTCTGTCTTTAAACTCATCAAGCAACGCACGCACTTCGTCAGTTGTTTCCGTGCTCATGAGTAGATTTCTTAATTCACTTGCACCGCGGAATCCGCGAACGTAAATTTTGAAAAAGCGTCGAAGCGGTTTGAAAGGGCGCGGCTCTAATTCTTCAGAATACTTATCATGAAGATCTAGCTGCAGGCGAAGAAGTTCTAATAGCTCTTCGCTTGTGTGCTCTTTCTTTTCTTTTTCAAACGCAAAGGGATTATGGAAAATTCCGCGTCCAATCATGATTCCATCAATGCCGTACTTCTCCGCAAGTTCAAGACCTTTCTGGCGGTCAGGAATATCACCGTTAATTGTTAGTAGCGTATGAGGCGCAATTTCGTCACGAAGCTTCTTGATCTCCGGAATTAACTCCCAGTGCGCGTCAACATCGCTCATTTCTTTTTTTGTACGAAGGTGAATAGAAAGGTTCACGATATCCTGCTCTAAAATGTGCTTCAGCCAGTCGTACCACTCATCAACTTGCGTATAGCCAAGACGAGTCTTTACGCTTACTGGAAGTCCTCCAGCTTTAGCTGCCTGGATAATCTCAGCCGCAGTATCTGGACGGCGAATCAGACCAGAACCTTTTCCGTTTCCTGCAACATTCTGTACAGGACAGCCCATATTAATATCAATGCCGCGAAAGCCCATTTCGGCCATGCCGATACTCATTTGACGGAAGTATTCAGGCTTGTCTCCCCAAATGTGCGCAACGATTGGCTGTTCATCATCTGTAAACGTCAAACGTCCTTTTACGCTATCTTTTCCTTTCGGATGGCAGTAGCTTTCCGTATTTGTAAACTCTGTAAAAAATACGTCAGGTCGTGCTGCTTCGGTCACGACATGGCGAAAAACGACATCCGTCACAGCTTCCATCGGTGCCAAAATAAAAAACGGACGCGGCAACTCATGCCAAAAATTATCTTTCATCTTATATCTAAACCCTTTCTTTTAGGGAAAACATATTCCCAAAATTAAAAAGTGTAATTTCTTTTATCAGGTTGAATGTCAGTATAAACTTCAACCAATATATACTTTAATGGTATGGAACGAAAAGTGCAAGGGAACGAGTGGTTTTGTTTTGCTGGAAATACCTATTGAAACAAATTTTATATCTAATATTAGTGGAGTGTAAGCAATTAAAAGGGAGCCTGAAGGCATGTAACGGATATCTGCGAATAAATATCCTAAAGCATTTGGTTTGTGTGTAGGCACTTTCTCCAAGGGTATTATAAAGTATTCACCATAATTATGATTACGATAAACGATTTTATAAATAACTTCGACTATATAAAAAACCACGTCTGTCATTGCACAACAGACGTGGCTTCATTACGTATTAATGCTTTTTGTAAGGTGCGCCGTCCTTAGAAGGCAGTCCAGAAATGTATCCTACACCACCTGTTTCTTGAATGCCAATGCTTTCTTTCATTGCATTAGCTAGCTCTTCTTTATCAACAGCGGTAATATTTTTGTCGCTGATGTCCTCGCCCGGGTGCTGATAGTTGCTTAATACGTAGCGAGAGTTTTTAATGTTTTCTACTGCACGAAGTCCTGTTGCTTCTGCTCCCACTGGAACTGAAAGGATGCGTGATAATTTTTTAGTTTTTACATTATAAGCCCATACGAAGTTGTTTGTATGCAGTGAGCTGTCTTCTCCGATAAACAGTGTATTTAAGTCATTTGAATACGTAAGGTTATCAGGGTTGGCAATTTTATTTGGGTCGGCTGTATTACCGTATGCATCTGCTTTTTCTAGGTCTTGTCCAATCAGTAGCCCTTCCATGCTTGCGGGAACGTAGCGACTGTTAATCTTGCCGTTTGCTTGGTCTTTTTGATGCGATCCTAAGTTCAGCTGGTAGGTCACACCAGACTCTAATTTTGGAAGCTGGATATCATCTTGTACAGCACCAGATTCTTTTAGCATGGCACTATTTTGGTAAGAAATAGCCATGTACGCTTTTTTGTCTTTTTTGTTAACCGTTAGTCCTTCCATCTTGTTGAATTCAGATGTTGCACCTAAAATTGCACCGTATCGGCGTGATTCTAAAAAGGCAGCTGCTTTTTCCATGCCAGGCTTTACTTTTAAATATTCAACTTTTTTACTTGCAGCGGTTTTCACAGCTGTAAATCCTTTTGTAGGCTGGTCAGCTGTTTCAAAAATATCACTAAATTTTGTTTCTTTGTCGATTATTGTTTTCACTTCATTGTCTGTTGCATGGCCAAGCTTAATCCACTGAAGGTCGCCTTTACCTCCATTTTCTGTGCTCGTTTGTTTAAACTTTGCCGCATAAAGAGTTCCTGCTGAGAAGTCTTTCTCCTTATCGGCTACATACATAAACATCATGGTATTAGACCCATCGTCTCCAAAAAGAGCGGTTTTGTTATCTGGAAGTACCTGCATCATTTCGTGTGAAAAACGGCCTGTGCTGTAATGTTTTACGACGGATGCATTGCCGCTTTCATCCACTGAAATTTCTGGAATCCAGCCGTAGTAGTAAGGATTTGCTTTTGACGTGTCGCCGAAATAAAGCTTAGCGAAGTTCGTGACGTCTTTATAAGAGCTGGATGAAGGATCTTCAAAAGCACGTGCATCAGGCTCGTATTCTTCTGACCCAAGGTGAGTACCCCAATCCGTTGTAGAGCCATTACACGGCGTCCACAAACCATCTACATTAGAAAAATCAATTTTTTTAGCATGGTTGACGGTTAGTTTTCCTGTTTTATCATCTCGGTCAACTTGTGTAAGCGTCATTGAAGCAGGAAGACCGGAAATCTCTTTTCCAGCATTATTAACAGATTCATATTCATAATGTGAAATAATATAAGACTTACCGTTGATGGTGATAAAGCTGTTTGAATCCGGTGCATCTGATACGTACGGTGATGGCTTATCAGGAACACTTCGGTCAATAATCGGATCCCCGTTTGCATCGATCGGTGTACCTGCGGCGATTAATTCTCCTTTATTATCGACAATTTTATCTTTTGAAAGAAAGAGCTGGTTATAGTTAAGCGGCGTTTCTTCAACGCTTCCATCTTTATACGTTACTTTTACAGATGCCTCTGTATACGTTTTAATCATATTTTCAATCGTAGTAGGTGCTTTCATTGGCTGAAACTCGACGTTTTTGATTTGTTTTGGATGTTGAACTGGATGATGCTCTGCTGCAAAAGCAGAAGCCGCGCTAGAAGCTAAGAGAGTGAGAGATAGTCCAAGAGATACTCGTTTTTTCATGGTTGATAACCTCCAAATCGTATTCATACACTTATTAAATCATTTGATTGTTGAGGAAATATAAAGAGAAGCGCTGGATTTGTTGAGCTGTTGTTAAGAACGTTGAACATTTATATGACAAGTTTAACTAGAAGTTATTCAGCTATCTTTCAGAATTTGTTCAGATAGCATTCAGCTGGGCTTCACAGTGAATTCATGTTCCGCTCTTACAATAAACACATAGCTAAAGGCGACAAAAAGCGCTTTGGCTCGTACAGCAAAAGTGAAAGGTATTTTAGCAGAAAAAAACGTTACTCAATTCGATGCTTATACGGGACAAGAGTGCTCATAATTTTTTATCTTAAAACATCAAACATACATTTCATTTTTCATTCATATCAAGCAGAGGGTGCTTCAAGGCATCTTCTGCTTTTCTATTTATAACTAGAAACGGGGCTGTTTATCTATGTTAAGATAAATGTAGATTATTGTTGTAAAATGGATAGAACTAGAATGAAATAAATTAAATAGATAGGGTGTACACATGAGAAAAGAAGTACAAGTTATAGCCAAAGAAGCTTTTATTAAAAAAGTGAACAAGGGTTATCCACTCATTGAAAAAGATGCGCTTGTTGATGGTCATAAACTGCAAGAAGAAGGCGTTATTATTAACTTAGTCACTCCCAAGAATCAATTTTTAGCCAAAGGCTATTATGGAAAACAAAACAAAGGCTACGGATGGATTCTTTCGAAAAAGAAAAATGAGCAAATTGACGCGGCGTTTTTTGCTAGAAAAATTCAGCAAGCTATTTCATCACGTCATGATTTTTATGCGTCTGAAGACACAACTGCTTTTCGCGTATTTAATAGTGAAGGTGACGGAATCGGCGGCTTAATTATTGATTATTATGACGGATATTACGTCATGAGTTGGTATAGTGAAGGAATTTATCGATTTAAAGAATACGTCATTGAAGCCTTAAAGTCTGCGCCTAATTTTAAAGGGCTGTACCAGAAAAAACGTTTTAACGTAAAAGGTCAGTATATTGAAGAAGATGATTTTGTAGCAGGGGATAAAGGTGAGTTCCCTCTTATTGTAAAAGAAAATAGTATTCGTTTTGCCGTTTACTTAAATGACGGAGCGATGGTGGGAGTCTTTTTAGATCAGCGAGACGTCCGTAAAACGATTCGAGATAAATATGCAAAAGGAAAGACCGTGCTAAATATGTTTTCGTATACAGGCGCATTTTCAGTGGCGGCCGCTCTTGGAGGAGCTGCGAAAACAACAAGTGTTGATTTAGCCAATCGCAGCTTGGCAAAAACAATTGAGCAATTTAGTGTAAATGGAATTGATCACGAAGCACAGGACATTATTGTAGAAGATGTTTTCAAGTATTTTAAATATGCGGTCAAGAAGAACATGACGTTTGATCTTGTGGTGCTAGATCCGCCGAGCTTTGCTAAGTCGAAAAAGCATACGTTCAGTGCAGCAAAAGACTACAAAGATTTATTAAAAGAAGCCATTGCTCTTACAAAGCCAAATGGTGTCATCGTAGCATCTACGAATGCAAGTAACTTTGATATGAAAAAATTCCATTCGTTTATTGAAAAAGCTTTTAATGAAAAAGGGGAACGCTACAAAATGATGGAGCAGTTCTCTCTTCCAGCTGATTTTAAAACAATAAAAGAATTTAAGTCAGGTGATTATCTCAAAGTCGTGTTTATTCAAAAAATAAATCGCTAAATACAAGGCTGCATGATGAACTCATGCAGCTTATTTATTGTGATGAAATAACGCTTACAAGCTATTTTGAAGGGAATAAAATGAAGGGAAAAGATAAATATTGTCAGTATGTATGATAAAATAATAAAGGAATTATGCTCAACACTTCACAAATTTACAATATCATCCTTACGAAACGTATTTTTACAATTATTTTATTTTAAATGGGATAAGTATTGGGTGTGAAGTAGAAAGAGCATACTACTATTATTAAAAAACATGAAAGGAGAAAGATTATGGCTGAAACAACAAAAAAGCCTGCCGGCGAAGTGAAATTTATTCCTTTATTAATTTGTCTGGCAATCGGACTTGTTTTATGGTTTATTACACCTCCGTCCGGACTTGATGTGAAGGCTTGGCACTTATTCGCTATTTTTGTGGCTACTATCGTAGGGCTTATCATTAAACCATTGCCATTGGGCAGTGTAGCTATTTTATCTTTAACCATTATTGTATTAACTAATACATTAACACTTGAACAATCGCTCAGCGGTTTTCAAAATACGACGATTTGGTTAATCGTTATTGCATTCTTTATTTCTAGAGGTTTTATTAAGACTGGTCTAGGAACAAGGGTTGCCTATATCTTCGTTCGTTTGTTCGGTAAAAAGACGTTGGGATTATCGTATTCTCTTATCGTAAGTGACTTGCTTTTATCACCTGCAATGCCGTCTAATACAGCACGAGCTGGAGGAATTATTCTTCCAATCATTCGTTCTTTATCCGAAACATACGGATCGAGAACTGGAGACGGTACGGAGCGCAGAGTCGGCGCTTTCTTAACAAAAGTATCGTTTCAAGGAGATATGATCACATCCGCTATGTTCGTAACAGCAATGGCGGCCAATCCTCTTGCGGTTAAAATGACGGAACAAATTACAGGCAAGACTATTTCATGGGTTGGCTGGGCAGCGGCTGCAATCGTACCTGGAATTATTAGTTTAATTGTTATTCCGCTTGTTATTTATAAGCTGTATCCGCCAGAATTAAAAGAAACGCCGGAAGCATCTGAAATTGCAGCAAAAAAATTAAATGAAATGGGTCCGCTAAAGAAAGAAGAATGGTACATGATTGGCGTATTTTTACTTCTTCTTGTGCTATGGATTTTTGGAGCTAATTTAAATATTAATGCAACAACAACTGCTTTTATTGGTCTATGTGCGCTGCTTTTAACGCAAGTGTTAAGCTGGTCAGACATCAAAAAAGAACAGGGAGCATGGGATACATTAGTCTGGTTTGCTGTTTTGGTTATGATGGCAACTTTCTTAAATGATCTAGGCATGATTCCTTGGTTCAGTGATCTGATGAAAGGCACTGTTAGCCATATGTCTTGGATGACGGCCTTGATTGTACTAGCTATTGCGTATTTTTATTCTCACTACTTTTTTGCAAGTAACACGGCTCACGTCAGCGCTATGTACGCAGCATTTTTATCTGTCATCGTGGCCGCTGGTGCGCCTCCGTTACTGTCAGCATTAATTTTAGCGTTCTTTAGCAATTTATTTGGCTGTTTAACTCACTACGGCAGTGGACCGGCCCCGGTGTTCTTCGGTAGTGGATATGTAACGCAGCAAAAATGGTGGTCGCTCGGCTTTTTAATTTCAATTATTCATATTATCATTTGGATTGGAATTGGCGGCTTGTGGTGGAAACTGCTAGGTCTATGGTAAAAAAACAGTGGCGCAGGCCACTGTTTTTTTTATGCTTCAGCCCAAACGGATACAGAGCCGCCATTTACAGGGAACTGTCCGTAGCCATCTTCTTCAATCACAACTTGGTCCTCTCGGTTGTTTGTGAAGTCAATCCACGTTTGTCCACTTCGGTGTTCGCCGACGAACATTCTCTTTTCGCCATCTTCACCGTTTGACATCACCACAGCGCATCCAGACTTCTCAAATTCCTCTACACCATGCCTTACCCATCCAATAGTATTCGGGTGATCAAAATAATCGTCTTGCTGGCCGTATGCTTTGTCATAGCGTACATGCAAGAGAGCGGAAATATCTTTTTCTTTTCCTTCAATTGGGTGCTCTCCGCCTATCCCAAAATAGTCTCCGTAAAACACACAAGGATAACCGTCTTCACGAAGTAAAATTAGAGCGTAAGCACTCTGTTTGAACCAATCTTCTACCCAAGATTCTAAAGATTCATTTGGCTGAGAGTCATGGTTATCTACAAATGTGACAACATTCAACGGGTGAGTCTTGACTAATGTATCATCAAAAATCGTGGTTAAATCAAAATCTCTTCCTTGCTGAGAGGCTTCATGCAGTTTATAGTGCAGCGATACGTCAAACAAATCGATTTGATAATCAATCACGTCTAGGAATTCCTGACAGGCTGTTAACTCTGGATTCCAAAACTCTCCCACAAAATAAAAGGGCTTTTCTTGAGAAGAGGACAATTCGTGGGCAAACTCTTTAATAAAATCGTGGTTAATATGTTTAATGGCGTCTAATCGATAACCGTCGCACTGCAGAGTGTCTGCTAACCATTTTCCCCATTTAATCATTTCTTCTCGAACTTCAGGATGATCGTAATCAATATTCGCAAACATTAAATAATCGTAGTTGCCAAACTCTTGATCCACATTTTCGTTCCAGCTTTTGTTTTCTCCGGCAATACGAAAAACGCCTTCTTTTCCATTTTTATCATCGTAATCAGTGCCGTTAAAATGATTAAAGTTCCATTTGAAAGAAGAATATTGATCGCCGCGCCCTTCAAATGTAAACTTTGTCCACCCTTCAATTTCAAAAGGTTCAGAAATTTCTTCTGTTCGGTTCATGGGGTCCACTTCAATGACGTGGAACGTTTCTTTTTCATCTGCTGCAGCTTTATGGTTCATTACAATATCCACATAGACATTAATTCCATGATTATGACAGGCATCAATCGCTTCATGCAGCTCTTGCTTGGTTCCATACTTTGTACGAACGGTTCCTTTTTGATCAAATTCGCCAAGATCGTATAAGTCATAAACGCCGTAGCCATTATCCTCTGATGAAACACCTTTTGTAACCGGGGGAATCCACACGGAATCAATTCCTTGTTCTTTTAGTTGAGGAGCGAGCTCTTTAAGGCGTTGCCAATGCTCGCCATCAGCTGGCACATGCCATTCGAAAAATTGCATAATTGTATGATTCCGTTCCAAGTTAAATCATCCTCCTTTTAAATAAAAAGATATAATCGCTCACGGATAGTTCTTTAGAATCAAATGAGGAATTGATTATATTTTTTCTTTTAACGTTCCTGTTATCCCTATTCTTTAAACCTTTTTCAACATATGAAGCTTAAGAAAATCTTAAGATTTCCCCTTCCTTTTTCTTAAGAAATGCAGTTTACAATAAAATCCATAGACGAAATGACCCATGATATACTTTTGAAAGGAGTGTGAGAAATCAATGAACGAATATGTGGTTTTAGTCGTAGACGATGAGCAAGAAATCCGCAATGGCATTGCTATTTATTTGAAAAATGAAGGCATTAAAGTCTTTACGGCCAAAGATGGAATCGAAGCCATAGAGATACTAAATAAAGAAAAAGTTCACTTAATTATTCTTGATATTATGATGCCAAGGCAAGACGGCATTTCAACGACGTTTAAAATCCGAGAACAAAAAAATATCCCGATTATTATGCTGAGCGCTAAAAGCGAAGATGCAGATAAAGTGCTCGGTCTGCAGGTAGGAGCAGATGATTATGTGACAAAACCTTTTAATCCATTAGAACTGATAGCGAGAGTTAAATCACAGTTAAGAAGATATGTAACATTAGGTACATATGAGGAAACAAAGACGATCCATATTCGAGGTCTTGTACTTGATATTGAGGCTAAGTCCGTCACTCTTGATGGGGTGTTCATTAAGCTGACTCCTATTGAGTATAAAATTGTAGAGTTATTAATGAAAAATGCAGGGAGAGTTTTTTCCATACATGATATTTATGAACGCGTATGGAATGAACCAGGCTACAACGCAGAAAATACAGTAGCGGTGCACATTCGAAAAATAAGAGAAAAAATCGAGATTGAACCGAAAAATCCGAGATATGTAAAGGTTGTGTGGGGACTTGGATATAAAATGGAAAAGTAGCGTCATTTCAGCTATAGGTATTATCTTGTTTTTATTTGGTTTAGGAGCAACTATTTCTTCTATTGGCAGCATGCATAATCTAGTAAAAGCAAACTACTTACAAAAAAGTACCTATGTAAAATCAGAAGACTTTCGAAAAGAAATAGATCGTTTTACAAATGATCTGTACCTCTTAGAATTGACATCCAAAAACAAGAATACCGTTCATGCAAATACGATAACAGAAGAAGAAATTGAGTCGTATCGATATGCAGAAGGAAACTTAACGGAACAAATACAAAGCGTACAAAATAAATATGAAGAAAAAATAGAAGACGCTAAGCAGGCAAAGAGCAAAAACGTTGAAGCTGTCTATGTAAAGCAGCAGGATCTAGAAGTTAAAAATATTCAAAAAAAGTTTCAAGATGATCAATTCGTTCGAGAAGAAATAATGAAAAACAAAAAACTCGAAATGAAGAAACTATATGATGAAGCTTTTAATCGACAAAAAATATTATCTCAATATAAAAAAGACATCATGTATTATTTAAAAGATAGGAACACAAACAAAATATATACGAACATCCAAAACGCAGGCAAAGAAGATGTTAATCAATTAGTAAAACAGAAAAATATATTGTATAAACATACTTATTCAGCTCAATCACCGCTTGTGTTCCAAGCAGATGAATATAAAGATTCATCGTTAAGCAGTGAGGCAGACTCAGAGATCCCAACCTGGTATTTAAAGCAGAAGTTTACGGGTATAATTGCTGTTCCTGAAAAAGAAACCTTCATTAGTCCTTTATTTGATGAATATAACTATTATCATCATCAAAATGTAGCGTTTCTCGTGTATGCATTGTCAGGGATACTAGCTCTGTTAATAGGTTACTTTATTTATAAAAAAACAATAACTGTACATTTAAAAGAAATAACAAGACAAACTGCAGTACAAAAGGTTTATAAAAAAATACCTTTAGATATTTGTATAATGGTTTTTCTTTTATACTCATTTTTTACATTAAGTCTAGTTCTGAACGGCTATCCTGCTTCTTTATTAGAATCATATAAGCATGTTGCTACGTTCTTCTTTTATATGATAGCAATATCTATAGCTATTTCCCTATGGGCACTTCAAGTATTTCTACTGTTTCAGCGTATGCGCACAATAGATGATATAAAAGAAGAATATAAAAGAGCGTGTGTTTACCAAGTAATTTATTTTCTTCAATCTATTTTTATTATCAGACATATTGGCATGCATGTAATGGTTGTAGTACTGCTTTTAGTGTTTGCCGTGTTTGCTGTTGCAACTCTATTGACTAGTGGATCTATGTTTGCAGAACAAGTATCCATACTGTACTTAGCTATAGGCAGTGTTGTAGGAGTGGTTACTTTGATACTGCTTATGCTACGAGTTAATTATTTAAATAAAATTATTATTTCAATTGATCAAATCGCCGCAGCTGAGTGGACAGAGCTGTTACCTATCAAAGGAAAATCAGCTTTGACTGAAGCAGCGATAAATATAAATCATATCCAGCAGCAGATTCAAACATCTCAGCATGTTCAAGTTAAAAGTGAACGCTTGAAAACAGAGTTAATTACCAACGTCAGTCACGATTTAAGAACACCATTGACTTCTATTATGACATATACAGCGTTGCTAAAGTCGCAAGATCTTACTTCGGACGAACATGCTTACGTTGAAATTATTGACCGTAAATCAAAACGGTTACAGACACTTATTGATGATTTATTTGAAGTGTCAAAAATGGCAAGTGGAAATGTAGAATTGCATAAAGACAAAATTGATATTAACCAGCTTCTTCATCAGGCTTTAGCTGAATATAATGAAGCAATGGAAGATTCAACTCTGCAATTTCGTATTCAATCTCTCGAAAAGCCGATATTTGCTACTGTGGATGGTCAAAAACTATGGAGAGTATTTGACAATTTGATAGAGAATATATTGAAATATTCACTTGAACAAACGCGTGTCTATATTTCTGTTCAAGAAATAAACGAACAAGTGAAACTAACATTTAAAAATGTAAGTAAATATGAATTAAATGAGCAGGCAGATGAGCTGTTTGAACGATTTAAAAGAGGGGACACTTCAAGACAAACCGATGGCTCGGGACTTGGGTTAGCTATTGCTAAGTCAATTATTGATTTGCACGGAGGAGAACTGAATATTAAAATTGACGGAGATTTATTTAAAGTAACGATTACTCTTTAATGTCAGTGAATATAAACAGCATATTTAGTGAAAAAGAGAAGCAACCTCACTATGCTGGTTGCTTCTCTTTTTTTAGCGTTCGTAATTTTATTCCGCAACCGCAAAGCGTACTGTGTTTTAGTACTTTTATTTCTCTATCACACTGATTACATCTTATTTCTTGTCCAATCATTTCTTCATCCCTTCCTCTTTTTACAAGAATTTAAATAAGTATCCATAAAATATGGATACTTATTTAGTGATAAAATGTTAAACTAATTGAGAATAAATGAGAATCTAAAATGAGAAAAATACTCTTATTTTTTCATTTAGAAAACGGATAAATTTATTTTACTTGCTGCGGAACAGATAATCCTAAACCGTCTGCAATGCGTGTTCCATACTCTGGATCCGCTTTGTAGAAGTGTTGAATTTGACGCAGTTTAATCTCTTCTTTTTCTACAGGTTTCATAGCTTCAACGATGTTTGCAACTAGTCGTGTACGCTCGTCTTTGCTTAGAAGGCGGTATAAGTCACCTGCTTGTGTGTAATGGTCGTTATGATCATATGCAACACTATCGGCAACGCCTGAAACAGGGTATGCTGCTTGTTTGTTTTCCTGTGATTCTGTCGGGCCGCCAAAGCTGTTTGGCTCATAATAAACAGAACGGCCGCCGTTATCGTCAAAGCGCATTTGGCCGTCACGCTGATAGTTATTTACTTCGCTGCGCGGACGGTTAATCGGTAGCGCTTGATGGTTAGCACCCACGCGGTAGCGATGTGCATCGCTGTATGCGAATAATCGGCCTTGCAGCATTTTATCAGGCGATACGTCAATTCCCGGCACAAGCGTTCCAGGTGAGAATGTAGCTTGCTCCACTTCGGCAAAATAATTTTCTGGATTGCGGTCCAAGACCATGCGACCTACTTCAATTAACGGGTAGTCTTTTTGTGACCAAACCTTTGTTACGTCAAACGGATCAAAGCGATACGTATCAGCGTCTTCTAATGGCATAATCTGAACGTACAGCTTCCATGAAGGGAAATCGCCTTTTTCAATGGCATTAAATAAATCTTCAGTATGATAATCTGGATTTTCACCAGCTAGCTTTGCAGCTACGTCTGGAGACAGATTTTTTACGCCTTGCTCTGTTTTGAAGTGATATTTTACCCAAACGCCATCTCCTTCGGCATTAACCCATTTAAATGTGTGGCTGCTAAATCCATGCATATGGCGTAAAGTTGCCGGGATACCGCGGTCAGACATTAAAATAGAAACTTGATGCAAAGATTCAGGAGATAAAGACCAGAAATCCCAAACGGCCGTCGGGTTTTTTAAATGTGTGCGTGGATCGCGTTTTTGTGTATGAATAAAGTCAGGAAATTTAATCGCATCTCGGATGAAAAATACAGGTGTATTATTTCCGACTAAGTCGTAGTTTCCTTCTTCTGTATAAAATTTAACAGCAAATCCGCGAGGGTCGCGAACGGTATCTGCTGAGCCGTTTTCACCAGCTACTGTTGAAAAGCGAGCAAATAGAGGTGTTCGTTTTCCTGCTTCAGAAAGGAAAGCTGCTTTTGTATAGGCTGAAACATCGTTTGTCACTTCAAAATAGCCGTGGGCACCGGCGCCTTTTGCGTGTACGACGCGTTCAGGAACTCGCTCTCGGTTAAAATGGGCTAATTTCTCTAAAAGGTGAACATCTTGAATTAAAGTAGGTCCGCGTGAACCAGCGGTCATTGAATTTTGATTATCTCCAACCGGAGCTCCCCAACTAGTCGTTAGGTTATTCTTGTTTGTTGTCATCTTAGAACCACCTCTTATTTAAATTTTATTATGTTAGAAATAATAATAACATTTTTAAATAAAAAATCAATACTAAATTATAATTATTATAATTTAAAGTGTTAATTTTAAGATGTAGTCAAAGGGGTATATAACATGTGAAGTGTACGAACTATTTAAAAAATTTTCTGTATAGTATATTTAGTTTAATAATAAAAATGCCTGGTGTGCAATTATTTTGACCGGCTATTACCCTATCAAAAACACGCTTGCTTATATAAGCAAGCGTGTTTGTTTTATATATTTTGTGATAAGTTTGCTTTCGCTGCCAGTTCAGCCTGAGGCGTGCGCCAAAGCTGCGTCCATTTTTGAATCGCAGCAATCATAATAATGAGACCGAGTATAAGCATGATGATTGAAAGAGTCGCATTTAATATGCTGTAACCTGCCGCAGCTTCATTTAAATAGACATTCTTAACCATCCAATAACCTGCGTAGTTAACCGTTACGTAAAGGTAGGCTAGTGGAATAAGGCAAGTAAGCATATAGGAGCGTTTATCTGCAATTCTAAGAATAACGGTTGCACCAATAATTAAACCAATAGAGGCCATTAACTGATTGGATACGCCGAACAGCGCCCAAACTGAGCCAATATCTCCTGAGAACAATAAGTACCCCCACATAAAACAGGCTAGGGCGCTTGCAAAAATGGAACCGGGAAGCCAGTCTACTCGCTTCAATGGCTTATAAAATTCACCGAAAAAGTCTTGAATTAAATAGCGAGAAACGCGTGTACCCGCGTCGATAGCAGTTAAAATAAACACTGCTTCAAACATAATGACGAATTGGAAAAAGTAAGAAGACAGGTGGCTGAACCAAGGAATTTCTGTGAAGATATATGTCATTCCTACAGCCAGTGTAACAGCGCCGCCTGTACGGCCTTCTAAGTTTAGACCAATCTCTTGGCTAAGCTGAGGAAGAGCTGTCACGTTCATGCCGAGCGTTTTAAACACTTCAGGTGTAGAGTTGATTGCAAAATAGTCTCCAGGATGTAAAGCTGTTGCGGCAATTAACGCCATAATTCCTACTAAGCATTCGACTAACATCGCGCCGAAGCCTACAACTTTAATGTCACTCCAACGGTCGAGCATCTTAGGAGTTGTTCCTGAACCAACAAATGCATGGAAGCCGGAAATAGCACCGCAGGCGATCGTAATGGAAATGAACGGCCACACAGGTCCTGCTAAAATAGGGCCGCCTCCGTGAATAAATTCAGTAACTGCAGGAAATGGAATTGCTGGGTTTACGAAAAACACGCCTACGATCAGCGCGATAAAGACACCAATTTTCATAAAGCTGCTTAAATAATCTCGAGGTGCTAAAAGCAGCCAAACGGGCAAGGCCGCTGCGAAAAATGCATAAACGGGAAGAATAATTGAAAGTGTTTTAATATCTAGCGTTAAAAAATCTCCTAAAGCTGTTCCTTGAATATAAGGACCGCTAAATACGGCGATTAAAATTAAAATGAAGCCGACGGTAGAAGCCGCTTTTAAATTACCGGTTTTTTTGTGATAAATACCTACCCCCATTGCGATCGGAATCGTAATTCCAACAGCGAATGTACCCCAAGGGTTTTTCTCAAGTGCGTGTAGCACGACCATAGATAAACCGGCCATTGTGATGGTAATGATAAAAAGCATAGCTAAACCTGTACAAAAACCAGCGACGGGTCCTAGCTCTTTTTTAGCCACTTCGGAAAGCGACTGGCCTTTTTGGCGCATAGATGCAAATAACACAACTGCATCGTGAACGGCTCCTCCGATTACAGCTCCGATCAAAAGCCAGAGCAGTCCGGGCAAATAGCCAAATTGAGCTGCTAAAATAGGTCCTACAAGCGGACCAGCAGCTGCAATAGCTGCAAAGTGATGACCAAATGTTACCCATCGGTTGGTTGGCACATAATCTTTCCCATCTTCAAACTCATGTGCTGGCGTTTTTTGCGAATCGTTTAGTTTCAAGACCTTAACAGCCATGAATGTTCCGTATAGCCGATACGCAATCATTAAAATACAGATAGATCCAATAACAATCGTAACCGCATTCATTACAAATCCCCCTATCCCTTAGTTGTCTGATGTTTGTACTACTACACAACGTTATGTAATTGTGTGTTCCCCTTACAACTTTCATTATAAAAGAAGAAAGCGCTTTTATCACCAGTTTTTCCCTTAATTATTTAAAAAATTAGAAAGTTCAAATTCCCTTTGAAAAACTATAAGACTTTTCGCATAATCTCTGCTATAATTTTTAAAAAAATTAGTACGCATTTAGGTGTTTTTAGTTAGGGAGATGAAAAGAGTGAACCATCGTCAAGAGTTACAAAATAGCAAGCGTATCGTAGTCAAAGTAGGGACATCTACGTTGACCTATGATAACGGAGATATTAACTTAGCACGCATTGAAAAACTAGCGCGTGTGTTATCTGATTTAATGAATGCAGGAAAAGAAGTTGTGCTTGTTACATCAGGTGCTGTTCAAGTAGGAGTAAAAAAACTAAAGTTAAAAGAAAAGCCAACTTCTATTCGAGAAAAACAAGCAGCAGCCTCTGTTGGGCAGTGTGAGCTTATGCATATCTATAGTAAATTCTTTGGTGAGTACAGCCACATCGTTGGTCAAGTACTGTTAACGAAGGATGTAATCGAAGATGAACATGTGCGCAATAACGTTGTAAACACGTTTGAAAAATTAATTGAAGATAAAGTGATTCCTGTTGTGAATGAAAACGATACGGTTGCCATCGATGAGATTGAAAACATCGTGCGCTTCGGCGATAACGATAATTTATCTGCCATTGTTTCGGTTTTGATTCACGCAGACTTACTCGTTATTTTATCTGACATTGACGGTTTCTTTGATTCAGACCCCACAAAAAACCCTAACTCTAAGTTAATGAAAGTAATAGATGGCATTACACCGGAACTTGAAAATTTTGCTGGAGATAGTGGAACTGACGTTGGAACAGGCGGAATGGTCACAAAGCTTACCGCTGCTAAAACAGCTACAAGTGCAGGCGTGAGCTTAATCCTAGCAAATGGTAAAGAACCAAGTATTTTGCGAGATATTATTGAAGGCCAAGAAATTGGAACGTTATTCTTAAAACAAGCTGAAGGAGTAATGAAATGAGTGAATTGCAGCTTAAAGGAAAGCAGGCAAAAGAAGCCTCTTATTTCTTAGGAAATGTAACGAGCGAACAAAAACAGCAGGCACTTTATAAAATGGCGGCTGCTCTATTGAGTCAACAAGAGGCGATTTTAAAAGCAAATAAATTAGACGTAGAAAAAGCCGTTCAAAAAGGCACGTCAAAAGCGATGTTAGATCGCCTATCTTTAAATGAAAAGCGGATTCACGGAATGGCAGACGGCCTGCGCCAAGTAGCTGCGCTTGCAGATCCAGTCGGAGAAGTGCTGTCTATGACGAAGCGACCAAATGGCTTACAAATTGGGCAGCAGCGTGTACCTATTGGTGTCATAGGAATTATTTATGAAGCGCGTCCAAACGTTACGTGTGATGCAGCAGGCTTATGCTTAAAAGCAGGAAATGCAGTTATCTTGCGCGGAGGCAGCGAGGCGTTTTATTCGAATCAAGCGATTGTTTCTGTATTATCTCAAGCTGCGGCAAGTGCAGGGTTGCCTGAGCATAGCGTACAGCTTATTGAAGATACGTCGAGAGAAACAGCACTGGAGTTAATGAAATTAAATGAATATATCGATGTATTAATTCCTCGAGGCGGTGCTGGTTTAATTGAAGCAGTGGTAAAAAATGCAACGGTTCCCGTTATTGAGACAGGAACTGGGAACTGCCACATTTATGTCGATGAAGAATATGACGGTGACATGGCGGCCAATATTGTTATTAATGCAAAAACATCTCGTCCAGCGGTGTGTAACTCAGCCGAAAAGCTGATTATCCATAAACGAGCGGCTCATGAATTTTTGCCGATTATTGTTCAAGCGCTACGAGAGAAAGATGTAGAAGTACGCGGTGATGAACGTGCGGTAACAATCGTTCCAGATCTTGTTCCCGCAGGGGATGAGGATTGGAAAAAAGAGTATTTGGATTTTATCATGGCGGTTAAAATCGTAGATGATATCGATGAAGCGATTTCTCATATTAATGTTCATAGTTCACATCACTCTGAAGCGATTGTAACAACAAATTATGCTCATGCTCAGCGTTTTTTACAGCGCGTTAATTCAGCCGCTGTTTATGTGAATGCTTCAACGAGATTTACGGACGGAGAAGAGTTTGGTTTCGGGGCAGAAATCGGAATTAGTACACAAAAGCTTCATGCGCGTGGACCGATGGGATTAAAGGAATTAACAACGCTAAAATATATTATTTACGGAGATGGACAAATTCGATAAAAAGAAGCCTGAGGCATATGCCCAGGCTTCTTTTACTTCCACATATGTTCAATTTCTTCAAGTGACTTTCCTTTTGTTTCCGGAACCCACTTCCATATAAACAAAAATGAAGCGAGACACATAACCATAAAGAATAAAAATGTAAAAGATCCTCCAGCTTTGTTCCAAAGGATAGGGAAAAACTGAGATACAAACCAATTAGCTATCCACAAGAAAAACGTAGAAATAGACATTGCATAGCCTCTCGCGTGATTAGGAAAAATTTCAGAAATCACAACCCATACAACCGGTCCCATAGAAATATTAAAAAGAAATAAATAAAAAACAATAAGTAAACTAGTAGTCAATCCTTCAGTACCTTGAGAATGAAACCCAAAGGAAACGAGAAGCTGCGTAACGGCCATACCAGCCGTGCCAATAAGCAATAAAGCTTTGCGGCCAATCCGGTCGATAAGCCACATGGAACAAAGAACGCCTAAAAAGGCAGCCACACCAATCATAGACGTAACAAGGAGCGATAAATCTCCTCTAGCTCCAGCTGCTTCAAAAACTTGCGGGGCGTAATAAATAATGGCATTAATTCCGACAAGCTGTTGAAAGGCTGCAAGTAGAATACCAATAAGCAGCGCTTTTCGAAGACAGGCCTCTTTAAAAAGCGAAAGAGAAGCCGGTTGATTTTCTTTTAACGATTGCTCAATATGATACAGCTCTTGGCGTGCAATGTGTGTACCATTGATTTTAATTAAAATGTCCATAGCTTCTAAAGTGCGGTTTGCTTTTACCAGCCACCTCGGACTTTCAGGAACAGGAGAAAGAATAAGAAGAAATAAAAGAGCTGGAATACCAGAAGCACCGATAATGTAGCGCCATCCCGTGGAATTCTGCCAAGCGTCTTCCCCAATAGATAAAATGTAGTCATTTACAAAATAGACAGAAACAATCCCAACGGCAACAGCAAATTGGTATAGAGAGCCTAAGCGGCCACGCATGTGCGGAGGGGCTATTTCAGAAATATAGGTAATAGAAAGAACAGAAGCCATACCAATGCCTAGTCCTCCAATAATTCGAGAAATAATCACAAAAGAGATGGATGAAGATAGCGCTTGCATAATTGCGGACACGACAAATAAAGAAGCTGCTAAAAGTAAGATGCTTTTTCTACCGAATCGATCACTCAGTTTCCCCGAAGCAAGTACCCCAACGGCACCACCGAGCAGCAGACTAGATACAACAAAACCTACCATCGTTGGACTGAGATTAAAATGTACTTTCATCAACCCAATAGCTCCTGAAATGACGGCTGTGTCATAGCCGTAAAGCAACCCTCCAAAAGCAGCTGCACATGAAATGAAAATCACGAAAAATAGATTTCCTTTTTGCTCCTTATACTCGTCAGAAGTTACTTTTACTATCCCCATATAAATTCCTCCTTTGAATCACCGTCACTATTTCAATTAAAAAAAACGTTATACGTAAAACGTTTTCATAAAAGATGTTTTTATGTTAAACTAAAAATTGTAAATAATCAAACTATTTTTCAACTTTTATATGAATTATGTACGTTTTGTTATCAACCAATAGGGAAGAAAAAATAGGGGGAAGAGAAATATGGCGTTTATGCAATGTAATTTTTTTTCAGAAGTATTGCAAATAAGTACCTCAATGAACGTTTTGATACCGCAGCAAACAAAATCTCAAATTGGTTTACAAACCAATACAAGAAGTGAGAAACACCCTACGCTCTATTTATTACACGGTCTTTCTGATGATCATACGATATGGATGAGAAGAACTTCGATTGAACGCTACGCATCAGAATTAGGACTTGCAGTTGTAATGCCAAATGTAGATCGCAGCTTTTATAGAGATATGGCTTATGGAAAGAAGTATTGGACGTTCGTAACAGAAGAACTTCCTCAATTGGCTAGATCATTCTTTCCGTTATCGGAAAAAAGAGAAGATAATTTTGTAGCTGGCCTTTCTATGGGAGGGTACGGCGCTTTAAAATGGGCGTTTCGCAAACCGCATCAATTTTCTGCAGCTGCCAGTTTATCAGGAGTGATGGACGTTGAAGGGCTTGGAGGACGTGGAGAAGTGCAGTTTTTAGATTATCCTTTGATTTTTGGCATGCCGCCTGTTATTAGACCTGAGGATGATCTTTTCTGGCTGCTTGAAAATCGCCGGCGCTATGGAGAAGTGACCCCGCGTATTTATCAATGCTGTGGAACGGAAGATTTTTTATATCAGGAAAATAAACGTTTTTCCGAGCGCTGTAAGCAAGAGCCTATTTGTTTTACATATGAAGAAGAAAAAGGAAGTCACGACTGGGCATATTGGGATCAAAAAATTCAAGATGTGTTAAAGTGGCTGTTTAGTGAAAAGTAGGGAAGGTAGTTTTCAGTGGTGCCGGCTTCTAGTAGTATAATAAAGAAAAATGTTTACTTGGTCGATAGACTAAAAGGAAATGGGAGTCGGTACGAATGGGGAGAAAAAAAGTCACGATTACAGAAGTAGCAAAAGAAGCGGGTGTTTCATTAGCTACGGTATCAAGAATCTTCAATAATAAAGAGGGTAAAATTAAAATTAGTGAAACAACTAAACAAAAAGTACTAAAAGCAGCAGCTCATTTAGGGTATCAGACGAATCCATTTGCGGCAGCTCTTCGGGCCCAAAAAACAGGGATTATCGGGATATTGATTAGAGATTTAAAAGATCCGTTTCTAATTGAACTATTAAAAAAGGTACAGCAACAAGTCCAAAGTCGAGGGATGGACGTCCTTATTGGACACACGGATTACGAAGAAACAACGGCTGAGCGTCAATTAAATGTTATGATGAACCATTGGTTTGATGGGGTCATTTTATTAGACTATGTAGCTGCTCAGCATCCGTTTGTAGATGTATTAAAACAATATCAAACGCCTTACGTTTCTCTTACAGGAGACGCCTCTTCTGCACTTTGGCCGATTGTACATGTAGATGATGCGGTGGGAATGCAGTTAGCTGTTGCTCACTTAACGGACCTTGGTCATAAGAATATAGGGTTCGTTGGAAAAGCTGTAAGCGGAGTCGAGCACCGTCTGTCTCTTTTTTATCAGTATGTACCGTCAGCAAACGCAAAGTTTGTGAAAGAAGATATGAATAACTCAGATGAACTATATCAGTTTATAAATGAGCTAGCTCATCATCCAGAGCCTCCAACTGCGCTTATTTGTGCTACGGATTACATCGCTCTGAAAGTGATACACTGTGCGTGGCAAAACGGGCTTCACGTTCCAGCAGATTTGTCTGTTATAGGGTTTGATGATATTACAGAAGCTAGTGAAGCGCATCCTCCACTAACAACTATCCGTCAACCGATGGAAAAAATGGCTGAAAAAGCAGTAAACCTCTTACTTCAGCAAATTCATGATCAGCAAGAAATAGATCAGATACAGTATAAAATGGCACCTGTATTAGTAGAGCGTGAGACCACAAAACGTATGAATTGATAAGGAATGTATATACTATTCCTGAAAGTGTGAGACAAAAAGTCCACACTTTTTTGCATTAACCATTGCGTCCACTTCCCTCTTTCTTATACACTGTATGCTGTAGGGGAAAAAACCAAGCTTTAATATGTTTGGAGCGATTTGATGACACAACAAAAATTAGATAAATATGAAATTATGGACGTTAGCTTACTAGCAGGTAAAATTATGTTAGAAAGTGGAGCAGAAACGTATCGAGTAGAAGACACAATGATGCGGATTGCAGCGTCTTACGGTATAAAAAAATCCCACAGCTATGTGACGCCAACAGGGATTATGTTTTCACTTGAAACGAAAGAACCGACGAAAACGAAGTTAATTCGTATTTCCGAACGAACGACGGATTTAAAAAAAGTAACCATGGTAAATAGCGTCTCAAGAACAATCAGTCAAGGAAACATCTCCTTGGAGGAAGCGTATGAAATGCTACAAGAAATTGAAGCAACGAACGTAGCTTTTCCACTATGGGTTCAACTTGCAGCTGCATCCATTTCTAGCGGATGCTTTTTAATCATGTTTCAAGGTTTATGGACGGACTTTATTCCAGCTATGTTTTCAGGAGGTCTCGGATTTTTAACCGTGGTGTATTTCCACCGTCTTATTCCGATTCGCTTTTTTGCTGAGTTTACCGCTTCGTTAGTTATTGGACTTTTATCAGCTCTCTTAGTCGCTTCAGGACTAGGCACGCAAATTGATAAAATTATTATTGGATCCGTTATGCCTCTCGTTCCTGGCTTATCCATTACCAATGCAGTGCGAGATTTAATGGCGGGACATTTACTGTCTGGATTATCAAAAGGAGCAGAAGCGTTTCTGACGGCATTCGCTATTGGTGCAGGTATTGCCATTGTATTTACGCTTCTATAGAAGGGAGGCATCATATGCATATCGTAGAGCAGATAATTACAAGTTTTATTGCTTCAGCAGCGTTTGGGATCATTTTTAATGTTCCACGTGAATCATTATTAAAAAGTGGCTTTGTCGGAATGATTGGCTGGCTCATTTACTATTTGCTAACGTTCTATGGCGTAGATGAAATTCCAAGCACAGTTGCATCGGCCTTCTTTATTGCTATTATTAGTCAAATTTACGCAAAAATTTACCGAACGCCGATCATTATTTTCACCGTAGCAGGTATTATTCCGCTAGTTCCAGGAGGAACAGCATACGATGCCATGCGTAACTTTGTAGAAAATAATTATAATGAAGCGATTAGTCTTGCAGCGAAAGCCTTTATGATTTCAGGTTCAATTGCCATTGGTATTGTGTTTTCTGAAGTCATCAACCAAATCATTCGTCAGTCTAAATTAAATGCCAAAGCAAAATATCGACCGTAGAGAAGCAAGCTCAAATCAGAGCGTGCTTTTTTTATGAAAAAAATAAAGAGAACCTTCACTTTTTTTGTCACAAGAAAGTCACGTTTTAGTCTAAAAACGTTCAAAAAATGTACGTGCACAGCTAAAAAAATAGACTATACTATGTAAATAGAAAGAGAGATATTACATATGTATGTGAAACACTGAGCATATCTCTCGAATTATTATGCTCAATGTTTCACAATGTAAGTAAAAGATACTCAGAAATGAGCAAAGTATCTATGGAAATGATGAATGTTCTTATATATGAAAGGAGAAAGAAGATGGATACAGTTATACTATCGCGTATTCAATTTGCATCAACGACGCTGTTTCATTTTATCTTTGTACCGCTATCTATCGGTCTTGTCTTTTTAGTAGCGATCATGGAAACGATGTACGTAGTAAAAAAAGATGAACAGTATAAAAAGATGGCAAAGTTTTGGGGGCACTTATTCCTGATTAACTTTGCTGTCGGAGTCGTAACAGGTATTTTACAAGAATTTCAGTTTGGCATGAACTGGTCAGAGTACTCAAGGTTTGTAGGAGATGTATTCGGTGCGCCGCTTGCTATTGAAGCACTGCTCGCGTTTTTTATGGAGTCCACTTTCCTTGGACTGTGGATTTTCGGGTGGGATCGTTTGCCTAAATGGCTGCACTGTCTATGTATTTGGCTTGTTAGTCTAGGTACTATTTTTTCGGCGTTCTTTATTTTAACGGCTAATTCTTTTATGCAGCATCCGGTTGGAATGGAGCTAAATAATGGCCGTTTAGAAATGAATGACTTCTTTAAATTGTTAACAAACGGTCAGCTGTGGGTTGAATTCCCTCATACCATTTTAGGTTCGTTTGCAACAGGCGCCTTTTTTATCACGGGTGTCAGTGCCATTATGCTCTTGAAGAAAAAACATTTGGCTTTTGCCAAAAAATCATTTCAAGTTGCCATTATTGTAGGGTTAGTTTCAGGTGTAGGAATTGCGTTATCTGGTCATGAACAGGCTGGATACTTAGTTAAAACACAGCCCATGAAAATGGCCGCAAGTGAAGGATTATGGGAAAACAGCGGAAGTCCAGGCGCTTGGACGGTAACAGCAAATATTCACCCCGATGAAAAGAAAAATACGGGAGAAATCAAAATACCTTATTTATTAAGCTTCTTATCATACGGGAAATTTTCAGGTTCCGTTCCTGGGATGAACGAGCTGCAGGAGCAGTATACGGCTAAATATGGAGCAGGAAATTATATTCCACCCGTTCGGACAACATTTTGGAGTTTCCGCATTATGGCTGGTCTAGGTGGCGTATTATGTGCATTAGGCATTTGGGGCACGTACTTGCTTTCTCGTAAAAAACTTCAGGAGAGCAAACTATTTTTACGTATTATGACGATTGCCATTGCCTTTCCGTTCCTTGGAAGCTCAGCAGGTTGGATTATGACAGAGATTGGCCGCCAGCCTTGGGTTGTATTTGGCTATATGAAAACGGAAGATGCCGTGTCTCCTGGTGTAACAGCAGGTGAATTGCTGTTTTCTATTATCTCGTTTTCATTCTTTTATTTAATTTTAGCTGTGATTATGGTGTTCTTGTTCGTTAAAGAAATTAAAAAAGGTCCAGATCACGATCACGAAGCACATACAAAAGTAGTATCAACTGATCCGTTTACAAAGGAGGGATACAATGTTTTCTCTTAATGAATTCTGGTATTTACTAGTATCCATTCTGTTTGTTGGTTTTATCTTTTTAGAAGGCTTTGATTTTGGTATTGGAATGGTGTCTCGTTTTTTAGGAAGAAACGACTTAGAGCGACGAGCTTTTATTAATACAATCGGTCCTTTTTGGGATGCAAATGAAGTTTGGCTAATTTCAGCAATCGGTGCTATGTTTGCTGCTTTTCCAAACTGGTATGCAACGCTATTAAGCGGGTCATATATTCTTTTTGTTCTTCTTTTGCTTTCGCTGATTGGCCGCGGTGTAGCATTTGAATTTCGAGGGAAAGTTGAAAAACAAGCGTGGAAAAATGCATGGGATTGGGTTATCTTCTTTGGAAGTCTTTTTCCACCGCTCATTTTTGGTATCTTATTTTCAGCGCTAATGAAAGGACTGCCTGTTGAGCGCAACATGCAAATGAATGCCGCCTTTTCGGATATTGTTAATCTATATACCATCACAGGCGGCGTTACGTTAACAATGCTTTGCTTATGGCACGGACTTATCTTTGCCACGATCCGTACGATGGACGATATTAGAGATCGTTCACGTAAGGTCGCTATGAAGCTTTTGCCTGTAAATGCCTTATTACTTCTTATCTTTTCAGGCATGACGTTTTTTGAAACAGATATATTCAGTAATCATAGCCGCTTGATGCTATATACATTTTTCATCGGTATTTTCGTGTATTTACTAGCAGGATTTTTCCTTACACGTAAAAAAGATGGATGGGCATTTGCTATGTCTGGCTTAATTTTAATTTTATCAATTTCCTCTATATTTGCAGGATTGTTTCCAACCGTTTTGGTTAGTTCAATCAATGAAAGCTATAGTTTAACGATTCATAATGCAGCATCAGGGAATTATTCCTTAAAAATTATGTCTTACGCTGCTATTGGATTACTGCCTTTTGTGTTAGGTTATCAAATTTGGAGCTACTACGTTTTCAGAAAACGTGTAGATCATAAGGAGCATATGGAGTATTAATGGGTAGAAATTTAATGGTTTACAACGGAATAAAAATGGTTCTTGCCATGTTAATAGGGCTTATTACTATTCAAAGTGTAGCCATTATTTTTCAAGCTAAGTGGCTCGCCGAAGTAATTACTGCTCTTTTTCATGGTGAAAGTTTAACTTCGCAGACAAAAGCAATCGGATTGTTTTTGTCTGCCTTTATGATTCGTCAGATCGTAGGTTTTATAATAAAAAAAACAGCATATCAATTTGGAGTCAAAACGACGCAGGAACTTCGTTTGATAGTCATGCAAAGCATTTTTTCATTAGGGCCGCGTTTTACCAAAGATGAAGGAACAGGAAACTTGGTGACGCTCATCACCACAGGCCTACAGAAGCTTCGCGCTTATCTCGAGCTGTTTTTGCCTAAATTGGCCGCCATTAGCGTTACACCTTGGCTAGTGCTTGCTTTCGTCTGGTACCATGATCGGCTTTCAGGCATTATTTTACTTGTGACCATGCCAATTTTAATTTTATTTATGATTTTGCTTGGATTGGCTGCACAAAAAAAAATAGATAGCCAATGGGAGACATATCACGTGTTGTCCAACCACTTTGTAGATTCGCTTCGAGGGTTAGAAACTTTAACATTTCTCGGGAAAAGTAAGGAACATGCTGAAACGATTGAAAGAGTCAGTGACCGTTATCGAAAAGCGACAATGGGAACGCTCCGAATTGCTTTTTTATCTACGTTTGCTCTAGATTTCTTTACGATGTTATCTGTAGCCATCGTGGCTGTTATGCTTGGTTTGCGGCTGGTGAACGGGTCTATGACATTAGAACCTGCACTTATGATTTTATTGCTGGCACCTGAATATTTCCTGCCGATACGAGAAGTCGGAAACGATTACCATGCAACATTAGACGGAAAAGAATCCGGAGATGCATTACTTAAGATTGTGAAGCGGGCCGAAAAACCGTCCGCTAAAAAAGAAGCTGTTCCTAGTTGGACTGAAAGCAGTGAACTTCAATTAAGGCATATCACTGTAAAATATGACGAAGAGCATCCACCTTCTCTTGAAGATGTGTCACTGCATGTTAAAGGAATGAAGAAAATTGGAATCATCGGAAAAAGCGGAGCTGGAAAATCGACGCTTATTGATATACTAAGCGGCTTTGTACAATCTACAGAAGGCTCTGCTGAAGTAAACGGCGTGCCAATTGATTTACGCTCAGATGCTTGGCAAAAGCAGATTACGTATATCCCTCAGCACCCATTTATTTTTAATGGAACAGTAAAAGAAAATATTGAATTTTATCAAGACAGAGGCGGCTCATATGATTATGAAGATGCTTTAACGAAAGCAGGACTTTTATCAACGGTTCAACAGATGCCTAAGAAGGAAAATGAAATGATAGGGGATGGGGGACGGCAGCTTAGCGGCGGCCAAGCTCAAAGGATTGCTCTAGCAAGGGCATTTCTAAGCGACCGTCCTATTATTATGCTTGATGAACCAACGGCACAAGTCGATATTGAAACGGAATATGAATTAAAGCAAGATATTTTAACGATGTTCCAAGATAAGTTATTTATTTTAGCTACGCACCGTCTGCATTGGATGAAAGACATGGATCTCATTGTTGTAATAGAGGACGGAAAGGTTGCAGAAATCGGTAATCATCAAGAACTGATTCAAAAAAAAGGAGCTTACTATCAATTTTTACATGAAGAGGAGGAGATATGATGAAATATAAAAGTTGGATATGGCCCTACTTTAAAACATATAAATATCGTATCTTTTCTATCTTATTACTAAGCATGTTAACGATTGGTTCTGCTTGCGCGCTAATGTTCACGTCAGGTTATTTGATTTCAGCTTCTTCCTTACGGCCAGAAACGATTTTATTGGTGTATGTTCCAATTGTACTTGTGCGTACATTTGGTTTAAGCCGAGCCGCTTTCCGTTATGCGGAGCGTCTTGTCAGTCACGATTTTATTCTTCGCATTTTAGCTAAAATGCGTACACGTCTTTATCATTTGATTGAACCGTTAATTGCTACATCTCGCTATCAAACAGGAGATGTTTTAGGCGTTCTCGCGGAAGATATTGAAAGTTTACAAGACTTGTTCTTGCGTACCATTCTTCCAACAATTTCAGCTGTTATTTTATACGTTATTTCGATTGTAGCTTTAGGATTCTTTAGCCTAAAGTTTGCATGTTTGATTGCCATCTATTTATTTTTATTAGTAGTAGTGATGCCGCTTTTTTCCCTTTGGCATATGAAGGCAGCCAATCAGCGATATAAATCAAGCAAAGCACAGTTATATGCCAAGGTCACAGACGGCTTTTTAGGAGTGGCTGATTGGGTGTTAAGCGGTCAGCAGCAATCATTTTTTCATTCGTATAACAAAACAGAAAATGAGTTAGACGGCATGGATCGCAAGCTTAAACTATGGACGTATTACCGAGAATTGTTTGGACAACTTATTGTGGCAGGTTTAATTGTCACAATGATTTGGTTTGGGGCTTCTCTTTTTGCAGATAAAGAGCTTGCAGGTGTGTTTATTGCTGCTTTTATTTTAGTAGTATTTCCTTTATCTGAAGCGCTGCTGCCAGTATCTAATGCGGTAGAAAAGATTCCTCAGTTTGAAGAATCATTAAATAGAGTACAGACAATGGAAAAGAACTGGGAAGCTGTGAACGAAAAGAAAAAACATACTCTTTCTCTACCTTATAAAGGTTCATGGAATTCGGTTAGATTAAAAGTTGAGCATGTAAGCTTTCGCTATAGTAATGAGGAGGAGTCAGTCATTCATGATCTTTCATTTCAAGTCGAGCAAGGGAAAAAAATTGCGATTCTTGGCAAGAGTGGAGCTGGAAAATCGACTCTATTAAAGTTGCTGCAAGGCTCCTTAGTACCTACAGAAGGTACAGTTCAGCTAAACGGTCAGTCTGTTGCTGAAGTTCGTGAAGATGTACCAAAACTCATCTCTGTATTAAATCAAAATCCTTATTTATTTAATACAAGCGTAGCCAACAATTTATTACTAGCTAATGAAGAGGCCACAAAAGAAGAAGTAATTGAGGTCATGAAGCAAGTGAATATGCACTCCCTTGTGGAAGGTTTGCACCAAGGATATCAAACGCCGATGCTTGAAACAGGTCAGCGCTTCTCAGGAGGTGAACGTCAGCGGATTGCGTTAGCACGTGTTCTGCTTCAGCATACGCCAATTGTTATGCTAGATGAGCCAACTGCAGGGTTGGATGCTATGACTGAAAAGCGCTTGTTATCCACTATCTTTGAAACTCTTCAAGACAAAACCTTAATATGGGTTACGCATAATTTAGTTGGGATGGAAAAAATGGATGAAATCTTATTTTTGCAAGATGGTAAGATAGCCATTCGAGGAACGCATGACGAATTGCTTGCGACGAACAGTCACTATCAAAAGCTATATGAATTGGATCATCCGGCAAAAAGTCTTTAGCAGAAGCTAAAGGCTTTTTATTATTTGATCATAAAGTGAAATTCGACAAACACGAGTAAAATATGTGTCGAATGAAAGAAAATAGCTTGGATTTAAAGAAAAGAGTATGCGTTTAGCATTTTTGAAAAAGTGGTAAAACAAGGTAGTGTTTGTTTCTTCCTGTATAACATCGGTTTATTTTAGGGAAAATATATACACATTATGCGAACGAGAGAAGGAAGATACAATGGAACCTATGCTTATACATATCACGCTCGTAGTGGGACTAGGAGTTCTATCTCAGTGGCTGGCTTGGAGATTTAAGTTACCAGCAATTGTCGTGATGTCAATTATCGGACTGCTAACAGGCCCTATTTTAGGTTTAATTGATCCTAAAGCACAGTTTGCCCAGCTTTTTGATCCTTTTGTGTCGATTGCTGTAGCTGTTATTTTATTTGAAGGCAGCTTGAATTTAGACATGAGAGAGGTAAGGGGAATCGAAAAGCCCGTGTTTCGCATTGTGACGCTCGGAGCCATGCTAGCTTGGATTTTAGGCTCTTTAGCTGCTCATTATATAGCAGATTTATCATGGGCAGTGGCAATTGTTATCGGAGGGCTTTTTATTGTAACGGGTCCAACCGTGATTTTACCTCTTTTACGACAAGCTAAATTAAAACCAAAACCAGCAGCGATTTTAAAATGGGAAGGTATTATTGTTGATCCATTTGGTGCACTGCTGGCCGTTTTTTCGTTTGAAATTGTTCAATTTTTAGTGCTGAGAGAAGTGAGTGGAAAAACAATTCTCTTTTTCTTTGCAGCTTCTATTATTGCTGTTTTAATAGGATGGCTTCTTGGCCGCGGAATAGGATGGATGTTTCAAAAGGGGCATATTCCAGAGTATTTAAAATCCCCGGTCGTATTTATTGTCGTTATTGCCTGTTTTACGATAGCTGATGAAATTAAGCATGAAACAGGTCTTCTAGCAGTAACAGCGATGGGGATTACCCTTGCTAATATGCATATTTCATCTATTAGTGATATGCGACATTTTAAAGAGAACATTTCAGTTCTATTGACTTCTACTATTTTTATCATGTTAACGGCTGGACTGACGATGAAGACCATTACTGAAATTTTTCATTGGAATATCATTTTGTTTGTTTTACTTATGCTTTTTATTGTCAGACCTGTCTCCATCTTTTTATCAACGGTAGGGACAGATTTATCTATAAAAGAAAAAATACTGATTGGCTGGATTGCCCCGCGTGGAATTGTAGCGTTAACGGTCTCAAGCTACTTTGCGAAAGTACTAATTGATGAAGGATTTAAAGATGCTTCCATTCTAACAACGCTGACATTTGCTTTAGTGTTTGCTACGGTTTGTGCACACGGTTTTTCCCTTTCATGGCTAGCTAAGAAGCTTGATTTATCAATTGGAGAAGAACCTGGTATTTTGCTTGTAGGAAGCAATGATTTTACGGTTGCCTTTGCTTCTAAGTTAGAGCAGCTGGGCTATCCAGTGTTAGTTGCTGATTCTTCGTGGGAGCGGTTAAGAGTTGCGCGCAGAGCGGAAGTAGATGTGTATCACGGAGAAGTTCTAGCTGAGCAAACGGAATATCATCTAGATTTAACTCCTTATGAATACGTGATTGCTGCAACTGAGTTAGATGCATATAATGCACTTGTTTGTACTGCTTTTCTTCAAGATATGGGACGGAACAATGTTTTTCAATTGAGTATTCGTGATCAAGAAGATTCAAGAGAAGATGTCGATGAAATTATGCACACTGTAAGAGGACGCATGCTCTTTAAGAAAGGAATTACGTGGGAGTTTCTGCATCATAAAATGGAGCACGGATATACGATTTACAATACAAAAATTACGGATGAATATACGTATGAAACATATCTTGAGGAGAAAAGCGATGATTCTCTTTTACTAGCAGTAAGCAAGCAAGGAAAGGCATTGAGTTTTTTTGCTCATGATCAAGAAATAAACGTTAATGCGGGTGATACGGTGTTAAGCCTTCAGCCATTAAAAAGATAAAAAAACAGGCCTTCAATGGCCTGTTTTTTTTATGCTTGTCTTTGTTTAAAATGAATGACGAACAGATAAGCAGCAACTGCTGCAAAATAGATGGTAACGGCTGGTGCGGTGAAGACATGCCCAGCTACAAAAGCAATTCCAAGAGCTAATATAATTGCTGTACTATACATCATAAAGCTTTCATCAAGAAGCTGTGACGGGTCTTTAAATAATCGAACCAATACAGTTAAACCAACTACTAGAAGTGGAAGAACCCATAGTAAAAATCCGATGATACCTAAAGAGAAAAACAGATCATAAAAATCCATTTCAATCATCTTTGGCGGAAGCTGTTTTGTATAGTCACCAGAAAAGCCCATACCTATCATTTTTCTTGCAATAGGTGCTTTTGCATACTCTTCCTTATGATGAGCTAAAAATTGCTCACGGCTGCTTAGAATCAGATTTTGAATATCTTTGTCATCTAAATTTGGTTCCTTTTGCTTTTTCTTTTTAGCCGGCTTTTCTTTTTCTTTCTTTTCCGGCTTTTCTTGTTTTGTTTTCTCTTTTTTAGCCTCTAACATATCGATGTGCGTATATGTGTTTTTATAAGCTGGAGAAATCGGAGTGGTTGCTCCTGTTACAATTAAAAGCAGAATTGAGATTACTAAGTTGGCTTTAATTAAGCTGCGTTTATTCGTAAATAATTTTGCAAATAAGACAACTGTTGCTACAACTAAAGAAAGAATAACGGCACCTAAGCCTACTTTCGTTCCAAGCATGATGGACGAAACAGCTAACAAGATAAAAGGAATCCAGTAATAAGCTTTTGAAAACGAACGTACTTTATCTAAAGCTAAAAGCAGTGTGAGAGGAAGCAAAATAGCAATGGTTGCTCCTAGCTCATTCGCTGCATAAAACCAGCCTTTGAATCCAATTTTATTATACTGATAACTCTCTAGTGCTGTACCTGTTAGCATTGTACCAATAAAAACAATACTGATGATGAGTGAAGCAGTCAATAAGTTTTTGCTCAGTATTCTTTTTACATCCACAGACGATCGATAATGTGAAAACATCACAATCATTCCAAGTAAGGTAACGTTCATATAAACAACCTTATTGAAAAATTTAATTTCTTGCCCAATATAATAAGGATCTTTCCATTGATGATTTAAGTAGATATTGAGTCCAAGAAAGAGTGCAAAAACAATAAGGTAGATAATCGAATATCTAGCCCATTTTGATTGTTTGGCAAACACTAAAAGTAGGACACCCGCAAAAATCATATATAGAAAGCGAATAACAACCCCAATTGAGAGACCACTATCCATGTTCAAAACCATGTACGTCGTTAGCATATCAATAATTGGCTGAATTGAAATAAAACCAACGAACAGAAAAAATAACCAGTATGTGTTCTTCATATAGTACTCTCCTGTTTTACGTGAATTAACGTTTTCTTTTAACTAAAAGCATAACACCTTCTACTCTGCATAATAGCGTCGACATTAAGTATACTAAACCACCTGCAAGACAGACAATACCAAATCGTAAGATAACATGTAATGAATTCAAAAATGCGATGTCCTTCAAGAAGAACATGAGGATAGCAACAGGTACGGAAGCTAAAAGAATTTTTCCTGTTTCTTTCACTAGATATCCATAATGGAAGTGATTGATTTGTTTTGCCAGCATAACGAATACGATGGCCGTGTAGAAAAAGGCAACCACTGACATGGAAAGTGCTAATCCTTGGTATCCCATAAATTTAGTGAAAATCATGTTAAAGATGATATTTAACACAATAGATAATAAGCCTGCTCTCATAATAAGATAACCTTTTTGAAGAGAATAAAATCCTTTTGCAAGAACAGCTTGCAGCGAATAGAAAAACACTGAACCTAGGTAATAATAAGATACATCCGTTGTTTTTAAAGTTGAATTTGCGTCAAATGCACCGCGCTGATAAGCAATCATTACAATGTCTTTCATATAAAAGATCATAATAACAATCGTTGGAATCAGCAGCATCAGCATAAACGTAATCCCTTTTTCAATTCCTGATTTAAAGCGTTCTTCATCTTTTTCAGAAATGGCTCTTGCAATCAGTGGATAAATAATGGTTGCGACCGTAACCCCGAATATTGCCTGGGGAATACTTACAAGTCTGAAGGCGTAATTTAAGTATGAAATAACACCTTCACCAAAGGAGCCAGCAAAGAAGAAGTTTACAGTTAAATTAATTTGACCGACCATAATGGTCACACCGACAGGGATGAATACTTTATAAAAAGCCACCACTTCATCACGGTCAATTTTTTGCTTCCATAACAGCAGATGCTGCGGTTTAAAATAGACAACTTTAATTAAGAAAGAAGCAATTGTTCCTACAAAATAGCCAAGAGCAATTGCATAGCCGCCCATGATTGAATGTAATAGGATTGTACTTAAAATCGTAAATAGTACAACAACCGTTTGAGAAAACACGGAGAAAGAATATTGGCTTCGTGCATCAAATACACCTTCGTATACGGCATTCACTCCAACTAGTGAAAGAGATAAAAAGTACATAACGCCCGTATAAATTCCTAGTTCAATTGCTGCTTTGGAAAAATTAGAGTACGAAGCGGGAAAGTAAAAGAAAGCAGCAATTGATCCGAGAACCGAAATAATGAAACAAATAAGAAAGGTTGATTTAACAATATTAGTCAAATGAACCTTTCCTTTATTTTCTTTTTCATAGCGTAAATAACTAGGAATAAATGCATCCTTCATCCCCGTTAACATAAATAAAATAAAAGCGTTTGGAATAATCATTGCTGCGTTGTATGAATCGACGATATAACTTGTACCGAAATAGTTAGCAATAACTAAATCACGAATCATACTAGAAAATTTCAAAAATAATGTTGATATGAGCAGTAAAATGCTCGCGAATTTTAAGTTTTTCATGCGAAACTCCTACCTTTTCAAGTTATCTCATCAACTATTAGCAATAAAGAAGCATCCGACAATTAAAAGAATACAGCCGATAACTTGTTTTGTTGTAACTTTTTCTTTAATTAAAAAGTAACCGAATGTTAATGTCCAAATATACGTAATAGACGTGAGCGGAAATACAATAGAATAAGGTAACAGCGTTAAAACATACACATTAAGCAGAGCTGCCGCCCCGTAAAAAAGGCCGCCACCCACAAAGCAAATAACCGCTAGCTTTATCTTTTTTTCATTTAAATACGTAGAAATATACTTGAAAAAGACAGCTCCAACTGAACCTAAAAGGGTCATAATAACTAAAAGCGGGATACTATTCATCTTGGCCACCTACTAAAATTACACCTACGATAATAATAAGAGTACCGACCAGCTTCATAGGGCTAATGGTTTCATTTAATAGAAAGAAACCAAGAGCAATGCTGATTACGTATCCTAGGCTTAAAAATGGATGAAGTAAGGAAACTCTTTCAAATTTAAAAGCGGCAATCATAAAAACCGCTCCTAATCCATAAAGAAAAAAACCAATAATTAAATTTAAGTTAAATGAAGCTTCGGACAACTTCCAAAAAAGTTGTCCAACAGCTGTAAACAGGGAAGCCACGATAATGAGTGTGATTCCTAGCTTTTTGTTGTAATTGCTCTCCATCAGGAGGTCACATCCTTTTCTTTCTGATCAAATCGGATAAAAGGAAGACCAATAAAGAAGAAAGACACAAATACGCTTGCTAATAAATATCGAAAATCTTGAGCCGGCAATGCCGCAAGAACAGAAAGCGTGTTAAGAGCCCAAGGAATGACGATAATAAGTGACGTAATTCCTCTTCGAATCACTAGCATTAATGAAAATAATAAAATGACACAGTGATAAAAAGCTGGTTTCCATAAGAATGTAAAAACAGGGTGCTTAAAAATAGCTAAGTAAGCATTGGCAGTATGCGTAATAAACGGCTCAATTACTTTATTTTTAAGACCTAAATCATTGCCGTAATAAATGTTGGTTACATACGTATCTGTGTAGCCATCTTTAAAAGGATTGATTTGCCATACTAAAGCTGTTTGTTTGAGAAAGCCTTCCGTTGCTAGATAAGGATTTTTGATAACAATGCTAGCATAATTCTTAAAGTAAAGACCTAAATCATTAAAAATAAACTTGCGGTCGTAGTATTTCCAAGTGAATTTAATAGGATCGCTTTTATATGGATTGTACTTTTCTTTCCACAATTCAATAGGGAGCACTTTATTAAAATATTCACGCTCTTCTTTTGACATCTGCCCATCATTTGAAATGATGTTTGCAATTTGTTGAGTTGGAATAGACAAAGCTTCATTTGGATCCGAAGGCTGTACATCAAGCCACGTGAACACAGGGCCTGTAACAATCTTTTGTAAAATAAAAACAACTAAGAAAATCGTGACAAGAGGTTTCCAATTTTTTCTGAATAAGACGATCATTAAAAGGAAAGTCAAAATAAATACAGGAAAACCATTATGTCTAAAGAAAGCTACTCCAAATGCGGAAAGTAAAAGTAAGAAAAAGCTTGCTTTGCTTTTAATCCAAGCACCTTTTGATAAATAGATTTTTGCAATATTCACTGTAAAAAACAGCAGAAAAGCACTGTATAAAATATCTTTCCAAATAATAATTGAAAAGATTAAAAAGCTTGGAATAATGACAATAATAGCTGTTAAAAGACCAATCATAACAGGATGTGCTTTGCGTTTAATGAAAAAGTCAAATGTATAGGCGTATATGCTTACTACAACAACAATTTGCGTGAACGCTACAATTCCTGGGTTATCCCATATTTTTGTCAGCAGCATAATCAGCCACGTAATCATAATAGGGTGCCAATCGTTAAATTCTCCGTTATGTGCCTGTCTCCACTGTGCTAATGAATCGGGAGTCATGGCCGCTGGGAAAAAGGCGAACCAGTAATATAGACTAACAGCTAAAATAAGAATCGTAACAATTCCTAGGTAACGCTTTGGGTGTGCAAATGTATAGTGAAAATCGTTTATTTGCTTGATAGCGCTGAGTACAGCGGCCGTCAGCAGCATTGCTAATAGAGTACGGCTGATGGCATACAAAACGAGTAAGAAAATAGTTGAGCTCGTCATATGTAAGTTATCTAAAAGTGAAAACTGTACGATAAACGAAAAAACAATTAGCAATAGCCATTCTAGCGGTTTAAATGAAGCATAAGCTCTATTTTTATAAATAAAAATAGAGCTTATGATGGTAAATACAAGTGCAGCAAAAAGGGAAAGATAGTGAACACCGTCTGGATTACCAATACTTAAACCGATAAGAATAATTAAAGCTGTTACTGTAAGCAGTAAAATACTTTTTTTATTCTTCATCATTGTTATTCTCCTACTTGTTCAATCTGTTCAATTTTTTTATTTAGTTCTAATTCATATTGCTTGCGGTTTAATGAAGCGATTGTATCTAGAATTAATCCACAGACGAAAGATAAAACACCTAACACCATCAATCCAGTTGCTAAGATAGATGACGGTACTTTGGTAATGAAGCCTGTATCAAAAAATTCATAAAGTACCGGAGCACCAACAGCTAATCCTGCGACAATAAACAACACTGTCCAAATGGAGAAGAACTGAAGCGGCTTGTACTCTTTAAATAACGTAAAAATCATTCGTAACACTTTAAATCCATCAGAGAACGTATTAAGTTTCGATTCGCTGCCTTCAGGTCGATCGCGATAATCGATCGCGATTTCTTTGAGACGGAAGCGTTTATCTAACGCGTGAAGACTCATCTCTGTTTCAATTTCAAATCCCGGGCTCATCACAGGTATTGATTTTACAAATAATTTATCGTACGCACGATAACCTGTCATGATATCTTTAATGTTACTTTTGTACAGGCCATTAATTAAAGAACGTACCAAGTTGTTACCAAAATTATGGAAAGCACGTTTGTTTTCTTCGAGATACGTTCCGTTTGATAAACGATCTCCAATGACCATGTTAGCTTCTCGATTTCTAATAGGCTCAATTAATTGATGAACGAATTCTGCAGGATACGTGTCATCTCCATCTACCATGACATAACAATCTGCATCAATTTCTTGAAACATCGAACGTACAACATTTCCTTTTCCTTGCTTGAATTCTTTTTTGACGATTGCCCCGTGTTCAAGTGCAATTTCACTTGTGCGATCTTTTGAATTGTTATCGTACACATAAATATCTGCACTAGGCAGTTCGCGTTTGAAATCGTCAATTACTTTTCCAATTGTTACTTCCTCGTTATAACAAGGAATTAAAACTGCGACTTTCATTTTTCCACCTCATCAAAAAAAATTGTTGGGAGTTGTTCAGCAATTACATCTACTGTGTAGCGGTTTGCTGTTTGTAACGCCTGTTGAGACATTTGCTGCTTCACATCTTCAGGAAGATTAATAAAAGCCTGTAGCTGTGAAGCTAGTTCCTCTACATTTTTAGGCTCAAAGAATAGACCATTTTTTCCGTCTATAATGTAATCTTTTAGACCACCAATCTGACTCCCAATTACGGGTGCTCCGCAAGCCATAGCTTCGAGGCCGACTAAGCCCAAACTTTCTCCTTTTCTTACGGTCGGAAACACGAATGCTTCAATCGCATTATATACGTAAGCAAGAGAGGACTGAGGAAGGAGAGGGAAATGGATGACTTTTTCCTCTAGACCTAGAGTCTTGATCATTTCCTTAAAGGCCGCTTCATCTTTTCCGCTTCCAACGTATAGGTATTTGTAAGAAGTGGGCATTTGTTGTTCAGCTTTTGCAATTGCTTGCAGGTAGTATTCCCATCCTTTACCCACATCAATGCGGCTTACACATCCAAGATAACGGATAGTAGGGTCCAAGTTTAGTTCTTGATAAGCTTTGCTTTTATCTGCATAAGGGTGAAACAGATCTTTATTCACTCCTCCGCTTGGAAAAATATAAATTGGGTTATGAACCTTATATTTCTCTTCAACGAGCCCTTTATAATAAGGAGAAGGAGTAATAATTTTAGTGGAATGTTGCAATAAGTCATTTACTCTTGGCTGATACTTTTCCTGTGAAGGTACTTCAGGTACAACGTCTGAACCATGAACGTTTGTCACAATCCTCACATTCTTCTTTAGCTTTTTAAGAATCAGCAGCGGAAGAGCATTATGAGATGCATAATGTACGTAAAGGTAGTCGTAGTTTTTTGTCAAGCCCGTCAAGACGACATTAGCATAATGAGAAGCATAGCTAAAAAGCTTGCTTAATTTACTTGTCTTTTTTTGCATGACAATTTTATCAACTTGAATACCATGTTGAACTAAAATTTTTTCAGTGTTTTGAACAAATACACCATAGCTCGGGAATTGTTCCGAAGGATACATATTTGAAATCAACAAAATTTTCATGATTGTTTCACACCTATTTTTCTTTATTAGTTTATGATAATGACAACGGGTGTTCATTTAAATAGAGCTTACATGTATCGTCTTACTATTAAGTTGAGCGATTTCATTGATAAACATGCAAAAATGGGTTGCATATCGCCAACATCACAATATTATAGCACACCTACTTTTTAAAATGCGAAAGTTTATCGGACACTTCTAAAACGATAGATAAAGCAGTAAAGAAGATGATTTTCACATCATCATAATCACACGAAAAAAAGCGAACGCTATTGGTTCGCTTTATGTTACTTATTTCACTTCAACGCTTACCCCAAAATGGTCGGAAACAACGGGATAATGTATGCCGTTAAACACCACAGTTGATGAATGAATATCCTGCGCATGACTCGATAGAATTAGATCAAGGCGCAGTGCCCGTTCATTATCATCCCATCCAGCAATGTTACCTTTAACTGTAATACCGCTGTCTTTTTTGTTCGATAGATTATACGTATCATAGAGGCCTTGGCTCAATAGGTAGTCGTAACCTTCATTTCGTCTATGAGCGTCATTATTAAAGTCTCCGAGTAGGAAAAATGGGTTATCTTTGTGTACATGAGCTAGCAGCGTATCAACTTGCTGCTTGAACGGCTCTTCCTCGTCATCCCACCAGCCAAGATGACAAGAATAAAACGTAAGAAGTTCTTTTTCATATTCGATTGTGGCTCCAACAATTCTTCTCGTTTTCCAATAGTCAATATTTGACGTTTGTGAAACAAAAAATGAATGCTCTTCAATAATCGGGTGTTTCGTTAAAATGGCAATTCCTTCTTCATACACTTCATAGCCTATATGAGATAAATCCCATACCAATTGATAGTCTTCACCTTGCTTACCCAGTTCTTTTGCTAAAAGCCAAGCGTAATTATCGCTGCGAATGTAGTCATATACATAAGGTGCGTCTACTTTTTGGCTCACTTCCTGTAAAGCAATGACATCATATTTTTCTTTTTTAATTACTTCAGCTAGACAAGATAACTTGTCTAGCTGATTTTCCTCTTGCCAAGAGTGGCAATTTAACGTTAATAGCTTCATTATGTTAAGCTCCTAACAAATCTTGAATGTCGGATTTCAAAACATCCGCTTTAGGTCCATAAATAGCTTGTACCCCTTTATCTTTCAAGATTAAACCAAGGGCTCCGTTTTGTTTCCACTCACTTTCTCCTGCAACGGCATGTATATCTTTTACCGTTACACGTAAGCGAGTCATACAAGCATCAACATCTTCAATATTGTTTTCTCCGCCAAGCAGTTCAATAATGACTGGTGCAAGCGAATCATTTTTTACCTTTTTGCTGCTTGTTGCAGTTGTTTCTTCATCAATATAGTTTCCGTTACGTCCCGGCGTTGGGAAGTTAAAACGTTTAATTAAGAAGTTTGCCACTCCAAAATTTAAGCCAAAGAATACAAGGCAGGCGATGACAAAGTTCATTAAGTCAGCCCATAGTCCGGCTTTGATAATCATTGGTGTACGTGTTAATAGTTCAATTACGCCAAATGAGTGTACGCGAACATGAACAATATCAACAATGGCAAAAGCCAGTCCCGTCATAATTGCATATACGACATATAAAAGAGGTGCTGCGAACATGAACATAAATTCGATCGGTTCTGTTACGCCTGTTAAGAAAACAGCTAGTCCAGCTGAAAGGAACATTGAACGATATTTTGAACGTTTGTCAGGATCTACGTTACGATACATTGCTAAAGCGATTCCAATTAGCGACGCACAAGACAAAATCATCTGTCCTACTTTAAAGCGTGCAGGTGTAACGTCATGTAATAACTGCTTGTAGCTTTCCATATCTCCTGCAGCGCGGAAGTTATTTAAATCTGCAATCCAAGCAAGCCATAAAGGATCTTGACCGGCCACCGTGGAACCTGCTCCAGAACCTGTTAAAATTTTGTACGTTCCGCCTAGCTCCGTGTAGTTCATAGGAACTGTCAGCATATGATGAAGACCAAATGGAAGAAGCAGACGTTCTAATGCTCCGAAAATAAATGGTGCTAGAATAGGAGCTGTATCTCTAGATGTTGCAATCCACTGTCCGAAGCTGTTTAATGAACCTTGGATAAACGGCCATACAATGGATAAAAGCAGTGCCGTTACAACTGAACCGCCGATGACCACAAATGGTACGAAGCGCTTGCCGTTAAAAAACGAAAGGGCTTCAGGCAATTTATCATAGTTATAATATTTATTGAATAAATTTGCGCCTAAAAAACCAGCGATAATTCCTACGAATACTCCCATGTTAAGAGCGGGAGCTCCTAAAATAGATGTGAAGTAGTCTTTTACTACTAATTCTTGTCCAAACAGTGATTGAACCGTTGCTTTTGGATCTGAAAGCATTTCTGCTTGAACTCCGAAAATAGCTCCTGTAATTCGGTTAATAAGAACGAATGCAATAAGTGCAGCAAATGCACCTCCAGCACGTTCTTTAGCCCAAGACCCCCCGATGGCAACAGCGAACAAGATGTGAAGATTTGTAATGATACCCCAGCCTATATCTTCCATCACGCGTGCAATTGTTTGTACAGCAGTGATGTCTCCCCCAGTCATTGCAACTAGCTTTCCAAGTGAAATCATAATACCAGCTGCGGGCATAACCGCTACTACTACTAATAAAGCCTTACCAAATTTCTGCCAAAAATCAAATGAAAAGAACTTTTTCATAGTTTTTCCCCTTCCCCTATGTATGGGTTTTCATTTTATTTTTTGATAAACTATATTTCTAAGATAGTGCAACCGTTTGCATAACCTTATTGTAATAAAAGGGCTTTCATAATGCAAGACTGTAATTTCTCTTTTTTTGAAAAATTTATTCATAAATCATAAATGATGAAAAAAAATTTATGATAAAGTGAACGATATCAACGGTATTTTAACATGATGGAATGTAATCAAAGCATTCAAGTAATGGCATAAAGACAAGTGCAGAGGAGGATAATATGAAAAAAGAAGGGGTACAAGCGATTATTTTTGATTTAGACGGTGTTATTGCAGATACGGTACATTTATATTATAAAGCAAATAAAAAAGTAGCAGATCAACTTAACGTTTCATTTTCTGAAGAACTGAATCAGCAGCTGCAAGGGATCAGCCGAGTGAAAACTGTAGAGCTCATTGCTGCACAAGGCAATGTACATCTCACAGTGGAAAAAAAAGAACAGCTTGCTGATGAAAAGAATAAGCATTATCAAGCATTAATAAAGGAAATGACAAAGAGTCACTTACTTCCAGGAATACAATTGTTGTTAGAGGATTGTGAAAAACAAGGTATTAAAATGGCGATTGCTTCTTCTAGTTCAAATGCAAATACTGTAATAGATTCGCTAGGAATACGTTCTTTTTTTGATTGCATTGTGGATGTGAGAAAAATAAAGAAGGGAAAACCAGATCCAGAAATATTTTTGACAGCTGCCGATCAATTACAAGTAAAACCCTATGCATGTGTGGCGATAGAAGACGGAGAGGCCGGTATAAAAGCTATTAATCAAACAGATATGGTTTCTATCGGCGTTGGTAAGCATCTGAAGGAAGAGGATGTGAATTTTCACGTATATTCAACAGCTGATTTGCATTTAAAGACGATCAAAGAGGTTTTCGAAAAAGCAAGAAAAGGAACAGATTATAACAGCGCGTATACAAAAAATTAGTAAATCTTTTACATGCAAGTAGCAAAGCGCAAAAAAACATATGCTAGAATAAAGTAAGAGAGCAAAGATACATAGGAAGGGGTACATCATGATTAAATGTATTGCGATCGATATGGATGGAACGTTAGTAAATAGTGAACAAGTTGTAAGTAAAGAAAATGCCCAAGCGATTAAGACAGCTCAAAAGGCAGGGGTGGAAGTTGTTGTTGCTACGGGACGTTCTTATGAAGAGGCCCGCTATGTTTTAGAAGAAGCAGGACTTCATACATATTTAATTTGTGCAAACGGAGCAGAGCTTCGGAATCCACAAGGGGAAAAACAATATTCAGTAGGCATGACGATGGAATCTATTCGCGAAGTAGAGGATATTTTTAAGAAGTTTCAGCTGTACTTTGAAGTCTATACAAGTGAAGGCACGTATTCAAATGACTATGAAAAAGCTTTGTCGGTATTAATGGATATTTATTTAAGCGCTAGCTTAAAAGATAATTATGAAAAATCGTTAGAAGCGGCAAAAGAGCGTTTCAATAGCGGCAGAGTAAAGCTTATTGAAGAGTATGAAGCGTTGTTTCAAGATCCAAACAAGGACATTTATAAGCTGCTTGCTTTCTCTTTTGACCAAGAAAAGTTAGAACAGGCAAAAATAGAACTTGTGAAGTTAGATTCGATTGCAGTCAGTGCATCTGGTAAAGAAAATATTGAAATAAATGATGAAAATGCTCAAAAAGGAATTGCAGTTACATCATTTGTTCAAGAACGCCATATTTCTTTAGAAGAAACGATGGCCATTGGAGATAATTATAATGATGTATCAATGTTTCAGAGAGTTGGACGTGCTGTAGCGATGGGAAATGCACCTCAAGAAATTAAAGAGTTTGCCCATATCGTAACAGGAACAAATGACGAGCACGGCGTAGCTCAAGCTATTTTAAATGCGCTTGAAACAGTTAAACAATAAGCAAACTAAAAAGCATGCCTTTAGGCATGCTTTTTAGTTTGTTACCTTTTCTTTTTTACGACGGTACGCACCGTGATTTGTTGGTCCAACGTATTGATTTAAAGCAAACGAATGACGAATTGCTTCTGTAATAAATTCTTTTGCTGTATAAATAGCTTGTTTAACGTCACTGCCTTTTGCCAATTCAGCAGCAATCGCAGCTGAGTATGTGCATCCAGCACCGTGCGTAAATGTCGTTTCAATACGTTCAGACTCTAAGATTTCAAACGTCTTTCCATCATAAAGTAAATCGATTGCTTTTTCGTGCTCTAATTTACTTCCGCCTTTAATCAATACATATTCGGCACCAAGTTCAGAAATTTTCACGGCCGCTTCTTTCATTTTATCGACCGTTTTGATAGGACCAAGTCCGCTTAATTGACTAGCTTCAAATAAATTAGGCGTTACCACTGTTGCTTTTGGAACTAGTACATCACGCAAGCTGACAGTTGTTTCAGGGTGAAGCGCTTCGTCTTCTCCTTTACATACCATCACAGGATCTACTACGACATTTTTTAGATCATATTCTTCAATTGTTTTTGCCGCTAGTTCAATAATTTCCACTGAGCCAAGCATACCTGTTTTGAGAGCTTGTACGCCTACGCCTTTTACAATTGTTTTTAACTGTTGTTCAACAGTTGAAACTTCTTGTGGAAATACGTTATGAGACCAGCTGTTATCGGGATCCATTGTTACAATTGTTGTTAAAGCTGTCATTCCGTAAACACCAAGTTCTTGGAATGTTTTTAAATCCGCTTGAATGCCAGCTCCGCCGCTGCTGTCAGAACCGGCAATGGTTAATGCTTTATTCATTGTCATAAAAAATCCTCCCGTATTTTAAGTTCATAGAGAAAATAGAGTAAAACTTCCACCGGTCGGGTTTTAGCTGCCCAATGTGTTTTAGATAAATTTCTTCCATTCACTTTTTCTTATATTTTATCGCTTTTAATGTAGATATTCAATTTCTAAAAACTGTATGAATCGTAAGTGTATACTTTTGTCTTAGCCTCTTTTACCTTATGGTACAAGCACTCTTTCTTTTCATGAATAAAATAAAGAGAAACTTAAGAAAGGGTGGTTCACATAAAAAAACATTCTAATCATGACAGTTATAAAGACGATTCGTATTCTTTCAATAAATCACAACCTCGCAAAAAAAACCACAAAGATTATTATATGAATTCAAATTTAACAAACGATCACTTCAGAACTGTTAAGGCAGGCACTTTAAATGTTTGTATAATTGTATTACCAGGAGCTAAAGTTGATCGAAACTCCAAAGATAATCAGTCTATAGTTCCCAATCGTGTAAAAAGAGACATAGCGGCTGCTAATAAAATATGGAAACAATATGAGAAAAACCGATTAATCCAAGGTGTTACATTTACTATTACACGTTCAGTTGTTTTTTTGGAAAACATCAGTGGCATTGTTAGTAATGCGGAAAATTTTCCAGTTGGAGGGGCTAGTCATCTTACAATGGTACAAGCAATGCTTAAAACTGGCCGAAAGGTTTGTCAAAATGCTGATGTGTATGTATTTTACATGAATGGAAATAGATTTGGGCCTGTTAATTTTGACTATTCATCTACTCTCGCTGTAACTTATAACTCTTTTCCGCTTATTATTATGACAAATGCAAGTACAGATGAGTATCTTCTCGCACATGAATTGGGTCATTTTATGTTTATTACGAATCGATTTAACGAGACGGATGATCCAGAACCTTTTCATGAACTAGATGGAAATCATAATAAAACGCCTAGTAACCTTATGTTTCCTACTCCTGAATTCTGGCCAATAGTACCGGAGATTACCAGTGAACAGATACACAAAGCTTTAAATAGTCGTGTTTTTTATAGCTAATTGTTGTTCATGCAAAATAAAAACGCCCTTAACAGCGGGTTAAGGACGTTTTTCACTTTTTATTAGATAGAAGCTAATTCTTTTTCAAGAGCTACGTCTACTGATACATAATCATAACCTAAATCATGTGCAACTGCTTCGTACGTAATGGCTCCGTTTGCAACGTTCACTCCTAATTTTAACGCTTCGTTTTGAGCGATTGCTTTGTGAACACCTTTAGAAGCAATTTGAAGTGCGTAAGGTACCGTTACATTTGTTAGAGCAATCGTTGATGTGCGAGGAACTGCTCCCGGCATGTTTGCAACTGCATAGTGTACAACGCCGTGCTTTTCATAAGTCGGCTGATCGTGTGTTGTAATGTGGTCGATTGTTTCAACAATACCACCTTGGTCGATTGCTACGTCAACAATAACAGAACCTGGCTTCATTGTTTTCACCATTTCTTCTGTTACTAGTTTTGGAGCTTTTGCACCTGGGATTAATACTGCGCCAATCACTAAATCTGACTCCGCTACTGCATCCGCAATATTATAAGGGTTTGACACTAGCGTATTGATTTGGTTGCCAAAGATATCGTCTAATTGACGTAAGCGTTCAGGACTTAAATCAATAATTGTTACATCAGCACCGAGACCGATTGCGATTTTTGCAGCATTTGTACCAACACCGCCGCCTCCGATAATCGTTACTTTTCCGCGGCTAACTCCAGGAACACCCGCTAGTAAAATTCCTTTTCCACCGTTTGATTTTTGAAGGAATTGTGCACCGATTTGAGCAGCCATACGTCCTGCTACTTCGCTCATAGGCGTTAATAGAGGCAATGTACGATTTACTGCTACTGTTTCATAAGCAATGGCTGTTACGCCGCTATCTTTTAATGCTTTTGCTAGTGCTGGTTCAGCTGCTAAGTGAAGGTATGTGAATAAGATAAGACCTGGTCTAAAATAGCCGTATTCACTTGCTAGTGGTTCTTTTACTTTCATAACCATTTCGGCTTGTGCCCAAACGTCAGCTGCTGTCTCAACAATTTCAGCTCCAGCTTTTACATAATCTTCGTTTGTGAAGTTACTTCCAATACCCGCTTCATTTTCAATTAATACACGATGACCTGTACCAACAAATGATGCTACGCCTGCTGGTGTAATCGCTACTCGGTTTTCGTTGTTTTTGATTTCTTTTGGTACGCCAATAATCATGATTAATTTCCCCCTTGGTCGTTTGTGTACCTTTAGTATAAAGAAAGTTTTGTGAAATTTCTTTGTCTAGAAAGAAGAATCGAAGAAGTGGTTTTTGTTTAAACACACAAATGTAAACGCTTACTTATCAGAATTTTTAATTTTTATGTAAGGTAATCTAACATCATAAAGAAATAAAAAGTGAAAAAAAGAGCTATTCGTTTATTAGAAAATAAATAAATAGCTCGATGTTAAAAAAAGTCACATTATTTGTTATTTTTTATATTTCATTAACTTAATATCAATATAAAGAGTCATTTTTTGATTAACGTCCTTTAAGTTAATATCACCAATCTCTGAAATTCGCTTTAATCGATAGCTAAGGGTATTCATATGCACATTTAATTCTTTTGCTGCTTCGTTAATGTTATTATCATTATTTAAAAATACTTCGAGAGTCTCCACCAAGTTGCTATTATGACGAAGATCGTAATCAGTTAGCTTCTTTAAAGAATGGTTTTCAAATTGATCTTGCACGCGCTTTTCTAAAATAACATCAAGAAATTGATAAATACCTAATTCCTGATAGTTAATAATCTCTTTCGTTTCTTCTGGAAACTTACTTTTCATATCTAATACGTTCAAGGCTTCTTTATAACTTTTTTCGATATGATCGTGCGATGAATAAATACTGCTGCAGCTGGCTTTAATTTGAGTAACATCAAAGCGTTCATACATGTTGCCTCTAAAATAGTCTACAAAATCTCGCTGTTCATCAAGAGGGTTTTCAACCGCATCCAAAGAAAGCAGTAAGATTAAGTCATTGCAATCAATCGTATAAAGAACGATTTTTAAGCGATGCATCGTTTTTAGCATATACGAGATTTGACGTTCAGCTTCAGGCGTAATATCTTCTTGGAAGCGGAAGATAGCAATGGAAAACGTTGATGGAGCTGTAATTTGAGCTTCATAAAACGCTTCTGAAATTTCTTGGCGAGACTTAATGTGACCAGTTAATAATTTCCAGAAAAATTCCTGTGAACGTTCTTCTCGTTTATATTTTCGAATTTGAAGCTGTAGCAATTTATTTTTTAATACATTCGCAGCTTTTTTTAATAGCTCTACTTCTTCGTCGCCTAAGGCTTTCTCAATTTCAACAGCCCAGATGAATCCTAGAACTTCTTCATTTTTCCAGATGGAAATAGCTATACGATCTCCAAGCCCAATTTCATTTATATTTTTCACACGCACAGGTTCATTTGTCTCAAGCAGTTTAGGAATAATGCCTTCTTTCCATAAGTTGTTGATGACTTTTTCCGGAACTCTTCTTCCAATAATTGTGGCAATACGCGCCTGGTCCGTTCTTTCGTCATGGGTGCTATAAGCTAATAAGCGATGATTAGCATCTTCAATGGTAATAGGACAGTTCAATACTTCGCTAATGCGATCAGCGAATTCTTCAAGCGTATCAAAATTTTCCTTGAACGGATCTTTGATTGGTTTCGTCATATATAAAATCCCTCTTCATAAAACAAAATAAGTACTAGTGCAGCTTTTTTAGCTGCAATAAATATAGTCAAACGGTAACAACCGTGTTGATTGTCAATTCATTGAAATGATTAACTGCTTAATATTTTAACAAAAGTAATTGTTTAAGAAAATGTTAAAATGCGTCTAAAGGTAGTTAAGAATGTACGTATGATTCGTAACTGCGTTCATTTCACTTATTTTATCGAAATTTTCTTCAAAATAATCAATGTTCGGTGAGCATGATTCTTTTCAAGTGTGTATAATAAAACGTATGATTATGGTTATATCAAACTTGAATCTGTAACTTTCTTTATGATATGTTCAGTTACGATTAGGTTGACCAATTCATATTACACATGAAGGGAAGAATTTAACATGGCAAAACAACAAATCGGTGTTATCGGTTTAGCGGTTATGGGGAAAAACTTGGCGCTAAACATTGAGAGCAGAGGCTATTCTGTTTCAGTTTATAACCGCTCTCCTGAAAAGACAGAAGAGTTCCTAAAAACAGAAGCAGAAGGTAAAAATTTTGCAGGTACATACAGTGTGGAAGAGTTTATTAATTCTCTTGAAAAACCGCGTAAAATTTTATTAATGGTTAAAGCTGGTGCTGCTACAGATGCAACAATTGATTCGTTAAAACCATACTTAGAAAAAGGCGACATTTTAATCGATGGCGGAAATACATTCTTCCAGGATACAATTCGTCGTAACAAAGAGCTAGAAGAATTAGGTATCCATTTCATCGGTACAGGCGTATCCGGCGGAGAAGAAGGCGCATTAAAAGGACCTTCAATCATGCCTGGCGGACAAAAAGAAGCATATGAACTTGTAAAACCAATCTTAACAGCTATTTCAGCAAAAGTTGAAGGCGATGATTGCTGCACATACATTGGACCAAATGGTGCAGGTCACTACGTAAAAATGGTTCATAATGGCATCGAGTATGGGGATATGCAGTTAATTTGTGAAGCATACTTCATTATGAAAAACGTATTAGGTTTAGAAACAGATGAACTACATGAAGTATTTGCTGAATGGAATAAAGGCGAGCTAGATAGCTACTTAATTGAAATCACAGCGGATATCTTTACGAAAAAAGATGAAGAAACAGGTAAAGCACTTGTAGACGTTATTTTAGACACTGCAGGTCAAAAGGGTACAGGTAAATGGACAAGCCAAAGTGCGCTTGATTTAGGTGTACCACTACCAATCATTACGGAATCTGTATTTGCGCGCTTTATTTCAGCTATGAAAGAAGAACGTGTAAAAGCAAGCAAAGTATTGAGCGGTCCAAATGCAGCTGCATTTGAAGGTGACAAAGCCGAATTAGTAGAAGCAATCCGTAAAGCATTGTACATGAGTAAAATTTGTTCATATGCGCAAGGGTTTGCTCAAATGAAAGCAGCTTCTGAAGAATATGACTGGAATTTACAGTACGGTGATATTGCAATGATCTTCCGTGGTGGTTGTATCATCCGTGCACAATTCTTACAAAAAATTAAAGAAGCTTACGATCGCGATGCAGATCTAACAAACTTATTATTAGACCCATACTTCAAGGATATCGTAGAAGGCTATCAGTCGGCTCTTCGTGAAGTTATTTCAATTGCGGTTAAACAAGGTATTCCTGTACCAAGTTTCTCAAGTGCATTAGCTTACTATGACAGCTACCGTACAGAAACGTTACCAGCGAACCTTTTACAAGCGCAACGTGACTACTTCGGAGCTCACACATATCAACGTGTTGATAAAGAGGGCGTATTCCATACTGAGTGGTTAAAATAAAAAACAAGAAAAGCAGCTGTATACTACAGCTGCTTTTTTTATTTACTCTTTAGGGGAGAAGTTGTCTTCTCCGACTGGCCACCAGTGAAAACCGTCTTCAGCAAGCAATGCGTCTGATTCTTTTGGCCCCATTGAACCTGACTCGTAGTTCGGGAAGTTTTGTGCTTTTGTGCTTTCCCATGCTTCTGAAATGGTATCAACAAACTTCCAAGAAAGGGCTACTTCATCCCAGTGAGTAAAGTTCGTTGCATCTCCAAGCATGCAATCATAAATAAGGCGCTCATAAGCTTCCGGTGTATTCATTTTATCTCCACAGTTATTGCAATAGTTCAAGTTAATTGGTGTGGAAGATGTTGCACCCGGAGTTTTACGCGCGTTTAAGTGAAGCGTAATACCTTCTTCCGGTTGGATATGAATGACAAGCAAGTTTGGATGAATTTCTTTATCTTTATTGAAGTACAGGTTCATTGGTAAGTCTTTGAACTGTACAACAATTGTCGTTGCTTTTTCTTTCATGCGTTTACCTGTACGGATATAAATTGGTACGCCAGCCCATCTGAAGTTATCAATCATAAGCTTACCAGATACAAATGTAGCGGTATTAGACTCAGGATCAACCGAATTTCCTTCGCGGTAGCCGATCACTTCTTCTCCTTCAAGTACACCTTTGCCGTATTGGCCTCGTACAAAATAATCATCTACTTCATCTACTGATAAAGAGCGAAGAGCACGCAATACTTTTACTTTTTCACTGCGAATTTCTTCCGGTGTTAATTTAATTGGCGGTTCCATTGCAAGCAATGCCACCATTTGAAGCATATGGTTTTGTACCATGTCTCGAAGGGCACCTGAAGACTCATAGTAACGGCCACGGTCTTCTACACCAAGCGTCTCGCTAGACGTAATCTGGATGTTTGAAATGTATTGATTGTTCCACATTGGTTCAAATAGAGCATTTGCAAATCGAATAACTTCGATATTTTGCACCATTTCTTTACCGAGGTAGTGGTCGATACGATAAATTTGATCTTCCTTAAATGCATGGCGAATTTGTTCATTTAGTTCTTTAGCAGAAGGATAATCATGGCCAAAAGGCTTTTCAATGACTAGGCGACTCCAACCGTCTGTTTGTGTTAAACCTTCATTTTTTAAATTTGAAGCAATTGTTCCGAAAAATTCAGGTGCCATTGCTAGATAGAAAATACGATTTCCAGGCACGTTGTATTGCTCATCAAGGCTTTCTGTTAGGCTTTTTAATTCTTGATAAGAAGCGACATCTGTTACGTCAAACGGTTGGTAATAAAAATGTGAAGCAAACTTTTCAATGTCAGCGTCACTGTTTTTGAAACTGCTCACTGATTTTTTTACATTTTCGCGTAATTCGTCATTAGTCCAAGGTCTTCTTGCGACACCAACAACAGCGAAATCTTCCGATAGTTTGTTCGCTTTATATAAGCGGAAAATAGAGGGGAATAACTTACGTTTTGCTAAATCACCTGTAGCGCCAAAAATTACGATAATGGATTTTGGTTGTACATTTGTCATTACTTCTAGGACCTCACTTTGTCGTAGTTACGTTCAATTTTTTTCCGCTTTAACAGACAACACTTAAATGAAATCTGGGGATTCATTGCCCGTTAAACTCGGCCTTTATAAACAAACGAATGATTGCTTGTTTACCTTTTCCTTTATGTATAGAACTACTAATAAATTGTAACGATTTTAAAGGGTTAACGCAAATAGATTAAAACAATTTGTAGTTATTATTCCATGTTTTTAACAAGTTTAAAAGTATTTTGTTTCGAATACGGAGAAAAAGCTACCGTTATTTTAACAGTAGCTTTTCTCATTTATTTATATTGATACAGGGAACCGATAGATTTTTTTGTTAAAAATGGCAAGTCAGGGCTATCGGCAATGATAAAAATAGGACAGTGCATTAAAAGTGGATATTTTTCGAAAAAAGAAGCATCAGCGTGATAGATGGACGATAGAATAACAGGGAGCTGTTCTAAAAAGTGAAGGTAGCGTGTAATGGTTTCATCTGTTGATGTATGCGCACCGATGTAATAATACACAGTAAGGGAATAAAAGCCTTTATCAAAGACGAAGGATGCTAAATATTCGTTCCGCTCTTTTTGCATATGATCGTAGGCAAATTCAATGCCGATTTGAATGGAAGGAACAGAAGTGTGTTGACCTGGGAAAACGGTGTATTTTCTTGGTATCATCGGTTCAACGGGTGTAACACCCAGGCTGTAGGTTACATCTATTTGGTGGGGATTGCTAATGATCATATGGAATCCCTCCTTTAATATAAAAATACACTCTTTATAAGTGTATACAAAGTTTCATTGAACATGACAATATTAAAATATGCCCAGGCTCTCAGCATATTTAAAGCAGGCAACGTTTGAGCAGGGGGCAGAGTTTACGATAAAATAACAAAAAAGATTATTATGAGGTGATAAGCGATGAGTATTTTAAAAAATGACTGGGCTCCTTTATTAGAAGAAGAATTTCAAAAAGACTATTACATACAGCTTCGAGAATTTTTAGTGGATGAATATAATCACCACACCATTTACCCTGATAAATATGATATTTTTAATGCTTTACACTATACGGATTATAAAAATGTAAAAGTGGTCATATTGGGACAAGATCCTTATCATGGACCAAATCAAGCGCATGGACTGAGCTTCTCTGTTCAACCAGGAGTAAAAACACCGCCTTCTTTAGTGAATATTTACAAAGAGCTGAAAAATGAAATGGATTATCATATTCCGAATAACGGTTATTTAGTCAAATGGGCAGAACAAGGTGTTCTTTTGCTTAACACTGTTTTAACAGTTAGAAGAGGAGAAGCGAATTCTCACAAAGGAAAAGGGTGGGAACAGCTGACGGACCGCATTATTGAATTAGTGGCACAAAAAGAGGAGCCAGTCGTGTTTTTGCTGTGGGGCAAGCATGCACAAGCTAAAAAAGAGCTTATTCATCATTCGCACCATTTAATTTTGGAAAGCCCGCACCCTAGCCCATTTTCGGCTAATCGAGGCTTTTTTGGCAATAATCACTTTCAACGAGCAAATGAGTTTTTGCTTCAACAAGGACGTCAATCTATTGATTGGCAAATTGACGATGTGTAAAAGTGAGCATTTCATGAAGATTAGCTTCAGACATAGCCTCCTATTTCATCTTTTGATAAAATAGCTGTATAAAGTCATATTGAATGTAAGATGAGGTGTCTACATGGATATAAAAATGGCGCAGCTCCTTGATAAAATTAGTGCAGAAGTACAAAAAGCAAAGCACCATTCGAATAGTGCGAACGTTCGAGATCAATTGGTTGCCATAAAAGCACTATGTGAGCTTGCATTAGATCAAAATGGAGAGGTTTCACTATCGAAACCTGTCTCGGTTTCAAAACCTGTTGTAATGTCTTCACCGGAAATTGTGCAATCGCCTGAGATTATGCAGCAACAGATTATTCAGTCATCCAAACCTAATTTTGAAGGAACGAAATTGAAATCAGATGATGCAAACGGCGATAGTCTGTTTGATTTCTAAAGTGAGGAGAAAAACATGAAACTATTTTTAATAATCGGTGCAATCAATGCAATGTTAGCGGTTGCTCTTGGTGCTTTTGGAGCGCATGGGTTAGAAGGGAAAATCTCAGAGAAGTATTTAGAGGTATGGAAAACGGGAGTGCAGTACCAAATGTTCCATGCAATGGGGCTGTTTGTCATTGCGTTTCTATTAAGCAAATTTCCTCAATCTTCTTTGTTAACAGCTTCGGGCTGGATTATGTTCGCGGGGATTGTGCTGTTTTCGGGCAGTCTCTATGTATTAAGTACGTCCGGTATTAAAGTTCTCGGCGCGATTACGCCGCTAGGTGGAGTTGCATTTATTGTGGCTTGGATTTTAATTGTTGTTGCAGCTGTAAAATGGCTATAAAAAAACCCCTGAAAAGGGGTTTTTTTAACGCGGAGAATAATTGCTCAACTGCTGGCCTCCACCGCTAAACGGATAGTTATATTTGATTGGACCCTCAAAAGTGATGTAATCAAGATAAACCATAAGTAGTAAATAACGAGTGCCAGTTTGTGGATCACTTAAAATGATATGATCGCGTCCGGCTGCTTCAATTTCCCCTCTAAAGACCTTAGCGTTCCACTGCGTGTTATTTTCAAACGTCATATATACAGTCGCTATTTTTCCTCGATTCAAACGTAAAATATTTTCAATATATGATTCTTCAATGGGCAGTTGATTCGGGTCTTGCGGGGCACCGCTGCCTCCAGAAGAGGTAGGGGGTGGACCTCCTTGACTTTGCCCTTGAACCTGCTGGCCGCCTGGCTGGGGCTGCTGCGGCTGAGGCATATAATAAGGGTAGTTTGGACTCATATACGGATTTTGCATATATTGCTGTTGCGGTTGATTAGACTTTGGTTTTTTCATAGGAACCTCCTTCAAACAAAAAGAAATTAGTAAACTCCTGGACAATCAGCTTGAGTTGGTGCGAAGAAACAGTGAGATTTAAATCGTCCTGTGTTATTTTGGTTATACCATTGAGCAGGACAGTCGCCGCTGGGCTTGAAAAACCACAGTGAGTTTTCCGCGGGGTTAAAACGTTCCCCTCTTAATACACGTCGTGCAAGTGTAATTTCAGACTGGCGAGCACGCTGATAAAAGTAGCCTTTTTGAGTTGCTTCAAATCCGCCTGGGTTTTGAAACACCATCTGACGAATGGTTCTTATATTTCTAAAATCTAAACAGGGAGCTTTAGCGCGGTTCACGCCTACATTTCCTACCAGTAACATCCCTTGTTTTCCTTCACTTTCGGCTTCAGCTCGAATGAGTCTGGCTAGGAGCTTAACATCTTCTTCGTTGTGTGCAACGACTGCCATTATCCCACCTCGCTTACTTGTGACACTGTTGTATATATATGGTCCTGTAAGTGCGAATATGCCATGGCTAGAAAATAAAAAACCTGTTTCCACGTGGAAACAGGTTTTTTAGATAAAGCTCATTGATATTTATTGCTCTAGGCGTTACAAAAGCGATGAGCGCTTTTGCGGCTTAGTTTAAACGTGTAAAAAGCGTGCAATAGCTTCTTCTTTTAATAAATTTCCGACAAAGAAGCTGCCAAATTCCCCGTAGCGAGCACTTACTTCGTCAAAACGCATTTCGTATACTAATTTTTTAAATTGAAGTACGTCATCTGCAAAAAGAGTAACGCCCCACTCGTAATCATCAAAACCAACAGAACCCGTAATGATTTGCTTTACTTTTCCAGCGTATTGACGTCCAATCATTCCATGACTGCGCATTAAGCTGCGTCGCTCTTCCATAGGAAGCATGTACCAATTGTCATTTCCTTGACGACGTTTATCCATTGGATAAAAGCAAACATGACTAGCTTTTGGTAAAGTTGGATATAGTCTAGCTTGGATTTGAGGATTTTCATAAGGATCCTCCCCAGCAGGTAAGTAGTTGCTTAATTCAACTACTGATACGTATGAATAAGTAGGAATGGTAAACTCAGCAAGCTTTGTTTTATTAAATTCTGTTTCAATTTCATTTAGTTCTTCCATAGTAGGACGAACAAGCATTAGCATAAAGTCCGCTTTTTGGCCGACAATGGTATATAAAGCATGACTGCCTTGCTTCTCAGCTTCAGTTCCTTTCCATTTCTCAATCAATCCTAAAAATTCATGGATAGCCGCTTGGCGATCGTCGCTTGATAACTGCTTCCAAGCGCCCCAATCGATTGAACGGAAATCATGAAGTGCATACCAACCGTCTAATGTTTGTGCTGCTTCTGCCATTTCGTTTCACTCCTATTGTCCGATTATGATAAATTCCAATTCTACTATATCATAGTTTGTCCGAAGAACTGGAATGAAAAACCTGTGATTTTGTGACTAAACTTTAAACAATTGTCGCAAAGTAAAAACAGGTTTCATTTTAGGTGTTAGTGGAAAATTAAGAATTAAAAGACTTTTTCGTAATCATGGATTCTTGAAGGACATGCCTTTGATTTTTAAAAAAAGTGGAGTATCCTATTATGAGAAAAGTTTTTTACATATCGAGGAGGATTTACTTTGAGTGATTTATTTACAGGTTTAAAACAAAAAGTATCAGCTAGCGATGTATCAATCGTATTCCCAGAGGGATTAGATGAGCGCGTATTAGGCGCTGTTTCTCGTTTAGCTGCCGACAATATCTTAAAGCCTATCGTTGTTGGAAACAAAGACGCTGTAGCATCAAAAGCAGCAGAACTAAACGTAAAACTAGACGGTGTTGAGGTTCTAGATCCTCAAAGCTACTCTGAATTTGATGAAATGGTAGCAGCGTTTGTTGAGCGTCGTAAAGGTAAGGCAACAGAAGAAGATGCTCGCAAAATTTTATTAGATGAAAACTATTTTGGCACAATGCTTGTTCATATGAACAAAGCTGACGGTCTTGTAAGCGGAGCTGCTCATTCTACAGCAGACACAGTACGTCCGGCTCTACAAATTATCAAAACAAGACAAGGTGTTAAGAAAACATCTGGCGTATTTATTATGGTTCGCGGCGATCAAAAATACGTATTTGCTGACTGTGCAATCAACATCTCACCTGACAGCCAAGATTTAGCTGAAATTGCTATCGAAAGTGCTCGTACAGCTGAAATGTTCGATATCGATCCTCGTGTTGCTATGCTAAGCTTCTCAACAAAAGGATCAGCAAAATCTCCGGAAACAGAAAAGGTAGCAAACGCAGTAGAAATTGCAAAAGAATTAGCACCAAGCGTAACATTAGACGGCGAATTCCAATTCGACGCAGCATTTGTTCCTTCTGTAGCTGAAAAGAAAGCACCAGGTTCAGTGATTAAAGGAGATGCAAATGTATTTGTATTCCCAAGCCTTGAAGCAGGTAACATTGGTTACAAAATTGCACAGCGCCTAGGAAACTTCGAAGCAGTAGGTCCAATCTTACAAGGTCTAAACAAACCGGTAAACGATCTATCTCGCGGTTGTAATGAAGAAGATGTGTACAAGCTTGCTTTAATCACAGCAGCTCAAGCGTTGTAATAAAAAAACTCCGTCCTAGGGCGGAGTTTTTTTATTCGGCTAATGAACCTAATGCTTTTTCGTTGCGGTCATACATGCGCTGCAGCTGCGTCTCAAACAGCTCTTGTTCGGTAGCATTTAAAGGCATATTCACAAGAGAAGAGCTCATACTATTCAGTGTTTGCAATAAAAGCAGCATGACATCAGAAACGGTTAAATCAATCTGTAATAGTTCAGATAGCGAAGCCATTGTGTGAGGCTCGATATCTGGGTATGAAAATTTAGTTTCCGTGTTTTGGAGACCTTTTTTGTAAAACTCTTGAATGAGAGAAGCACGTTTAGAACCGCTTCCTTTAACGCATAAGTAAATTTGTACAGCCACTCCGCTGCGAACGCGTCGCTGTGAAATGCCTGCAAATTTTTGATTGCGAATGCTTAAATCAAAGCTGCCGGGACAATAAGAGCCTACGATTTCCTTCGCTTCAATTGCTGTCCCGTAAGATGCAAACATGATCTTAATCAAATCAAACATGGCTTCATATCCACGATCAATATCAATTCCTTTTTCTGCATCAGGAAAAATTAAAGAAATGTTTAGAACATCCTGATCAAGTACGACAGCGAGGCCGCCTGAATTGCGGACGATTGTTTTATATCCTTGTTCGTGTAAATAAGCTGCACCTTCAGCTAAATGAGGTAGCTTTGTATCTTGGATGCCTAATACAATCGTATCGTGATGCACCCATGAGCGCATGACAGCTGGAGATTCACCTCTTCCAACGGTTGTACAAAGCGTGTCATCGATGGCAAAAGAATGACGGGCATCAAAATGAGGACCTAGACTGGATTGATCAATAATACGCCAAGCGGGCTGTGCTAAAAGCTTCAAACTATTCTGCTGCATATCTCAAACCCCTTTATAAACAGTAAACGAACATATTATAGCATAAAGGCGTCGTGTCATTGACTGTAAAATAGAAAAAGAAGAAAGAAGAGCCAAGTTTGACATCCTCTTTCTTCGTTCATGTAGCTTATTCAGCCATTTTCTCAAGATTTCCGTTGCGATCCATTTTAAATGTAGTAGAAGAACGTTCTTCTTCATCGAATAGAGCTAACTTTCGCGCACGGTTCATGATTTGCATTAATGTTTCATAGTCTTCTTGAATAGTAGTAGCATTTGCCTCGAGATGTTTGATTTGTTTTTCCAACTCTGTGTTTTTCTTAGCTAGCTCTGCATTTTCTTGCATCAAGCGTTTATTTTCGCTTTGCAATGCTTGTAAATTGCTCGCTTGATTTGGCATTGTTTGCAAAAAGCGAATAACATCAGCCATTGAAAGCTCCTCGCTGCTGCTTTTTTCTACTTGTGTTTCAGATAAGCTATATGTTGCTGTAGGTGCGGACATCATTTGTTCCACATGCTCTACAGATGCTGGTGGTGTATATAATAATTTCTTTTTGCCTTGCTCTTGTCCAAGTGCACGCATGCGCTGTTTTCGCTGTTTTTTGGCTAGCTGAAGTGCTTTTTCATACTGATGGCGTACCACAGCATTCCATCTGAATCCACATGCTGCTGAAGTGCGATTTAATTCATCTCCAACTTCTTCAAACGCATTCAGCTGCGTACTTCCTTCGCGGACATGGCGCAATACTGTTTCAGCTAATAATAAGTCGTTTTCTTCTGTCCAAGCATCTTGTCTATCTTTCACTTTGTTCACTCCTCTATTTTCCATGACTCATAGTAATCATGTTTTGTAGTATCATCATGTACAAAAAATCCATACTTTATACCATTTCTTCTAGGAGTATGATAGATTTTGCTTCCTTCTTTAACTTGCATCGGACTTCAAATAGGGGTAAAATACCCCTTAGACAAAATGATGAACCAATTTTGAAAGGATTGTGTCAACATGGCAAATGAATTTAGAATTTGTGATGATTGTCAGGCAACAAACGTCAAAACGTTGTTACCTCGACTTAAAAAAATAGATGAACAAGCTGAAGTACAAATCGGCTGCCAGTCTTACTGTGGACCCGGACGTAAAAAGTCATTTGCATTTGTAAACAATCGTCCTGTAGCAGCGCCAACAGAGGATGAATTAATCGAGAAGATTGAGAAAAAAGTAAAAAAATAGATAGTGAAACAATAAATAGCTGCTTTTCTGCTACTTATTTGTCGAACGAGCTTCTTACAAACAGAATCGCCTTGTTTGTTAAGTAAATCACCTTGGTTGCTTGACAAGGTGATTTTTTATTCTGAATAGGAAAATAGGAAGTGAATGTCGAAAAATTATAGCAACAACAAAGTGAAGATAGAGAGGTATGTAAATGACATATCCTAATGAAAAACTCAGTGAAGAAAAAGTATTTAAAGATCCTGTTCACCGCTATATCCATGTAAGAGATCGTGTTATTTGGGAGCTAATTGGGACAGCCGAATTTCAAAGGCTGCGTCGTATTAGACAGCTAGGAACGACATACTTAACGTTTCATGGGGCTGAGCACAGCCGTTTTAGTCATTCCCTAGGTGTTTATGAAATTGTGCGCCGTATTATTGATGACGGTTTTCAAGGACGCCCTGAATGGAATGAAGATGAGCGTCTTCTTTGTCTTTGTGCTGCTTTACTGCACGATTTAGGTCACGGTCCGTTTTCACATTCGTTTGAGAAGGTTTTCCACTTAGACCATGAAGAATTTACACAAGCCATTATCGTAGGTGACACAGAGGTAAATCAAGTGTTGACGAAAGTAGGAAAGGATTTTCCTAAAAAAGTGGCTGAAGTAATCGCGAAAACATATGAAAATAAGCTTGTCGTTAGTTTGATTTCCAGTCAAATTGATGCAGATCGCATGGATTATTTGCAGCGTGATGCGTATTACACAGGAGTAAGCTACGGTCACTTTGATATGGAACGAATTCTGCGCGTTATGCGTCCTAGGGAAGACCAAGCCGTGATTAAACACAGCGGTATGCATGCGGTTGAAGATTATATTATGAGCCGCTATCAAATGTACTGGCAGGTGTATTTTCATCCTGTTACGAGAAGTGCTGAAGTGATTTTGACAAAAATTTTACATCGTGCAAAAGAGCTCCATCATCATTACTATGAGTTCAAGCAGGAGCCAACTCATTTTTATTCGATTTTTGAAGAAGAAATATCGCTAAAAGAGTATTTGAAATTAGATGAATCTGTGATTTTATTTTATTTTCAAGCGTGGGAAGAAGAAGAGGATGAAATTTTATCTGATCTATGCCGAAGATTTATGAATCGTCAGCTTTTTAAATACATTGAGTTTAATCCGAATTCACAAATGAAGATGTGGATGGAGCTTACAACATTATTTAAAAAAGCGGGTATTAACCCAGATTATTATTTAGTCGTCGATTCTTCAAGCGACTTACCATACGATTTTTATCGACCGGGTGAAGAGGAAGAACGTTTGCCGATTCATCTGTTGATGCCAAATAATGAAGTGCGTGAATTATCACGTCAGTCGGAGATTGTTGAAGCAATTTCAGGGAAAAAGAGAACCGATCATAAATTATATTTTCCACAAGATCTCATTGATCAATTGTCGTCTAAGCGAAAAGTTAAAGATCAGATTATAAACTTACTAAAAGGAGATCAGAGTTAAATAGTATAGGAGTTGAAGGGGCTGTGTTAAACGATCACGCAAAGATTGTGAAAGTATTTTCCGCGGCGGGAGAAGTTGTTGGCAGAAAAAAGTTACAAAAGATGATATTTATCGGAAAAAAGCTGAAGTTTCCTTTTTATGAAAAGTATAATTTTCACTTTTTTGGACCTTATTCTGAGGAATTAACGCTTCGAATTGAAGAGCTGTGCAACTTAGGCTTTTTAAGTGAAATTAAAGAGAAAAAAGGCGGGTATATGCAGTATCGCTACGTATTAACAGAAGCGGGGGAAGGATTTCTAAGCCACTATGATTTAGAACTTCCTCACTTGCAGGAATGTATGAAGGATATGAATGAACAAAGCTCGAAATTTTTGGAGCTTGTCTCCACGATTTTATATTTCGATAATTTACCGAAAGAAGAAGTAAAAGAAAAAGTGTTTACGCTAAAGCGTAAGCAAAACTATACAGAAGAAGACATTTCAGAAGCATACAAATATATTGAAAAACTTCAGGCAACGCTGTCTGTCCATTAAAAAGATGCCATAGGTTCACTCCTATGGCATCTTTTTTATGTAGGCGTTATTGATCGCTCATGCGCTTGCCCGCTACAGCGTAATGGTTTTTAGACATTTCTTCAATGATAATAGATACTTTTTCAGGTGCTGCACCTGTTGTTTCCACAATAGCATCCGTTACTTTTTCAACAAGAGCTCTTTTTTGATCATCTGTACGGCCCTCAAGCATTTTAACAGTTACAACTGGCATAATGTGTACACTCCTTTTTGGTCATTATATGATTAGTGTACCCGTTTTCTGAATAAAATGACAGTATGAGATAGTGATGGAGGCCATAATCTGTAGTATACTTTTATAATAACATCGATATAAAAAACAGCTGTGTCCAAAGGAAGCTCATCGCTGGTCTTTGAGAATTTTTAGGGCATATTTGAAGAAGCCTTGTATCTTTCTTACAGCAAAAAAAGATTCATCTAGTAGATGTGATAGGTAGAAATTATTTTAAAATAAAGGAGATAAAGAGTGGAACATTTTTTAGCTTTTTCATTGCAAGACCTTCCTTACGTGGTAATGACGCTTATTGTTGCATTCACGCTGCATGAGTTTGCACATGCGTATGTAGCTTATTTATTTGGAGACCACACGGCTAAAAAGCAAGGAAGGCTAACGCTTTCTCCGCTGGCTCATTTAGATCCATTTGGAACGCTTTTGTTAATTATCGCAGGTTTTGGGTGGGCGAAGCCGGTTCCTGTTAATCGCTATTTCTTTAAAAAGCCTCGTTTAGCTGGTATTCTAGTATCGATAGCGGGACCGTTTAGCAACTTGGTGTTGGCATTTATCGGCTTGCTTATTTACTATTTGATGAATAACGCCGCAGTGGACAACGATGCGCTTTATCGTTTTGTTACATTATTTATTCAAATAAACCTAACACTAGGTGTATTTAACTTGTTGCCTTTTCCACCTTTAGACGGCTACCGCGTGATTGAAGACCTCGTTCCGCCGTCTACGCGAGCCAAGATGACGCAGTATGAGTCTTGGGGCATTTTTGTATTTTTGATTCTTGTGATTACACCTCTGGATCGCATTGTGATCTGGCCGCTTCTAAACGGAGCAGCAACATTTGTTATGAATATCTTTCAGCAGATATTAGCACCACTGATTTAATGAATAGAGGAGGCTTACTATGACTCAGCCAAAAAAGAAAAGTATAGGATTTAATATCATAAAAGACGATTCAACCGACGGCCACGGCGGTTACGGGGTTGGAGCGTTAAGTTTAGAAAACATTTCACCTGTTTTTGTTTGTCCGAGCGACGAAGAAGTATTTGTGGATATCGGTGCGATGCATGCAAGAAGTGTAGTGGAAAAAGGAATTAAGTTCTTACCGAATAAAGACGAGGTGCCAAACGGCAAGTTATATTGGCTTGTGTGGGTAACGATTGATCGCAAGCAAGAAGGACCTTACTACGCAGGTATGACAGCATGTGAAATGACCGTTGATCGTGAAATTCGCCGCGGCTATAAGTCACTTCCTGAACACGTAAATAAAATGGATAAATCTTTAAAACGACGCATTATGGTAGAAGAAATGGATAACAAGTCTAAGGATTTGCTTCGTGAGTTTTTGAAGTCTCATAATGAAGAAGTTTGGACGTTATCTAATGATGACTTAAAAGAAGCGCTTCAAACATCGTAATGCTAAAAAAAGCTTAAGGCCTTCGCCTTAAGCTTTTTTTTAATCAAACCATTTGGGTAACCAGTGAAACTTTTTATCTTCTGTTTCACGCTCTTTTTTCTTCGTTTTTGCTGCATGATCGATGTGATCAGTACAATATGTTTTTGGCTGTGTTCCAGTTAAATAATAAGCTTTATATTGAACAGGGCATGATTTGGATGCTAACTTTCCATTTTGAGGATTAATGTTTACGCTCATTAATCCGTTTGGTGCTTTAAACTTTTCTTTTTTCTTCCCTTGTAAAGCATCTTCCATAAATAATGCCCACATTTTTTTTGCGTATCCTTTTTCAGCTACATCATCCATTGTCCTTCCTTGATCATATCCAACCCAAACGCCTGAAACGAGCTGAGGAGAGTAGCCAATCATCCAGCTGTCCGTGGAGGTTGTGCCGGATTTTCCTGCATAAGGACGAGATACATATTTAGAAATAGGCTTTCCTGTGACGGTTGTATAGCCATTTAGCTTTTGATTAAACATGCCTGTCATTAAATGAGTAGTAAGAAAAGCATAGCGCTTATCAATGACTTGTTTCCGTTCCGAAGGAGCTTGATAAACAACTTCTCCGTCATGGGTTTCAATTCGTTTAATAAATGTTGGACGAATTTCTTTTCCGCCATTAGCAAAGATGCCGTACGCATTAACCATATCAATGACTTTGACAGGTGAAGTTCCAAGAGCTAAAGATGGAACTTTCTTTAAAGGTGATGATATTCCAAGTGTTTTAGCAGTTTCAATCAAGCGGTTTTCCCCAATAAATAAATGCGTTTTTACGGCATAAATATTGTCTGAAAGTGCGATGGCTTGAGCCATTGTAATAGGAGCATCTGCATAATAATTGTGATAGTTACTAGGCGTGTATGTCGAAACGCCATCTTCCAATTTGAACGTCGTTTCTTCACTTTTCATTGGAGTAGATTCAGTAAAACCGTCTTTTAACGCCGCATAGTATAAAAATGGCTTCATCGTTGAGCCAGGCTGTCTTATTGCTTGAGTCGCGCGATTAAACGGGCTCTTTTCATAATCTCTTCCACCAATAAGAGCTTTCACTTGTCCATTTTTAGGATTCATCGCAACAAATGCACTTTGTACGTCTGAAGAGCTGCTGATAACATCCTTCATTTTTTCTTCGGCCGTTCGCTGCATCTTTTCATCCAGCGTTGTATAAACGCGAAGTCCATTTGTATAAATCATGGTTTCATCAATGCCTAAATCTTGCTTTAATTCTGCTAGCGCTGCATCCATAAAGTAAGAAGCATCTTCTTTATTAGGATCTTTTTCAGCAGGCTTTGCGAATGCTAGAGGTGTTACAAGCGCTTTTGTTGCTTGCTTAGCTGTAATAATTCCATCCTCTTTCATGAGAGATAAAATGATATTTTGTCGTTTTTTTGCATTTTCTTGATGAATAAGAGGAGAGTAGTAGCTAGGGCCTTTTGGAATACCTGCTAACATACTCGCTTCACTTAACGTCAAATTTTTGGCATGCTTATCAAAATACAACCTAGCTGCCGCTTCAATTCCATAAGCTCCATGGCCGTAGTAAATCGTATTCATGTAGCCTTCTAGAATTTCATCTTTGCTATAATTCATTTCTAACCGAATTGTATACAGAGCTTCTTGAAGCTTTCGAGTCCACGTTTTGTCGTGCTCTAGAAACAAGTTTCGTGCATACTGCTGAGTAATGGTACTCGCACCCTGTACTTTTCCCATAGCTTTTATATCAGCTACAATTGCTCCGGCGATTCGATGCATATCAAAGCCGTGATGCTCATAGAAGCGCTTATCTTCAACGGCTAAAGTCGCATCTTTTACGTAAGGTGAAATTTGATTAAGTGAAACCCAGTAGCGCTTTTGTCCATTGTGAACTTCATCAAGAACTTTACCGTTTGCTGAGTAGAAAACAGCTGTTTGAGAAACGTTTAGCGGAGGGGGGCCAGAGATTTTGGCGTAGAGAAAGATGCTTATGTAGGCAAACAACAATAAAGCCCCCGCTAATATACCAAGGACGAGAAGAATTCGGAAGATGCGTCTTGCCTTTTTTAAATGTTCGGTTAATACCGTTTCCATTTCTATTCACCACCAATATGTGTCACTATGCACCATGCATGTTGTTTTCAATACAACAAAATTCTATTAAAAGAGCGGTGCAAGTAGATTCTAAAGCTTGTATCTATCATCAGTATGAAATAGAAAAGGAGGTTTTAAACCTCCATTGCTAAAAATTTTACTTGCTTTTTTGCTGAATTCATCTATACTTTTTTCATGTTTGTATAAATTATGTTAGGGTAATCTATGCATAGGTTAATTCTCAAAATAGAAGGGAAGAGTTTGAAATGGAATTATGGTTCACAGAAAAGCAAACAAAGAACTTTGGTATTACAGCTAAAATTAATCGCACTTTACATACAGAGCAAACGGAGTTTCAAAAATTAGACATGGTTGAAACAGAAGAGTTTGGTAACATGCTCCTACTTGACGGTATGGTTATGACAACGGAAAAAGATGAGTTCGTTTATCATGAAATGGTTGCGCATGTACCGTTATTTACGCATCCAAATCCAGAAAACGTACTAGTTGTAGGTGGAGGAGACGGAGGCGTAATCCGTGAAATCTTAAAACACCCAAGCGTAAAAAAAGCGACGTTAGTTGATATCGATGGAAAAGTTATTGAGTACTCAAAAAAATTCTTACCTTCAATTGCGGGCAAACTAGAAGATCCTCGTGTTGATGTACAAGTAGATGACGGATTTATGCACATCGCTAAAAGCGAGAACGAATACGATGTCATTTTAGTGGATTCAACAGAGCCAGTAGGTCCAGCTGTGAATTTATTTACAAAAGGATTCTATGCAGGTATCTCAAAAGCACTTAAAGAAGATGGTATCTTTGTTGCTCAATCGGACAACCCTTGGTTTACGCCAGAACTTATCTCAAATGTTCAGCGTGACGTAAGAGAAATCTTCCCGATTACACGTCTATACGTAGCAAATATTCCCACGTACCCAAGCGGTTTATGGACATTTACAATGGGTTCAAAGAAACATGATCCATTAGAAGTAAGTGAAGATCGTTTCTTCGATATTGATACAAAGTATTACACAAAAGAATTGCACAAAGCCGCATTTGCTTTACCTAAATTTGTGCAAGATCTTATTAAATAAGTTATCACATACAAGTGAGGTGCCAGAGATTTAAGACTGGCATCTTTTCTATGAATAATGAAGGAGGAACAAAATATGCGTTTTGATGAAGCTTATTCAGGTAATGTATTTATCGGCAGTCACCCTGTTTTTGAAGAAAGTGAAGCGGTTCTTTATGGAATGCCAATGGACTGGACAGTTAGCTATCGTCCAGGTTCACGATTTGGCCCAACTCGTATTCGTGAAGTATCAATTGGATTAGAAGAATACAGCCCGTATTTAGATCGAGAGCTAGAGGAAGTAAAATATTTTGATGCAGGAGATATTCCACTTCCATTTGGGAATCCTCAGCGCAGCTTAAATATGATTGAAGAGTATATCGACCAGCTTTTAGCAGCAGACAAGTTCCCATTAGGTATGGGCGGAGAGCATTTGGTTTCTTGGCCTGTTATGAAAGCTATGTATAAAAAATATCCGGATTTGGCCATTATTCATATGGATGCTCATACAGACCTTCGTGAAGAGTATGAAGGAGAACCACTTTCTCATTCCACTCCGATTCGTAAAGTTGCAGAACTAATCGGACCGGAGAATGTTTATTCATTTGGTATTCGTTCAGGAATGAAAGAAGAATTTCAATGGGCAAAAGAAAACGGCATGCACATTTCAAAATTTGAAGTTCTAGAGCCGTTAAAAGAGATTCTACCAACACTTGCAGGTCGTCCTGTTTATGTAACAATTGATATCGATGTATTAGATCCAGCACACGCTCCTGGTACAGGAACAGTAGATGCAGGCGGTATCACATCAAAAGAGCTTTTAGCTTCTATTCACGCAATTGCTAAATCAGATCTTCGCATTGTCGGAGGAGATTTAGTAGAAGTAGCTCCAATTTATGATCCGTCTGAACAAACCGCTAATACAGCAAGCAAGCTTATTCGCGAAATGATCTTAGGCTGGGTACAAAAGAAATAAATAAAGTAAAAGGCGGCCGCTGTGGCTGCCTTTTTTATTTGGAATATGTGAATGCGTCACGTACTGTAAAAAGGTGAATTCTCGGCGTATCTATCATATTTCCTTTGAAGTATTATTGAATTCTTTCTTTAGAATGTTTATACTATTTAAGTTATAACGTATTCATTTTAATAAGGAAGTGTCTTTTGTGAGTAACGCTTCAGATGTCAAGAAACCCATTGAAGTTAAAATTGTGACGGATATCCGCGATGGTCACCGAAAAGAGACAACATCGGTAAATGCAAAAGGTATGTATTATGAAAAAGGATCTAAAATTTATCTTACATACACAGAGCGCCAAGAGGAAATCGGAGATATTAGAACAATGGTGAAAATTAGCGAAGATGAAGTATCAATTAATCGAACCGGTGCTGTTCAAATGAAGCAATCGTTTCGTAAAAAGGTACAGATCGAAGGAACTTATATAAGCCCTTATGGACGTATGGATTTACTAACATTCGCTCATAACATTGAATATAAACAAATGACTCAAAAGGGTCGATTATTTTTAACGTATGATCTAGAAGTACAGGGGCAGCCTACCGGGAAATATGCGTTAACCATTACATTCAAGGAGGAGAAAAAATGAACATCGTCGAACAAGTGCAGCAAAAATTAAAAGCTGAAATTCAAGATGCTGTGGTCAAAGCAGGACTTGCTGAAAAAGCAGAACTTCCAGAAGTTCTATTAGAAACCCCAAAAGATAAAACACATGGTGATTATTCTACCAATATGGCTATGCAGCTAGCTCGTATTGCCAAAAAAGCACCGCGTGTTATCGCTGAAGAGCTTGTAGCAAACTTCGATAAATCAAAAGCATCTATCGAGAAAATTGACATTGCAGGCCCTGGATTCATCAACTTTTATATGAATAACTCTTATTTAACAGAGCTTATTCCAACGATTGTAAAAGCTGGTGAAGCGTATGGCCAAACAAACGTAGGGAACGGACAAAAAGTACAGGTTGAGTTTGTTTCAGCTAATCCGACAGGGGATTTACATTTAGGACATGCCCGAGGTGCTGCAGTTGGAGACTCATTATGTAATGTTCTTGAAAAAGCAGGTTACGATGTGTCACGTGAATACTATATCAATGATGCTGGTAACCAAATTAATAACCTGGCTTATTCAGTAGAAGCACGCTACATGCAGGCTCTTGGTTTAGAGAAAGAAATGCCTGCAGACGGCTATCATGGTGCTGACATTATAAACATCGGAAAAGAGCTAGCAAAAGAGCACGGAGACAAGTATGTAAATGCCTCTGAAGAAGAGCGTTTTGAATTCTTCCGTCAATACGGGTTAGATTACGAGTTAGCTAAATTAAAGCGTGATCTTGAACAGTTCCGTGTGAAATTTGACGTATGGTATTCTGAAACGTCTCTTTATAAAAATGATAAAATCTCAGTTGCACTTGAAACGCTGAAAAAACAAGGCCATGTATATGAAGAAGAAGGTGCTACGTGGTTCCGTTCTACGACATTTGGTGATGATAAAGACCGTGTGTTAATTAAAAATGATGGTTCATTTACGTACTTAACACCAGATATTGCGTATCACCAAGACAAAATTCAACGTGGATTTGATAAGCTAATTAACATTTGGGGAGCCGACCACCATGGATATATTCCTCGTATGAAAGCGGCGATTCAAGCGCTTGGTTATGAAAAAGATACGCTTGAAGTAGAAATCATTCAAATGGTTCAACTGTATCAAAATGGCGAAAAAATGAAGATGAGCAAACGTACAGGTAAAGCAGTAACAATGCGTGATCTAGTAGAAGAGGTAGGCCTTGATGCAACTCGCTACTTCTTTGCGATGAGAAGTGCGGATACACATTTAGACTTTGATTTAGATTTAGCTGTTTCTCAATCTAATGAAAATCCTGTATACTACGCGCAATATGCTCATGCCCGTATTTGCAGTATTCTTCGTCAAGGTGAAGAGATGGGGATTCAATCAACATCTGGCGCTGACCTTTCATTAATTAGTGCAGAAAAAGAAATGGAACTACTGAAGAAAATCGGAGAGTTCCCTCAGGCCGTAGCGGAAGCAGCAACAAAACGTATTCCGCACCGCATTACAAACTATGTATTTGATCTTGCTTCTACGTTCCATAGCTTCTATAATGCAGAAAAAGTATTAGACAGCGATAATGTAGAAACAAGTAAAGCGCGTATTGAACTAGTGAAAGCTGTTCAAGTAACGCTTCAAAACTCCTTAAAACTAATTGGTGTTTCAGCACCTGAAAAAATGTAACAAAAAAAAGAGCCTCTTGGCTCTTTTTTATTTAAAAAACAAGCGTGGCACCTCCTGTACGCTTTACTCCTCTCATTGATGCTAAATCTTCCACTAATTTTAGCAGCGCTTTATCTTTTAACTTTGCTTCTATCATTACGTCAAAATCTTGTCCAATATCTTTAGCCATTTGCAAAAAAGGTGCGATAAAATCAGTTGAGACATAATCAGAGTGACTTCTAAATTCTTTTTCAGATTTAGGAGAAGAGATATGTACTTTTGGTTTTAACCCGATATGTTTCCACGTGTCAAAGATACGAGGGAGCAATAATGCAAGAGGTTCTTCTCCTTCATTTGCTTTGTGGTGGTGATAATCAAAGAGGAGAGGGACTTTCTCTTTTTCGCATACAGCTAATGTTTCTTCAGTTGTGTATGTTTTATCATCATTTTCAAGAGTCATGCGCTTTTTAATGACAGGTGGCAGCGTTTGAATGTTTTCATGAAATCGACCGATCGCTTTTTCTTTATTGCCATAGGCTCCACCTACGTGAATATTAATAAGAGCTTGATCGACCACTCCCATCGCTTCAAGCATTCTATAGTGATAATTCATATCTTTTACCGCATTTTCTGTAATATGTTTTTTGTCGCTTGTAAATAATGTGAACTGATTGGGGTGAAAACTCACGCGCAGCTGATGATTCCGAATCAATTCTCCTATCTCTGACCAATCGTCTTGGAACGCATCAATGTAATTCCAATCTACTTCAGGATGAGTAGCTAAAGGGACAAGAGAAGATGATAATCGATACAGCATAATTTCATGGGCAATATTAAAATGTAAAGCGCGCTTAGTATGATTTAAATTTTGTTTTGTGACGTAGTGAAGCTTATCCAGCCTCTCATCTTTTTTCATTTTTTCCCATCTGGTAAACGTGAGGGTTTTCGCAGGTGAGCAGTCCCAAAGCGACAGGGCATGTGATACATAGCCAAATCTAATTTTCATTATAAATTTTCCTCTTTTCGTTCATTAAAGCAACGGAGAAATAAAGGTTGCAAGTCCTTGCTTTAGTTTTTCACTCCATTTTCGGTTTTTGACATCTTCTAAAGACAAAATGGGGCATTCCCCCATACAAGCTTTAAAGCTGTTCTTTACCTCTTCAATGTATATGGCATCGTAGATTAAACAGTTGATTTCAGCGTTTAAGAACAAGCTTCTTTTATCAAAATTAGCCGTTCCTACATCGCAGATAACATTGTCTGCAATTAATACTTTTGCGTGGTAAAAACCGTAATAATATTGATAAATCATGCAGCCTGCTTGAAGTAATGTAGGAAGATAGGCAAATGCAGCATGATGAACAAGCGGTTGATCTGCACGCATTGGAATCAAAATATGAACTTGTACTCCCCGTGCGCGAGCTTGCAGTAACGCATTCATCAAAGGTTCACTTGGAATAAAATAAGGAGTACCTATGTACAATTCCCTATTGGCTTGGTTGATAATCGATAAAAAGCTTTCTTCAAGTGAAAAACCTTCAGTCGACTGTAGCTGAATAACATAGTCTCCTTCAGAGGCTGCTGGAAAGTATCTTTCCACTTTACGCAGGTCTATGCCGGTAGCAGCATACCAGTCGCTCAACAGCTGCATTTGAAGATCTTGGATACCTTCACCTTCCATACGCAGGTGGTAATCTTTCCACACCCCAAGCTTGGCGTCGAGTCCTAAATATTCTCTGCCGATATTAAAACCGCCAATGTAGCCAACTTTCCCATCAATAACGGCCATTTTACGGTGATTGCGTGCGTTGAGTGTATAAAACAAATAAGGCCACCGTAGCGTTCGACTGTAAGCAAAATGAACGCCTTGTTTCTTTAAGAATGCAATTTTGTTTTTCTTGATTTTATAGCTTCCCACACGGTCTACCAATAACCGGACTTCAATATTTTGCTGTGCTTTTTGGACTAGTAAATCTAAAAAATCTTGGCTAATTTCATCATTTTGTACGATGTAAAACGATAAATGGATAAATGAAGAGGCATTTTCTATTTCATGAAATAAATCTTTATACAAGACATTCCCGTCTGCGAACAAAAAAAGAGAAGCACGGCGCTTTGGAAATGTATTTTCAGCCTGAGAAAATACTTTCTTTCCAACGCCAAGGTCAATTGCAAGCCAAGCAATAAAAATAATAAAAAGTAAAATTACAACCATGCCGCTCATCACGTCACCTCTTTTCCCGATGTAAATACATTTTATGTTGTTCTTAGTGTCACCTTGTTTAAATAGAATATGAACAAAAGAACGAAAAGATATTGACTGAATGCTCATTCATTATATACAATGAAAGCAGATATATTATCAGAAAATTTAGTCGTCAGGAGGAAAAAAAGGTAACAAATTATTCAAGGAGGGGACGAGATGACAGGGTTGCTGTGGGTGAATTTTCTCTTTTTTATTATTGTAACCGCTTACGCTGTTTCTTTGTTTGTATATTTGATTCGCACACGCATTCAGTATATTCAATTAGGGAAAAAAGTAGAATTTGATCAGCGGTTAAAAGAAAGACTGCAAAAAATTTGGGTGAACGTGTTTGGACAAAAGAAGCTGTTAAAAGATAAAAAAAGTGGAATTATGCACGTCATGTTTTTTTATGGGTTTATTTTAGTTCAGTTTGGTGCGTTAGACTTTATTATAAAAGGTTTGCTTCCAGGTAAACATTTGCCGCTTGGACCTTTATATCCCGGCTTTACATTTTTTCAAGAAATTGTGACGCTTTTGATTTTAGTAGCAGTGGTCTGGGCTTTTCACCGCCGCTACGTCGAAAAGCTTGTGCGTTTAAAAAGAGGGTTTAAATCTGGTTTAGTACTGATTTTTATTGGAGCACTTATGCTGTCAGTGCTTGTCGGAAACGGTATGTCAATCATCTGGCATAATCATGAACCGTCATGGACAGAACCGGTTGCGTCATCGATTGCGATCTTGTTTAAGGGAATCAATGATATTGCCGCTATCTCCATTTTTTATGTTTCATGGTGGATCCACTTAGCCGTGTTATTGACGTTTTTAGTATATGTTCCTCAATCAAAACATGCTCATTTACTGGCTGGACCGGCTAATGTATTTTTTAACCGCGTTTCTAAGCCAGGTAAGCTTGAAAAGATTGATTTTGAAGACGAGACCCAGGAGACGTTTGGGGTTGGAAAGATTGAAGAATTCACGCAGCATCAGCTTATTGATTTATATGCCTGTGTGGAATGCGGTCGATGTACGAATATGTGTCCGGCAACGGGTACAGGGAAAATTTTATCTCCAATGGATTTAATTTTAAAGATGCGCGATCACTTAACAGAAAAAGGAGCGGTTGTTACATCTAAGGCTCCTTGGGTTCCTACGTATGCATTCTCCAAAACAAAAGGAAATCAGCTGGCGATGATGGCGGCCACCCAAGGCGGAGAAGAAGCCGCAGCAACAGCGGAATATAATCCCGCTTTAATTGGAGATGTCATTACGGAAGAAGAAATTTGGGCATGTACAACGTGCCGAAACTGTGAAGATCAATGTCCCGTAATGAACGAGCACGTAGATAAAATCATAGATTTACGACGTTTTTTAGTATTAACTGAAGGAAAGATGGACGCGGATGCTCAGCGTGCCATGACGAATATTGAGCGTCAAGGAAACCCTTGGGGATTAAACCGAAAAGAGCGTGAAGAATGGCGACATGTAAGAGAAGATGTTCACATTCCTACTGTTAAAGAAGTAAGTAAAGCCGGTGAAACGTTTGAGTATTTGTTCTGGGTAGGTTCGATGGGATCTTATGATAACCGCAGCCAAAAAATCGCCCTATCGTTTGCAAAGCTTCTCAATGAAGCGGGTGTTTCATTTGCGATTTTAGGAAATAAAGAAAAAAATTCTGGTGACACGCCGCGCAGGTTGGGCAATGAATTTTTATTCCAAGAGTTAGCTTCTAAAAATATCGCTGAATTTGAAAAAAATGAAATCAAAAAAATTGTTACAATTGATCCACATGCTTACAATATTTTTAAAAATGAATATCCAGATTTCGGTTTTGAAGGAGAAGTGTATCATCACACAGAATTACTAGCTATGTTGGTGAAAGAAGGTAAGCTGTCACCAAAACATGCGGTTAATGAAAAAATTACCTTCCATGATTCCTGTTATTTAGGAAGATATAACGAAGTATACAGTCCGCCAAGAGAAATTTTGAAAGCGATTCCAGGTGTTCATTTGATTGAAATGGATCGCAACCGTGAAAATGGTATGTGCTGTGGAGCAGGAGGAGGGTTAATGTGGACGGAAGAAACGACCGGCCAGCGCATTAATGTAGCGCGCACCGAACAGGCCTTAGCTGTTAACCCAAGCATTATCAGTTCAGGTTGCCCATACTGCTTAACGATGCTAAGTGACGGAACAAAAGCAAAAGAAGTAGAAGAACAGGTTCATACGTATGACGTAGCAGAACTGCTTGAAAAGTCAATTTATGGCGACGTGCAAGAACAGGTTTCATAAAGGAGAAGTAGAGGTGGTCTTCATCTCTACTTTTTACAGAAAGGAAATTGAGCAAGCGTTCAATCGGCAAGGACAAAGAGGAAGAAAAAGGAGGAAATAACAGTGGGGAAAACAGTTATTGTGAGTGCAGTTCGAACACCTTTTGGAAAATTAGGTGGCAGCGTAAGTGGACTAAAAGCGGCAGAACTAGGCGGGAAAGCGATTCAAGCAGCATCAAAAGGACGTACAGAAATTGATTCCGTTATTATGGGGTGCGTGCTGCAAGGGGGCCAAGGGCAGCTGCCTTCTAGGCAAGCCATGCATTATGCAGGTTTACCGTGGCAAGTAGAGACGGAAACCATTAATAAAGTCTGTGCATCGGGTATGCGCAGCATTACAACTGCTGATCAGCTGATTCGATTAGGAGAAGCAAAAACAATCATTGCAGGTGGAATGGAATCGATGAGTAACGCGCCGTATCTTCTTCCAAAAGCAAGGTGGGGGTTCCGTATGGGAGATAGCGTTGTGACGGATTTGATGGTTCATGACGGTTTGACATGCAGCTTTACAGGGGTCCAAATGGGTACGTATGGAAATGAAATAGCTTCTGAAATGGATATTTCCCGAGAAAAGCAGGATGAATGGGCCCTTCGCAGTCATCAATTAGCGGTAGAGTCAGAAGAGAAAGGGAGATGGACCGCAGAAAGAATTTCAGTTGATATTCCGTCTAAAAAAGGAACGATAACGGTTCAAAAAGATGAAGGACCAAGAAAAGACACGTCGTTAGAAAAACTTTCTTCTCTTCGGCCTGTATTTGGTCACAGCGGAACCATTACAGCAGGAAATGCACCTAGCGTGAATGACGGAGCAGCTGCGCTCATGCTAATGGATGAAGATGTGGCAAAAGCAAATGGCTATGAGCCGTTGGCTACGATTGTAAACCATACTTCTCTTGCGATGGAGCCAAGGGAATTTCCGAAAACGCCCGGGTTTGCTATTAATAAGCTATTGCAAAAAACAAGTAAAACAGTAGACGATATTGCGCTGTTTGAAATCAATGAAGCTTTTTCAGCGGTAGCGTTGATGAGTATGGAAATTGCAGGGCTTCCGGCTGAAAAAGTAAATGTGAACGGCGGGGCTGTAGCACTTGGACATCCGATTGGAGCAAGCGGCGCCCGTATTGTTGTAACGCTCATTCATGAATTAAGACGACGAGGCGGCGGACTAGGCATTGCTTCTATTTGCAGCGGCGGCGGCCAAGGTGATGCCATTATGGTAGAAGTGTAAAAGGGGGATACCAACTTGAATATTGAAACAGTTATGGTTATTGGAGCAGGTCAGATGGGAGCAGGCATTGCGCAAGTATTTGCTGCGAGCGGATACCAAGTTTCTTTGTATGACGTTGATCAAAAAAATACACAAAAAGGAATAGAAGGTATTGATAAACGTCTGAAAAAGCAGGTGGGAAAAGGTTCTCTCTCAGCTAAGGAACATGAAGGGATTATGGAGCGCATTCAGCTGGCAAATGAAATAACGGCAGCACAAAAAGCAGATTTAATCGTCGAAGCGGTTGTGGAAAAGATGGAAGTCAAACAAGCCATTTTTGCGGAGTTGGATTCGTTAGCCCCGAGTCATACTATTTTAGCAACCAACACGTCTTCGCTTCCTATTACTGAAATTGCAGCTGTGACCACTCGACCTGAAAAAGTAATTGGCATGCACTTTATGAATCCTGTTCCGGTGATGAAACTCGTTGAAATTATTAGAGGGCTGGCTACTACCGATGAAGTGTATCAAGCAGTCTATGAAACAACGAAAAAATTAAATAAAACCCCGGTGGAAGTTCATGATTTTCCAGGGTTTGTTTCAAATCGAATTTTAATGCCAATGATTAACGAAGCTGTGTTTACGCTCTATGAAGGTGTAGCAAGCGAAGAGGATATTGATCAAGTGATGAAACTAGGAATGAACCATCCAATGGGACCTTTGACATTAGCAGATTTCATCGGCCTCGATACATGTTTGTTTATTATGGAAACGCTTCATAAAGGGTTTGGTGATGACAAATATCGTCCTTGTCCATTGCTTAGGAAATATGTAAAGGCAGGGTGGCTTGGTCGAAAAACAGGAAAAGGATTTTTTACGTACGAAACATAAAGGAGTGGCGAAATGATCTTTTTTACGTCTGAACAACACATGATTAAAAAGATGGTAGCTGATTTTAGTGAAAAAGAAGTCGCTGCGGCTGTGCCAAACATGGAAAAGGGTGAATTTCCTCGAGGTTTATTAAAGCAGATGGCTGATCTTGGCCTGATGGGCATTCCCGTTCCTCAAGCATACGGAGGGGGCGGACTGGACTTTGTATCGTACATGATTGCCATCCACGAAATATCAAAAGTAAGTCCAGCCCTAGGCGTCATTTTGTCTGTTCATACTTCTGTAGGTACGAATCCTATTGTCGTATTTGGGACGGAAGATCAAAAACAAAAGTATGTAAAAAAACTGGCGACAGGTGAATATTTAGGTGCTTTTTGTTTAACAGAACCTAGTGCAGGGTCTGATGCTGCAAGCTTAAAAACAAAGGCAGAACGAAAAGGAGACCACTATCTTTTAAATGGTTCAAAGCTTTTCATTACAAACGGCGGCGAAGCAGATACGTATATTGTATTTGCTAAAACGAATCCCGAACGCGGGTCGAGAGGGATGAGCGCTTTTATCGTTGAAAAGACGATGGAGGGATTTTCAGTAGGAAAAGATGAACATAAGATGGGCCTTCATGGTTCTCGAACGGTTCAACTTCACTTTGAAAATATACAGGTGCCTGTAGAAAATCGTCTCGGAGAAGAAGGTGAAGGCTTTCGAATTGCGATGGCTAATTTAAATGCCGGAAGAATTGGTATTGCTGCTCAAGCGGTAGGAATTGCTGAAGGTGCGTTAACGGCAGCTAAAAACTATGCAAATGAACGATATCAATTCGGAAAACCGATTTTATCTCAGCAGGGTATTGCCTTTAAGCTGGCTGATATGGAAACGGCTGTTGAATCAGCGAAGCTTTTAATGTATAGAGCCGCTTTTTTATATGATCAAAAACTTCCTTGTAAAAAAGAAGCCTCAATGGCGAAATTATTTGCTTCCCAAACGGCCATGAATGTAGCAATCGATGCGATTCAAGTTTTGGGAGGCTATGGTTATATGAAAGATTATCCAGTAGAGAGGTATTTTCGTGACGCCAAAGTATGCGAAATCTACGAAGGTACAAGCGAAATTCAGCGCATCGTCATTAGCAGTCAATTATAGGGGGAATAATCATGTTTTTTAAACTTTCAGAAGAACACGAAATGATTCGAAAAATGGTGCGGGACTTTGCCAAAAACGAAGTGGCTCCGACAGCTGCACAACGAGATGAAGAAGAGCGTTTTGACAGAGGAATCTTTACGCAAATGGCTGATCTAGGATTAACAGGTATTCCATGGCCGGAGCAATACGGAGGAATTGGCAGTGACTATCTAGCTTATTGCATTGCTGTTGAAGAACTGTCTAGAGTATGTGCATCAACAGGCGTTACTTTGTCGGCTCATACTTCTCTTGCCGGCTGGCCAATCTATACATTCGGAACAGAAGAACAAAAACAAAAATACCTGAAACCTATGGCAACGGGTGAGAAAATAGGTGCTTATGGGTTAACCGAACCGAGTGCTGGATCAGATGCAGGAGGAATGAGAACGCTCGCTGTAAAAGACGGAGAAAATTATATTTTAAATGGTTCTAAAATCTTTATTACAAACGGCGGCGAAGCGGATATTTACGTCGTATTTGCTCGCATCGACCCCAATGAAAAACGCACGAGCGCTTTTATTATTGAAAAAGATATGCCGGGATTTTCAGTTGGTAAAAAAGAAAAGAAACTGGGCATTCGCTCTTCACCTACCTCAGAAATTATTTTCGAGGACTGCCGTGTTCCAAAAGAAAATTTGCTAGGAAATGAAGGAGAAGGATTTAAAGTTGCGATGATGACACTAGATGGCGGCCGAAATGGCATTGCAGCGCAGGCTGTAGGAATTGCCCAAGGGGCGTTAGATGCGGCCGTAGCTTATGCCAAGGAACGTCAGCAATTTGGTAAGCCAATTATTTCTCAGCAAGGAATTGCGTTTAAGTTAGCCGACATGGCCACGAGTATAGAAGCTGCAAGACTGTTAACCTATCAAGCTGCTTGGTTAGAGTCCCAAGGGCTGCCATATGGCAAAGAATCAGCCATGTCAAAATTATATGCTGGGGATACAGCAATGAAAGTAACGACAGAAGCTGTTCAAGTATTTGGAGGATACGGTTATACAAAAGATTATCCAGTAGAACGTTTTATGAGAGATGCAAAAATCACGCAAATTTATGAAGGCACACAAGAGATTCAGCGTCTCGTCATTTCTAGGTATCTTGCTAAATAAAACACTTGTTGTAGGAGAGGTGAAAAAATGAAAAAGAGAGAAGTTCTCACATCCATTAAAGATGAAAAGCTGATTGTAGAGCGTCGTAATCAAATGATTAAAGGAGCCGTCACGCTATTTAAGGAAAAAGGTTTTCACCGAACAACAACAAGGGAAATTGCCAAAGCCGCTGGGTTCAGTATCGGTACACTTTACGAATATATTCAATCTAAAGAAGATGTTTTATATCTTGTATGTGACAATATTTACGATGAAGTGAGAGAGCGATTAGAAGAGATGGTGGTGGATCGTTATACAATCGCTGAGCTTCAACAAGCGATTCAGCACTATTTTAAAGTTGTGGATGAGCTTCAAGATGAAGTATTAGTCATGTACCAAGAAGCGAAATCACTGTCTAAAGATGCGCTTCCATATGTATTAAAAAAAGAGCTGGATATGGTTGAGATGTTTAAGGTTATTATCGAAGGCTGCGTAGAAAACAATCAATTTGCACTTACGGATAAAGAAATTTCGCTGTTTGCTCATCATTTATTTGTTCAAGGTCAGATGTGGGCATTTCGCAGATGGTGGCTGCAAAAGCATTATTCATTAGAAGAATATACAAATATGCAGTTAGATTTTTTACTTAAAAATTTTTCATTTCAACAACTGTGTGAGGGGGAGACAGTTTGAATACAAGCAAAAGACCGCTTCGTTTTTTAACCGCTTCTAGCCTGTTTGACGGCCACGACGCGTCCATTAATATTATGAGACGAATTCTTCAAGCCAAGGGGGTAGAAGTCATTCACCTGGGGCATAACCGATCTGTCGAAGAAATTGTTAACGCTTCCATACAAGAGGATGTTCAGGGGATTGCCATTTCTTCTTATCAAGGCGGCCATGTAGAATATTTTAAGTATATGTACGATTTACTCCAAGAACAACAGGCTTCTCATATTAAAATTTATGGCGGAGGAGGAGGGGTCATTATTCCGAGTGAGATTCAAGAGCTTCATGATTACGGCATTTCTAAAATCTTTTCTCCGGAAGATGGACGAAAAATGGGGTTAGAAGGCATGATTCAATTTATGATCGATGATTGTTATTACACAAATCCCCCTGCACTGCCGAAGGATCGAACCTTAACGCCGGCTAATGACCGTTTAATTGCCCAGCTTATTACATGCGCTGAAAATGAAGCCTATGAATACACAAAAGAGCACGCAGCTGCTCTTGAAGAAATCCGAGAAAGTGTAATCGAAAGCGAGACGGATCAAAAAATACCGGTTATTGGAATCACAGGAACAGGAGGAGCGGGGAAAAGTTCGCTTACGGATGAATTAGTAAGAAGGTTTATTGAACATATTCCAGATATTCATGTAGCTGTTTTATCCGTCGATCCAACTAAACAAAAAACCGGAGGAGCGCTTCTTGGGGATCGAATTCGCATGAACATCGCAGCGTCTCCTCGTGTGTATATGAGAAGTTTGGCCACGCGTTCATCTGGACATGAGCTATCGGCGGCCATTCGAGATGGAATTGCTGTCGTGAAAAAAGCGGGTTTCGACATTATCATTGTCGAAACAAGCGGCATCGGGCAAGCTGATGCTCAAGTCAAAGATATTGCAAACGTCTCTCTGTATGTAATGACAAGCGAATTTGGCGCGCCGTCGCAGTTAGAAAAGATTGAAATGATTGATTACGCAGACTTTATTGTAATCAATAAATTTGAAAAAAAAGGTTCTGAAGACGCAAAAAAACAAGTGCAGCGTCAATATCAGCGTAATCATCAGCTGTTTGAAAATAATCTCTCTACGATGCCAATTTACGGCACAATTGCGAGCCAGTTCAACGACGGGGGAACAAATATTTTATTTGAAGATCTTGTAAATCATCTGCATCAAACATGCCGTACGTCTTGGCACGTAGAAAAATCATCAGAGCGCGTAAGTGAAAAGAAATATACCATCATTCCTAATGATCAACAGCAATATTTACAGGAGATTGTAAACAGCGTTCGCTCTTATCACCGCAATACGGATGTTCAAGTACAAATAGCGCGTAAATTTTATCAGCTAGAGGGTGCTCTGGAAGAAGTGGAAACAGAAACGGCCAAGCAAGAGCTCACTCAGCTAAAGGAGAAATATCAAAAACAGCTAACGGCTGAATCGATTGAAAAGCTGGAAAACTGGCCTAAATTAAAAAGTCAGTACGGGAAAGAAGAACTTATTACAAAGATAAGAAATAAAGAAATTAAAACCTCTCTGCAAGTTGATACCCTATCAGGACTGCGTATTCCGCGCGTGGCTCTTCCAAAAGTTAAAGAATATGGGGAAGTTCTTCGTTTTCTTTATAAAGAAAATGTGCCAGGTGCGTTTCCTTATACAGCAGGTGTTTTTCCGTTCAAACGAAAAGGTGAAGATCCTAAGCGTCAATTTGCAGGCGAAGGAACACCAGAACGAACAAATCGCCGCTTTCACTATTTGTCAAAAGATGATGAGGCTAAGCGTTTAAGTACAGCATTTGATTCTGTAACGCTTTATGGAGAAAATCCAGATCCAAGGCCAGATATCTTCGGGAAAATTGGCGAAAGCGGCGTAAATGTCTGTACCCTTGATGATATGAAACTCCTGTATAAAGGATTTGATCTTTGCCATCCGTCGACTTCCGTTTCGATGACCATCAATGGGCCGGCTCCAATATTACTAGCTATGTTTATGAATACAGCTATCAGTCAGCAGGTGGAAAAGAAGGAAGAGGAGCTGAAGCGTCCTTTAACGGAAGAGGAATACGAGGAAGTAAAATCGGGTACGTTGAAACAAGTGAGAGGAACTGTTCAAGCGGATATTTTAAAAGAAGACCAAGGGCAAAATACGTGTATTTTTTCCACAGAATTTGCATTAAAAATGATGGGAGATATTCAACAGTACTTTATTGACGAGAAAGTGCGCAACTATTATTCTGTTTCTATTTCAGGCTATCATATAGCTGAAGCAGGGGCTAACCCGATTTCTCAGCTAGCTTTTACATTGGCCAACGGTTTTACGTACGTGGAATATTACTTGAGTCGAGGCATGCACATTGATGATTTTGCTCCTAATTTATCGTTTTTCTTTAGTAATGGACTTGACCCTGAATACACGGTTATTGGACGTGTAGCGAGAAGAATCTGGGCAATTGTGATGCGTGATAAATACGGCGCGAATGAACGCAGTCAAAAGCTTAAGTATCATATTCAAACATCCGGCCGATCGCTTCATGCACAGGAAATTAATTTTAATGATATACGTACGACGTTGCAAGCCTTAATGGCTCTTCATGACAATTGCAACTCTCTTCATACCAATGCGTATGATGAAGCAATTACAACGCCGACAGAGGAATCTGTACGAAGAGCGATGGCCATTCAATTAATCATTACAAAAGAGCATGGATTAACTAAAAATGAAAATCCACTACAGGGCTCTTTTATTATTGATGAACTAACAGACTTGGTAGAAGAAGCGGTATTGGCTGAGTTCCAACGCTTAAATGATCGAGGCGGCGTTTTAGGTGCGATGGAAATGCAGTATCAGCGAGGTAAGATTCAAGATGAATCGATGGAATATGAGATGCAAAAACATACGGGAGATTTACCTATTATAGGAGTAAATACGTATATTAATCCAAATGAAGAGGAAAATTCCTCAGTTGATGACATGCAGTTAGCCCGCGCATCAAAAGAAGAAAAAAATCATCAAATTAATCAGCTTCAGAAGTTTCAACAGCAGCATGAAGAAAAAAGAGAAGATGCGCTGAAAAGGTTAAAGAAAGCTGCAACAGAAGGAGAGAACATTTTCAAAGAGTTAATGGAGACCGTTAAAGTAGCCAGCTTAGGAGAAATTACGCGAGCTTTATATGAATGCGGTGGGCAATATCGCCGAAATATGTAATAATGTATCGTTAGTATATAGTGATATATTAAAAGCCGAGATGACTGTTTGTGGGTCATCTCGGCTTTTATAGACTTAACCTTAGCGGAGTCAGAATAACGGATGGTGAATTCCTTTTGATTAAAGGATGTTGTTGGCGTATTAAGTAGAATGTATTATAGTGAAAAAATGTCTATTTTTTCGTTGTTTTATGCGAAATTCTCGAGAATTTTAGAAACGAGGCTAGCATAAATGTATTGAATTTGTTTATAATGAATGGTATGTATTTATTCGTTTCCATCATTTACACATATGATGAATTGATTTAATAGATTTTCGATATACATAGCCATAGAAAGGATGTGCCAGATTTGAGTTTAGCACAGTACTCAAAAACGGATTTAAAAGAAATGTCGATGATTGAGATTGCTTATGCGCTTCTAGAAGAAAAAACAGATCGTCAAGCAATGTCATTCCAAGAAATTATTGCTGAAATTAAAGCAGCAGCTGAAATGTCAGATCAAGAATTAAAAACGAGATTAGCTCAGTTTTATACAGATATTAATATTGATGGTCGCTTTTTAACAGTAGGGGACAACCACTGGGGTCTTCGTGGATGGTATCCTTTTGACCAAGCTGAAGAAGAAGTTATTCCGGTTGCAAAACCTAAAAAGAAAAAAGCGAAAAAAGCTGTTGTTGAAGAAGTTGAAGATTTTGATGATTTAGAAGAAGATTTGGATTATGAAGATGTTGATGATCTAGAGGAAGAAGAAGATTTTGAAGACATTGACGAGCTAGAAGAAGATGAAGATGATCTTGCAGAAGACGATTTTGACGATTTAGAAGATGATCTAGAAGATGATGATGAAGATGAAGAAGAAGATTATGAGGACGACAAAGAAAAATAATCCTTCTTGACTTTTTCAAGCGAAGTAGGTAGAATCTTTTTTGGGCTCTTTAAACAAGCATTTAAAAAGTTTTTATTTAAAATAGACTATTGCTCCCAATCCAGTTTTGGTATTGGGAGCAATTTTTTTATTTTATCTATCCATGTTTTACACCCCGATATGTTCTTATAAATCCTTGATAGAAACTTTCTTTTGGTTCTTGAACGTTTCACATTCATAAGGTTTCTTATAATTTCGCATGCACAATGAATGAATTGTGATTGTTTATGTGAAAACTTTTAATATTGTACAGTTCAAATTATTTAGAGGGGGAAGTATAGATGACAAAGTATATTTTCGTAACAGGCGGTGTTGTATCATCTCTAGGAAAAGGGATTACAGCAGCTTCTTTAGGCCGTTTATTAAAAAACCGTGGGTTGAACGTAACGATTCAAAAGTTTGATCCATACATTAACGTAGACCCGGGAACAATGAGTCCATACCAACACGGTGAGGTATTCGTAACGGATGATGGCGCGGAAACAGACTTAGACTTAGGTCACTATGAGCGTTTTATCGATATCAACTTAAATCGCTACAGCAACGTAACAACAGGTAAAGTATATTCAACAGTATTGAAAAAAGAGCGTCGCGGTGATTATTTAGGCGGAACAGTTCAGGTTATTCCGCACATCACAAATGAAATTAAAGAACGCGTTTTCCGTGCAGGTAAAGAAACAAATGCGGACGTTGTTATTACTGAAATCGGCGGAACGGTAGGAGATATTGAATCACTTCCTTTCCTAGAAGCTATTCGTCAAATTAAAAGTGATATTGGCCGTGACAATGTTATGTACATCCACTGTACACTTGTGCCATATTTAAAAGCTGCTGGTGAAATGAAAACAAAACCAACACAGCATAGTGTAAAAGAATTACGTAGCTTAGGTATTCAGCCAAATGTTATCGTTGTTCGTACAGAAATGCCAATTTCTGAAGATATGAAAGACAAGCTAGCTTTATTCTGCGACATTGATCCAAAAGCGGTTATTGAGTGTGCAGACGCTGAAACATTATATGAAATTCCACTATCTCTACAAGAGCAGCACCTAGATCAAATCACATGCGATCACTTGAAATTAGATTGCAAAGAAGCAGAAATGACTGAGTGGAAAGCACTGGTTGAGAAAGTAAAAGGACTTTCAAATACAACAAAAATTGCATTGGTTGGTAAGTATGTAGAGCTTCAAGATGCTTATATTTCTGTCGTAGAAGCAATGAAACATGCTGGATATGCATTCGATGCAGATGTAAACATCAAGTGGGTAAACTCGGAATTTGTAACAAAAGAAAATGTTCAAGATTTACTTGGTGATGTAGACGGTATTTTAGTTCCAGGTGGATTTGGTGATCGTGGAATTGAAGGTAAAATTGTAGCAACACAATATGCACGTGAGCAAAAAGTTCCATTCTTAGGTATTTGCTTAGGTATGCAGCTGGCATCAGTTGAGTTTGCGCGTAATGTATTAGGCTTAGAAGGCGCACATTCAGCAGAAATTGCACCTGAAACAAACTATCCAATTATCGACTTATTACCAGAACAAAAAGACGTAGAAGACCTAGGTGGTACACTGCGCTTAGGATTATACCCTTGTAAATTGTCTGAAGATACGCTTGCATATAAAGCATATCAAGATGAAGTGGTATATGAGCGTCATCGTCACCGTTATGAATTCAATAACGAATACCGTCAACAAATGGAAGAGAAAGGCTTTATCTTCTCTGGTACAAGCCCAGACGGCCGTTTAATTGAAATTGTAGAGCTAAAAGACCACCCATGGTTCTTGGCTTCACAATTCCACCCAGAGTTTACTTCTCGTCCAACTAGACCGCAACCATTGTTCAAAGAATTTATTCGCGCATCAATGGGATCAAGTCAAAACAAATAAGTGAAATAAAAAACACGCTGTCTTTAGACAGCGTGTTTTTTATTCATATTCTTCTACGATTTCTTTTAATGTGAAAGTTAAACCGTAGTACGCGTATAAAGCGACCATCATTGCTGGAAAACCAAATCTTGAGCCGTCTTCTCCAGGAATAAGCGGCTTTAACAATTTTGTATCAATATGCGCATCTGCGAGTGCTGTTAAAGAAGGTTCGGTTATCTCTTTAGGAGCAGCAGCAATGCTAACAAATGGAATATCGTGTTTCTTTAAACGTTCAGCTATTTCCACTGCTTTATTATCTGTTGAAAATCGAGAGACAAGCAGTACGCGATCAACGCTAGTCAGCTGATCTAATTCATGTAAAGGCAAAGCTTTTGCCTGACTTAAAGGTTCTGCACTGCTTAGTGCTTCAAGCGTAATGGCGTGCATTTCTTCTACGCCATAAATATAAATAAATCCTTCTCCGACAGAGGCTTGTGCTAAAATACGCGCGGCATCTTCAAATTGGAATTCTTCTTGTTCTTCAATTCGTTTAAAAAAACCTGAAAGTTGAGTTGTGAAAATTTTAAGCATAGAATCTCCCTTCGATTTAAGCGGCTAAAGCCGTCTATCTACACATTATAACGAAAAAAGCTATCTGTATTCTATCTTGAAATGAGCTACAATGAAAGTAAAGTGCAATGAAATTGGATGGATGACAAAAAAAGCTATGTTTTGTAACAATTTCTCTAATTAGCAGGGATTTTTGTTTTAAAGGCGAAATACATATGTTAGTTTTGTCTGTAGAAGAGGAATATAAAAGGTGGGATTATATTGGCAGAGAAAATTTTAATTGTTGATGATCAGTATGGTATACGTATTTTATTAACGGAAGTGCTGCAAAAAGAAGGCTATACAACATTTCAAGCGGCGAACGGCTTCCAGGCGATTGATATTACAAAAGAGCAAGCACCGGATCTTGTCTTATTAGATATGAAAATTCCAGGAATGGATGGAATTGAAATTTTAAAAAGGTTAAAGCAGCACGATGAAACGATTAAAGTCATCATTATGACCGCTTATGGTGAATTGGATATGATTCAAGAAGCAAAAGATCTAGGAGCATTAACACACTTTGCAAAACCGTTTGATATTGATGAAATCCGAAAAGTTGTTAGGGAATATATACCAGTAAAGTCGAATTAAGGTTTTGGTAGGGTTTTCATCCTAACAAATTTTGAATATCAGCCTAAAAATGTTGCTGTTTTCATTGTTAGTTGGTATCCTAATTACTGTATTCATAATTCGACAATCTATTATGTAAAGATGCGCGTTGTTTCTACATGAAACACTCAATTCAAGAGCATACTATTTGAGTGTGCCTTTTGGTTAGCATCTAATCTAAGGTTGATTTTAAGGAGGATTTCAATATGCCTTTAGTATCAATGAAAGAAATGCTTATTACAGCAAAAGAACAAGGCTATGCAGTAGGTCAATTTAACTTAAATAACTTAGAGTTTACTCAAGCTATTCTTCAAGCAGCAAAAGAAGAAAACTCTCCAGTTATTCTTGGTGTATCTGAAGGTGCAGCACGCTACATGGGCGGTTTCAAAACTGTTGTAGCAATGGTTGAAGCTCTAATCGAAGATTACGACGTTCAAGTACCAGTTGCAATTCACTTAGACCACGGTTCAAGCTTTGAATCATGTGCAAAAGCAATCCATGCTGGATTTACTTCTGTAATGATCGATGCTTCTCACCACCCATTTGAAGAAAACATTGCAATTACTTCTAAAGTAGTTGAACTAGCTCACTTCCACGGAGTATCTGTAGAAGCAGAACTAGGAACTGTTGGTGGACAAGAAGACGACGTTATTGCTGAGGGCGTTATCTATGCAGATGCTAACGAGTGTGAAGAACTTGTTAACCGTACAGGTATCGATTGCTTAGCTCCAGCATTAGGATCAGTTCACGGACCATACAAAGGTGAACCAAACCTAGGTTTTGCTGAAATGAAAGAAATCGGAGATCGTACAGGTTTACCATTAGTTTTACACGGTGGAACTGGTATTCCAACAAAAGATATCCAAAAATCAGTTTCTTTAGGTACTGCTAAAATCAACGTAAACACTGAAAACCAAATTGCTTCAGCTAAAGCTGTTCGTGAAGTATTAGCTGCGCAACCTGAACAATATGATCCACGTAAATACTTAGGACCTGCTCGCGAAGCAATCAAAGAAACGGTTCAAGGTAAAATGCGTGAATTCGGTTCTTCTAACAAAGCATAATTTGAAATCTTCGGATTGCCTGTTTGCAATTAGTTGAGTCTGAAAAATAAAACCGTCTTATTTTTATTGTAAGGCGGTTTTATTTTTACTATAATTTTCTTATCATTCTGAATACATAACACAGGGGGATGGCATTCATGAAGTTTTTTATTGATACGGCTAACTTAGACGAAATTAAGGAAGCGCATTCATTAGGTTTGTTAGCGGGGGTTACAACAAATCCTAGTTTAGTAGCCAAAGAGAACATCACGTTTGAAGATCGTCTTCGTGAAATTACAGAGTTTGTTGAAGGGTCTGTAAGTGCAGAAGTGATTGCGCTTGATGCAGAAGGCATGATTCGCGAAGGAAAAGAGCTTGCCGCGATTGCGCCGAATATTACAATCAAGGTACCGATGACTCCAGATGGCTTAAAAGCAGTAAAAGAATTTACTAGTTTAGGTATTAAGACAAACGTTACGCTTATTTTCTCAGCTAACCAAGCGTTAATGGCAGCAAGAGCAGGTGCTACTTACGTATCGCCTTTCTTAGGAAGATTAGACGATATTGGTTTTAATGGTCTCGATTTAATCTCAGATATCGCAGATATTTTTGTGATTCATGACATTCCATCAGAAATTATTGCAGCATCTATTCGTCATCCGATGCACGTAACAGAAGCTGCAAAAAATGGAGCACATATTGCGACAATTCCTTACAAAGTTTTAATGCAATTGTTCAAACATCCGTTAACAAACGCAGGAATTGACCAATTTTTGGCGGATTGGGAAAAACGAAATGTCTAAACATGTATAAATTTGTGTGGCGTTTACCATCCTGACAGGTGAATGCCATATTTTTCTTTTATCTTGTCGAAACTATACATGATTTTTTCATTTTCGTGTACACTAGTAGGTAATAGGAAAAATAACCATTCTTTTAGGTATTCTTTGTACCAAAATTTTCCTCAATTACTAGGTGAGAAACTTTCTTTCACTAGAAGGGAGCTATAAATGGAAAAGTTAAAAATACAAGGTGGCTTTACCTTAAGTGGATCCGTCCGCGTCAGTGGTGCTAAAAATAGTGCCGTTGCGCTTATTCCAGCAACAATTTTAGCCGAGTCACCTGTTACAATTGAAGGTCTGCCCGATATTTCAGACGTGCAGTTATTAGGGGATTTAGTTGAAGAAATTGGTGGGAAAGTAACCATTGATAACGACGAATTAACAGTAGATCCATCCGGAATGGTTGCAATGCCTTTACCGAACGGAAAAGTAAAAAAATTACGCGCTTCTTATTATTTAATGGGGGCGATGTTGGGACGCTTTAAAAAAGCGGTAGTTGGGCTTCCAGGAGGCTGTTACCTTGGTCCTAGACCAATCGATCAGCACATTAAAGGCTTTGAAGCTCTTGGCGCTAAAGTAACAAATGAGCAAGGAGCTATTTACATTCGAGCTGAGGAATTAATTGGTGCTCGAATTTATTTAGACGTTGTTAGCGTAGGAGCAACAATCAATATTATGCTCGCTGCTGTAAGAGCAAAAGGGCGTACCGTTATTGAGAATGCTGCTAAAGAGCCTGAAATTATTGATGTAGCTACGTTACTGACAAGTATGGGTGCCCGTATTAAAGGTGCAGGTACGGATGTTATTCGAATTGATGGAGTAGATCAATTAAAAGGATGCCGTCATTCTATCATTCCAGACCGAATTGAAGCAGGCACGTATATGATCATGGGAGCGAGTATGGGAAAAGAAGTTGTTGTTGACAACGTTATCCCTCAGCATTTGGAGTCATTAACGGCTAAAATGCGTGAGATGGGTATTCATATCGAAACAAGCTCAGATCAGATTCTTGTAGCGACTCGTCAGCTATTGAAGCCTGTAGATATTAAGACGCTAGTATATCCAGGTTTCCCAACTGATTTACAGCAGCCATTTACGACGCTTCTAACAAGAGCGTCTGGTACAAGCGTTGTGACGGATACAATTTACGGTGCAAGGTTTAAGCATATTGATGAGCTGAGACGAATGAATGCATCTGTTAAGGTAGAAGGACGTTCTGCTATTATTAATGGTCCTATTCACTTACAAGGTGCGCGTGTGAAAGCGTCGGACTTACGAGCAGGAGCAGCTCTCGTAACCGCTGGCTTAATGGCCAAAGGGATTACAGAGGTAACGGGTTTAGAGCACATTGACCGTGGTTACAGTCATTTAGTAGACAAGTTATCGGATTTAGGGGCAATGATTTGGCGTGAAGAGATGACTCAAGAGGAAATTGAGCAATTTCAAAATTCATAAAGGCAAATCGGTGCCACAGTCATGAAAGCAAAGTTTAGAAATGAGCTTTTTAATAAGCTACACAGGCGTAGGAGCGTTCTTCTATGTCTGTGTAGCTTATATATTTATGAATAGGGTAAATAGATAAAAAGGGAAGCTAAAAGATAAATTTCATTTCTTATTTTAACGTCCAGTTTATTTCCTTTAATGTGAAATTATGAAAAGGTTTTCCTCGCTTCTCGTAAGCTATTAAATTTCCTTTTTTTTATTCATCTTCTAAAGTAAAAAAAGATTGATTAAAAAGATAGAAAAAGGTTAGAATATAAATTGCTACGTTAAATTTATCAAGATAATATAAATGGTTTTATGTCGGAATTATTCTTCTAAAAGTGTATAGTTAATCAATTGATTCTACTTATTATACTTCAAAGGTTATATTCTCCATTTTCACAGATTTATTCCATCCATATCATCTCTCAATTTTATATTTGAATTTAATATGGGAGGAACGGTTAAAAATTATTCATTATAAAGCGTGGTGTCCTAATGAACTTAACATTATCCAGTTTAGAAAATATGAAATTAAAAGAGCTATATGAACATGCTCGTGAGTATAAAGTTTCGTACTATAGTAAATTAACGAAAAAAGAACTTGTCTTTGCTATTTTAAAGGCTCAAGCTGAACAAGATGGGCTTTTATTTATGGAAGGCGTTCTTGAAATTATTCAGTCAGAAGGATTCGGTTTCTTACGACCAATTAACTATTCACCGAGTTCAGAAGATATTTATATCTCAGCTTCACAAATTCGTCGCTTCGATCTGCGTAATGGAGACAAGGTATCGGGGAAAGTTCGTCCTCCAAAAGAAAATGAGCGCTACTACGGATTATTACATGTAGAAGCAGTAAACGGAGAAGATCCGGAAACGTCAAAAGATCGCGTGCATTTTCCAGCGCTAACGCCGATTTATCCAAATGAGCAAATGCTGCTAGAAACTCAGCCAAGAAGTTTCTCTACGCGTATTATTGACTTGATCTCACCAATTGGATTTGGGCAAAGGGGACTAATTGTCGCGCCGCCAAAAGCAGGTAAAACGATGCTGTTAAAAGAAATTGCCAATAGCATTACAACAAATCATCCTGATGCAGAATTGATTGTCCTTCTTATTGATGAGCGTCCTGAGGAAGTGACGGACATTGAGCGTTCGGTTGACGGTGATGTTGTCAGTTCTACATTTGACGAAGTGCCAGAAAACCACATTAAAGTAGCGGAGCTTGTCCTTGAACGTGCGATGAGATTAGTCGAACATAAGAAAGATGTTGTCATTTTGATGGATAGCATCACAAGACTTGCTCGTGCTTATAACTTAGTTATTCCACCGAGCGGTCGTACACTATCAGGGGGTATTGACCCGGCTGCTTTTCACCGTCCAAAACGATTCTTTGGAGCTGCTCGTAACATTGAAGATGGAGGCAGCTTAACCATTCTAGCAACAGCCTTAATTGATACAGGCTCTCGTATGGATGATGTTATTTATGAAGAATTTAAAGGTACAGGTAACATGGAACTGCATCTAGATCGTTCACTAGCTGAAAAACGTATCTTCCCTGCGATTGACATTCGTCGCTCAGGCACACGTAAAGAAGAGCTGTTAATTCCAAAAGAGCATTTAGACCACTTATGGGCAATTCGTAAATCAATGGCAGATGCTCCTGATTTTGCAGAAAAATTCTTAAAACGTTTACGTCAAACAAAGACAAATGAAGAGTTCTTCTCGATGTTAACGGAAGAGAAAAAAACGCTTCTAGCAAATAAACGATAAGTTATAAAACATGTGGTTGCAAAAGCATACAACCCTTGTTATAATTTCATCATGTGTGTTGATAAAGTACACAGTGAAATAGTTACTATTTCATCACTATCTTTATCAATAAACTCTGTTTCAGAATGATTCAGGGCGGAAGGAGATGAAACGAATGAAAACAGGAATTCATCCAAACTATAAAACAGTTATGGTTAAATGTACTTGCGGAAACGAATTTGAAAGTGGTTCTGTAAAAGAAGAGATCCGCGTTGAGACTTGTTCTGAATGTCACCCATTCTACACTGGTCGTCAAAAATTCGCTGAAGCTGGTGGCCGTGTTGATCGCTTCAACAAAAAATACGGTCTTAAATAATCACATTGTCGAAACAAACAGGCAAGTAGCTTAACTTCTTGCCTGTTTTTTTGCTTATAAAAGTAGAAAAACAGTGTCTGCTTGATAAAAAAGTGGGTACTTTATCATAGGAATAAGATCTACATAGAAGACGTAGATTAAGTTAGTAGCGGTTCGCTCAGAAACGGAACGAGAAGAAGGGAGAGTCCCGCAGTGGTGTACGTAATGAAACAAAGCGGTTGGATAGAAGTAATTTGTGGCAGTATGTTTTCAGGGAAATCAGAAGAGTTAATTCGACGTGTGCGCCGTACGCAGTTTGCTAAACAAAAAGCACAAGTGTTCAAGCCTGCAATCGATAATCGATATAGCGAAGAAGCGGTCGTTTCACATAATGGTACATCTGTTATGGCTTATTCAATCTCGGCATCGCGCGATATTTTAAAGCGAGTAGATGAAGAGACAGACGTAGTAGCGATAGATGAAGTACAGTTTTTTGACACAGATATTTTAGAAATTGTTCAATCTTTAGCGGATCAAGGCTTTCGTGTGATTGTAGCGGGGTTAGATCAAGACTTCAAAGGTGAACCTTTTGGACAAATGCCGCAGTTAATGGCTATTGCAGAGTCAGTAACAAAGCTACAGGCTGTGTGCGCTTCATGTGGCTCTCCTGCGAGCCGTACGCAGCGTTTAATTAACGGTGAGCCTGCTTCTTATGACGACCCTATTATTTTAGTCGGTGCGTCTGAATCTTACGAACCAAGATGTCGTCATTGCCACGTTGTGCAAAAGTCTAAAGGACAAGCTGTGTCTGTGGACTCAAGCGAAATGGTCGAAAAATAAAGCAAGAATTTTATGATGATAAAAACAGAACGCGCAGTTCTGTTTTTTTGTTCATATACGTGTATTAACAAGGTTTTGACTCTATTTTAAAGCTATACTATAATTACAATGTTATGGATAAAGAATGAGGTGAATGACGTGTTTGATCGTTTAGAAGCGGTAGAGGCGCGCTATGAGAAGTTAAACGAACTTCTGAGTGACCCTGAGATCGTAAACAACCCCTCTAAGTTGAGAGAATATTCGAAGGAACAATCAGATATACAACAAACGGTAGCTGCTTATCAAGAATACAAAGATGTAAAAGAGCAGTTATCAGAAGCGAAAACGATGCTTGAAGATAAGCTTGATGCAGATATGCGTGACATGGTAAAAGAAGAAATTGCCGAGTTAGAAACGCAGCAAGAAGAGCTAGTTGAAAAGCTACGTATTTTATTAATTCCAAAAGATCCAAACGATGATAAAAACGTAATTATGGAAGTTCGTGGAGCTGCTGGCGGAGATGAAGCAGCATTATTTGCAGCTAATTTGTACCGCATGTATTCGCGCTTTGCTGAATCACAAGGCTGGAAAACAGAAGTAATGGAAGCAACGACTACTGGAGTAGGCGGTTATAAAGAAATTATCTTTATGATTAACGGTAAAGGTGCGTACTCAAAGATGAAATTTGAAAACGGCGCACACCGTGTTCAACGAGTTCCTGAAACAGAATCAGGCGGTCGTATTCATACATCTACAGCAACGGTAGCATGTCTTCCTGAAGCAGAAGAAGTCGAAGTGGACATTCATGAAAAAGACATCCGTGTAGATACATTTGCTTCAAGTGGACCTGGTGGCCAAAGTGTTAATACGACGATGTCAGCCGTTCGTTTAACGCATTTACCAACAAATACAGTGGTATCATGTCAAGATGAAAAGTCTCAGATTAAAAATAAAGAAAAAGCAATGAAAGTATTGCGTGCTCGCGTGTACGATAAGTTTCAGCGAGAAGCACAAGCAGAGTACGATGCAACGCGCAAACAAGCAGTTGGATCAGGAGATCGCTCCGAGCGTATCCGTACGTATAACTTCCCGCAAAATCGCGTAACGGACCACCGTATTGGTCTGACGATTCAAAAGCTAGATCAAATCTTAGAAGGCAAGCTTGATGAAATTATCGATGCATTAGTCATGGAAGACCAAGCGCGCCGAATGGAAGATTCGAACTAATGAAAGTATTTGAAGCCCTTAAGTGGGCTTCTTCTTTTTTGAAAGAGGCAAAGCGAGATGAAAACGCGGGAGAACTCTTGCTTCGCCATCACTTGCAGATGACGAGAACTCATTTGCTAGGTGCTCTGCAGGAAGAACTAGAAGAAGAAAGTCTAAAAAGGTTTGAACAAGATGTCCATGCTCATAAAGCAGGTATGCCTGTACAATATCTAATCGGGACAGAAGAATTTTACGGGCGTTCATTTATTGTAAACGAACATGTATTAATTCCAAGACCCGAAACGGAAGAGCTGGTATACGGAATGATTTCTCGAATAAAAAAAGAATTTCAACACCAGCCTATTGAGCTTGTAGATATTGGAACGGGAAGTGGGGCAATTGCTATCACTTTAGCTTTGGAACTTGACAGAGTGGAAGTTACAGCAACCGATATAGCTATAGAATCTTTAAGCGTAGCCAAAGAAAATGCTCAAAACCTGGACGCTGCTGTCACGTTTATACAGGGAGATCTATTACAACCATTTCTATTATCAAATCAGAAATTTGATGTGATTGTGTCTAATCCGCCTTATATTCCAGCAGATGATGTGTTGTCCACAGTGGTAAAAGATCACGAGCCAAACCGAGCTCTTTTTGGTGGAAAAGATGGCCTGGATTTTTATCGGCGTTTCATGGAAGAGCTGCCATATGTGACGAAGTCAAATAGTATTATTGGATTTGAAGTCGGGGCCGGACAGACAAAAGATGTAGCTGAGATGCTGCAAAAAACGTTTCCGACAGCTTTTGTAGAATGTGTATATGATATTAATGGAAAAGATCGAATGGTTTTTGCAAAACTTCGCGAGAACTAAAAAAATCAGAGGGAATGATTTTCCCTTTGGTTTTTGAAAATCATGCATTTTTTTACTAAATTACTAGTTTAAGATATCTTGCTTTCGGCCATACTGTTCCTATGAAAGGACGGTGGCCGAAATGAAGAAATATGCTATCATTTATTTTATTTTATTAATTATTGGAGCAAATGCTCAACTTATATATACACATAACCAAGTGCAGGCAGATCAGCCTGCCGTCATTCCAGACGAGGCGATTCGACTGCGCATTTTAGCAAACAGCGATGGTGAAAAAGACCAGTACGTAAAACGTCTGATTCGTGACCGGGTGAACGAACAAATTACAGAATGGGTAAAAGATTTAACATCTGTAACTGTAGCTCGAAAAACGATTAAAGAAAATTTGCCGGCGCTTGAAACAATTGCGAAAGAAGTGTTAAAAGAAGAAGGCGTAAATGAATCTGTTCATGTTAAATTCGGAAAAGTAGAGTTTCCTACTAAGTTGTACGGTCAGTTCTTATATCCAGCAGGGGAGTATGAAGCCGTGCTTATTACTCTTGGCAAAGGAGAGGGAGCAAACTGGTGGTGTGTACTATTTCCTCCTTTATGCTTCTTAGATTTCTCAAACGGTGAAGCGGTAAAAGCGCCGGAGCCATCTGAAGAAGAGCCAACGGAAGAAAAAGAGAAACCAGCAGCTTCTGAATCAAAATCTGCAGACAAAACAGATGACAAATCGGCTGAAAGTAAAGAGCCTGCAGTGAAAACAGAAATTCAATCTGCAACTATTACATCGGATTCTATTGAGCAGAAAGCTGTGGAATCTTCTCAATCAACAGTATCTTCTAAAGAAGTAATTGCAAAAGATACAAGCAGCACAGTAAAGGAAGAGACAAGTGCTAAGGCTGAAAAAAAGGAAAGTAAAGAAGCTGAAAAGTCTGTTTCATCTAAGAAAAAAGCTGATTCTAAATCAAAAGAAGATTCTGTAGAAGTTAAGTTTTTTGTAGTAGAATGGGTATCGTCAGTATTTAATTAATAGAATCATTAAAAATAAAATTCAGTTCTACTTCTTTTAATCATCTCATAGATTTGTTACTAGAAAACAAGTTGAGGTGATTAAAATGAGAGAACAATTAAAAATTGCCAGTGAAAATGATTATATTCGAATTCAGCAGTTCTTGCAAAAAGCGGGCATCAGTACAGCTGGTGTGGAAGAGCATATTCATCAATTTGTCATAATGGAAAATGAAGAAGGCGAGCTGCTAGCAACAGTTGGGTTTGAAAAAGAAGGTGTGGATGGAATTCTCCGCTCCCTTGTCGTGTCTCCTTCTTTAATGCAATCTGATATTCTGCTGCTATTTAAAAGCATCGTCCAGCTGGCTCAAAAGCATGGCGTAAAGCAACTATATTTACTAACAAATAAGGCATCTTCTCTACATTTTTTTCAAATGATGAATTTTCAGCAAACATCTTACAGTGCACTGCCTGAGTTGTTAAAAGAACATTCTTATTTAAAAAAGTTACCAAACCCTCAGGATGTCTATGTGATGTTTTATGCAGCTAGTTAAAAGAAAATGTGGATAAATCATTTTAATGGGGTATCCACAATGTTATTCACAAAAACATAAGCTTTATCCACATTTTGTGGATAAAGCTTGTTTGTTGATATAATGAATGCATGTATTTTACTATATTTGATACATATTGTACTTTTAAAGTAAAAAAAACCTAGATATAGAAAGAAAAAGGAGTTGAAGAAGATGGAAACTAAGTTATGGGTTGTGGATAATTTTACGCACGAAAAAGATATTTATCCACAGATAGAAGAAGCAGCAGATTTGCTGCGCAATCACGAAGTAGTTGCTTTTCCTACAGAGACGGTGTATGGATTAGGAGGAGACGCAACATCGGATAAAGCTGTGGATAAAATTTTTGCAGCGAAAGGACGTCCTAGTGATAACCCTCTTATTGTTCATATTGGAGATAAAGAGCAGCTTCATACATTTGTAGAGTCGATTCCTTCAAAAGCAGAGAAAGTGATCGATGCTTTTTGGCCGGGTCCTCTTACAGTCATATTACCCAAAAAAGATCGAGTTTCAGATAAGGTTACGGCTGGTTTAAACAGCATTGCAGTGAGAATGCCCTCACATCCAGTAGCCCTCGCATTATTAAAAAAAGTGGCTTTGCCTATCGCGGCTCCTAGTGCAAACCTTTCCGGCAAGCCAAGTCCCACTCTAGCTCATCATGTGATGAATGATTTAGAAGGGCGTATTAGTGGAGTTGTGGATGGAGGAGCAACAGGGGTAGGAGTAGAGTCAACGGTCCTTGACTGTACCGAAGAGATTCCTATTATTTTACGGCCGGGCGGCATTACTCAGAAAGAGTTGGAAAATGTAATTGGTCCCGTAAAAGTAGATCGAGCGTTATTAAGTGATAAAGAAGCGCCAAAATCTCCAGGTATGAAATATACGCATTACGCACCTGATGCACCGCTTGTCATCGTTGACGGCAGTTCGGATTTTTTTCAGTCTATTATCAATCGCTATAAAGATCAGGGTAAGCGAGTGGGGGTATTAACGACATCTGAACATGAAGATGCGTATAAAGCCGATGCGGTTATCACATGTGGATCTCGTTCAAATTTAGAGACGGTTGCTAGCCACTTATACGAGTCGCTTCGTTCATTTAATGAGTGCGACGTAGATGTTATCGTTAGTGAAAGTTTTTCTGAAGAAGGAGTCGGTCATGCCGTTATGAACCGATTAATGAAAGCTGCAGGACATCACGTGATTAAGCAATAAAATTCATCTTCTAAACCTTTTCGAATGTGCATATTTTGAAATAGGAGCACGTCCGAGGAGGGTAAAGATGAATGTATCTCAGTTAATTAGTGAAATGATCACGTTAGTCATTATGGCGTTTGCCTTAGGAATGGATGCTTTCTCAGTTGGTTTGGGAATGGGATTAATTCGTTTACGCTTTCGCCAAATTTTCTACATTGGTGTTGTTATCGGTGTATTTCATATTTGGATGCCGCTGTTAGGCATGTTTATTGGACGACTTTTGTCTGATAAACTTGGAATGTTTGCTACCTATGGCGGTGGAATTTTATTGCTGATTCTTGGGGCGCAGATGATTTATTCCTCCTTTAAGCATGACGATACGCCATTTATCAAACCAGTTGGCTTTGGACTGTTATTTTTTGCGCTCAGCGTGAGTCTAGATAGTTTTTCTGTTGGACTTAGCTTAGGTATTTTTGGAGCAAGAACGTTTTTGACCATTATTGTTTTTGGCGTAGTAAGTATGCTATTAACTTGGTTAGGACTGCTGCTAGGCAGAAGAGTACAAGGCTGGCTTGGTTCATATAGTGAGGCACTGGGCGGAAGCATTTTATTAGCTTTTGGAATCAAATTGTTACTACCTTTTTAACTATATAAATAGGTAAAGGATCATGACCATTCAGGTTATGGTCTTTTTTTGCTTCTTTTGGATTGCAGCGATAAAAGAAGGAAAGCGAAGTCGTTTTTTCGAGATGGATGAAGCGGTAATGGATAAAAAATACCCGGAAAAGCTAACTGGATTTATGCAGGCAATAGAGATACAATAGGGTGGAATATCAACATAGTCGAACATAGTGAAAGCAAGGGAGGATGTATCTTGAAAAACATCTTATTTGTATGTACAGGAAACACGTGCCGCAGCCCTATGGCAGAAGCGTTGCTCAAAGCTAAAGAGATAGATGGAATAAACGTGAAGTCTGCAGGCGTATTCGCTTCAAATGGAAGTGAAGCTTCTGTTCATGCACAAGTTGCCCTTCACCAGAAAGGCATAGCTTGTTCTCATGCTTCGGCAGCATTAACGGAAGAACAATTGATGTGGGCTACTTATATTTTTACGATGACGGAGCAGCATAAAATGCTGATTTTGAACCAAGCTCCATACGTAAGTGATAAATTATTTACGCTAAAAGAATTTGCCGACGAGCAAGGTGAAGTGTCTGATCCTTTTGGCGGATCATTACAGACGTACGAACAGACTTTAGAAGAGTTAGAGCGTATGATTAGCAAAATAGTCGACAAATTATAAAAGGTCCCATAAATTTTTGCTGACTTAAAATGAACAGAAATTTAATATAAGACGAAGGTACGTATGAGGAGGAAAAAAAGATGAAAGTAGCTATTGCATCTGACCACGGCGGTATAAATTTGCGACAGGAAATTATCTCTTTAATGGAAGAATTAAATATTGAATATGTGGATTTAGGGTGTGAATGCACAGCGTCCGTAGACTATCCGGATTATGCACTTCCCGTTGCTCAAAAAGTGGCAAGCCAAGAAGTAAGTCGAGGCATTCTTATTTGTGGAACAGGCATCGGTATGAGTATAGCAGCTAATAAAGTAAAAGGAATTCGCTGCGCTCTAGTGCATGATACGTTCAGTGCAAAAGCGACAAGAGAACATAATGATAGCAACATTTTGGCAATGGGTGAACGTGTCATTGGGCCGGGACTTGCACGTGAAATTGCGAAAATTTGGTTAATGACAGAATTTGAAGGCGGCCGACATGAAAATCGCGTGAATAAAATTAAACAGTATGAGCAGCAAAGTGATGCAACATTAACTGTATAATGTGAACGTATTCAATGAAAGAAAGGAAGAAAAACGTGTCTGAACTTACGAAATGGAAAGAGCAGTTGGAAACAGTTTTATCTGATTTTTTAGCACAAGTGCAGTTGTCTTCAGAACATACACTTGTCATTGGATGCAGTACAAGCGAGGTAATTGGTGAAAAAATAGGAACTGCAGGCGCAATGGAAGTCGCAGAAATGATTTTTGATGCGCTATCAGATTTTCGAAAAAAAACGGGTGTTCACTTAGCATTTCAATGCTGCGAACATCTCAATCGAGCACTGGTAGTAGAAAGAGAATTAGCTCGCAAAGAGCGTTTAGAAATGGTTAGTGTTGTGCCTATTCATAAAGCAGGCGGAGCGATGGCTACACAGGCCTATGGCCAGCTTAAAGATCCCGTTTTGGTAGAGTTTATTAAAGCTGATGCCGGTATTGATATTGGAGATACATTCATTGGTATGCATTTAAAGCATGTCGCAGTACCCGTTCGTTGTACGTTAAACGCAGTTGGACACGCTCATGTTACTGTAGCAAAGACGCGTCCAAAACTAATTGGTGGAATGAGAGCGTTTTACGAACTTTCGTAATTAAATATATTAAAATAATACACATTTTTTCTTTTTTATTCTAAATAAATCATGTTACAATGTAGTTGAATCAACAAATAACGAACATTGCGAATACGAAATGAGGAGAGGATTTTGATGGAGAAACAACTAATGCAACAAGATCCAGCAGTTTATAATGCGATTAAGGATGAATTACAAAGACAACGTACTAAGATTGAGCTAATTGCTTCAGAAAACTTTGTAACAACAGCGGTAATGGAAGCACAAGGTTCAGTTTTAACAAATAAATATGCTGAAGGCTATCCAGCTAAACGTTACTACGGCGGCTGTGAACACGTAGACGTAGTAGAAGACTTAGCTCGTGATCGTGCAAAAGAAATTTTCGGAGCAGAGCATGTGAATGTTCAACCTCACTCAGGTGCACAAGCAAACATGGCTGTATACTTCACTGTTTTAGAGGCTGGAGACACAGTACTTGGTATGAATTTATCGCACGGCGGTCACTTAACGCACGGAAGTCCTGTTAACTTTAGTGGTGTTCAGTACAATTTCATCGAATATGGCGTAGATCGTGAAACACATCGTATTAACTACGATGATGTATTAGAAAAAGCGCGTACACATAAGCCAAAATTAATTGTGGCTGGTGCAAGCGCATATCCACGCGCAATCGACTTCAAGCGTTTCCGTGAAATCGCTGATGAAGTAGGCGCTTATTTAATGGTAGACATGGCTCATATTGCTGGTCTAGTAGCTGCAGGACTTCATCAAAATCCTGTGCCACATGCTCATTTCGTTACAACTACAACACATAAAACACTGCGCGGACCACGCGGCGGTATGATTTTATGTAAAGAAGAATTTGCGAAAAAGATTGATAAGTCAATCTTCCCTGGTATTCAAGGTGGCCCATTGATGCACGTTATCGCTGCAAAAGCAGTAGCATTTGGTGAAGCACTACAAGATGAATTTAAGCACTATGCTCAAAATATCATCGACAATGCTAATCGTTTAGCAGAAGGATTAAAGAAAGAAGGATTTGCTCTTGTATCTGAAGGAACAGACAATCACCTTGTGTTAATCGACGTAAGTTCAATGAATTTGACAGGCAAAGTAGCTGAAAAAGCACTTGATGATGTAGGTATTACAACAAACAAAAATACAATTCCTTACGATGAGCAAAGCCCATTTGTAACAAGCGGTATCCGTATTGGTACAGCTGCAGTTACAACTCGCGGATTTGGCTTAGAAGAGATGGATGAAATTGCTTCTATCATCGGATTAACGCTTAAAAATATTGAAGATGAAGAAAAGCTAGCTGAAGCTAAAACACGCGTTGAAGCTTTAACAAGTAAGTTTGAAATGTATAAATCACTTTAAGAGAGACAGGCCTTTGTGCCTGTTTTTTTATGGAGAAAGTGGTAGCAATTCAATCATTTTTTGAATAATGCTTGAACTCAAAAACTTTTTTCTGTAAAATGAATGCAATGTATAAATTTAATTAGCAAGAGATATGTTTTTACTAGTACGTACCATTCAATTCGTTGAATGGTATTTTAATGTGTACATCTTTATATATAAGGAGAGATATCAATGGGCAAAGTATACGTATTTGATCACCCGCTTATTCAACACAAATTAACTTACATACGCGATGTAAAAACGGGAACGAAAGAGTTTCGTGAATTAGTTGATGAAGTGGCGAGCTTAATGGCTTTTGAAGCGACACGTGATTTACCGCTAGAAGACGTTGAAATTGAAACACCGGTTTGCAAAACAAAGTCAAAAGTTATTGCAGGGAAAAAGCTTGGTATCGTTCCAATTCTTCGTGCTGGTATCGGCATGGTAGATGGATTTTTAAAACTAATGCCAGCTGCTAAAGTTGGACACGTTGGCTTATATCGTGATCCAGAAACATTACAGCCTGTTGAATATTATGTAAAGCTGCCTAATGATGTAGAAGAGCGTGACTTTATTGTAGTAGATCCTATGCTTGCAACAGGAGGGTCAGCTGTAGAAGCAATCAACTCTCTTAAAAAAAGAGGCGCTAAAAACATTAAATTTATGTGTTTAATTGCTGCTCCTGAAGGTGTGGAAATCGTAAAAGAAGCACACCCTGACGTAGATATTTACATTGCGGCATTAGATGAAAAATTAAATGACCATGGATATATTGTTCCAGGTTTAGGTGATGCAGGGGATCGTTTATTCGGTACAAAATAATTTGTAGATTCGGGTGATGAACATGAAGCAGCCAATTAAAGTAATGACGATATTCGGGACAAGACCAGAAGCAATTAAAATGGCCCCTCTAGTTCTAGAGCTTAAAAAGCGACCGGAGGAGTTCGAAGCGATTGTTACGGTAACGGCTCAGCACCGTGAAATGTTAGACCAAGTATTGAGCATTTTTGACATTCAGCCTGACTATGACCTTAACATTATGAAAGATCGCCAAACTCTTATGGACGTAACGACCAGAGGATTAGAAGGTTTGGACGACGTAATGAAAAAAGTAAAGCCGGACATCGTGCTTGTACACGGCGATACAACTACGACGTTTATTGCCGGACTAGCAGCTTTTTATAATCAAATTCAGGTGGGACATGTTGAAGCAGGTTTGCGCACATGGAATAAATATTCTCCATATCCGGAAGAAATGAACCGTCAGCTTACAGGCGTTCTCGCTGATTTGCACTTTGCTCCAACCGATAAGTCTGCAGCTAATTTGCAAGCAGAGAATAAAAAAGAAGAGCGGATCTTTGTGACTGGAAACACAGCTATCGATGCGTTAAAAACGACAGTAAAAGAGACATATGAGCATGAAGTGTTAACGAAATTGGGAGATGATCGTCTCATTTTATTAACGGCGCATCGCCGCGAAAATTTAGGCGAACCAATGAAAAACATGTTCCGTGCTGTTAAACGTATTGTGGATGAACATGAAGATGTGCAAGTTGTGTATCCTGTTCATTTGAATCCGGTAGTTAGAGAAACAGCAAACGATATCTTAGGAAATGACCCACGCATTCATTTAATTGAACCGTTAGATGTAATTGACTTCCATAACTTCGCTGAGCGCGCTCATATTATTTTGACAGATTCGGGCGGTGTTCAAGAAGAAGCTCCTTCATTAGGCGTACCTGTATTGGTACTTCGTGATACAACAGAGCGACCGGAAGGAATTGAAGCAGGAACGCTCAAACTAGCAGGAACGGAAGAAGAAACAATTTATACGCTAGCAAAAGAGCTGTTAATAGATGAAGACGTATATAAGCAAATGTCACAAGCATCGAATCCTTACGGAGATGGCTTAGCTTCTAAACGTATTTGTGATGCTATTAGCTACTATTTCAACCGCCGGGAAAACAGACCGGAAGCTTTTAATCCGCTTTCGTAAGATTTCTAAACACCTTTCACATGAAAAGTGTCTCTTTGAGACACGATAGTGTGAGAGGTGTTTTTTTATGTGGATTAAATGGTTAATGCTTAGCTTTATATTAGGGAGCGGGGGAGGGCAAATGTCGCTCAATCCGACATTTCCTTCTATAAAACAAGAAATGAATCATCAGGAAAAATCAATAATTGTCATGGTTGAAAAAGAAAAATTCGCGGAATTTAAAAGTCAGCTACAAAAAAATTATCCTAATATAAAGATTAAGAGCGAATTTCACACGGTATTTACAGGACTTTCATTAAATGGCTCCATCTCGGATTTGGAAAAACTATCTCATAATCCTTCTATTATTGGTTCACATTCTATTAAAAACTACCAGGTTGCAGAAGAAAATAGCGTAACCTTCATTGGCTCAGAACAGGTAAGAGGCTTATTTGATACTCATAATCAGCGCTTAACAGGAAAAGGGATCAAAGTAGGCGTCATCGATACGGGTGTTGATTATTCTCATCCCGATTTAAAACAAACCTACAGGGGAGGGTATGATGTAATAGATAAAGATTATGAGCCGATGGAAACCACTCGGGAGCAAGGAGAGCCTACTCTGCATGGCACTCATGTAGCCGGTATTATTGCAGCAAATGGAAATATTAAAGGTGTAGCACCTCAATCGGAGATCTACGCATACCGAGCTCTTGGACCAGGAGGAGCTGGAACGTCTGAAAGTGTTATTCTAGCTATCGAAAAAGCAATTCAAGATGATGTAGATATTATTAATTTATCATTAGGAAATGATGTGAATGGTCCGGATTTACCAACAAGCTTAGCGTTAGATCGAGCTGTTGAAAAAGGAATTGTAACGGTTACATCCAGCGGCAATTCAGGTCCAGGTTTATGGACGGTGGGCTCTCCGGGTACAGCGGGAAAAGCTATTTCCGTTGGCGCTTCTGTTTCCCCGACGATAGTTCAATTTCTAACAATTGGATTTAACAAAGAAAAAATTATGATGGCGCCAGTAGAAGGGTCTCGTCCATGGACGTTTAATCAAACGCTGCGTGTAATAAATGAACAATACTCCAAAGAGCAAAAGCATGCGTTGGGCAACGTCATTTTGCTAAAAGCAGAAGGAAATGCGGTTGAAAAAAAGATTAAACAAGCTGAACAGGCAGGAGCAAAAGCCGTTATTTTATATAGTCCGACTGAAAAAAGCATAATCGGTAAACTAAAAGAGTCAGTAAATATTCCAGTGATATGGGTAAGTAAAAAAAGCGGTGATACCATTAATCAACACATTCAGTCTCAACAGCCATACTTACGCACTGGCAAGCAAGTGGTTCAAGACTTGCTTACATCTTTCAGTTCAAGAGGGCCTGTAACGACTACTTGGGGAATCAAGCCGGACGTCGTCGCACCTGGTTACTTCATTAATAGTACAGTTCCCGGGGGATATGAACGCATGCATGGCACAAGTATGGCTGCGCCCCATGTAGCTGGAGCGTGTGCTCTTATTTTACAAGCTCACCCGAACTGGTCTCCTGAACAAGTCAAAGCTTCATTGATGAACACAAGTAAAGTAATGCAGCAGCTAAACGGTCAAACGTATCGCGTATATGAACAAGGAGCCGGGAGAATTCAAATAGCAAAAGCTGTCACAGCAGACTCTTTATTTTATCCATCTTCTTTATCTTTCGGTATTTTTACGCGCCCATCAAAGAAAGTCTTATCATTTAAAATTGATAACCAGTCTGATAAAGCAAAAACGTATCGCTTAAACGTTCCGAAAAGGGATGAAGGAGTGAACTGGGATGTTCCATTACCCGTCACGGTGCAGCCACATCAGACAAAAGAAATAGCTGTCACTTTATCGGTGCAGCCCCGTTTTAAAAATAAAGGTATATATGACGGATATTTGGAAATAAATGATTCACGTGAAACATTTTCGCTTCCTTATATGTACATGGTTAGCATTCCAGATTATCCTCGTGTCATGGGATTGCAAGTAGCAGCGGAAAAAGAGAAAAATACGTATAGCTATGAACTGTTTTTGCCTGAAGGAGCAGATGAGTTAGGCGTTGCTCTTTTTGATAAGCAGTCTTTACAGTTTATATCGTATTTAGATGTTGACGTTGATGTAGAAAGAGGCATGAGAAAACGAAAAATAACGATCGATGAATCGCTTGTACCGGGGTCGTACCAAATATTTGCATTTGTGAAAAAGCATAGACAAGAGCAGGTTGTACACAGTACAATAACGATTGAATGAACCTCTTTAAATGTTTTCATTTGAAGAGGTTTTATGTGTGGCAGAAATGTGAACAATAAGAAGAGATTGTGAAGTTTTTAGCTTAAACACATTGACATTAAATATACGCTATTGTATGCTTACAGGGAATATAAATGATAAGGTTTTCAACCTGTGAAAACCGTTGATATTTCTGCGTATTTTATTAGCTGTTTTTACCTTTTTTAGCAATTTTTTTTGCCTTTCTATCATATATTGAGCTATAAAAACGATAGAGAATTCGGAAAAAAGAAAATTTTGCAAAAGGGGTATGAGCTTATGAAAGATCGCAACCGTCATCCTTTGCAAGCGATGGCATTAGTGTCAATCATTCTATCACAGTTAGCAGGTTCAGTCTTAATTGGCTTATTCTCTGGGAGATGGGCTGATCAATGGCTTGATACCGAACCACTATTTTTGATTTTAGGCCTTCTTTCAGGGCTAGCAGCAGGTGTTTTTATGATGCTGCGGACAGTCCACCATTTTTTTTCAGGAGATTAATAATTCATGCAGGATTTGCAGCACGTTTTTCCAAGACTTCGTTCATACATATTGTATTTGTTAGCATTATACGTTCTCGGCTGGGGATTTACAAGTTATAAGGCTGTTTTTGCAGGTTTAATTTTAGGAACCGCCCTGAGTTTGTATAATTTGTGGAACTTGGTAAGAAAGTTTGAGCAGTTTGGACAGGCGTTGGATGAGGGGAAAAAGCCCCGTTCAATTGGGACTGTTGTAAGATTTGCAACAGCTGCTCTCGCAGTTGTGATTACCATCTCTTATCCAAAAACCTTTCATATTATTAGTGTAGTTGTGGGATTAATGACGTATTATGTTGTCATTATCATAGATTTAGTTGTTCAAAATATGCGTAGAAGATAGAAAGAGAGGTGAACACAGTTGGGTCATGAATCACCAACTATAGAGTTTCTAGGCCTTACTTTTAGTCAAAGTAACTTGCTTATGGTTACCGTAGCTTCTGTTATTGTATTCTTAATTGCAGTTTTATGTACTCGTACTCTTGCTATGAAGCCAAGCGGTGCACAAAACTTTATTGAATGGGTCTTAGATTTTGTTAAAGGACTCGTTAATAGCAATATGGATTGGAAAACAGGTGGCCGCTTTTTGACGCTAGGTGTAACTTTACTTATGTACATTTTTGTGTCAAATATGTTGGGTCTTCCATTTGCCATCGTGATTGACCATAACTTATGGTGGAAATCGCCAACCGCTGATCCAGCAATTACGCTGACGTTAGCCGTTATGGTAGTTGTACTATCACATTATTATGGTATTAAAATGCGAGGTTTCTCTGCATACACGAAAGATTACTTCAAGCCAATGGCATTTTTATTCCCGCTTAAGATTATCGAGGAGTTTGCCAATACGTTAACGCTTGGCCTTCGTCTTTACGGTAATATTTATGCTGGGGAAATTTTGTTAAGCTTGCTAGCTGGTTTAGCAACAACAGGCTTCTTAGGTACAATTGGAGCTGCTATTCCAATGCTTTTATGGCAAGGATTTAGTATTTTTGTAGGCGCAATTCAGGCCTTCATTTTCACAATGTTAACGATGGTTTATTTATCTCACAAAGTGAGTAGCGACCATTAATTTATAAAGCTTTGTTCAAGTAATACCCAATTTGGACAAAACAAAACTTTGTTAAACAAAATCATATATATTAAGGGAGGACTTTATAAAATGGGTTTAATAGCATCTGCAATTGCGATTGGTTTAGCGGCACTAGGTGCTGGTATTGGTAACGGTCTTATCGTTTCTAAGACGATTGAAGGCACAGCTCGCCAACCAGAAGCACGTGGTACATTAACTTCAATGATGTTCGTTGGGGTTGCCTTAGTTGAGGCGCTTCCAATTATCGCCGTAGTTATTGCATTCATGGTACAAGGTAAATAATAATGTGTTACATGTGGCGAAGATCATTCAAAAGAACCTTCGCCATTACTTTATGTCTTTAATAAGTAAATTATATATGTGGAGTCTCTGAAGGGAGTGAACATGGCCGTGTCGAACATGTTTGTGTTAGGAGCAGCAGGCATTAATGGTGGAGATATTCTTTTCCAATTAGTGATGTTCCTTATCCTACTTGCGTTACTTCAAAAATTCGCGTTTGGTCCTGTAATGGGAATCATGAAAAAACGTGAAGAGCATATTGCCGGTGAGATTGATGAAGCAGAAAAGCAAAATGAGGAAGCGAAGAAGCTTGTTGAAGAGCAGCGTGAAATCTTAAAGCAATCTCGTCAAGAAGTGCAAGTAATGATGGAAAACGCTAGAAAGTCTGCAGAAGATAAAAAAGAAGAAATCATTGCGGCAGCACGCGAAGAGTCTGAGCGTCTAAAAGCTGCAGCAAAACAAGAAATCGAACAGCAAAAAGATCAAGCAGTTGCTGCGTTACGTGAGCAAGTTGCTTCATTATCTGTTTTAATTGCGTCGAAAGTTATTGAAAAAGAACTTTCTGAACAAGATCAAGAGAAGTTAATTCATGAATATATCCAAGAAGTAGGGGATGTACGATGAGTCAACCAGCTGTAGCCAAACGCTATGCACTAGCTCTTTTTCAATTAGCAACAGAAAAACAGATGATCGATGAAATGCAAGACCAGCTACAAATCGTTGAAGAGGTGTTTGCTAAAACACCTGAATTAATGGATGTATTAACTCATCCGAAAATTACAATTGAGCGAAAAAAACAGTTTGTAAGTGAGGCATTTGCTGAACTTTCACCAACTGTTCAACATACGGTTCTTCTATTATTAGAGCGTCACCGCATTCAAATTGTTAGCCAAATGGTACAAGAGTATCGTTTCCTAGCGAACGAAGTACGTGGCGTGGCAGATGCAACTGTTTATTCTGTCAAACCTTTAAGTGCAGATGAGAAAAGAGCAATCTCGCAATCATTTGCTTCTAAAGTTGGAAAACATACGTTAAATATTTCAAATATAGTAGATAAAAGCCTAATCGGCGGCGTGAAGCTTCGCATTGGTAATCGTATCTATGATGGCAGCATTAGCAGCAAATTAGAAACGATCCACAGAGGACTTCTTGCACACAGATCGTAGATAGGGGTGAAATTCATGAGCATCAAAGCTGAAGAAATTAGTGCGCTGATCAAGCAGCAAATTGAAAACTATCAGTCTGAGATTAAAGTGAGTGATGTAGGTACTGTTATCCAAGTTGGGGACGGTATCGCACGTGCTCATGGCCTCGACAATGTCATGGCTGGAGAACTGGTTGAATTTTCAAATGGTGTCATGGGAATGGCACAAAACTTAGAAGAAAACAATGTAGGTATCATTATTTTAGGACCATATACGGAAATTCGTGAAGGTGACGAAGTTCGCCGTACAGGACGCATCATGGAAGTTCCAGTAGGGGAGCAGTTAATCGGTCGTGTTGTTAACTCATTAGGTCAGCCAGTAGACGGCTTAGGCCCAGTAGAAACAACAAAAACACGTCCAATTGAAGGTGCTGCACCTGGCGTTATGGATCGTAAATCAGTACATGAGCCGCTTCAAACAGGTATCAAGGCGATTGACGCACTTGTGCCGATCGGTCGTGGACAGCGTGAGTTAATTATCGGTGACCGTCAAACGGGTAAAACATCGGTAGCAATCGATACAATCTTAAACCAAAAAGATCAAGATATGGTATGTATCTATGTAGCGATTGGCCAAAAAGAATCAACAGTTCGTAACGTAGTAGAGACATTACGTAAACACGGTGCTCTAGATTACACAATCGTTGTAACAGCATCAGCTTCACAACCAGCTCCACTATTATTCTTAGCGCCATACGCTGGGGTAACAATGGGTGAAGAGTTTATGTATAACGGTAAGCACGTACTTGTTATTTACGATGACTTAACAAAACAAGCATCAGCTTATCGTGAACTTTCATTACTATTACGCCGTCCTCCAGGTCGTGAAGCGTATCCAGGGGATGTATTCTACCTGCACTCTCGTTTATTAGAGCGTGCGGCAAAGTTATCGGACGCAAAAGGTGGAGGTTCATTAACAGCTCTTCCATTTATTGAAACGCAAGCAGGAGACGTATCTGCTTATATCCCAACGAACGTAATTTCGATTACAGACGGACAAATTTTCTTACAGTCAGATCTATTCTTCTCAGGCGTACGTCCTGCGATTAATGCTGGTCTTTCTGTATCACGTGTAGGGGGATCTGCACAAATTAAAGCGATGAAAAAGGTAGCAGGTACACTGCGTCTAGACCTTGCATCTTATCGTGAGCTTGAATCGTTTGCTCAGTTCGGTTCTGATCTTGACCAAGCAACTCAAGCAAAATTAAATCGAGGAGCGCGTACAGTTGAAATCTTAAAACAAGGTTTACACAAACCGCTTCGCGTAGAAAAACAAGTAGCTGTGCTTTACGCATTAACAAAAGGCTTCTTAGATGATGTTCCAGTATCAGATATTACGCGCTTTGAAGACGAGTACTTAACATGGTTAGAGTCAAACCGTAAAGAAGTACTTGAATCAATCCGTACAACTGGTGGTCTTCCTGAAGCTGGCGTATTCGAATCAGCACTTGAAGAATTCAAGAAAACATTTATTGCATCTGAATAATATATTGTCAGCATGGTATGTTAAGACAATCTTTCAATAAGGTGAAGGTGAACATTTGTTCACCTTTCATACCACGTGATCTTCTAAAACAAGGTGGTGAAACCTTTGGCATCATTACGTGATATACAAACTCGAATCACATCGACGAAAAAAACGAGCCAGATTACGAAAGCAATGGAAATGGTTTCAGCTGCAAAGCTGAATAGAGCGGAACAAAATGCAAAATCGTTTGTTCCATACATGGAAAAAATTCAAGAAGTAGTCTCAAGCGTAGCCCTAGGCAGCAGAGGCGCTTCACATCCAATGCTAACTGCGCGCAGTGTGAAGAAGACTGGTTACATCGTAATCACTTCAGATCGCGGTCTAGCAGGAGCATATAACAGTAATATTTTGCGAAAAGTATCTCAAGCTATTGAAGAACGCCATCAATCACCTGATGAATACGGTGTGATTGCAATTGGACGAGTAGGGAGAGATTTCTTCGTAAAACGCGGTATTCCGGTTTTGCTTGAAATCACAGGCTTAGCAGATCAGCCAGCTTTTGCTGACATTCAAGGAATCGCTTCACAAACAGTTCAAATGTTTGCAGACGGTACGTTTGATGAACTTTACTTATACTACAATCACTTTATCAATACGATTTCACAAGAAGTGACGGAGAAGAAGCTATTGCCTCTAACAGATCTTCAACCTTCTGGTAAACTTGTTGGTTATGAATTTGAACCATCACAAGAAGAGATTTTAGAAGTATTACTTCCTCAGTATGCAGAGAGTTTAATTTACGGCGGCCTGCTTGATGGAAAAGCAAGTGAGCATGCTGCTCGTATGACAGCAATGAAAAGTGCAACAGACAACGCAAAAGATCTTATCAATAATCTTACATTGTCATATAACCGTGCACGTCAAGCGGCAATTACCCAGGAAATTACGGAAATTGTTGGCGGAGCGGCAGCGTTAGAATAGAAAGTTTAATGGAAAAGCAAGTTAGGAGGGAACACGATGACAAAAGGACGCGTTACTCAAATCATGGGTCCAGTTGTAGACGTAAAGTTTGACAACGGACACCTTCCGGCAATTTATAACGCCCTTAAAATTTCACATAAACCGAGCAGTGCAAGTGAAGTTGCAATCGAATTAACATTAGAAGTTGCGATTCACTTAGGTGATAACACGGTTCGTACAGTAGCAATGTCATCCACTGACGGCTTAGTTCGTGGATTAGAAGTAGAAGATACAGGTGCAGCAATCTCAGTACCAGTTGGTGACGTTACGTTAGGTCGTGTATTTAACGTATTAGGTGAAAAAATCGACTTAGACGCCCCAATCGATGCAGGTGCACGTCGTGATCCAATCCACCGTCAAGCACCAAAGTTCGAAAATCTATCTACACAAGCTGAAATTCTTGAAACAGGTATTAAAGTAGTAGACTTATTAGCTCCTTACATTAAAGGTGGAAAAATCGGTCTATTCGGTGGTGCCGGTGTAGGTAAAACAGTATTAATTCAAGAATTAATCAATAACATTGCTCAAGAGCACGGCGGTATTTCAGTATTCGCTGGTGTAGGTGAGCGTACGCGTGAAGGTAATGACTTATACCATGAAATGACAGATTCTGGTGTTATTAAGAAGACGGCTATGGTATTTGGACAAATGAATGAGCCACCTGGTGCACGTCAACGTGTTGCATTAACAGGATTAACAATGGCAGAATACTTCCGTGACGAACAAGGTCAAGACGTATTATTCTTTATTGATAATATCTTCCGTTTCACACAAGCGGGTTCAGAAGTATCAGCATTACTTGGCCGTATGCCATCAGCAGTAGGTTATCAGCCAACATTAGCGACAGAAATGGGTCAGCTTCAAGAGCGTATCACGTCAACAAGCGTAGGTTCTGTAACATCGATTCAAGCGATTTACGTACCAGCCGATGACTATACGGATCCAGCTCCAGCGACAACATTTGCTCACTTAGATGCAACAACAAACTTAGAGCGTAAATTATCAGAGATGGGTATTTACCCTGCGGTAGATCCATTAGCATCTACATCTCGCGCTTTATCTCCTGAAATTGTTGGAGAAGAGCACTATGCAATTGCGCGTCAAGTTCAACAAACGTTACAGCGTTATAAAGAGTTACAAGATATCATTGCAATCCTAGGTATGGATGAGTTATCTGATGAAGATAAACTTGTTGTACAACGTGCTCGTCGCGTTCAATTCTTCTTGTCTCAAAACTTCCACGTAGCAGAACAATTTACAGGTCAAAAAGGTTCTTATGTTCCTGTAAAAGAAACTGTTAAAGGATTTAAAGAGATCTTGGAAGGTAAATACGATCATTTACCTGAAGATGCGTTCCGTTTAGTTGGTCGCATTGAAGAAGTTATTGAAAATGCGAAACGTATGGGAGTAGAAGTTTAATTTAAGGGACATAGGAGGTTTTTTAAATGAAGACAATCCATGTCAGTGTAGTGACTCCTGATGGCCCAGTTTACGAATCAGAAGTGGAAATGGTAAGTACCCGAGCACAGAGCGGTGAGCTTGGTATTTTACATGGCCATATTCCGATGGTTGCTCCTTTACAAATTGGAGCCGTCCGCTTGAAGAAAGCAAGCAGTACAGAACTTGTGGCTGTTAGCGGAGGATTTCTTGAAGTAAGACCTGACAAAGTAACAATTCTTGCACAGGCTGCTGAAACAGCTGAAGAGATTGACGTAGCTCGTGCAGAAGAAGCGAAAAAGCGCGCTGAAATGCGCCTTGATAGCAAACAAGACGACGTTGATGTTAAGCGTGCTGAAATTGCCTTAAAACGGGCAGTCAATCGTTTAGATATTAGTCAACGTAAGTTCTAAAAAAAGCCCTCTCAAACGAATGAGAGGGCTTTTTTGCTCTATTATACAAAAGGGGAAGAGCAAATAGCATTCATCTATGATTATATATTCCATTCAACTAAGCGCATCCATCTTCTTTATTTTGCTCAATAATGGAAAAGGATCTTAAAATAGGGAATAAAATAAATGTTTTTCATGTTACCGTTTACGAATTTGCATAAGTGTGCTTTAATATGAAAAGAAGAGACGATGATCGTCTCTTCTTTTCATATGGTGTTTAAAAGGAGTGCTTTTATTGTTTGGAGGAATTGAACAGCAAACGTTACTAACCATGATTTCACATTTGATTTTTATTGTGATTACTTGGTATGCTTTGCAAGGCTTTCAAATTGAAAAGCTGATGAAACCTAATCATGTGTTTCAAGCAAAATTAATGCTTATTTTATTGACCATTACGATTTCATCAACAGTAAGTAATTTCTTTTTGGATTATTTATTTTGGTCACAGCGCATTCCCTCATTTTTTCAATGATTGGCAAGCTATGAGTCTATGATAAAATAGACGTTCATTCATTGAAGATATACGAATTTATACGCTAATGTATGTCGCTATGTCTAAATATGACGACCCTTTTCATGTATGTATCATCGCCTTCTGGAAAGACTGGTGAGTACGGAGAGGGAGTGGCGAAATGTTTAAAAAAATTAGTGTCTTTTTGGCTATTTTCATTACTGGCTTATTCGTATATCATGGAAGTTATGTGAGCAATGCCCAAAACAATGAAACTACTATTGAGAAGATTGTTCACACCTTAAATAAGCAGCATGTTTCGTTAACTGAAGTATCGTTGTATGCAAGAGAAGAAGTAAAAGCTGTTACTGACCAAAAAACCTTTTATTCGCAAGCTAAAATTATTAAAAGTAATTTTAGAGGTTTTAAATGGGAAGTGAAGAGGGAAAGAGACCTATGGAAAGCAATAGGTACACGCAAAAGTGAAGATGTGAACGAAGTCATTCTGTTAACTTATGCGATCGATGAACACAGCAATGCGTACATATCGTATCATGTAACGGGACAAGGTTTAAAAGAAAAAAATATGACCCATTTTCAAAATGTATTTCAGACAAATTATGAAAAAATTTTCCTATCAGAACCCATAATTTTCTCTTGTGCAACAGGGGAAATCAATGATAAGATGGAAAGTGTTTTGTCTGTTGAAATTCAAGACCTATTACGAGCTTTCAATGCTAAACCAGTGGAATCTCTAGTGGAAGAGTCATTTACCTCTGTTTCAGCATATACTGGACTGTGGAAAGAAGCTCTTCAAACGAAAAAGCAGGAAATGAACTTACAAATTGCATTACGCAAGACAAGAATGGGCGGTCAAACAACCATAGTTGTTGGCACACCTATCATTACGTCTGAATATTAATATAGAGAAAATGGACGCGGAGGGGAATACCTTGGAAAAAATCATCGTCCGCGGTGGAAATAGATTAAGCGGTACAGTTAAAGTTGAAGGAGCAAAAAACGCCGTTTTACCTATTATCACTGCAACCTTATTAGCTAGTGAAGGAAAAACAATTCTAAATGATGTACCAGCTCTCTCCGATGTATTTACGATTGGCGAAGTTTTAAGACATCTGAATGCAGAAGTAGATTTTGAAACAAATCGTGTAGTTGTAGATGCATCAAGAGAGTTAAAAACAGATGCACCTTTTGAATATGTAAGAAAAATGCGCGCTTCAGTACTTGTAATGGGTCCTTTATTGGCGCGTACAGGTGAGGCTCGTGTAGCTTTACCTGGCGGATGTGCGATTGGATCAAGACCGATTGACCAGCATCTTAAAGGCTTTGAAGCAATGGGTGCTAAAGTTCAAGTAGGAAATGGTTTTATTGATGCAAAAGTTGAAGGAAGACTAAAAGGTGCTAAAATTTATTTAGACTTCCCAAGTGTAGGTGCCACAGAAAATATTATGATGGCAGCAGCATTAGCGGAAGGCACTACAATTATGGAAAACGTAGCAAAAGAACCTGAGATTGTCGACTTAGCAAACTTCTTAAACGCAATGGGCGCTAAAGTTCGCGGTGCAGGAACTGGTACGATCCGTATTGAAGGTGTTAATAAATTATATGGTGCAGAACATGCAATTATTCCAGATCGCATCGAAGCTGGAACATTCATGGTAGCAGCAGCTATTACAGGTGGAAACGTACTTGTACGCGGTGCAGTAGCAGAGCACATCAGTTCACTTGTTGCTAAAATGGAAGAAATGGGTGTTGAAATTACTGAAGAAGGCGACGGCTTACGCGTTGTAGGACCTGAAAAGCTAAAATCAGTAGATATTAAAACAATGCCTCATCCAGGTTTCCCTACGGATATGCAATCTCAAATGATGGCATTATTATTAGCAGCAGAAGGCACAAGTATGATTACAGAAACAGTTTTTGAAAACCGCTTTATGCACGTAGAAGAGTTTCGCCGCATGAACGCTGATATTAAAATTGAAGGGCGCTCTGTTATTATTAACGGACCTTCTCAACTACAAGGCGCTGAAGTAGCAGCAACAGATCTTCGTGCAGCAGCAGCGTTAACATTAGCAGGACTTGTAGCAGACGGCTATACGCGTGTAACGGAATTAAAACACCTTGATCGTGGTTATGTAAATTTCCACAATAAATTAGCCGCTTTAGGCGCTGATATTGAACGTGTAAATGACGAAACAAAGCAAGTAGAACAAACTCAACAGGCTTCAGACGTGAAATAAATATGTCATAAAAAAAGCATCTCATAGTGAGATGCTTTTTTTGTCGTTGGACGACCCTTATGGCCGGTTTGCTGTCATAAAAGGTTGTCCACCTCCATACATATGGAATATAGGGATATAGGTGTTCCTTGTCAAAATAATAGATATGGAGGCTAGGCGTTCATGAAACAAGCAAAGCCAATCGTCGTACTAGGAGTCATCTTTTTTTTCGTTGTGTTACTCATCCCAACACTTCTCGTTGTTCCTTTTACTGAAAAGACAGATGGAAAGCTACATGAAAATGTCAAACAGACCCCACAAACCGAAAAACTACAAAAAGTGACAGCGTCTCCTCTTGACGTCAGTGTTTATCGTACGGAAACGAAAAAAGTAGAAAAACTGCCGCTCGAAGACTATCTTGTAGGGGTAGTAGCAGCTGAAATGCCTGCTACTTTTGAGCTTGAAGCACTTAAGGCTCAAAGTTTGGCAGCCAGAACCTATATTGTACAAACTATGATGAATGGAAATAGTCATCTTCCCCAAGGAGCGGATGTGACTGATACCGTAGAGTACCAAGTATATTTAAATAAAGATGAGCTAAGAAGCAGATGGAACAAAGACTATGATTGGAAAATCAAAAAAATTCAAGAAGCAGTGAAAGACACCCAAGGTCAAATTCTTACGTATAAAAATAAGCCAATTAATGCTACGTTCTTTTCTACAAGCAATGGTTACACTGAAAATTCAGAGGCGTATTGGAAGAATTCCATTCCTTATCTAAAAAGTGTAGCTAGTCCATGGGATAAAAAGTCCCCAGAATTTACAAATCAGAAAGTAATGTCTGTTGCTAGCTTTGAACAGAGGCTTGGAGTGAAATTAACAAACAGTGGATCAGTAGGTGAAATCGTCTCTAGAACGCCGGGGCAGCGCGTAGATTACGTAAAGATAAACGGTAAAGAACTGTCGGGAAAAGATGTTCGGGAAAAATTGGGTTTATCGTCAGCCGACTTTCATTGGACAAAAAAAGGTAATGAAATTATCATCAACACAAAAGGATATGGACATGGTATTGGGATGAGTCAGTACGGAGCAAATGGTATGGCACTGGAAGGAAAAACGTATAAAGATATTGTTACTCATTATTATACAGGTGTTGCGATTACCCCTAACGATCAGTTTGTTGCACAATTGACAGCTAAACGCTAATTCAAAGACCCTTATATCAGGGTCTTTTTTTATGGTTTTCACTTTTTTTAAATAAAATGTATATTTTAGATTCATCTGTTGAAAAATAATCGAAAAAAATTTTTTATCACTGTGTATATATTCATTCAATTGTGTTCAGACTGATTGCTGAGGTGATGATATATGAGAGAGGAAGAAAAGAAACGTACTTCTCCAAAATCGAAAGTTCAAAAATTAGTTAGAAAGCGTTGGGTGTTCCCGGCTATCTATTTAGCGAGTGCAGCAATTATTCTTACAGCAGTCCTTTGGTTTCAAGCTAATGGAAACGATATTAGCAAAGAAGACAAAAGCGGCTATAGCCAAGACGGTACGGCTTATCGAGACGACGCTGTAGAGGTAAATGCTTCACTTGAAAATTTAAAAATGCCAGTCGCTAGTGAAGCATCAGCAATCGTGAAAAAGCCTTTCTACGACGATCAAGCATCTGAAAAACAGCAAGAAGAAGCACTAGTTTTCTACAACAATACGTATCATCCAAACACAGGTGTTGACTTAGCTGTTAAGGGAGATAAATCATTTGATGTTGTAGCAGCAGCTAGCGGTACAGTAACAAAAGCAACAAAAGATCCTTTACTAGGTTATGTAGTAGAAATTGATCACAAAGATGGTTTAGTCACACAGTATCAATCTCTTGAGAAAGCTGATGTAGAAGTAGGAGATATTGTTAAACAAGGCCAAACGATCGCAAAAGCTGGAAAAAGCTTATATAATCAAGAAGCAAAAACACATGTGCATTTTGAAGTTCGTAAAGATGGTGTAGCAATTAATCCAAGCAGTTATTTTGGAAAATCTGTTAGTTCTATCAAAGAAGTCAAAGCAGCTGAAGTGACAGAACCAAAAGACGACTCTTCTTCTGAAGAATCAAAGGATAGCGAAAAATCATCTGATGAAAAGACTAAAGAAGATAAAGATTCAAAACAACCTTCAACAGATACGTCTAAACCAAATGCATAAGGCAAGACCATAAATACGAAAAGAAGCTGGATAAAATCGAGCTTCTTTTTTTATGAATTTTTCTAAAATGAGATGAATTATGTTAAAAAAGTAAATAAAAAACACTAAATTTTCAAAAAAATATAAGAAATCACTTGTCCTTACTGACTTTTCTAGCATATATCTGCACACAAGCTAATAAACTGTTACAAACCTATAAAGAGAATGTTAGAAAAGGGATAATATATACATTCCCTTGGATACTTCTCATATCCAATTTGGGGAGGGCGAGTAGTGTGCACGATTACATCAAAGAGAGAACTATCAAGATTGGAAAGTATATTGTAGAAACAAAGAAAACAGTTCGTGTAATTGCGAAAGAATTTGGCGTTTCGAAAAGTACTGTCCATAAAGATTTAACAGAGCGTCTACCAGAAATAAATCCTGAGTTAGCAAATGAAGTAAAAGAAATTCTTGATTATCATAAATCTATTCGGCATTTGCGTGGAGGAGAAGCAACAAAATTAAAGTACAAAAAGGAAGAAGAAACTGTAAAATGAAAAAATGCCCAATATTGCCTTTTTTATAGAGGTAGTATAGGGCATTTTATTTTTTGGATAAAATAGGTATATAATAAATATTTTTGCTAATAACAACATACATATACAAATTGTGATAAAATAGTAAATTAGGAAAAAAGAATGGTTATCATGCAAAGATATGTAAATAGAAGGAGGATTTAAGGTATGTTAGCAAAAGACATTGGTATCGATTTAGGTACAGCTAACGTCTTAATTCACGTTAAAGGCAAAGGAATTGTGTTAAATGAACCGTCTGTTGTGGCGATTGATAAAAATACAAATAGAGTGCTAGCAGTAGGGGAAGAAGCGAGACGTATGGTAGGAAGAACGCCCAGTAATATTATTGCCATTCGTCCCTTAAAAGATGGTGTTATCGCTGACTTCGAAATTACAGAGTCTATGCTCAAACACTTTATTAACAAATTAAATGTAAAAGGTTTTTTATCCAAGCCTCGCATTTTAATTTGTTGTCCAACAAATATTACTTCTGTTGAACAAAAAGCAATTCGCGAAGCTGCTGAAAAGAGCGGTGGGAAAACCATTTATTTGGAAGAAGAACCAAAAGTCGCGGCTATTGGCGCTGGAATGGATATCTTTCAGCCGAGCGGAAATATGGTCGTAGATATTGGTGGAGGTACAACCGATGTGGCCGTCCTTTCAATGGGCGATATCGTAACAGCAGCTTCTATTAAGATGGCTGGTGATCGTTTTGATGCCGAAATTTTGCAGTACATTAAGCAAAAATATAAGCTCTTAATTGGAGAGCGTACAGCAGAAGAAATTAAAGTGAAAATTGGTACGGTGTTTCCTAAAGCTCGTAATGAAGAGCTGGACATTCGAGGGCGAGACATGGTTTCAGGCCTACCACGTACGGTTACTGTTTATTCTGAAGAAGTAGAGGAGGCACTTAGAGAGTCTGTCAGCGTCATTGTACAAGCTTCGAAAAGTGTATTAGAGCGTACACCTCCCGAACTTTCTGCCGATATTATAGACAGAGGCGTTATTTTAACTGGCGGTGGAGCATTGCTTCACGGTATGGATCAGCTGTTAGCGGAAGAATTAAAGGTGCCTGTGCTAATTGCAGAAAATCCAATGGGTTGTGTAGCTGTTGGAACAGGTATTATGCTCGATAATATTGATAAACTATCTCGTCGCAATATTGTTTAAATAAATGAAGACTCCTCTATTGGCTCGTTTCATACAGAGGAGTCTCTTCTTTTATCTAGTATACTCTGTGAGCTAGCTCTAACGAACAACGTTTACTTGTAAGGAGGATGAAGTATGTTTAAAGGGTTTTACACGGCAGCAGCCGGTATGCTGTCTCAACAGCGTCAAACTGACTTATTAACGAATAACATAGCAAATGCTAATACGCCAGGATTTAAAGCAGATCAAGGTACGTTAAAGGCATTTCCTGATATGTTGCTGCAGCGAATGGAATCTGAAGATTTACCTACTGAACGTAGCATCTCTGTTCAGAACAAAAAAGACATAGGTGCGATTAATACAGGCGTGTATATGCAAGAAACAGTTCCAAATTTTACACAAGGTGATCTTCAGCAAACATCTCAATCAACTGATATTGCATTGATGGAGCAAAATATGCCTACAAAAGAGGGCGGACTATTTTTTGTGGTACAAAGCCCTGATAATACGCCTCAATATACAAGAAACAGTAATTTTACATTAGATCAGGAAGGTTTTTTAACTACGTCTACCGGAGCTTATGTATTAAATACAAATAATCAACCAATCCAACTAAAAAGTGAAAACTTTACAGTTGATTCACAAGGTAACGTAACAGAAAATAATCAGCAGGTTGCACAAATCGATATTGCTTATGCTAGTGATTTACAAACGATTAAAAAGACAGGGAATGGATTGTATGAAACGCTGAACAATCAGTCCTTGCCTTCAGCAAGGAATAACCCAGGCATTTCTTATCAGTTAAAGCAAGGATTTGTTGAACGTTCCAATGTAGATGCTGCTCAAAGTATGACTGATTTACTAACGGCTTACAGAGCTTTTGAGGCAAATCAAAAAATAATGCAAGCTTACGATAGGAGCATGGATAAAGCGGCAAATGAAATTGGGCGTGTGCGCTAAAAGCAACAGGGGAGATGAGAAGGATGAACCGTACAATGATAACAGCGGCCAATACGATGGGACAGCTGCAGCAGCAACTTGATGTCATTGGTCATAATCTATCTAATACAAATACGACAGGATATAAAGCGAGAGATGCTTCATTTAATGATATGCTGTATCAACAAGTAAACAATCAAGAAGACAAGGGAACAGAAAAGCGGCTTACGCCAGCCGGAATTCGGCAAGGCACAGGCGCTTATTTAGATCAAACGAGCTTGAATATGACGCAGGGTGCTTTTCAGAATACAGATAAACTATTAGATGTAGCTGCATCTAATCCAAACGTTTATTTTCAAGTTGCCGTAAAAGATTCCCAACAGCCTGTACAATATACGCGAGATGGTTCTTTCCATCTTAGCCCCGAAGGCCCGAACAATGTTAAATTAGTAAACGGTTCTGGTCAGGATGTGCTGGGGGAAAATGGTCAAGCTATTATTTTCAGTAACGCGTTCAAAGATATACAAATTGATGGAAGTGGAACGGTAACGGTTACTACGAATACGGGCGTTGACCAGTTTACCCTTGGGTTAACAAATGTCCAAAAGCCGCAGGTGCTAGAAGCTAAAGGAGAAAATCTATTTGCCTTTCCAGCAGGGATGAACCAACCGAATATGTTTACAGATTTGACTGGAAAACCTCGAGAAACAGCAGGCGTAGAGCAAGGAAAACTGGAACAGTCAAATGTAGATTTGAGCAAAGAACTCACTGATATGTCCATTGCTCAACGTGCGTATCAATTTAATTCCCGCTCTATTTCAATTGCAGATCAAATGATGGGCTTGGTTAATGGAATCAGAGCTTAAGCAAGTAGTTGCTTCTCAATTGAGCATTCTGTATATTGATAATAGTATCGTATGTTACATGCGGTTTGAAAGGAGACTTATTTATGCTTGATATTGAACAAATTAAAGAAATTATTCCACACCGATATCCATTTTTATTGGTCGATCGTATTTTAGAAGTGGAAGAGGGAAAAAAAGCAGTTGGTTTAAAAAACGTATCTGCCAATGAAGAATTTTTCAACGGGCATTTCCCTGACTATCCTGTGATGCCAGGGGTTTTAATTGTAGAAGCTTTGGCTCAGGTAGGAGCAGTAGCTATGCTAAAAAAAGAAGAAAACCAAGGACGTTTAGCATTTTTTGCAGGCATTGACAACTGCCGTTTTAAAAAGCAAGTAAGACCTGGTGATCAACTACGTTTAGAGGTTGAAATTGTACGTGCACGTGGATCTATTGGCAAAGGAAAAGGTATCGCAACTGTAGATGGAGAGTTAGTCTGCGAAACAGATATTATGTTTGCTTTAGGCGATAAAAAAGAATAGTACATAAGAGCTGCTGATGCAGCTTTTTTTATTGGCGCTGCAAAGCAGAAAAAAGTTTCTTTAATAAAGGTATAATATCCGTTAGCAACTCTTTTTGAAGAGTTGGTGACAGAGATGAAAATTGTAAGAGCACATGTTTCAATAAGGGCTGTTTATCTATGAGGGTTAAAATGGTATCGTCTTGTGAATCTGATTCACGTTTTCTTGTTAAGTAAAGAAGTTGGAAGTCATGTAAATAATCTTGTTTATAAGAGGAAGGATCAATAAGTTGGTCCAGCGTAATTTGAAAACAATTACATAGAGATAGAAAATCAAAAATGGAAGGCGTTTGTTTCGAACATTCCCATTTTGAAATAGTTGTACGAGAAACATTCAACTGATTTGCTAATTCTTCTTGTGAAAACCCTCCTTTTAGTCTAAAATGTTTAATTCTTTCTCCCAAACCTTTCATATGCATCACCTGATTTCGTAAAGATAAGTATATGTCTTATTGTTCGAATGTAGTTCATGTTCTTTGTAACATGCTGAATTTACACAATATGAAACATATACACTTTACCTTCTGCAATAAAGGGAATAAAACCTGTTTTTATTTCTTTTTTTTTCTCTAAAAAGATTCATTTTTCTGCATATATATAAAAAAAAGAACAAAAATAGAGGTTTTTATAGTAAAAAAATCCTATTTTTTGTTCGGTATATTGAAAAAAATGGTTGAATAACGGGGAAAAATGCATTAATATACGAATTACAAAGAAAAAGGAGTGAAAAAATGACAAATTTTTATTTGAAAAGGCAAGGCGCTCGCGCAAGAGATAATCGCTTCAAACGTTCTAGTTGTGATCATTTATTTTTAGGAAAAAAAGAAAGGTACCTCCCCAGTGAGTTCTCTTTTCTTTATCCTTCTCATGGACCAACGAAAAAGACCGCAAACAATAATCCTCTCTTTTAAATCCAGACACCTTAAGATGACTTGACTTATTTTTTAGATGTACTTTTTATCGGTCTGTTCCGAAGCTGCAGTTTGAACTGTTGAAGTAAATCTTGACCTGATAATCCTTGGTTAATTAAATCCTCTAAGAGCATTTCAGCATAATGAAGTCTCCGTTCTTTTAAAACACCTTTCATCAACAAACTAATACGATTTTCACCAATTGAAGTAATGGAAGCCACGGTAGCTATAAAGGTAGCCGGATCATTTGTTTCTTTCGTAATTTTAGCTTCTACCGTCATTTTTTGTTTATCTTTCAACAAAACATGAAATTCATCGTACCATTTCTTATCGATAACTGCTTCTAAAATCCAGTTATTTTCGCCGTCTTCTTTATTAATAATAAGGCCATTAGTTAGTGAGACAGACTGACGTTTTTCTTGATCATCAACCAATTGAAATGACACAAGTTTAAATGTTTTCATTGATGTTTCCTCCTTTGCGTAAATAGTAGGTTATCCATATTATAACATGAATGAGCTTAAAGATTCCCATTATTCAATCAGTTGGAGTGGTAGACTATGATTAACCATATTGTTCTTGTAGGAAGACTGACAAAAAAACCTGAGCTTCGATATACCCATGAAGGGATTGCAGTATCTACTATTACTTTAGCAATTAATCGAACGTTTCGAAATGTTGAAGGTGAATATGATGCTGATTTTGTCAATATTACTCTGTGGAGAAAAAATGCAGAAAATACGGCTGCTTACTGTGATAAAGGAGCGGTTGTAGGTGTGGTAGGGCGTGTACAAACGCGCACATTTGAAAATAATCTTCAGCAACGAGTATATATGACCGACGTTGTGGCTGATGCTGTTAAGTTTTTAAGTGGAAAGCCATCCGGTTCTTCTTCATTTGATTCAAATCAGCAAGAAGAATGAAGTTATCTAGCATGAAAGGGGGTGATTAGTTCAGCTAAGGTTCTAAGTCCTCTTATCTATCATAATAGAAGATAGATCCTCTTTAAGAGCAACAAGGCTCTTTCTATATTCTCAAGAGAGAAAATTAAAGTATTTACTATCCCCGAACTATTCCTCTATTTCAGCCGTTAAATCATTTAACGGTTTTTTTCTGTATATAAGAGATTGAGACGTGACTGAATTAATGCAATCTAAAGACAAACAAATGGGATGAGCTAGTATAGGTCACTTGTTACACGACTGTTGATTTCCGTGCAAGACTTCGCTTTTCGAAGACGGCCGATGAGCCTCCTCGTCACTTGCGTACGGTCTCATCTATTCTGCTTTTCTTGCAGGAGTCTTCGCTTTGCCCTCCGCTCAACAGCTAGAAAACCTACGTCCACCCTACCAATGAAAAGATCCGAACGAGTTTGATTCTTCATCAAGAATCAAACTCGTTCGGATCTTCCTTTAACTAACATAATTTTGTTTCAGCTTCTATCAATTATTTAGAAAATCTTTTTGCACCTAAGTAGCGCTTGCTCCAGTAGCTGTTATCTAGGCTTGCAATGGTTACACCCGTAGAAGATCCAGCATGAATAAATTGACGATTACCAAGGTAAATGCCCATATGTGTAGGACCGCTAGAATATGTATTAAAAAACACTAAGTCTCCAGGCTGTGGATTACTGACAGGTGTTGATACACTCCAATAACCAGCCGTCGTATAGCGCGTTGTAGAAATTTGTTGTTTCGTTACGTAATAAATGAATCCGCTGCAGTCAAAACCAGAAGGAGTCGTGCCACCCCATTTGTAAGGAACACCTATATAACGTTTTGCATCTGAAATCATTTGCGATACATTTAATGTTCCGTTAGAAGTTGAAGGTGTGGATGTACTTGGTTTTGTTGTTGGCGTAGTTGTTTGGCTGCTTTTTGATACCTTTAATTGTTGATTTACATAAATCGTATTAGACGTTAATCCGTTTATTTGTTTTAGCTCACTGACGCTCATGTGAAATGTCGAAGCTATTTTAGATAAGCTATCTCCACGCTGAACTTTGTAAGTTCCGTTTGCATCCTTAGAAGGAGTTTCTGCTGGTTTACTCGTAGTTGGAGTCGATGCGCTATTGCTTCCATTTACTTTTAACGTTTGGTTAATATAAATAATGTTAGAAGAAAGAGCGTTCAAACGTTTTAATTCTTCTACGCTCATATTAAAACGAGTAGCAACTTTCCAAAGGGTATCGCCGCTTTGAACTTTATAGGTCGAACCAGTAGCAGGAGCTGAAGGCTTTTCTTCCTTATTAGATGGTTGAGAGGTTGAAGCAGAAGGAATCGATAACGTTTGTCCTATGTGAATTGTATTTGAAGATAACTTATTTACGCTTTTTAAAACGTCTACCGTTGTATGGTATTTGGTAGATAATGACCAAAGTGTATCTCCAGCTTTCACTTGAACAGTTGAAGCAGATGCTTCAGCTGAAGCTTGATATAAAAATGTCCCGCCAACAATGGCGCCTAGAGATAAAGCGAGCTGCCTTTTTTTCATTAATAAATCCCCCTAATTATGTAAATGTTTCGTGTTTATTTTTCCAATATGTCTATTAAATTACAAAAATATTATATGTATAAATATGCTGGAATTTAAAGAGAAAGTAAAGGGTCTTTTTCGCTATAAAAATACCTTTTTATTCAAAAAACGCTATTTATTGCGCTTTTTGTATCTTTATCAGTAGCTGGATAATGATTTACACTTATTTTTTTGTGTCGAATGATCTAATAAAAAAAGAGGACAAGTAAAAAAGTCCTCTTTTTAGTAACGTTGTAACACATTTTATAATTTTTCTTATTCATTTCTGTATGCAAGAAGCTCTTGTAGTTCGTTATTAGAAAGTTCTGTTACCCATTGATCTCCTTGGATGAGTTCATTGTTTAGATGTTGTTTCTGATTGATCACTTCATCAATTTTTTCTTCAATCGTTCCTCTTGTAATAAACTTATGAACATGAACAAATTTATTCTGCCCAATTCGATGGGCACGATCGGTTGCTTGGTTTTCAACGGCTGGGTTCCACCATCGGTCAAAATGAATAACGTGATTTGCAGCTGTTAAATTCAATCCAGTTCCACCTGCGCGAAGAGAAAGGATAAAGATGGCTTTTTTCCTTGCTTGAAATTGAGCAACCATTTCATCTCTTTGTTCTTTCGACAAACTTCCGTGAAGGAATAAAACCGGCTCGTTGATTTCTTTTTCTAAGGTTCTTTGCAGCATGAGTCCTGTTTCAATATACTGAGTAAAAATTAAACAGCTTTCTTGCTGTGTGCGAATGCTCTCTACGAGTTCAATAATTTTTTCACTTTTATGAGATCGCCGTACCGTTTGTTTAGCTGCACTTTCCTTTAAGTACAAAGCTGGATGATTGCATAATAATTTTAGCTTATTTAGTGTTTGCAAAATCATGCCTTTTCGTTCAAATCCTGTTTTTTCCTCTGTTTCTTGAAGCATTCCTTGAACTAGCTCCTGGTAAAGTGAAGCTTGTTCCGCTGTCAGCGGAATATATTCTTTTTGTTCTTGTTTATCAGGCAGTGAGCGGGCGATGTTTTTATCTTGTTTTGTTCTTCTCAATAAGAAAGGCTGAATGAGTGCTTTAAGCTCAACAGTTCGTTCAGGTTTCTCGCCTTTTTCAATGCCTGCTACAAATCGGTTTTTAAATGAATTGATTGTTCCTAAGTAACCAGGATTGATGAATTCAAATAATGACCATAGTTCCAGCAGACGGTTTTCAATTGGAGTTCCAGTAAGCGCAATTTTGTGTCTTCCTTGCAGCTGACGGATGGCTCTCGCCTGTTTAGTCTGCGGGTTTTTAACATGTTGGGCTTCGTCTAAGGAAATGCTGTTCCATATAAACCCTTTCAACAATTCGACATCCAAAAGAGCAACTTGATAAGTCGTGATCACAACGTCAGTACTTTCACATATCTTCTCAAATGCGTATCCGCTGGTTCTTTTCGGCCCGTAATGAACATGAACACGAAGAGAAGGGGCAAATTTCTGTAATTCTTTTTCCCAGTTTCCAATTAAAGACGTTGGGCAAATGATAAGAGAAGGAGAGCTATGTAACTGATGAATATTTGTTAAATAACTAATTAATTGAATGGTTTTACCTAGCCCCATGTCATCTGCTAGACATCCTCCTAAGTTAAACTTTCTCAAAAACATGAGCCAATTCAAACCTTGCTGCTGATAAGGTCTTAATGCACCTTTGAATTCAGAGGAAGGCAGCACTTCCGGCAGCCGTTCTAAATCCGTTAAGGATGTAATAAATGATTGAAAGGAAGCGGGGAGTTGGAACTCAACTTTTACCTCTTCTTCATCGGTTTTACTGTCTGCCATGTAGGTTAGCTTCGTTTTTAAAATTTCATGAATTGAGACGCCTTTTTTACTAGCTTCTTTAACAATTTTCTGCGCTTGTTTAATTAATCTAGAATCCAGTCGAATCCACTGTCCGTTAATAGATAATAATCGGCGTTTTTGTTCGACTAATTTCCGAAACTCTTCTTCTGAGAAAGTTTGATCGCCAATAGAAAATGACCAGCGGAAGCTGCTGATAGCTTGTTTACCAAACAACGCAGATGAAGTATTTTCTATAGCGCCAGATACTTTGATGGTGGCTTTTTTTAATGATTCCCACCAGCTTGGCAAATGGATAGAGACACCTTGTTTAATCAATGCTGCACTATCTTGAGTTAGAAATTCCCATACTTCCTCATCTGTTAGAACAGACTGAATAAACGCTCCTTTTTGGTATAAAGTAGGAGCCAATGCTTTCCATCGTTCGTGTTCGTAAGCGATATATGATTCGTAGTGATTCCACTCTTTAGGAAGCGTTCTTCCCAGTATAAAAGGTTCTTTGGCTTCATCGTGGGGAATCACGAATGTTTCAGCCGTCCATACATCTCCATCGGTCGCTGGTTCTACAATACGCAACGAAAGGTCAAAGGGAGGATTATAGCTCTCGCCTTCTATGCTTATTAAAAAGTCCTTTCCTTCTTTTTTTAGTAGGCTCTCTTTAATTTGTGCTCGCCACTCTTGCTCATCAGCTTGTGAAAGCGATCCAGTCATTTGTTTTTTTAGAGGAAGAGAATGAAATTTTCCTTGGATAATCCTCTTTGTCATATCGACTGCAATTTGCTGATAAGCTTCCGCTGAAGCGGACAAAGCCGGTTTCAACACATGCTGTTGAATAGGTGATTGTATGAAAGTGAACATTTGCCATGCAGAAAGAAGAATTCCTTTTTTTCCATTAATCTCAACCTGTGTGGCTTCGCTTCCGTAATAGGTCTGTTCATGCCATAGAAACAGCGCATCTTTCCATGTATCAGGGAGCAAAATTTGGCCGCTAGGTGATACACAGTAGAGAAAAAAGTCACCGTGTACAGGTTCGACTTCAAGTGTTAAATGAAACAAATCAAACATTCAGTAAATCTCCTTTTTCTAATAGTTGTTGAAACGCGCGCTGTTTCTTCGTTTTTATCGCTAATTCTTCCATATAATGTTCCCATAGTAGAGAGCGATTCATTTGTAGATAAAGTCTCTTTAATTCTTGTAAGTAGATATAGGCTTCTTGATAACTGCTTTTCTTTTTTTCATAAATCAGCTTTGAGATCATTTGATGATAAAGAGGAATAACCAGCTTTTCATCTTTTTGTTTTAAGGCTTCTATCGTTTGCTCGTCATATTTGATACTGTCATATTGAAGAAGCACCTGTAATTCAACCCACTTTTTCAATTGGTCAGAAGCATATAGAAAATCACTGTATTCAATAAAACTATAGGGAAGTAACGTTTGCAATGCTTCAGTATACAAAGTTTGATCGTTCGTTAAGTCTTTATAGTGCTGAAATAAATTTACAATCATGGAGACCATGTTTCGGCTTCCTTGATAAGTAGTCGGAACGGTGCGTACGTAATCTCCTATATAGGTCATTATATAAGAGCCCCACTGAGCAAAGCGGTCAGTTTCTTTTTCATGCAATAAATCATTTAACCAAGGAATAAGATAGGGAATTGTTTGTAGGGTTTCATCGCTCAAACGTTCTTTTGCTTCCCCATCTTTTTCTTGAAGGAATAAAAGATAGGAAAGAGCTGTATTGTTTATAAAAGAACCGTACTTAGCTTTTAATTTGCTTTCCTCAGTTTTTCGCCACTTTTCTAACGTGAAAATTTTTTGCCAAATAACGCGATAAATCTCCATACGTTCATATTGTAAAGGCATATCTTTATGCAATAATTCTCGGATGTATGGAATGCTGTCCTCTATAATAGATAATGCATCTCCATCGTATTTCATTTGCTTTAATGAATCAGCGGTAGCATAAATTTCATTTGTTATTTTGTAGACGTGACTATATACGAATGATTCCTCGATGTTAGTAGAAAGCTGATGTGCCTGTAATTGAGCTGATAGTTTATAGAATGTATGAACCGCTCCATACATACAAAATAAAGCATAAAGCAATGGGTGCTCAGGAGCCTTTTTCACTAAAGCACGGTAATAGTACTGATAATATTCATGATAAATGGAACGGTCATTTTCGTTCCGCCCCTGCATAAAAAGCGTATACTGCTTCTCAAAAGTTTGTCTCCACTTTTGAAAAGTTGCCTTCGGCTTTTTTAACACTTGTTTGGCAGATAGCATAGTCAAAGCTGCTTTTTCATGGTTTCGCCATTCTTTGAATAGGGGCGCAAGCGGTTCTATTAATGAATACATATAAAAAAACGCTGCAAAGCAGTGTTCACAAAATCCGTTATGCTGACAAGAACAGGTACTTTCAGGGAGCAGCTGCTTGTTTAGTTCCACATAAAACGAATCGATTTTAATGTTTAATATCTGTTCGTCATTGTGCAAAATGAAGAATGAATGGGTACGGTAAAGGTCTAGTCCTGCTTGGGCATTCGTGCGATAGCGTGCATCACTGTACGGGAAATGATGTATAAATTGGTGCTGTAAGTGATCTGAAAACGAACTCATAATCCCATTCCTTTCTATACATAAGTGGAGCATAAAATTATATTTATAAGTGATTAATTTTCTTTTCATTATAAATGATAAAAATAGAATTATACAAAATCTTTTGTTATGATAAAGCAGAATCCAACATGACTCTTTATAAAAAGAAATGGATTCCACATGACTTTGTGTACATACTCAATCGCAGACTTACTATACTATAACCAATAAGCACGATTGACATTGACAGGAGGAAAAGTAAGTGAAAATTCGTAAAGCTATTATTCCAGCAGCTGGATTAGGGACACGCTTTTTGCCAGCTACAAAAGCACAGCCTAAAGAAATGCTGCCAATTGTAGATAAACCAACGATTCAATACATTGTGGAAGAAGCAGTAGCATCAGGTATTGAAGATATTTTAATTGTAAGCGGTCGCGGAAAACGAGCAATCGAAGACCATTTTGATAAATCATATGAGTTAGAAGAAACATTAGCCGCAAAGGAAAAGTGGGACATGCTCGAAGAAGTGCAGGGGATTTCAAATTTGGCTAATGTTCACTACATTCGTCAAAAGGAACCTAAAGGATTAGGTCATGCCATTCACTGTGCAAGAAGTTTTATCGGAGATGAGCCTTTTGCTGTTATGCTAGGCGATGATGTAGTTCAATCAGAAACCCCTTGTTTGAAGCAGTTAATGGACGTATACGAAAAATATGAATGCGCTGTAGTTGGTGTACAGGAGGTTCCTAGGAAAGAAACTTCAAAGTACGGAATTGTAGGCCCTAAAGGAGAGCCTCTTGAAAAAGGATTACTAGACGTAGAAACGCTCGTTGAAAAACCGAATCCAGAAGAGGCTCCTTCAGGCTATGCAATTATGGGGCGCTATATTTTAACACCGGAAATTTTTGATATCTTAAGCAGAGAAGAGATTGGCGCAGGAGGAGAAATTCAATTAACAGATGCTATTTTACGTCTGAATGAATTCCAACGTGTTCTTGCTTATTATTTCGAAGGAAAACGTTATGATGTTGGAGATAAATTTGGATTCATTAAAGCAACAATTGATTTAGCTCTGCAAAGAGAACCACTGCGAGAAGAGTTAGTGAGCTATTTTAGAGAAATTGTCGAAAAACAAGGGCATATGTAAAATATATTTACTAAGGGAACTATTGGGAATCAAGGGGATTTTCAATAGTTCTTTTGGGTTAGGGCCCGTTGTACAAAAGATGGTTATATCGTTTATTGATGAATTCTCATAAAATGTTACATAATAATAAGTAAAAGAAATTATTTCATGTTTTTATATAAATGCTATCATGAAATGACATTTTTCGATATAATATCAGATAGGTTTTATTTATTAAGCATGTCATATAAAGGAGATTTTCTGCAATGACAAAGAAATTGTGTGTAGTTGGTTTAGGATATATAGGTTTACCGACAGCTGTTATGTTTGCCAATCACGGCTTATATGTACATGGTGTCGACGTAAATGAAAAAGCAGTAGAATTAATTAAAAATAAGCAACTTCATATAGAAGAAAACGGCTTACAAGAACGTTTAGAATCAGCAGTTGACAACGGACACTTCACGGTAGGCACAACGGCTGAAGAGGCGGATATTTTTATTATTGCTGTACCATCACCAATTAATGAAGATAAAACGGCAAACTTGAACTATGTTCGAGAAGCGACAAAATCGATTGTTCCTTACGTTCGTAAAGGAAATTTAGTAATTTTAGAATCCACAGTTCCTCCGCGTACAGTAGAAGACGTTATGCTACCTGTGCTAAAAGAAACTGGTTTAGAATTAGGCAGTGAGTTATTTGTTTCTCATTCACCTGAACGCGTTATTCCAGGAAAAGTATTTGAGGAATTAGTAAATAATGACCGTATTGTCGGTGGTATTAACGAAGAGTCTAGTCATTTGACTGTTGAGCTTTATAAAACATTTGTAAAAGGAAATATTCACGTAACGGATGCTACAACAGCTGAAATGGTGAAAGTAATCGAAAACACATATCGTGATGTGAACATTGCGTTTGCAAATGAGCTGGCAAAAATCAGTGAAAAAATTGGTGTAAATGCGTGGGAAGCGATTAAGTTAGCGAACTATCATCCGCGTGTAAACATTCATTTACCAGGTCCTGGTGTAGGCGGCCACTGTATTGCTGTTGACCCTTGGTTCTTAACGGAGCTTCAGCCAGAACTGGCAAAAATTATTTCTCTTTCTCGTCATACAAATGATTCAATGCCTGAATATACAGCATTGAAAACGAAAAGCCTACTAGATGAAAAGGGCATTCAACATGGACGTGTAGCTGTTTTAGGTTTAGCTTTTAAAGGAAATATTGACGATATGCGTGAAAGTCCATCAACAGATGTACTTCATCATTTAGAAAAGCTGGGCGTTGATTACACAGCATTTGATCCTCATATCAAAGAGAATAAGATCGAGCGTCAGACGCAAAGTTTGGATGAAGCTGTTGCACATGCGGATGTGATTCTTATTTTAACAGATCATAATGAGTTCAAAGAGCTTCTTCCATCAGCTGTTGAAAATCACATGCGTACAAAAGTTATTTTTGATACGAAAAACTGCATTCAGCGTGATCAATGGAAAGCAGCAGGCTTTGACGTAGTGTTACTTGGTGATTCAAAAGTTTCTACTTTATAAAAAGACGGGCTGAACAGCCTGTCTTTCGTTTGTAAAAAACTAAAAAATCAACATACGGGTGATTTAATGAAGGAAAACATCTTAGGAATAGACGTTTGTAGCGACACGTACGATGAGCTAGCGGTAAAGTTACTTCAGGATATAGATAAAGGCCGAAAATCATTTATTGTAGCAATCAACCCTGAAAAAATTATGAAAGCACAAGAAGACAGGGAATTAAAGTCACTATTAAATCAAGCGACTTATCAAATTCCAGATGGAATCGGTGTGATTTTAGCTTCAAAGCTCAAAAAGGGACGTATTCGTGAGCGTGTAACGGGTATTGATATGATGCTGAAGCTGTGTAAAGAAGCAACGAATAACGGTAAAAGAATTTTTTTATACGGAGCCAAGCCTGGAATTGCAGATGAAGCCAAAGCTAAGTTGGAAGAGATGTTTCCAGGGATTTTAATTGTTGGAACATTAAATGGCTATGAAAAAAATGAAGAAGTCATTGAACGTACGATTAATGATTCAGGAGCAGAAATTGTTTTTGTGGCTTTAGGCAGTCCAGCCCAAGAAAATTGGATTATTGCTCATAAAGAGAAACTTAATCCTTCTGTTTATCAAGGCGTAGGGGGCTCGTTCGATGTTATTTCAGGACGATTGAACCGAGCACCTGCTGTTTTTCAAAAGTTTGGTTTAGAGTGGCTTTATCGACTGTTAAAAGAACCATGGAGATGGAAGCGTCAGTTAGAATTACCTAGGTTTCTTCTTCGAGTGTTAAGAGGTTAAAAAAGCATGCGGATATAATCCGCATGCTTTTTATTTTTAGATATCTTCTTTCTTGTTTTGCTGCTTGATTTCATCCGTTAGTTCGTGCAAGCTTTGTCGCACATTTCCTTTTCCAGAAAAGTTTTCAATCAATTCCTTCACATCTATACCTGAGGATGCTTTCAGCGATTCTTGAAGAGAAGACATTAAGTTCGTTGCATAGCCAGTCACTTTATTAGCTCCGCTGTTTTCACCGTTGCTTCCTGTATCCACAACCGTAATTTTGTCGATATTTGCTAAAGGACTTGCAACTTGTTTTGCATATTCAGGAAGCATCTTGATAATCATATCTAAAATAGCCGCTTGACCGAACTGCTCGAATGCTTCAGCTACTTTTTGTTTAGCTTCAGCTTCAGCTAAACCTTTTAAGCGGATAATCTCAGCTTCGGATTCACCTTGGGCACGCTGAGCTTCAGCCTTTGCTAAACCATCAATTCGAACGCGTTCAGCTTCAGCTTTAGCCATTGCTTCAATCCGATATTTATTGGCGTCTGCTTCAGCAAGCTGTTTTGCTTTTTCAGCTTCTGCGGATTGCTCAACAGAGTAACGATCTGCATCTGCTTTCTTTTTTACTTCAGAATCGTATTGACGCTCACGACGAAGAATTTCTTTTTCTTCTAATTCAATTTGTTTCTGACGTTCAATGATGCGGATTTGCATTTCTTGTTCTGTTACATCTTGTTTCGCGCGAGCTGTTTCTAGATCATATGCTTGGTCAGCACGAGCTTTGGCAATATCTTGTTCGCGACGATATTCAGCGGTTTTTAACTGATTCATCTTTTCAGCTTCCGCAATTTCTGTATTTCGCTCAAGCTCCGCTTTTTGGGCATCTTTATGAGCCTCAGCACGCTTGATTCGTGTTTCTTTTTCAGCTTCAGCTGTTGCGATGTCAGCATCTCGCTTAACTTGAGCAATACGAGGTTTCCCTAGAGATTCTAGATAGCCGTTCTTATCCCGAACGTCTTTAATTGTAAACGATACAATAATTAAGCCCATTTTAGCCAGATCTTGTGAAGCAACGCGCTGTACTTCTTGAGAGAATTTTTCACGGTTTTTATAAATTTCTTCTACCGTCATAGAACCAAGAATCGAGCGAAGGTGACCTTCTAAGACTTCTCTAGCTTCGGTTTCACGGTCTTCTTTTGCTTTGCCTAAAAACTGCTCAGCGGCCGTGGCAATTTCTGAAATAGAACCTCCAATTTTAATGATTGATACCCCATCAGCCATAACAGGAACACCTTGTTCTGTATATACTTCAGGTGTAGATACTTCCAGTTTGCTTGACAGCAAGCTCAGAGGCTCAGCCTGCTGAAAAACTGGCAGCACAAACGTACCGCCGCCGCGAACAATTTTAATGCGGTTTCCGGATTCATCAACGTGCACGTTTTTATTTCCTAGATAGCTTCCTGTTACAATTAAGGCTTCATCTGGACCTGCTGTACGGTATTTTGTAATAAATACGGCAATCAGCGCAATTAATAAAAAAACAACAATTCCAACGACAACTAATATAGGTGTTGAAAACATAAAACTCCCCCTAATACTATTTATAATGAGTGATTGGTCATAACTTCTTCATAAATCACAACGAGTGCGTTGCCCTTTTGTATATCTACAACAAGCACTTTGCTGCCTAAAGGTATAGCAGTGTTTTTAAAGCTGACAGCGGGTTTGGAGATAGTGCCGCTAACCCCTTCGATAAATACTTCTCCATAACCATCTGCAGGAACGGAAGTAATAATAGTACCAAGTCTTCCTTTTAACGAATCTTCAGTAAAAGCAAGAGATTCTTCAGCCGATGATAAAGGAATTAATACAAAAACGTTGAGCAAAATAACGAGTAGAAGGGCAATAAGAGCGGAAATTGAAATAATCCAATAATTTTGCAATGACGTATAGGCGAACAAATATCCACTGGCACTAAAGAATGTTAAAAAAGAAAAAAGAAGAGTGGGGTTAAAAAAAGGTATCGCTTCAGATAATCCATCTAACAAATCGCTAAATAAAATGTATAAGAAGGTAAGACTTCCGCAGATGATTAATCCATACAAATACACTGTTTGAACAGATAGGCCGAACATAGTTCATTCAACACCCCCTTTATGTAAGATAATTGATGCTGTTTCTACTATGTATTACGAACCGTATCGAAAAAAAGTTTCATTTTTTTTGATAAAATTCCTTTTTTTGTTTAATTTCATCTCTATCCATTTCACTATATTTTAACTTTTAAATGATATAAGATAAGGACAACGATTCAGTGAATGTGGTTTGAAGTAGTGGACATAGATAGGTCAAAAGCTTGTTCATATAATGAGTGGGGCCATGTGAAATAAAAATAAAGGTTTAAATATGCTTAATAAAAAGGAAAAAGAGTTAGAGATGACGAATAAATTAGACGAAAAGGGGGGAGTTCGCTTATATTTTAATAAAGTATAGTAAAGAAAATGTTCTACATAAAATAACCACATAAGAATAAAGTAAATCAGCTGTTTATACACCAAAAAATACAGTTCTTTTCTATTGATAGTTTGTAAATGTGCTAATTTTTGAGAATAAATTTCTATTTAAGTAGTAGAATCATTGTGATATAATCCATTTTGGGAATAAGTAAGTAATTATTGTGATACGCAATTTGAAATACTATCCAATTATATAAAGTTGGATACATTTTTTATGGTTTTGGTTAACATAAACCTGAGGAGGGTCTCCATGCTATATTTGACCTTGTTTATTTGTTTTATTACATCTATTCTGATCACTCCGCTGGTTAAGAAGCTGGCGTTTAAAATAGGTGCAACGGATAAACCAAATCAACGAAAAGTTCATCAAAAAATTATGCCTCGCCTTGGAGGTTTGGCGATATTTTTTAGTTTTCTTATTGGATACCTCGTTTTACAGCCTGACAGTAAATATGCGCTGCCGATTTTAATCGGAAGCATCATTATCATCATTACCGGTGTCTTAGATGATATGATTGAGCTATCCGCTAAAATCAAATTAGGCGGTCAGCTAGTAGCGACATTAATTGTTGTTGTATACGGCGGAGTCCAAATTGACTTCATTAACTTGCCGTTTGGCGGAAAATTAGAATTCGGAATGTTAAGTATTCCAATTACGGTATTATGGATTGTAGGAATTACCAATGCTATTAATTTAATTGATGGATTGGATGGATTAGCTGCCGGCGTTTCCTCTATTGTATTGATTACCATCTCGGGTATGGCTATTATGATGGGCAATGTGTTTGTGACAAGCATGGGTTTCATCGTATTGGGAAGTACGCTCGGATTTTTGTTTTACAACTTTCACCCCGCTAAGATTTTTATGGGCGATACAGGAGCACTATTTTTAGGCTATATGATTTCTGTATTGTCTCTGTTAGGATTTAAAAATGTAGCGGTTATTTCCTTCATTGTTCCAGTTATTATTTTAGGAGTGCCAATTTCAGATACGTTCTTTGCTATTATTCGCCGAATCGTAAAAAATCAACCGCTATCGGCTCCCGATAAATCCCATTTGCATCATTGCTTGTTGCGCTTAGGGTACAGCCATAGACAAACGGTTTTAATTATTTATGGAATGAGTGCGATATTTGGTTTAGCGGCAGTTATCTTCTCAAAGGTACAAACAATGTGGGGGTCTTTTCTTGTACTAGCTATCCTCCTTGTAGCGATTGAAATTATCGTCGAAAAGATAGGACTAGTTGATAAGACATATAGGCCAATTCTCAACATGGTTCGTGGGCTTCGTTTAAAAAATTAATTAAAAAGACCTCTTGGATATCCAAGAGGTCTTTTTAATTATTCTGTTGTATCTGAAGTTGATTCAATGCCTAAATGCTTGCGGAGCTTTTCACTTACTTTTTCCACCGAATCATTATCTAGTTTGAAGTAGTAAACGCCGTTAATTTTTTCATCGCTGCCGTCTAAGTTAATGGTTTCGATGTCTACTTTTTTCGAAGCATAATCATAAAATGAAAGCATTTCACCGAACATTAAATTCGTTTTCATATTATCGCCAACAGCTTCGATAAGATTGCCATATTTATTTAGTGATCCAATGGAAGCAGCTTTTTTAATCATGGCTTCAATCAACTGCTGTTGTCTTTTTCCTCGCTCAATATCGTTGTCTTGTTTTCGTGTTCGAGCAACAGCTAACGCTTCTTCGCCATTTAAATGTTGATTTCCTGGTTTTAAGACAATGGCATTATGACGATCTTTTGAGTCCTTTTCACTCATCGCATAAGGTACATCAAAATCGATTCCTCCAAGTGAGTCTACAATGTCTGTGAAAGCTTTAAAATTCACTTTAACATAGTAATCAACAGGAACATTAAACAGCTGTTCTACCGTTTCTACAGTTGCTTTTGGACCTCCGTAAGCATGCGCATGAGTAATTTTATCTTTTTTGTTCACTTCAGGTATATAAACCCGCGAATCTCGAGGTATGCTTACAAGCTTTACGGTTTTATTTGTTTCGTTAAAGGTCGCCAAGATTAAAGCATCTGTACGGGCTGAATTTCCGAATTTCCTGGTTTCACTATCATCTACGCCCATAAATAAAATGGATATATCATCTTTTTTGGGATCGATTTTACGATCACGCATAGGAGAATTATCGCGATCTCCGAGTCCTTCATAAGAATCAGAAGCTACTGTTTTAGCTTTAACAAATAAATAAGAGCCATAAGCGGTTGCAGAAAGCCCTAAAATAAGGATAGGTAACAGAAAAAATGTAAAAAGCCTTCGTTTTCTTTTCCGTTTGTTTACTCTTTTTTGAAAACGTCTATATTGAGCCATACGGTTTCTCCTTTTATTCGTATATTCGAACACTTATTGTGACACTTAGTATGTGTTATAAATTGGAATGTATGAATCAAACTCGTCAAAGCTATGCATCTGTACGAGGTTTTTTACTCATTGACAAGTAGCGCAACCATCAGAATAGTTGCGCTATTTATCAATTGTACAATGTTTTTTAATGAGAGTAAATAATTCATTCTACATCTTCTTCTAAATAGGTCGTCTCACCTGCTCGAATATCTGCTTGGCCGTTTGTTAGCTCGGTCATCCATTCAGTAAATGCTTCTGTTTGAGCTTCCTCTGCAAATGTTTCAATCTCTACCATATCTGCGTAGTGGATTTCTTTTAATAGATAAACAGAACTGCGAAGCTCATTTTCTAATTTTCCAAGCCATGTATAGTCGACGGTTGTATGCATAACCGCCATGAGAGTTCGTTTGACTGTACCTATTTCATTTAACGCTTCGGAAACAGATTTCCCATATGCGCGCACCAAGCCACCTGCGCCCAATTTAATGCCTCCGAAATAGCGCGTAACGACGACCACCGTATCTTTTAAGCCTCTTTTTTTGAGCACTTCTAACATGGGTACGCCTGCTGTTCCACTTGGTTCTCCATCATCGTTTGCTTTTTGAAATTGATCTCGTTCTCCAATTAGGTAAGCTGAACAGTTATGAGTAGCATTCCAGTGCTGTTTTTTAATGTCTTGGATAAATTGCTGAGCTTCTTCCTCAGTTGTTACACGTTTCATATGACAAATGAATCTAGATTTTTGAATAGTGATTTCATGTGAACCTTCTTGTTTTACGGTATAATATTGTGATAACAATCAAAAAATCCTCCTTAGCGTTATAAATAGAAGAAAAACGGGTATTTACGTACTGTTTACTTGCTATTAGTATAAAATGTTTATGAAAAGACATCAATTAATCAAATTCAACATCACTTGAACAAGCTATACAGAATATACGTTATAATAAAAGAGTGTGCAGGCTTGTATAGCTAAATGATGAAATAGTCTAAACAGGCAGTTAGTCACTGTTGAATAGTGAGTGTAAATGGTAATCTATTCAAATAACGCGAGTCAAGCGTCGATTGATGTCGAGTTTGAGGGTACTAAAAACAACCGTTACTTTTTGGATATAAAAAGTCAGATAGGGAGAAAATATGGATCTTATCCTCACAATTCAGATAGGTCATACGAATACTATATATAGCATGAACGTATAGACATTTCTCCGAATGTGAGTATAGTTTGGGGTGAGTAAATGTCGAAACATAAATTAACAAGTAAGGCACTTGATGAAATTTTTGAGAAGATTATTGGCACAGTGGGAGATAGTAAAAATGAAGTCTATCGCCTTTCTGAAGATGCCAGACAAGAATATCAGCAAATTAAAGAAGAGTTAGAAGTGTTAAAAGGGAAAGTTCTTGAGACGATAGAGCAAGGCGATCAATTGGAAACTCAGGCAAGGTTGGCTCGAAAGCGTTTGTCTGATGTGAGCCGACATTTTCAAATTTATTCAGAGCCTGAAGTAAAAGACGCTTATGAAAAAGCACACGAATTACAAACCAAGCTGCTGATGAATCAGCAAAGCGAATATCAGCTGCGTAATCGTCGAGATGAACTAGAAAGACGCTTGCTTACATTGGAAGAAACGATTAAACGTGCAGATCACCTAGTAGGTCAAATTTCCGTTGTGTTAAATTATTTAACAAGTGATTTAAAACAAGTAGGGGAAATAGTAGAAGATGCCATTCAAAAAGAGTATTTCGGCTTTCGGATTATTGAAGCTCAGGAAGAGGAACGGAAACGTTTGTCAAGAGAGATTCATGACGGCCCAGCTCAAATGCTTGCAAATGTTATGATGAGATCGGAATTAATTGACCGAATTTACCGGGAACGTAGTGCAAAAGAAGCAATGGAAGAAATTCGAGATTTACGAAAAATGGTTCGTTCTGCCCTATACGAAGTGCGTCGAATTATATATGATTTAAGACCGATGGCACTTGACGACTTAGGTCTAATTCCGACGCTGCGTAAATATCTTGATACAATCGAAGATTATAACGAAGGCAAGCCTCGGATTACGTTTATTTCCATTGGACAAGAGAAGCGAACTGCTTCAAAATTAGAAGTAGCACTGTTTCGTCTAGTGCAAGAAGCTGTAACGAACGCATTAAAACATGCAGACGCGACAGAAATCCAAGTGAAGATAGAGTTCAACAATGAACACGCTATTTTGCTTGTCAAAGATGACGGCTGCGGTTTTAATCAAGAAGAGAAAAAAGAGAATTCGTTCGGCTTAATAGGAATGAAAGAGCGTGTTGATTTGTTAGATGGGACTATTTCTGTTCATTCGAAAATTAACCAAGGCACGCTTGTTATGATTAAAGTACCGATTATAGCCGCTTAAAAAGGCAGAGATATGTATATAAATAGGGGTCAGTATAGAGTAAAACATTTGTTGTTCGATTTGGGGAGGAATCAAACATGCAGACAAGAATTATCATAATCGACGATCACCAATTATTCCGTGAAGGAGTAAAAAGAATTTTAGATTTCGAAAAAGATTTTGAAGTAGTTGCAGAAGGTGACGACGGTAGCGAAGTTATTGACCTTGTAGAAGAACATCAACCTGATGTTGTAATCATGGATATTAACATGCCGGCTGTAAATGGTGTAGAAGCTACGAAAAAGCTTTTAGAAGTAAATCCGGACGCTAAAGTTATTATCTTATCTATCCATGATGATGAGACATATGTAACTCATGCCTTACAAACAGGTGCACGAGGCTATCTGCTAAAAGAAATGGATGCGGATGCGTTAATTGAGGCGGTGAAAGTAGTTGCAGAAGGTGGTTCATATTTACACCCTAAAGTAACACATAGTTTAGTAAAAGAGTACCGTCGACTAGCAGCTCAAGGACAATCGTCTTCTTATCCGCACGAACCAATTGAGATTCGCCGTCCACTACATTTGTTAACACGTCGTGAGTGCGAAGTGCTACAACTGTTAGCTGATGGTAAAAGTAACCGAGGAATCGGAGAAGCATTATATATTAGTGAAAAAACCGTTAAAAACCATGTAAGTAATATTTTACAAAAAATGAATGTAAATGATCGTACTCAAGCTGTTGTTGTGGCAATTAAAAACGGTTGGGTAGAAGTAAGGTAAGTCCAAAAGTCTGATATACCGCTAGGTATATCGGACTTTTTTTTTCTTTTTATAACTTTTTTTGAAATTGTGGGTAAAAAGTCATATTTAATGAGAGAGGAAAACAACCGATAAGTTAAAGGTAGAAAATATCTTTTAGGAAGGCGAAGGGTGATACTTTTGCGCATTTACTCGTCCTTCAACTTCACTTAAGCAGAAAGGAAATCTTAAGGATTCTACAACCTTCGAAGAAAGCATCCATACCTCAAACCAACGTTCATCAAGTTGATGCATGCTCTTGTAAAAGAAGGTCTTTAATACATTCAGATACATATGAGGCCGTAGAAGAATTTATTCGAACCTCAACTGGTGTCCTTTAAAAATTTAAAAGTTAGCTTTTAGTGAAATAAATAGAAAACGGATTTAAAGAAGACAAGAAGGTGATGAAGCTGAATTTTATAACGGAAGAATTAATCTATCATAAATCTCCGCAAGAGCTAACAGCTATGATGTATGAAAAATTTATTCAAAATATTGATGAAGCTGTTATAGCAATTCAACACAGCGATTATTTTATAGCGAATGAAAAAATTAAACAGTGCAACGATATTTTATATCGGCTAGGAATTGGCTTAACATATCAAGCAGGTATCATTGCAGAGCAGTTAGATACTCTTTACAACTATATGTCTGAGCGATTAATTATGGCTAATTTAAAAAAAGATACGTTTATTTTATGTGAAGTTCAACAAATGATGAAGAAGCTTTCTAACGTTTGGAATGAAGTATTAAAAGCAACGCCTAAAGTTACCTCTTCGCCCCGAAAAAACAAGCTGTCTTCTTATGAACAGCATATAAGTATCACTCTTAGCTAGAGGATAATCATTATATCCACGCATCGGATGCCTCTCTAAACTTTCACCTAATCAAGCTGGCGCATCTAAAAGTCTAAATTGAATGAAGTGTATACTAACAGAGAAAGGAGAGATACATAGTGGAGGTACAGCGAATTAACGGTCTTTCTTCTTCAGTGAATCTCATTAGAGAAAAAGAAGTAAGTGGTTCGGGTTCATTTACAGGAGTAATGGCCAAAAAACAAAAAGAACTAACCAATGAACATTTAACTCAAGTGATAAATAAAATTGAAGAACAGGGAAAGCAGTTAGTGAAAAATCAAACTATTGATTCTTTGCGGAAATACAAGACGCTTGTGAAGCAGTTTATGAACGAAGTCGTTAAAAATGGTTTTGAACTGCATGAAGAAAGAGGGTTTAATCATAGAGGAACGACTAAAGTATATAAATTAGTGAAAGAAGTGGATACAAAACTAGTTGACTTGACAAATGATATCCTTCAAAAAGAAAAAAACAGTTTAAATTTACTCAAGCGGGTTGGAGAAATTCAAGGTTTGTTAATTAATATGTATACGTGAGGGAGCCTTTACTAAGAGGTAAACCTCTCGTTACATGCATTTTAATCCTAAATGTTGTAGAATAGAGTGAAATTATTTTATATAACAAAGGATGGATCCCTATCTTATGAAAACAGCAATTATTACAGATAGTACCGCCTATATATCAGAGGAAATTCGATCAAACTATCATATACATATGGTGCCGCTAAGCGTTATTTTCGGTGAAGAAACATATCGTGAAGAAGTAGATATGACTGCAGATCAATATTTTGAAAAAATTAAAGAAGCAAAAAATCTTCCAACCACTTCTCAGCCTGCTATCGGAGAATTTGTAGAGTTGTTTGAACAGTTAAAACGAGATCAATTCGATGCTGCTATCGTTATTACGTTATCTAGTGGAATTAGCGGAACGTATCAGGGTGCTTTGACGGCAGGTAGCATGGTAGAAGACTTTGATGTGCACGTATTTGATTCAGAAATCAGCTGTATGGTTCAAGGCTTTTACGCGATTGAAGGAGCCGAGATGGTCCAATTAAATAAACATCCTGACGAAATCATTGCGCGTTTTGAAGAGATGAAACTATCAATGCGTGCGTATTTTATGGTAGATGATTTATCTCACTTGCAGCGTGGAGGTCGCCTAAATGCTGCTCAGGCTATTATCGGCAGTCTGCTTCAAGTAAAGCCAGTGCTACATTTTGAATCTAAAAAAATTGTTCCGTTTGAAAAAATTCGTACGCGTAAGCGAGCGTTAAAACGAATCACGGAGCTTCTTGATGAGGATGCAAAAGAAAATGTACCTATGAAGGCTGTAGTTATTCATTCTAATCGTGAAAATGAAGCAAAAGAAATTCAACGAGACTTAGAACAAGAATATCCTCATATTGAATGGAGTCTTTCATATTTTGGCGCTGTCATTGGCACACATTTAGGTGAAGGTGCCATCGGTATAGGCTGGTATAAAAAGTAATCGAAAACCAAATCATTTGATTTGGTTTTTTTGCAGGAAAAAACACCTTTTTTTGCGTATATAGATGTGTACGATAAACATGGAAAGGAATGAAGATATGCTTTTTACTGTTAAACAAGAATTGCTAAATCCCGTTCAAGTACCTAGCCTAGCTGCTTTTCCTCTCTCAAAAATCGATACGTGGAGAACTCCACCTTTAAATCCTTCATACTCCTACTCTTTAGGTCTTCAGCGCTCTCTAAGCGGAAAGCAGCTTCTACTAACTCAGACTCCCTATCCTTTATCCCTCATTCATGAACATTATCTAAACGGATATATTTCCTATCAAAAAGCACTTACCCAGAAAGAAAACGGATATAAATGCAACCGGTGTGGAAGTGATAGTCCCTTTTATTTTGCTTCATTTCCATGCAGTAGATGTCACCAGGAGTGCTACTATTGCCGAGCATGTATTGTAATGGGCAAAGTAAGTGAGTGCACACCCTTTATAAACTGGGAAGGACCAGCAAGCAATGTCCTGCCAAAAAGCAGCGTGATGAATTGGAAAGGAACGCTGTCTAAAGCTCAAGAACGTGCTTCAAATGAACTCATTCAAGCTATAAAAAAGGATGAAGAGCTGTTAATTTGGGCTGTTTGCGGAGCAGGAAAAACGGAAATTTTATTTAAAGGTATTGAATCAGCGTTGAACAGCGGAAAGAAAGTCTGTATTGCTACTCCAAGAACAGATGTGGTTATTGAGTTAAAGCCAAGAATTCAATCGGCATTTCCAGATATGTCTGTGCTGGCTATGTATGGAGGCAGCGAAGACCGTTTTCATGAATCCTCTCTTATTATTTCCACCACTCATCAACTTCTGCATTATTATCAAGCATTCGATGTGCTGATTATTGACGAAGTAGATGCATTCCCGTATTCGACAGAGCCTATGCTGCACTATGCTGTTGCAAAAGCAGCTAAACACGCTGCATCAAAGATTTATTTAACAGCGACTCCAAGTGAATCATTAAAAAAAGAAGTTGAGCAAGGAAAAAAACAAGTAGTTAACATTCCAGCCCGCTATCACCGAATGCTTATTCCTGTTCCTCGATTTGAATGGTGTGGCAATTGGAAGAAAAAAATGAAAACAGATACTTTGCCTGCTAATGTTGAGAAATGGCTGAAAAAAAGAATAGAGGAAGGAAAACAATGCTTTATCTTCGTCCCCCAAATTAAGTGGATTGCTCCCATCACAGACATGATTCGAAAGCTGACCGAAAAGGTAGACGGTGTCCATGCTGAAGATTCCCAGCGAAAAGAAAAAGTAATGAAATTTAGAGAAGGACAGCTAGTTATTTTAGTAACGACAACAATATTAGAGCGAGGCGTAACGGTTCCCAACATAGATGTTGCAGTATTGGGAGCAGAAGAAACGATTTTTACTGAAAGTGCTCTTGTTCAAATTTCAGGAAGAGTAGGGAGGAGCGCTCAATTTCCAACGGGAGACGTGGTCTTTTTTCATTATGGGCAGTCTCTGTCTATGCGAAAAGCAAAAGAACATATTGAATATATGAATGCTCTAGCTTATAAGGAAGGGCTGATTGATCAATGACAATATGTCTGATTTGTTTTGAACCTCTTGTCTCTTCTTTCGATTGGAGGTCATTGTTAAAACCTTCTTCAACGGACAGGATTTGCGCTGTTTGCTTGCAAAGATGTCCCATCATCACCAGTAGCATTTGCAGAGGATGCGGCCGTTCTCTTGGAGACCTGGCTCCTTCTCATTATGAGCTAGACACATGTATGGACTGTCAGAAATGGAATGATGCTTCTTTTTTTAACCGTTCTCTTTATACGTACAATGATTTTATGCAAAGCATAATAGAACGTTTTAAATTTCAAGGAGATTATGAAATTATCCAAGCATTCAAGGAGCAGTGGTATAAGTTCTATAAAAAAGAATGTAATCCAAAAGCTATACTAGTTCCTATACCTTTAACGGACGAGAGATTATATGAGAGAGGGTTTAACCAATCTTTAGCGCTAGCTGAACTGATCAGTGACAACATAGAAATGCCTCTTGTTCGCTGTTCAGGAACAAAGCAATCAAAAAAAAATAGGCGAAGTCGGCTGGCAGAAAGGCTGGAATTTAAAGTAGTCGATTCCTCAATGGTTACGAATCAAGAATTTCTCTTGATTGATGACATTTATACAACAGGAGCAACCGTGCGCCAAGCGGCAAATTGCTTGCAGGAAGCTGGTGCACGTTCAGTTCGTTCGCTCACTTTAATTCGTGCATGAAGATGTATAATTTAAAACTTTGACCGATAGTAAAATAAAAAACAAATGAGGAGTTTCGAATATGGGAACGTTAGATAATTGCAGGGAATGCGGTCATTTATTTGTAAAAAGTGGATCAATAAACATATGTAAATCATGTTTTGACAAAGAAGAAGCTCTGTTTCAACGTGTTTCTTCATTCTTAAAGAAACGAGCAAATCGTACAGCAACGACTTACGAAGTGATGAAAGAAACGGGCGTTTCAGATTCGTTAATTCACCAATTTATTCGACAAGGTCGCTTAGTGCTAACTAATTTTCCAAATATAAGCTATCCATGCATGCAATGCAACGCTCAGATTCGAGAAGGTAAACTTTGTCATTCATGCTCTCAAGAAATTAAACATGGTTTAGAAAAGCATAATCGTGAGATGATTCGTTCAAATGAAGAGCTGACGCGTCCCACCTATCGTTCTAACGAAAGGAAAAAAGAGTAAAAGTGTGCTGAGTGTTTGCACGTCCTCTATCTATAGACCTATGTTTAAGGAGGACTGTGAAAATGGTCTCAACTTCCTTGCCGATGCTAAAGGTTTAGATGGAAATTCCGATATAATGAATAGAGATAACGGATACAAATATAAAAAGAGGTGAGAGAGATGAAGATTAACCCATCGAACTTATTTGGAATAAATCCGTACAAAAAACAATCAGAAAAAACAGAACAGGTCTCTAAAAAGAATTCACAAGATCAGATTCATATTTCATCTGAGGCGAAGAAACTTCAGGGAAATGAACCATCTCCAGAAAGACTTGAAAAATTGGAGAAACTAAAACAGCAAATTAACAGCGGAACGTACGAAATTAACGGAAAAGAAATTGCTAAAAGTATTGTAGATTTCTATAAAAAATAAAAGGACTGACATTGATTGAACGTGCAAGAAATTCAAACGATCCTAGAAAAACAAGTAACGCTTCACAAAAGTTTGTCTGTCATTGTTAAAGAGAAAACAAATTTTATTATTAAACAAGATGTAAAGGCACTCACGGCTTCTTTGCAAAAAGAGCAATCTCATATAGCTGCTATTTCTGCACTGGAAACAAAACGTATAGAAGCGATGGAAAAAAGCGGACATGCTGCTCGCTCCATTGAAGAAATAGCAGGCTCATTCTCTGAATACTCCATCTTGATACCCTTTCAAAAACAGCTAATAGATATAATTCAAGATATAAAGTATGCAAATGACTTGAACAATCAGCTGCTTACACAGTCTTTGCAGCTGATTCATACCGAACTAGACCTTCTTGTTCCATCGAAACGAGAGGATTCGTTCAATTACACAAAAACAAATAATAGATCGTTTCAGTCCAATTCTATTTTTAATTCGAAGGCATAAAGAACGGAGGAAAGCAGAATGAGTTCAACATTTCATGGTTTGCAGGTGGCTAAACGAGGAATGGATGCCCAACAAGCGGCTCTTTACACGATTGGCCATAACGTATCTAATGCAAATACGCCGGGCTATACGCGTCAGCGAGTAAGTTTAGAAACGTTCCCAGCTTATCCAGCCCCAGGGATGAATCAGACTGGAACTGCGGGTCAAATAGGAATGGGAGTAGAAGCCAGCACGGTAGAGCGAATACGTGATACATTTTTAGATACCCAGTATCGAGATGAAACCATTAAAGTGGGGTATTGGGATGCGCGCGCTGGTGCTCTTGAAAAAATGGAGGAAATTATGAATGAACCTACTGAAGATGGACTTTCAGCTGTTTTTAATCAACTTTTTGAATCCATTCAAGATGTAGCTTCACACCCTTCAGAAGCAGGAGCCAGGTCTGTTATGATTGAACGAGCTGAAGCAGTAGGCGATACCTTCTCTTATTTATCTACTTCTCTAAAAACGATTCAAGGTGATTTGCAAAACGAGCGTGACGTAGCCGTAACACAAGTGAATTCTTTGCTAGAGCAAATAAATAACGTGAACCAACAAATACAAAAGGTAGAACCGAACGGCTATTTGCCTAATGATTTGTATGATGAAAGAGATCGGCTGTTAGATGAGATTTCTAAATTTATGCCGGTTTCTTTAGAGTATACAAAAAGCAGCGGGAACGCTTCTGCAACGTCAGAAGGAGTGGTAACGGTTCAGCTTCAAACGTCTCAAGGGCCTATTACTCTTTTAGATGGAAAAACTCATCAAGTAAATGCCATCAGTTTGACAACAAATCAAGATTCCTATGTAACGGAAATTCATATAGGGGATGAGATACGAAATCCCGAGTCATTTCCTCAAGGAAAACTTAAAGGGTTAATTGAGGCTTCTGGATATATAGATAATAGTGGTAATAAAACAGGTGTTTACGCTTCAATGATTAATGATTTAGATGAAATGGCATATGAGTTTGTGAACTGGTTTAATGATAAGCACCAACAAGGTGTCACGCTAGATGGTGAAACTGGTATGTCCTTTTTTAATGAGATTTCTCAGAAAGAAGGGGCTGCAACTGGAATTGTTATTGCTGATAAAATCAAACAAAACACAAACAATATTGCAGCTGCTTCTTCGGCCTCTTCTGGAGATGATGGAACTGGCCGCAAAGGAGATGGACAAAATGCTCAGCTATTGTCTCAATTTCGTCAAAAGGTGCTTATTAATTCCGGGAATCAAGCTGTTTCCCTAGATGGCTTTTATCAATCTGTTATTGGCCAAATGTCAGTAGATGCCCAACAAGCCAACCGCTTAAAAAGCAATTCAGAAACTCTCCAGGGAGCTGTGGAGCAAAGGCGCCAGTCTACCAGTGCAGTTTCATTAGATGAAGAGATGACCAATATGATTCAGTTTCAGCATGCATATAACGCTAGTGCCCGTATGGTGACTATGATTGATGAAATGCTTGATAAAATTGTAAATGGTCTTGGAACTGGAGGAAGGTAAAGATGCGTGTCACACAAGGAATGTTAGCGGCTAATTCGTTAAAACAGATTAGCAATAGCTATAATAAGCTGGAAACACTTCAAAACCAATTATCAACGGGGAAGAAAATTACTCGTCCTTCAGATGATCCGGTAGTGGCTACTAAAGGAATGGCTTATCGTTCTAATCTTTCTGAAGTAAATCAATATAAACGTAATTTAACAGAAGCTCAGTCTTGGTTTGATAGTTCAGAATCTGGACTTGAACAAGTCAACTCCATTCTTCAGCGCACCAAAGAGCTGGTGGTGCAAGGGTTAAACGGTACGAATGAAAGTGATGACCGCCAAGCAATTGCACGTGAAATTGAACAGTTAAAGCTGGATTATATGCAAGTAGGGAATACGCAGGTGGCAGGAAACTATATCTTTAACGGTGTAAATGTAGGAGCACCGCCTATAAGTGAGAATGAAAGCGGTATAATAGAATCGAACATTAACCTGGATCCTTTTTCAGTTGAAGTATCAAAAGGTATCCAGCTGAGAGTCAATATTCATCCTGAAAACATTTTTGGACAAGGTGCATTCGACTTAATGAACAATGTTCAAACAGCTTTTGAACAAAACGATGTCAACTCACTAAAAGATCTCTCTACAAAGGTAGATACGCAGCTGTCTACGCTATTAGCGGAGCGATCTGAATTGGGAGCAAGGAGCAATCGGCTTGAGCTGATCGAAAACCGCCTTTATTCACAGGAAATTACGGCTACTAAGATGCTTTCAAATAATGAAGATGCAGATATTGAAAAAGTCATTACGGATTTAACCGTACAAGAAAGCGTACATCGTGCTGCTTTGGGAGTAGGGGCTCAAATTATTCAGCCTACGCTGCTAGATTTCTTGCGTTAAAAAGTTCCTTCTAAACAGAAGGAACTTTTTTACAATGAAAAAAGATAACAAGAAAAAATCAATTAACAAAGGTGTGATGAGATGAAAATTTCAACAAGCTACCATGGAGATATAGAAATAGATAATCAGCAAACACTGACATTCAATCAAGGGATTCCAGGTTTTTTGGAAGAAACTGAATTCGTTATTTTACCACTTCCCGAAGCCGAAGCTTTCCAAGTTCTGCAGTCTATTCAAACCAAAGAATTAGCTTTTATTATCACGGATCCATTTCAGTTTTTTTTAGATTATGATTTTCAACTAGAACCTCAGGAAATCGAAAAGCTTCAATTACAACAGGCGGAAGATGCAGCTGTTTACGTATTGCTTACGATGTCAGATTCTGTGGAAAATATAACAGCTAATTTGCAGGCTCCTGTTATTATTAATACAAAGCAACAGCTTGCTAAGCAAGTGATTTTAATGAATACAGCTTACGAAACGAAGCACAGGTTATTTGAGTAAGAGGAATAGATAAGGAGTGAGTCCATGCTTGTTTTAACACGAAAGTTAAATGAAACAATCAAAATAGGTGATGAAATTGAAGTGACCGTCCTTGCAGTTAATGGTGATCAAGTAAAGCTAGGAATTCAAGCTCCAAAGTCTGTAGATATTCATAGACAAGAGATTTATGAAGAAATACGTAACGAAAATAAAAGTGCTTCTCAAATTACATTACATGCTATTGATATGCTGAAACAATTACCGAAAAAGAAATAAAACGATCAGTTTGAAAATAATCAAAAATATACGGTATAAATAATATCTAAATCGGGAAAGATAAACATATAGTATTCCCCACTATGTCTTAAGCCTTTCTCTTTAAGAGAAGGCTTCTTTTTTATCAAAAAATTGAACTGAATTTCTGTTTTTTTCCTTTTTATCGTGTATCATTAAATTTATTAAGTATAATTCAAATAAATTTAACAAAAGAGGAGAAGAGTAAATGAGTGATGTTCAAGAGTATCATGATTTATTAAAAGAAGCAGAAGATGTGGTTGTCAGCGCTTTAGCTGATACGATGGATTTATATGGTGTCACACCTTCAGTAGGAAGGCTGTATGGCATGCTTTATTTTATGGATGAGCCGGTTACGTTAGATCAAATGAGTGAAGAATTGGGTATGAGTAAACCAACGATGAGTACATCCATTCGTTCACTGCAAAATATTGATATGGTTCACAAAGTGTGGAAAAAAGGTGTTCGAAAAGACTTATATGAAGCAGAAAAAGATTTTTCTAAGTCCTTTTTTTCATTTTTCTGTAAGAAGTGGCAAAGAGAAATTTCAGTTAATTTAGAGGCAATCGAAGAAGCAGAAAACAAGCTGCAGATTCTCTTAAATGATGAAGATGTACCTGAGGAGATCGCAGTAAAAGCAAAGCGTAATTTAGCGCAGATTATAGAGTCCAAACATTATTATCATTTCTTGAAAAAAGTAGTAAAAGTTTTTGACGACCGAAGAATCATCGATATTTTAAATGAAGAATTAGCGAAAGAGTAAATAAAAAAGGCTGTTGAAAAATCAACAGCCTTTTTATTATTTTTACACGGTTAATGGTGTAGCTTCAAAACAGCGATTATAAATCCATTCGTAACTTTTTACAGTTAGATCACGAGGGTTACCAACCGTTTGTGGATCAGTAAATGCTTCTTGAGCTAAGCGAGAAACTGCTTCTTTTGGAACACCTTGTTCTTCTAAAGAAGGGATTTGTACATCTTTAACTAGTTGATATACTTCACGAACAGCTGCTTGAGCTGCTTCTTCAAGCGTTAATTCATGTGTATTAACTCCTAAAGCTTGAGCTATGCGCGCAAATTTTTCAGGCTCGCCCATCCAGTTATATTCCATTACAGGACCTAGCATAGCTGCTACGCAAGGGCCATGGGCAATTGGATAAATGCCTCCTAATGTTTGTGCCATCGCGTGAGCTGCTCCTGCAGATTCACTTCCATATGAAAGGCCAGCAAGCATAGCCGCATGCGCCATTCCATAGCGTGCTTCGATGTCCTGTCCATTTGCAACTGCACGTCGTAAGTATTTCCCAACATACTCAATAGCCAATAAAGCAACAGAGTCTGTCATTGGTTGTGCAAAGTGACATGTATAACATTCAATTGCATGAGCTAATGCGTCAATTCCTGTACCGGCCGTAATATGTGAAGGCATAGATACGTGCAGTTCTGGATCAATAATTGTTAAGTGAGCAGCAATTAAAGGTCCACCTGTATTAAACTTAAACTCACGAACAGGATCTGTAATGACAGCCCATTGTGTGACTTCACTTCCTGTACCCGCAGTTGTAGGAATGGTTGTTAAAGGAGGAATACGTTTTGTTAAAGGTTTTTTTCCTTCAGCTGCTTCATAATCTAAGACGGGAGCATTATGAGCTACTTCTACACCAATAGCTTTTGCCGTATCCATTGAGCTTCCGCCTCCAACAGCTACTAATCCGTTGCATCCATTTTCTTTGTACATTTTTGTGCCGTCTGCTACTACGTGAATAGAAGGGTTGGCTTCTACTTGGTCAAATAAAATAACGTCTACGTCCGCTTCTTTTAAACTAGCGATTACAGGGTCTGCTAAGCCTACTTTTTTTACACCAGGATCTGTTACTAGTAAAACCTTAGATACACCTAGGTTTTTTACTTCTTCTCCAGTATGCTTAACAGCACCAATTCCATGTTTTACAACCGTTGGCATCTCAAAACTTTTTAAACGTTCCATTCTTTCAAATCGCATAAACATCTTTACATTCCCCCTTGAATTTTATTGAAACCAGCGCATTGGCTGTGGATTTGTATTCGTATAAATATGTTTAATTTCCGTATATTCTTCTAGCCCAATGTGGCTAAGCTCTCTTCCAATCCCAGATTGCTTATATCCTCCCCAAGGAGCCTGCGGGAAGTACGGATGATAATCGTTAATCCAAGTTGTTCCCATACGGAGTGCTTTTACTACACGTTCAGCTCGATTCATATCACTTGTCCAAACGGCTCCAGCTAATCCATAGATTGTATCGTTAGCAAGTGCCACCGCTTCTTCTTCGGTGCTGAAGCGCTCAATGGTCATAATTGGACCAAATGACTCTTCTTGGACAACTTTCATATCTCCATGACAGTCTGTGAAAATAGTTGGTTCAATGAATAAACCTTTTTGTAAAGACTCTTGAGTTGGACGTTTGCCTCCTAAAACAAGGGAAGCACCTTCTTGTTTGCCAAGCTCAATGTAATGCTCTACTTTAGCTAGATGCTCTTTTGAGATAACGGGTCCCATTTGAGTGGCTTCGTCCATGCCGTCTCCTAGCTTAATTTTTTTGGCTTGTTCAATAACTGCTGAAATAAATTTATCGTGAATATCATCTTGAACGAGTAATCTCGCACCAGCTGAACAAACTTGACCAGCATGAAAGAAGACCGCATTTAATGCATAGTCAACCGCAGTGTCAAAGTCAGCATCAGCAAAGACGATATTCGGATTTTTCCCACCGAGTTCAAGAGCGATTTTTTTAAAGTTGCCTGCGGCAGCCTGCATGACTTTACGTCCAGATACACCGCCACCTGTAAAGGAAACTAAATCTACTAAGTGACTTTCTGCCATTTCTTGTCCAACCGTCGCACCCGGGCCGAGTACAATGTTAATGACGCCTGCTGGAAAGCCAACTCTTTCAAAAATTTTCATCATATGAATAGTTGTTAAAGGGGTGATTTCGCTTGGTTTAATAACAATTGTATTCCCAGCAGCAAGTGCCGGAGCCAATTTCCAAGAGGCTTGCAATAAAGGGTAATTCCAAGGAGTAATTTGGCTGCATACACCTACAGGTTCGCGGACAACGCGGCTAACAGAATCGGGATTAGGTGACTCAATCATTTGTCCACCATCTTTATCTGCTAATCCAGCATAGTATTGAAAGACATCAGCAATCCCATCCATGTCTGCCAGACTTTCAACGAGGGTTTTTCCAGTATTTAAGGTTTCAAGTTTAGCGAGTTCTTCACGATCATTACGAATTTCTTCCGCTACTTTAAATAGTAAAGAACCTCTTTGGGCCGCTGTAAATTTAGACCATTCACCTGCATCAAAAGCTTTTCTAGCTGCTTCAATAGCTTCTACAGTATCAGCACGATTTCCTTCTGTAACGACAGCGATAATCTCTTGATTAAAAGGATTTATAATCTCTCTTTTCTCGCCGCTGCGTGCTTCAACCCATTCGCCGTTTATGTGCATTTTTTCAAGCGTAAGTGTTTGTTCCAATAGCATCGACCTCCAAATAATAGAATTTGTTAAATTTATATTTAACGTTCTTAACAATTCGAATTATAGCATCGGTTATTTAATTTAGTCAAATCCTAAAACTCTAAATGTTCTGAATTTATTAGATTATCTTCTCTGTAAAAGACTAATCATTCGGATATTAAGAAAAAATTTAACGAAAAGTGATAAAAAATCACTGATTGCTATGTCCCTTGATACAAAAGGTTTTTTTGTGTATGAGCTATGAGAATATTATTCTTTTTTTATATGAAAACCCTCAAACTTTTTTGACAATATCCTAAACATTCAGATATATTAACCATAGTACTATATCTGCTTGCATACAAACCTTGAAAAACAAAGGATTTTGAATGTGGAAATTAAGAAAGGAGTTTAGATGGAAGATGAAAATAATTATGATTTCTTAGTGAAATAATAAAAAAGGTCAATTTAAATTATTTTAATATAATTATATAAACGTAATTTCTCCCCTTCGCATTGGTATTTATAATCCAACTATTTATATTTTATTCTAAAAAATCTATTTTTAGGTTTAATTGTATGCTGGTAGTAAAAGGGAATAGAGGACAATTATGTCTTTAGATTTCTTTATCAATTTAAAGGATGTGAGACGATGCAAAATGCTAAAAAGCCATTTCGTTCAGACACACAACAAGCCAGGCCTGAAAAGTCGAATGAGACTTCTGACTTTTCAGGGAAATCAAACAGGAACAACCGTCTACTAACCCCCTTATGGACAACTATTATAGGATTTTCCATCTTTATGGTTGTCGCATTTATCTATTCTCTCTATAATCCAGATCTCTATTGGCCAGGCCTCATTTTAATGTTCATTATGTATGGTGTTATTTATTTTATTGGTGCTCGAGCCGCTGCAAGTAAAAAAGGAAAATCAGATGATATGCTTGTTGCAGGAAGATCTATGCCGCTATGGATTTCAATGTTCACAATGACCGCCACTTGGGTAGGTGGAGGGTATATTGCTGGAACGGCCGAAACCGTTTATTCCTCAGGGTTGACATGGACGCAAGCGCCATGGTGTTATTCAATCAGCTTGATTTTAGGAGGTATCTTTTTTGCTAGAAAGATGAGAAGATTTGAGTTTATGACAATGCTCGATCCTCTAGAATCTCGTTTTGGTAAGAAAATGGCTACGGTTCTTTATTTTCCGGCTATACTGGGAGAGCTGTTTTGGAGCGCAGCTATCTTAACTGCTTTAGGAACAACATTCGGTGTGATTTTAGGCCTCAGTTTTTCAATTTCCATCATTCTTTCCGCACTTATTGCCATTGCATACACCGTGATTGGCGGCCTGTGGGCAGTAGCACATACCGATATCTTACAGCTTTCTATTATGTTCTTAGGACTATTTCTGGTGCTTCCCTTTGCATTTTCGAATACGGGAGGGGTGGGAGCCGTTTTTTCCACTTATTCAGAAGGCATGACTGGTTCTCTTCATTTATTTCCTCCATTAAAAGGCTGGGAAGATCCGAAATGGGGAAATACATATTGGCAATGGTGGGATAGCACATTTTTACTTATTTTTGGTGGTATTCCATGGCAAATTTATTTTCAGCGCGTGTTATCTGCTAAAAATGAAAAAGCAGCAATGTGGCTATCTATTACAGCCGGCATCTTTTGCGCGTTAGCGGCCTTACCTCCAACTTTAATAGGGATGATAGGTTATAGTGCAGACTGGTCTTCATTTGGAGCTTCAAGCCCTGAGAGCGCGTCCATGATTTTAACGTATGTATTTAAATATCTAACGCCTGATTTAGTAGGAGCGATTGCACTTGGAGGACTAGCTGCTGCCGTCATGGCTGCAGTAGCGGCTTCGTTACTTTCAGCTTCGGGGATGGCAGCCTGGAACGTGTATCGTCCGATTGTAAAACCAAATGCGACACAGGCGCAGTTAGATAAAGTTATTAAACGTTCTATCATTATCATTGGCACGGGGGCAACTCTAATTGCTTTAAACTCTGAGAGTGTCTACTCTTTATGGTATTTATCAGGGGACCTCGTGTATTGCATACTTTTTCCGCAGTTGGTTTGTGCTTTATTCTTTAAAGGAGCTAACTGGTACGGATCTTTGGCTGGGTTTATTGTGTCTCTTGTTCTTCGAATAGGTGGAGGAGAACCGCTGCTTCATTTAAAAGCGCTGCTTCCGTATCCGATGATTGAAGACGGAGTGGTCATGTTTCCGTTTCGTACATTTGCGATGATAGGCGGGTTGTTAACTATTTTTATCATTTCTTACGCGACGCGACGTATTTGCCCTCCTCAGCCGCTTCGAAATCTTCATCGTGACATATCGGTTGAGAAATAATCGAAAGCAAAATAAAAAAGCCGCATCTGCGGCTTTTTTATTTTGCAATATTTTCTGGCTCGGAAAATTGATCGTCAGGTCGCTTGTTGTTTGTTTTTTTGATGAACGAGTATGAAAGAAGAACCACAGCGGTTAATCCAAGAGTTAAGAAAAACTGTGAGCGCATCGAATCAATAAATGCCATTGATAAGAAGATCACGGTAATAACAGCAATTGTTACGTATGTTAAATACGGGAACAACCACATTTTCATCCCTTTAATTGGCTGGTTGGCTCGATTCATTTTCTTACGCAGGCGTAAGTGAGAAATAGCGATAGCTAAATATACAATAAGAGCGATGGCTCCTGATGCATTAACTAAGAATAAAAAGAGTTTATCCGGCGAAACGAAGCTAAAGATAGCACATACATATGCGGCAGCTGTGCTAATCCATACAGCTCTTGCCGGCACGCCTGATTTGCTTACTTTTGCTAAAGCGCGAGGAGCTTGTCCTTTTTGAGCTAATGATAAAATCATTCGTGAGTTCGTATACAAAGCAGAGTTCAAGCAAGACAAAACGGATACTAATACGACTAAATTCATAATTTGTGCAGCTGCTGGGATATTGACCATTTCTAACATTGTTACATATGGACTTTTTAGTAAATCAGCTGAGTTCCAAGGTAAAAGAGTTACTAAAATAGCAACTGAACCAATATAGAAAATTAAAATTCGCCATACGACACTGCGAATAGCAGTTGTGATAGCTTTTGCTGGATTTTCTGATTCACTAGCTGCAATAGCCGCAATTTCAGCTCCGAAATAAGAGAAAATAACGGTAATAACTCCTAAAAAGATAGAGTTCGTACCTTTTGGCATAAAGCCTCCGTGGCCCGTTAAATTAGCTAGACCAGGTGAAGATGTACCTGGGATTAATCCGAAAATAATAGCTAAACCGATTCCCATAAAAGCAACGATTGCCACAATTTTAATCATAGCAAACCAATATTCAAATTCTCCAAATGATTTGACAGAGAACAAGTTTGTTAAAGTTAATGCAAAGGTTAAGATTAAGCTTAAAAGCCAAATTGGTACGGAAGGGAGCCATTCATGAACAATTGCTCCTCCTGCAGTGGCTTCAATCGCAATTACAATTAGCCAGAAAAACCAGTAAAGCCATCCAACAGCATAACCTGCCCACGCGCCAATTCCTTGCTGAGCATATGTTGCGAATGAGCCTTTATCTGGGTTTACCATAGCCATCTCACCGAGCATACGCATCAATAGAACGACTAGCAGTCCGGCTGCTGCATATGAAACTACTGCTGCTGGGCCTGTTGCGTTAATAACGGATCCGCTTCCTACAAACAAGCCGGCTCCGATAATACCTGCAATGGAAATCATGGAAACGTGACGTTGCTTTAACTTTCCGTGTGATTCTGTTTTGTTTCCCATCGTATTCACTCCTTTAAAATTATCGAAAGACTATTAGAAAATAAAGTAAATTCTGAAAATATAAATAGAAATTCCTCCCCTTACCTTTATAATAAGCAAGAAGTGTGCCAATTATCAAATTCCTATAAAAATCGACTTTAAGTTACTAAAATTGACGTATTTTAAGTCAAAATAGACTTGATTTATTCGATATAGACTTATTCGCCATTTGGAATGTCGGGGATATACGTACATTTTATACAAGTTTTCGACATACATCTTATTTATCTTGTATGATAAAAGAGAAATCGGTATTATATTCCAAGAAGAATGTTTGAGAGGGTGCGTGTGTTTGAGAAAATTTATAGCTGTTATTTTTCTATTTATTATCCTTTTAGTTGGGTTGTATTTTTTTATTAGTCCCGTCAGAAATATTGAAAAACTTGATCAGACTGCTTCATTATCTTCACTGGCAAAAGAAAAGTCCGCTCATGCGACGTCGCTAGAACTGAACGGAGGCTCTCCTATTTTAGGATACCGATTAAGCGAGAGCGATGTTAATGATTATTTGCGCAGCTACCTTTACGAAAATGATGAAACGATTGACGGAGCAGAAGCCGAGTTGCTTCCAGAACATATAAAATTTTATATTAATAAACATGTAGTATCTTTTATGGAATCACAGTTTGTAGTTGACGTAACACCAAATGCCGAAAATGGAAAGCTTGTTTTAAAGGTGAATAGCGTGCATCTAGGAAGAATGCCGATTCCGATGTCTCTTGTATGGGATCGCTTAAATATTGATAAGGCTTCTGATGTCACGGTCGATAAAGAAATGAATGAAATTACTCTGCTCAATAATTTGCCAGATTCCATTTCGTTTGAGCAAGCAGATACAACGAATGAATATATAAATTTATCTGCCTCTGTAACCATTGATTCGTTACGAGATATTATAAATCTAGCACCGTACCTTATTCCTAAGGATATTCAAAGAGATTTATCCCAGAAACTGAACTTGTTTGGCCAATAATAAAAAGCTCACTTATTATAGAAAAATAAGTGAGCTTTTTCTATCTTGCACCATTTGACCTATGAAAAAAATGTTTGTTTTACCGATACAAAATAAAGAAGTGTTGAACCTATGAACGAATAAGAAAATCCGAAAAAATGTACTCATATTTTATGGCTAACAGTTGATGAATAGATGAATAAAAAACGGTGGTGATGCTAAGTGGTAAGAGTAAGTGGGTTAGCAAGCGGAATGGATATTGATCAAATCGTTAGTGATTTAATGAAGGCTGAACGAATGCCTATCGATAAAATGAAAAAACAAAAGCAAACGTTAGAGTGGCAGCGAGATGATTATCGCTCAATGAACTTGCTTCTATCAGACTTTAATAATCTCGCTTTTAATATGACCTTGCAGTCTTCTTATTCGTCTAAAACGGTATCTTCAGCAGATGAAACGAAAGTAAAAGCAGCAGCTACTTCCTCAGCAGCAAATGCTTCTTATACTCTTTCAAACGTGACAATGGCGACTGCTGCGCAGAGTATTAGCGCTAACAGTATTGCTTCTAGTATTGATCCGACGAAAAGCTTGTGGTCTCAACGGGATTCGATGGGAACAGGAGTGTGGACTAAAAAAACAATTGATCAAGCTGCTATAGCGTTAAGTGCTGATACTAGTACAGTAAAACTAGCCAAAGGGTCTCTTTCTGAAGGGAATACTCTGCAGTCTATCTCTGTTACCACCGGAGGTGTGACTAACAGTTATAGCGTGAGAATAGGAACTGAGGCAGGAACAGTAGATCCTAATGAAGTATTTATTAACGCAGACACAGGTGAAATGACATTTGGTACCACATTAACAAGCGGCAGCACAATTGAAGCGTTCTCGTATCAGCAAAATGTATTGAACTTTTCTATTACAACTTATGACAGCAACGGTAAAGCAACGGGTGATAATAAAGATGGCAGTACATCATTTGAGTTTGACGGTTCCACCTCATTAAATACCGTTCTTACACAAATCAGCAATTCAAAAGCAGGCATTTCAGCCTTTTTCGATGAAGGAACAAATAAAGTTGTCATGACTCGTAAAGATACGGGAAATTTATCTTCTGCTGATAGTGCGGATGGTTCAAACATGGTTTTTTTAGGAGGATTTTTGACGGGCTTTTTACAGCTCGCCGGTAATGCCAAAGGAACAGATGCAAAATTTACGCTAAACGGTCTAGAAACAACTCGTAAGTCCAATACATTTACAACGGGAGGCGTTACCTATACCCTTCAAAACAATTTCACAGGAGATGTGCGCGTTAACGTAAGCAATGATACGCAAAAAGTATTTGATACAATTAAAGATTTCGTGACCAAATACAATGAACTGATTGAGAAAATTAATGGAAAGATCACGGAAGAAAGAGACCGAAACTATCAGCCTTTGACTGATGAAGAAAGAGAAAAACTAACGGATAAACAAGCTGAGCAGTGGGATGATAAGGCAAAAAGCGGTTTGTTAAAAGGAGACTCAATTCTATCAAGCGGCCTAAACCAAATGCGTTCCAACTGGTATGCCTCTGTATCAGGAGTGAGCGGAGCATTTTCGCAGCTAACCGACATCGGTATTTCAACTAGTGCAAACTATAGCGATCGAGGCAAGCTAGTCATAGAAGGTGATGGAACTAAATTAAAAGAAGCAATTGAAAAAGATCCGCAGTCTGTCATGGATTTATTTATGAAAAGTGGAAGTACAACAAGTGAAAAAGGGATTGTACGACGTTTACGAGATACGATTACTCAAACCGTATCCAAAGTTGAGCAGCGCGCTGGCCGTTCAACGTGGACAAGTGAACAATTTTTGCTTGGGCGGAATTTAAAAAGCGTAAACAGCCAAATTACTAGTTTTGAAAGCAGGCTCACACAGGTAGAGGACCGGTATTATCGGCAGTTTACAGCAATGGAAAAAGCCATTCAAAATGCAAATGCTCAAAGCGCGCAGTTATCGCAATATTTTAGTTAAGAAGGAGTGAACGTTTATGGCAGCAAATAATCCATATCAAGCGTATCAGCAAGGAGCTGTTCAGACTGCTTCTCCAGGAGAGTTAACGCTTATGCTGTATAACGGGTGTTTAAAATTTATCAAACTTGCACGAACAGGCATACAGGAAAAAAATATTGAGCTGAAAAATACGAATCTGTTAAAGGCACAAAATATTATTCAAGAATTAATGATTACTCTTGATACAAACGTGCAAGTTGCTAAGTCTATGATGGCTATGTATGACTATATTAACCAGTGTTTAATTGAAGCAAATACAAAAAATGACACAGCAAGCTTGGATGAAGCCGAACAATATGTAACAGAATTTCGCGATACGTGGAAGCAAGTTGTGCAGCTTCACCGCCAGCAAGTCCATGGAAGCGGCGGTCAAGCATAAAGATGATTAACGACCTATATCAGCTAACGGATGAGATTTATCGGCTTATTCAAACATTTTCTGACAAAAATCGAGAAGAAGGTATTCAAAAGTTAGAGTATCTTCTATTAAAAAGACGTGACCTCATAGAAAAACTGCCGCCAAAAAATAGGGATAATGAATCGATGGGTAAGAAAATTGTCGAAATGAATAAGGAAATTGATCAAAAACTCATCTTAATTCGGCATCAAATTATGGTAGATCTCCGTTTGCTAAAAGCGAAAAAAAAGCATAATAACAGCTATGTAAACCCTTACGAAATAAAAACGTTTGATGGGATGTTTTACGATAAAAAAAATTAATTCTGCGTAAAAAAATACAACCCTTCTTCTTATGAAGAAGGTCTATTTTTTTGGTTTTTTCATAAACTTTTCTCAGGTTCCATAAATTTTCACTAAATTTTCAAAAAATTTTAATAGTTTAGGAAGGGATTGTGTCGGGTATTGTAGAATTGTAGAGGTATAGCAATGGATTAAAGGAGGAGTTCGAACATGATGTATAACATTCGCGGTGAAAACATTGAGGTGACTCCAGCAATTAGGGAATACGTAGAGAAAAAGCTTGGTAAGTTAGAGCGTTATTTCGACGAAACACCAACTGCTGACGTAAATGTAAACTTAAAAGTCTACAATAACGATCAAAAAATAGAAGTCACAATCCCAATGAATGATCTCGTATTGAGAGCTGTGAAGAGACACACAGTGATTTATACGCAGCTGTCGATCTTGTCCTAGATAAATTAGAGCGTCAAATTCGTAAACATAAAACAAAAGTAAATCGAAAAATGCGTGAAAAAGGCGCTGAGAAGTATCTGTTCGCAGCATTAGAAAGCGAAGCGAACGTAGCTGTTGCAACTGAAGAAGATGAATTAGAGCTAGTTCGTACAAAACGATTTAACTTAAAACCAATGGATAGCGAAGAGGCTATTTTGCAAATGAATATGTTAGGACATAGTTTCTTTGTATTTACAAACGCTGAGACCAACATTACAAACGTTGTATATCGAAGAAAAGATGGACGATATGGATTGATTGAACCAAACTAAGATTATAGGCTCTCTTAAACAAGAGCAGTAAAGTGAAAGCAGCGTGCCTCCGCACGCTGCTTTTTAGCTGCTTAAAAAAATAGTTCCATCACTACATAGCGCGTAGAAGATTTGGTGAATACACGCGTGGTTTCTTTCATGTTGAACACCTTATAAAAAGAGACTTTATTTTCTCGTGCGTTACACCAGATCTTTCGTACCCCAAGGTTCTTAGCTTCGAGAAAAACCTCTTCTAGTAGACGACTGCCATATCCTTTTCCTTGTTCTTCTTTGAGAGTAGCAAATTTTCGAAATTGAGCTTCATCCCCTGTTATAAATAAAGAAGCAACTGATTTTAACTCTCCTTCTTCAAACAGTCCATAGTGAATGCCTGATGGATCATCTTTCAGCTGAATATAACTGAAATCTTTATCAGGCCACATGACGGTATGTCGGACTTCCCAAGCTTGTTCTTTTGTAATCAATTGAACGTTCATTCTACATTCCCCTTTTTTATTGTAAGAGTGAGGAAGGGGAAATCACAATAGAAAATAACTCGTTAATAGAGTAGTACTCGTAAAGAGACAGACGAAAAAGGGTACAAGTTGCTACTTGTTTAGCTGCAATGTTACAATTTTACTCAGAATGTTTTATAATGAAAGATACAGATATGAATGAAAATAGTATAAAATGTACTGATTATAAATAGAGGAGCGTTTTAATATGCTTGGATTATTTAAAAAAGTGTTTGACGGCAATCAACGTCAAATCGGCCGTTTAGAAAAAATGGCGGACCAAATTGATGCGTTAGGTCCTGAAATTGCGTCTTTAACGGACGATCAGCTTCGTGAAAAAACAGCTGAATTTCAACAACGCTACCAAAATGGCGAATCGCTCGATAACCTATTAGATGAAGCTTTTGCGGTTGTACGTGAAGCAGCGAAACGTGTGTTAGGCATGTATCCGTACAAAGTTCAGCTAATGGGTGGTATTTCTCTGCATGAAGGGAATATCTCGGAAATGAAAACGGGTGAAGGTAAAACGTTGACAGCTACTATGCCTGTGTACTTAAACGCTATTACAGGAAAAGGTGTACATGTAGTAACAGTCAATGAATACTTAGCGAGCCGTGATGCTAGTGAAATGGGTCGTTTATATGAATTCCTAGGCTTGAAAGTAGGGTTAAATTTAAACCATTTAACGCGTGAAGAAAAGCAAGAAGCATATGCAGCCGATATTACGTATAGTACAAATAATGAACTAGGATTTGACTATTTACGTGATAACATGGTGCTTTACAAAGAACAAATGGTTCAACGTCCGCTTCATTTTGCCGTAATCGATGAAGTTGACTCTATCTTAATTGATGAAGCACGTACGCCGCTTATTATATCCGGCAGCGCACAGAAATCGACTGCTCTTTATATTCAAGCTAATGCATTCGTTCGCACGCTTGATAAAGAAACCGATTTTACTTTTGATATCAAAACAAAAAGCGTTCAGCTAACCGAAGAAGGTATGTCAAAAGCCGAGCGCGCATTTGGCATTGAAAACTTATTTGATATTTCACACGTAGCGCTAAACCATCACATCAACCAAGCGCTTAAAGCACATGTAACGATGCAAAATGATGTGGATTATGTAATTGATGAAGATCAAGTCGTAATCGTTGACCAATTTACTGGTCGTTTAATGAAAGGAAGACGTTTTAGCGACGGCTTGCATCAAGCTATCGAAGCTAAAGAGAACGTTGAGATTCAAAACGAAAGCATGACGTTAGCTACAATTACATTCCAAAACTACTTCCGTATGTATGAAAAATTATCAGGTATGACGGGTACAGCTAAAACGGAAGAAGAAGAATTCCGTAATATCTACAACATGCACGTTGTTGTTATTCCGACAAACAAGCCAATTTCACGTGATGATAAAGCGGATTTAATTTATAAGTCAATGGAAGGCAAGTTTAATGCGGTAGTAGAAGATATTGCCGAGCGCCACGCAAAAGGGCAGCCTGTTCTTGTTGGTACAGTTGCGATCGAAACATCTGAAGTTTTATCAGCTTTATTAAAGAAAAAAGGCATTCGTCATCACGTGTTAAATGCAAAACAGCATGAGCGTGAAGCGGATATTATTGAAAATGCGGGTCACAAAGGTGCGGTAACAATCGCAACGAATATGGCTGGTCGTGGTACGGATATCAAACTAGGTGAAGGTGTCGTTGAAGCTGGCGGTCTTGCTGTAATTGGTACAGAGCGTCATGAATCACGCCGTATTGATAATCAGCTTCGCGGACGTGCTGGACGTCAAGGTGATCCAGGGGTATCTCAATTCTATCTATCCATGGAAGATGAATTAATGCGCCGATTTGGTTCAGATAATATGATGGCAATGATGGATCGCCTTGGTATGGATGACTCACAGCCAATTCAAAGTAAAATTGTAACAAGAGCTGTTGAATCCGCTCAAAAACGCGTTGAAGGTAATAACTTCGATGCGCGTAAACAATTGCTTCAATATGATGACGTGCTTCGTCAACAGCGTGAAGTTATTTACAAACAGCGCTTTGAAGTGCTTGATTCAGACAACCTGCGTGCGATTGTAGAACGTATGATTGAATCAACTCTACAGCGTGTGGTTGAAGTAAACACGCCGCGTGAAGAATTAGAAGAGGAATGGAATTTACAAGCGATTATTGATTACGTAAATGCTAATGTTCTTGAGGAAGGTGAAGTCACAGAAGAAGATCTTCGCCGTAAAGAGCCTGAAGAAATGGTAGAACTGCTGGTAGATCATGCAAAAGCTCGTTATAATGAAAAAGAAGAGCAGCTCCCTGAAGAACAAATGCGTGAATTTGAAAAAGTTGTTGTTCTTAGAGCAGTTGATTCTAAATGGATGGATCATATTGATACGATGGATCAGCTTCGCCAAGGTATCCACCTTCGTGCGTACGGCCAAACAGATCCTCTTCGCGAATACCAAATGGAAGGTTTTGCGATGTTTGAAAATATGATTGCAACCATTGAAGAAGAAGTGACGAAGTATATCATGAAAGCAGAAATTAACAACAACCTTGAGCGTCAAGAGGTAGCGCAAGGTCAGGCGGCTGTTCATCCAAAAGAAGGAGACGCGCCGGCTAAGAAGAAGCCAAAAGTAAATGCAATAGAAGTTGGCCGAAATGATCCTTGTATCTGCGGAAGTGGCAAAAAGTATAAAAACTGCTGCGGTAAAGAATCATAAAGTAAGAGTCAATTAGTATAGAATGAATTAGTACAGGAAGGAAATGAGTCTTCTCATTTCCTTCCTGTGCGTCAAAAATAAAATAGAGGTGTTCAACTCATGGATTTAGTAGAAATTAAGCAAGAACTTGACAAAACAGCTAAGCGATTAGCGGACTTTAGGGGGTCTCTTTGACCTCGATACAAAACAAGCTCGTATCGATGAATTAGATGAGACTATGGCTGATCCAAATTTTTGGAATGACCAGCAGGCAGCTCAGACTGTTATTAATGAAGCCAATGGTTTGAAAGATGCAGTAAATCAATTTAACCACTTGGATGAAACATATGAAAATTTACAAGTGTCTCATGAACTTGTAAAAGAAGAATACGATGAAGATTTAGCAGAAGAACTAGTTAGTGAATTAAAAGAGCTTATATCAGGCATGAATGACTTTGAATTACAGCTGCTTTTAAGCGAGCCGTATGATAAAAATAATGCCATTTTAGAACTGCACCCAGGTGCTGGTGGAACAGAATCACAGGATTGGGGTTCAATGTTACTACGTATGTATACGCGTTGGGCAGAGAAAAAAGGTTTCAAAGTAGAAACGCTTGATTACTTACCTGGAGATGAAGCTGGTATTAAAAGTGTAACGCTTTTAATTAAAGGTCATAATGCGTACGGGTATTTAAAAGCTGAAAAAGGCGTTCATCGTCTCGTTCGTATTTCTCCGTTTGATTCATCAGGCCGTCGTCATACGTCATTCGTATCGTGCGACATAATGCCGGAATTTAACGATGAAATTTCAATTGATATTCGTACGGAAGATTTGAAGGTTGATACGTATCGTGCAAGCGGTGCCGGAGGTCAGCATATCAATACAACAGATTCAGCTGTTCGTATTACTCACCTTCCAACTAATGTAGTCGTATCTTGTCAGACGGAACGTTCACAAATTAAAAACCGTGAGCAAGCAATGAAGATGTTAAAATCTAAGCTGTATCAATTAGAAATCGAAAAGCAGCAAGAACAGCTAGCTGAAATTCGCGGAGAACAAAAAGATATTGGGTGGGGAAGTCAAATACGTTCTTACGTATTCCATCCGTATTCATTAGTAAAAGATCACCGCACAAATACGGAAGTCGGAAACACGCAAAGCGTAATGGATGGAGATTTAGATCCGTTTATCGATGCGTATTTACGTTCTCATATTTAATCAAAAGGCAGCATACCTAGGTATGCTGCCTTTTTTTAGTTGTTGGGACTTTGTAAAATTTGGATGAAGAAAAACGAGCGTAAAGAACTATTGTTAAAAAGAAAATTAAGAAAATGCAGAAATTTAAAGGTTACTGTCGTCAGTTCTCTTATTTTGTCAATGAAATAAAATGGTTAAAAATACCTGTTCTGCGGTAAGTGCTTCTTTACAATCCTTTATACCCCTTTTACAAACAGTGTTTATAATTTGAGCTAAATCATGAGGAAGGGGCATGTGCAATGGAAAATAAATCGTTAAACGAATTAATAGAGCAAGTGAAACAGAATAGTTTTTCTTCGAGTAAAGGGTTTGACAGACGGCGTTTTTTACAAGGAGCTGGAAAAGTAGCGGGAGTATCACTTGGCTTAACAATTGCTCAGTCTATTGGTTTAAATGCAGTAGAAGTTTCAGCTGCAGCGCCTAAATTTTCAAGTTATCCGTTCACTCTAGGCGTCGCATCAGGAGATCCTTTAGCAGATAGTATTGTCCTTTGGACAAGATTAGCACCAGACCCATTGAGTGGCGGGGGAATGCCTAATCAACCTATTCCAGTAAAATGGGAGCTTAGTGAAGATGAAGACTTTCATCGAATTGTCAAACGAGGAACAGAAGTGGCTAGACCTGAACTTGCTCATTCTGTTCACGTTGATGTAAAAGGATTAAAGCCAAGTCATATTTATTATTATCGATTTAAAAGCGGCCATGAGTTAAGCCCGGTCGGAAAAACAAAAACACTTCCTTCAGCAAATGCAGAAGTAGCCAGCATGACGTTTGCATTCGCTTCGTGTCAGCAATATGAACATGGGTACTTTACGGCCTATGAGCATATGGTTAAAGAACAATTAGATTTTGTTGTTCATTTGGGTGATTACATCTATGAATATGGACCAAACGAGTACGTGGCTGCAAGCGGAAATGTTCGTACTCACAGCAGCGCAGAAATTCAAACGCTGCAAGACTATCGAAACAGGCATGCTCAGTACAGGTCAGATGCCAATTTGAAGTCTGCTCATGCTGCTTTTCCATGGATTGTGACGTGGGATGATCATGAAGTAGAAAACAATTATGCAAATGTAATTCCTGAAAAAGGCCAATCAGTACAAGCATTTATCCAACGCCGAGCTGCAGCTTATCAAGCTTATTACGAACACATGCCTTTGCGCCAAACATCCTTGCCTCATGGAACGGATATGAGATTGTATCGTGATTTTTCATATGGCAAACTAGCTTCTTTTCAAGTGTTGGATACACGTCAGTACAGAGATAATCAAGCAAACGGAGACGGAACAAAGCCGCAAACGCCAGAATCTCTTGATTCCAAACGTACGCTATTGGGGAATGAACAAGAAAAATGGCTGTTTACTAATCTTGAAAAGTCAGCGTGTCACTGGAATGTACTGGCTCAACAAATTTTCTTTGCACCAAGAAAATTTGGAACGGTGGCTAAGCCTACATACAGCATGGATGCATGGGATGGGTATACGGCGAATCGTCAGCGCGTCATGGATTTTATTGAACAGAAAAAGTTAGACAACGTCATTGTACTAACTGGGGATGTACACGCTAACTGGGCTTCTAACTTATACGCGGATTTTGCTAACCTTAATTCAAGAATTATTGGTGCAGAGTTCGTCGGCACCTCCATCACTTCCGGAGGGAACGGAGCAGATAAACGAGCAGACACGGATAAAATTTTAAGTCAAAATCCACACCTCACATTTTTTAATGATTACAGAGGATATGTAAGGTGTACGGTAACTCCTGATATATGGCAAGCCGATTATCGCGTTGTGCCTTTTGTAACAGAGCCTGGTGCAGAAATTTCAACTCGAGCTTCCTTTCAATATAAAAAAGATGGAAAAGGTATGACGGAAGTTGAAGTAAATAACGTGCCGCGTGGACTAAAGATTTCTAAGGAAGTAGAGGAAGATCGTATGCGGGCACACGGGAAAGCACATGAAAAACAAGAGTTGAAAAAGAAAGAAAAAGTCCAGCAGTAAACTGAGTAAGAAAAAGGAGGTCAAGTATGTTTTCTAATATTGGAATCCCTGGTTTGGTTATTATTTTAGTCATTGCGTTAATAATTTTTGGACCGTCTAAGCTGCCGGAAGTTGGACGAGCGTTTGGACGAACATTAACTGAATTTAAAGGAGCAGCAAAAGGGCTCGTATCAGATGATGAAAGTGTGAAAGAAAAGCAAACCGCAACCGTTTCTGAACAAAAAGAGAATGAATCTACATTGTAAGTAAGGAAATAGACGAGGAAACTCGTCTATTTCTACTTGTCAGAAAGGAGAGAAATACAATGGGAGAAATGAGCTTGATGGAGCACCTTGAAGAATTGCGTGTTCGAATCATTAAAACACTTTGTGCATTTGTGGTTTTACTTATTGTCAGTTTTGTATTTGTACAAGATATTTATCAGTGGCTAGTGAAAGATTTGGACGGCAAGCTTGCGGTACTTGGACCAAGTGAAATCGTATGGATTTATATGGTGATTGCATTTGTTTTTGCGCTTGCTTTTACACTTCCAGTAGCTGCTTATCAAGTATTTCGGTTTGTTTCGCCTGGGTTAAAAAAGGAAGAATATAAGGTTCTACTTACCTTCATTCCATTCTTTTTTCTTTTGTTTGTAAGCGGGTTGGGATTCGGTTATTTTGTTTTATTTCCAATGGTTTTAGCATTTTTAACGGGCTTGTCGAATGATCAGTTTTCACTGATGTTTACGGCGGAGCATTATTTTCGTTTTATGCTTAATCTGTGTTTACCGTTTGGGTTTTTATTTGAGATGCCTTTAGTTGTTCTATTCTTAACGCGCTTAGGGGTTCTAAACCCTTTAAGATTAGCTAAAGCAAGGAAGTTCTCTTATTTTGCTTTAATTGTGATATCTGTACTTATTACTCCTCCTGATTTTATTTCAGATATTTTAGTCATTGTCCCGCTTCTGCTTTTATATGAGCTCAGTGTGACAATTTCACGCGTAGTATACAAAAAACGTTTAGGAAACGAATCAATTGCTTAATCGTATACATAAGTGTGATGAGAGAATTCATGAAATTGAAACAAAGTCCTTGTAAACAGAGTGTTTTAAACATTCTGGAGTAGGTTATAATAGAGTGAAAACTCTACAGCAAGGGGGAGAAGGCTTGAAAAAAGTATTACTGACGTTAACAATCGGTCTAGCGCTTGTTTTGTCCGCGTGCGGCGGAGGAAGCTCTAAAAATGAATCTGCTGGTGAATCTTCAGCGAGTGCAGAAGACATTGTGAAGAAAAACTGTACAGGCTGTCACGGAGTAGATTTAGGAGGAGCGAATGGACCAAGCTTGCAGCATGTAGGCAGCAAGCACTCAGAAGCTGAAATTGAAAACATTATTAACAATGGTCAAGGCGGTATGCCAAAGGGACTAATCAATGAAGAAGATGCAAAAAAAGTTGCTGCTTGGCTGGCAAAGAAAAAATAAGACGGATATCCGTCTTATTTTTGTGTTAAAGCTGCTTTAATTCTTGGTTTAAGACAATGGCTTGCTGTTGAGCTTTGACATCTTTTGCTATGTCTCCAGGTGCATTGGCTTCTCCAATGATGTATCCGCTAAAGGAAGAGCCAATAAAATCGACAATGTATTGAAATTGCATAATAAGAGGAAGAGGTTTTACAGATGCGCCTGTGCCCCCTACTACTAATACATACACGCGCTTATTTTTCATTTGTTCTTTAAAGTTGATTGTCGAATCTCTAAGACTTTCAGACCAACGATCCACAAAGTTCTTCATTAATCCGCTCATACCGTACCAGTAAAGAGGCGTAACAAATAAAATAGTGTCGTGCACTGCCATCTTTTTCGCTATATCATAATAATCATCTTGTTGATTGGTAAACCCAAGTTCATCGTGACGCATATCAGTAATGTGGTTAATGGTATGCCGGCGCAAGTAAACTTCTTCCGTATTGATATCTTTTAAGACTGCTTTAGCTAATTCCTCCGTATTTCCGTTTTCTCGTGAACTTCCATAAATGGTGATCATGTTATCCCTCCTCATCGTTTTTCTTATTTATCATACCTTGTTTGTAAAAAAAGTAGACATGAATGTGCTTTGTCTAACGATATTCGTAAAAAATGAACAGCAAAAAACAACAGAATTAAAAATAAGGATAAATTCTCATACCTTGCTAAAAATATCCTACTTATGTCATATTTGAAATAAAAATGTAATATTTTTGGGGCTTATTTTCACGAAGAGTGATGTTATAATGAGAAAGCGCGTGAGAAGAGTCGAATTTTTGGTTTGGATTGTAGAGTTTTGTCGTATTTTGACAAGTTTTACATAGTATTAAAATAACACACTTGATTAGGTGATTACTTATGATTGAAATGCAAAATGTATATAAAACGTATCCGAACGGTGTAAAAGCAATCAATGGCATTAGCATCAAGATTAATCAAGGTGAGTTTGCTTATATCGTAGGACCAAGTGGAGCAGGAAAATCCACTTTTATTAAAATGATGTATCGTGAAGAAAAGCCTTCTTCAGGAAATATCATTGTAAACGGTGCAAATGTAGCAAAAATAAAAGATAGCAGAGTTCCTATCTTTAGACGTCATATTGGTGTAGTCTTTCAAGATTTCAAGCTGCTTCCAAAATTAACGGTCTATGAAAACATTGCTTTTGCACTAGAAGTAATTGAGCAAAGTCCCGAAGAAATTAAAAAGCGAGTGCTAGAGGTGCTAGAGCTTGTTAAGTTAAAGGGTAAAATGGATTCTTTCCCTGATGAATTATCTGGAGGCGAGCAGCAGCGTGTGTCTATTGCGCGTTCAATTGTGAATAGTCCGAAGGTTGTCATCGCCGATGAACCGACAGGGAATCTTGATCCGGAGACTTCGTGGGAAATCATGGATATCTTTGAGGAGATTAATAAACGCGGTACGACTATTTTGATGGCAACGCATAACCGTGAAATTGTAAATACAATTCGAAAGCGCGTAATTGCGATTGAAAATGGAAATGTTGTGCGCGATGAAGTAAGAGGTGAATACGGATATGAAGGCTAGAACATTCGGGCGCCACTTACGTGAAGGATCTAAAAGTTTAGGAAGAAACGGCTGGATGACATTCGCATCTGCAAGTGCTGTTACCGTGACGCTCTTGCTTGTAGGCGTATTTTTTATGTTGATGATGAATTTAAACCACATTGCTAAATTGATTGAAAATGATGTGGAAATTCGTGTTCACGTTGATGCTGCAGCGACAGCAGATGATCGAAAAGCAATGAAAGAAAAGCTAGATGCAATTAAGCAAGTTGATACGGTGACGTTTTCTTCTAAAGATAAAGAGTTAAAAGATTTAATTAATAGTATGGGTGATGAAGGACAAGCTTTTGAACCGTTTGAACAGCAAAACCCATTAAATGATGTATTTGTTGTTAAAACAAAAGAGCCGACTGATGTCGCAAAAGTAGCTAAACAAATTGAGAAATATCCGTATGCAGCAAAAGTTCAATACGGACAAGATCAAGTTGAAAAGTTATTTAAAGTGCTGAAAGTAGCTCGTAATATTGGAGTAGTGCTGATTTTAGGGCTTCTATTTACAGCAATGTTCCTAATTTCAAATACAATTAAAATTACGATTGTAGCTCGCCGTGAAGAGATTGAAATTATGCGCTTAGTTGGAGCTACAAACTCCTTTATTCGCTGGCCGTTCTTTATTGAAGGTCTGTTTTTAGGGGTGCTTGGTTCTATTGTGCCAATTGCAGTTATTATCGGTGTGTACAGCGTTTTATATAATGAAGTTCAACCTAAGTTTGATGGATTCTTTGAACTTTTACCTGCCTTTCCATTCGTGCTTCAAGTATCGCTATTACTACTTGTAATCGGTGGTCTAATTGGGATGTGGGGAAGTACATTATCCATCCGTAAATTCTTACGAAAATAAAGATAGATTTTTAACATAATAGATTATAACAACCTCACATTTGATGTTTATCAGATGTGAGGTTGTTGTGTAATTACAGATAAAAATAGAAAAAAGTGCTAATGGGGGTCTTGCTAATGCCCGTTTATACGGGGAAATATGTGCAGATGGGGAGAAACAAATGACACGTAAGACATTAGTAATGACAGCAGCAGTTTTAGTTGGACTAAGTGCGGCTTGGATAGGTAATGAAAAAATTGCTTATGCACAAAGTGCCAGCACTACTAAACTCAGTGATTTAGAGAAAAAAAGTGATGATGTGAACCAAAATATTAATCAAAATAAAGAGAAATTAAAAGAGGTTCAAGAAAAGCAAAAAAACGAAGAAGCTGAGATTGCGCGCTTGGATTCAGAGGTCGGACAAACGAATGCAGATATCCGCAGCCGTGAATCTGAAGTAGAAAAAGCAAAGCAAGACATCGAAAAGCTGAAAAGCGAGATTGACGTTGTAAAAAAACGAATTGAAAAACGAAATGAGCTATTAAAAAAACGTGCTCGTGCTTTACAAGAAAATGGCGGGTCTGTGGATTACATAGATGTACTGCTAGGCTCTGAAAGCTTCGGAGACTTTATTAGCAGAGTGAGTGCGGTTTCGACAATTGTAGGGGCTGACCGTGATTTGTTAATGCAGCATGAAGCCGATAAAAAGGCAAAAGAAGAGAAAGAAACAAAAGTTCAAAACAAGCTAACGGAAGTAAATCAAGCGCTTGAAGAACTTAAAAATCTTCGTGCGCAGCTGCAAAAACAAGTGGATGAAAAGAATCAGCTCATGCAAACGCTCAAAGATCAGGAAAAAGAATTTAATGAAGAAGCCGTTGGATTAGAAGAGCAAGCTTCTATTTTAGCTGATCAAAAAAATGCAGCACAAGCTCAACAGCAAGAAATTGAAACAGCCGGGGCAACAGAAGAGGCACCCCCTGTTACAAGCGGGTCGTTTATGAGGCCAGCAAAGGGCCCGGTAACATCTCATTTTGGGTATCGAGAAACGTTTGGAAGAGGACACTACGGTATCGATATTGGAAAGCGAGGAGAAAGTGTCCCAGTTGTAGCCGCAGCAAGCGGAAAGGTAATTAGAGCATATCATTCTTCTTCTTTTGGTAATGCCGTATTTATTCGTCACAATGTAGAAGGTCAGACGTGGGTTACAGTTTATGCTCATCTAGAGAGCTACAGCGTCTCAAGCGGTCAATCTATCAATAAAGGTCAACAATTAGGTTATATAGGGAACACAGGACGTTCGTTTGGTGCTCACTTGCATTTTGAATTGCATAAAGGCGATTGGAAAGGCAAAAGTTCCGCTGTAAACCCTGAAAGTTATATTAAATTTTAAGTTCCTAGCATACGTGGTACAAGCTCAACATATAGTTTAACAAAAAGGCATCGCACTTGATTTGTGTGGTGCCTTTTGCTACAAATAACACATGCATCCTTTTTATTACATAGTTTTGGTTGTATCTATTATAATAAGAAGAGATGGCTTAAGGTTGAGGAGGATGAAAGAACTTGAATCGGAAAATCGTTGCACTATTAATGGCACTCTCCTTAGTTGTTGGAGCAGCAGGTACATATTTTGGCATTCAGTATGCAAATGCTGGAACGGTCAGTACCCCCCTTACAACTTCTTCAAATGATAGTAAAGTGGAAAAGGAAGAGCTAGACAAAATCAAGCAAGCTTATGAACTGATATCTTCAAAATATTACAAAGATGTAGATGACAAAAAATTATTAGATGGCGCAATCCAAGGGATGGTACAAACCTTAGGAGACCCTCACTCATCTTACATGGATAAGAAAACGGCACAGCAATTCACGCAGTCTCTTGATTCATCGTTTGAGGGAATTGGCGCTGAAGTAAGCATGGTAGATGGAAAAGTAACAATTGTAGCTCCGTTTAAACAATCTCCTGCGGAAAAAGCAGGATTAAAACCAAATGATCAGATTTTAAAGATCGATGGTAAAAGTATCGCGGGTCTGGAATTGAATGAAGCAGTATTAAAAATTCGCGGTAAAAAAGGCTCTACCGTGACATTAGATGTTCAACGACCGGGCGTGAAAGAAACGATGAAAGTAAAAGTTGTAAGAGATGAGATTCCAATTGAAACCGTCTATTCTTCTGTTAAAAATGTAAACAATAAAAAAATTGGATACATGGAAATTACGTCATTCTCTGAATCAACGGGAGACGAATTTACGAAACAGTTGAAAAAACTTGAAAATAAAAATATTGATGGCTTAGTTCTAGACGTTCGGGGAAATCCTGGTGGCTATTTAACGAGCGTTGAAAAAATGCTTGATAAATTAGTAACGAATAAAAAGCCATATATTCAGATTGAAGATCGTAACGGTGAACGTCAAAAAGTGGTTTCTTCAATGAAAAAGCAAAAGGATTATCCAATTGTGGCCTTGATTGATGGAGGGAGTGCATCCGCTTCTGAAATTCTTGCCGGGGCATTAAAAGAAGCAGGAGGATACAAGCTAGTCGGTGAAAAATCCTATGGAAAAGGAACCGTTCAACAAGCTGTTCCAATGGAAGACGGCAGTAATTTAAAATTAACGTTCTATAAATGGCTAACGCCTGATGGAAACTGGATTAACGAAAAAGGTATAAAACCAACGGTAGAAGTCAAGCAGCCGGATTATTATTATGCAAATCCAATTCAAGTTGATAAAAAGCCATTAACACGTGATATGACAGGTGACCAAGTGAAGAATGCTCAAGTGATGCTAAAAGGCCTTGGCTTTGAACCTGGACGTACAGACGGATATTTTAGTAAAGAGACAGAAACAGCTGTAACTGCATTCCAAAAAGCCAATAAGCAAAAAGCTACAGGTGAAATCGATGAAGATACAGCAGCGCTTTTACAAACAAAACTTCTAGAAAAAATTAAATCAAAAGATGAAGATCGTCAGCTTCAAACGGCTTTAAAGCTAGCTAGTCAATAAGAAGTAGAAAAAGTTCCGTGCTTTTCCAAAGCACGGAACTTTTTTAGTAAAAACAACATTGTCGGTTAGTGATGCATTTTGATAAAATAAAGAAGCCTATGATACATAACAATCAATCGTAAATGTTGTAATAAAAATGTGAAAAATACAGGTGGTGAAAAAATGGATTTTGCATTAGAGCTCTTAAAAGGTATCGGGCGTTTGTTTTTACATCCGTTAACTTATCTATTTCTGCTCGTCTCGTTTTTTGTAGGTCTTTCTCGCGTCAAGAGAGAGCGTCAGAATTTTCATGTTCGCGTGTTTGATTTTATTTTAGAAGCAAAATATTTATTTTTTCCAGGTATCATTATTGGGTTGATTTTATCCGTTGTTACCGTGTTGCTAGGTGTCTATGTATCTATAGGAATGATTGTACTTGTAGCTGTTTTAACTTTTATCATAAGCGGTCCGTGGACGTTTAAATGGCTTTCTCCTTCTTACACCGTAGGACTGGCTGTGCTTGCAACCTTGCTTATTCCGGCATCTGGTTTCGGTGAAGGATTTATTCAAACGTGGTCTGTGCAAGCTCATAACGCAGATTTACCTTCTCTGACTATTTTAATGTCTCTGCTTGTATTAGCAGAAGGATATTTAATTTGGAAATTTGGAGCAAAAGGTACGTCTCCAGCCATTGTGAAAAGTAAAAGAGGGCAGGAAATTGGAGCTCATTACTCTCAAAAATTATGGGTTGTCCCGCTTTTTGTCTTAATTCCAGGCAGCGCCATTACGTCTGTGTTTCCATGGTGGCCTGTGTTATCTATTGATGGAACATCATTTAGCCTGTTTTTTGTTCCTTTTGCTATCGGTTTTTATCAGCGAATTCAAAGTATGGTGCCGTTTAAATCTATTGAATTTACTGGTAAGCGTGTATTAGCATTAGGCGTGGGATTAACGATCATTACGATTGCTGCTATTTTTTATCCTCTTGCCGCTGTAGCTGTTGTTATTCTAGCGATCATAGGAAGAGAGTGGATTCGTTTGCAGCAGCGTCGAAGCGATGAAAAAGCGCCCGCACTATTTACTAAGCGTACACAAGGTTTGGTTGTATTAGGAATCATCCCTCATTCTCCGGCAGAGAAAATGGGTTTGAAAGTAGGAGAAGTGATTATTAAGGTAAATGGAATCGCTGTATCTGAAGTCCATAAATTTTATGAAGCATTACAAGTTAATAACCGTGCTTTTTGTAAGCTAGAAGTTATTGACGAAAATGGAGAAGTTCGCTTTACTCAGCGAGCATTGTATGACAACGAACATCATGAACTAGGTATTTTGTTTGTACACAATTATACAAAACGTGATTCACAAGCTGGTTAAAAGACGGATAAAAAGGAGAAATGTTTGTGGAAGTCAAAACGATTGCCGCAGTTTTTCTACCCGCCATATTGCTTCTTCTGTTTGCTAGAGTAACATATAACTTATATGTTGCCACAGCGCTGACGCTTTTGTTGATAGCTGTTTCTGTATATAAAGGGTACGCAGATTATCCGCTTATTATTTTAATAGATTTACTTTCAGCAGCCATCGGTTTTATATATGCAAAAAGCATGCTAGCAGCTGGAAAATAAAGATTGTTGGTTTGATGATAAGTTAATTGCTTATTATTAAACTGTACACAAAAGCTCTCTACACAACGTGGAGAGCTTTTGTGTGTGAAAAAGTGAGTTAGAACTTATAACAATATTGTTTCGGTTCATGTAATGAGCGAGTATAATCAAATTAATTAGACAAATATGTTTATGAATAAAACATTTTAAACACTTATGTATAAATTTATTTAAATAAGTGTACAGAAATGTGAGAAGGGTATAGAAAAATAAAATTATTAATCTGAAAATTTAGTTTATTTTTAATTTTAAAAAATAAAAGGAGGTTTAGGATTGATGGAAGTATTAATGAGAACGATGTTTCAGTCGCTTGGCAAAAATCATTCAATGAACAAATTAGCTAAAAAGTATGGATTGAGGATGGGGGCAGCTCGTTTTGTTGCTGGAGACTCAACCGAATCAGCAATTCAAACATCTAAGGAGCTTAACAATAGTGGAAAAGTTGTTACACTTGATCATTTAGGAGAATTTGTTTTTACAGAAGAGGAAGCCAGGTTGTCTACTGCCATGTGCATTCAGACACTAGAAGCCATTGCAGAATCGGGCGTTCAATCAAATTTATCATTAAAGATGACTTCTTTAGGATTGGATATTAGCAAAGAGCTTTGTATGGAAAATATGCGCAGAATTCTACACACGGCCAGAATGAATAATATTTTTGTTCGAATTGATATGGAAGACTACTTGCACTGCCAAATCTCCCTTGATATGTATAAAGAATTACGCAAAGAATTTGATAATGTTGGAATTGTGATTCAAGCGTATCTTTATCGTACAGAACAAGATATGAATGACTTACATCAATATCAAGCTAATTTACGTCTAGTAAAAGGAGCTTATAAAGAATCACCAGAAGTATCATTTCCAGAAAAGAAAGACGTAGATGAAAACTATAAAAAAATCATTAAAATGCATTTATTAAATGGTCACTATACAGCTGTAGCAAGTCATGATGAAGAAATGATTCAGTACACAAAACGATTAGTAAGAGAAAATGGTATTTCACATGACCAATTTGAGTTCCAAATGCTTTATGGAATTTGCGTAGAGCTGCAGGACCGTCTAGTAAAAGAAGGATATAAAGTCAGGGTTTATGTTCCTTACGGCATTGATTGGTTTGGGTATTTCATGAGACGCCTAGCTGAGCGTCCCGCCAACGTATGGTTCGTGCTGAAAAACTTCGCGAAATAAATTTCTAATTAAAGGGGACTGGTTGAAATGACAGTAAGTACAAAAATCTCAGTTTTTAAAAATGAACCGTTTACTGATTTTTCGTTAGAAGAGAATAAACAAGCGATGCAAGCGGCGTTAATGAAAGTGAAAAAAGAACTGGGACAAACATATCCTCTCACGATTGGAAAGGATAAAATCTCAACAGAAGAAGTGATTGTCTCTACGAACCCGGGAAAAGTAGATGAAGTGATTGGCAGAGTAAGCCGTGGCACTAAAGCTTATGCTGAGCAGGCAATGCAAGAAGCATCAGCAGCATTTCAATCATGGAAGAATGTCTCGCCTGCTGAACGTGCTGATTATTTATTCAAAGCAGCAGATCTGATGAGAAAAAGAAAGTATGAATTTTCTGCCATGCTCGTTTATGAAGTGGGGAAAAACTGGGCAGAAGCTGATGCGGATACCGCGGAAGCTATTGACTTTATGGAATTTTATGCGCGAGAAATGATTCGTTTAAGTGAAACGAATGAGCATCGGCCTTTAACGCCGGTAGAAGGTGAAACAACAGAGATGACGTATATTCCTTTAGGCGTAGGAGTAGTCATTTCACCTTTTAATTTTCCCCTTGCCATCATGGCTGGAACGACTGTAGCTGGAATTGTATCTGGAAATGCAGTTATTTTAAAGCCAGCTGATTCTGCACCGGTTATTGCTGCGAAATTTGTTCAGTTGATGGAGGAAGTCGGTCTTCCGTCTGGTGTTCTGAATTTTATCCCTGGAGATGGCATAGAAGTTGGAGAATATTTAGTCGAACATCCTCAAACTCGTTTTATTTCTTTTACGGGATCAAGAGAAGTAGGATGTCGCATTTATGAACGTGCTTCAAAAGTACAGTCTGGACAAATTTGGCTGAAACGCGTCATAGCTGAAATGGGAGGAAAAGATGGCGTTGTAGTAGATGAAACGGCAGACTTAGACGGGGCAGCGCAAGCGATCGTAGCATCTGCGTTTGGATTTCAAGGCCAAAAGTGTTCCGCTGGCTCTCGAGCGATTATTGTAGAATCTGTTTATGAAGAGGTTGCCCAAAAGGTAGCCGCATTAACAAAAGAATTAACCGTCGGACTGCCTGAAGACAACCCTTCTATGGGACCTGTTATTGATCAAAAAGCGTATGAAAAAGTATTAGCCTACATTGAAATTGGCAAAGAAGAAGGAAAGCTTATTGCCGGGGGAGCTAAAGCTCCCGGAAATGGCTACTATATAGAACCTACAGTATTCAAAGATGTGGATTCAAAAGCACGAATTATGCAAGAAGAGATTTTTGGACCGGTCCTTGCGTTGACAAAAGCAGCTAACTGGGAAGAAGCCATTGAGATTTACAATGAAACTGATTACGGTTTGACGGGAGCCTTTTTCTCTGAAAGCGAAGAGAGAATTCAAAGGGCGTTAGCTACCATGCACTGCGGTAACTTATATATTAACAAAAAATGTACAGGAGCATTAGTTGGCGTTCATCCTTTTGGCGGTTTTAATATGTCCGGAACAGACTCGAAAGCCGGAGGGTATGATTATCTTCTATTATTTACACAAGGGAAGATGACAGCGAGAAAACAGAAATAAGTTCAGTCTATAGGAAATCAAAAAATTCGACACGAAGCATCTTTAGCTTCGTGTCGAATTTTTTGATTAGTTTAGTCCGTATTCTTTGATTTTGTTGTAAAGGGTGCCGCGTGAAATGCCAAGCAAATCTGCTGCTGCACTTTTGTTTCCATAGGTTTTTTGAAGAGTCTCTTCTATTAGCCTAGCTTCTTGAAGAGAATCTTCTTCTTTTTGAACTTCTGTGAAAGAACTTGCATCCTTCAGATTGTCAGGAAGGTGCGTAAGGGTAATCAACGACTGATCACTTAGAAAAATCATTCGTTCAATCGTATTTCTCAGCTCGCGAATATTGCCTGGCCAATCGTATTGCATAAAGGCTTCGAGAACTTCAGAGCTAATGAAAGGAGCCTTCTTTTTATACTTCTTGCTGAATTCCTGTACAAATTGCTGTGTTAATGCTTCGATGTCTTCTTTATGGTCTCGAAGCGGCGGAATAATAATGTTGATGACGGTCAGTAAATAGTAAAGATTTTCATGGAATTCACCGGCTTTTAGCAACTCTTCCAAAGGCGTCGTGGTAGAGGCTACAATTCGGGTTTGAACTTGAATTTCTTCCGTGCCTCCAACGTGATAAAAGGATCGTTCTTCCAAGTAACGGAGAAACTTAACTTGAATTTCAAGAGGCATTTTATCAATTTCTTCAATAAATAACGTCCCGTTGTGAGCCTGCTCCAGTTTTCCCGCAATGGTAGTTGGATCTTCTGAAAAGACATCTTTTTGATGACCAAAGAGCTCAATTTCCAGGAGTCCCGATGGAATAGTGGCGCAATTTAAAGATAAAAAAGGTTCTTTATGTTTGGATCCACCGTAGTGGATAGCCTGAGCCAGCATTTCTTTCCCAGAACCAGGTTCTCCCGTTAATAAAATAGGCATATCTGTAGATGCCACTTTTTTGGCAATGTCAACGGCTTGCTTAATTTCAGGACTGATACCCGCGAAAGAAGAAAATGGATTATCTTTTGGGATGAGAAGAGACACATCAATTTCTTCATTTAATCTTACAATATTGGTAATGTCATGTTCAGTTGCGACTCCACCTATGACTCGATTGTTTCTTATAATAGGAGATGCATTGATGAGCACGTGAGTTTGTTCATTAGGACGATGATACGTTCCGCGTACAGGGCGCCCTTCATTTAGAATCGTATGTAGAATGATGGATTCATCTTTGAAATGCTCTCCGATTTTTCTACCCATAATATCATCTCTCTGAATCTTATACGTATGTTCCGCAGCAGTATTCCACAAGATTACATTTCCTTCATTATCGACGGCTGTCACTGCATCATTAATGGTTTCTGCCAATGTATCAAAATAGGAAGCTAATATCTCATTTTGGCTATGCAAATGTGTAATCCACTGTGAAGGTGTTACAAGTCCTATTGTGGTTTCTTGGTTTTCTGCTTGAATGAGGACTGGTCTGTTCCAGTTTGTGTTGGCTTGTAAATTGGCTAACGTAGAAGTAGAAGATGAAGGCCAATTTGTATCCGCTATTACTTTTTTTATGGACGATGCCTCGTCATGACCTGTTAACACGTATCGTTCATCTTTTTGTATTACATAAAAGGTACTTGCTGTGACTATAACGAAGTCATAGTTTGAAAGTTCAGATTTCACTTTAGCTAAAGAAGTTGATTCTTCAACTGTTATAAAGGAGTTATTTATAAGAACTTGATCAACGCTTGCCATACTAAACCCCTCTCAGTACATATTTTTTATACTGTATCATAATTTAGAAATTGGCGCAAAAGCCTATCTCTTTCAAACAATTATGCAGCTTACTTTCTTTTATTGCTTTCATCTAAAGAGTTGTATTCCCTTCGAAAAGGGTAGTATAAGAATTTAGTGGGTAATAAAGTAACAGGGTAAAAAATAAAAACAAACAAACACTATATAAGATTAATACTCATTAGTTTCATTTATGATTATAAAGTGATAAAATACGAATATCAGTTCGTGTTTTCGGTTTTTACATATCGTAATAAAAATAGATAAAACAAGAAAATGGAAACGGAGGCCTTCATTTGAAAGATCAGTTTGAATTAGTATCCCCATATCAACCGCAAGGTGATCAGCCAAAGGCAATTGAAAAGATCGTGAAAGGAATTAAAGAAGGTAAGCAGCATCAAGTTTTGCTAGGTGCTACAGGAACGGGAAAAACCTTCACCATGTCTAATGTTATTAAGGAAATAAATAAGCCGACACTAATTATGGCTCATAACAAAACGCTTGCTGGTCAATTGTACAGTGAGTTTAAAGAGTTTTTTCCTAATAATGCAGTTGAATACTTTGTCAGTTACTACGATTACTATCAGCCTGAAGCCTATGTACCTCAAACAGATACATTTATTGAAAAAGATGCAAGCATTAATGATGAAATTGATAAACTTCGTCACTCGGCAACTTCTTCTCTCTTTGAACGAAAAGATGTCATTATTATTGCCAGCGTGTCCTGTATTTATGGTTTAGGTTCTCCGGAAGAATACAAAGAAATGGTCGTATCTCTTCGAGTAGGAATGGAAAAAGAGCGTAATCAGCTGCTTCGTACGCTAGTGGATGTACAGTACGAAAGAAATGATATTGACTTTAAGCGCGGAACGTTTCGCGTTCGCGGTGATGTTGTGGAGATTTTTCCTGTATCTCGAGATGAACACTGTATTCGCGTTGAGTTTTTCGGCGATGAAATTGACCGCATTCGAGAAGTTGACGCTCTAACAGGAGAAATTATTGGAGATCGTGAACATGTAGCTATCTTCCCGGCATCTCACTTTGTCACGAGAGAAGAAAAAATGCGTGTTGCCATTCAAAATATTGAAAAAGAACTAGAAGAACAGCTAGAGAAGCTAAAAGAAGCAGGAAAGCTTTTAGAAGCGCAGCGCTTGGAGCAGCGCACGCGCTACGACCTAGAAATGATGAGAGAAATGGGCTTTTGTTCGGGAATCGAGAACTACTCTCGTCATTTAACGCTTCGTCCCGCTGGTTCTACACCTTATACACTGCTGGACTTCTTCCCGGAAGATTTCCTTCTTGTTGTGGATGAATCACACGTTACGATTCCTCAAGTTAGAGGAATGTACAATGGAGACCAAGCGCGTAAACAAGTGTTAGTAGACCATGGTTTCCGCTTGCCGTCCGCATTAGATAACCGCCCGCTTAAATTTGATGAATTTGAACAGCATATTAACCAAATTGTTCATGTTTCTGCAACACCAGGTCCTTACGAACTTGAGAAGGCACCTGATGTAATTGAACAAATTATCCGTCCAACGGGATTATTGGATCCAAATATCGAAGTTCGACCAATTGAAGGACAGATTGATGATTTAATTGGAGAAATTCACGACCGGATTAAGCGAAATGAACGAGTGCTCGTTACGACGTTAACAAAGAAAATGTCTGAGGATTTAACGAACTACTTAAAAGAAATTGGCATTAAAGTTCAATATCTTCACTCTGAGGTGAAGACGCTCGAGCGTATTGAAATTATCCGAGAGCTGCGGCTTGGAAAATATGATGTGCTCGTAGGAATTAACTTACTTCGTGAAGGTTTAGATATTCCGGAAGTTTCGTTAGTAACCATATTAGATGCGGATAAAGAAGGATTCTTGCGTTCAGAACGATCGCTTATTCAAACCATCGGACGTGCTGCGCGAAATGCTAATGGACATGTCATTATGTATGCAGATCGCATCACAAACTCCATGGATATTGCTATCAATGAGACCAAGCGTCGTAGAAGTATTCAAGAAGCTTACAATGAAGAGCATGGTATTACACCGACAACGATTCAAAAAGAAGTTCGAGGCTCAATTCGTGCAACAGTAGTAGCAGAAGATACAGAAACGTATGAAGAAGCACCGGCATTTGATAAGCTCAACAAAAAAGAAAAAGCAAAGCTCGTAGAAGAAATGGAACAAGAAATGAAAGAAGCAGCCAAAGCGCTTAACTTTGAACGCGCAGCTGAGCTTCGTGACTTGATTCTAGAATTAAAAGCGGAAGGGTGATAAAACATGGCGATGGAAAAAATCGTGGTAAAAGGTGCACGAGCCCACAATTTGAAAAATATCGATATTGAAATCCCGCGAGACAAATTAGTGGTATTAACAGGGTTATCAGGTTCTGGTAAATCTTCTTTGGCTTTCGATACAATCTATGCAGAAGGACAAAGACGTTATGTCGAGTCGCTTTCGGCATATGCAAGACAGTTTTTAGGTCAAATGGATAAGCCCGATGTAGATTCAATCGAAGGATTGTCGCCTGCTATTTCAATCGATCAAAAAACAACGAGCCGAAACCCTCGTTCAACCGTCGGAACTGTGACCGAAATCTATGACTATTTGCGCCTTTTGTTTGCTCGTGTAGGAAAGCCGATTTGTCCTAATCATGGAATTGAAATTACATCTCAAACGATTGAGCAAATGGTAGATAGAATTTTAGAGTACCCTGAACGCACAAAACTTCAAGTACTGGCACCTGTGGTATCTGGAAGAAAAGGTACCCACGTAAAAGTGTTAGAAGATATTAAAAAGGAAGGGTACGTTCGCATTCGAGTAGACGGAGAAATGCGTGAAATAACAGAAGAAATTGAACTGGAAAAAAACAAAAAGCATTCCATTGAAGTAGTGATTGATCGCGTTGTTGTAAAAGAAGGTGTAGCCGCTCGTTTGTCGGACTCTTTGGAATCAGCTCTTCGCCTTGGAGAAGGGAAAGTAATTATTGATGTGATAGGTGAAGAAGAACTGCTTTTTAGTGAGCATCATGCTTGTCCAAAATGTGGTTTCTCCATTGGAGAACTTGAGCCCCGCATGTTTTCATTTAATAGTCCGTACGGGGCGTGTCCAACGTGTGACGGGTTAGGAACGAAATTGGAAGTGGATAAAGATTTAGTTATTCCTAACTATGACTTAACGCTTCGTCAGCACGCAATTGCACCTTGGGAGCCAACAAGTTCTCAATACTATCCGCAGCTGCTTGAAGCCATATGTACACATTACGGCATCGACATGGACGTGCCGGTGCGAGATATCCCGGAACATTTATTTGATAAAGTATTATATGGCAGCGGTAAAGAAAAAATTTACTTTCGCTATGAAAATGATTTTGGCCAAGTAAGAGAAAATCATATCGAATTTGAAGGCGTGCTTCGGAACGTAGAGCGCCGTTATCATGAAACAAGTTCAGATTATATCCGTGAGCAAATGGAAAAGTACATGGCTCAGCAAGCTTGTCCAAAATGTAAAGGAAATCGTTTAAAACGCGAAAGCTTAGCGGTGCTTATTGACGAAAAGCATATAGGAGATACAACCCGCTTCTCAGTAAAAGAAGCATATGATTTTTTTGAAAGTCTCAGCCTATCTGAAAAAGACATGAAGATTGCAGATATGATACTGCGTGAAATTCGTGAGCGTCTAAGCTTTCTCATTAACGTGGGGCTTGATTACTTAACATTAAACCGTTCTGCTGGAACTCTCTCAGGAGGAGAAGCACAGCGGATCCGTTTAGCTACTCAAATTGGTTCTCGTTTGACGGGGGTTCTTTATATTTTAGATGAACCTTCTATCGGTCTTCATCAGCGTGACAATGATCGCTTAATTCGCACGATGCAAGATATGCGCGATATTGGAAATACGTTGATTGTTGTAGAACATGACGAAGATACGATGATGGCAGCTGATTATTTAATTGATATCGGACCAGGAGCCGGCGTACACGGGGGGGCTGTTGTTTCTCAAGGCACGCCTCAGGAAGTGATGGAAGATGAAAACTCTTTAACGGGTCAATATCTATCAGGAGAGAAGTTTATTCCTCTTCCAGCGGAAAGACGGTCAATAGATAAAGATCGGATGATTGAAATTATAGGAGCAAAAGAGAACAATTTAAAAAACGTAAAAGCAAAGCTTCCGTTAGGTATGTTCACGGCTGTTACAGGTGTATCTGGATCAGGTAAGAGTACGCTCGTAAATGATATCCTTCATAAATCATTGGCGCAAAAGCTGCATAAAGCAAAAAGCAAAGCAGGAGAACATAAAGAAATCAAAGGTATTGAACACTTAGATAAAGTCATTGATATTGATCAGTCTCCCATAGGCCGTACGCCTCGTTCGAACCCTGCAACGTATACAGGTGTATTCGATGACATTCGAGATGTATTTGCCCAAACAAACGAAGCAAAGGTGCGCGGATATAAAAAAGGCCGTTTTAGCTTTAACGTGAAAGGCGGCCGCTGTGAAGCTTGTCGAGGAGACGGTATTATCAAAATTGAAATGCATTTCTTGCCAGATGTATACGTCCCTTGTGAAGTCTGCCACGGCAAACGATATAACCGTGAAACTTTAGAAGTGAAATACAAAGATCAAAACATTTCAGATGTGTTGGATATGACAGTTGAAGATGCGCTTCACTTCTTTGAAAACATTCCAAAGATTAAGCGGAAGCTGCAGACAATTTACGATGTAGGACTTGGCTATATCACGCTTGGACAGCCGGCTACTACTTTATCCGGTGGAGAGGCACAGCGTGTAAAGTTAGCTTCAGAGCTTCACCGCCGCTCAACAGGAAGAACGCTGTACATTTTAGACGAACCGACTACCGGTCTTCATGTCGATGATATTGCACGATTATTAAAAGTGCTCCAGCGTTTAGTTGAAAATGGAGATACGGTTCTAGTGATCGAACATAATTTAGACGTTATCAAAGCTGCTGATTACCTTCTTGATTTAGGGCCTGAAGGTGGAGATAAAGGCGGACAAATTGTGGCTACGGGTACGCCAGAAGAAGTGGCAAACGTAAAAGAATCCTATACGGGTCATTATTTGAAGCCAATTTTAGAACGTGACCGTAAGCGTATGGAGAAAAAAGTTGAAAAAGCAGAGGCATTAACTCGTTAAAAGACACCAGCATTGGTGTCTTTTTTATAAAGAATGAAACTTTTTAACTCATTAAAACGTAATACATGATATAAGGAGCTGATTATTATGGAAGGAAATCGCATACTATCTTCCTTAAATTATTTTAGCGTTTTCTTTGCACCATTTTTATTACCTATTATTATTTATTTTGTTGTTCATAACATAGAAGTAAAGAAACATGCAAAAACTGCATTTTTGTCACATTTATTACCTATCGCTACAGCGATCTTGTTCTTATTTTTCTTGCTTCCTGCTCTTACTGGCTCTAGTGGAACGGTATTTATTCTTTTAATTGTAGCTTTAGTTGTTGTTTCTTTAGTTAATGTTGTTGTGTTTGTATGGAATATTGTAAAAGGGATACAAATATTAAGCAGATAAAAGTTAAATGACTAAAACGTAAAGAGGAGATGGAACGTATGAGTGAAAAGCGCAAACAAATTTTACAGATGGTAGAAGAAGGGAAACTTAGCGTAGATGAGGCTTTAACTTTGCTAAATTCACTGGAAAAAGACTCAGCTAATGATTCTTCCTATGCTACGCCTGATAAAGCTGAGCTATCCCCTTATGTAGGAGGAAAACAGAAAAAAACGTACGCTTCTAAGTCATCTCAAAGCTCTTTAAAGGAAAAATTATTTACATTTGTAGATCAAACAGTAAAAAAAGTAAAAGAAGGAGATTTAGATTTTAACTTTGGTCCTTCGATTGACGTTCAGCACATCTTTCAACAATCAGAAGCATATATTCAAGAGATTGACGTAGATTTAGCAAATGGAAGCGTTCAACTCCGACCTTGGGGAAGTACAGAAGTACGAATAGAGTGTGAAGCTGCTATCTACAAAGTAGAGAATTCGGATGAAGCGCGCCGCACTTTCTTGCAGCATACGGCATTTTCTATCGAAAATGGCAAATTGCGCTTTGCAATTCAGCAAAAGCAAATGAAGGTGAAAGCGATTATTTATATTCCAGAAATGGAATATGAACGCGTCAAGCTCCGTATGTTTAATGGTTCAATCGATGGGGAAAGACTAAGCGTACGAGACCTGAAAGCCAAAACAGCTAATGGTACCATCCGCTTTTACGATGTGAACAGCCATTCTCTTGAAATGGAGACATCAAACGGGCATATGGAACTTTCTCGAATACTCGCTTCGAAATGTGAGCTTGAAACAATCAATGGAACGGTTAAATTTGATGGAGATACAAAAAAGATTGATGTTCAGACATTTAACGGAGATATTGATACGTATTTAAAAGGAGAGCGCATTGAAAAAGCATTTTTCAAAACGACTACAGGAAGCATTACGCTCTATACGCCGCCTCACCTCTCCGTTGATGGAGATTTGAAATCTAACTTTGGGAATTTTACGTGTACACTTCCTGAGATGGAAATAGTAGATGAGAAAAAAGAAACGGTGATAAAACAACTTCGTTTCAAAGCAAATGTCGCTTCGCCGAAAGGCTATAAATTGTTAGCTGAATCCAAAACGGGCTCAATTGTTATAAAATAGAAAACGCTTGTTTTAGTAAAAAAACAAAGGAGATGATTAACGTGCGAAAGTTGTATCGTTCGCGAACAAATCGCAAGCTTGCGGGTGTTATCGGCGGTATTTCTCAGTATATCGGAATAGATGCTTCACTACTCCGCGTATTGTTTATCATCAGTTTATTTTTTACAGTAGGTACTCCGGTCATTTTATATATGATTTTTGTGTTTTTAGTTCCAAATGAAGAAGGAGATTTCTAAAGATGTTATTGCGTGGAATCATTAGTATTTTAATCAATGCCCTCGTATTAATCGTAATTGCAGGTTATATCGACACTTTCCACTTGGAATCAGTCAGTGCAGCTATTATCGCCAGCTTGATTCTATCTATTTTGAACGTGTTTGTTAAGCCAATTTTAATTTTACTTACCCTGCCGGTGACATTTCTTACGCTTGGGCTGTTTTTATTCGTCATTAATGCCATTACGCTGATGATTACACAAAGTGTTATGGGAGATTCTTTTAATATTGACGGGTTTGGTACAGCACTTTTAGCCTCAGTAATTATGTCGCTTTTAAATGCGCTTATTCAACGAGTGATTGTTGAACCGCTTCAAAATAGAAGATAACTTTCTTGTAATATTTAATTTTCTGAAAAAGATGGCAAGGCGATGCAGCCTATGCCATCTTTTTTTCTTTTCTTTCTGTATTAATGATAAAATAAAATGGCTAGTAGAACCAAACGCGACATAAAAGCGAGAGTTGGATATACTGTAGACATGAACAGATATATGACTGTTCATAAAAGGAGGATGCATGGTGGTTAAAGTACGTACAAAAGACATCATTGAGAAATTTAAATTAGAGCTTATTAGCGGAGAAGAAGGAATCGACCGCCCTATTTCAACAAGTGATATTTCACGTCCAGGTATTGAAATGGCAGGTTATTTTACATATTACCCAGCAGAACGTATCCAGCTGTTAGGTAAAACAGAACTATCATTTTTTAAACAATTAGATGATGAACAAAAAAAAGTTCGAATGGAAAAGATGTGTACAGATATCACGCCGGCTATCATTGTTTCGCGCGAAATGGATGTACCGAAAGAACTTATCGAAGCTTCAGAGCGTGAATCAGTTCCTGTGCTGCGTTCAAGCTTTAAAACAACGCGACTTTCCAGCCATTTAACGAATTTTCTTGAAAGCCGGCTAGCACCTACTACCGCCATGCACGGCGTATTAGTTGATATATACGGAATTGGTGTATTAATCATGGGGAAAAGCGGCGTTGGTAAAAGTGAAACAGCTCTAGAGCTTGTTAAGAGGGGACATCGTCTAGTAGCCGATGACTGTGTGGAAATCCGTCAAGAAGATCAAGACACGCTTGTAGGAAATGCGCCTGGTTTAATCGAGCATTTGCTTGAAATTCGAGGACTAGGGATCATCAATGTGATGACGCTATTCGGCGCAGGAGCTGTACGAAGCTATAAGCGAATTTCACTTGTTATTCAGTTAGAGACATGGGATCAGCAGAAACATTATGATCGCCTTGGTTTAGAAGAAGATAAAATGAAAATTATTGATACGGACGTTACAAAAATTACATTGCCAGTACGTCCGGGACGAAACTTAGCTGTTATCATTGAAGTGGCGGCAATGAACTTCCGCTTAAAGCGTATGGGTATTAATGCAGCAGAACAATTTTCCGCACGTCTAACAGATGTAATTGAAGAAGGAGATCGTGAAGATTTATAAGAAAGGGTGTTAACTTGTGGAAGCAACTATTCAGCCGTTAGATCGCGTGTTCCTTGAAATTGGCCCTCTAACGGTCTACTGGTACGGCGTAATTATCGGTGTAGGTGTTCTATTAGGTCTTTATATTGCGACAAGAGAAAGCGTAAGAAGAGGCTTATCAAAAGATACATTTGTTGATCTCATCTTATTTGCTGTGCCAATAGCTATTATTTGTGCACGAATTTATTATGTATCCTTTGAATGGGGATACTATTCAAAGCATTTAAATGAAATACCTCAGATTTGGCAAGGTGGGATTGCCATTCATGGTGGCTTAATCGGAGGCGTATTAACTGCCATTGTATATTCGAAAGTAAAAAAGATTTCATTTTGGAAGTTGGCTGATATTGCTGCGCCTAGTTTAATCCTTGGCCAAGCCATTGGGCGCTGGGGCAACTTTATGAATCAAGAGGCACACGGGGGGCCGGTTACCCGTGCTTTTTTAGAAGGGTTGCACCTTCCAAATTTTATTATTAACCAAATGTATATTAACGGTACATATTACCATCCTACGTTTTTATACGAATCATTATGGGATTTTGCAGGATTTATCCTGTTGATGGTACTTCGCCGCACCAGTCTGCGAAAAGGAGAAATTTTCTTATCTTATTTAATCTGGTACTCAGTTGGCCGCTTCTTTGTAGAAGGGCTTCGCACGGATAGTTTAATGCTGACGCATACACTCAGAATCGCTCAAGTTGTTTCACTTGTACTGATTGTAATAGCCATTATTTTAATTATTGTCCGCCGCGTGACGGGAATGAGTAAACAGAAATACTTAGAGAATGAAGAAGCACAATCTAAGGCGTAAATGAAGAAAAGCTACAAGACTTATACAAACTTGATTTGACGCAAGGGAAGGAAATGAATAATGACGATTAATACGGTTTTGTTTGATTTAGACGGTACGTTAATTGATACCAATGAATTAATTATTGCCTCGTTTACTCATACGCTTAATCACTATTATCCTGAACAATATACTCGCGAAGATATTTTACAGTTTATGGGACCTCCTTTATACGACACGTTTGTAGAAATGGATAAAACGAAAGTAAACGAAATGATTGAGATGTATCGCACGCATAATCTAGCTAATCATGATTTGCTTGTTAAAGAATTTGAAGGCGTACTTGAAACAGTTAAATGGCTGCACGAGCAGAATTATAAATTAGGTATTGTCACAACAAAGCAAAGAAATACGGTCATGATGGGGCTTAAGTTAACAAAGTTAGACCAGTTCTTTGATACGATTGTCGCAATTGAAGACGTCACAAATGCAAAGCCGCATCCTGAGCCAGTAGAAAAAGCGCTGAAGCTGCTTAATGCTAAACCTGAAGAAGCGCTGATGGTGGGAGATAACCATCACGACATCGTTTCTGGCCAAAGAGCTTATACGAAAACAGCTGGAGTTGCTTGGAGTGCAAAAGGAAGAGATCATATCGCTTCTTATAATCCTGATATTATTTTAGAGAATATGACGGATTTAATTGATATATTAAAAGGAGAACGTCAGTGAGAAAAACGACGCGCTATCCGGTTAAAGGAGCTAATTCCCTTTGGCATGTCTATAAGACCGTGCCTTTTTGGAAAGTAGTGCGCAACTTCCTAATCATTCAATGCGCTCGCTATACGCCTTTTCTTTCGATGAAAAACTGGCTGTATAAAACGTGCTTAGGGATGAAAGTAGGACCTCAAACATCCTTTGCCCTTATGGTAATGCTCGATATTATGTTTCCTGAAAAAATACAAGTAGGACGCAATACGGTTATCGGATACAATACAACTATTCTCGCTCATGAATATCTGATAACGGAATATCGTCTTGGAGATGTCATCATTGGGGATGAAGTGATGATTGGAGCAAATAGCACCATCCTTCCAGGTGTAACAATCGGCAATGAAGCGGTTGTAGCGGCTGGAACGGTGGTTCATAAAGATGTAGCACCCGGTTTCTTTGTTGGAGGTAACCCTATGCGTGTCATCTATACAAAAGAAGAAATGGAAAAGCGCAGGGAAGCAGAACCTAAAGCCACAACTTAGCAAGAACTAAGCTGTGGCTTTTTTTGTAAATTTGAACAGCTGGCGGTTGACGGCTGACTTTATCGGGTGTAAACTATCAATAACTTTAATTTGTTATTTCGCTAATACATTAGTGTGATAAAGTAAAAACAACCTATCAATGGTTCCTTAATAGATAAAATCAAGCCTAAAGGACGTGTCGGAATGTCAAAGTTATTTATGTTTGAAAAACCCCTTGGAATGAGAGATACCCTGCCAGCTCTTTTTGAAAGAAAAAAACAAGTTCGCAATCAGCTGGCAGATGAAATCAGCAGCTGGGGCTATCAATATATGGCAACGCCTACTGTGGAATATTACGAGACGGTAGGAAGCGCATCAGCTATTTTAGATCAACAATTGTTTAAACTTTTAGATAAAGAAGGGCATACGCTTGTGCTGCGACCGGATGTAACAACGCCATTTGCACGTGTGGCCGCTTCAAAACTTTTAAATAATTCTCCTTTGCGCTTAGCTTATGAAGCAAATGTATTCCGAGCTCAGCAGCGTGAGGGCGGCCGCCCGGCGGAGTTTGAGCAAATAGGCGTGGAGCTAATTGGAGATGCTACGATGAGCAGCGATGCTGAAGTGATTGCTCTCATGATCGGCGCATTAAAAAGAGCGGGACTTAAATCATTTAAAGTGGCAATTGGCCACATCGGGTTTGTTAATTCACTTTTTTTAGAAATTGTCGGAAATGAAGAACGTGCTAACGTGCTTCGCCGCTTTTTATATGAGAAAAATTACGTGGGGTATCGTAATCATGTAAAAGATTTGAATCTATCTTCTATTGATAAACAGCGTCTCCTTCAGCTGCTTAACCTGCGCGGAGATGAAAAGAAGATTGAAGAAGCGGTTGAACTAGTTGAAAACGAAGGTGGCAAAAAAGCAGCCGGTGATTTGAAAAAGCTATGGAACATGCTTGATGCATACGGTGTAACGGATGAAATTAAAATTGATTTTAACTTAGTCAGTCATATGAGCTATTACACAGGTATTTTATTTGAAGTCTTTGCTGAAAACGTTGGTTTCCATATCGGTAATGGAGGACGTTATGACCAGCTTCTTGAAAAATTCGCGTCTAAAACACCAGCTACAGGATTTGGAATTCAGCTCGACCGCTTAATTGAAGCGCTGGGCGAAGAAGTATATGAGCCTTCAGCAGTATACGGCATATTATATAGCCAGGAGCGTTTAGATGAGGCATTAGCTTTAGCTGCTGAACAGCGCAAGCAAGGATACCGGGTAGTGACTCAGGAAATTGCAGGCGTTGATGATGTTGATGTATTTACTTCACAGTTTGAAGAAGTCACGTTTCTAATTGGAAAACGAGGCAAGGGGGGACAATAATGAGTGAACTATTAACAATTGCAATGCCAAAAGGACGTATTTTTGAAGAAGCAGCTGAACTTTTGCGTCAAGCAGACTTTCAATTGCCGCCAGAATTTGACGATTCGCGCAAGCTGATTGTAGACATTCCTGAAGAGAACATGCGCTTTATTTTAGCAAAACCAATGGACGTTACTACTTATGTAGAATACGGAGTAGCAGATCTTGGTATTGCAGGTAAAGACGTAATGTTAGAAGAAGAAAGAGATGTCTATGAGCTGTTGGATTTAAATATTAGTAAATGTCATCTGGCCGTTGCCGGTTTGCCTAATGCTAAAAAATCAGAAATTGCTCAAAAAGTGGCAACCAAATATCCAAATGTAGCATCTACTTATTTCAGGGAGCAAGGAGAGCAAGTAGAAATTATTAAATTGAATGGTTCCATTGAATTAGCGCCTTTAATCGGCCTGGCTGATCGGATCGTTGATATTGTATCAACAGGACAAACACTAAAAGAGAACGGACTTGTTGAATTAGAGCACATTGAAGATATTACATCGCGTTTGATTGTGAACCCTGTGAGCTATCGTTTAAAAGACGAACGAATTGATGATTTAGTGAATCGTTTAGCCCAAGTGGTTCAACCTGTATAAAAGAGGTGACATACATTGAAAATTACACGTGTAACAGAACAAGTGAGCTTAAAACGTACGATTGATCAAGGGACGAGTGCTCAAAGAGAAATTGTCGTAAATATTTTAAAGCAGGTGCAAGAGCAAAAAGACGAAGCTTTAAAAAGATACACAGCCAAATTTGACGGCGTTGAGCTTTCTTCTTTACTTGTGACGGAACAAGAAAAGAAGCGTGCTTATGAGCTGGTTGATGTAGACATGCTGTCAATCATTCGTGAAGCGGCTGACAACATTCGTGATTACCACGAAAGAATGGTCGAGCAGTCTTGGATGACAACAAAAGAAGACGGCACCATTTTAGGGCAGAAAGTAACGCCTTTAGATGCAGTAGGTGTTTATGTACCGGGAGGCCTTGCGGCGTATCCTTCTTCCGTTTTAATGAATGTCATTCCTGCTCAAGTGGCAGGGGTAAAACGTATTGTGATGGTTTCACCTCCAGGAAAAGACGGCGCGCTGCCTGCTGGAGTAGTGGTAGCAGCGAATGAGCTTGGGGTCGAAGAGATTTATAAAGTAGGTGGAGCTCAAGCGATAGGAGCACTTGCCTATGGAACAGAAACAATTAAACCCGTCGATAAAATTGTAGGTCCTGGTAATATCTTTGTTGCATTAGCGAAAAGAGAAGTATATGGATTAGTAGACATTGACTCAATTGCTGGACCTAGTGAAATTGTCGTACTAGCAGACGAAACGGCTAAGCCGAACGAAGTGGCAGCTGATTTATTATCTCAAGCAGAACATGACAAATTAGCTTCAAGCATTTTAGTAACGCCTTCTATGAAATTAGCCGAAGCTGTTAAAGAAGAAGTGGAAAGACAAGTGGAATCTCTACCTCGGAAAGAAATTGCAAAACCTTCTATTGATAACCATGGTGCTATTTATGTGACAGGGTCATTAGAAGAAGCTGTTGAAGCTGTTAATCAATTAGCTCCTGAACATTTAGAAATTATGACTGAAAGTCCGCTTGAACTTTTAGGTTCCATTCGTCATGCCGGTGCTATTTTTTTAGGAAGATACAGCTCAGAACCTGTTGGCGATTATTTCGCGGGACCAAACCATGTTCTTCCAACCAATGGGACAGCAAAATTCTCAAGTCCTTTATCAGTTGATTCATTTGTGAAGAAGTCTAGTATCATTTCATACAGCCAACAAGCCCTGCAGAAAAATGTCTCGAAGATCGCAGCGTTTGCTCGTTTAGAAGGGCTAGAAGCTCATGCAAGGGCGGTTGAAGAACGCTTTAAAAAATAAGGTGGAGATTAAAAGAAAAGAGTAGAAATGTTCTTTTCTTTATCTATTACATGCACAGTTGAAAGGAGTTTCACAATGAGAGAGTCAAGTATTAAACGTACAACAAACGAAACGGATATTGCATTAGCGATTGGAATCGATGGAGAAGGAAAAGCGAGCATTGATACAGGCGTTCCTTTTTTAAATCATATGCTCGATTTATTTACAAAGCACGGACAGTTTAACCTTGATGTAAAAGCAGATGGGGACACGGAGATTGATGATCACCATACAACGGAAGATATCGGTATTTGCCTTGGTCAAACGTTCAAAGAAGCGCTCGGTGATAAAAAAGGAATTAAACGCTATGGAAATGCTTTTGTACCAATGGATGATGCGTTGGCTCAAGTGGTAGTAGATTTAAGCAATCGTCCTCATTTTGAATTTAAAGGTGACATTCCCGCGTCGCGCGTCGGTACATTTGATACAGAGCTTGTGTATGAATTTTTATGGAAATTTGCATTAGAATCTCGCATGAATGTACATGTAATTGTACACTACGGCAAAAATACACACCACATTATTGAAGCGGTGTTTAAGGCTTTAGCACGTGCTTTGGACGAAGCGACAACGATTGATCCGCGTGTCAAAGGTGTGCCTTCGACGAAAGGGATGTTGTAAATGATTGGAATTATCGACTATGGGATGGGCAACTTATACAGCGTAAGTAAAGCTCTTGAACGATTAAACTATGATTATATTATCTCGGCAGATCCTGCTGAGCTAAGAAAGGCAAAAGGGCTGATTCTTCCTGGAGTTGGAGCATTCAAAGATGCGATGGAACAGCTGAATCAAACAAAGCTGACGGACTTTATTAAAGAAGAAGTAGCAAAAGGAATGCCTTTGCTTGGAATTTGTTTAGGTATGCAGCTTTTATTTGAAGAAAGCGATGAAAACGGCGTAACAAAAGGGCTGGAACTGTTAAAAGGGAGAGTCGAGCGTATTCCCGGCATTACTGCTGAAGGACAGACATATAAAGTTCCGCACATGGGCTGGAACTCTTTAAATTTTCATCAGCCGTCTGCTCTGCTTGATGGAATCAGTGAAGGTCACGTGTACTTTGTTCACTCTTATTACGTAAAAACAAATGACCAAGACGTGCTTTTAGCAACAAGTCCTTATGATGTTGAAGTTCCAGCAGTTGTTGGAAAAGAACACGTATTTGGCACTCAATTCCACCCTGAAAAAAGCAGTGCAATCGGAATGCAAATGCTGCAAAATTATGCAAACTTCGTAGAGAAAAGGAGCCCATCGTATGAGCAAATTTGAAATATATCCAGCCATTGATATGCGCGGAGGAAAGTGCGTCCGTTTGCTTCAAGGAGATTACACAAAAGAAACGGTGTACGGAGATTCTCCGGTAGATATGGCCACACAATTCGCAAGTGAAGGCGCTCAGTGGATTCACATGGTTGATTTAGACGGCGCAAAAGCGGCCAAGCGCGTAAATGATGAATTTGTGCTAGGCGTGAAAAAGAAATTAAATGTACGTGTGCAAATTGGAGGAGGTATTCGCTCAGAAGCTGATGTTGCTTACTATTTAGAAAACGGAATTGACCGCGTTATTTTAGGAAGTGCAGCTATTTCTAATCCTGAATTTGTGAAAAAAATGCTGAAGGAATATGGTGCACGTATTGCTATTGGTATTGATGCACGTGACGGCTATGTTGCGACGGAAGGCTGGGTGGAAACATCTACAATCAAAGCGACAGAACTAGGAAAAGAATTGGCTAATGCTGGTGCGGAAACATTTATTTTCACGGATATTTCTACTGATGGCATGCTGTCTGGTCCTAATGTGGAAGGAATTGTTGAAATGGCTAAGGCTACTGGAAAAGGTGTGATTGCATCAGGGGGAGTTAGTAAACTTGCTGATCTAGATGCACTAAAGAAGTATGAAGCTGACGGCGTTATTGGTGCGATTGTAGGGAAAGCACTTTATACAAATAAGTTTACAGTAGCTGAAGCACTTCAAGAGGTGAAAGCGTAATGATTACAAAACGAATCATTCCTTGTTTAGATGTAAAGGACGGCCGTGTGGTAAAAGGAGTTCAGTTTGTGGAACTTCGAGATGCAGGAGATCCTGTAGAGTTGGCGAAGTTTTACGATGAAGAAGGCGCAGACGAATTAGTCTTTTTGGATATTTCTGCTTCTCATGAAGGACGCAAAACGATGGTACATGTTGTAGAAGAAGTAGCATCTCAGCTAGCGATTCCTTTTACGGTGGGCGGAGGAATTAATGCATTAGAAGATATGAAGAGAATGCTTCGTGCTGGTGCAGACAAAGTGTCATTAAATACAGCGGCCGTACTCAATCCAGCACTCATTACAGAAGGGTCTGACTTTTTTGGAGCTCAGTGTATTGTGGTAGCCATCGATGCTAAGTACGATGAAAGTTTACAATCATGGCGAGTCTATACACACGGAGGCCGCAACGCAACGGACTGGGAAGTAATCGACTGGGCAAGAGAAGCAGTGAAGCGCGGTGCGGGTGAGATCTTGTTAACGAGTATGGATAAAGACGGCGAAAAGTCAGGGTTTGATTTAGCATTAACCAAAGCAGTTAGCCAAGCAGTGAGCGTTCCTGTTATTGCTTCTGGCGGAGCAGGAAATGGTCAAGATTTTGTCGATGCGTTTGAAAAAGGAGAAGCTGACGCGGCTTTGGCGGCTTCGATCTTTCACTATAAAGAAACATCTGTAAAAGAAATTAAAAGCTATGCAAAACAACAAGGAGTGAGCATTCGATGACGATTGAAAACATTAAATTCAACAGTGATGGACTTGTACCGGCTATTGTACAAGATGCTGTGAGCAAAGAAGTTTTAACATTGGCTTATATGAACGAAGAATCACTTCAAAAATCAATTGATACACGTGAAACATGGTTTTACAGCCGTTCTCGACAAGAGTTGTGGCACAAGGGCGCAACCTCGGGAAACACACAAAAGATTGTAAGCATGGCATATGACTGTGATGCTGATTCTCTGGTTGTAAAGGTGGAGCCTCAAGGTCCTGCTTGTCATACGGGGGCTTACAGCTGTTTTAATGAAACAATTCTTGGTGAAAATAAACAAAATGATAATCGGTTTGCTATTATTAATGAGCTAGAAGAAGTAATCGCTAAGCGTGAAGCTGAAATGCCAGAAGGAGCTTATACGACGTACTTGTTTGATAAAGGCGTAGATAAAATCCTCAAAAAAGTAGGAGAAGAAGCTGGTGAAGTCATTATTGCAGCAAAAAATCGTGACCATGATGAGCTGAAGTGGGAAGTTGCAGATTTATTGTACCACGTACTTGTTTTACTTCGTGAGCAAAAGCTGCCTTTAGACGATGTCCTATCAGTATTAAAAGAGCGTCACTCTAGCTAATAGCTACATAGTGAAAAGAGAGAAGGAGTTGTCTCATTTTAGATAAAAGAGGCAAAACCTTCTCTTATTTGCGTCAAGAAACGACTGCTTGCAGGCTCCTTTTTTGAATAGAGGTATTAAACTTCTTGGCAAATGTGATATACTACGAACGTCGAAATTATCAACTTATTTGGAGGGCTTAATGGAAAAACACTCAAAAGTAATTCAAAAAATGGCACAAGTAATTCCATTTTCGCAAACGGGTGACTTCTATTTCGAAAAAGCGCTGCAGGCGTTTGAAGAAGAGGAGTCGGATAAAGCGCTCAAGTATTTAACGCGTGCAAACAAAGAAAATGCCCGTAATCCACAGCTTCTTACAAATGTTGGAGTAGCTTTAACGGAGCGGGGAGATTATCAAGATGCCAACGAGCTTTTTCTCCATGTGATTCATCATATGGACGATACATTAGGAAGCTGTTACTACTATATAGCTAACAGCTATGCGCATCTTGGACTGTTTGAAGAATCAAAAAAATACGCGATGTATTACATTGAGCATTTTCCAAATGGTGACCTCTTTCGATCGGCTACAGATCTGTTAGATTTACTATCAATTGATGTGGATGAAGAAGATGAAGAGCCTAAAAATCAGCTAGGCGACATGCTGATTATAAAACAAGAACAAGCAAAAAGACTGCTTGAAGCAACGAATTTTGAAGAAGCAGTGGATTTGTTAACTGAAATAATTGATGAGTATCCAGAATTCTGGTCTGCATATAATAATTTAGCGTTAGCTTATTTTTATTTAAATAAAATTGATGAGGCAATGGATTTGCTGAATGAAGTATTGGAGAAAAACCCTGGAAATCTTCATGCGTTATGCAATCAGCTGATTTTCTATTATTATTGCCATAAGCATAAAGAAGTTGAGGAGCTTACAGACGGGCTTAGCCGCGTTTATCCAATGTCATTTGAACACCGCTATAAGCTTGGAGCAACATTTGCATTGATTGGTCAATACAAACTATCATACAGATGGTTAAAAAAGCTTTATACACAAGGATTTCAAGGAGACAACTCATTTCATTATTGGCTCTCATATGCTTCTTACTATACCGGGCGTGAAGCGTTCGCTAAAGAAATGTGGAAGCTGGCATTGGAAGACGTTCCTGATAAAGAAGGAGAGGAGCCTTGGCGCATCAGTCAAAAAGCTGCGAAGGTTTTTCAATCGAAAGTGGATATTACAGCGAAAAAGAAATGTGCAACAAAAAATGTTCATGATCAGCTTTACAGCCTGTATATGGCGAAGAAGCTTCCTGAACAACAGCGTCTGCTTCTTTTAGAAGAAATCAAGTCGTCCATACATATGAGTACACTTTTAGATGAAGTATATACGTATGTATGGCAGGATAAACACCATGTGATTTTTGAGGTGGCAGATGTTATTGAACTGGAGATGGAATCGCAGACTGAAAGTGATATCCAGGATCTTTTAAGCTTTTGGTTTTATGTATATGTACAGGTATATAAACAATCCTATGATTTTCAGCATGTGAACGTAAATGCATGGGCCGCAGCCGTCACATATATATGGGCGAAAGAACAAAACCAGTCTATTACTCAAGCCGATGCGGCAAAACAATATTCCATTTCCGCTGCAACAGTGAGAAAGTACAGTAAAATTGTGAATACGTTATTAAATTGAGCAAAAAAATAGACGATAATAGGAAGAACATATTAGGATAGTGGTAACGAAATAATTATCCATAAATTTGGAATCAACTACGAAGGAATTTCCTAAAAGGAGTGTAAAGCGATGACAGAAGAAAAAATTTATGATGTCATTATTATTGGGGCAGGCCCAGCAGGTATGACTGCTGCTGTATATACATCTCGTGCAGATTTATCAACATTAATGATTGAACGCGGAATTCCAGGCGGTCAAATGGCTAATACGGAAGATGTAGAAAACTATCCAGGTTATGATCATATCCTTGGTCCTGACCTTTCTAACAAAATGTTTGAGCATGCAAAAAAATTCGGTGCGGAATATGCGTACGGTGATATTAAAGAAATCATCGACGGAGAAGAATACAAGACAGTTCGTGCAGGCAGCAAAGAATATAAAACACGTTCAGTAATCGTTGCTACTGGTGCTGAATATAAAAAATTAGGTGCGCCAGGAGAAAAAGAACTAGGCGGCCGCGGCGTATCTTATTGTGCTGTATGTGACGGTGCATTCTTTAAAGGTAAAGAGCTAGTCGTTGTAGGCGGTGGAGACTCTGCGGTTGAAGAAGGCGTATATTTAACACGCTTCGCAACAAAAGTAACAATTATTCACCGACGCGATGAGCTTCGTGCGCAAAAAATCCTACAGCAGCGTGCATTTGATAACGAAAAAGTTGATTTTATTTGGAATACAACGGTCAAAGAAGTAAAAGAAAAAGACGGTAAAGTAGGCAGCGTAACGTTAGTAGACACAAAAACAGGTGAAGAGCGCGAGTTTGGTGCGGACGGCGTATTCATTTATGTTGGAATGGTTCCACTAACAAAACCATTCGAAAGCCTAAACATCACGAATAAAGAAGGATATATTGAAACGAACGAGCAAATGGAAACAAAAGTACCAGGTGTGTTCGCAGCTGGAGACGTTCGTGAAAAGGCTCTTCGTCAAATTGTAACAGCTACAGGCGATGGCAGCATTGCTGCTCAAGCGGCTCAGCACTATGTAGAAGAGTTAAAAGAAAAGTTAAAAGCTATTCAGCAATAAGGCTGAAATCAATCTTTTACAAAACGTAATTCGGTTTTAACTGTTCTGTAACACCTGTGAAACATTGATGGGGTACTATATAGATAGTAATTGACCCCCTTTTATAAAATATATATATGTCGGGCATAGGACGTGTTCCTATGCCTCTTTTTTGTGACTATAACAGATTGAATTTACGTATATAACAGCAATGGATTATTTTCAGAAAATTTAGTAATAGTTAGTTCATCTCCGTTGTGAGAGAAGTTTGTTTCGTAGTATAATAAAAGAAAATGTCAGTATACATATGATGAGGTGGAAAACATGCAAAGGGTCACAAATTGTGTATTAATGAAAGATGATAAAGTATTGTTGCTTCAAAAGCCACGACGAAACTGGTGGGTGGCCCCGGGTGGGAAAATGGAGCAAGGAGAATCTGTAAAAGACTCTGTTGTAAGAGAATTTCGTGAAGAAACGGGAATTTATTTGAAAAATCCCACTGTAAAAGGTATCTTTACTTTTACGATGAAAGAAAACGATCAAATTTCATCTGAATGGATGATGTTTACTTTTTTTGCTACAGATTTTGATGGGACAAATGTGCTAGAATCAGAAGAAGGCAAACTCGGTTGGCATAATTTGAGTGAAGTAAGTGAATTGCCGATGGCACCGGGAGATCATCACATTATCGATTATGTAGCAAAAGGGTCGGGTGTTATTTATGGCAACTTTACGTATACAACAGATTTCGAGTTATTATCTTATCGAATTGATCCTTGTTAATGATAAATAGACATGTATGCATAGATTGAGGGGGATGGAAAATGAGTACTGGGTCTGTAAGCGATATTCAATTAGTGATTATTACTGGAATGTCAGGTGCAGGAAAAACAGTAGCAATTCAGAGTTTTGAAGATTTAGGGTTCTTTTGTGTAGATAATTTACCCCCTACATTGCTACCGAAATTTTTAGAACTCATGAAAGAGTCAGGGAATAAAATGAATAAAGTTGCTCTTGTTATGGACTTGCGAGGCAGAGAGTTTTTTGAAAGCTTGTTTGAAGCATTAGATAACATGAGTGAAACAACGTGGGTCACGCCACAAATTTTATTTTTAGATGCAAAAGATTCTGTATTGGTGACGCGCTATAAAGAAACGAGACGTTCACATCCGCTAGCTCCTTCGGGTTTACCTTTAGAAGGAATTGGTATGGAACGTGAGCTTCTTGAGGAGTTAAAGGGAAGAGCTCAGCTTATTTATGAGACGTCAGAGTTAAAACCAAGAGAGCTTAGAGAGAAAATTTTAACTCAGTTTTCGTCGCACGCTTCACAGGTTTTTACTGTTAATGTGATGTCGTTTGGTTTTAAATATGGTGTGCCTATTGACGCTGATTTAGTCTTTGATGTGCGCTTTTTGCCAAACCCTCACTACATTGACCATATGCGTCCTAAAACGGGGCTTGAAGAAGAGGTTTCTTCTTACGTATTAAAATGGACGGAAACTCAAAAGTTCATTGAAAAAGTAGTAGACTTACTTTCGTTTATGCTTCCACAGTACAAGCGAGAAGGTAAAAGCCAGCTGGTCATTGCTATAGGCTGCACAGGCGGACAGCATCGCTCCGTCACACTAGCTGAATATTTAGGTCACCATTTCCAGAATGAATACAAAACTCATATTTCTCATCGTGACATTGAGAGGAGAAAGGAAAATCATAGATGAGCAGTGAACAGCTTCCAAAAGTTGTCGTCATTGGGGGAGGAACGGGTTTACCAGTGCTGTTAAGAGGGTTGAAGGAATACCCTCTTGATCTTACAGCCATTGTAACCGTAGCAGACGACGGGGGAAGTTCTGGCCGATTGCGCGATGAACTTGAAATCCCTGCTCCTGGTGATATTCGAAATGTGCTAGTTGCTTTATCTGATGTAGAGCCACTAGTTGAAGAGCTTTTTCAGCATCGATTTGATACAGGAAATGAGCTTACAGGCCATTCTCTTGGCAATTTGTTGCTTGCAGCTATGACGTCTATTACTGGCGATTTTGTGCATGCTATACGAGAAATGAGCAAAGTACTAAACGTCAGAGGGAAAGTACTTCCAGCAGCTAATCAAAGTGTTGTGCTGCATGCGGAGATGCAAGATGGATCCATCGTAACAGGTGAATCTAAAATTCCAGAAGTTAATAAAAAAATTAATAAAGTATTTTTATCGCCCGCTGATGTGAAACCGCTTGTCGAGACAATAAAAGCGATTCGACGCGCTGATTTAATTGTGTTGGGGCCCGGAAGTCTTTATACAAGTATTTTGCCGAATTTACTGGTGCAGGATATTTGTAACGAGCTTTGTTCGACAAAAGCAAAGAAAGTGTACGTATGCAACGTGATGACGCAGCCGGGTGAGACATTAGGCTTTAAGGCAAGTGATCATATTAAAGCGCTTTACAATCATATGCCGTGTGCATTTTTAGATGCGATTATCGTCAATAATGCACCTATTCCAGCACCTTTGAAAAAGAAATATCAAGTAGAGCAGGCTCAGCCTGTAGAATATGATCGTGAAGTATTGCTAAAGTTAGGGTTAGAAGTGATTGAAGATCAAATTATTCAGTATGACGGCAGCGTAATTAGGCATGATACAAAAAAAGTAGCAAAGCTTGTGTATTCTATGCTGACATCGCTGCAAGGTAAAGCGAATACGGGTGTTTAACACTATTTCCGTATGTAGATTGGAGGTGAAGTTATGTCATTTGCATCAGAAACAAAAAAAGAGTTAACGAATTTAGAAGTCAAAGATTGCTGTGCAAAAGCAGAGCTTTCTGCATTAATTCGAATGAATGGTTCACTTTCTTTTTCAAATAAAAAATTCACGGTTGATGTTCAAACAGAAAACGCAGCAATTGCTCGGCGCATTTATGTCCTGCTTAAGAAAAATTATGATGTGTCAGTAGAACTGCTTGTGCGTAAGAAAATGCGGTTGAAGAAAAACAATGTGTATATTGTTCGATTAGTAGAAAAAACGAGAATGCTTTTGGAAGACTTAAAAATTGTAGAAGAAGGGTTCACGTTTACACATCGTATTTCACCAGAGCTAGTACAAAAAAAATGCTGTAAGCGATCCTACTTAAGAGGCGCATTTTTAGCCGGCGGTTCTATTAATAACCCAGAGACATCATCGTACCATCTTGAAATCTTTTCATTGTATGAAGAGCACAACGAAGCTTTATGCAATTTAATGAACGAATTTCAATTGAATAGTAAAACATTAGAACGGAAAAAAGGCTATATTAACTATTTAAAAGAAGCTGAAAAAATTACGGAGTTTCTAAATATCATTGGAGCCCATAACGCTCTTTTACGGTTTGAGGATGTAAGAATCGTCCGAGATATGCGAAATTCCGTTAATCGCTTAGTTAATTGTGAAACAGCTAACTTAAATAAAACGATCGGAGCGGCTATTCGTCAAGTGGAAAACATTCGTTATATTGATGAAACAGCTGGATTAGACATCTTACCAGAAAAGCTAAGAGAAATTGCTCGTTTACGTGTGGAATACCAAGACGTTACGTTAAAGGAGCTTGGTGAGATGGTATCTGGAGGTCAAATTAGCAAATCGGGCATTAACCATCGGTTGCGTAAAATTGACCAAATAGCAGACAAGCTTCGCGCCGGTCAGCCAGTCACATAAGGGGAATTGCAAGGGGGAGGATTTTATCATGGAAAAACAAGTAGAAGTAAAATTAAAAACGGGATTACAAGCTCGTGTTGCGGCACTGTTTGTGCAAGAAGCAACTCGTTTTACATCTGATGTGTACTTGAAGAAAGATGAGAAAGTAGTCAACGCTAAGAGTATCATGGGGTTAATGAGCTTAGCGATTAATAATGGTTCTCTCATTACGCTCATTGTTGAAGGGGTAGATGAAAAAGAAGCAATGGATGCGTTAGTAGCTTACGTAGAGAACGATGCATAAAAAAGCCTTTCCCGCTGCGGGAAAGGCTTTTTTTTATTTAGGGTCGTTTTCTAATACTTTGTCAATTAGCCCGTATTCTAAAGCGCGTTCAGCAGTCATGAAATTATCACGATCTGTATCACGTTGTAGCACTTCTAACGGTTGACCTGTACGCTCAGCTAAAATTGAATTTAGTTTTTCGCGTAAGAATAGAATACGTTTTGCCGCAATTTCGATTTCAGTAGCTTGTCCTTGAGCACCACCAAGAGGTTGATGAATCATTACTTCGCTGTTTGGAAGAGCAAAACGTTTGCCCTTTTCACCAGCAGCCAGTAAGAAAGCGCCCATTGATGCAGCCATACCGATGCAAATTGTAGAAACTTTTGGCTTAATAAATTGCATCGTATCGTAGATAGCCATTCCAGCTGTAATAGAGCCACCTGGACTGTTGATATAAAGTGAGATATCTTTTTCTGGGTCTTCAGCAGCTAAGAATAGAAGCTGAGAAACGATTGAGTTAGCTACATTATCGTCAATAGCACTACCTAAAATAATAATGCGGTCTTTTAATAAACGTGAATAAATGTCATAAGCACGTTCACCACGGTTTGTTTGTTCAATAACTGTAGGAATTAAGTTCATATTAAATTCCTCCTTAACAAGAATAATTTGTTATGTACCTATAATACACGTATGGTCAATAAAGGTCAAACAAAAGAACCTCTACTACACATATTCGCTTAAAAGACTATGTATTCCTCTTTGACATTATTAAAATTTTTCCCCCTTCTAAAAAAAATAAACGTAGTATTCTATTGAAAAGAGAAGTTTTCTCTCCTATAATGGAAGTTGTGACAAATATGCCCTCGTAGTGTAGTGGATAGCACAAGAGATTCCGGTTCTCTTAGGGTGGGTTCGAATCCTGTCGAGGGCGTCTTAAAACGTTGCGGATTACGCAACGTTTTTTATTTTGAGCAAAAAGGCTCATATTCTCAAAAAATAATATTTATTTTTCTCCTCTAACCCTTTATACGCGCAAAGAAGCAAGAAATTAATTCCATTGTACCGGTTGCAGAATTTGTCAGAATACTATAAAACAGTATATAAGGAAAAGAAACACCGAGGAGGAATAAATATGAAATATGTGAACAAACTTTTCATTGTCAGTGCATCGGTAGCACTATTGCTGTCTGCATGCGGGACGAACGAAGATTCTGCTCAGCCGAAGTCTAATGATCAAGCAGAGAATGTTCAGCAAGATAAGGCTTCTAAATCTGATCAAACATCAGGCGCTGCAAAAGAAGATTCGAAAAAAGATGCGGATTCTTCCGAGGCCTCAGCCAAACCTTCAGGAAGTCAATCATCAACTAGCGAAACAGCGGAAGATGGACAGTCAACGTCTTCTTCAGAAACAAAACTAACAAAAAGCCCAGAACAAGATTATTCTATTCAAGTAATGGACGGCTATAAACTAACGGGTGAAGAACCAGGAAAAGATGCGTTAGTATTAACTTCAGATGATTCTCAATTTATGCGTATTGAAATGCTTTCATCAGAAGCATCGATGGATGACGCTGCTCAATCTGTTAAACAAACGGCAACAGCAGTTAATAAAAATGCAGCAGAGAAAAAGAATCTTGAAGAGAACGGAATCTTCAAAGATTCTGTTTGGTATGAAGCCACATCTGGCGATCATACGGTAAACGCCGTGCTGGTTAAAGGAAAGAAACCGATGAAGCTAACCATCTTCACGAAAAATGACGAAGAAAACTTGGACAAGTTTATGCAAATGGCACAAACCATTCAATAAGCAATTTTTCTATATATTATACACATGCAGAAAATTCGACATGACGAAGAAAACGTCATGTCGGATTATTACTCGGATCATGTGGTTGGTGCGAATTATAATGAAAAGTTATAAAGGTGCATAGCTCTATTACTTTTTTGATGGTTAGTAATTAAAAATAGGATGAACCGCTTCGTTAACAAAGGTTGACGAAGATTTTTTGATGAAAAAATTACATATAAAAAATAGTTACATGCTCTTTGAAAGCGTTTTTATAGTAAAATAGATGAAGGGGAGGGGAGAAATAATGGAGATTGGATTATTTCAGCAGCAGTCGTTAAAGCTGACGATGTCAAAAGAATTATCACAAGCTATTTCTCTTTTACAATATTCATCGATGGATATTGTAGCGTTTTTACATGAGCAGGCGCTTCAAAATCCGCTTATAGATTTTTCAGAGCTGCCCGTCTATACATCTCACAATCAAAAAAATCATGCAACTTCTGATTCAACAGATTATATGAGCAGTATACCAGCTCCTAAAGAAACGCTGTACGAACATTTAATGAATCAATCCGCATTATTAAAGTTAGATGAATGTGAGCAGGCAGCCGTTGAATTTGTTATTAATAGCCTGGATGATGCTGGCTATTTGCACGATGAGTTAATCATACTTGCTAACCAGCTTGGCCAAGATCAGGAGCAGGTTGAAAAGGCCCTCCAGCTTGTGCAGCAGATGGACCCAGCAGGAGTAGGGGCGAGAAGTTTACAAGAGTGCTTAATGCTTCAATTAAAAAGAAGTAATCAATGGACAGAAAAAATAGAGCAAATTTTGACACATCATTTTGAGGAATTTGCGTATAAAAAATGGATGAAAATCTCAAAGTTATGTCAAATCTCACTTGAAGCTCTTCAACAATTACATGAACAGATTAAAAAATTAAATCCTCGTCCTGGATCATTTTATATGAAGTCCAATGAACGATTCATTGTACCGGATTTTATTGTAAAAATTGAAGATGGAAATGTCGTCGCTTATGCAAATGAGGATTTGGAACCACGCCTTTCAGTGAATGAACAATACAAACTTCAGCTGAAAAACAGGCAAAACCAAGAAATGTTTTCTTATTTACAAGAGAAATATCGTGAATTTCAATGGATTATGAAAAGTTTACACACACGCAAAGATACATTAAACGCATTAATGAATACCTTACTTGTTGAACAAGAAGCATTTTTTAAAAAGGGTCCTTCGTATTTGAAACCCTTAACAATGAAGGAAGTAGCGGAACAAACCTCCGTGCATGAATCGACGATTAGCCGTGCTACTCGGCACAAATATATTCAAACGCCTTTTGGCACCTTTTCAATGAAATCTTTTTTCTCAACTAGTATTCAACTGGGCAACAACGAAGCGACTTCTACAACTCACGTAAAAGAACTGCTTAAAAAGCTAGTATCAGAAGAAAACAAACAGCGTCCGCTTTCTGATCAGCAGTTGGCTAACGTCTTGCAAAGCAATTATAACGTTACTATTTCAAGAAGAACGGTAGCCAAATATCGAGATCAATTAAACGTTCTACCATCCAGTCAACGAAAACTTTTTGTCACGCAGTAAAGGAGTGGGAATGTGGAAGTCGTACTGTATACCAAAAATAGCTGTCATTTATGCGATGATGCAAAGAAGCTGCTTGCAGAGCTGCAGTCGGAGTTTCCCTTTCAGCTTATTGAACGAGATATTTATAAAAACGATGAGTGGCTGGAAAAATATCATCTTACGATTCCTGTAGTAGAAATGGACGGAGAAGAAGTGGAATATGGAAAAATAACAGGTATTCCATTAAGAAAACGCTTACTTTTAAAAATAGGCAACACATGAGTTGAATAAAGGATTCACTCCTGTTAGAATAGATTTTGTAGCAGGGTGAATTTTTTTTGCGCAAGGTGGGACATAATATGTCTATACGGGACAAAATGTGTCCAGCGAGTTTATGCCTTAAGGGGATTTTAACATGCGTTCTTTAATAGAAGTACAACGAAAATTATTACCTGAACTTCTCTCAGTTATGCAAAAGCGCTATCAAATCTTGCAATACATACGTTTAATGCAGCCGATTGGCCGCAGAAACTTAGCTGTAAGCCTTGGGCTAACAGAGCGTGTGTTACGAAGCGAAGTAACATTCTTAAAAGAACAAGATTTGATTGACATTTACCCTAGTGGAATGACGCTTACAAATGAGGGAGAGCTCCTTCTGGCTGAATTAGAAGAAGTAATGAAGGAAGTTTCAGGACTTCGGTTATTGGAAACAACATTAAAAGAGGCGTTTTCTTTATCAGAAGTTGTTGTTGTATCTGGAGATAGTGATCAGTCTCCTTGGGTCAAAAATGAAATGGGTCGAGCATCTGTTTCGTGTATCAAGGAGCGCCTTGTTGGTAAAAAAAATACCGTTGCTGTTACAGGTGGTACGACGCTTGCCGCCGTTGCCGAAATGATGACACCTGATTTAAAACACCCTGATGTACTTTTTGTACCTGCTCGCGGAGGGCTAGGTGAAAATGTACAAAACCAAGCAAATACGATTTGTGCTAAGATGGCTGAAAAGTCCATGAGTCACTATCGCTTGCTTCATGTTCCAGATCAGCTTAGTGATGAAGCATACCGATCCATTATCGGTGAACCATCTATTAAAGACATGCTTCATTTAATTAAGTCCGCTGGTATGGTTGTTCACGGAATAGGAGACGCTATGACAATGGCAGAACGCCGTAAAACACCACAAGCAGACTTAGAAAAAGTGAAAAATGGACATGCTGTAGGTGAGGCATTTGGATACTATTTTAATCATCAAGGCGAAGTTGTTCATAAAGTTAAAACAGTTGGCATACAACTCGATGATTTAAAGAACAATAAATGTGTTATTGCTGTTGCAGGAGGTTCATCAAAAGCAAAGGCAATTAAAGCGTTTATGCAACAAGCGCATGATTCGATTCTCATTACAGATGAAGGCGCCGCAAAAGAGTTAGTAAGGGATTTTAATTAATCCCTCATATAAAAAATACTTTTTACATTCAAGGAGGAAATACCCATGGCAGTAAAAATTGGTATTAACGGATTTGGTCGTATCGGCCGTAATGTATTCCGCGCAGCTTTAAAAAATGATAACGTTGAAGTAGTAGCAATCAACGACTTAACAGATGCTAACATGCTTGCTCACCTTTTAAAATATGATTCTGTACACGGAAAATTAGATGCAGAAGTAGTAGTAGATGGTAGCAACTTAGTAGTAAACGGTAAAACAATCGAAATCTCTGCTGAACGTGACCCAGCTCAATTATCTTGGGGCAAACAAGGCGTAGAAATCGTTGTTGAATCTACTGGATTCTTCACAAAACGCGCTGACGCTGCGAAACACTTAGAAGCAGGAGCTAAAAAAGTAATCATCTCTGCTCCAGCATCTGACGAAGATATCACAATCGTAATGGGTGTTAACGAAGACAAATACGATGCGGCTAACCACAACGTAATTTCAAACGCTTCTTGTACAACTAACTGCTTAGCGCCATTTGCTAAAGTGTTAAATGACAAGTTCGGTCTTAAACGCGGAATGATGACAACAGTTCACTCTTACACAAACGACCAACAAATCTTAGACTTACCACACAAAGATTACCGTCGTGCTCGTGCAGCTGCTGAAAACATCATCCCAACTTCAACTGGTGCTGCTAAAGCTGTATCTCTAGTATTACCTGAATTAAAAGGTAAATTAAACGGTGGAGCTATGCGTGTTCCAACTCCAAACGTTTCTTTAGTAGACTTAGTTGCTGAACTTGACAAAGAAGTAACGGTTGAAGATGTAAACAACGCTCTTAAAGAAGCTGCTGAAGGCGATCTTAAAGGCATCCTTGGTTACAGCGAAGAGCCACTAGTATCTGGTGACTACAATGGTAACATCAACTCTTCTACAATCGATGCATTATCTACAATGGTAATGGAAGGTAACATGGTTAAAGTTATCTCTTGGTACGATAACGAGAGCGGATATTCTAACCGTGTAGTAGACCTTGCTCAATACATCGCTGCTAAAGGACTATAAGAATAACTTAAAATTCGCTTCTATTTTATTCAATAAGACAGAAATCGACTAGACTTTCCTTTTTTATTGGATATCTGAAAATAGAACGACTATAATAAGACTTGCTAAGGAAGAGAGGGGCATACCCCCTCTTCCTTGATTTATGTATTGGCTTCTACATGAAAAAGCGTCATAAGCAGCTAACTGGAGTTTCACTTTATATAGAAAGGCGCCAATATATAAAATGAAATCTACGGTGGTTTGTGGATTGATGATTACATAGAAGCCTACTTGCTTAGTACCATAAATACTTAAGGAGGCCTTTTAACGATGAACAAAAAAACGTTGAAAGACATCGATGTAAAAGGAAAGCGAGTATTTTGTCGCGTAGACTTTAACGTACCAATGAAAGACGGAAAAGTAACAGACGAAACTCGTATTCGTGCAGCTATCCCTACTATTCAATATTTAGTAGAACAAGGTGCAAAAGTAATTTTAGCTAGCCATCTTGGACGTCCAAAAGGCGAAGTTGTTGAAGAGTTACGTCTAAATGCTGTTGCAGAACGTTTACAAGCTCTTCTTGGTAAAGACGTTGCAAAAGCTGACGAAGCTTTTGGTGAAGAAGTAAAGAAAACAATCGACGGCATGAGCGAAGGCGATGTTTTAGTACTTGAAAACGTACGTTTTTACCCAGGTGAAGAGAAAAACGATCCTGAATTAGCAAAAGCATTTGCTGAATTAGCAGACGTGTACGTAAACGATGCATTCGGTGCAGCTCACCGTGCGCATGCTTCAACAGAAGGAATTGCACAACATATTCCAGCAGTAGCAGGTTTCTTAATGGAAAAAGAGCTTGATGTGCTTTCAAAAGCATTATCAAACCCAGAACGTCCATTTACTGCAATCGTTGGTGGAGCAAAAGTTAAAGACAAAATCGGTGTAATTGACCACTTGCTTGATAAAGTAGATAACTTAATCATCGGTGGAGGACTTTCTTACACATTTATTAAGGCACTAGGCCATGAAGTAGGTAAATCACTTCTTGAAGAAGACAAGATTGAACTTGCAAAATCTTTCATGGAAAAAGCTAAGAAAAACGGAGTAAACTTCTACATGCCAGTGGACGTGGTAGTAGCAGATGACTTCTCAAATGATGCTAATATTCAAGTTGTATCAATTGAAGATATTCCAAGCGATTGGGAAGGCTTAGACGCAGGACCGAAAACGCGTGAAATCTATGCTGACGTAATCAAAAACTCTAAGTTAGTTATTTGGAATGGACCAATGGGTGTATTTGAATTAGATGCATTTGCTAACGGAACAAAAGCAGTAGCAGAAGCTTTAGCAGAAGCAACTGACACATATTCAGTAATCGGCGGAGGAGACTCTGCAGCAGCTGTTGAAAAATTCAACTTAGCTGATAAAATGAGCCATATTTCTACAGGTGGCGGTGCGTCACTAGAGTTTATGGAAGGTAAAGAACTTCCAGGCGTAGTTGCATTAAACGATAAGTAAGTTTATGTTTCAGTAAGACGGAGGACCGACCTGACGACTGATAATATAAAAAATTATCAAGCAGCGAAGATGGATGACCAAGAGATAAAAGGGACCGAATCACTTTTAACAGCACCCTCTTGGACATCTAACGCGTGAAGGGAAAACCCACAATAAACAAAGGACGGTGTTATACATGCGTAAACCAATTATTGCAGGAAACTGGAAAATGAACAAAGTACTTTCTGAAGCAACTAGCTTTGTTGAAGAAGTAAAAGGAGCAGTACCATCTCCTGAAAGCGTAGAATCAGTAGTATGTGCACCTGCACTATTTTTAGATCGTTTAGTAGAAGCGACTAAAGGCACAGACTTAAAAATTGGTGCACAAAACATGCACTTTGAAGAAAACGGTGCGTTCACTGGAGAAGTGAGCCCTGTTGCTTTAGCAGACTTAGGTGTGAACTATGTCATTTTAGGACACTCTGAGCGTCGTGAAATGTTTGCTGAAACGGACGAAACAGTAAACCAAAAAACAATTGCTGCATTCAAACACGGTTTAACACCAATCGTTTGCTGCGGTGAAACAAACGAAGAGTACGAACAAGATCAAACAAAAACAGTTGTAGCTAATCAAGTACAAAAAGCATTAGCTGGTCTAACTGATGAGCAAGTAAAACAAACGGTTATCGCATATGAGCCAATCTGGGCAATCGGTACAGGTAAATCTTCAACTGCTGAAGGTGCAAACGAAGTTTGTGCATACATCCGTAGCGTTGTTGCAGAACAATTCTCTCAAGATGTTGCAGATGCTGTACGTATTCAATACGGCGGTAGCGTAAAACCTGCTAATATCAAAGAATATATGTCTCAATCAGACATTGACGGAGCTTTAGTAGGTGGAGCAAGCTTAGAAGCAGATTCTTTCTTACAGCTTTTGGAGGCTGGTAAGTAATGAGTAAAAAGCCAGTAGCATTAATCATCTTAGATGGTTTTGCATTACGCGATGAAGATAAAGGTAATGCGGTAACACATGCAAAAAAACCAAACTTCGACCGTTTCTGGAACGAGTATCCTCATGCTACACTTCAGGCGTCTGGAGAAGCTGTAGGCTTACCAGAAGGCCAAATGGGTAACTCTGAAGTAGGTCACTTAAACATCGGCGCAGGCCGAATTGTGTACCAAAGCTTAACTCGTGTAAACTTAGCAATTCGTGAAGGCGAGTTTGAACAAAACGAAACGCTTCTAGCAGCTGTAAAGCACGCAAAAGAAAAGGGTACAAACCTTCATCTTTTCGGGCTTTTATCTGATGGCGGTGTACACAGTCATATCGAACATCTATATGCATTATTGCGTCTAGCTAAGAGTGAAGGCTTAGAAAAAGTCTACATTCATGGCTTCTTAGATGGTCGTGACGTAGCACCTCAATCTGCTGAAACGTATTTAAAAGAACTTAATGAAAAAATTGAAGAGTACGGCGTTGGTGAAATTGCAACACTTTCAGGACGTTACTACTCAATGGACCGCGACAAACGCTGGGAGCGTGTAGAGAAATCATACCGCGCAATGGTTTACGGCGAAGGTCCATCATATACAAGCGCTGAAGAGTGCGTAAAAGATTCGTATGAAAATGGAATCTATGACGAATTCGTTTTACCTTCTGTTATTACAAAAGAAGACGGATCGCCAGTTGCGACAATTCAAGACGAAGATGCAGTTATTTTCTACAACTTCCGTCCAGATCGCGCAATTCAAATTTCAAATACGTTCGCAAACGAAGATTTCCGTTCATTTGATCGCGGTGAAAAACATCCGAAAAACTTACATTTTGTATGTTTAACTCACTTCAGCGAAACAGTTGACGGATATGTAGCCTTTAAGCCAAATAACTTAGATAACACGCTTGGTGAAGTATTATCTCAAAATAACTTAAAGCAGCTTCGTATTGCCGAAACAGAAAAATATCCTCACGTAACGTTCTTTATGAGCGGTGGACGTGAAGCAGAGTTTCCTGGTGAAACACGTATCTTAATCGATTCACCAAAAGTAGCAACATATGACTTGAAACCTGAGATGAGTGCTTATGAAGTGACGGACGCGTTGCTTGCAGAAATCGAAGGCGATAAGCAAGACGCTATTTTATTAAACTTTGCAAATCCTGATATGGTTGGCCATTCAGGTATGTTAGAACCAACGGTAAAAGCGATTGAAACAGTAGATGAGTGCTTAGGCAAAATCGTAGATGCAATTTTAGCTAAAGGCGGTACAGCAATCATCACAGCAGACCATGGTAATGCTGATGAAGTGATTACGCTTGAAGGTAATCCAATGACGGCTCATACAACGAATCCTGTTCCAGTAATCGTAACCAAACAAGGCTTAGAGCTTCGTGAAGACGGTATTCTAGGAGATCTAGCTCCTACGATGCTTACTCTTCTAGATGTAGCACAGCCAAAAGAAATGACAGGTAAAACATTAATTAAATAATTAATTATAAAGGAGAGTTTTAAAATGCCAGCAATTCTTGACATTTATGCACGCGAAGTATTAGATTCTCGCGGTAACCCAACAGTTGAAGTTGAAGTATATACTGAATCAGGCGCTTTCGGACGCGCTTTAGTACCAAGTGGTGCTTCTACTGGTGAATACGAAGCAGTAGAATTACGCGATGGTGACAAATCTCGCTACCTAGGTAAAGGTGTATTAAAAGCAGTAGAAAACGTAAACGAAATTATCGCTCCTGAATTAGTAGGTATGGACGTAACTGATCAAATCGGTATCGACCGCCTTATGATTGAGCTAGATGGTACGGAAAACAAAGGTAAATTAGGTGCCAACGCTATTCTTGGTGTATCTATGGCAGTAGCTCACGCAGCAGCTGATTTCGTAGGTCTTCCATTATACCGTTACCTTGGTGGATTCAACGCTAAGCAATTACCAACTCCAATGATGAACATCATCAACGGTGGTTCTCATGCTGATAACAACGTTGACTTCCAAGAATTCATGATCTTACCTGTAGGAGCTCCTACATTCAAAGAAGCAATCCGTATGGGTGCTGAAGTATTCCACGCGTTAAAATCTGTTTTATCTGCTAAAGGTTTAAACACAGCTGTAGGTGACGAAGGTGGTTTCGCTCCTAACTTAGGTTCTAACCGTGAAGCATTAGAAGTAATCGTAGAAGCAATCACAAAAGCTGGTTACGAAGCTGGTAAAGACATCCAATTAGGTATGGACGTAGCTTCTTCTGAGTTCTTCAACAAAGAAACTGGTAAATATGATTTAGCAGGCGAAGGCCGTACAGGCGTAACTTCTGCTGAAATGGTAGATTTCTACGAGCAGTTAGTTAACGAATTCCCAATCGTTTCAATCGAAGACGGTTTAGACGAAAATGACTGGGATGGTCACAAGCTATTAACTGAGCGCATTGGCGGAAAAGTACAGCTTGTTGGTGACGATCTATTCGTAACAAACACGAAAAAACTTGCTCAAGGTATCGAACAAGGCGTAGGTAACTCTATCCTTATCAAAGTTAACCAAATCGGTACATTAACTGAAACGTTCGAAGCTATCGAAATGGCTAAACGTGCTGGTTACACAGCAGTAGTTTCTCACCGTTCTGGTGAAACTGAAGATGCAACAATCGCTGATATCGCTGTTGCAACAAACGCTGGTCAAATCAAAACTGGTTCTATGAGCCGTACAGATCGTATTGCGAAATACAACCAATTACTACGCATCGAAGACGAGCTAGGTGTTTTAGCTGTATACGATGGCGCTAAATCTTTCTACAACTTAAAAAAATAAGTTGAAAGTATAAAAAACGGATGACGATTGTCATCCGTTTTTTTACGTTAAAATCCGGTGTATTTCACTGCCATTACTTGTACGAGAGGGTTTTTTATGATAAATTAACCTTAGCGTAGTGCGCGTACTTTATCCCCGGTAATGCCAATCAGAAGGGATGAAGAAACCCCGCTGATTGATTATTACTTGGTGTAGGAGGTGTGTCTTAGTGCATACATTGCTGATTACTTTGCTAGTGATTGTTTCAATTGCTTTGATTGTTGTGGTCGTTTTACAATCAAGTAAAACTACTGGATTATCTGGAGCTATTTCCGGTGGAGCTGAAACGTTATTTGGGAAACAAAAAGCACGTGGAATTGACTTAGTTTTACACCGTTTGACAGTAGTGTTATCTATCTTATTCTTTGTGTTAACACTTGCTGTATCTTATTTCAAACTTTAATATGTTACTGGATAGACTGCCACCTAATGCATATGTACTTGGTGTATACCAACTTATGTATTAGGTGGTTTTTTAATGGGCGTGTTGAATACTTTAATTTCATTTTTAAGTAATGATATAATATACCTTTAGAAAAAAGTACTAAATATAGTATAAAAGCGTAAAAGTCGACGGCCACATCTCTTGTTATGTGATGACCGTCACATAAATACATGTTTTTTTCTATTAGGACTGCAGATATTATAACTAAAAGGAGTTAAATGATATATGAAAATTGCACAACCAAAGCCATTTACATTTGAAGGCGGCGAAAAAGCTGTTTTATTACTTCATGGTTTTACCGGAAATTCTGCTGATGTTCGTATGTTAGGTCGTTTTTTAGAGAAAAAAGGATACACATGCCACGCACCTCATTACAAAGGACATGGCGTAGCCCCTGAAGAACTTGTTCATACTGGTCCAAAAGATTGGTGGAAAGATGTCATGGACGGCTATGAGTTTTTGAAAAGCAAAGGTCATGAAAGTATTGCCGCTGTAGGTCTTTCACTAGGTGGCGTATTTTCACTGAAATTAGGTTACACTGTACCTATAAAGGGTATTGTGCCTATGTGCGCCCCTATGTATATAAAGAGTGAAGAAGTCATGTATGAAGGTGTTTTAGCGTATGCACGCGAATATAAAAAGCGTGAAGGTAAATCGTCTGAACAGATTGAACAAGAAATGGAAGAGTTCAAGCAAACACCAATGAACACATTAAAGTCTTTACAGGAATTAATCGCTGAAGTGCGAAATTCAGTTGATATGATTTATGCACCGACATTTGTTGTACAAGGTCGTCATGATCATATGATTAATACAGACAGCGCTAATATTATTTATAATAGCGTCGAGTCTCCTACAAAAGATATAAAATGGTACGAAGAATCTGGTCATACCATTACCTTTGATAAAGAGCGTGATCAGCTTCACGAGGATGTATATGCATTTTTGGAATCACTTGATTGGTGATAGAGATAATACGAATAAAGAAAAAGGAGGGACATGATGTGAAAGAAGAAAATCAGCCCTATATAAATGAAATATTGGATTTTATGAAAAGGGATAATTACAAACCTTTGACTGTCCAAGAGCTTGCAAAAGAATTTAATACTGAGGATGCAGAGTCATTCAAAGAGTTTGTGAAGGCACTTGTTATTATGGAAGAGAAGGGTTTAATTATCCGGGCAAGAAACGATCGCTACGGGCTGCCGGAACAAATGAATTTTGTTAAAGGGAAAGTAAGCGGACATGCAAAAGGGTTTGCGTTCGTAGTTCCTGAAGAAAAAGATGCGGGTGATGTATTTATTCCCCCTACTGAAACAAACAATGCTATGCACGGAGATATTGTGCTTGCAAGAGTGTCATCAGAATCATCAGGTGCTCGTCGTGAAGGAACCATTGTAAAAATCTTAGAACGAGGTACCCAGCAAATTGTAGGTACGTATACGCAAAGCAAAAATTTTGGCTTTGTGATTGCGGATGACAAAAAAATTGCAGGTGATATCTTTATTCCCAAAGCAGCAAGAAACGGTGCCGTTGAAGGCCATAAAGTAGTAGTAGAACTGACAACCTATCCGGAAGGCCGCATGAACGCAGAAGGAAAAGTTGTTCAAATTCTTGGACATAAAAACGATCCGGGGATCGATATCATTTCTGTGATCCATAAGCACGGTCTTCCTCAAGAATTTCCTGCTGATGCTTTAACACAAGCAATTGATACACCTGAAACGATTGACGAAAAAGATATCGGCAACCGCCGCGATCTTCGTGATCAAGTTATTGTAACCATTGACGGAGCAGATGCAAAAGATTTGGATGACGCCGTAACGGTTACAGAGCTTGAAAATGGAAACTACAAATTAGGCGTCCATATTGCAGATGTAAGTCACTACGTTAAAGAAGGTTCTCCGATTGATGTAGAAGCAGCGGAGCGCGGAACAAGCGTCTATTTAGTAGACCGAGTTATTCCGATGATTCCTCACCGTTTATCTAATGGAATTTGCTCATTAAATCCAAAAGTTAACCGTTTTACGCTTTCTTGTGAGATGGAAATCGATCCACAGGGTGAAGTAGTAAAACATGAGATTTTTGAAAGTGTCATCAAAACGACAGAACGAATGACGTATTCAGACGTTAACAAAATCTTAGTGGATAAAGACGAAGAAGTGTTAGAACGCTACGAGCCAATCGTTCCGATGTTTGAGCGTATGGAAAAGCTAGCAGCTATTCTTCGTAAAAAGAGAATGGATCGCGGTGCCATTGATTTTGATTTCAAAGAAGCAAAAGTATTAGTAGACGATGATGGCCATCCCCACGATGTTATTTTGCGTGAACGTTCGGTTGCTGAAAAGCTAATCGAAGAATTTATGCTAGCGGCGAATGAAACAGTAGCAGAACATTTTCATTGGATGAACGTACCGTTCATTTATCGTATTCATGAAGATCCAGATGCAGAGAAGCTTACTCGTTTCTTAGAGTTCATTACAAACTTTGGTTACACGGTGAAAGGAACAGGAAACGATATTCATCCGCGTGCGCTACAGGATATTTTAGAAGAAGTAAAAGGTACGCCTGAAGAGATGGTTATTTCAACTGTTATGCTTCGTTCGATGAAACAAGCGAAATATGAAGCAGAAAGTTTAGGCCACTTTGGTTTATCAGCTGAGTTCTATACACATTTTACGTCTCCAATCCGTCGTTATCCGGATTTAATCGTTCATCGTCTCATTCGCACGTATTTAATTGAAGGAAAAACAGATCAGCAAACGCAAGAAAAATGGCGCGAACTTCTGCCTGATGTTGCTGAGCATTCTTCTAATATGGAACGTCGTTCAGTTGACGCTGAGCGAGAAACGGACGATATGAAAAAAGCTGAGTTTATGGCTGATAAAGTTGGGGAAGTATTTAATGGTATTATTAGCTCTGTTACTAACTTTGGAATGTTCGTGGAGCTAGAAAATACGATTGAAGGTTTAGTTCATGTCAGTGACTTAACAGATGACTATTATCGTTATGACGAGCGTCACTATGCAATGATTGGAGAGAAAACGGGCAATGTCTTCCGAATTGGAGACGAAATTGAAGTGAAAGTTGCCGATGTGAATAAAGACGAGCGTTCAGTTGATTTTATTATTGTAGGAATGAAAGAAAGTCGCAAACGCTTATCTAAAGACCGTCCTAAAGTGATTAAAGCAAAACAAAAGTCACGCAAAGATGATAAAGGAAAAGGTCGCGAGGGCAGCCGAAGCAAAAATGAAGAGTGGTCTACTCAAAAGCCAAAGAAGAAAAAGAAAAAGAGATTCTTCGAGGGTGCCCCAAACGTTAAGCGCAAAAAGAAAAAGCGCAAATAATCGAAATCGACAGCAGTGAAGCAGAAGGGTATTCCTTCTGCTTCAAAACAGCTCCATTAAACGTTTTAGTTGTTGTTTAGATTTCCATACAGTAAAATGATACATAATATCATACATATACGTAAGTACGGCTGAAGGGAAGGAACGTTTTATGCCAAAAGGTGAAGGGAAATTAATTGCACAAAACAAAAAAGCCCGCCACGACTTTTTTATTGAAGAAACATATGAGACGGGTATTGTTCTACAAGGAACGGAAATCAAATCAATTCGTAATGGGCGTGTAAATTTAAAGGACTCTTTTGCTCGTGTGCAAAACGGAGAAGTATTTCTACACAATATGCACGTTAGTCCTTACGAACAAGGAAATCGATACAATCATGAGCCGTTGCGTACACGAAAGTTATTGCTGCATAAGCGTGAAATCAGCAAGCTAATTGGCTATTCAAAAGAAACGGGTTATTCATTAGTTCCTTTAAAAGTGTATTTAAAAAATGGATACGCAAAGGTTTTACTAGGGCTTGGTAAGGGTAAAAAGAAATATGACAAGCGTGAAGACTTGAAGCGAAAAGAAGCGAAGCGCGATATCGAACGAGCATTTCGTGATCGTCAAAAGATGTAACATTACAAAATCTTACAATTGCAAAATGCTCATTTTGTGATATAATAAGTATTGTTATCAGTTAGATTTCATTTTGCACACTGAAGTCGCTATCTGATGTAAGATTTTTTCTTACACATTCCGACTCCCTTTTATATGGGGACGTTACGGATTCGACAGGGGTAGTTCGAGCTTAGGTTGCGAGTCGAGGAGATGGCCTCGTTAAAACATCAACGCCAATAATAACTGGCAAATCTAACAATAACTTCGCTTTAGCTGCATAATAGTAGCTTAGCGGTTCCTCCCTCCATCGCCCATGTGGTAGGGTAAGGGACTCACTTTAAGTGGGCTACGCCGGAGTTCGCCGTCTGAGGACGAAGGAAGAGAATAATCAGACTAGCGACTGGGACGCCTGTTGGTAGGCAGAACAGCTCGCGAATGATCAATATGCCAACTACACTCGTAGACGCTTAAGTGGCGATATTTCTGGACGTGGGTTCGACTCCCACCGTCTCCACCAATACATATTGTATGGTGGCTTACCTTACTTATAACAGGAGCTAATCAAATGTATGTTCTTCATTTGATTAGCTCCTTTTTAATTTATGATGTATGTAAAAAGGATGTCTCTTTGTGTAAGAGACATCCTTTTACTTTTGTTTAAGCTGAACAAAAAGCAGCATAAGAAAGGAAAGAAAGACGATTGAAATAACCCATAGCCAAGCGAGATTCATGTTTCCAGAGTCAATCGCTACGTAGATAGCGGTAGGAACAGTTTGTGTTTCACCTGGAATATTACCAGCAAACATCAAAGTGGCTCCAAACTCTCCGAGTGCTCTTGCCAGACTTAGCACTCCTCCTGTTACGATGGCTTTAGAAGCTAAAGGGATGGAAATAAAGAAAAAGACTTTCCATTCGCTTGCACCATCTACTCGAGCTGCGTCTTCAATTTCGTAATCTACGCCTTGAAAGCCTGTTTTGGCAGATTGATACATAAGCGGAAACGCAACGACAACGGATGCAATAACAGCCGCCCACCATGTGAAAATAACAGGTTGTTGAAAGACCCATTCAATTGTCCGGCCAAGCAGGCTGTGTTTCCCGAATATGACAATCAATAAAAATCCAACAACGGACGGAGGGAGCACCAACGGGAGCATTAACGCCGTTTCAATCATCACTTTTCCCTTAAAGTGTTTCCTGGATAACAGTTTTCCTATAACAGTGCCTAAAATAATAACGACAAATCCTGCTACTAATGCAATTTTAAGGGATAGCTGAAGAGGAGATAAAAATTCTTGAATCATAGCGGCCTCAATTTGCAGTGAAACCGTATTTCTTTAAAGTGTCAAGAGCCGTCTTACTTTGTAAAAATTGATAAAAAGCTTTCGCTTCTTGTGGATGTTTCGAATCCTTAATAACGCCTACAGGATATACAATTGGTTTGTGAGTGCTATTCTCTGCAGTAGCGACAATCTTCACCTTTTTTGAAATCAAGGCATCGGTTTTATAAACCACCCCAGCTTCAACGTTTCCTGTCTCCACATAGGAAAGCACCTGGCGTACGTCTTTCGCATAGACGGTTTTTGGCTCAATGTCTTTCCAGAGGTTCATGTGTTCAAAAGTCTCCTTCGCATACTGTCCGGCAGGAACGGATTCTGGTATTCCAAGTGCAATTTTTTGAACAGTCGGCTTTGATAGATCTTCAAAGTTTGTGATAGCAGACGGATTATTCTTTGGGACGATAAGCACAAGGTCATTGCCAACCAAGTCAGTACCATTTTCCTTGGAAATAGCTCCTGCTTTTACTAGTGCATCAAACTTGTCTTCCGCGGCTGAAAAAAATAAATCAACAGGTGCGCCGTTTGTAATTTGCTGCTGCAGCGAGCCTGAAGCTCCAAAATTAAATTTTAAGTCTATATTTGGATGCTTTTTTTCATATTGCTTTTGAAGATCAGTGAGCGCATCTTTTAAGCTGGCCGCAGCGGATATCGTTAAGCTGATGTTTTTGTGCTGAGCTGCGGATTGATCTGTATTTGTTTCGTTCGAACAAGCAGCAGTAAACATAATTAAAAATAATAGTGCGAATAAGGGTTTAAAGTATTGTTGCATCGTGTCACCTCAATTAGTTGTAGTAAAGCAATTTAGTATAACTATATCACGTTCATTTAAAATTTGACTTCCTAAAAAGAAAACAGCGACTTGAAAGGGGAAAACTTTCAAGTCGCTGCTTCATTTATTCTTCCAACGCTTTGCCCATTCCTTTTAAAAAGTGAAGCCCAAATCCAATTGCACGATTGACATCTGGATCGTTTAGCGCTTTTATAAGAGCTAATGCACTTACTTTTTTTCCTGTTTTTACATATTCATTCGCTTCGTTCATACCAGCCGTTGCGCTATTTACAAGTTTAGCGGTTACTTCTGGATCTGCCTTCATCAAACCGCTGCTTGCACCCATAAGAGTATTAATTAAATTGGTTACCGGCTCTCTGGAAATTTGATGAAGCGCAATTTTTGAGATTTTTTCTTTTGCTTGAATCATTGAATCAGCAGCTTCAAGAACACCCATGTCGTTAAGTTCGCCAACAATACCGAGAATACGGTTCAACGCTTCTTCATTATCTGCCAGCAGAGAAGTTAAATCTTCTAATTTTTGTTGTTTTTCTTCTTCCTCGCTTAGAAGAGGTTTCTTAATTTCTGTAATAGGTTGTGCCATCTTTTCTCCTCCTATTTACTTGTTAAATGGACGTAGCCAGGACGGTTCCATTTACGCTGAACCTCGACCCCATTTTGAGGATGACGTTTTTTATTACGCGGATTTGTAGGCGGTAAAGGCGTTTCGCCACCTTTACTTAATACTTCCATCCGTACTTTTGTTTGTTTGTAAGCCGGCGTATTTGTTCGTTGGTCTACTGCAGGTCCCGTCAAGAAGTTAATAGCCGAATCTTTATGAACAGAGTGCATTGGAAGGTACAGTTCATTTGCTTTTACTCGCTCTGTAATTAATGCCTGTACTTTTACTGCTCCAAACGGTGAGATTAATCTGACAAGCGAACCTTCTTCAATTTCACGCTCCTTGGCAAGCTGAGGTGAAATTTCTACAAATACTTCTGGTACTTTTGATTGGATGCCGCTCGATTTATTAGTCATATTCCCTTCGTGAAAATGTTCTAACATTCTTCCATTATTAATGTGTAGATCATATTCTTCTGGGAATTCGGCAGGAAGTACCCAATGTGATAAAGCAAAGCGCGCTTTTTTATCTGGGAAATTAAACCCATCGACGTAAAGTAACGGCGTGCTTTTTCCCTCTAAGCTCCCCCATAAGAAGCTATTCCAGCCTTCAAGGTTTTCGTAGCTGGCTTGGCTGAATAGGGGTGATAGACTAGCCATTTCTGCAAAGATATCACCAGGATGTGTATACGTCCAGTTCGCACCTAAGCGGTTGGCAATCTCTTGAACAATCCACCAATCCGGCTTTGAATCACCGAGCGTTGGTAATGCTTGATACAATCTTTGGACACGTCGCTCCGTATTGGTAAACGTTCCGTCTTTTTCAAGAGAAGGAACAGCAGGGAGTACAACATCAGCATATTGAGCCGTTCTCGAAAGGAAAATGTCTTGGACGACAAAAAAATCTAAATTTGATAATATTTCGTGTACGTGGTTAGCATTTGAATCAACAAGAGCCATATCTTCTCCGACAAGGTACATGGCCTTCATTTTTCCTTCATCAATTGAATGCAGCATTTGAATATTATCAAGCCCTGGCTTGTCTTTAATTTTTACACCGTATGCTTTTTCAAATTTCGCTCGGGCGACTGAGTCTGTGACGTGCTGATAGCCTGGAAGCCAAGCTGGAAGAGTTCCCATATCACATGCTCCTTGGACGTTATTGTGGCCTCGGAGTGGATAAGCGCCTGCTCCAGGGCGTCGATAGTTTCCAGTAGCAAGCAACAGGTTTGAGATAGCCGCTGATGTATCAGAGCCTCCCGTATTTTGCGTTACGCCCATGCCCCACAGCACACAGGTTCCATCGGCGTCTCGAATCATTTCAGCTATTTGAATGAGCGTTGCTGCTGGAATACCCGTGATTTGTTCAGCATATTCAAGCGTGTACTTTTCAAGCAAAGAGTTAAAGTCTTCAAAATAGTTGACGTTTTCTTGGATGAATTTTTCATCGTGCCATCCTTGGTCAATCATGTATTTTGTTACAGCCATTAGCCATACTTGGTCCGTACCTTGTTTTGGACTGATAAAAATGTCAGAGCGTTCAGCCATTTCGTTTTTGCGCAAATCCGCGACGATTAGTTTTTGGTCATGAAGCTTATGCGCGCGTTTGATACGAGTTGCTAATACAGGGTGACCTTCAGCAGGGTTAGCTCCAACGATGATAACCAGTCCAGCTTTTGCGATGTCTTTTATCGTGCCGGCATCGCCTCCCATTCCCACTGTTCGGAATAATCCATCAGTTGCAGGAGACTGACAGTAGCGAGAGCAGTTGTCTACGTCATTTGTTTCGAACATTTGGCGAGCCAGCTTTTGAATAACATAGTTTTCTTCGTTTGTAATCTTAGAAGAAGAGATAAAACCAACTGATCCATGTCCATACTGCTGATTGATAGAGCTTAACCTGCTTGCTACTAAGTCCAAGGCTTCTTCCCATGACGACTCTACAAATGCGCCATTTTTTCGGATTAAAGGCTTAGTAATACGTTTTTCAGAGTTTACAAAATCCCAGCCGAATTTTCCTTTCACACAGGTTGAAATAGCATTTGCAGGAGCATCAGAGCTAGGCTGAACTTTAAGGATTTCACGGCCTTTTGTCCAAACTTCAAATGAACATCCCACTCCACAAAATGTACAGACCGTTTTTGTTTTTTTCGTGCGTGTTTCACGCATAGCTGCTTCTACTTCTGAAACAGCAAAAATTCCGCTGTATCCAGGTTCTACTTCTTTAACTAAATCAATCATTGGATTTAAAACGTCTTTTGGAAGTCCAGTCATAAATCCAGCTTCTCCAAGCATGGATTTTTCCATTAATGCATTACAAGGGCATACGGTTACACATTGACCGCAGCTCACACAAGAAGATTCATTGATTGCTACACCGTCATCCCAGAGAACGCGGGGGCGTTTCGCTTCCCAGTCGATAGAGAGTGTTTCATTAACTTGAAGATTTTGACAAACCTCTACGCATTGTCCACAAGCAATGCATTGATTAGGGTCATAACGGTAGAACGGATGAGACATATCGACTTCATTCTCTGAGGCCTTTGGCGTATAGGGGTATTTTTGATGTTCAATCTCCATCATTTCGGCTGTGTTATGTAATTTACAGTTTCCATTGTTATTGTCGCAAACGGTGCAGTATAGCAAATGATTCTCTAATAAACGATCCATTGCTTCCGTCTGTGCCGCTTTTGCGGGTGCTGATTGTAATTCAATCTTCATGCCGTTTTCAGCTTTTGTAGAACAAGAACGAACTAACTCGCCATTCATTTCAACGATACATGTGTCACAAGTTTGAATAGGATCCACTTCAGGAACATAACAAATCTGAGGGTGCTCAATGCTTTGCTGGTTAATAATTTCAAGTATGGTAGAACCTGAAGCTGCCTTGTATTCGTTGCCATTTATATGAACAGTGATGGTTTCACGACTCATTTGTTTTCCTCCTTTATATAAAACAAAAAACCACCATGAATACACACGCCTAATTAAATAAGGGAAGTGCAATCATGGTGGAATAGTTTACTAGCAGGTCTTACTAATATGCCAATCCGGCCCATTTATATCGTTAAGAAAAAGTGATAGAGTAATAACAATTCATTATTATTATTATTCCATCTCGGTTATTTATAATTATATCGCTACGTTTTTAAATGCACAACTTTTTTAAATACCGAACTCTCTTCAAAAGTTTTGCTGCAAAAATTTTAGGCTTTTATTTTTTGAAGTGTTGATTTATGATAAAAAAACTGTAGGAATAAAATGCACAATTTAATTTTAATCGGTGGGAGAGCGTTGATTATGTCAAAAACTATTCATGAATTTAATGATATTATTCGGAAGCTTCGAAAAGATTTATTTGGAAAAGGACCGGAAAGAATACATACGGTTTTTGTTGAAAATATGGCTGTCTCAACACTGTATGGAAATTTAACTCCGACAGAAACATTTATTGCAAGCACTTCTGAAGGATGTGACATGGTTCATCTAGCTCGAACAAAAATGATCCAAGATGTATATGCATCGAATCCGCCCGAAGGGCTAGAAGAATTGGTCGGAGCAAAGCTGGTTAATTTATTTTCAGATATGAAAATAAAAGAAAATATAGCGGTTTCCGTATTCGTTTTTGATAAAAACATTATTTGAAAAAGGAGACATCACATGAATTCGACCGTTAAGAAGCGTACAGTTCTTAAATTTAAAAATGGTGAAATGGAAAGCGTGGAAGATAAAATTGTAACGGAGTTTCCTGTGACTGTGAAAATTAACGAAGAAGAGTTTGTCACGATGGTATGTAGCCCTCAATACATTGAAGATATGGTCATTGGCTATTTAGCATCTGAAGGGGTTATTCGAGCATATAAAGACATTAAAAACATATGGGTTCAAGAAAAAGAAGGGTATGTTCATGTTACAATAGATAAATTAAACCCGTATTTTCAAAACCTTCAAAATAAACGATATATCACGTCTTGCTGCGGGGCGAGCAGACAAGGGTTTGTCTTTATAAATGATGCGCTGACTGCTAAAAAAATGAATGATATATCGGTAGAACTTTCAATTAAGGATTGTTTTCAATTGATGAATAAGCTGCAGCAATCTGCTGCTACGTTTCAAGAAACGGGTGGCGTTCATAACGCTGCTCTTTGTGATAAAAATGGCTTTATGCTTAGCAGAATGGACATTGGCAGGCATAATGCTCTAGATAAACTATACGGGTATTGCTTAAAACACCATATTTCAATTAGAGATAAAGTAGTCGTTTTCAGCGGCCGTATTTCGTCAGAAATTTTGTTGAAAGTAGCGAAGATCGGGTGTGAAGTGGTTCTTTCAAAATCTGCTCCGACTGAACTTGCTTTAAATCTAGCAGAAGAATTGGGAATTACAACGGTAGGGTTTATTCGAAATGATTCGTTGAATATTTATACATGCCCGGAAAGAATTTTAAAAGAGAGTTAATCTGCTGTGGAGAAGCTGACAGCTAGAGAGAGGAGAGATGAGGCAGATGTCATACGCTATAGTTGATACTTTAAAGCGTCCTTTACGAGACTTGCGTTTGTCCGTAACAGATCGCTGTAACTTTCGCTGTCGATATTGTATGCCTGAAGAAATTTTTGGGGCAGACTATCCATTTTTACCTGCCGAAAACATTCTTTCGTTTGATGAATTAGAGAGACTCACTAGATTATTCGCATCGCTAGGAGTAAAAAAAGTGCGTATAACGGGAGGAGAGCCGCTGCTAAGAAAAGGCTTGCCAGATCTAATCAATCGTCTGAAGCAAATTGAGGGTATAGATGATATTGCCATAACAACAAACGGCTCACTGTTAAAGAAGCATGCAGAAGCCTTATCAAAAGCGGGATTATCAAGAGTGACCGTCAGCTTAGACTCACTTGATGAAGTGAGATTTCAAGAGCTGAATGGAAACCGAGGAAGCGTAAAACGAGTATTAGAAGGAATAGAGGCAGCAGCTCGTGCGGGGATTTCAGTCAAAATAAACATGGTTGTTCAAAAAGGCAAGAATGAGCAGGATATTCTTCCGATGGCCCACTATTTTAAAGACAAAAAACATACGCTGCGTTTTATTGAATATATGGATGTTGGAAATTCAAACGGATGGAAAATGGATGAGGTTATAACAAAGAAACAAATTCTGGATATAGTTGGACAAGAAATGCCTCTTGAAGAAATTCCACCTCATTATACGGGGGAAGTAGCTACCAGGTATCGATACGTCGGGACAGAAGAGGAAATTGGTATCATTTCATCTGTCACAGATTCATTCTGTTCCACTTGTTCACGCGCAAGAGTATCGGCTGAAGGAAAGCTCTATACCTGTTTGTTCGCGTCAAAAGGATATGACCTCCGCAAACTGATACGATCAGAAGCATCTGATCATACTGTTTGTGACACTATTTCTGATATCTGGAATCATCGGAAAGATCGCTACTCAGACGAACGAGCTAACGGAAGACAGGTCCAAGGCGCTGAAAAAGTGGAAATGTCCCATATTGGTGGATAATTCAAAAAAGCTTTATACTTCCCAATCACTGCGATGATTCACATTTATAAACGTGGGATCTTCTGCTGAAAAAGGCACGCGAAGGACATTTGTCTGATTCAATAATTGCGTAAGCCTTCTTTCACCTTGTGTAACGAGTTGTTCAATAAGAGGAAGCGTTCTACGGTGATAGAGTGCTAGAAGCGGGTGAATGTGATCAGGCTGAACAGGAAGAACAATGTCAGGTGAGTCTGTTTGAGTCAGTGTTATCATGTGATGAACAAACTCAGCATTAATAAAAGGAATATCGCAAGAAAGAATAAAGAACCATTCAGCGCAGCAATCGATGGCAGTTAAAGCGTGATGAATTGCATACAAAGGTCCTTGATACGGGCATTTTTCAACTGCAAATGCAACATCCTTCCTTTGAAAATAAGGGAGTAAATCTTGGTTGGTAGACACAAGTATAGGTGTGACGTGATTTTCTTTTAATGCATCTATACTATATTCGTAAAATGATTTCTTGTTATAGGTTTCAAACATTTTTGGTTTACCATAGCGAGAAGATTTTCCTCCTGCTAATACAATGCCGGCAATGGACATTTATTAAATACCTCCATCAAAATATATTTGTATATTTATGCACGTAAGCGTCCGTAAAGCAGCTTAGCTTTATGTGTATAATAGCATGTTTTTAAAGAAATATCTTTGATGAAGGAATAGATAGTGAAGTCAGAGATTGAACGAGAAAGGGAGAGAAAAGAGTGACAGAACGTTATTCACGTCAGCAGCTTTTCCAGCCTGTTGGAAACAAAGGGCAGCAGCAAATTAGAAGTAAGCATGTTTTAGTTGTGGGTGCAGGGGCTCTAGGCAGCGCCAGCGCAGAAGCTCTCGTGCGTGCTGGAATTGGAAAATTGACTCTTGTAGATCGTGATTATGTAGAATGGAGTAATCTACAGCGTCAGCAGCTTTATACAGAACAAGATGCCCAAAACAAACTACCTAAAGCTGTAGCAGCAAAAAATCGTTTGGGTCAAATAAACACAGAAGTGAAGATCGAAGCGCTGGTGATGGATGCTCAGCCTGCTAATTTAGAAAGTATCGTCCAAACAGCTGATGTGATCATTGATGCAACAGACAATTTTGACATCCGTTTTATTTTAAATGATTTGTCACATAAGCATGACGTGCCTTGGATATATGGCTCATGTGTCGGCAGCTATGGCACCACTTATACGATTATCCCAAATGTAACGCCTTGCCTGCACTGTATACTAAAAAAGATCCCTGTGGGAGGAGCAACGTGTGAGACAGCAGGAATTATCAGTCCAGCTGTTCAAATCGTAGCAGCCTATCAAATAGCCGAAGCATTAAAAATTTTAGTCGAAGATGTTGAAGCTTTGCGTCACACATTTCTAACCTTTGACGTCTGGAATAATCAGCACGCTGAATTTAAGACGGGCAAAATGAAAAGTGATAAATGTTTTTCTTGCGGATCGACCCGAACCTATCCGAACCTAGCGTATGAAAATCAGCTTAAAACAGAAGTTCTGTGCGGCAGAGAGACGGTTCAAATCAGACCTTCGCAGCGCCATTTGTACAACTTCGATGAATTGGAAAATCGGTTAAAAAAACAGGGGAAAGTGGACCGCAATCCATACCTTCTGTCATGTCAGCTTTCAGAGCAGCGCTTTGTAATTTTTCAAGATGGCCGTGTATTTATTCATGGAACGAATGATATTCAATTTGCGAAAAGCTTATATTATCGTTTACTAGGATGAGTAAAGGAGTGAAAAGAATGAGAGAAAAGCGAACTCCTATCCCTGTCGGAGAATGCGTTGGACGAGTGATGCAGTATGCAAAAAACAGAAAGCAAGAAATCATTGCGCTTGAAGAAGCTCACGGCAGATTTTTAGCTGAAGATTTAATAGCAGATCATGATATTCCTGCTTTTGATCGTTCACCATATGATGGTTTTGCCGTTCGGTCGCAAGATACGAAAGAAGCATCATCACTTCATCCAGTAGAACTGGCCGTTCGAGGAGAAATAGGAGCGGGTTCTGTTTTTGAACATACAGTCAGCGCGATGCAGGCTGTGCGTATTATGACAGGAGCTCCTATTCCCAAAGGCTGCGATGCGGTTGCGATGCTTGAAGTAACAAAAGAATATACGAAGGACAATCAGCCGATCGTTCAAATCAAGCGTTCATTTAACGGCGGAGATAACATTTCTTTTCAAGGAGAAGAAACAACAAAAGGCACCGTGTTAGCTTCAAAAGGAACGTATATCACTCCGGGAGTAGCTGCTCTTTTAGCCACATTTGGCTATGATAACGTAGCTGTCTTCCAAAAGCCTGTAGTTGGATTACTTGCAACTGGAAGTGAACTAGTGGAAGTGAGTGATCCTGTTGAACGGGGCAAAATTCGTAATAGCAATGCTCATATGCTTCGTGCCCAAATTGAAAGAGCTGGGGGCGAAGTGAACTATTTTGGTATCATGCCCGATGATTTAAGTGAGTGCTACAATGCGGTAAAATCTGCACTATCAGAAGTGGACATGCTGATTACAACGGGCGGCGTTTCAGTAGGAGACTATGATTATCTACCAGATGTTTATAAGCAATTACAGGCCGAAGTTCTTTTTAATAAAATAGCGATGAGGCCAGGCAGTGTCACAACGGTTGCTCGTATGGAAGAGAAGCTTTTATTTGGCCTATCGGGAAATCCTACAGCGTGCTATGTCGGTTTTGAACTTCTGGCTCGTCCTGTCATCAGTACATATGCGGGTAAAAGCACCCCTCATCTTCGGAAAGAAAAAGCTTTGTTAGGAAAAGACTTCTTAAAGCCAAATCCTTTTATGCGATTTGTATCTGGCAGGCTTTCATATAGGGAAGGACAGCTGATTGCTTCTCCACTAAGCTTTACAAAATCTAGTGCTGTTTCTTCTTTAGCTCATGCGGATACGTTAATTATATTTCCCGGAGGAACGAGAGGATACAAAGAAGGAATGCTGGTTGACGTCTTATTGCTAGATGACGTGCGGGGAAGTGAATGGCCTTGGTAGCAAGTTGCACTGTTTTACAAGTAGTTGGATTTCAAAACAGCGGAAAAACTACTTTAGTGGAAAAGCTCATTAAAAGAGCGAAACAATTTAATCTATGTGTAGGTTCTATTAAGCACCATGGACACGGCGGACCTCCAGATAGCAGCAGTGAGCTAAAAGACAGTCATCGCCACCAGCAAGCAGGTGCCGATGTGGCAGGTGTAGAGGGAGGTGGAATCCTACAGCTTACGGCAGATAGTAAAGACTGGAGCCTAAAAAAGCTGATTGATTTTTATCAATTTTTCTCGCCAGATGTCATTTTTGTTGAAGGATATAAAAAAGAATCCTATCCAAAAGCAGTCTTGATTCGAAGTGAAGAAGATCTTGTTCTGCTTTCCTCTCTAACCAATATTATATGCGTGATTAGTCACGTTCCACTAAAAAAAGAAGTGCAGCGAGCATATCCAATGTTTCACTTACAAGAAGACGAACTTTATCTTAATTTTTTATTGAAAGAAGTGGGGGAAAGAAGATGAACCAGCACTTATTTGAAGTAGTAAATCAGCCAATTGCTGTAGATGAAATAATTAAAAAAGTTTCTAGAAGAGACGCTGGAGCTATTACGACATTTATTGGAACGGTAAGAGAATTTACAAAAGGCAAGAAGACGCTCTCTCTTGAATATCAAGCCTATGTGCCAATGGCAGTGAAAATGCTTAGCCAAATTGGTGACGAAATTCAGGAAAAGTGGCCCGATGCGTTGACAGCTATTACTCACCGAATCGGGAAACTTGATATAACAGAAGTCGCAGTAGTTATTGCCGTTTCTTCTCCGCATCGCAAAACAGCTTATGAAGCAAACGAGTATGCTATTGAACGCATTAAGCAAATTGTGCCAATTTGGAAAAAAGAATTTTGGGAAGACGGAACAAAATGGATTGGAGATCAGTTAGAAACGAAAGAATATCCTGAAGGAAAGCCATTGAAGGAGATGTGAAAATGATTAACGTCTTATTTTTTGCTGCTATACGTGAAGAGGCTGGAGTGGAACAAGTAACAGTTGATAAGCAAGATATAACAGTGAAGGAATTAAAGGAATATGTACAAAAAACGTATAAGCTTTCCTCTTTGGAGCAAACGATGACAGCAGTCAACGAAGAGTTTGTAACAGATGAAGAAGCCATTAGAACGGGAGATACCGTCGCATTTATTCCACCCGTTAGTGGAGGATAAAAAAAGGTGCTGAATACACAGCACCTTTTTTTATTATCTAAATTGAGCTACTTTTTCGATTGGTAAACGTACAGACGGGTAACCGCTATTTGCTGCTTTGCCGATTGAAAGTAACATAACCGGTGCATAGCGCTCTTTGTCTAAACCGAATGCTTCGGCAATTTGATCTTTTTCATAACCGCCAATAGCGTTTGTATCATAACCATGAGCACGTGCAGCAAGCATTAACTGCATGGATACTAAACCGCCGTCAATTAATACTGTTTCTTTATTTAATTCTTCAGAAGCAGCTGCGTAGTGCGCTTTGATTTTAGGGATTTGCATGTCTCTAATTTCTTGTGGCATATAGCCTAGTTCAACAGCTTTATCGTAAATTTCATCTAAATTTTCTTCACTTTTTAAATCGCCGAATATCGCAATAACAGCTGCTGATGTTTCTACTTGTGACTGATTAAATTTAGCAAGCGGAGCTAATGTTGCTTTTCCTTCAGGGCTATCAATTACTAGAAAGCGCCAAGGCTGTGCATTAACAGAAGATGGAGCTAGCGTCGCTTCTGTTAAAATTTCTTTCATTTCTTCACGGCTGATTTTGACAGATGGATCGTAATAACGAATAGATCTGCGCCCTGTAATAATATCTTGGAAATCATTGTTTAGTGTTTTTGTTTGTGTCATGATGAACTCTCCTTTATGTTAAAAATGTTATGACCGTTCAATGGCCGAAATGTTTACTTTTAAACGCTCGAGCATTTTGGAAAGCAGCAGCTGTTCTTCTTCGCTGAAATCTTTAAATGCTTCATCAATAAAGCGAGCTTTTTCGTTTCGAAATGCACCGATTTTTTCATGTCCGCTTTTCGTAAGCTTTACAAATGTTACGCGGTTGTCATCAGGGTTTTTACGGCGTGATACAACATCTCTTTCTTCGAGCTGCTTTAAATGTCTTGTAATTGCAGCATTGTCAATGTTTACTTGCTGTTGAAGCGCCTTTTGACTCATTTCACCTGTTTCATAAAGCTGATGTAAAATATCAAGACGTGATTGGCTAACACCGGTACAATGCTCAAACTTTTGATTAATTTGTTTATTAACTTCTTGCAGAGCATACAGAACATTTGCTTTTTCAGAACATGAATGTGACAAGAAAGTCGCTCCCTTTTTCTATGATATTTATTGATGGATTAATATTTGATACATCAATGTTTGATACATCAACTAATATAAAATAAATAAAAGTGAAAGTCAAGAAAGTGAACGTTGTTTTTTAAAAATAATAAAGAAAGAGACTGGGAAGTAACGAAATGAATCCGATCCAAAGGCGAACAATCTGGATATATAATCTAGACTGCTTGCTCGACCGCAGTTGATTTCCGTGCAAGGCTTCGCTTTCCGCGGGCGGCCGCTGAGCCTCCTCGTCGCTTACGCTCCTGCGGGGATCTCACCTGTTCCACTGTTCCAGCAGGAGTCTTCGTCTTGCCCTCCAATCAACTGCTGGAAGGAACGAAACAGATAAAATCTACGTTCACCATAACAAAAAAAACGAACCACTAATCAAACTGTTTGATTAGTGGTTCGTTTTTCACTTCAGCTAAACTATTTTTGTCTCAGCCTCTTTAAGCTGAATGATTTTTTTTGCTAATTTGTTCATGTGTATAGGGAGATAGAAACGGAATACGCTTGATAATCAAATCGTGAATCCAGAATAATCGCTGAATAAGAGGAGCTGTTTTAGCTGAAACGTATATAATAAAGCATCCCATAGCTCCCGCGATCACCATGCCTCCAAGTACATCTGCTGGATAGTGAACGCCTACGTAAATACGCGAAAGGCCCGAAATGACAGCCCATATAAAAATGATGCTTCTCGATTTGTTTTTCCGTAACCACATGATCCAAGCAGCAGAAAAGACTAAAATTGAATGATCACTAACAAAAGATGAATTAGCCGGGTGCGGAATCAGTTTATGAACGTGATGAGTCACAAACGGACGCGGGTGGTAATACACCAGGTGAATGACTTCATTGATACATAGAGAAAGTACAATTGTAAACAACATGTATAAAGCCGTATAACGGTGATAAATTGTTCTTTCTGTTTTTCCGCTAAACCAAAGCAAAAGCAAACAAGCCATTATAAAATAAGGAACGCTATTCGTGATGATAATCATTACAGAATCCATTGCGCTGGATTTACCAGCAAACGAGTTAATCCATTGAAATACTTCGTAATTGAGGTTCATTTGTTTTCTCCTTATGCAGTACTTTTCACTCTTAGTTTAGATTGACACTCTAAAAAAACGATGAATTTCACATTAAAAATCAATTAAAATCCGAAATTTAAGGGCATTTAATGATATAAAAAGGAGAGGAAGAAACTGCTTTTAGAATAGGAGATGAAACAGTTGAAAAAGGTTTTATTTTTACCTCTTCTAAAAATGCCTTCTGGCCATCATCAAGTGGCAGAGGCGTTAATGGATATATTGGAAAGAAGAACAACAAATATTTGTTATAAAAAAATAGATTTATTAAGCTATACAAACGAACTATTAGAAAAAGTGGTCACAGGCACATATTTGAAATGGATTCGTTATGCTCCAGAAACGTACAATATGGCATACAAACATCTCTTTTATGAACCGCCTGTTCATTCATTCAAATGGTATCATCACGTATTCGCAAAAAAAATGGAGCACTTAGTTAAAGAAGAAAATCCGGATTTAATTATATGTACACATGGATTTCCTTCTTATTTGCTCAGTCAATTAAAAGCAAAAGGCAAGTGTGATGTTCCTATTATAAATGTCTACACGGATTTCTTTATTAATAATTTATGGGGAAAAGAAGAGATTGACTTTCACTTTCTTCCTAGTGAAGAAGTAAAAAGAGGGCTTCGTGCTCAAAGTGAAATTCCACTTCAAAATATGATGGTCACAGGGATACCGGTACATGAAGAAATAACAAAAACAAGAACTGTTAAGCATCATGGTAACCAAAATATTTTAATTGCCGGAGGCAGCAGCGGCTTAGGCAATATTATGGATTTCTACAATGATTTAAAAGATGCGCGCCATTTTCATTACTTTGTCTTATGCGGCAAAAATCAAAAGTTATACGAAGAAATCAAGGGATGGGAATTACAGCACGTTACACCAATTCCGTACATTTCATCACGCACAGAAATGAATGAACTGTATGAACAAGTGGATGCTATCGTAACAAAGCCAGGTGGTATCACGGTCAGTGAAGCTCTTCGCAAAAATTTACCGATTTTTGTTCATTCTGCTTTACCGGGTCAAGAAGAAGTAAATTTACGCTATTTAACAGAACGAAACTTAGTTCAAGAACTAAAGACGGATCAATCGTTAGAAAGTCAGCTGCAGGAAGTGCTGCAGGATGCTGATAAAATGAACACATTATATAACGCTATTGCTGCTTATCATAAAGAAATCGAAGCACAAACGCCTGAAGAACTTTTAGCAGTAGTCAATTGGATTTTAGGTGAAAAGCAAACGATCGGTCTTCATGCGTAAAACATTCATGTTTACAAACAATAAGGATAAGCTAAAGAACAAGTATGTTGAAAAAGTAGGGTTTAGATAAAAAAACAAACATCTTTTGAAAAAGGTGTTGTTTTTTTATCTAAAGAAGCTATTCTTTCACTTAAGACATGTGGTGAGAGGTGTATAACATGAAAGAGAAAATTTTAATTGTGGAAGATGAAGCGCAAATTGCGAAAGTGTTAAAGATTGAATTGGAATTTGAAGATTATGAAGTAGATGTTGAGTACGACGGGAAAGCGGGGTTAGAGACGGCAATATCCGCTCAATATGACCTCATTTTGCTAGACGTGATGCTTCCAAGCCTGAGCGGTATTGAGGTGTTAAGGAGACTTCGGAAAGCGGAAGTATTTACGCCAGTTATTTTATTAACTGCCAGAAATACGACGCTAGATAAGGTAATGGGCTTAGATCAAGGGGCTAATGATTATGTTACGAAACCGTTTGAAATTGAAGAGCTGTTAGCGCGGGTTCGCTCTTGTATTCGCTATCGTTCGCTCGTAGAAGCATCAGGAACGAAAGAAGCTGAAGCGGAGCTCTTAACGATAAGTGATTTGACCATTAATCTTGAAACAAGGGAAGTCCTAAGAAACAATGAATCCATTACGCTGACACCGAAAGAGTATGATTTAGTCGTGTATTTGCTTACGAATAAAAATAAAATTGTCACGAGAGAAGGAATTCTCACAAACGTTTGGGGCTATGAATATGAAGGAGAAACGAACGTAATTGATGTGTATATTCGCCACTTAAGAAAAAAAGTAGATGAAGGTTTTTCTACTTCTCTCATTCATACGGTGCGGGGCGTAGGATATATGATGAAAGAGGAGAAACATGAAGATCACGACGAAGATTAATTTACTGACAACAGCATGGCTAGTGGTTATTTTATTAATCATGAACATCGTTGTTTTTTTCTCTTTTACTAAATCTACCGTAAATATGGAACAGGACATTTTATTCGAAAAAGCACGCGAGATTATTCAAAAAGGTCAGCAAGATCATTCCGTGGAGCTCTCGCCGGAGTTACTAAAATTTTATTTGACCAACCATTCATTTATCCGAACAGTCTCAGAAAATTCTACGGTTATCAACCAGGTATCAAATGATCCTCATCTGGTGAAAATCAAGCCCGAATTTTCAAAGAAAAAAAAGGTGAAACTTCGCAAAATCAGAGAAAAGCAAGTATTGGTTATTCGCATGCCTGTCAAAGTCAATAATCAAGTCGTTGAAACACTTGAGATTGGTGAGCTTCTGACTGGTTTTGAAACCCGTAAAGATATTTTGCTATCAATTTTGATTTTTTGTTCGCTTGTGTCCATTTTACTGTCTCTTTTAGGAGGAAGATGGTTATCACGAGTCATTATGCATCCTATTAAAAATATGGTCACAACGATGAAAGAGATCGAAGAGAGCGGTGTTCCTAAAAAGGTCCTCATTCAAACGGAAACGAGAGATGAACTGCAGGGGATGACCGTTACCTTTAATCATATGATTGACCGCTTGCGAGAAAATATTGAAAAGCAAAATCAGTTTGTTTCCGATGCTTCTCATGAATTAAAAACCCCTCTAACCGTTATTCGCAGTTATTCTAATTTATTAAGAAGAAGAGGGATTAAAAATGAAGAAATTACGCTGGATGCCATCGACACCATCTATGCGGAAGCAACCAAAATGCAAAAAATGATTGAAACGCTGCTTGATCTGGCAAGTGTGGAAAAAGAACAAACGCTTGATACGAAGCAAACAGATCTTGTTCTTATTTTTGAACAAATCGTTAAGCAGCTGCAGCAGGTATACAAAAGAGAATTAGTTCTTCATTATGATCAAACGCCCATTATGATTGAAGTGGATGAACTAAAAATGAAGCAAGTGTTGATTATTTTGCTTGATAATGCAATTAAATACAGTACGGATAAAATTGAAGTGACCGTTGAAAAAAAGCAGGAAGATGTCATTATCAAAGTAAAAGACTATGGAATTGGCATTCCAAAAGAAGATCTTGCCCATATTTTTGAACGTTTCTATCGAGTCGATAAAGCTAGAAGCAGAGCTACGGGAGGAACGGGGCTTGGACTATCGATTGCACAAACTATTGTCCGTCAGCATAAAGGCGAGATTTTTATTAAAAGTGAAGAAGAACAAGGAACGGAAGTTGTGATTCACCTTCCCGTTTCATCTACAAACTAAGAAAGCCGCCATTAGGCGGCTTTTGTGTGATTATGATGCTGATTTTTGTTTTCTTACTTTTAAATTTTTTAACTCCGTTTGGAAGAATAGATACAGTGATGCAACTGTAAATACACTAAATCCAATTATCTCAAGGGGCTCTCCACCAGCTTCGAATAGCTTAACCAAACCTTCACCGCATAACTCTCCTCCAATAAAAATAAGGAAAATACCAAGCGCTTTAAAAATAATCCACAGGTTCAGCTTAATAGCTGTTTTGAACAGAATGTATGTAATAACGATGGCCAGCAAAATGCCACTTATACTGCCGAATACAATAGAAGAGGCGTGTTGATTCACTTGTGTCAGATTAAAAATAATTAGTTCTGTTCCTTCACGAAAGACAGATAAAAAGGCTAAAACGATTATTCCCCATTTGGAAGAGCTTCTGGAAATTTTTGATGTAACCGAAGATGTCATTTCTTTGCTTCGGTGCAACCACAGAATAAAATAAGCGATAAGACCTGCAGCTAAAAGCATCATGACTCCTTCAAAAATTTCTTCTGACTCTTCTTCTAACTCTTTCGCCTCATTAAAGCCAATAAAGCCAAATACTAAGCTGAAAATAAGGCCAGCAGCAGCGCCAATGAAGACGGAATACTTTAAGTCTTTTCGGCCAATTTTTGTAACATGAGCTAAAATAATTCCGATAATAAGTGACGCTTCTAAACCTTCACGAAGCGACAAAGCCAAACTCGACCACATAAAAAGCTCCCCTTACTTTAAATGATAGTAATAATTAAATTCTCTCCAATTTTAATGATAATGATTATCGTTGTCAATTTGTTTTTTGTTCTTTAATAAAATCTAATATAGGATTTTTCAGACTAAAGTATGAAGGCATTTCATTATAAAGTCGTTCGAAACGAACGAAAAAAGCGAATAAAATAAGAGTATCAACAATCAGTGGAGGTTTTAGTATGAGTTATACTCTTTTTATAAAAGCAAATGACAGATCGGCAAGTGAAGCGGTTAGCGTGAAATTATATGATGCATTTTTAGAAAGCTATCAACAATCGCACCAAGATGAAGAAATAATAGAACTAAATTTGTTTCAAGAAGAACTTCCTTATTTAGGTGCCGACATGATAAACGGTCAGTTTAAATTAGCAAGAGGGCTAGAAGTGACGGCAGCGGAAAACAAAGCAGCAGAAACTGCTAATTACTACTTAGAACAATTTGTGGAAGCAGATAAAATTGTTATTGCCTTTCCGCTTTGGAATTTTACCGTGCCGGCCGTGCTTCATACGTACTTTGATTATTTAAATCAAGCAGGCAAAACGTTTAAGTATACGCCAGACGGTCCGGTGGGATTACTAGGCGATAAAAAAGTGATGTTATTAAATGCACGAGGCGGAGTGTATTCAGAAGGTCCAGCAGCTGACGTCGAAATGGCCGTTAAATATGTCAGCAGCGTACTTCAATTCTTTGGAATTGCGGACGTGAACTCTGTTATTATTGAAGGTCACAATCAGTTTCCAGATCGTGCTCAAGAAATTATTGAAAGCGGTCTAGAACAAGCAGCACAAGCAGCCAAAACATTTTAAATAATCCTAGTAAAAGAAGACGGTGCAAAAGCATTTTAGGTGAAGGTAAATCCGAACGATGAATCGTTCGGATTTTTTTGATGTTATGGTAAGCGGAGGCTTCATTAGCTTCTAGGTGTTGATGGGAGGGCAAGGCGAAGACTCGCTCATAAATCAACAGCTGTGTCACAAACGGTCCATACTAGCGCCTTTATCCCATTTGTTCTTTTTTAGATAAAATTGATTTATTATGTGTCCATCTTTTCTTTATATTTTTACTGTATATCTTAAAAAATAATAGGTAAAATGAATAAATAATATAAAAGATATTCACTTTATCTATAGGAGGAGCAGAGATGGATATTCGTCAGCTTAATTATTTTTTAGAAGTTGCCAAACTAAGAAGCTTTACTAAAGCATCTCAAAGTCTTCATATTTCACAGCCGACTTTAAGCAAAATGGTAAAAAACTTAGAAGAAGAATTGGAAGTAGAGTTAATTGATCGGTCCGCAAGACAGATTGATTTAACGGATGCAGGGGAAGTCGTGTATATGCAAGGACAAAAAGTCATGGCATCCATTGATGAGCTATCGACTTATTTATATGATGTGATGAATCTGAAAAAAGGAGTGATTAAAATTGGGATTCCTCCATTGATTGGAGTGCTGTTCTTTCCAAAGATTATTAAAGGGTTTCAGCAGCTCTATCCAGATATCACAATTAAACTTATTGAATACGGAGCCAACCGTGTTCAAAAAGCAGTAGAAAAAGGAGAATTAGACTTAGGCGTGGCGGTCCTTCCAGTAAATGAACACCTTTTTGATATTAATCCTTTTACCTCTGAAAAAATGCTTTTATATGTTCACCATTCCCACCCTTTAGCCTCTAAAACGCATGTAGAAATTAATGAGTTAGCCCAAGAGAAATTTATTTTGTTTAATGAAGATTTTACACTTCACGACCGGCTTATTCAGGCATGTCAACAAGCAGGGTTTGAACCTAACGTAGCCTACGAAAGCTCTCAATGGGATTTCATTGGTGAAATGATTGCGGAAAACTTAGGTGTATCTATCTTTCCACAGTCCATTGCAGCAAAAGTAGATTCGGCTATCGTAAAAGCCGTTCCTATTATTAACCCTTCGATTTCGTGGGATCTAGCATTGATTTTAAAAAAGGATAAATATATTTCATATGCCTCTAAACAATTTCTACACTATATGAATAAACAGCATTCTGCTTTATATAGATAAAATGCATATGTTGTATTGAATATATGTATTTTACGAAAGAGAAAATGTGCGTTAAAGTAGATAGTGTAGAAAACATACAAGAAAACAAACAGTGATTCCGCGCGGTGTCAGTAAAAAATACGGAGGTTGATTTTACATGGCACAAGATAGTTATCAAAAAGGTTTAGATAAATTAATGGAATATACATTAACGAGTAACGATGATATTTCAACTCATTTAAAAATTACAGAAGACTTAAAAGACCTAGCTCCTGACGTTGGAAAATACATTATTGAATTTGCCTATGGAGACATTTATTCACGACCTGGCCTAACAAATAAGCAGCGAGCGTTAGTGACCATTTCATCACTGGTTACTCAGGGTACAGAGCCACAGCTGGAGCTGCATTTGAATACAGGTCTAACTGCTGGACTAGAGCCAAAGGAAATTGTGGAGAGCATCATTCAATTAATCCCATACACAGGTTTCCCACGCGTGTTAAATGCTTTAAATGTAGCTAAGAAAGTGTTCGCTCAGCGTGACGTGGAAGTAGAAACAGGTGAAAAAGAGCTAGTAGAAAATAAATAATAAGCACAAAAAAGACGCTCTAAAAGAGCGTCTTTTTTTATGCGAGCTGCTTTTGTTTGGTTTCTTTTCCTAGAAAAACAACCGAACCAACACCGATTAAAATAGCTACACAAAAGATTGAGAACGTAACGGTTAAAGACGCACCTTGCGTTGACATATAACCAACTAACAGCGGTCCTAAAATTCCTCCAACTCTTCCAAAAGAAGCAGCCATTCCAGCTCCTGTGCCTCGAATAGACGTCGGATATTGCTCAGGTGTATACGCGTATAAAGCTCCCCAAGCGCCTAAGTTGAAGAAAGACAACAGCATACCTGCTGTTAGCAGGAGCCAAAGTGACTCGGCATTTCCAAAGATATATGCGCTAGCAGCCGTACCTAACAAATAGGTGACCAATACGAATTTTCGGCCCATGCGTTCAATAAACCAAGCAGCCGTATAATAGCCGGGCAACTGAGCTAACGTCATAATCAATACGTATTCAAAGCTTTTGATTAAGCTAAATCCTTTAATGACCATGACGCTAGGTAGCCACAAAAACATGCCGTAATATGAAAATACAACGCAAAACCACAGAACCCACAGCATAATCGTAGATTGACGATAAGGCTTAGACCACACGCTTCTTACATTGTCCGCAATCGACGGTTTCTTTTCTTTTGTCGCTTCCACAAACTGAGGAGAATCTGGCAGTTTGATGCGCAAATAAATGGCATAAAACGCTGGGATAGCCGTCAGGATAAGCGCTAGCTGCCACCCGTAGGCTGGGATTACAAAGTAAGAAATAAGCGCTGCCAGTAGCCAGCCGAACGCCCAAAAACTTTCTAATAAGACGACCACTTTACCGCGTTTTTCCGGCGCCACCGTCTCAGAAACAAGTGTAGAAGCAACAGGCAGCTCTCCTCCTAAACCCATTCCAATTAAAAATCGAAATACTAAAAAAGCAGCCAGGGTAGTAGTAAGAGCCGAAAGGCCGCTTGCTACTGAAAAAAGAACAAGAGTTACAATAAAAACGGTTTTTCGTCCAATTCGATCAGCCAATAACCCAAACACTAAAGCTCCAACGGCCATTCCGATCGAGTTAACGCTGCCTATCCAGCTCATTTCAGTAGGGGAAAGTTCCCATTCAGCGTGAAGAGCTGCAATGATAAAAGACAAAATGCCAACATCCATTGCATCGAAGAGCCATCCGAGCCCCGCGATGCCAAGAAGCTGACGTTCTGATAATTGTTTTGTTTTCATGTCTTCCTCCTAGAAGCAAAGAATTTTGCTTTAAGTTTACACCTGTCTTGACATAATGTCACGTCTATTTTAAAGAAAAAATGCAAACGGAAAAGCTCTATACCTAATGGTATAGAGCTAATTTTATTCTCACATTTTATCGTAAAGCATTTTTCCAGGCCATGTGTACGCCATATGACCGCCGTCTACAGTAATGCAATCACCTGTTACATATGAGCTGTCATCAGATGCTAAAAATAATACAGCACCGGCTACTTCTTCCGGTTTGCCTAGACGGCCCATCGGATCGACCCATTCATATGCTTTTCTGAATTTTTTTCCTTCTTCAGCGCCTGATAAATCATCAAGAAGAGGTGTTTCGATTGTTCCAGGAGCAATTGAGTTAACGCGAATACCTTCACGAGCGTAGTCAATTGCCATGGTTCTTGTTAAGTTGGTAATAGCACCTTTCGCTGCATTATAGCCAGAACGGTCTAAGTCTGCTGCCAGCCCGGACACGGATGAATTATTAATAATCGATCCGCCATTTTCTAACATCAGCGGAATAACGTATTTGCTTACAAGAAACGTTCCGCGTAAATCTACCGACATTAAGCGATCCCAAAGTTCTACTGGATATTCGTGAAGCTTGCCGCCTTCTGTGTCTGTCCCTGCATTATTAAAAAGAATGTCCACTTTACCAAATTTCTTTTCAATTTCTGCTGTGAATTCTTTTACTTTTTCTTCTTCAGCTACATCGATATAGTAGGCGTAGGCTTCACCGCCAGCTTCTTTAATTTCTTGTGCTGCTTTTTTCACACCGTCTAAATTAATATCAGCACAAATAACAACCGCTCCTTCTTTCGCAAAGCGTTCAGCAGTTGCTTTTCCAATGCCAGAGCTTGATCCTGTAATCACTGCAATTTTTGATTCTAAACGTCCCAATTGTATCCCTCCGCAAAAATAGATATATAAGTATGTATGTTCATGTACCCATCTATTATTTTGATAAAACGTCGTTAGTTTATACGTGTGCGAATAGAAATAAAGAGACGCAGCAAAACAAATCCATTGTATAATAAACAGCAGTATGTCAGAAAAAATGAGGTGTTTGCATGAAAGCAATTATAAAAAGTTTTATTAATGGACTCTTAACGATTGTCCCTATTATCCTTGTTATTTATATTTTAGTAAGAGTGTTTAATTTTTTAGATAGCATTTTAGGAAACGTATTGAAGCCCTATATGAAGCAGGATTATATACCGGGGATTGGCATCTTAGCGACTCTTCTTTTAATTACGTTCTTAGGATGGTTATCCACTCGTTTTTTTACAGGGAAAATTATTAACTTAATTGATCGATTGTTAGAAAGAATACCGTTTGTTAAAACGCTATATACCGTTATTAAAGATACGTTTCAATCTTTTCTTGGAGAGAAAAAGTCATTTTCAAAAGTCGCTTTAGTGACGATGCCCGGCACGTCAATGAAAGTCATAGGGTTTGTGACCTCTGAAGAAGTAGAAGAGGTGATTCATTCATTAAAAGACCACGTAGCCGTTTATGTTCCGCAGACTTTTCAAGTAGCCGGTTTTACTTTTTTGATTCCAAAAGAAGAAATTGAATGGTTAGATATTAAGCCTGAGGAAGCTATGAAGTTCGTGTTATCTGGGGGAGTATCTAGTTCAAAAGCAGAAAAATAACAGAAGGCTTGTTGAAGCCTTCTGTTATTTTTGTTGAAGTAAGGCTGTTAAAAGATTAAGCGGTTCTTCCAACGGTTTAAGTTCCGTTAAATTTCCAACCATGCCTTTTACAATAGCAGCAGTAGGCTTATCTTTTTCTAGCTCCGTTTGTAAAATGTGAAAGCTGTCTGCGTGCTCATCAGAGATATGATCGCTGTTGTCTAGCAGATGTTTAATTTCCTCAAGGGCTTGTTTTACCTGCTCATTTTTACTGAGAAAAGTCGTTCGTTCCTTTCCGTATATATCTTCACCAAAAGAAGCAGGAATAAGGGGACGAGGTTTTCTAGCTAATAAATCTTCTACTATTACATCAACTCGGTCCATTATGTACTGCGCTACTTCTTTAAATGTAAGCTCGAATTGATTGAAGATAATAATTTCTAAAAAGGAATGATGAATACCTTCAATCATTTTCGTTAAATCCGAGATATAAGGAGTTACGTCTTCTCCGTATACGCTAACGAGGCTTTTGCGATGGAAGTAAAATGTTTCTCGCTGCATTTTATGAACAAAGGTCTCCACTTCTTTGTTAAAGGGAATAGATTTTTCACGGATTTGCATGATAATAAAATCTCTGTGCTCCGTAATAAATTCATAGAAATAGATAAGCTGATTCATATAGCGGCTGCGGGCATCGTTCACTTCCTCGTCGAGAGCATAAACAGAGCTAAAGAGCTTTTCATAGTAAAAGTTTAGAATTGATAATAAAAGTGCATCCTTAGATTTGAAGTGCAGGTAAAACGCACCTTTTGAAATGTTGCATTCATCTACAATTTCTTGCACAGAGGTAGCATTAAATCCTTTTTTTGCAAAAAGCTTAATCGAAGCTTCAATTATTCTTTTTTCTTTTTCCTTCATGTCTTCTACCTCCTTTATTGAACAATTTGGCCATTCATTTCGTTAGATAATAGTATCATACACTAAAAAAGATAAAGGTATATATCAAAGTTGAGAACGAGAGTCAGTTCCTTTAAAAAACGATTATTATAAATATGTCTTTATTATGAACAAGTCAGGAGAGAACCTGCTTAGGGTTGACACTGACTAGTTAGTCATTTATATTTTAAGTTGTTGTGACCGATCAGTCAATTTTATTAGTATACATATATTTGAAGGAGGATATGCATTGGGGAAGTTTATTAAATTTTCATTGAAAAATAAATTTGCAGTATGGCTGTTAACGCTCTTTGTCATTATTGCAGGGCTGTATTCAGGGTTTAATATGAAGCTAGAGACCATTCCTGATATTTCAACGCCTGTTGTAACAGTCAGTGCAACTTATCCGGGAGCCACTCCGGAACAAGTGGCAGATAAGGTGAGTAAGCCGATTGAACAAAAGCTCCAGGGACTGAGCGGCGTTGACACAGTTAGCTCATCTTCTTATGAAAACATGGCTACCATTCAAGTTGAATATAGTTTTAGTAAAGATATGGAAAAGGCAGAAGACGAAGTTAGGCGAGCTCTTTCAAACGTAGATCTGCCAGATGATGTAGAGGAACCAAATGTTTCAAGACAAAGCATTAGTGATTTTCCGATTATTTCATTAAGTGTTTCAGATGATAAAAAATCATTAGAAGACTTAACGAAGTATGTAAAAAATACCGTTGTTCCACAAGTTGAAAAAGTGCAGGGGATTTCTTCGGTCAGTGTGTCAGGAGAACAAGTTGAAGAAGCAGAACTTGTATTCAAACAAGACAAGCTCAAGCAGCTGGGACTTGATGAAGATACGGTGAAAAAGCTTATCCAAGCATCCGATGCAAAAGTGCCGGCTGGCACGTATACGATGGATGGATCTCAAAAATCTGTTGTGGTAGACGGAAAGATGACAACAGAAAAAGATTTAGAAAACTTAGAGATTCCAGCTGTGCCTAGTCAAGGAGCTGCTCAAGGTCAGCAACAAGGAATGAGCCAGCAGCAGACACAAGGCACCGTACAGCAGGCGCCATCCGCAGCTTCTATTCCAACTGTGAAATTAAAAGAAATTGCGGATATTAAAGTGACGGGGAAAGCAGAATCTATTTCTCGCACGAACGGAAAACCTTCCATTGCTGTACAAGTTGTCAAAGCGAAGGATGCGAACACAGTAAATGTTGTAAATGATATTAAAGAGAAAATGAATAGCCTAGAAAAGAAAAACAAAGACCTTCACGTTGACAATATTTTTGATCAAGGTAAACCGATTGAAGATTCCGTTCATACGATGCTAAATAAAGCTATTATCGGTGCGGTCTTTGCGGTTATTATTATTCTTTTATTTTTACGTGATATTCGTTCAACGATTATTGCCGTTATTTCGATTCCGCTTTCGTTATTGATCGCCATTTTAGCGCTCAAATCAATGGATATCTCTTTAAATATTATGACGCTTGGAGCGATGACTGTAGCCATCGGAAGGGTTGTAGATGATTCCATTGTCGTTATTGAAAATATTTACCGCCGCATGGCTTATCAGGAAGAAAAGCTTAAAGGAAAAGATTTAATTGTCGCGGCGACGAAAGAAATGTTTGTTCCAATTTTCTCTTCTACAATCGTAACCGTGGCCGTATTCTTACCGTTAGGTCTAGTAGAAGGACCGGTAGGAGAGCTATTCTTACCGTTTGCATTAACCGTTGTTTTTGCACTGTTAGCATCACTGCTAGTAGCGGTAACACTCGTGCCAATGCTTGCTCATTCGTTATTTAAAACAAATGTAAAAGTAAAAGAAGAAAAACCAAGCAAACTAGCGCACGGATATAAGCGAATTTTGAACTGGACGCTAAACCATAAGCTTATTTCCTTTGGGTTAGCCGTACTACTGTTAGTAGGAAGTTTATTCTTAGTTCCTTCTATTGGCGTGAGCTTCTTATCATCTGATCAAGAAAAAACGCTGACGCTTACGTATACACCGAAAGCCGGACAGTCTCAAAGCGACGTAGAAAAAGCAGCAAATCGCGCAGAAGCGTACTTGATGAAGCGAGATGGTGTCAAAACGGTTCAGTATTCGTTCGGTGAAGGTAACTCTTTTAATCCGGGAAGCAAAAATAACGTTTTAACATTTGTGCAATATGACGAGGATACACAAAACTTTGATAAAGAGCAGGATAAAGTATTAAAAGCTCTTAATAAACAAGCGAATCAAGGTGAATGGGGCTCAATGAATACGGCGTCTAGCGGCAGCAATAATTCATTAAACGTCCTTATTTACGGAGATAGCTTAGAAGAAATCAAACCTTATGCTGATAAAGTTCAGCATGTTTTAGAAAAGCATAAAGAACTGAAAAATGTCGATTCTACGCTTTCAGATACGTTTGATGAATATACGCTAGTACCGAATCAAAAGAAAGCTGCTGAACTCGGCTTGTCAGCCAGTCAAATTGGTATGCAAATTTCGAACCTTGGACAGCGTGAAGTATTAACAACTATCCAAAAAGACGGAAACGAAATTAACGTGTACCTTCCAAAAGAAAAAGAGGATTTCTCTACTTTTGCTGAACTTTCAAGTACAAAAGTGACCTCTCAAACTGGACAGGAAGTTACATTAAATGAAGTTGTCGACATTAAAAAAGGTAAAACATCGAATACGGTAACTCGCCGTGATAATAAAATTTATGCAGAGGTAAGTGCCGATATTAAGAGTGACGATGTAGGCGGTGTTTCTTCTAACGTCCAAAAAGAAGTGAAGAAAATTGACTTACCAAGTGATATGGATATTAACTTTGGCGGAGCATCAGAGCAAATCAATGACTCATTTAGTCAATTAGGAATTGCTATGCTCGCAGCCATCGGTATCGTGTACTTCGTACTAGTACTGACATTTGGTGGAGGGCTAGCACCATTTGCTATCTTATTCTCACTTCCGTTTACACTTATTGGTGCGCTAGTGGCGCTTTTAATCTCTGGAGAAACGATCAGTATTTCTTCGATGATTGGAGCTCTTATGCTGATTGGAATTGTGGTAACAAATGCAATTGTTCTGATTGACCGCGTGATTCATAAAGAGCAAGAGGGTCTGTCGACGCGTGAAGCGTTACTAGAAGCTGGAATGACACGTCTTCGCCCGATCTTAATGACAGCTATTGCAACGATTGGTGCACTGCTTCCATTAGCTTTTGGATTTGAAGGTGGAGGCCTTATTTCAAAAGGGCTAGGGGTTACGGTAATTGGAGGACTAACAAGTTCTACGCTGCTTACGCTCATTATCGTTCCAATTGTCTATGAGTTTTTTATGAAGTTTAAGCGCAAAAAAGTAAAAAAGTAGAAGCAAAACAAATTTCCGCTTTTGAGGTGAATAGCGATGAAGTCAATTGATAAACTAATGAAACAGCTGATTCAACAAGGAATTAAAGCAAAGAAAGTAACGATTGATAAATCAAAGCGCCAGCAGTGGATGTCCATGTCGTTGCCTAAAACAGCATGGCAGCATTCAAAATAAAAAAGAGCTGACTTAGAGTCAGCTCTTTTTTTATTAACGATCTGTATCTTCAAATGATCCTTCTTGATAGGCGTCGCTTACTTGCTCATGTGTTTCTGCTAGACCTTGTGAGAGTGCATCTTGTCGGTTATAATCATCTGTTTCGAACTGACGGTCAGCCATTTCATTCGTATTAGGCTGCTTTTTAGGCTGTTTTTTTGAATTCATTTTCACCACTCCTATCTAAGTAAAGTGAGACCACGGTTAGTGTGCGATGAAAGGAAATACATTATACATGAAAAAAGAGCTTCGATTCGTCGAAGCTCTTTTTTCATATTATTATTGTTTTTTATTTAAGAAGATTTTTTCAATATCATCAAGTACGATATTAGCTGCTAATACACCGCCTGCTGTATTCCAAGTAGCATCATCTACTTTGTGAACATGATTTTCTTGAGCTACTTTTAACTTTTTGAAAAGCGGATCGTTTATCCATTCTTTTTCAAGCTTTGTTGCTTCACCGTCTCCCGTTTCATAAGAGAAGTAGAATAGCTGATCGCCGTCCATTGCCGGAATACGTTCTTTTGTTGCATTCATTTCAGCAAAATCATTTTTGTCTTGAGATTCAGGGCGAGCGAAGCCAAGCTGATCTAAAATAACGCCTGAGAACGAATCTTTATGATAAATACGAACGTCTCCAGCTGTAAAGCGTACAACTGAGATTTTTTGTTTTAACTGATCTCCAAGGCGTTTTTTTAAATCTGCTACGCGATTGTCATAGTCAGCTAATACTTCTTTACCTTTTTCTTCTTTATTTACAGCTTTTGCATATAGCTTAAAGTTTGATTTCCAGTCTCCGCGCAGCTCTTCAGAAAATACAGTCGGAGCAATTTGACTAAGCTGGTCGTATACTTTTTCTTGGCGCATTTTATTTCCGATAATCAAGTCAGGCTTTAAAGCAGCGATTGCTTCTAAGCTTGGCTCACTTTCTGTACCCACACTTTTAACGCCTTTCATCTGACCTTTGATATGGTCGTACCACGGATTTCCTAACCATGATTGAACAGCACCAACAGGCTTTACACCCATTGCAAGAAGAGCCTCAGTACCTTCGTTTGTTAAAACGACAACTCGTTTAGGTGTTCCTTTAATCTCTGTTTTATCCATTGCGTGTTTTACTGTATAAGTTTCGCCAGAACCCTCAGTTTTTTCTTTTTTATCATCGTCAGCGCTGTTTGAATTACCGCAGGCTGCCAGCACAAGCAGTGTCATAATGGTAAGAATGGATAACAAATATGACAACTTGCCTTTAGAATATGTATTCACATCTCTTCCCCCTCTTAAGTGATAATGATTTTCATTAACAATTAAGATAATATTCTAACTTTTAAGCGGTGTCAATTAAAAATTGAAAATGATTCTCAAAATCATTGACACTTTTTTCAATGTTTCCTAAACTAAAGGTTAGATATATATAGGAATCATCTTAGAGGAGAGCAATGAAAATGATGCTACGCAGTGTTCAAATGAAAGTAATGGGGCTCATCATTGGAATCATGCTGCTTTTAATCTGTATTGGATTAAGTATCGTACTCGGATACACAGATACAAGTATCAAGACAGCATTTGAAGCTTTTCAAGCGTTTAACGGTTCGAATGAGCACATAGTTATTCAAAATATTCGATTGCCGCGCGCTATAATCGGTGCTGTGGTAGGTATTTGTTTAGGAATTGCAGGAGCAATGATGCAGGCGTTAACGAAAAACCCACTTGCTTCACCGGATATTATTGGTGTGAACGCTGGGGCCAGCTTTTTTATTGTTGTTGCAGTGATGATTTTTTCGGTCAATTCACTTCAAGCTTTTACGTGGATTGCATTTGTAGGAGCGGCATTAACCGTAGTGGTTGTCTATTTTCTTGGATCCCTCGGAAAAGAAGGATTAACGCCTATTAAATTGACGCTCGCAGGAGCGGCTATTGCAGCCTTTTTCTCTTCTTTAACACAAGGACTGCTGGCTGTAGATGAATCTTCGCTTGATCAAGTTCTTTTTTGGCTGGCTGGATCTGTGCAAGGACGCAAGGTGGAAATGCTGTATGGCATACTGCCTTATATAGTACCAGCAATCATTGTCACGTTTTTTATCGCTTCAAAAATTAATATTTTAACGATTGGTGAAGATGTAGCTAAAGGATTAGGTCAAAGAACGATTCTTGTCAAAATTATAAGCGGCATCATTATTGCCATTTTAGCTGGTGGAGCCGTTGCAGTAGCCGGTCCGATTAGCTTTGTCGGAATTATTGTTCCTCATGTTGTAAGAGCAATTGTAGGACAAGATTATCGTTGGGTATTTCCCTATAGTGCGGTTGCCGGAGGCATCTTAATTTTATTAGCCGATGTTGCAGCCAGGTATGTCATTATGCCTCAAGAAATCCCTGTTGGAGTCATGACTGCTGTTATTGGTACGCCTTTCTTTATCTATATGGCAAGGAAAGGGGCAAAGGCGTCATGAAAACATACTTATCTCTTCGCTTAAAGAGAATTTCATTTTTGGTTAACATAAAAGCAGCTCTGATCATTATTGGATTTTCAGCTGCACTTGTTGCTCTCTTTTTATTGAGTGCAGGTACGGGTGACTTATTTATTAATCCACTTCGTGTGATTAACATTTTAGCGGGTCATGGATTGGAGTTTGAACGATTAGTTGTTACATCTTTTAGACTTCCACGCATTATTGTTGCCATTTGTGCCGGTATTTGTCTAGCTATTGCAGGCGCTATCTTGCAGGGGCTTGTGAGAAATCCGCTTGCTTCACCAGACTTAATTGGATTAACAGGAGGAGCGTCAGTCGGTGTAGTGTTATTTTTGACACTATTTAGTGATAAAAGCAACTCGTTAACCGTAAGTATTAATTGGATGCCTGTTAGCGCATTTTTAGGTGCAGTGGCAGTGGCGCTTTTACTTTATGTGTTTGCCTGGAAAAATGGCGTCTCTCCTATTACACTAGTATTAATAGGAATTGGATTAACAGCGTTAACGAAAGCCATGACCACGCTGTTTATGATTATGGGTCCTATCTATCGCGCCAGTCAGGCAAATATTTGGATCACAGGAACGGTGTATGGTTCAAATTGGGCCAGTGTTTCCGTACTAGTTCCTGTTACAATAGGGCTGGTTATAATCACGATTTTAATGATTCGAAATTTAAATGTTCAAGAATTAGGTGAAGAAATTGCGACTAACGTTGGAAGTCGCGTTCAAAAAAATCGATTGGCACTATTGCTGATGAGTACAGCTTTAACAGGAAGCGCCGTTGCATTTGCCGGCGGAATTAGCTTTGTAGGATTGCTTGCTCCACATATTGCCCGAAAGCTGGTAGGTTCTTCATTCGGCGCTTTAATACCGCTATCGGCATTAATCGGAGCGATTTTAATCACAGCAGCAGATTTAATTGGCCGAACATTTTTCTTGCCAATCGAAGTGCCAGCAGGTGTATTTACAGCTGCAATTGGCGCACCGTACTTCATTTATTTACTATACAAACAAAGAAACGTATAGCATTCTTTGTAGAAGGAGCGATTCGCATGCATTCGTTAGAAACAAAATCGCTAACATTATCATATGGAGAAGCGATGATTATAGATGAGCTTGACGTTACCATCCCAAAGGGTGAGATTACGGTCTTTATCGGCAGTAATGGATGCGGAAAATCTACGCTGCTGCGTTCACTAGCAAGGTTATTGAAGCCACATGCCGGCTCTATTTTACTAGAAGGCTCTAAAATTTCCTCTCTTCCGACAAAGGAAATTGCAAAGCAGCTAGCAATTCTTCCACAAGGTCCTGTTGCACCTGAAGGGTTGACCGTGCTGCAACTTGTTAAACAAGGGCGCTATCCGTATCAAAATTGGTTCCGTCAGTGGTCTCAAGAAGATGAAGAAAAAGTACAAAATGCACTCGAGGCAACAGGTTTAGCAGACTTGGCTGATCGTCAAGTTGATTCGCTTTCTGGAGGACAGCGTCAGCGCGCATGGATTGCCATGACATTAGCACAAGATACGGATATTATTTTACTTGATGAACCGACAACGTATTTAGATATGACACATCAAATTGAGATCTTGGACTTGTTATTTGAATTGAATGAAAAAGAAAATCGTACCATCGTAATGGTGCTGCACGATTTAAACTTAGCCTGCCGCTATGCTCATCATATTGTGGCGCTTCAAGATAAAAAAATCTATGCACAGGGAAGACCAGAAGAAGTCATTAACTGCGATTTAGTACAGCGAGTCTTTAATATGAACTGTGAAGTGACGGTGGATCCGTTATTTGGAACGCCTCTTTGTATTCCTCATGGGCGCGGACGATGTATTGTGAATAAGCTGCGCGTTGAAACGCAGCATGCTCAATAAGAAAGAGCAAAGCGAGTTAGCAGAAAAATTCCGCTGTACGTTTAAAGATAACTCGCTGTACAGGTTGTCTCCCTCCAGCTGCATGGATGAAAGCACGCTGCGGATGCAGCTGCTATGGATTCAACAGACGATGGAGGCTGATAACTTGAGAGCAGCTGCCTCCATGTTAGCTAAGCGGTATAGCTTTGTTGTGGTGGCGGCTTTGTATTCATTTATTGTGTTTCAAAAAAAGATAAATGCATCGACTAAAAATGTTTCGTTGCATACAGAAGACGCTGAAACAATGTGGCTCCCAAAAGTGTTCATCTCAGAAACTGAGACGAAAGAAGTAACAGAGGACAATCAGAAGATTCTTCTTGATGAACTTCTTGATGAATTGTTTGCTCATCACATTGAGCCGATATGGTCATCGCTGCATAAAGTGACAAAAATCTCGAAGCTGACGCTGTGGGAAAACGTAGCTGTTTATATTCACTGGCTTTATGATTTGCTTTTAGCAAATGAAGAAATAGAAAATGTGCAAGTGCAAAAGAATTTACGATACGTGTTGGAAGAAGCTGAGGGTCATCACTTTGGTTCATACCATCATAATCCGCTTTCTCGGTACAGTTCACCTCCTCCATATGTAAAGAAGCAAAAGCAGGAGATAAGGGTTCGGCAAACGTGCTGTTTATCTTACCAAACAGGAGCTAAAGAGACTTATTGTCAAACGTGTCCGGTTATTTGTAAACCAAAGAAAGGAGTGATTGTGCATGAATAAAACCTTTCAAGAGCAATTCGACGGTTTGATTGAAAAGTATACAGAACTAATGGTCGGTGAAAGTGACGAGCAGCTACAAGAAAAAGTAAAAATGTGGGCACTTTACAACCATATCTCAAAATCCATGCCGCCTTTAACCAAGCATTGGAATCAATTATATCCAGAAGCAAAAGCGGAAATGGTCGAGATTGTAAAGGAAATCAAAGAGCTGAATGAAGCGCATCGAGCGTCACAGCGAAAACCAGAATAAAAACATTCATCACGAAGCTGATGGATGTTTTTTTATCCAAAAGCTCCCGGTCGCTTTTTGGTTTTGTGTGCATACGTTAATAAAGGGTGCCTATCTAGTTTAAAAAATGGTAAAATTAATGATAATTAAATAAATTTTGTGAGGCGTATGACAAGTGAAGGCGGGGGGTTGCTTTGGAACAAACGATAAGAAACTTTTTTTTATTGTTATCAAAAAGCAAAAAGTTAACAAAGCTGGCTAAGCGCTATGGCTTACGTTTTGGAGCAGCAAGGTTTGTTGCAGGGGAAACCATCGATGAAGCTGTTAGTGTGATAAAAAAGCTAAATGAACAGGGATTAAAAGTAACGGTTGATTATCTTGGCGAGTTTGTGGAAAGTGAAGTTGAAGTGGATCATGCTGCAGCTCAATGCATAAAGGCTATTCACCTTATACACAAAGAAAGATTAGATTCAGAAATTTCTTTAAAATTAACGTCTATGGGACTGGATATTTCAGAAGATTTGGCCCTTCATCATATGCGGCGTATTCTTGAAGAAGCGGAAAAACATAGCGTATTTGTGACGATTGATATGGAGGACTATAAGCGATGCAGCAAGACGATTAAGCTATTTAAACAATTAAAAAATGAGTATGAACACGTAGGGACGGTGCTTCAAGCATACTTATATCGAACAGAAAGTGACATCCGTGAATTAGATGCGTATGCTCCTAAATTAAGGTTAGTGAAAGGCGCATACAAAGAAGCAGCAGACGTGGCGTTTCCTGATAAAGAAGACGTGGACGAAAACTTTCAAAACATCATTGGACTTCACTTATTAAACGGTCACTACACAGCAGTTGCTACTCACGATGAACGAATCATTCAGTATACAAAAGAGTTTGTTAAAAAACATGGAATTTCAATGAATCAGTTTGAGTTTCAGATGCTATACGGGATTCGATCAGAAAGGCAAGTTCAGCTCGTAGCAGAACAATATAAAATGAGAGTGTACGTTCCTTATGGAACGGACTGGTATGGGTACTTTATGAGGCGCCTTGCAGAAAGACCTGCAAATGTCGCATTTGTCTTAAAAGGAATCGTAAAAAAATAATAATGAAATGGTCGTGATGACAAAGTAAGAAATAATCAAAAATCGAACATGATTCGATTACTCATGTTCGATTTTGAGGTTAATGTCCTTGAGTGTTATGCTTTGTGTACTGTTGGTTTTGAGATGTCTTTTTGCCGCGGCCGTGCGGTTCATTAACCGGTCCAGCATTTCCTTTAACGCTTGCTGCGCTTACGCCTGCTGACGATGGATCCTTCTTTAATTTGCTCACAAAATCACCTCCTGTGTATTAAGATAACCAAACACATTAAAAATAGTTAGAGATAATATTGTGAATATATTGCGAAAATTTAAAAAATGTTTTATAGTAAAAACAGAGATTAACAGTGACTCTCTTTTTTTACGCATAAAATGAATGACCATTCATTCAATATATTAAAGGGGATGTGGGGATAATTATGAACATAAAAAAAGCCGCCGTTTTAGGTTCAGGAGTTATGGGCTCTGGAATTGCAGCTCATTTAGCGAATGTAGGAATTCCAACGCTTTTGCTAGACGTGGTTCCAACTTCATTAACAGCAGACGAGGAAAAAAAACAGCTAACGCTTGAAGATAGGCAAGTGAGAAATCGGTTGAGTACAACCGCTGTAGCTAAATTAACGAAGCAAAAACCAGCGCCTTTAACGTCTAAGTCATCACTATCGTTGATTACGCCAGGAAACCTTGAAGATCATTTACAGCAGTTAAGCGACTGTGATTGGATTATTGAAGTAGTAGTGGAACGTCTTGATATTAAACAGCAGTTATTTGAAAAAATTGACAGTGTACGAAAAAAAGGAAGTATTGTAAGTTCAAACACTTCAGGAATATCGATCCACGAAATGGCTAAAGGACGCTCAGAAGATTTTAAAGCGCATTTTTTAGGAACGCACTTTTTTAATCCACCGCGTTATTTAAAGTTATTAGAAATCATTCCAACTCATGACACAAAATCAGAAATTGTTGAATATATGAAAACGTTTGGTGAAGATGTATTAGGTAAAGGAGTAGTTATTGCAAAAGATACGCCTAACTTTATCGCCAACCGTATCGGTACGTACGGTTTACTTGTGACCGTTCAAGAAATGTTAAAAGGTAATTACAGCGTGGGAGAAGTTGACTCTGTGACGGGCCCCTTAATTGGAAGACCAAAAAGCGCAACGTTTCGAACACTAGACGTAGTGGGACTAGACACATTTATTCATGTGGCTAACAATGTATTTGACAAAGTAGAAGGCAAAGAAAAAGAAGTGTTCGATGTCCCTTTATTTATGAAACAAATGCAGGAAAATGGCTGGCTCGGAAGCAAGTCGGGGCAAGGCTTCTTTTTAAAGAAAGGCAAGGAAATTTTAGAACTTGATCCTAGTACACTTCAATACGTTGAGAGAAAGAAGTTAAAAACAGCTTCTACCGAATTAAGCAAGCAGGCAAAAGGGCTGCAAAATAAAATGAAAGCGCTTATATATTCTGATGATCGTGCCGGACAGCTTCTTTGGAATGTGATCAGTCCCGTTCTTGTATATGCAGCACAGTTAAAAAATGAAATCGCCGACGATATCGTGGCCATTGATCAAGCTATGAAGTGGGGATTTGGCTGGAAAATGGGTCCTTTTGAGACGTGGGATGCAATTGGTTTAGAAAAGTCAATTGAGAAGATGGAGCAGTCTGGTTTAGCAGTTCCGCAGTGGGTAAAACAAATGCAGGAAAATGGATTTACAAGCTTCTATAAAGAAATGGAAGGTCAAACGCTTTACTACGAAGATGAAGAGTATAAAGCGGTAAAAGAAAATAAAAAGGTGATTCACCTGTCATCTTTACGTTCTCAAAATAATGTCATTTTAGAAAACAGCGGAGCGAGTTTAATTGATTTAGGAGATGATGTGGCGTGCCTGCAGTTCACCTCTCCTAACAATGCAATCGGGCTAGATATTATTAGCTTATTAAATCAGTCTCTTGAAGAAGTGAATAAGAACTATAAAGGACTGGTCATAGGAAATCAAGGGAAAAATTTCTGCGTTGGGGCTAACTTAGCTATGATTTTAATGGAAGCACAAGATGACAATTATTTTGAAATTGAATTTGTCATTAAACAATTTCAACAGGCAATGATGAAGGTGAAATACAACGAAAAGCCGGTTGTTGCAGCTCCATTTGCGATGACGCTTGGAGGCGGAGCAGAAATTTGCTTACCGTCAGCTAAAATCCAAGCTTCTGCTGAAACTTACATGGGCCTTGTAGAAGTAGGAGTCGGACTTATTCCTGGTGGAGGAGGTAATAAGGAGCTTTATATCAAACAGTTAAATGGTTTACCGAACGGTGTAACGCTCGATCTTCAGCAAATTGCCAATAAAACATTTGAAACAATTGCTACTGCAAAAGTATCTGCTTCTGCTGCAGAAGCTAGACAGCTAAACTTTTTAAATCGCCATGATGGCATCAGCGTAAACGGAGATCATTTGCTGAATGATGCGAAGAACTCAGTCCTTGCTTTACATGACACGGGCTATAAACCACCTGTAAGAACTAAAATTCCTGTGGTTGGAGAAACAGGATATGCAACGTTGCTGCTAGGAGCTCAATCCATGAAATATTCAGGATATATATCAGAACATGATTATAAAATTGCTAGCAAGTTAGCATTTGTGTTAGCCGGAGGACGTGTAGCGTTCGGTTCGGAAGTTGATGAAGAGTATTTGCTGGACTTAGAGAGAGAAGCATTTTTAAGTCTTGTTGGTGAAGCGAAGTCTCAAGAACGTATGCAGCACATGTTAGTTAAAGGAAAACCACTGCGTAATTAAGGGGGAGAAAAAATGAGAGAAGCAGTTATTGTAGCAGGTGCTAGGACACCGGTCGGAAAAGCAAAAAAAGGTTCACTGGCAAGTGTTAGACCTGATGATTTGGGAGCCATCGCGGTTAAAGAAACTCTTCGCCGAGCAGGCGGATACGAAGGACCAATTGATGATTTAATTATTGGTTGTGCGATGCCTGAAGCAGAACAAGGTTTGAATATGGCTCGAAATATTGGCGCTCTTGCGGGTTTGCCTTATACGGTGCCAGCAATAACGATTAATCGTTATTGTTCGTCAGGTTTGCAAAGTATTGCCTACGGTGCAGAACGAATTATGCTAGGGCAAGCCAAAGCAGTGTTAGCTGGAGGAGCAGAATCAATGAGTTTTGTTCCGATGTTTGGAAACGTAGCGCGTCCGAATGTTCAGCTGGTTGAAAATGCGCCGGAATATTATATGGGCATGGGACATACAGCAGAACAAGTGGCGATGAAATACGGCATTTCACGTGAAGACCAGGATGCGTTTGCTGTACGCAGCCATCAAAAAGCAGCAAAAGCACTTCAAGAAGGGAAGTTTAACGACGAAATTGTTCCGGTGGAAGTGACGCTTCGAAAAGTGGATGAAAACAATAAGCTCCGTGAACAAAAGCTGATGTTCTCTCAAGATGAAGGAGTTCGTCCCGGCACAACTGCAGACGTATTAGGAAAACTTCGTCCAGCTTTTTCGGTTAAAGGATCCGTAACAGCTGGAAACTCTTCGCAGACAAGTGACGGAGCTGCATCCGTTTTTCTAATGGATAAAGAACAAGCTGAAGCAGAAGGGTTAAAGCCTTTGCTTAAGTTTCGCTCATTTGCAGTTGGAGGAGTTCCGCCTGAAGTAATGGGGATTGGCCCGATAGCTGCCATTCCTAAAGCTCTTAAACTAGCAGGGCTGGAGCTTTCTGATATTGGATTGTTTGAATTAAATGAAGCATTTGCTTCTCAAGCACTTGGCGTTATTCGTGAATTAAATATTAATGAAGATAAAGTAAATGTAAACGGAGGCGCTATTGCCTTAGGTCATCCATTAGGCTGTACCGGAGCTAAGCTGACTCTTAGCTTAATGCACGAAATGCAGCGTCGAAATGAGCAGTTTGGAATTGTCACGATGTGTATTGGCGGAGGAATGGGAGCTGCTGGTGTATTTGAATTGTTAGCATAATCATTTCAAAGGGGGATATGAACATGTCAAATAAAACAAAACAAATGATTAAAGGTGGAAGCTTTTTAATTGAAGAAGGCGATGCAAGCCGCGTCTACACGCCGGAGGATTATACATCTGAACAAAAGATGATTGCCAAGACGACAGATGAATTTGTAGAAAATGAAGTCCTTCCACAAGTGGAATATTTAGAAAAGCATGAGTTTGACCGTTCTGTAAAGTTATTAAAACAAGCTGGTGAATTAGGCTTGCTTGGTGCAGATGTACCGGAAGAATACGGTGGACTCGGTTTAGATAAAATTACCTCGGCTTTAATTGCTGAAAAAATGTCTCGAGCAGGCGGGTTTTCCATCACTCATGGTGCTCACGTAGGAATTGGGTCATTGCCAATCGTCTTATTTGGAACAGAAGAGCAAAAGCAAGCATATTTACCTGCTTTAGCAGTTGGGGAAAAAATAGCAGCATATGCGTTAACAGAACCTGGTTCTGGTTCCGATGCCCTCGGTGCTCGAACAACAGCTCGCCTTAACGCAGAAGGCACACACTATGTGTTAAATGGAGAAAAGCAGTGGATTACGAATGCCGGATTTGCTGATGTGTTCGTGGTGTATGCGAAAATCGACGGCGATAAATTTTCTGCTTTTATCGTTGAACGCGAATTTCCAGGTGTTTCGGTTGGACCGGAAGAGAAGAAAATGGGAATCAAAAGCTCCTCAACCAGAACGTTGATTCTTGAAGATGCGCTTGTTCCAAAAGAAAACGTGTTAGGTGAAGTTGGCAAAGGGCATGTGATTGCGTTTAACATTTTAAATATTGGGCGCTACAAGCTTGGAGTTGGAGCAGTTGGAGCAGGGAAACGTGCGTTAGAAATCACGTCTCAATATGTTAACCAGCGTCAGCAGTTTAAAACGCCCATTGCTAAATTTTCATTAACCCAAGAAAAAATAGCAACAATGGCTTCTAAATTGTACGCAACTGAAAGCTCCGTCTATCGTACGGTAGGACTTTTTGAAGACCATATGGGCCAGCTTTCAGAAGAACAGCAAAAAGACGGAAAACAAATTGCCGCTTCCATTGCTGAATATGCCATTGAATGCTCATTAAACAAAGTGTTTGCCACGGAATCTCTTGACTACATCGTAGATGAAGGGGTGCAGCTTCACGGAGGCTATGGTTTTATGAGTGAGTATGAAATTGAGCGCCTGTATCGTGATTCCCGCATTAACCGTATTTTTGAAGGAACAAATGAAATTAATCGTCTCTTAGTACCAGGCACGTATTTACGCAAAGCGCTAAAAGGAGAGCTTCCGCTGCTTCAAAAAGCACAAACGCTTCAAGAAGAATTGATGATGCTTATGCCGCAGGAAGTAGGCAATGAGCCGTTAGATCAAGAAAAAATGCTTGTGCAAAATGGGAAGAAAATTGCGCTCTTGCTTTTAGGTCTAGCTGCACAGAAATACGGTAAAGAATTAGAGAAAGAACAAGAAATTCTCGTTAATATTTCCGATATGATTAGTAACGTATATGCAATGGAATCCACTGTTTTACGTACTGAAAAAGCGATTTCCAAAACAGGTGCAGATCAAAACAGCTTGAAGGTAAAATATACACAAGTATTTTGCCAAGAAGCATTTAATCGAATTGAAGCAGATGCAAAAGAAACGTTAATTGGCGTTGAACAAGGTGATACGCTTAGAGTCATGCTTTCGTCTCTTCGCAAGTTAACGCGCTATACACCAATCAATGTGATTAGCGTAAAGCGCGAGATTGCAAAAACGCTTCTAGAAGTAGAGAAGTTCACAGTTTAAGGGAAAAAGGAGCTCGTTTTACGAGCTCCTTTTTGTTTAAGAAGCCTCTATCTAGGTAAATGATAAAGGATGTGTTAAAATACGAAAAAAGCTTAAAATAAAGGGTGGTTGACGAAATGTCATTATTTTTTTATTCATATCCAAAGTGTGGCACGTGCCGAAAAGCCAAGAAGTGGCTGGATGATAACGGAGTAGCGTATGAAGAAATTCATATTGTAGAAAGCCCGCCAACAAAAGAGCAGCTGCAATCTTATTATCAGAACAGCGGCTTAGAATTAAAAAAATTCTTTAATACAAGCGGTAAAAAATATCGCGAATTAGGGCTTAAAGATAAAGTAAGCAGTGCGAGTGAAGACGAACTGCTGTCTATTCTTGCGTCAGATGGCATGTTAATTAAGCGTCCGCTGCTAACAGATGGACAAAAAGTAACGCTTGGCTTCAAAGAAGAGCAGTTTGAGGACGTGTGGAAGTAAGTTTTCAAATAGAAAATTTTTACCTTTTACGTTACACTGTTAATAGGAAGTTATTTTAGGTTGTAGAAAGTGTTCTCCACGTTGAAGGCGCTTTTTATATAAACAAATTACGATACATATTTTGGAGGGATTAAGATGAGTACACCAAAAGATTTGCGTTATTCTGAAGAGCATGAATGGGTAAAAACAGAAGGAGACGTTGTCCGCGTAGGTATTACGCATTTCGCTCAAGCTGAGCTTGGCGACATCGTATTCGTTGAACTGCCAGAAGTAGGAGCAACAGTAGAAGCTGACGAGCCGTTTGGCAGCGTTGAATCAGTAAAAACAGTTTCTGAGCTTTACGCACCAATTAGCGGTGAAGTTGTAGCAGTAAACGATAACTTAAGCGATAGCCCTGAACTTGTTAATGAATCTCCATACGAAGAAGCATGGATGATTACAATCAAACCGTCTGATGCTTCTCAAGTAGACAAGCTAATGACAGCAGAGCAATACGAAGAAATGACAAACGAAGGATAATACTCCTCCATAAATTGTCTTTATGAAAAGTTTTTGACTGGACACTCTATTAGTAAACAAACTAAAGGAGTGTCTTTTTATGTTTGAAAAACAAAAAATGGACGTTACAGATCGCGTTACAGCTAAATTTCATGACGGCGGCATGAAATTATATGTTGATAAGCAGCCAATTGGTGAAGTTAGTTACGGAACAAGCGGCAATGAATACCGCTTTGAAGAAGGGTATTCGCAAGAAAATAATAAATTCTACCAATATACAGATGTACAAAAGCAAGGTGAAACGCAAAAATATACAGACTGCGACGAAGAAGCAGGATGGTGCTAAACAGTGGCAACTGCCGCTGTTTTTCTTGTTTTATGGAAACAATATGGCTTAAGATGCCTTTTAAAACAGTTCTTTCTTGCAAATTTCTTTTAAAAAACAGGTGAACTGTGATACATTAACGAATATTGTATAGCATAAAGAAATGATGTTACTATACAACTGACGATTATGGGTGATGAAAATGGGGCTAATTGAAATTGAAAAAGTAATTATTGTCGAAGGAAAATCAGATAAAAAACGTATCCAAGATATCATTCGAGAACCAATTGAAATTATCTGTACAAACGGTACGATTAGTTTATCAAAGCTGGATGAAATTATTGACTTTACGTTTAACAAAGAGGTATACATACTCGTTGACTCTGATGATTCAGGGAATAAGCTAAGAAAACAATTTAAACGAGAGCTTCCGGAAGCAGAGCATCTATATATTGATAAAATGTACCGAGAGGTTGCTGCCGCCCCTAGACATCACATAGCAACAGTATTACTGAGTGCCAATATCGATGTTAATGCAGAATTTTTAACATAAAAGGAATGAGCAACATGCAAGAATGGAGCGAAAAACAGCTTGACGATCAGTTAAAAGAAGGACAAAGAGCGTTTATCTTTTTCCATACACCTTTTTGCGGGACATGTCAGCTGGCAAAAAAAATGTTAACCGTAGCAGAAGCAATGCTGCCTGGTGTGACCATCGGAATGAGCAATTTAAATTATATGCCTTCAAAAGCAGAAGTATTTTCAATTGAAAGTGTACCTTGTTTGATTGAAGTGAAAAATGGCGAAATGGTAAAAAAACTCTATGCGTTTCATTCCATCGAGCACGTACTTGAAGAGTTTCGATAATCAAACGTTTGTTTAAAATGAAGAAATGGAACGAGAGCAAACCGTTGGGGCTGTTGAAATCTTGGGATATTATCCCAAGAACAAAATCTGTTGACAGCCTATCTGACACATGCTAAAATCACACTCATGAATGTTCATAAATGAATGAATATTTCCCAAAAACAAAATAATTGTTGCGAACTCTTATCAAGAGAGGTGGAGGGACTGAGCCCTGTGAAACCCGGCAACCGTCAGACTAACTGAAATGGTGCCAATTCCTGCAAAGCTATGCGCTTTGAAAGATGAGAGAAAGGATTAAATATCGAGCCTTTCTGTCATGCGCAGAGAGGCTTTTTTAATGGGGAAAATTGTTTTACGGCTTTTTCATCCTATAGGGCAACCTAACATAATTAAGTTTTTACTAAAGAAGGTGAAGAAATATGATTACATTAACAGACGTTACAAAAATTTATCAGGCTAAAAGCGGTCAAGTAACAGCTGTTGATAATGTGAATCTAACCGTTAACCAAGGTGAAATTTACGGAATTATTGGTTATAGCGGAGCAGGTAAAAGTTCTTTAATTCGCTTGCTAAACGGGTTAGAAACACCAACGACAGGAACGGTCGAAGTAGCAGGTAATGATATTGGAAAAATTAAAGGCGGAAAACTCAGAAAAGCTAGACAAGAAATTAGTATGGTGTTTCAGCACTTTAATATCTTGTGGTCGCGTACGGTGCGAGAAAATATTGCCTTTCCGTTAGAAATAGCAGGGATCTCAAAAGAAAAAAGAATGAAACGAGTAGACGAGCTTATCAAGCTAGTCGGGCTTGAAGGGCGTGAAAATGCTTATCCATCACAGCTTAGCGGTGGTCAAAAGCAGCGTGTTGGTATTGCTAGAGCGCTAGCCAATAACCCAAAAGTATTGCTGTGTGATGAAGCAACATCAGCGCTTGATCCTCAAACGACAGATTCTATTTTAGATCTGTTAGTAGATATTAATGAGAAGCTAGGGTTAACCATTGTACTCATTACTCATGAAATGCACGTTATTCGTAAAATTTGTCATCGGGTAGCTGTTATGGAAAATGGGGCAGTGGTAGAAGAAGGGCAAGTGTTAGAAGTATTCAGAAAACCTAAGCAGCCGATTACAAAGCGATTTGTTCAACAGATTTCTGAACCAGAAGAAACGTTTGAAACAATTGAACAAGTACAGGAGTTATATCCAAGCGGGCAAATTATTCAGCTGACGTTTGTTGGCGGAAAAGCAGAGCAACCGCTCATTACAACGATTTTAAAACAGTTTGATGTAACGATTAATATTTTGCAAGGAAAGATTTCTCATACACAAACAGGTTCATACGGAACGTTGTTCGTTCATTTAGACGGAGAATTAACAGAAGTTGAAAAAGTCATTGCATACATTCATGAGCAGCAGGTAGAAGTGGAGGTAATGACAAATGCTTGAGAAACTATTTCCAAACGTTATTTTAGATGATTTTATTCAAGCGACAAATGAAACACTATATATGACGGCTATTTCAGTTATAGCCACGTTTGTTCTAGGTATTTTATTGGGCTTGCTTTTATTTTTAACGTCCAAAGGACAGCTTTGGCAAAACAAACCTTTATATGCCATTGTGTCAGCAGTTGTAAATATCTTTCGTTCCATTCCATTCATTATTTTAATTGTTTTACTGATTCCATTTACCAAAGCATTGGTAGGAAGTATTTTAGGCGCTAATGCAGCGTTACCTGCTTTAATTGTTGGAGCAGCACCATTTTATGCGCGTCTTGTAGAAATTGGTCTGCGCGAAATTGATAAAGGTGTTATTGAAGCTGCTAAATCAATGGGAGCAACAACAAGCACTATTATCTTTAAAGTGCTGTTACCTGAATCGCTGCCAGCTTTAATTTCTGGTTTGACGGTAACGACGATTGCGTTAGTCGGTTATACGGCAATGGCGGGTGTGATTGGAGCTGGAGGTCTCGGGAATCTTGCATATTTAGAAGGATTCCAGCGCAGTCATAATGATGTAACGCTAGCTGCTACGATCTTAATTTTGATTATTGTATTTATTATCCAACTTATTGGAGATGCGATTACTGCAAAAATTGATAAAAGATAACGGGAGGATTATTTATTATGAAAAAATGGCTTTCGGCTTTAGCATTAACATCTGCGCTAGTAGTAGGATTAGCTGCATGTGGATCTAACAATGGATCAAAAGATGAAAAGAAAATTGTTGTGGGTGCATCTAATACGCCCCATGCTGAAATTTTAGAACAAGCAAAACCGATTTTAGAAAAACAAGGAATCGACTTGGAAATTAAAAAATTCCAAGATTACATCTTACCGAACACAGCTCTTGCAAACAATGAAATTGATGCAAACTACTTCCAGCACGTTCCTTATATGAATTCAGTGCTAAAAGATCACAAGGGTGAAAAAGGGTATGATTTTGTAAGTGCCGGTGCCATTCACATTGAACCAATCGGTATCTACTCTAAAAAATATAAAAGCTTAAAAGATCTTCCGAAAAACGGCACAGTTATTATGCGTGATGCAGTAGCAGAGCAAGGACGTATTTTATCAATTTTTGAAAAAGCTGGCGTAATCAAATTAAAACCAGGCGTAAAGAAAACAGATGCACAAATTAAAGATATCGTAGAAAACCCGAAGAATTTAAAATTTAAAGCCGATGTTGAAGGCGGATTGCTACCTCAGATGTACAAAAACAATGAAGGTGACGCTGTTGTTATCAATGCTAACTATGCTATCGATGCTGGCTTAGATCCAGTAAAAGATCCAATCGCAGTGGAAAGCAAAGAAAATAACCCTTATGCAAACATCATTACGGTTCACAAAGGCGACGAAAATAAAGATACAGTGAAAGCTTTAGTGAAAGTTCTTCACTCTAAAGAAATTCAAGACTACATTAAAGAAAAATACAAAGGCGGAGTACTGCCGGTAAATAAATAATAGAAGAAAAGCGCTTGCCCACTCTGGGCAAGTGCTTTTTTGTATGCGGGAAAACGAATAACTCTTATTTTTCTCACGCATACTAACCGTGAAAACTTTACTGATGATGGGAGCTGACGTTATGCAGCAAGAAGCACGTCATTCAACTGAGCAAGCACTTCATGATTATAAAATGGGTGTTGGGAAATTTAGCGAAAAATTGCCGGAAGTAACAAAAACGTTTAATGCGTTTACTGAAGCATGTTTTGGAGAAGGTTCTCTTTCTAAAAAAGAAAAGCAGTTAATCGCGCTAGGAATCAGCGTAGTAGCTCAAGACGAGTACTGTATGATTTATCATACAAAAGGCTGCATCGATCAAGGCGCAACTGAGCAAGAAATTTTAGAAGCATGCGGAGTGTCAGCAGCATTTGGCGGAGGCGCAGCGATGAGTCAGTCCGTTACGCTTGTCCAAGAGTGTATTTCAGAACTGACTAGTCACACGCACTAAGTAAATAAAGTGAGTAAAAAAGCTTGTCTTAGAAGGCTCTATGGAGTCTTTTAAGGCAACTTTTTTATGAGTGGATTTAGTCTTGAAAAACGTACATAATGGTTTAAAACCTTTTGGGTCAAAAGGTTGCTATAAGTTTTCATTTGTTATAAGATTGTAATGAGAATAAAATGAGAATAATTAAAAAGATATAGGTATATCGTTTTTTACTATATACGTCTATAACTGGAGGTTTTAATATGGCAGGGTCAACTTTAACAATTAAAGATCTTCATGTTGCAATTGAAGGTAAAGAAATTTTAAAAGGTGTTAATTTAGAAGTTAAGGGCGGCGAAATCCATGCAATCATGGGACCAAACGGTACTGGTAAATCAACATTATCTTCAGCAATCATGGGACATCCTAAATACGAGGTTACACAAGGAAGCATCACGCTAGACGGCGAAGATGTACTTGAGATGGAAGTAGATGAGCGCGCTCGTGCAGGTCTATTCCTAGCTATGCAATATCCAAGTGAAATCAGCGGGGTAACAAATGCAGACTTCTTACGTTCAGCAATTAATGCTCGTCGTGAAGAAGGAGAAGAAATTTCACTAATGAAATTCATCCGTCAATTAGACAAAAACATGGATTTCTTAGAAATGGATCAAGATATGGCTCAGCGTTACCTAAACGAAGGTTTCTCTGGCGGTGAGAAGAAACGTAATGAAATTCTTCAATTAATGATGCTTCAACCAGGAATTGCAATTTTAGATGAAATCGACTCTGGTTTAGATATCGATGCGTTAAAAGTTGTATCAAAAGGTATTAATGAACTGCGCGGCAGCGAGTTTGGTTGCTTAATGATTACTCACTACCAACGTTTACTAAACTACATTACACCAGATAAAGTTCACGTTATGATGCAAGGTCGCGTTGTAAAATCAGGCGGACCAGAATTAGCACAGCGTCTAGAGGCAGAAGGTTATGACTGGATCAAACAAGAATTAGGTATTGAAGACGAAACTGTAGAGCAAGAAGCTTAAGAGTTAGGAGGATCTCTATGACTATTGATACGAAATTACCATTTGATCAAGAGTACATCAGCAGCTTTTCAAAAGAAGCTAATGAACCAAGTTGGCTGCTAGATCTTCGCTTACAAGCTCTTGCGAAAGCAGAAGATCTTGCACTTCCAAAGCCAGATAAAACAAACATTTCGAAATGGAACTTTACTGCATTTGACAAGCACACTTCACAGGCAAGCACAATCTCATCTGTAGACGAGCTTCCAGAAGTGGTTAAAGCATTGATTGATACAGAAGCTGTTAAAAATCTATATGTTCAGCGTGACCAAACAGCTGCATATTCAACATTAACAGAAGAGCTAAAGTCTCAAGGCGTTATCTTCACAGATATTCAAACAGCTGCTAAAGAGCATAGCGACCTTGTTGAGAAGTACTTCATGAAAGACGGAGTTAAAGTAGATGAGCACCGTTTAACTGCATTAAACGCAGCGTTATTAAACGGCGGTGTATTCGTGTACGTTCCTAAAAATGTAGAAGTACAAGAGCCGCTTCAAGCTGTATTTGTCCGTGAAGATGAAGAAGCTGCTTTATTCAACCATGTGATTGTTGTAGCTGAAGACAACAGCTCAGTAACATATGTAGAAAACTACATTGCTACTGCTGAAGAGTCAAACGGTGTTGTCAATATCGTGACGGAAGTATTTGCTAACAGCAATGCAAAAGTAACATTTGGGGCTGTTGACTACTTAGCTAAAGGTACAACTACTTATGTAAACCGCCGCGGCGTAGCGGGCAAAGACGGTCGCATTGAGTGGGCTTTAGGCTTAATGAGTGAAGGAAATACAGTTTCAGAAAATACAACGTATCTAATGGGCGATGGTTCATATGGAGATACAAAAACGGTAACAGTTGGACGTGGAGAGCAGTCTCAAAACTTAACAACAAGTATCGTACATTTTGGAAAACATTCTGAAGGCTACATTTTAAAACACGGCGTTATGAAAGAAAGCGCGTCTTCAATTTTTAACGGTATCGGTAAAATTGAACACGGTGCGTCTAAATCAAACGCTGAGCAAGAATCTCGTGTGTTAATGTTAAGTGAAAAAGCACGTGGAGACGCAAACCCAATTCTTCTAATTGATGAAGACGATGTAACAGCAGGACACGCTGCATCTGTTGGACGCGTAGATCCAATTCAGCTTTACTACTTAATGAGCCGCGGTATTCCGCAAACAGAAGCAGAACGTCTAGTTATCCACGGATTCTTAGCACCAGTTGTAAACGAGTTGCCAATCGAAACGGTTAAAAAGCAATTAACAGATTTAATTGAAAGGAAAGTTCGATAATGAATATCTCTGATATTCGTAAACAATTTCCTATTTTAGACCAAGAGGTAAATGGCAGCCCACTCGTTTATTTAGACAGTGCAGCAACTTCACAAAAGCCGCTTGCTGTAATTGAAGCAATTGAGAAGTATTATAAAGAATATAACTCAAACGTACATCGAGGTGTTCACACGCTTGGTACAAGAGCAACAGACGGATACGAAGGCGCTCGTGAAAAGGTTCGTAAGTTTATTAATGCAAAATCAACGGAAGAGATTATCTTTACGCGCGGTACAACGACAGCTCTTAATACAGTAGCTGCAAGCTATGGCCGTGCTAATCTCAAACCTGGTGATGAAATTGTGATTACTTATATGGAGCATCACAGCAACATCATTCCTTGGCAGCAAGTTGCCAAGGAAACAGGTGCAACGTTAAAATATATTTCATTAACAGAAGATCATGCACTTTCACTAGAAGAGGTAAAAAGCACGATTACATCCAACACCAAAATTGTATCGATTATGCAAGTATCTAACGTATTGGGCACGATTAACCCAGTAAAAGAGATTGCAGAAATTGCACATGCTAACGGTGCAGTAATGGTTGTGGATGGTGCGCAAAGTACGCCTCATATGAAGGTGGATGTACAAGATTTAGACTGTGATTTCTTTGCTTTCTCTGGACATAAAATGGGCGGACCGACTGGAATCGGCGCTCTTTATGGAAAGAAAGAGCTTCTTGAAAAAATGGAACCAATCGAGTTTGGCGGCGAAATGATTGACTTCGTAAACCTATACGAATCAACGTGGAAAGAGCTTCCTTGGAAATTTGAAGGAGGTACGCCAATCATTGCAGGTGCAATTGGTTTAGGTGCAGCGATTGATTTCTTAGAAGAAGTTGGTTTAGATAACATTCAAGCACATGAGCACAAGTTAGCGCAGTATGCACTGGATCGCTTATCGCAAGTAGATGGAATTACGATTTACGGACCGAAAGAGCGAGCGGGTGTTGTGACGTTTAATATTGAAGATGTGCATCCGCACGACGTTGCAACAGTAGTAGACGCTGATGGAATTGCGATTCGTGCAGGTCATCACTGTGCGCAGCCGCTGATGAAATATTTAAACGTATCTTCTACTGCACGTGCAAGCTTCTATTTGTATAACACGGAAGAAGAAGTAGATAAATTGGTGTCATCATTAATAAAAACGAAGGAGTATTTTACAAATGGCTTTTAATAATTTAGATACTCTCTATCGTCAAGTAATTATGGACCATTATAAAAATCCGCGTAATCGTGGAACGTTGAATGAAGATACTGTGAACATTCATATGAATAACCCGACGTGTGGAGACCGCATTGAACTTTCTTTAAAAGTAGAGGACGGCAAAGTGGTGGATGCAAAGTTCGAAGGTGAAGGATGTTCAATTTCAATGTCATCAGCTTCAATGATGACACAAGCAATTAAAGGTCAAGAAGTAGACAAAGCGTTTAAAATGGCCCATATCTTCTCTGACATGATGCAAGGTAAAGAGTATGATGATAGTATAGATTTAGGAGATATTGAAGCACTTCAAGGTGTAGCAAAATTTCCTGCGCGTATTAAATGTGCAACACTAGCGTGGAAAGCGATGGAAAAAGGTCTTAACGAACAAAAATAAGACCTTCATTCATTCCCAATCCTATCAAGTAGGGGGTAATAAAAGATGGCTAAAAAAATGCCAGAAATCGGCGATTATAAATATGGATTTTCCGATAAAGACGTATCAATTTTCCGCTCTAAACGCGGTTTAACAAAAGAAATCGTAGAAGAAATTTCTCGTATGAAAGAGGAACCACAATGGATGCTTGACTTCCGTTTGAAATCTCTAGAGCACTTCTACAACATGCCAATGCCACAGTGGGGCGGAGACATGGCAAGCTTAGACTTTGATGAAATTACGTACTACGTAAAACCATCTGAGAAGTCTGAACGCTCTTGGGATGAAGTTCCTGAAGAAATTAAACAAACGTTTGATAAACTTGGTATTCCTGAAGCAGAGCAAAAGTATCTTGCGGGTGTATCAGCTCAGTACGAATCTGAAGTTGTTTATCACAATATGAAAGAAGATCTTGAAGCACAAGGTATCGTATTTAAAGATACGGATACGGCGCTAAAAGAAAACGAAGATATTTTCCGTGAGCATTTTGGAAAAGTTATCCCGCCAACGGATAACAAATTCTCTGCACTTAACTCGGCGGTTTGGTCTGGTGGATCATTCATTTACGTACCAAAAGGCATAAAAGTAGATACACCATTACAAGCTTATTTCCGTATTAACTCTGAAAATATGGGACAGTTTGAGCGTACGTTAATTATTGCTGATGAAGGCTCACACGTCCACTATGTAGAGGGCTGTACAGCACCTGTTTATACAACAAACTCTCTTCACAGTGCCGTTGTAGAAATCATCATCAAAAAAGATGCGTATTGCCGCTATACAACAATTCAAAACTGGGCGAACAACGTATACAACCTTGTAACAAAACGCGCGGTTTGTGAAGCAAACGCAACAATGGAATGGATTGATGGAAACATTGGTTCTAAGTTAACAATGAAATATCCAGCTGTTATCTTAAAAGGTGAAGGCGCACGTGGTATGACATTATCTATTGCCCTTGCTGGTAAAGGACAGCACCAAGATGCTGGTGCAAAAATGATTCACTTAGCACCGAACACATCTTCAACGATCGTATCAAAATCAATTTCAAAACAAGGCGGTAAAGTAACATACCGCGGTATCGTACACTTCGGCCGTAAAGCAGAAGGTGCACGTGCGAACATTGAGTGTGATACGCTAATTATGGATAATCAATCAACTTCTGATACAATTCCGTACAATGAGATTTTAAACGATAACATCTCACTTGAGCATGAAGCGAAGGTATCGAAAGTATCTGAAGAACAATTATTCTATCTAATGAGCCGCGGTATTTCTGAAGAAGAAGCAACAGAAATGATTGTAATGGGCTTTATTGAGCCATTTACAAAAGAGCTTCCAATGGAATATGCAGTAGAAATGAACCGTCTAATCAAATTTGAAATGGAAGGTTCAATCGGTTAATAATAGAAAAACTCGTTTGCTGTTTATGCAAACGAGTTTTTTTGTATCGTTTGTATTAAAATAAAGAAAAGCGAAGCTAAGAAAATAGAGGAGGAATGGCATGATTTATATTGGAGTCACAGGCTGGGGAGATCATGATTCATTATATGAAGCGGGTGTTTCTTCAAGAGACAAGCTTGCCGTATATGCAGGCCATTTTCCAATTGTTGAAGTCGATTCATCTTTTTATGCAATTCAACCAACATCAAATGTAGAAAAATGGGTGAACGATACACCGGAATCTTTTCGTTTTGTGGTAAAAGCCTATCAAGGTATGACAGGCCATATGAGAGAAGGAAATCCGTTTGATAGCAAAGAAGAAATGTTTCATGCGTTTTTAGAATCAGTGAAGCCTTACGTAACATCGAATAAGCTTGGTATGATTTTATTTCAAATGCCACCTTGGTTTGACTGTACAAAAGAAAATGTAGCCTATTTGAGATATAGCCGCGAGAAGTTTGGCGATTTGCCAGTAGCGCTTGAGTTTCGAAATCAATCTTGGTTTAAGCCATTTTTCTATGATAAAACGTTAACGTTTATGGAACAAGAGAAGTGGATTCATGGTATTTGTGATGAACCGCAGGCAGGAGAAGGATCTATTCCAATTGTGATTCATGCTACAGATAAACAAAAAACACTTATCCGTTTTCACGGACGAAACGTACACGGTTGGAACAAGCCCGCAGAAGGCAATTGGCGAGCAGTAAGGTTTTTGTATCGTTACAATGAAAAAGAGCTCCTAGAGTGGAAAGAACGTCTTGAAAAGCTGCAAAAACAAACGAAGGACATTTACCTGTTATTTAATAATAACTCCGCCGGAGATGCTGTACATAATGCCAAACAGCTCATGAGTTTATTAAATATTGAATATGAAAATTTAGCTCCTAAACAATTAGATTTTTTTAATGAATTTTAGCACTGAGTCCTATAAAAGTTTATATAAGTAAGGAAGAAGGAATATAAACGTCAAATAGGTAGAAAAGTATATGTAAAACCTCACTTTTTTTCTTTCAACATCATAAATTGATTAAGAAAGGAGTGAGTTATTATGATCACCTTAGTGCCTATCGTAATTGAAGGTCATACGTTTAATGCAGTTACCGTATTGCTTCCAAAAACAACTCTGTTAACCATTTCATCAGATAAAGGGTACATTATGTGCGGAGCACTAGACGTAGGTCTATTAAATGATAAATTAGCTGATCGTCAAATAATAGCTGGAAGAGCTGTAGGTGTACGTACAATTGAGCAGCTTCTTGAAGCGCCTCTTGAATCTGTAACGCTTGAAGCTGAAAAAAGAGGGATTTTTAAAGGAACAATTGGCAAAGATGCTTTATTGAAAATGCTTTAATATAGTGAAAAATTTAAGATAAAACTTTTTAAAAGAAGCGTGAACCTCCTTATACATGCATACATATAGCTTGTAAGGAGGGATTTTTTTTGGTTAAACTTCGTCGGAAATTAACAAGAAAAGGCCCGCTTCCTTTTCGCTACGTTCTGTTGCTCACCTTTCTTTTTTTTATGCTTTCCACAGGGGTAGGATTATGGCTAATTAATAGAGGGATTGAACCGACGTTAATGAAATATGCTGAAGCACAAACAAAAGAGATTGCAACTTTAGTTATTAATAAAGCGGTGAATAAACAGGTACTTGATCAGCTGGACGTAGATGTTATTAAAGTTGAATCTACACCTAACGGTCAAGTAGCTAAAATTGACACAGCGCTTGTAAATCGGGTTAGAGCTCAGACTACGTCATTTGTTCAAGCTAATTTAAAAGAGGCAGAAAAAGGGAATTTAGATGCACTTGAACTTCCAACAGATATTCGTATTGAAAAAAATGAAAAGCTTCGGAATCAAGGAATTGTATACCAAGTTCCTCTTGGGCAAGCAACTAATAATGCGCTGCTTGGAAATCTAGGTCCGCTGATTCCGGTTAAATTTCATGCTATTGGTGACGTTCAAACAGACGTAGTGCGAAAAATCGAGGAATATGGAATAAATAATGCGTTTCTTGAAGTATCCATCAAAGTAAAAGTAAACATGCAAATCATCATCCCGTTTGCAACGAGAAAAACAACCGTTACGGCTACAATTCCTGTAGGAGGGACTGTTATCCCTGGAAATGTTCCTGATTATTTTAACGGTGGAAATTCGTCTTCTCCGGCAATTGAACTTCCGAAGAAAAATTAACAATATTATATTAACGTGATAAAGTGTTATTTAAAAAGCAGGTGCGGAAGTTCAAAAATACTTTCATATCTGCTTTTATTCATTGGAATACTTATCTGAATTTTCTATAAAAAATATTTTGACATACTATCTTCTCCCTTCTATAATTTGAGATAGGAAGTTATAGAATGAATAATCTAAAAATTATAAAAATTCTTGTTGATCTACGATAAAAAGAGAGTAGGGAGAGAATAAAAGGGGGAATTACAGTGGAAAATAGGCCGCAGTGGGGATCAAGAGCAGGGTTTATTTTAGCAGCAGCAGGTTCAGCAATTGGACTAGGAAATATATGGATATTCCCAGCCACTGCATATGAAAATGGAGGAGGGGCATTTTTTCTCCCCTATTTATTTGCTTTGTTGACGGCAGGAATTCCTATCTTAATCATGGAATTTGCTATTGGACATAAATATAAAGGTTCCTCTCCTTTATCATTAGCAAGACTAAGTCCTAAGGCTGAATGGCTAGGCTGGTGGCAAGTAGCTATTTCCTTTTTTATTTCGGTTTACTATTCCGTCATTATCGCGTGGGCGATGTCGTATTTTATCTTTTCATTTAAGTTAAGCTGGGGAAACGATACGGAAGCGTTTTTATATGGAGATTACTTAAAGTTAGCTGAAGCACCAGGACAAACAGGAAGCCTCGTATTACACGTTTTAATTCCGCTTGTACTTGTATGGATTGTGACATTAGGTGTCTTATTAAAAGGAATCAAAAAAGGAATTGAAGCCGCAAACAAAATCTTTCTACCAACACTAATTATTCTATTTTTAATCATTGTCATTCGAGCAGTCACGTTAGACGGAGCAATGGAAGGTCTGCATGCTTTCTTTAAACCAAACTGGAGCGCAATTGGAGATGGAAAGGTTTGGATCGCAGCATATGGTCAAATCTTCTTTAGTTTATCTGTTGGTTTTGCTATTATGATCACTTATTCCAGTTACCTTCCAAAGAAATCTGATTTAACTAATAATGCGTTCATTACTGGATTTGGTAATTCAGCTTTTGAATTACTAGCAGGAATCGGTGTGTTTAGTGCACTAGGTTTTATGGCTACTCAGCAAGGTATTCCAATTGATAAAGTAGTTCAGGGAGGGGTAGGACTAGCCTTTGTGGTCTTCCCGCAAATTATTAATGAATTTCCAGCGTTTAAACAGCTGTTTGGAATGTTATTCTTTGCTTCCTTAACATTAGCAGGATTAACGTCACTTATTTCAATTATTGAAACCTTTGTAGCAGGCATTCAAGATAAATTTACTATCTCACGTACAAAATCTGTATTAATAGGTGGAGGAATCGCTTCAATTTGCTCGCTATTATTTGCAACACAAGGAGGACTTTATTTCTTAGATGTGGTCGACTATTTCATTAATAACTTCGGAGTTGCTCTAGCAGGCTTAGTAGAAGTTGTATTAGTTGCTTGGGTATTTAAGAAGTTGAGCAGCCTTCAGCAGCATGCAAACGAAGTTTCTGATATCCGAATCGGTTCATGGTGGAAAATATGTTTAGGAGTAGTTACGCCACTTGTGCTTGGATACATGATGTTTGATAACTTCCGGAAAAATATTTCGGAAAACTACGAACAGTATGCAACGACTTTTGTAGGTCCTTTTGGTTGGGGTGTGGCAGCTCTGGCTGTTATTTTGGGAATTGCTTTTTCTTTTGCACGATGGAAAGATGGGACACTGCGTTTGTCAGTTAAAGAGAAGGGGGTTTCTAAATAATGGATGGAAGTTCGATGACAATGATGGTTGTAGGGATGGTCATCATATGGGGCGGCTTGGCCGCAAGTATTGCTCATGCTGTGAAAAAAGCAAAAGAAAGTAAAGCATCAGGATAAAAAAACAGGAAGCATCAGCTTCCTGTTTTTTTATTTTTTCTTTAGTTCTAAACGATCATTTCGTTCCCACGTTCTTAACTGAGGATATGGATCAAACGACCACTCATTTTTGCCGTTATCTTTATACATTCCATAGTGCAAGTGAGGAGGGAATTTCCCAGAAGTTCCAGGAGGTCCATAACCAGAACTTCCTACTCCGCCAATGAGTGTTCCTGGTTCTACAATTTGTCCTACTTTTAAATTTTTTGCAAATCCGCTTAAATGAGCTAAATAGTGATAGTTATTGTGAAGGTCACGAATACCAATTCGCCAGCCTCCATATTTATTCCATCCTTTAAGCTCAATAATGCCATAGCAAGGGGATTTTACTGGAACTCCGTAATCTGCAAAAATGTCTGTTCCTTCATGAATTCGTTTGCCACCCCAGCCGCGCGCATCTCCCCATGTACTGCGATAACTGTAGTTCGCACGGAGAGGCACTGGAAATGAAGAACCTTTTAAATCAATGCGACCGTAATGGCGAAAAATTTTGGCATTCCCTAAAATAATATCAACTGCTTTAGCCCGGTGATAATAGTTCCAAAGCGCAATTTTAATATAGTCTTCGGACACCCCGAACGTCCGAATATAATCTGCCATTGTAAAAAGCATATCTTCATCATTAAATTGGTCTGCTTTTTTGTCTCCGTTCCCATCTTTGCCCATTCCCCCCAGTAGAGAAATCGTAAGTGGGTTTGTATCTTCCAAATTCGGATTTAAAGAACCTGACCATTTTTCTGGAGGATAATAAATGGCGATCGCGCCTTTTTCTCTTGGAATATCTTTATGAGAGCGTCGAATATTTCGTTCATACTGGTCAATCCCAGCAAAGTAATACCAAGGAATCGTAGTAGCGGCTTCCATTTGTTTATACAGCTCTAATCTCTTTTGAATAAGTATTTTTTCTTGATCTGCTGCTGATTCAGCTGTTACGTGGTGCCATCCTGTGAATATAGACATGAACATAAAAAGTAAGATAATCGTTTTGCGCATCGTGTTTCCCCCTTTCTAAAAATAGTGTGTAACACTAGTTTGCAGCGAGAAAAAAGATTTCATAAATATTAATTAATGGAAATCGCTTCAAAACTTTTTTAAAGAATTTTATTCAGAAGATAAATGGAAATTATACGGAGGATGAAAACGCACACATTTGAATGGGAAATAGAAGAAAACTGAGGAAAATAAAGAGCAGACAACTTGTCGAATCTCACTTTTTTATGATAAAGTGACATATAGTTATGTTTTTAATATGTAGTTAAAATTAAGCATATAGGTTATAGACATTTTCTAGATTGGTGGAGTTGATAATATGGCAACAAAAGAAGAGCATGTCCGCAAACCCGAGTGGCTGAAGATTAAGCTAAACACAAACGAAAATTACACAGGCTTAAAGAAAATGATGCGTGAGAAAAACCTTCATACAGTTTGTGAAGAAGCAAGATGTCCGAATATTCATGAGTGTTGGGCTGTTCGTCGTACGGCAACTTTTATGATTTTGGGAGAAGTATGTACACGTGCCTGTCGTTTTTGCGCGGTTAAGACAGGTTTACCAACAGAATTAGATTTAGAAGAGCCAGAACGCGTAGCGGATTCTGTTCAGCTAATGAACTTAAAACATGCGGTTATTACAGTAGTAGCTCGCGATGATTTAAAAGACGGAGGAGCAAGCGTATTAGCTGAAACAATTCGTGCGATTCGTCGTAAAAATCCATTGACAACAATTGAAGTATTGCCTTCTGATATGGGCGGTGTGGAAGAGAACTTACGTATTGTAATGGACGCACGTCCTGATATTTTAAATCATAATATTGAAACAGTACGCAGCCTTACTCCTCGTGTTCGTGCTCGTGCTAAATATGATCGTTCTCTTGAGTTCCTTCGCCGTGCAAAAGAAATGCAGCCGGATATTCCTACGAAATCAAGTATCATGCTTGGTCTAGGAGAAACAAAAGAAGAAATTATTGAAACGATGGATGATTTGCGTGCAAATAATGTAGATATTATGACGCTAGGCCAATATCTACAGCCAACTAAAAAGCACATAAAAGTTCAAAAATATTACCATCCAAATGAATTTGAAGAGCTAAAAGAAATTGCATTATCAAAAGGATTCAGCCATGTTGAAGCAGGTCCTCTTGTACGTTCTTCTTACCATGCAGATGAGCAAGTTAACGCTGCTGCAAAAAACAAAGCACAAGAAAGCAAATAAGGTAAAAAGAGGCTGGAACAAAAGTAGTTTAGCTGAAGTGAAAAACGAACCACTAATCAAACTTTTTGATTAGTGATTCGTTTTTTTTTGTTACGGTTAACGTAAAATTTATCTGTTTTGTTCCTTCTAGCAGTTGATTGGAGGGCAAGGCGAAGACTCCTGCGGGAACAGCGGAACAGGTGAGACCCCACAGGAGCGCAAGCGACGAGGAGGCTCAGCGCCCGCCCGCGGAAAGCGAAGCCTTGCACGGAAATCAACTGCGGTGTCACAAGCGGTTCAGCTCATGTGTCTCATTTCTTCGTCTTTCGATTACATTCTTTTAGTTACACCTCAACTTTTTTGTTTATTCCACCATATCTTTGTCCGTCATCGGTTCATTCAATTCGTTTTTCTCTCTTCCATTTGCATCTTCTCCGCCGTTCATTTTACGCCCTTGGGGAGATTTTAGCATTTGTTGAATAACGGCATCGATTCGTTTTCTAGCATCATTCGTTTGTGTATTCATTTCACTGATATTTTCGATTTGGTCCATCTGTTTCGGATTATCTGAGACGTATACATGATAATAACGAGGGACTACAGACATAGCTGTACGTTTTACCTGATCGGCTGCGTTATTCCTATTTTTAGCATCTGTTTTATAAGCAACAAGCACATCTTTATCCGTCACTAGCGTAGCGGCTTGTTTAATATTTGGGATAGCGGTGCTCAGTTTACTAATATTGTCGGCTGCTTCCTCTCGATTAAATGTTCCTACTTGGTTCATATTGGAATTTTGCTCATTTGTGTTTTTAGTGTATCGGACATATCCATAATTTGTGCCGCTATTATTATTTGGATTATAATAATGATTAGGCTCGTTTACATTAATGGCATCTGGGTTGTTTGGTGATAAATTTTCATTTTCAGCTGTGTTTTTATTTTGACAGCCAATGGTTAAAATACTTGTTATCAAAGCGATTCCAAGAATAGATTTCTTCACCATTTCCACCTCCTGTAGTTAAATATCGTGCGCCAGGTAAACCGGCGAACCTTCATGTGGAGCATAAAAAATCAGTAGGTATACCGATAAAACTCCTACAGGATTAGAGTGCTGCTTATACGTGAAAAATTTCATGTTAATTGATGGTTTCATCATCATAATTATGGTATGGTAAATTTTAAGAGAAGAGGTGTGAGCAATGGTCTGTATCAATAATATTTGTTATGAAGTATTAAGAGATGAGCGTGAGGCATTTAATGAAGAGGCGTTTAGAGGTCGCTTTATTGACGTGCTGAGCCGCTATGACTATATTGTGGGAGATTGGGGATACAATCAGCTTCGACTGCGAGGCTTTTTTGATGACCGAAATCAAAAGGCAACGTATGATACGAAGATTAGTACGCTTCAAGACTATTTACATGAATATTGTAATTTTGGCTGTGCGTATTTTGTTTTAAAAAAAGTCCATAAGTAAAAAAAGGCAAGCCGAAGACACTAATTGTCCTTCACGCTGCCTTTTTTTTTAGATGATTTCATATAAAAATTCGCGAAGTTCCTGACCGTCTTCACTGTTTAATTTAAATACTTCTTCAAGATAGTTTGGTTCTTCAAGGTCATCTTGTCCAATGATGGCAAAGCGTCCTCCTTGAATATCAAGAACAACTTGTTTGCCATAATAACGGTCGGTTTGGATAATAGCTAAATCAAATCGTTGATTTTCGCCCATAAAGCTGACAAACCGGGTCTTTGTAGATACAACATCGTCATATAGATAAAAGCGTTCGCTCATAGGTATACTCCTTTCATAGGTTGTATTTTTATCATATCAAATAAGGTCAAAAACAAAAATGAATTTATCAAATGGATAATGGGTCATGATAAAATAGAACAGGAACCCCGTTTGTTTATAAAAAAAGATTTATAGAGAGCTGACAACTAGGGAGGAAATAATATGTACTTTGTAGATCGTGAAAAAATAGAAGCCACGCTTGTTTTTTTTGATGAACATGTTCGTTTGTTTGCTGAGCATTCGAGCTGGAACACAGAAATAGAGAAAAAGGCATTAGAGAGAATTGTACATCTTTTAATTGAAAACGTTTTAGATGTAGGAAATGCAATGATTGATGGGTTTATTATGAGAGATCCAGGCAGTTACGACGATATCATTGACATTTTAGTTGATGAGAAAGTGGTTAAAAAAGAGGAAGAAACGCCATTAAAAGAGATTGTTCAATTGCGTAAAAGCCTTGTTCAAGAATATGTGGATGTTAATCATCAGGATATTTATCAAAAAGTGATGCAGCATAAAGACGTACTGGCAGCATTTTCAGAGCGCGTAAGGACATATCTAGAGACAGAGTTAGGACCTGTGTCTGCTTTTCGTAACTAAAGGCAAGCAAGTTGTAGTTGTATAAAAAATAAGCTATGATTTCAAGTATGAGACTTGAAAGGAGATCACACAACATGAAGGAATATAAAGGATATTTGATTGATTTAGACGGAACAATGTACAAAGGAACAGAGCTAATTGCCGAGGCGCGTGATTTTGTTATTAAATTAAAGGAAAAAGGAATTCCTTATTTATTTGTAACAAACAACTCAACAAAAACGCCCGATAAAGTAGCTGAAAAGCTAGAGGCATTTGGCATTCCTGCAACAGAAGAGCAAGTTTTTACAACGAGCCAGGCAACAGCTAATTATTTGCATGAACGCAAAGCAAACGCTTCAGCTTATGTAATTGGTGGAGAAGGAATCCGACATGCGCTGCTTGAAAAAGGATTTACCATTGAAGAGGAAGATACGGATTTCGTAGTTGTTGGTTTGGATCAGGAAATTACATATGAAAAATTAGCAAAAGCATGTTTAAACGTTCGGAACGGCGCCTTTTTTGTTTCAACGAACGGAGATATTGCGATTCCTACTGAAAGAGGCTTACTGCCTGGTAATGGATCTATCACGTCCGTTATTACGGTTTCTACTCAAACAAATCCAGTATTTATTGGCAAACCAGAAAGTATTATTATGGAGCAAGCCCTTGAAGTCATCGGTACGCCAAAAGAAGAAACAATCATGATTGGTGATTACTATGATACAGATATTTTAGCAGGGATGAATGCAGGCTTAGATACATTATTAGTCCATACAGGAGTAACAACAAGAGAGTTACTAGAAGGATATGAGAAAAAGCCAACTTATACGGTAGATTCACTAAAAGAGTGGATGGAGCGAATTTAAAAAGCTGTCAATTGACAGCTTTTTTTGTTTTTTAACCTATTCTTGACTGGCAGCCCGGTGCGCTAACCGGCTAGAAGCAGCCGCGGCAATTGCGCCTACTAAATCGTCTAAGAAAGTGTGGCACTCTCCAGTCGATTTATCGTTTAATCGTTCTAGAATACCCGGTTTTTGTTTATCAATATATCCGTAATTGGTAAAGCCGATTGATCCGTACACATTTACAATCGATAATGCTAAAATCTCGTCGATACCGTATAAACCTTCGTCTTTCTCAAGAATATCTAACAGAGGCGGCTCAATCACTTTTTTTTCCGTGAGGACATCTAGTTGAATACCCGTTAAAATAGCATTTTGAACTTCTCGTTTAGAAATGACGCGTTCAACGTTATATAAACAGTCTTCGATTGTTAAGTTTGGGTGATACTTTTTTTGCAAGTAATAGACCAGTTCAGCAATGTCTGTAAGAGCCACGCCGCGTTCTATTAACCATTCTCTTGCTTTTTTTTCTAACTCACTTTGTGTATGTTTTTTCTCCAAGTATCATCACCTGTTTTCTATATATTTTTAAGTCTAAAGTTGTTTCATACTACTAACCCGGAGTAAATAACTATAAATGGTGTATTTCTAATCTATTCATTCCTCCGTAAATATTATGACAAGTAATGTTGTTTTCCATCATATAATTTCTTGAATGAATGAAGAGAGGGATTAAAATGATACAAACCATTTATGAGCATTACGGATTACGTCCAAATGAATTTATGCCCGTTGGTAAATTTGAAGGTTTTCAGTATCGAGATATTTTATATACAATCATTAATGTAAAGCAAATGGAGCAAGACGAGTTAAATGAACTATATCAAATGAGTCAATTTCTGATGGGCCAAGGTGATCGCCATGTGGCAACATTTATGCCTAATTTGAATGGTGAAATGATTACAGAAACTGAAACTGAAAAATTTATCATTTGCCGCTGTCTTGCGGAAGAGAAAAACCCCAATTTTTCACCTGGGCATGAGCTAGCTGTTTTTCATCAAAAAGGGAGGCTGTTTCCTTATGAAGTGGAAAAAGCAAACCGGCTAGGGCAATGGAAGTCCATGTGGGAGAAGCGTCTCGACCAGATGGAGCAATTTTGGTATGGAAGATTACGTGCTTTACCTAATCAAGAGATGGAAAAACGTTTTTTAGAAACTTTTCCTTATTACCTAGGATTAACGGAAAATGCTATTCAATACCTAGTAGACACGGAAATTGACGATTTGCCTCGTTCAGTTGACGCTGCGACGATTTGTCACCATCGATTCGGGCAAAAAACATGGGGGGAAGACTACGTTTACAAGCTCCCAGCAGACTGGGTCTTCGACCATCCTAGCAGAGATATAGCTGAATATATAAGGGAACAATATTTATTAACATACGCTGTCGATGAAAGGCACATGCATCAGTTTTTAAGTGAATACGAAAAGGTAAATCCACTTTCTTCTTTTTCATGGAGACTGTTATATGCTAGACTTCTTTTTCCCGTTCATTATTTTGAGGTCATTGAAGGATACTACAGTGTACAAGATGAGCGGCAAAAACAAAAGTATTATGAGAAGCTTGAAGGAGTATTGGCTCATTCTTCTCACTACGAAGCTTTTCTGAAGCGCTTTTACCAGTCGGTGGGTATTTCAACGTCTCGTTATCACATTCCTGAATTAACATGGATTCATTAAAAAGCGATTACTATAGAATATGATAAAATAGAAAAATAGGTGTTGGATAATCCAAACCCGTTTTTCTATTTTGTTTTTGTGCATGCAGTTTAAAAAGGATAAAGAGGTGGCGTACATATGGACAAGCCGTTTGTATTTATTACGAGAAAAATACCGAATGAATTAATCGAACCTTTAAAGTCAGTAGCGAATGTGGAAATGTGGGATAAAGAAGATGAGGCAGTCCCTCACGAGCTGCTTTGTGAAAAAGCTAAGCGCGCACATGCTCTATTAACAATGCTTTCAGATCGTATTGACAGTGAATTGCTTACGCAAGCTCCTCATTTAAAGCTTGTAGCTAACTTGGCGGTCGGATTCGATAATATTGACGTAGAAGCGGCAACTGAACGAGGAGTTATCGTTTCTAATACGCCCGATGTTTTATCTGATACAACAGCAGATTTAACGTTTGGTTTATTAATGAGTGTAGCTAGACGTTTAGTAGAAGCTGCTGAATATGTGAAAGAAAATCAGTGGAAAAGCTGGAGTCCATTTTTGTTAGCAGGCAGAGATGTTCATCATAAAACATTAGGTATTGTTGGAATGGGGAAAATTGGAGAGACGCTTGCGAAACGTGCTACAGGTTTTGATATGGAAATCTTGTACCACAATCGAAGCCGCAACCTTCAAGCAGAAAAAAAGCTCGATGCAGTTTACTGTGAGTTAAATGAGCTGCTTGAACGATCTGATTTTGTTGTTTGTTTGACACCGTTAACGGACGAAACCAAACATTTATTTAATCTTTCAGCATTTGAACAGATGAAAAAAACTGCGATTTTTATTAATGCTTCAAGAGGAGCGGTGGTTGATGAGCAAGCATTATTACATGCGATTCAATCTGGTGAAATTGCTGGAGCTGGCTTGGATGTATTCGATCAAGAGCCTATTTCTGCTTCTCATCCTCTTCTTCAGTTGCCTAATGTTATCGGGCTTCCTCATATCGGCAGTGCGAGTATCGAAACGCGCACGGAAATGATTTCTTTATGTGTTAAAAACATTAAAGCAGTACTTACAAACGAGTCTCCTATTACAATTGTAAATAAAGAAGCGTTTGCGAAAAAATCATAACAGAAAAAGGCAATTTCATTTCGGTGAAATTGTCTTTTTTTTATTAAAAAACAGTGGGAGCCATGTTATGATAATAAAATGAAATATTTTAAAAATTTACATTTATCTTTATATACCAATTTTTTTAACGAGTTTACGAGAAAAGATGGCAAGTAAACCTTGTAAAAAAGAAAAATAAGGTCTATAATGTCCTCTATAAGAGAACAAATGTATACGTAGAAAGAACACAGAGGTGAGGAATATGACAAAAAGTATTTCAGTAGGATTATTAGGGTTAGGAACGGTAGGAAGCGGAGTAGTCAAAATTATTGAAAATCATCAGGATAAATTAAGTCATCAAGTCGGATGTCCTGTAGAAGTTAAAAAAGTAGTAGTCAAAGATATTGATAAGAAACGTGACGTAGAAATCAGTGAAGATAAATTAACAACGAATGTTGAAGACGTTTTACATAACGCGGAGATTGACGTTGTCATTGAAGTAATGGGTGGCGTTGAAGAAACAAGAGATTATATCTTAACAGCCCTTCGTAATAAAAAGCATGTTGTAACGGCAAACAAAGATTTAATGGCTGTTTACGGCTCAGAATTGTTAACAGTAGCTTCTGAAAATAACTGTGATTTATTTTATGAAGCAAGTGTAGCAGGCGGTATACCAATTCTTCGTGGATTAGCAGATGGATTAGCGTCTGATCGTATTACCAAAATGATGGGAATTGTAAATGGTACAACAAACTTCATTTTAACGAAAATGACAAAAGAAGGAAGCGCTTATGATGAAGTGTTAAAAGAAGCGCAGGATTTAGGATATGCTGAAGCGGATCCAACTTCTGACGTAGGTGGTTTAGATGCTGCTCGCAAAATGGCAATCTTGGCTACACTAGGATTTTCAATGAAAATTGACTTGGACGATGTTCGTGTTCAAGGTATTACAGAAGTAACGGAAGAAGACTTGCAATATAGTAAACAATTAGGCTATACGATGAAACTGATTGGATATGCACATCGTGACGGCGACAATGTAGAAGTTAGTGTTCAGCCAACTCTTTTAGCAGACACACATCCTCTTGCTTCAGTAAGCGATGAGTACAATGCTGTATATGTATACGGAGAAGCTGTTGGAGAAACGATGTTTTATGGACCGGGGGCAGGAAGCCTGCCAACTGCCACTGCTGTCGTATCAGATTTAGTAGGTGTTATGAAAAACATGCGTTTAGGTGTGAATGGTAAAAGTGCGGTAACGCCTCAGTATCCAAAACAGTTAAAAGCAGAAGATGAAATGTTCTCGAAGCATTTCTTACGTATTCATGTTAAAGATCAAGTTGGAGCATTTGCAAAATTAACAACGCTATTTTCAGAGCGTGGCGTGAGCTTCGAAAAAATTATTCAACTTCCTGTGAAAGGAAGCGAATTAGCTGAGATTGTTGTTGTTACACACAAAACATCTCAAAAAGATTATGAGGAAATCCTTCAGCAGCTTCGGGATTTACCAATTGTAGAAAATGTAAAAAGCAGTTACCGCGTAGAGGGAGTTGGCACAGTATGATGTGGAAAGGTCTATTAGCTGAATATAAAGAGTTTTTACCTGTAACAGAGAACACACCTATGCTTACACTACATGAAGGAAATACGCCTTTAATTCATCTTGCTCATTTATCAAAAGAGCTAGGCATTGATTTACATGTGAAAGTAGAAGGGTTAAATCCAACGGGGTCATTTAAAGACCGCGGAATGGTAATGGCTGTAGCAAAAGCGAAAGAAGAAGGAAGCAATACGGTTATTTGTGCATCTACAGGTAACACATCCGCAGCTGCAGCAGCTTATGCATCACGCGCTGGCATGCGCTGTATCGTTGTTATTCCAAATGGAAAAATTGCGATGGGGAAATTAGCTCAAGCAGTTATGTATGGTGCAGAAATTGTAGCAATTGAAGGAAACTTTGACCAAGCACTTTCTATGGTTCGTAAGCTAAGTGAAACATCACCGGTTGCACTTGTGAACTCTGTAAACCCATACCGTATTGAAGGGCAAAAAACAGCTTCTTTCGAGATTTGTGAACAGCTTGGAAAAGCGCCTGACGTTTTAGCTATCCCAGTGGGGAATGCAGGAAATATTACAGCTTACTGGAAAGGCTTCAAAGAATACAGTGAGCGTCACCAAACGTCTCTTCCTCACATGCACGGGTTTGAAGCAGAAGGTGCAGCGGCGATCGTGCGTAATCAAGTTATCGAAAATCCAGAAACAATTGCAACGGCTATTCGAATCGGAAATCCAGCAAGCTGGGATTATGCTGTAAACGCAGCAAAAGAATCAAACGGAAAAATTGATGAAGTAACAGATGAACAAATCTTAGAAGCATATCGTACAATTGCACGCAAAGAAGGTGTATTTGCAGAGCCAGGTTCTTGCGCTTCAATAGCTGGTGTGTTTAAAGATGTAGCTTCTGGTAAAATTGCCAAAGGTTCAACGGTTGTAGCTGTACTAACAGGTAACGGATTAAAAGATCCAAACGTAGCAATCGATGCTCATAATGTAAAGCCAGTGGTTTTACCAAATGATGAAGAAAAGGTATTTGAGTATATCCAAGGTGTCGTTGCTTCATGCTAGAAAATGAGCGTTTTGTCATTACGGTCCCAGCTAGCTCTGCTAATTTAGGGCCAGGATTTGATTCCATTGGAGTGGCTTTATCTCGCTACTTAAGATTAACAGTAGAGCGTCAGGACGAATGGATTTTTATCCCTGAAACGAAAGAAGTACAAAGTATTCCTACAGGTACAGATAACTTAATGTATGAAGTGGCACAAGACGTGGCTCGTCAATTTAACATTGCTCTTCCAAGTGCGAAGGTCTCTGTTTGGAGCAACATTCCATTAGCAAGGGGACTTGGAAGCAGCGCATCGGCTATCGTAGCTGGAATCGAGCTGGCTAATGTACTGTGTGACTTGCGTTTATCAAAAAGAGAAAAGCTTCGCATCAGCAGCTTAATGGAAGGACATCCTGATAACGTCAGCCCGTCTATTTACGGCGGCATCGTTGTTGGTTACCATCATGAAAATGAAACATATATTGCTCAAATACCTGAATTTGATGTCGATATCGTGATGGCTATTCCAGAATATGAATTAAAAACAACCGATGCTCGTGATGTGCTGCCTTCGGATATTAATTATCGCCACGCAGTAGAAGCTGGGGCAATCGGGAACATGCTAGTAGCGGCCCTGTTAAATAAAGATTTACCTCTAGTAGGCGAATTTATGGAGAAAGATTTATATCACGAACCTTATCGTATGAGACTCGTGCCAGAGCTTTCTCTTGTGCGAAAAGAAGCAAAAGCTCTCGGCGCATACGGTGTGTCACTAAGCGGAGCCGGTCCGAGTGTATTATGTTTAGCACCAAAAGGAAAAGGAAAAACGATTGCTGAACATATGTATGCTTTACTGCCGAACTGCGAAATAGATGTTTTACAAATTGATCGCAAAGGTGTATTTGTAGAAGCTGAAGTCACAACGAGTTAATAAAAAAATCCTCATTCATTTGAATGAGGATTTTTCATTCGCAAGCCCCACTAAAATGGGAGGTTGCTTTTATAATAAAATCAAAGAGATTAGAATACTTGTTCTACTTCAACTACACCAGGTACTTCTTCTAAAAGGGCACGTTCGATACCAGCTTTTAGCGTGATTGTTGAACTTGGGCAGCTTCCGCAAGCGCCTAAAAGACGTAACTTTACAATACCATCCTCTACGTCTACTAGCTCACAGTCTCCACCGTCGCGAAGTAAAAACGGACGAAGTTTTTCTAATACTTCTTGAACTTGCTCGTGCATTTCTGACATAACTATCGACTCCTTTCTTCTACTCTTATTATAAACGGTCTTTCATGAAAAATCTATCGGAGTATACACCGTAATGTTACCTTAAACGAAAAAGATGTGCAATGAATCAGTTTTGTGTAAAATAGTATTCATAATGAAGTAAAAGTGTGAATAATCGTACAGTTTGTATGTAAAGATTCAAGGGGGATGTGCTATGCAATCAACTGAGGTAGAAGTGTGTATTTATGGAGCTGAAATTGTTTGTGCAAGCTGTGTTAATCTGCCGTCTTCAAAAGACACCTATGATTGGCTAGAGGCAGCGATTTCTCGCAAATATCCGAACCAACCGTTTGCTATCACATATGTAGATATAAACGAGCCGCATACGGATCCGGAAAAAGCAGCCTTTGCCAAGCGTGTGATTGAAGAAGATTTATTCTATCCTGTAGTGGTTATTAATGGAGAAATTGTTGGGGAAGGCAATCCGAAATTAAAGCGCGTATTTGAGGAAATGGAGAAGTATGGTTTCTGCGCTTCATAATGAAAAAAGCCGTTAGATTGTCAGTCATCTAACGGCTTTTATTTTATCCACTATGGTGTTTATACATCCAAAGAATACCTGATTTTAATAATCGAGCTACGCGTCCCGTAATTGGACGTTCGGCAACTAAGCCAAATCCATGCTTTTTGCCTAATGAACCAAGTATGCCTTTTAATTTAATAGTTGGCAATTCATCTGGAAGCGCTTCGCCTTTCCAGCGGTGAAGAAGTACTTGGACAATTTGTTCAGCCTGACCTTCTGCAAGCTGAGCGCTTGGTGCATGCGGTAGGCTTGCACAATCACCTAAAATGTAGACATTTTCATCGTCAGGCAAGTTATGGTATTTCGTTAATGCGACGCGTCCTTGAGGATCTTTGTCTACGTCTAGATCGCGTACCACTTTATTTGGCTGGATACCTGCTGTCCACACGATTGCATCGCTTTGAATGGGCTCATCATGATTATAAAGAATGTTCGGTTCTACTTTTGTAATATTAGCACTATTTACGATTTCAACACCGTTTGAAGTAAACCAAGTTTGAACGTAATTACTTAAACGTTCTGGGAAAGCAGATAAAATTAATTTACCGCGGTCAAATAAGATGATTTTTAAATCCGGGCGGCTTTCTCTTAGCTCGCTTGCTAGTTCTACTCCGCTTAATCCAGCTCCTACAATTGAAACAGTAGCGTGAGCTGGCAAGTTGTTTAATGTCTGATAAGTTGCTCGTGAAGCATCAATGGATTGAATGCTGTATGTATGCTCAAGAGCTCCGGGAACTCCATGATATTTATCTTCGCATCCGAGTCCTACAATCAGGTCATCGTAAGCGATCATTTGATCATCTACATAGACGCATTTCTCTTTTAGGTCTATGCGTTTTACACAGCCGTAGCGAATTTTTAAGCGAGGGTGTTCAGGAAAAGCAACACGAACATGCTGATCAGAGATTGTTCCAGCTGCAAGTGCATAGAATTCAGTTTTTAGTGAGTGATAAGGTGCTTTGTCAATAAGCGTTACTTCTACATCGTTAGGCAATTGATTCGGAAAAAGGCGCTGCAAAACGCGCATACCACCGTATCCGCCGCCCAGTATGACAAGGTTCTTCATGTGAATTTCCCCTTTAGCTTCATGCATTTTTGTTTTCTCTCTATTATTCTTACTTTTAAGAATAGGAGAGTACAAATTACCGTTAATAAGGATGGTTGCCAAAAAGATATGAAAGGCTATATAAGATAACATATTTTACTTAAATAATAATTTAATATAACCTCGTTTGGTTTTCTATACATAAAAGTATAACTAAATTAATAAAAAACCACAATATGTTTCAACATAATTTCAAGCTATCCCTGTAATAAAGCTTTATTTATACGTTTTTTTGAAAAAGTCTGTGAAGCTAAAAAGCGTGCGCAAAATGGACGTAAATTTCCAAAGTTGACGTTGAAAATGAAAGAAGATAGGATAAACTAATAGTAGAGAGGTGAGAAACGTGATACAGCCAATTATTGAATTTTGCGTTAGCAATTTAACCAGTGGTTCTCAAACAGCTTTAGAAAAGCTTGAAAAAGATCCAAATCTAGATATTATTGAATACGGATGTTTAGGTTATTGCGGGAAATGTTCACAATCTTTATTTGCCTTGGTAAACGGAGAGATTGTTACAGCGGAAACACCTGAACAGTTAGTAGATAATATTTACATTCATTTAGAAGAAAATCCAATGTTTTAAACTATCCCCGCTGTCGTATCTCTTTTTATCAGGAGAGGGACATGAGGCTAATAGAATAGATGATGTAAGCACGGCTAGTCTTGCCGTGCTTTTTTATGCGTTTTGCGCAAATATCTGTGCTTCAACCATTCTCTTTGCAATCATAATGCTTCTTTTGTTTTTTAATACTCCAAAGGAGGACAAAATAAAAAACCCCTTAATCTTTATGATTAAGGAGCTAAAAAAACGGGGGATGATATTATTGTGTACAAAAGAGAATCACTTTATACTAGAGCTACATAAAAAAATAATGGGTGATAATATGAAAAAATTTCAGTTTACAAAAATGCATGCACTTGGCAACAACTATATCTACGTAAATATGTTTGAAGAACATATAGAAGAGCAAGAGTTAGCACCGCTTGCTGTAAAAGTCTCAAATGTTTATACGGGAATTGGATCGGATGGAATGATTCTTATTTGTCCATCTGAACGTGCAGATGTGAAAATGCGCGTATTTAATAATGACGGCTCGGAAGCAAAAAACTGCGGAAACGGTTTAAGATGTGTAGCTAAATATGCATATGAACATAATTTAGTAACAAGCGAAAGATTTTTTATCGAAACGCTTTCTGGAGTTGTAGAAGCAACGGTGCATCCGCAGGGAAATGAAGTTCCAGAAGTGACAATCGATATGGGAGCGCCTATTTTAGCTAGAGAACAAATTCCAATGACGGGAGCAAGCCAAGACCAGGTCGTTAATGAAGAGATGGAATTTGGAAAAGAACGGTTAAAAGGGACGGCTGTATCAATGGGAAATCCTCACGTTGTCTTTTACGTAAATGATATTGAACAAGCGCCACTTACTACATTAGGGCCCGTGGTTGAAAAAGATTCGCGTTTTCCAGAAGGAGTGAACGTTGAATTTGTCGAGGTAGTGAACGAAAGAGAGCTGAATTTTCGTGTGTGGGAAAGAGGCTCGGGTATCACTCAAGCATGTGGAACAGGAGCATGCGCTGCCGTTGTTTCATCTGTGTTAAATGAGAAGACGAAAAAAGATGTCCCTACCGTCGTACACCTCGCTGGAGGAGATTTAACGATTGTTTGGCAAAATAAAGGCAATGTATTAATGACAGGTCCAGCCAATGTGATTTGTGACGGTACGTATTATTATTAAAAAATGAAGAAGCAGACGATTTGTCGTCACAGCCATTTCGTCGTATACTAAACAAAAAAGGAGGTCTGTTTAAAAATGAGTCAAGATATCCTAACAATTACAGAAGCTGCAAGCTTTCAAATAAAAGATATGATGAAAGAACATGAAGAAGAAAATGCCTATTTACGTGTTAATGTAAATGGAGGAGGCTGTTCAGGTCTTTCATACGGCATGGGTTTTGCTCACGAAGTAAATGAAAACGATACGCTGTTTGAACAACATGGCATTAAAATTCTTGTAGATAGCGAAAGTGCTCCAATTTTAAAAGATGTAAAAATTGATTACAAGCAATCTATGCTAGGCGGAGGGTTTACAATTGATAACCCAAACGCCATTGCAGCATGCGGCTGCGGCTCTTCTTTCCGTACAGCAAGCAACGCAGGTGCTCCTGAAGAGTGCTAAATATATTTTTATCAAGAAGCTTTCTTCACCTCATCCGGTGAAGAAAGCTTTTTTAGTGAGGAATTTTTGTATGTTACATCATCTGTCAAAACTGTTGACTGAATAATCAGTCTTTTTTATACTCAATAAAAAAGAGGAGATGAACGGATTTGATAGATGCGACTCGTTACGACGCGGAACAAGTAGGAGGTTACGGAAGTTTTCGCAAAAAAAACACCCTGCCTATTCTATGGAAGGGGTTTATAAACTGGTTAAAACTTGAAAGTAGCAAAATGGAGTCTAAGAATGCAAAAAGTATTCACTTCAGTGAATCGCATTTATTCGTTCAGCATTTGCCTTTTTCCTCAGGTGAAGCCTGTCATCAAAACTCGTCCTCTGCGCCTCTTAACCATTCTGAACCTTACATTCGCTATTATGAAAATGCTACTGCCTCTCTGGCTGAAAGCTACGGAGCAGTTGAAGGAGAGCATATTCTGCTGATTGAACGTATTGCCGGTCAATCAGAGGTAGTAAAATATTTAAGTAAGCTCGAAGGTTTGAAGGCCTACAGAATGACCGTAACTAGTCAAGAAGGAAACCATTCCTTTTATGAAATCTGTTTAATAAGCAGTGATGCGGAAATGATGAGTGAAATCATTCATCGAATGGTTACACCAATCCAGCAATAAAAAAAAGCAGGCGAGAGCCTGCTTTTTTTTATGAGAACATTGACGTACTGTGCATAGGCTGTAAGCGAGCCTTTGGATCAATGTATGCCTTAGCGTTATTAACGGCAGTCGGACCTTCGCCAAATCCTGCCACGATGAGTTTTACTTTTCCATCATATGTGCAGACATCACCTGCTGCATAGATGCCAGGAATGTTTGTTTCTTGCTTTGAGTTAACAACAATTGCATTTTTCTCTAAATCTAAGTCCCATTCTTTAATTGGACCTAGAGAAGAAACAAATCCAAAGTTTACAATAACATCATCTACGTCTACTACTGTCTTTTCTTCACCTTTTGTGTTTTCTAACACAACTTGTGTAATACGGTCATCTCCAACAAATTCAACCGGTACATACGGTGTTTTAATATCAACTGATGAATTATGCAAGTTTTCTACGCTGTGTTCATGAGCGCGAAACTTGTCTCGGCGATGCGTTAACGTTACTTTTTCTGCGATCGGCTCTAACATAAGAGACCAGTCTACAGCAGAATCCCCGCCCCCGCATACTAATACTTTGCGGCCTTTGAATTTATTCATATCATCCACAAAATAATGAAGGTTCGTTTGCTCGAACTGTTCTGCGTTTTCTAGCTCGATTTTACGGGGCTTAAATGCACCGTTACCAGCCGTAATAATAATTGTTTTTGAATAGTGGACTTCAGAATTAGTAGTTAATCGAAATACACCGTCCGCTTGTTTCTCTACCTTTTCTACAGCTTGCTCTAGCGCAACTGCAGGTTTAAATTGATCCATTTGCTCTTTTAGATTATTGACTAATTCTTGAGCGCGTACTTTTGGAAAACCAGCTACGTCATAAATATATTTTTCAGGATATAAAGCAGAAAGCTGTCCACCAAGCTGTGGTAAGCTTTCAATGATTTTTACGCTCGCTTGACGCATACCGCCATAAAATGCTGTAAATAAGCCTGTAGGGCCGCCTCCGATGATGGTAATATCATATACTTGTTTATCTTCTTTCATTTATAATCACCTCTAGATTGTTCTGTGCCAATGCATATTCTACTTTATGATAGCATAGTAAATTATAAAATATCATTAAAACACGCTGGAATGTTTGAGAAACTTTCTCAACTTAAAAATCAGTATTTGTAATCATTAACATAACCACACGTTTTGGTCAAATATAAAACTGGGTATACAGGAAAGTAATTGAAAATTTAAAAGCTTGTAAATACAAAGTGAAGGGTTGAAAAACCGATTAAAAAAGCATAAGATGTTTGTGTAAATCAAGCTAGGCCTTATGCTTACATTTTTTTGAAAAGAAAAAATGTATTTTTTTAAAAAAGAACGTGAAGTGATTCACATTGTTTTTCTTATATGAATAATAAATGGATAGCGATGATCGTTCTTGCTCAAACTAACATAAAAAAGCAAACCAAATAAAATTGCTCTTATCATTATATTTGTAAGACATACTTGTGACTATAACTAAAAAAGGTGGATGACATTCCTATGAAAAAGCCTAAAATCGTCATTTTGGGTGCCGGATATGGCGGCATTATGACAATTGTTAATTTACAAAAGAAACTGGGTGCTAGTGATGCGGAAATTGTTTTGGTAAATAAAAACGATTACCATTACGAAACGACATGGCTTCATGAAGTATCAGCAGGTACAATTCATCAAGATCGCTCTCGTGTTCCTGTTAAAAATTTAATTAACACAAATAAGGTTACATTTATCAAAGACACGGTCGTAGATATTAAGTTAGATGAAAAGCGTGTTCTTCTTGAAAACAGTGAGCTAACGTACGATTATTTAGTTGTTGCTTTAGGGTATGAAGCAGAAACTTTCGGAATTAAAGGTTTAAAAGAACATGCATTTACCATTACGAGCATTAATGCAGCACGTCAAATTCGTGAGCACATTGATTATGTGTTTGCGACGTACAACAATGAAGTGGAAAAAAGAGACGAACTTCTGACCATTATTGTTGGGGGTGCTGGCTTTACTGGGATTGAATTTGTGGGAGAATTAGCAAATCGAGTCCCTCAGCTTTGCAAAGAGTTTGATATTCCGCGTGAAAAAGTACGCGTTATTTGTGTAGAAGCAGCGCCTACGGCTTTGCCAGGTTTTGATCCAGAACTTGTAGAATATGCGGTAACACAACTAGAACGAAAAGGAATCGAGTTCAAGATCGGAACAGCGATTAAAGAGTGTACAGAAGAAGGAATTATTGTATCAAAAGATGACCAAGTAGAAGAAATCAAATCAGCAACAGTTGTATGGGCTGCAGGTGTTCGAGGCAGTCATGTGATTGAAAAAGCTGGATTTGAGAACATGCGCGGACGTGTAAAAGTAAGTAATAGCTTGCTGGCACCAGGGCACGAAGATGTGTTTGTTATTGGAGATTGTTCACTAATGATTAACCCTGAAACAGAACGTCCTTATCCACCAACAGCTCAAATCGCTATGCAGCAAGGCGGTACCTGCGCTGAAAATATTAGCCGTTTGATGAAAGGGCAAAAAGAATTAAGTGAGTTTAAACCAGATATTAAAGGAACGGTATGTTCGTTAGGGCATGATGACGCAATTGGTGTTGTATATGGTCGAAAACTATTTGGTTCAAGCGCATCTTTTATGAAAAAAGTTGTTGATAATCGCTCGCTTTTCCTTCAAGGCGGAGCAGGTCTTGTATTGAAAAAAGGAAAATTTAATTTCTTTTAAAACAAAAAGCAAAAGGTCTTTAAGCCTTTTGCTTTTTTTGGTATTAACTTACTTTTCTGTGATTGACGCCTTCATTACTCTTAAGTAAACTGAGAGTATAAAGAGTAACGGAGGCGAAAAGCAATGGAAATGAGTGTGCCTGTACTAATTATCTCCATCTTGTTGTTTTTTGTTTTGTTTTTTGGAATCGGTTTCTTATTAAATATGCTGCTTCGTATGTCTTGGATTATGGCCATTATTTATCCCGTGATTTTTATTTTTATTATTGATGATGTAAGAGCGGTTGATTACATTCAACATCCCGCTTACTCCTTTCAGCAGCTAGGGACAAAAGTGCTATCTTTAGCCACAGCTGACATTACAATTTTAATGGCTGGTTTTATAGGTGCACTAGCTTCAGGCATTACCATTAAATCTTTACGAACAAGAGGGTACCAAATGTTTTAAATGTAAATTCTTCTCGCAAACGAATAATTTGTTTTTATGTTGGAAACAAATAGATTCGTGAGAGGAGTTGTGGAAATCACAATGATTGGAAAAATAGCAAAGCGATTCATTATGTGCCTACTACTGGTCGGAGCGCTGTTTACAACATATGAAGCAATTACTGGCGTCCCAATAACCACAGTCATCAAATATATGCCTTTTATAAACAGTACAGGGCATCCTCTAATGAATGAAAGGCTCTTGCCATCACTTCTAAAACCACTAAGAGCTGAAGCGGCTAGCAATGACAAAGAGCGTCTGACGATTGAAGAAGCATTTGATTGGTCGCGTTATCCAACTAAGAATGTATTAGCTACGGGTTACACAGCTGGTTACGAATCAACTGGGAAAAATCCCAATCATCCAGGGTATGGTATTACATATTCGGGCGTTAAAGTAAAACGTGACTTGTATTCGACCATCGCTGCTGATTTAACCATATTCCCAATCGGCACGATCTTGTTTATTCCGGGCTATGGCTATGGAGTGGTAGCAGATAAAGGTGGGGCTATTAAAGGCAATCATCTTGATTTATATTTTGAGACTGTTTCCGATGTGTACAACATATGGGGTAAAAAAGAATTAAACGTCTATGTAGTGAAATCAGGGGACGGCCGCTTAACTGAAGAAGAGTTAACAATGCTGAATGAAAAGAAGTCGATGCAAGTTTTTCGCCAGCAGGTAAAATAAACGAGAAACACATGAAGAACTCTTCATGTGTTTTCTTATGTTTTATGGCCATACATAATATGTTACAAAAGCAACTGCTATCCCTGTTAAGGCTCCAAAGAAAACTTCAATAGGCTTATGTCCAAGCAGCTCTTTTAGCTTCACTTGTTTTTCGTCTTCTTCATTGGTCGTCCACAGCTTTGCCTCTTTTACCGCGCGCTGAAAGTCTTCAACCAAACGATTTAAAACCGTTGCTTGCTCTCCTGCGTGTCTTCTTACCCCTTTAGCATCGAACATGACAATAATGGCAAAAATAGCGGAGAGAGCAAAAATAGGAGATTTAAGACCTTCTGCTAGCCCAATGGCAGTTGCTAAGGAAGTTACTGCTGCGGAGTGAGAGCTTGGCATGCCTCCCGTACTAAAAAATAAGCTGCCGTCTATTTTCTTAGTAGCTACAAAAGAAAGGGGAATCTTAATAAATTGAGCAAAGAAAATAGCGATTAATGAACTCCAAAGTGGAAAATTTGAGAATAACTCCATTGAGACGTCCTCCCTCAACTTAAAATGTCTGAAAAGCTAAACCCGTATGGTGAAAAAAGCGGTAGATGAAAGTATATGTGTGAAACTAAGGGTTTTGAACTGTGATTAAAAATTGTATTTCTGCTATCATATGTATATAGATGAAAACAGTGGTGAATATGATATATATTCCACTTGCTGAATAGATTAAACAAAGCAGATGATAAATAAAAATAAAATCTCTATACGTAAAAGGAGGAATTTTATGTTTTCGCATGTAGAAACATTTGGTGTTGATCATCAAACAGAAGCGCTGGTAATCGGGTTATTTAATCAAAACCAACAGTTTGAAGGCCTTCTAAAAGAAATTGATGAAGCTTTAGGTGGACAGCTCATTCATTTGATTAAAGAAGGGGATATACGTGTACAAGAAAAACGTATTTCAACGATTCATACACTAGGAAAATTAGGAGCAAAACGTCTTTATTTTGTAGGACTCGGACGAAAGCAAGCGCTAACTAAAAATGGGCTCAAAGAGAGCTTTGGGCTGTTATTTAAAAAGTTAAAAGAAGCGAAGATTTCAAACGCATCGGTCGCCCTTTCTACATTTGATACAGGAGCGTGGTCAGAGCAAGAAACTGCAGCTTTGTTAGGAGAAGCTCAACAGCTTGCAATGTACGAGTTTGAAAACTACAAAAAGAAATCAAACGAACCTGACAAACAGCTTGAGAAAATTGAACTGCTTTCTTTTTATAAAGACGTTATACAATCTGCTTTGGTTGGATATACGTATGGAAAAGCAACAAACTCAGCGCGCACCCTTGTTAACTTACCAAGCAATATGCTAACGGCTACAGATTTAGCTAATTATGCAGTAGAAATGGCACATACATATGGTTTTGAATATGAAATTTTAGAAAAAGAAGAGATGGAAACATTGGGAATGGGCGCACTGTTAGCAGTCAATCAAGGTTCCGCAGAGCCTCCTAAAATGATTGTCCTAAAATATCAAGGAAAAGAAAAATGGGAAGACGTTATTGGGTTGGTAGGAAAAGGGATTACTTTTGACACAGGTGGTTACTCTATTAAATCTAAAGACGGGATTGTAGGTATGAAAACAGATATGGGCGGAGCTGCATCTGTTCTTGGTGCAATGGAAGCGATTGGAGAATTAAAACCTCATCAAAACGTAGTAGCTGTCATTCCATCAACTGACAACGTTATTAGCGCGCGTGCTTTTAAGCCAGATGACGTAATTACAGCAATGAATGGAAAGACAATAGAAGTACTGAATACAGATGCTGAAGGGCGTTTAGCGTTAGCTGATGGTATCTCCTATGCCAAACACCACGGAGCAAATTATTTAGTAGACGTGGCGACATTAACGGGTGGTGTAATTGTAGCTCTTGGTACACATACAACTGGGGCAATGACGAATGATTCCGCTTTGTTGCAGCAAATAGCGAAAGCGAGCATTGAGACAGGCGAACCGATTTGGGAACTGCCTATTACAGAACGAGACAAAAAGCGTGTTCGGGGAAGTAAGGTAGCAGATTTAAATAACTCTCCTGGACGGGAGGGGCACGCAATTATGGCAGGAACCTTTATTGGTGAGTTTGCAGAGCAAACACCATGGGTTCACTTGGATATTGCTGGAACTGCAACATCCGCTGCTTCTCATGAGTTAGGACCTTCAGGTGCAACAGGCGTGATGGTGCGAACACTAGCTGCAATGGTTTGTTCATTTGAAGTCAATTAATGAAAAAATATAGCATTTATAGAAAAAAAGTAAAAAGGAGCATCGATGATGCTTCTTTTTTTAATATGTTTACATAATGTTTTTTCTTTTTAGTAAGAAAAGATTATTTAGAAAAATCCTTATATTGTTAAGGGTGTAGAGAAGTTAAACAAACGTTTATTTAATAAGATGATTGACTTTTTTTCTATACCTAATATAATGAACATGTTGTTTATCTCTCTAATGTTTTAATGAGATAAAGTGAAAAGAAAAATGGAGGTTTCAAAATGAATGCAGTATTAATAGCTGTGCTCGTGATGCTGATTTTGAGCTTATTGCGTATCAACGTTGTCTTTTCTTTAGCAGTCGGAGCGTTAATTGGAGGACTTGTTGGCGGTATCAGCCTAACAGATACAGTAAGTATATACACAGATGGTCTTGGAAACAGTGCTTCTGTTGCATTAAGCTATGCTTTGCTTGGAGGATTTGCGATGGCTGTTTCGCGGACAGGGCTGCCTGATGCCGTTGTTCAGCTAGCGTTAAAAATAGTAGGGAAAGAAGGAGAAACGAAAAAGAAGTCACTGTCAAAAGTACTGATTTTATTGATCATCCTTATTATTTCATGTTTTTCTCAAAACGTTATTCCGGTTCACATTGCATTTATTCCGCTTTTAATTCCACCTCTATTAAAAGTATTTAATCAGTTGAAAATCGATCGCCGATTAGTCGCAACAGTGATTACATTTGGATTGGTTACACCTTATATGTATTTGCCGGCAGGATTCGGTAAGATTTATCACGACATTTTATTTACTAACATCAAAGAAAGTGGATTAACAATTGATAAAGGAGATATTACTACGGCGATGGCTCTTCCAGCTTTAGGAATGGTAGCGGGCTTATTGTTTGCTGTGTTTATTTCGTACCGCAAGCCGCGCAGTTATGAAGACATTGACATCGATCAAGGCACAGAGGAGCGTACAGGTTACACAACAAGAGGAATTATAGTAGCTCTACTTGCGATTGTAGCGGCTTTAACTGTGCAGCTCTTAGTAGATTCTATGATTTTCGGAGCGCTTGCAGGGATTGTTGTCGTTTACTTCAGCGGGGCTTTGAAGTGGAATGAAGCAGATCCAGTATTAACGAACGGAATGAGAATGATGGCTTTCATCGGATTTGTTATGCTGTCTGCCTCTGGTTTTGCAAAAGTTCTTCAAGAAACTGGAGATGTAGAAGCGCTTGTAAAAGGCTCTGTTGCTCTTATTGGCGGCAACCAAATGCTAGGTGCATTTCTTATGCTTGTCATCGGGCTTTTAGTGACAATGGGCATTGGTTCTTCTTTCTCTACCATTCCAATTATCGCGACGATTTTTGTTCCTCTTTGCTTAGAACTTGGTATGAGTCCAATGGCAACGATTTGTATTGTTGGTACAGCGGGAGCGCTTGGAGACGCTGGTTCACCAGCTTCAGACAGTACGCTTGGACCCACATCTGGATTAGCAGTCGATCGTCAGCATGATCATATTTGGGATACGTGTGTACCAACTTTTCTTCACTATAACATTCCACTTATTATTTTTGGGTGGATAGCCTCAGTTATCCTGTAAATAGAGGCCCTATAATGACAAAAAGCAGCCGATCAAAACCGGCTGCTTTTTTCATGCTTGAGAAAGAGTAGAAGCAGTGCTGTCACAAGCTCCTAATGCTTGCTCTACAGCCTGAAGAGATTGTTCAATACGTTCACGATTTGAATCTTTCTCTACCGTTTGAAGAGCTTGTTCAAGGCTTGCTTTTGCCTGATTTAATGATGTGCAAGAATCTTGCACGTAACCTCTAGCGTTTTTAGACATTCTTCTTCCTCCTAACTAACCAAAAATGAGAATCAATAAGTAGTATGAGTAATTTGCAGGGAATTATGAGGAGAAATAATAAAAAGGATTAACTCTTATGAAAGGAGTTAATCCTGTCAGCCTAACTGTTTAAATTGGTTGGAATGTAGAAGTTCAAGCACTTTCTTATCAAGCTCCTTAATTTTCTTTACAGCCAGATTATATTCCAATTCACGGTAATGGTGTTTGCCGCCTGGCTCTTCATCAGCTTCATCAGCTAGTTTGACTACTTTTTGAAGAGGGCGTTGTTGAATTGTTCCTTCAGGCAAATATGAGTCTGTGTGTAGTAAAATAGCTAAAGCAATTTCTTTTGCCGCCTGAGGTTCCTCACCTAAACGAATGAGTAATTTATGTGCACGTTCAGCCCCTTTAATAGCGTGAATATCATTTTGACGATACTTCTCATAATCCCACTGACCATTTGTGTACCATTCGTAGTGGCCAATATCATGAAGCAGCGCTGCTTTTGTAGCTAAATCTGGGTTTACATTATGCTGTACGGATAGACGAAACGCATGATAGGCGACGGATACAGCATGCGCAACGCCAGATCGAGTTAAATATTTTTGAGCGATAGGATGCGTGAAAATTTCTACTAGCGTAACATGTCTCATCATGTCATCCCTCCTAAAGAAAAAATATATTTCCAAATACAATATCATATTTGTATCCTAAATACAATTATCGTGTAATTTGTTTTTACATACAAAAATGGCATATATTATAATATTCGTAACGAAACAACATGTACATCTTTTTTTGAAGAAAATAAGACTTTTTTCCTTGTATTTTACCATCTAATATTTAACGATACGTGACAGCAGTCAAATTGGGTATCGGGATGAATAAACGTAATTTTAATATAGTCTGGAGTATAAAAAACATCGATTTTTGTCTTAACACCAGTGGAAAGAATGAGTCTTTTTACTTCACTCATTTTGGATTCTTGAGCAGCAGCTTTTATTTTTTTTATTAAATTTGGCGAAGTATTAGCTCTTTGAATAAAGATAGTAGCGCTTTGCATGGTAGAGGGAATAACTTTAAGAGATTGCTGAAATGTCGCGATGTTCGCCTCAGGTAAGTTAGGTACCCTGTATGTATAAGGGTGAGGCATGTAGTACGATGGCCAATAGTAAGACAAGGGAGCAAATGATTTCATATAAGAATCCTCCTAGAAAACGGATTTTTATTATGTATATGTAGAGGGTTCGTATATGTTGTAGCAAAACCGTTATTGTATACTAGATGCAAAGGGAGGTATGGATATGAAAACAAAAGATACGCTGTTAGAAGCATTAGGAATTGAGATTATTAGTGCGAGTGAAGAAAGAGTGGAAGCGACGATGCCTGTTGATGAGCGAACGCGTCAGCCATTCGGGCTTTTACACGGAGGAGCATCGGTGGCGTTAGCTGAAACTGTGGCTAGTCTAGGTGCCATTAAAAGTGTCGATCTCGAAAAAGAAATTTGCGTAGGCTTAGAAATTAATGCCAATCATATCAAAGGGAAAAAAGATGGAATCGTTACAGCTATAGGCGTTCCTTTACATAAAGGAAAAAAAACAGCGGTTTGGGAAGTGAAAATTCAAGATGAAAAAGAGAATTTAATCTGTATATCCAGATGTACCCTTGCTATTCTGCCTAAAGCCTAAATATAAGAATGCTTAGTCTAGAAGGTGTGAGGTATGCTTTTGGAGTCAGAAGGAGCCACCTCACACACTCGTGTTAGAGTTTAAAGAGAATGTGGAAGAGCGAATACATAAAAAAGTAAAAAAATAGGTAAAAAAATAAGCGAAATTATGTCTATTCGTGACAGTTACCCTGCGCATAGAGACATGCTCTAGAATATAGTAGTAGTAAAGTATTCTTTTTATTCAGCAACTAGAATATTCATAATATTAAAAATAAGAACAGAAAATAGACCTTCCGATTGTTCAATCGTGCTATAATAGCATTAATATAGTAGGGCGGTTTATTTTACAAAGGGGTGATAATATTGGATAAGAACTCTCAGTATTTATTCATTGATTTTGAATTTACAATGCCAGAGTATAAGGGTTTTCCAAAAGGCTTTTTTCCGGAAATCATTGAAGTTGGTTTGGTGTTTGTTAAAAATCAAGAAATCATTGATCGTTTCTCCTCTTACGTACAGCCTACACACTTTACAAAATTAACTGAGCGCTGTAAATCATTTCTCCATATCGAACAAAATCAAGTAAATGAAGGCATTACGCTAGAGCAGCTTGTACAGCGACTGGGCATGTATAAACACAGCACGATCATTACATGGGGGAACATGGATATGAAAGTATTAAGGCAGTGCTGTCAAAAAAATAAGGTGCCATTTCCTTTTGCAGGTAAAGAAATTGATCTTTCAATGGAGTATAAGCGCTTTTTTGGAGATCAAAATCAAACTGGCCTTTGGAAAGCTGTGCAGGAGTATGGTAAAGAAGGAACTGGAAAGCACCACTGTGCGCTTGATGATGCGATGACGACACTCAACATCTTTAAGCTTGTAGAAAAAGATAAGCGGTATCTTCAAAAACCAGAGCCAACGACCATAGGAGATCGAATCGATTTTTCAAAAGTATTAAATAAATTTGCATTATAAAAGCCAAATCACTTCTACGTGAATTTGGCTTTTTACTTAATGAATACCGTACTCTTTTTTTAACTCTTCTAAACAGGCAATACTTGCTTGAGCAAAAGGGCTGTCTTTGGCTTGTTGCTCAGCTATCTTTAATTCAAGTGCTTTTTTTAGTGAATTTTTATAATCGGGAACGCTGTCTTCATAGAGATGAACTATTTTTTGAGGAATATTGGCCTGCTCTCGAAATGCAAGTGCTTTTCGCTCGTGAAAAAATGGTACGTCCACTTGCCCAGGATTATGTAAGTCACCTTGTTCTGGATGCTTTAACACAGCTTGAATCCGCACAACATAATGCAGATCTCGAACTTGTGTAATTTCACCGATATATTTCCCAGTTTTATAAAGTGCCGTAACTGTTTGACCAATTGTAAATGTCATATTGCCAGATCTCCTTTAAGTAAAGTGTTTGTTACCACCAGTATAAATCAAAACCCCCTACCGTTTCTATGAAAGGATGTTGTACATGATGTATTTAATGTTTTTGCTTTATTTTCCGGAAGATAAAAGAGAATATATTCCTGCTTTTGCTACTATGGCGCTTTTTGTACTAGCAGCAGTTGCAGTATGGCGTTTAATCATTAAGATTTCGAAAAAAGAAGAAGAAAAAACGAAGGAATTAGAAGCAAAGCTGAAAGAACAGGAAAATAAGAAATCACTGTAATGAAATGCAAATAAAATGTAAGCGTTTAAAATAATATGTTGCTGGACAATCTATGGAAAGACATCTAAAACTTTCGCTAGTGCATACGCGATTGGAGGGCAACATGAAAAAACTACTACTCATTGGAACCGTGCCTTTTTTCTTGTTAACGGGGTGTATGGAAAAAGAAATATCCAATAAAGAAGTTAAAGTCTACAACGCAGATGGAGATAGCATCGGTACAGTCAAGTTGAAAGAGCAGGCCGATGGAATTGAGTTTACGTACAACTTAAGCGGACTTCCACCTGGGGAACACGGCGTACATATTCATGAAATGGGGATTTGCAAAGCTCCTAACTTTAAAAGTGCGGGCAATCACCTTGATCCTGATAAAAAGAAACACGGAATGTTAAATCCAAAAGGACCGCATTTAGGCGATATGAAAAATATTGTGGTAGAAGATGATCAGACGTATACAGGAACAGATATGGTTCCTCAAGTCACGTTAAAAGAAGGAAAGACATCTCTTGTTAAGCGTATGGATGGTTCGTCCCTTATTATTACCGAACAAGGGGATGACGGAATGACAGAGCCATCAGGTAATTCTGGAAAGCGAATCGCCTGCGGAGTTATTTCAAAAAAACATTAAAAACAGCGTTCTTTCGTGAGAAAGAACGCTGTTTTTTACGTTAAAGCTACTTTTAAGCGATTTAATCCTTCTTGAAGCTGTTCATGTGAACAGCCAATGTTCAAGCGGATAAAACCTTTTCCATATGTGGAGCTGTATTTTTCGCCTTTTTCTACGGCGATTTTACCTTTTTTTAATAAGCGTTCATGTAATTCTTCTTCTGATAAATGCAGCTTGTTGCAGTCAATCCATAGTAAATAAGTTCCTTCTGGCTGAACCACTCGCAGTTCAGGCAAGTTCTCACTTATAAAACGCGTCACGAGATCTACATTTTTCTTCAGATACACAAGCAGTGCTTCTAGCCACTCTTCACCTTCACTGTAAGCCGCCTCTAATCCAATTATTCCGAATGTGTTTAAATTAGAAAACCCTTGTTTTTGCTGCTGCTGAACATACTGTGTGCGCAGTTTCTCATTTGGAATAATAACAGCTGAAGCCTGAAGTCCCGGTATATTAAATGTTTTGCTAGGGGCCATACACGTAATGGTTCGATTGGCTGCATCTTCACTCACCATGCTGATGGGAATGTGTTTATAAGGCTGGTAAACTAGATCAGAATGGATTTCATCTGAAACAATTAATACATTGTATTTTTCACAAAGGTCGGCAAGATTCTTCAGTTCTTCTTTTGTCCACACGCGTCCTACTGGATTATGAGGGCTGCAAAGAATCATTAATTTTACGCCTTCTGCAAATTTTTTCTCTAAATCTGAAAAATCAATTTCGTATTTATCGCCTGCAAGTTTTAACGGATTTTCAACAACTTCTCGATCATTTACCTTTATCATGTTAAAAAATGGAGTATAGACTGGAGGCTGAATTAAAATTGAATCTCCAGGTTCCGTAAATGCTTGAATAGCCATACTCAGGGCAAACACAACTCCTGGACTGTATGTAATCCATTCATGATCAATGGTCCACTGATGCTTTTTTTCTATCCAGAATGATAAAGCATTCGCCGTAGATTCAGTAGGGGAAGTGTAGCCGAAAATACCGTGTTTGACACGCTCATTAATGGTTTGAAGAACATTAGGCGGCGCTTGGAAATCCATATCAGCTACCCAAAAAGGCAGAACATCTTTTGCTCCAAAAACAAGATCAGTTTTGTCCCACTTTACGGACTGCGTACCTGTACGGTTAATTAATTGATCAAAAGAATAAGTAGACAATAAAAGTACCCCCTTTTTTAATATAATAGTTTGCTTATTTTTAATACGTTTGTCAACGAAGTTAACTTGTGAAGTCAATAAAGAAAGTGAAAAAATTGCTGAAGCACGACTAATAAATTTTTATTAAAGTTATCGCCTCGTGTGAAATATACGAACCCGCCCCGTCATTATTGAGACAGGGCTTTTTCACCGTACAAGAAATCGACCATATGAGATTGCACAATGTCGGGACACTCTTCTGGTAAAAGGTGTCCAATTTCCTTTAAAGAGATAAAGGTAGAGTCTGTTAAATCATCTTTTAACTTACGTCCGAGATGCAAAGGAACAACCCGGTCTTCTTCTCCCCAAATGAGTAAACTTGGTTTTTTTATGTGTTGCAAATCCTTTGAGGATAGGTCTCCTTCTCGATCGCGAATCATTCTCGTTAAAGCCATAAACGTACGGTCATCCAAAAATGGTTCAGTATAGCCATCAATCATTTCTTCGTCGATTAACTTATGGTCAAATACGACATTTTGCAAGTTGCCTAATACACCTTTGCGAGACAGCCACGTTTTTACCCACAGATAAAAGAAGGGAACATAAGAAGACATGACCAATCCATAATGTGAGGGGCCTAAATAAGCTGAGCTGCAAAGAAGAACTAGTTTCGATACGCAAGAAGGCTTTAACTTTGCTACGTTTAAACAAACTTGTCCTCCCATTGAGTGTCCCGATAGTACAACATCTTTCAACTTTAAATATTCAATCAACTCGATGACAATTCTGGCTAAATTTTTATACGAGTATTGAAAGGTTAACGATTTTTCACTTCGCCCAAATGGCGGAAGGTCCAGCGTAATGATAGAAAACGTATCTTCAAATAAAGGAATTAAACGTCGAAAGCTAAAACTCGATGATAAAAAGCCGTGAATAAATACAATGGCTGGTTTATCAGGGTGATAGTTATGGCATTCGTAGTAAACATTGACTCCATTAAAAGTACGCTGGTGGCAAGTAATTTTAGATTCAGTCAATTTGTTTCACTCCATCTTTTTCTTTCTAGTCTGTCCTAATTTCCAGCAATCTATAAAATGAAACTCACTTACCGGTATAGATTTCACATTAAAGATGTGTTTAAATTTGATATAATGGAAAAAGTGAAAAAATTTAATCGTTGTAGGAGGGGAACGCGGTGTTCTTAGAAGAAAAAGAGTTAGAAATTTTAGAAATTCTAGAAAAAAATAGCCGTATTTCGATAGATAGTATTTCAAAAATGGTGGATTTAACGTTTGAAGAAACCTCTAATATTGTTAAAAAGCTAGAGAGAGAAAAAGTAATTGTGCAATATTCAGCTGATATTAACTGGAGACGAGTAGATGGACATGAGGGCGTCACGGCTATGATAGATGTAAAAGTTGCACCAAAGCGAGGAGTAGGCTTTGACGAGATTGCGGAGCGCATCTATCGTTTTCAAGAAGTGAAATCCGTGTACCTAATGTCAGGAGCATATGATTTGTCTGTTATTATTGAAGAAAAATCAATGTCTGAAGTAGCGTTTTTTGTTTCTGAAAAGCTTTCTACGCTAGACTCTGTTTTATCTACAACGACTCACTTTATCATGAAAAAATATAAGCACGATGGTACCATCTATGACCAAGGCGATGAAGATCGCAGAATCGTGGTGTCTCCGTAATGAAAGAGCGCTTGTCAACAACTGTACAACAGCTGAAACCTTCAGGTATTCGCCGCTTTTTTGATTTAGCAGCAAGTATGGATAACGTCATCTCTCTTGGAGTAGGTGAACCTGATTTTGTCACATCTTGGGCTGTTCGAGAAGCGAGTATTTTATCGTTGGAAAGAGGATATACCTCTTATACAGCAAATGCGGGACTTTTAGAGCTCCGCTTTGAAATTATGAAGTATATGAAAAGAAATTTTAACGTCTCGTATGATTATAAAGATGATATTATTGTGACCGTGGGAGGAAGTCAGGCTCTAGATATTACAATGCGAGCTTTGATTAACCCTGAAGATGAAATTATTGTCGTGGAGCCAAATTTTGTGTCTTACAGCCCGTTAATTTCGCTAGCAGGAGGAGTTCCTGTGGTAATTGAAACAACGGCAGAAACAGAGTTTAAACTGCAGCCTAGACAGATTGAAGAAGTCATTACAAGCAACACGAAAGCCCTTCTTTTATGCTCTCCTAATAATCCAACAGGAAGCTCACTATCTAAAGAAGAGCTGCAGGCTATTGCGGATATTGTCATAAAGCATGACTTGCTTGTTATCACGGATGAAATCTATGCAGAATTAACATATGATGAAGAATTTACATCTATTGCTTCTTTAGAAGGGATGAAAGAACGAACTATTATTATTTCTGGCTTTTCTAAAGGGTTTGCCATGACTGGATGGCGTCTTGGATACATATGTGCACCAACTGAGATTGCTAAAGCAATGCTGAAAATTCATCAGTATACAATGATGTGTGCGCCTACCATGGCACAATATGGAGCAATTGAAGCGCTACAAAATGGGCAGCATGACGTAGAAGAGATGAGAAAAAGCTATCGCAGAAGACGGAACTATATGGTGAAGTCATTAAATCAAATTGGTCTGGAATGCCATTCTCCCGGAGGAGCGTTTTATGTGTTCCCGTCTATCAAAAAAACTGGATTGTCATCGGAAGAATTCGCTGAGCAGCTTTTGCTTGAAGAGCGAGTAGCCGTGGTGCCAGGCAATGTATTTGGAAAAGGCGGAGAGGGACATATTCGCTGTTCATACGCCTCTTCAATGGAATCATTAGAAGAATCCATAAAACGGATTAGCCGTTTTGTTGAAAATAAGTTATAATAAAAATAAGATATTATGTCATATCCTATAGACGGTTTGATATAATATCTTTTTTGCTATGATGAAATGTAGTGTTAGTTTATATTTGTGACGAAATTGGTAAATAATAAATATAGTATAACTACTTTTTGATTCAATCTATGAACTGTGCTATAATTTTAAATTGGCTATAATGGTGAAAATAATAAGGTATCTAGGAGTGTTTATATGTCAAAATTTGAAATCGGTACTGTTACAAAAGGTAAAGTAACAGGAATTCAACCATACGGTGCATTCGTTGCATTAAATGAAGAAACTCAAGGATTAGTTCATATCTCAGAAGTAAAACATGGCTTCGTTAAAGATATTAACGAACATTTATCAGTAGGAGACGAAGTAAACGTTAAAGTTTTATCTGTTGATGAGTCAACTGGTAAAATTGGTTTATCTATTCGTGCAACTGAGCCAGCTCCAGAAAAAACTGAAGCTTCTGCACCTAAAAAACCTGCTAAAAAGCGTCAAGGTCAAGCAACAGTTCATACTGAATCTACTCAAGGATTCAACACATTAAAAGAAAAATTAGAAGAGTGGATTGAGCAATCAAACCGCGAAGATCTAATTAAGAAATAAGAAAAAAAGAAGGATAGCTTAGCTATCCTTCTTTTTTAATGTTCCGTTCTAGGTTCTGTACGCTCTACTTCAGCAGAAGGTTTAAATAATAGACCTAGGTTAATCAGTCCTGCGATTCCAACCAATCCATAGATAATGCGGGAGAAAGCAGATGTTTGACCGCCGAAGATTGCTGCTACTAAATCAAATTGAAAAAAGCCAATAAGTCCCCAGTTAATTGCTCCAATAATCGTTAATACGAGCGCAATACGTTGAATACCACTCATGATGAACCCTCCTTGTTTTGTAGTTCACTTATTAGCCTGCTTTTTTTAGAGGGAAATATGCATATTTGCTTTTGGAAGATACAGACAAATAAACGTTCATTTGGATGGGGTGAGCATCTAGCCAACAGGGAATAATCTTTAGGAAGTCAATTTTCTTTACAATCAAAAAGTTGTTCTTCATAATGATGCATGTAATCAAGCTCGTAAGGAGGAGTTTATAGTGAACAATTTTACATTTTATAACCCTACAAAATTAATTTTTGGTAAAGGTCAATTAGAGCAATTAAAAACAGAAGCAAGTCGCTTTGGTAAAAAGATATTATTAGTATACGGCGGAGGAAGCGTAAAACGCAGCGGTTTATATGATCAAGTAATGGATGTACTGAATGACATGAATGCAGAAGTACATGAGTTAGCGGGAGTAGAACCGAATCCTCGTCTGACAACTGTTCGCAAAGGAATCGATATTTGTAAAGAAAACGGTATTGAATTTTTACTTGCAGTTGGTGGAGGAAGCGTAATCGATTGTACAAAAGCAATCGCAGCAGGCGCAAAATATGATGGAGACGTATGGGACATCATTAACCGCGACGTATTCGCAGCTGAAGCTCTTCCATTTGGAACAGTGCTGACATTAGCAGCAACAGGTTCAGAAATGAATGCTGGTTCTGTTATTACAAATTGGGAAACACAAGAAAAATACGGCTGGGGCAGTCCGGCAACATTCCCTCAATTCTCTATTTTAGATCCTGTTAATACATTTACTGTACCAAAAAATCAAACAGTTTATGGCATGGTCGACATGATGAGCCACGTATTTGAACAATATTTCCATGCTGCAACAAATACTCCGCTTCAAGATCGCATGTGTGAAGGAGTACTGCAAACGGTTATTGAAACGGGACCAAAATTATTAAACGACTTAGAGAACTACGAGTTACGTGAAACGATTTTATACAATGGGACAATCGCATTAAACGGTATGTTACAAATGGGACACCAAGGCGATTGGGCTACTCACAATATTGAGCATGCGGTCTCAGCTGTATATGACATTCCACATGCAGGTGGATTGGCAATTTTATTCCCGAACTGGATGAAACACGTAATGGATGAGAACGTAGATCGCTTCAAGCAAGTAGCTGTACGCGTATTTAACGTAGATACAGAAGGCAAGACGGATAAAGAAGTAGCACTTGAAGGTGTTGATAAGCTTCGTGAATTCTGGTCAAGCCTAGGTGCACCAACTCGCTTAGCTGATTATGATATTGGTGAAGACAAATTAGATCTTATGGCTGATCGTGCAATGGCTAAAGGTGAATTTGGTAAATTTAAAAAATTAAACAAAGAAGATGTACTAGCAATCCTACGCGCTTCTTTATAAGATTCTCGATAAAAAACGCCGTGCAAACCGCACGGCGTTTTTTTCTATTCATGATGGGTAAGCTTTTTCTGCTGTTTGGTTTTCAAATCATCCCGAACGGTTTTATCAGAAAGAGGAACTCCGCTGTAATAAGCCGCTCTCCCTAGTAAATGCCCAGCAATAGGAGAGGTGATAAACACAAAGACAATCGCTAAAATTAACCGTGCACTAATATGGCCGGTGTCGATCCAAAAGTAGAGTAAGCAGCCCACTAATATAAACAGAACGCCCAAGGTAGCACTTTTTGAGGCAGCGTGACTTCTTGTGTACGTATCAGGCAAGCGAATGAGCCCAATCATGGTCACAACTGTCAGAAGAGACCCTATTAGTACCAAAGTTCCTACAATGATTTCACTGATCACGTTCATATTCAATCACTTCTCCTTTCTCTAAAAACTTAGAAAAAGCAACGGTACCTACAAAGGCTATGATGCCTAGCAGTAAAATGACTTCGAAAAAAGCCTGAGTTCGAAAAATAATCGAGATGATGGCTGTGATGGCAATGATGTTAATTCCAATAGCATCAAGGGCCATTGCTCGATCAGCAGTGGACGGACCTTTTACCACTCGATAAACAAACCCAATAGTTGAAGCAGAAATGAGAATGAGCGAAACGTTTAAAAAAATATCGAGCATTTAACGACTCACCTCCATAATAGCTTTTTCGAATGTTTGCTGAATATCTGTAATAATGTCATCAATATCGTCTGTATTGATTGCATGAATATAGATAGTAGAATTATCATCGGACACATCCATCACCAGTGTGCCTGGCGTTAGCGTAATTAAAAGAGAAAGAATGGTAATTTCCCATTCACTCTCCAGACGGGTTGGCATTGCAAAGATGGCTGGCTGAATATTTAATTTAGGGCGCAATACGTCCTTAGTCACTGCAATATTGGCTTTGAATAATTCTCGTATGAAAATAAACAGCAGTTTAATGATCGCATACACTTTATGCAAGTAAAAACGTCTGTGAAAAAAACGGCGGAAAACAAACAGCAGTACTGCTCCCCAGAAAAAACCTATAATAAAGGAAGGGAGTGTCCAAATCCCCCTCAAAAACATCCATGTGAATGCAATGATTACGTTTAATAATAGTTGAAATGACATGCAGATCTACTCCTTTAACACCGATTGGATATAAATTGAAGGATCCATAAGCGTTTGAGCGGCTGTTGACACATAAGGAATAACAGCTTCTGCACCTAGTCCCAAAAAGACAGAAACAGCAAGTAAGATAGCAGATGGGTATAGAATGCCTCTAAGGGATACTTTTTCATGCTCAGAAGAAAGCTTAGGTTCACCCCAGAAGCAGCTCATGAAAATCTTAATGGCAGAATATAAAACAAGCAGGCTTGAAACCAGTAAAACTCCTACAAACGTGTAGCTCTCTGATTCTAAGCCGCCCTGAACTAAAAGGAATTTTCCAATAAAGCCGCTTAGGGGAGGAATTCCTGCCAACGAAATAGTAGCGATAAAAAACATCCAGCCAAGCAGCGGATAGTCTTTAATTAACCCACCCATTTTCTTTAATTTTGTTGTTCCAGTTATTCGAATGATGCTTCCGGCAAGAAGGAATAGAGCTGCTTTAATAATCATGTCGTGAATTAAATAATAAATAGCTCCTTCAAAACCTGCGTTTGTTGTCAAGGTCACACCGTAGACAATGACTCCGACAGCAATAATAATGTTATAAATTAAGATTTTATTTACATCCGAATAAGCAATGGCGCCTACTGCACCAACAACGATAGTCAAAAGCGCAACGTAGCCGATAATTTGATGAGTAAATTCAGGATGATGGTAAAACAGTAAAGTGAAAGTCCTGAAAATCGAATAAACGCCTACTTTTGTGAGCAAAGCACCAAACAACCCGATAATAACCGGCGGAGGCGCACTATATGAACCTGGAAGCCAGAAATACATTGGAAATAAAGCTGCTTTTAAGGCAAAGACGATAAATAAAAGCATGCCAATGGTTGTTAAAATTCCCGGCTGGTTCGCCTCAGCAATTCGCTGTGAAAGGTCCGCCATGTTGAGAGTTCCTGTTACGGCATATAAATAAGCAACGGCAATGACAAACAAAGCGGATGAAATGACATTGACTAAAATATACTTAAGTGACTCTCGAAGCTGTGCTTTTGTACCGCCAATTACAATAAGAGCGTACGAAGACATAAGCATGACTTCAAAAAAGACAAATAAGTTAAAGATATCACCTGTTAAAAAGGCACCGAATACGCCTACTAATAAAAATTGTACAAATGAATAAAAGTAAAAGCGTTCACGCTTTTCCCCAATCGTTTGAAAGGCAAAAAGAACGCAGCATAGTGTTACCACACTAGCAGTAAGTACGAGAAGGGACGCGAACATGTCCGCTACTAGAATAATTCCAAAAGGAGGCTTCCAGTTCCCAAGCTCGTGAGTTAAAATACCTTTTGACTGAACCAGTTGTACTAAATAGGCAGCAAAAGCAGTGGTGGTGATTAATGATAAAACACTGATTATCCTTTGAAGTTTAATATTGTCTTTGAAAAAAATGAGCACAACACCTACAACAAACGGGATAAGCAGTGGGATGATTACAAAATTACTCGTCATGTTCATTTCCCCTTAACTTGTCCATATCGTCTGTTCCGAGTTCTTGATAAGCCCTGTACGCTAGTACAAGGAAAAAAGAAGTGACGCCAAAGCTTATGACAATGGCAGTTAAAATTAGGGCTTGAGGTAAAGGATCTGTATAAGAAGAAGCCTTTTCTCCCAGAAGGGGAACACTCCCCCCTTTTAATCCGCCCATCGTTAAAATTAACAGGTGAACACCGTGGCTTAATAAGCCTGTTCCAATAATAATTCGCAGTAAACTGCGCGATAACATGAGATATACAGCGGCAGTGAATAGAATCCCTGCCACTATGGACATTAATATTTCCACTATTCACTCTCTCCAATCGTTTGAATAATGGTCATCGTCACACCAACAACTACTAGATATACACCTAAATCAAATAGTACAACGGTAGCTAAAGATGTTTTCCCGAGAAGGGGAAGGTTAAAGTAGCTATATGTGTGAGTTAGAAATGGGACTTTGAAAATAAATGACCCAAGCCCAGTTAAAATAGCTAGCAGCAGTCCGGAAGCCGCGACCTTCTTATAATCAAATGGGATGACTTTCGATACGGTTTTTATATCGAAAGCCAGCAGTAGTAATACAAGGGCTGCTGAGGTAGTAAGTCCCCCAACAAACCCTCCCCCCGGTGTATAATGACCTGCAAAGAAAAGATGAATGGCAAAAATGATAATAATGAACGTGACTACTTTCGTTGTGGTTTGTAGTATCAAATCATTTTTTTTCACTCTTCTTCCTCCTTTGTTAACCGAAGACGAATCATGCCATAGATAGCAAGAGCTGCTATACAAAGTACGGTAATTTCAAATAGTGTATCAAATCCGCGGAAGTCCACAAGGATTACGTTCACCATGTTTTCGCCGCCTGCTTTTTCATAGCTGTTTTCAATAAAGTAATGTGAAATCGATTCAAATAGTTTCGTACTGTTTGCTGATATGCCAAGCAGTGTAACCGTCGTTCCTACAAGAAGGGCAACCAGTAAGTTTGGCAGCTGAAACTTCACCCTTACTTTTCGCTTCCGAAACTCGGGCAAGTAGTAGAAACATAGTAAAAACAGGGATACCGATACAGTTTCAATAACTAATTGAGTCAAAGCTAAGTCAGGAGCTTGGAATAGTACGAAAAATAAAGAGAGCGTATACCCGACAACTCCGAGCGAAATAATAGCTGTGAGGCGTGATTTTGCCAATAAAGTTGTAATAGTAGCCGCAACCATTACGACTGCTAATATGGCTTCATAAACGCCTATAGAAGCAGTATCTTTTAAATCAATTGCAAAGGCATTCTGAGAAAAGAGCGTCATGAGAAGTAAAATGCCTATGAAAGTAAAAATGATTAAAAGATAGTCTCTAATAAATCCTGTCATTAATGTTTTCATGATACGTGTTGACCCTTTTTCCATCCCTTTAATTCCATAATTATAGCCGTTATTAAGCGTTAAAGAAGAAGGGAATCGTGTATAAATTTTTGACCACTTTTGAATCGTCATAAATAACAAAATACCAAATATGATGACCCCTAGCGTCATAAATAATTCTGGCGTAAAGCCATGCCAAAATTTAATATGCACTTGATATTCTTTACCTTCAGCTAGCAGGCTAGGTGCGATAGAGGCCATTGTTGGCTCAATAAGGGTTGATTCTAATAAATTAGGAGCAAAGCCGAAAATAACAACCAGTGATGCTAAAATAACAGGTGAAATAAGCATACCTACTGGTGCTTCATGCGGCTTCTTCTCTAGTTTTTCGGGCTGGTATTTGCCTGTAAAGGTTTTAAAGACAAGAATCATACTATAGACGAAAGTGAAAATGCTTCCTAACCAAGCGATGATAGGCAACAAAATTCCCCACGTCTGCATGCTATACATATCCATTTTTGTCACGTTTACCATGCCTGTAAAAAACATCTCTTTACTTAAGAATCCATTAAAGGGAGGAAGACCCGCCATTGAAAATCCCCCGATGATAGCAATGGTAAATGTCACAGGCATGAAGCTCATTAACCCGCCTAACTTTCTAATGTCACGCGTGCCTGTTTCATGATCGACAATCCCTACTACCATAAACAAGCTGCCTTTGAAGGTAGCGTGGTTAATCAAATGGAAGACCGCCGCAGTAAGAGCTACTAAGTAGATATTATCGTCTAAAAAATCATAGTGAATAGCTGCGCTACCTACTCCTATAAGTGACATAATCATCCCGAGCTGACTAATGGTTGAAAAAGCTAAAATCCCTTTCAGGTCTTGTTGCTTTACTGCTGAAAATGAGCCCCAAAACAGTGTAATTAGTCCTATAATTGAAATAGCAAAAAACCAAGTGGCGCTTATAGCAAAAACAGGGCTAAGTCTTGCTAAAAGATAAATGCCCGCTTTTACCATTGTGGCTGAATGAAGGTATGCACTCACTGGGGTTGGAGCTTCCATTGCATCTGGCAGCCAAATATGAAAAGGAAACTGAGCAGATTTTGTAAAGGCCCCTAATAAAATGAGGACTAGAGCTGGAATGAATAGATGACTTGATGTGACTACATCTACGTTTGAGATAATTTCGCGTATGCTGAAAGTACCTGTCATGACGTATAAAAGCACAATTCCTGCTAATAGGGAAAGTCCTCCGAATACGGTAATGAGCATAGATTTTAAGGCTCCGTATTGAGATTTCTCTCGTTTATACCAATAACCAATCAATAAAAAAGATGAAAGGCTTGTTAATTCCCAAAAGCTGTAAAGGCTCATTAGGTTGTCTGATAATACAACTCCTAGCATCGACCCCATAAAAAGAAGCAAATAGACATAAAACGAATGCAGTGCTTCTTTTGTCTTAGAAAGATAATAAATGGAGTAAAGAATAACAAGTGTCCCAATTCCGGTGATTAATAGAGAAAACAGAAGACCAAGTCCATCCACATAGGCATCAAAGTTAATGCCCAGACTAGGTATCCATTTCATTGAATGTAGATATGTTTCCCCCTTAGAAACACCACTGATATATTGTGTGAAATAAATGAACAACACAAGTGGAAGAGGTAAAACAAACCATCCTGTATGAATACGCTGGAATTTCCTATACAGAAGGGGGACAAAAAAGGCTAATAAAAAAGGCGATAAAATCACCAAGTGCAACCACGACAAAAGACAAACCTCCTTGTGATATTCAATTCTGTAACCGATTATATAATAATTTAATTATGCATGCATCCATGCTATTTCTTAGTATCAGCGGATTTTTCAAACCTTATTAAATAAATAGAAACTCGTCACAAAATCCATAAAAAAAAACACAAAAAAATTTTTTGAACGTATAAAAATCACTCGAAATTGTCACTCTAAGAGTGAGGTGATGGAAATGTATAGGAAACAAATAGCCATCAGTTTTCTCATTTTTACCGCATTATGTATGAGCGGATTTGTGCTGAATAATCACTTGGAAATGAAAGAAGAAAACAGGATGCTACTCACTTCTAAAAACCAAGCTGAAAATTCCATATCAATAGACTCTTCCCTTTTAAAAGCCTCTTATAAACCGAGACAATATGTGAAAATAGGTGAAATGAACTATATTACACCACTCGATAAGCAAATAAAAAACGATTGAAGACCACTCTTTAGTCGTTTTTCATTTGCTTATTATTTGCGTAATCGTGCATGAATTACGTCCTGTAATCAAAGAACATTAGTTGACTTCACAACTGAATTTATCGTTAAATAAAAGGGTACATACAATGATTGCAGTTTCAACAAACTATAATGATTGTGTCAAATTGTAAGTGGATTCACTTGAATTCAGCTAACAGTTTCGATAAAGTGAAAAATAAAGATATTTTAATGGAGGAACAAACTATGACACATGTTCGTTTTGATTATTCAAACGCGTTATCATTTTTTGGTGAACATGAACTTACATACTTACGTGATGCCGTGAAAGTAGCTCACCATTCAATTCATGAGAAAACAGGTGCTGGAAATGACTTTTTAGGATGGGTCGACCTTCCTACGGAGTATGACAAAGAAGAATTTGCACGCATTCAAAAAAGTGCAGAAAAAATTAAATCTGATTCAGATGTATTAATTGTTATCGGTATTGGAGGATCTTACTTAGGTGCTCGTGCTGCTATTGAAATGCTTCAGCATTCATTCTATAACACATTATCAAAAGAACAGCGTAAAACTCCGCAAGTTATTTTTGCTGGTAACAACATCAGCTCAACATACATGAAAGACTTAATGGATGTTTTACAAGATAAAGATTTCTCTATTAATGTTATTTCAAAATCTGGTACAACAACAGAACCAGCGATTGCTTTCCGTATCTTCCGTAAATTATTAGAAGAGAAATATGGCAAAGAAGAAGCACGCAAGCGTATTTATGCAACAACAGATAAAGCGCGCGGCGCATTAAAAACATTAGCGGACGAAGAAGGCTATGAAACGTTTGTTATTCCAGATGATGTAGGCGGCCGTTATTCAGTATTAACAGCGGTTGGCTTATTACCAATTGCCGCTGCGGGTCTTGATATCGAACAAATGATGAAAGGGGCAGCTGATGCTCAAGAAGCATTTTCATCATCAGAGCTAGAAGAGAACCCAGCTTATCAATATGCTGTAGCTCGTAATGTGCTTTATAATAAAGGAAAAACAATTGAAATGCTGATTAACTATGAGCCAGCTCTTCAATACTTTGCTGAGTGGTGGAAACAGTTATTTGGCGAAAGTGAAGGAAAAGACCAAAAAGGTATTTACCCTTCATCTGCTAACTTCTCAACGGATCTTCATTCTTTAGGTCAATATGTACAAGAAGGTCGTCGTGATATTTTTGAAACAATTGTACAAGTTCAAGATTCTCGTCATGAGCTAACAATTGAAGAAGATGCAGCGGACTTAGATGGATTAAATTACTTAGCTGGTGAAACAGTTGACTTTGTAAATAAAAAAGCGTTCCAAGGTACAATGCTTGCTCACACAGACGGAGGCGTTCCAAACTTAGTTGTGAACATTCCTGCGCTAGATGAGTATACGTTCGGATATGTTGTATATTTCTTCGAAAAAGCATGTGCAATCAGCGGCTATTTATTAGGCGTAAACCCATTCGATCAGCCGGGAGTAGAAGCATACAAAGTAAATATGTTTGCTCTTCTTGGAAAACCTGGTTTTGAAGAGAAAAAAGCAGAATTAGAAAAGCGTTTGAAATAAGTAAAAAGAGGGCGGTACAAAAGTATTTTAGTCCAAGTGAAAAACGAACCATTGATCAACATGTTTGATTAGTGGTTCGTTTTTTTTGTTATGGTGAATATAGTTTCATCTGTTTAGGTCCTTCTAACAGTTGATTGGAGCGCAAGTGACGAGGAGGCTCAGCGCCCGCCCGCGGAAAGCGAAGCCTTGTACGGATATCGACTGCGGTGTCACAAGCGATTTATACGAGCTGCTTTATCCAGTTTGTTCGTCTTTAGGTTGGATTCATTTAGTTATGTCTCAACCTCTTTTTTGCTTTTGAGATAAAGGATAAAACGCTGGAAAAAGGACATGTTAAAACAGAGGAGGGATAACATGATTGAATTATCTTCAAGATTAGAGGGAACATTATTCAAGCTTTACGAATTAGAAAAAACGCTTAAGCCGCTTGGGTATAACATTGGAGGGAATTGGGATTACGACCATGGTTCATTCGACTATAAGATGAATGATGAAGTCGGCTATCAGTTTTTACGTATCCCGTTTACAGCTACGAACGGAGAACTGGATTCTAAAGGAACAACAGTACAGATTGGGACGCCATTTTTACTTTCACATAAATATCAAATTGGTCTAGATGACGATGTTCACAATGGAAATGTGAGTGCTTCATTTAATCAGTTTGCAGAACCCCAAGACGCAGACGCTTCATTTCCAGAAAAGTATATCAGCTTAGGAGAAGAGCTAATTAGAGAGGCAGAAGATGCGCTGCTTCAGTAATTGAAGGAACTATTCTTTTTTTAAACTCTCTAATTTTTTCACAAAAATATGTTCGTACATGACTTGACTAATCAACTCATTTGTTTTAATCATTTCATTCACTCCCAAATTTTGTGCATTTTGAATATGCTTTTTTGTTAACAGTTCAACGATGCTGTAAATAGAAGGGTTCAATCCTTGCAGAGCGACTAACGTAACAATAGTATTCATGTCTGCATATTCTTCTGTCTTATGCTGATCGGCAGTAATCAGCACTTTTTTTGCGTACCGAGCGTTGGCAAGTTCTAATACTTCATAATGAGAAGGACTTCCTTTAATAAAATGAACGCGATCACAAATCATGGGATTTTTAGTCAGAGAGTCGTCGATAAGAACAATGTCTTCTTTATGAAATGCGTCGCGATAAGACTCTAACACGAGTTTGGCGCGCTCATTCCACCCAACAACGATGAAGTGATCTTTTCCATAAAATTTTAAATTTCCTTCCAAATAAGCACTCTCAGCGGAAACAGCAATTTTAGAAAGCGTAACAAAATAAGTGGTAATAAATCCCGTTCCGATCAGGACTAAAATAATTGCTGCTAACCTTCCAATCGTAGTGGTCGGAGCAAAATCACCGTACCCTATAGTAGAGATTGTAATAATAACCCACCAAATTCCTTCAAATACATTCCCAAACGTTTGCGGCTCTAGGAAATGTATAAGCATGCCAAAAAGCAGAACAAGGCAGCCGATAATAAAAAGAAGCCGCACTAAAATAGAACGACGGAAAAGTCGAAATAATAGCCATTCCATCATAAAAAAACCTCCAGTGATTAGTCATAGCCACAGTATGACCATTTTTCACTGAAGGTATAAGATATCTTTATCTTTTTACTTCGTAATATTCAATCCATTCTTTGTCTGGACCGTAGAAAAATAAGTATCTTGCTCCATTTGGCAAAGTTACAATGTTTTCTTCCACAAATGAAACACCTGCTGATTTTAAACGCTCAAACTCCTCTTCAATTCCGTCTACCGCCAGCGCAAAATGATGAACTTTACCTTCGTTAGGTAAGCTTGAGTTATACCCTTGAATTAACTCTACGATTACATTGCCTTCTAAACCTAGAAAAGCTAGCTTCAAAGACGGATCGGTATGTGGTAGTGTTTCGATGAGCTCTAATCCCACTTTTTGCGTATAGAACTCAATAGATTCTTCTATATCCTTTACTTGAACGCCTACATGTTCAAATTTTAAAATTGTCATATGCATCACCCGTATCTATAGTATGTAAAAACTATGAAATATATTAAAGAGAAAGGATATAGAAGTCAAGATGGGGCTGCTTATCAGGGAAGGGCTCTTAAATCATATTTTTGCTGGAGTGAATAGGGTAGAGGCTTCCATCAAGAGCAAACGAAATTTTGCCTGTTTCTTCAGATACAACTAAAATTAATGCATCCGATTTTTCCGACATTCCAATGGCTGCACGGTGACGTGTTCCCAATTTTTTGGTCGTTGAAATAATAGACGAGAGAGGTAAAACATTAGCAGCTGAGATAAGCTGATTATTTCTAATTAGGACGGCTCCGTCATGTAAGGGTGTCCCTGGGTAGAACAGTGTCTCAACTAGCGTAGCGCTGACAGGAGCTTGAATAGGCATTCCCTTTTGAATAAGAGGGTCTACATTTTGTTCCCGTTCAATGACAATTAAAGCGCCGTGACGTTTCTCAGAAAGGTTATGAATAGCTAAGGACAGAGCAGCATATTCAAATGTATAAGGCGATAGATAATGACGCAAGTAATAAGAGGCGGCCGTAGCTTGAACATCTTGAAATAACCTTCTCATCTCCTCAAAATCACATAGGATACAATGATCACTCGTATCTAAATGTTTAATTAAATTAGAGGCTTCAGTTGAAATTTGCTGTAAATATGTTCGCACATTATTTTTAATTGTATCGTCTAATTGAAAGGAATGTCTCTCCATCTTATATAGCTCCTATCTGTCAGTCAGTGTTATCTGTAATGTGTGCTAATGTGGGTGAATTATCCGTAAAGCTTATAAATCCCTTATTAATTTTATAGAGAGGTGTTGTGTTTTATTTAGGAAGAGAATATAAAAAGTTGAGGAAAAAGAAAGCGTTTTACAAACTGATATGTTCACATTTGGTTTAAATTTACATATGTTGTTTTAAATAAAAGTATAGATATTTCTGTGAATTTAAAGTATAGTTTTCTTATCGGATATATGATTTTTAATGTTGACAAATATTCTAAATATGCTAAAATTTTTAAAAAATGCTTATCAAGAGTGGTGGAGGGATCTGGCCCGCTGAACCCCGGCAACCTGCTTAGCAAGGTGCTAATTCCAGCAAAGTGTGTATCATTTTGAAAGATAAGGTAAAAATTTATTGCCTACCCAGTCTTTCAATATGGAAGACTTTTTATTTTGATATAGCGCAAGCGATAATTTAAGGAGGGACATCAATGACTGTAACCCCCGACTTAAAACAAATCTTTGAGCACGTCGAAGAAAAGTAAGAATTAAATAGTTTCGCTGACTAGACACACTAGAGGCGGTTTTATCCAATTCTAGTGGGTAAAACCGTCTTTTTTTATTGGATAACGCGGATAACTAAGAATTGGAGTGAAGAAAATGGCAGACTTATATACGTACGGAAACTGGAGTGATACATTTCCAGAGTTCGACAGTGAAGATGAAACAAAAGGAGCCCTTTCAGCATTGCAGTGGGCGTATGATACCTACGGAGATTCAATTATTTACGCATCAAGCTTTGGTATTGAAGGGATCGTGTTAATTGATTTAATTTCAAAAGTGAAAAAAGATGCTGAAATTGTCTTTTTAGATACGGGCGTTCATTTTAAAGAAACATATGAAGTGATTGATGCAATTAAAGAACGCTTTCCTGATTTGCGTATTCATATAAAAAAACCGGATTTAACTCTTGCAGAACAAGCTGAGAAACATGGAGATGAGCTTTGGAAGAGTCAGCCTAACCTATGCTGTCAAATTCGAAAAATCATCCCGTTAAGGGAATCTCTTGCTCCTTATGATGCGTGGATTTCTGGTTTGAGACGCGAGCAGTCTGAATCTCGTGCCAACACGAATTATTTTAATAAAGATGAGAAATTCAAGAAAGTTAAAGTCTGCCCGTTGATTCATTGGTCTTGGAAAGAAGTTTGGCGCTATGTGTATAAGCATGATTTACCATATAACAAACTTCATGATCAAGGCTACCCAAGCATCGGCTGTGAGCCTTGTACCGCACCTGCCTACAATGTAGACGATTTACGTTCAGGAAGATGGGCAGGTACACAAAAAGTTGAATGCGGATTACACGAATCTTAAATACGAAAGAGCTGAATAAATGATGCTTTTATATGTTGCCTTTATCATTGCGCTTTTTTTTGCAATGAATATCGGGGCAAGCGGTGCAGCAGCAGCTATGGGCGTTTCATACGGCTCCGGTGCGATTAAAAAGCGAAGAGTAGCCTTGTTCATCTGTGCTGTAGGTATTGTGCTCGGAGCCATTATCGGAGGCGGCGAGGTGGTAAAAACCATCAGTTCAGGTATCATACCTGAAAAATTGCTGTCAGTAGAATTAGTTATTATCATTCTGGCTGCTGCAACGCTGTCACTCTTTTTCGCGAATTTAATTGGTATCCCGCTATCAACAAGTGAAGTAACGGTTGGTTCAGTTGTTGGAGTAGGAGTAGCTTATCAATCTCTGTATGTGGAAAAACTTTTAGTTGTCATGTCTTTTTGGATTATTGTTCCGCTGGTTTCATTTGTCATTGCTTTTTTGATTGGAAAAGTGATAAAACGCAGAGCGCATAAAAAAGAAGCAGAGGGAAAGTGGAAAAGAGTTTTAACGATTTTAGTTATAGCCACGGGATTCTTTGAAGCCTTCTCAGCTGGAATGAATAACGTGGCAAATGCTGTCGGTCCTCTAGTAGGAGCTGGATTAATGGATGCCACAACGGGTGTCATAGCAGGAGGACTGGCTGTGGCGCTCGGAGCTCTTTTACTAGGCGGCCGAGTTATTGAAACAAACGGGAAAAAAATTACTCGCTATTCTGTAGGAGAAGGGTGCATTATCTCGGGTACTGGTGCTTCCCTTGTTACAGCAGCTTCACTTTTTGGTTTGCCAGTACCGCTTACACAGGTCACTACGTCTTCTATTATTGGAATAGGAGCAGCGAAAACGGGATTCACGAAAGAACAGCGTGAAGTGGTCATTCAAATGTTAAAGGTTTGGGTGGTATCCCCCGTATTTTCACTCGTAATCTCATATGTTCTTGTGAAATTAGTACTTGAAAGCGACTTATATTCATTTGTGGTGCTAGCTAGCGGCTGCATTGCCACAGCAGGTGTTCTAAGCTTAGCTAGAACGACTAGAAGAAAAAGAGCAAGCTTGCAGTCGGAAAAAGAAAAAATGACTGCGTGATTCAAGTGCTTTTTATTATATTGTGTTAATTATTTAAGGAGGATTTTACAAAATGACAACAATTCAAGCACACGGTGGAGAATTAATTAATTTATATCAACCAACATATGACTACACTTCACTAACAAAAGAAATCGAAGTAGATAACATGGCTCTAAGTGATTTAGAACTAATTGGAATTGGTGCTTACAGCCCAATTACAGGATTTTTAGGAGAAAAAGATTATCAATCAGTTGTTGAAAATATGCGTTTAGCAGATGGCACAGTATGGAGTATTCCTATCACTCTTCCTGTAACAGAAGAGCAAGCTAAAGAATTAAACATTGGCGACAAAGTAAAGCTAGTTCAAAACGGCGTAACGTATGGTGTTTTAGAAGTTTCTGAAGTATATACGCCAAATAAAGAAAAAGAAGCGGAAAATGTATACCGCACGGCAGAACTTGCTCATCCTGGCGTGAAAAAAATGATGGAGCGCCCAAATGTATATGTAGCAGGTCCAATCGTACTTGTAGAACGTACACCTAAAACGCGTTTTGAAAAGTATTACCTAGATCCAACTGAAACAAGAGCAGCATTTGAAGAACGCGGTTGGAAAACGGTTGTTGGATTCCAAACTCGTAACCCTGTTCACCGTGCGCACGAATATATTCAAAAAACGGCATTAGAAATTGTAGACGGCCTGTTTTTAAATCCACTCGTAGGAGAAACAAAGTCAGATGATATCCCAGCAGATATCCGTATGGAAAGTTATGAAGTACTTTTAGAGAACTATTATCCTAGCGATCGTGTAGCTTTAGCAGTTTTCCCTGCTGCGATGCGTTATGCTGGACCTAGAGAAGCTATTTTCCATGCAATGGTTCGAAAAAACTTTGGATGCACGCATTTCATTGTAGGCCGTGACCACGCTGGTGTTGGTGACTACTACGGAACATATGATGCACAGAAAATCTTCAGTAACTTTACAGCAGATGAATTAGGAATTACACCTTTATTCTTTGAACACAGCTTCTACTGCAAGAAGTGTGAATCGATGGCATCAACGAAAACATGCCCTCACAGCAAGGAAGATCATATGATTCTATCTGGAACAAAGGTACGTGAAATGCTTCGTAACGGAGAAGTGCCACCAAGCACATTCAGCCGTAAAGAAGTAATTGAAGTGTTAATTAAAGGATTAGCAAAACAAAAAGTATCTTCAAAATAAGGAGCGGTTGAAGTGAGCAAATCAACAAACATTACGTGGCATGATGCTGGAATTACAAAAGAGGAAAGACGCGAGCAAAATAATCATCACAGTTTTGTATTATGGTTTACAGGTCTTTCGGGTTCAGGTAAATCTACCGTAGCAAACGCAGTGGCAAAGGCGCTTTTTGATAAAAATATTCGCAACTATGTATTAGATGGTGACAATGTTCGTTTCGGCTTAAATAAGAATCTAGGGTTTTCTGCTGAAGATCGTACAGAAAATATTCGCCGTATCGGTGAGGTTTCTAAGCTATTTGTAGACAGCGGTCAAGTGGTACTAACAGCATTTATCTCTCCATTCCAAGAGGACCGCGCTCAAGTGCGTGAGATCTTAGAGGGAAATGAATTTTTGGAAGTATACGTGGAGTGTCCGTTAGAAGAGTGTGAAAAAAGAGATCCAAAAGGGCTTTACAAAAAAGCAAGAAGCGGAGAAATCCGTGATTTTACAGGAATTGATTCTCCGTATGAGTCGCCGGCTAACCCTGAATTAACAATTAATACAAGCACACAGTCTGTAGAAGAATGTGTACAAACTGTTATTGAATATTTAGCTAACCGAAAATTTATCTAAATGACAGCGGACTTTGTCCGCTGTTCTAATTCAAATTAAAATGTGGGAGCGCTGCGGAGACGTGGAAATGATGGAAGGGTGAAAGGCATTCATGGGGAAAGTATATCTAGTCGGTGCAGGACCGGGGGATCCAGATTTAATTACATTAAAAGGGCTGAAAGCAATTCAGCAAGCAGATGTTATCTTATATGATCGTTTAGTGAATAAGGACCTGCTGGAGTATGCTAAAAGTGATGCAGATATCATTTACTGTGGAAAGCTTCCGAACTATCATACCCTCAAGCAAGAAACAATTAACAACTTTTTAGTGAAATTCGCTAAAAAAGGAAAAATTGTAACGCGCTTAAAAGGCGGAGATCCATTTGTTTTCGGACGCGGAGGGGAAGAAGCAGAAGCTCTCGTGCAGCAGAGCATTTCATTTGAAATTGTTCCAGGAATTACATCAGGCATCGCAGCTGCTGCTTATGCAGGAATCCCTGTCACTCACCGGGAATACAGTGCAAGCTTTGCTTTTGTAGCAGGCCATCGTAAAGATAGCGAGCATGATGCAATCAAATGGGATAGCCTAGCCAAAGGTGTAGATACTCTTGCAATTTACATGGGGGTGCGGAACTTACCGTACATTTGCCAACAGTTAATGAAACACGGAAAAACTTCAGCTACGCCAATTGCATTGATTCACTGGGGAACATGTGCGGACCAGCGCACTGTAACTGGAACTCTTGGTACAATTGTTGATATTGTTAAAGAAGAACAAATTGAAAATCCAAGTATGATTATCGTTGGTGAAGTTGTGAATTTTCATGACCGATTAAATTGGTTTGAGAAGACTGGACAGCATTACTATTCGTTTGCACAAGAAGCTTACTAAAGAGGTTGATTATATGGATGCAGTTTTATATGTTTGCCATGGCAGCCGCGTAAAAGAAGGCGCTGATCAGGCAGTTGCTTTTATTGAAAGATGTAAAAAAAATCTAGATGTACCGATTCAAGAAGTTTGTTTCCTAGAACTAGCTTCCCCCACTATTGAACAAGGATTTGAAGCGTGTATTGAACAAGGTGCTACCCGTATTGCAATTGTGCCCCTTCTGTTATTAAAAGCTGCGCATGCAAAGCAAGATATACCTGAAGAAATACACAAAGTATATGAACGTTATCCCCAGGTAGAAGTGCTGTACGGAGAACCGTTCGGCGTGGACGAACGAATTGTTGATATCTTGGTAGAGAGAATCAATGAAACCAATGTGGATAAGCATGAAGATTCGATGGTATTGTTGGTCGGCAGAGGAAGCAGTGATCCTGCTGTAAAAAAAGATTTTAACGAAATAGCTCAACTGCTAAAAGGCAAAGGTGCTTTTAAAGAAGTGAGCACGTGCTATTTAGCTGCAGCTTCTCCTAATTTAAAAGAAGGCCTGCACCTTGCTAAACGAACTTCGTATAAGCAAGTATTCGTTCTTCCGTACCTTTTGTTTACCGGTATTTTAATGAACGAAATTAAGGAAGAATTGGAGCAGCTATCAACAGATGCCCAGCAGTTTATTTTAGCCAACTATCTAGGTTATCACGATGGACTTGCACACATTTTAAATCACCAAGTAAAAACGTTATTATCGAGCAAAGGAAATCAATACGATGTATACCGTTATGCTTGATTTAAAGGGTCGTTCGGTCTTAGTAGTTGGGGGCGGAACAATCGCAACTCGTAGAATTAAAGGTTTTTTACAAGAAGGAGCAGCCATTACAGTGGTTGCTCCAACTGTTTCAGCTGAAATAAATGAATGGGAAGCTAAAGATCAGCTGCGTGTAAAAAGAAAAAAAGTAGGAGAAGAAGACTTACTTAATGTCTTTTTAATTGTTGTGGCTACAAATGATCAAGCTGTGAATAAGTTCGTTAAGCAGCATATTAAAAATGATCAGTTGGTTAATATGGCCAGCAGTTTTTCTGATGGAAATATTCAAATTCCTGCACAGTTTTCTAGAGGGAGATTATCGCTAGCAATATCCACAGATGGTGCTAGTCCTTTGTTGACAAAACGAATCAAAGAAGACTTATCCTCAAGTTATGATGAGAGTTACACACAGTATACACAGTTTTTGTATGAATGCAGAGTTCTTATCCACAGATTAAATGTGTCAAAGAGCCGTAAACATGAGTTATTAACAGAAATTATCGATGATCAATACCGGCTGTCTCTAGTAAAACAGCGGGAATTTTTACAACAGATTAAAAAATACAAATAAAAAACGGCCAGTTGGCCGTTTTTTATTTATACATTTTCAACTTCAATGCTTCGAATACCGCTGATTTTTTGAATTTCGTAATACACTTCTGTAGTAGGGCGCTGGTTATTAACTGACACTTTCATTCTTATATACAATTCATTGGTGTCTAAATCTTTGATTCGAATATTTTTAATTGTAATATTCTTTTCTCTAATGCTATTAGTTGTATCAAAGATATTGTGCTTATCCGCCAGCTTGAGTTGAAGAATAAGCTCTTTCTCACGCAGTTGCCTAGGCCCCAAAATAGTAATAAGGAAGGGGAGAAGTTCAACGCTGATAATGAGCAGTACAACTCCGGTAATAGCTTCAGGATAAAACCCTGCACCTACAGCAATGCCTATACCTGCTGCTCCCCAGATAATAGCCGCTGTTGTAAGCCCTGAGATGCTGTCATTTTCTTTTCGTAAAATGACGCCCGCCCCTAAAAAACCAATTCCAGAAACAATTTGAGCTGCCAGACGAAGCGGGTCCATTGTGATATGATCACCTTTATTAAAAATTTGAGAAGACTCAATCGAAACAATCGTGAGTAAACAGCTAATAATGGAAATTACGAGAGATGTTTTTAAACCAACAGGCTTTCGTTTTAGTTCCCTTTCAATTCCAATAATAAGACCAAGTACAGCTGAAATACCTAATTTGAGCAACATTTCATTTTCCATTATTTTCACCTATTTCAATAAACATTGTTGTTTATATCTGTATGAAAGAAGAAAAACAGATATGTATCAGTATAGTAAACTTTTCTTCATAATGACAGGTGAAATTCGAAAAAATCTGATTATTTATAAAGCGCTACGATCTTTTCTTTTAATTTATATTTTTGAATCTTGCCGGATGCCGTCATGGGAAAGTCGTCTATAAAATAAATATGTTCCGGAATTTTGAAATGAGCAAGCTTACCTTTGCAAAAGTCTTGGATTTCTTGAGCGGTAAGCAAAGAATGTTGCTTGAGTTTAATGCATGCAGCAACTCGTTCTCCATACTTTGGATCAGGAATACCGACAATTTGAACATCTTCTACCTCGGGTATTTTATATAAAAACTCTTCAATTTCTCTTGGATAAATATTTTCTCCGCCTCTAATAATCATATCTTTTAGACGTCCTGTAATTTTTACATAGCCATCCTTATCGATGGTAGCTAAATCTCCTGTATGTAGCCAACCTTCTACAATTGTTTTTTCTGTTTCTTCCGGCATTTTGTAATATCCTTTCATTGTTAAATATCCTTTTGCACAAAGTTCTCCTTGTTCTCCGAAAGAAGCTGGTTTACCTGTAACTGGATTAATAATTTGAATCTGTACATGATTATGAACTTTGCCAACCGTTTGTACTCGCCGCTCGATAGAATCAGTTGGGGTTGTTTGGGTGATTACAGGAGACGTTTCGGTTTGACCATAGGCGATGGTAATTTCATTGATGCCCATGTCATGTATGACTCGCTTCATTACTTCTGCTGGACAATTAGAACCAGCCATGATTCCTGTGCGAAGAGTAGATAAATCATATTGATCAAACTCAAGTGCATTTAATTCCGCAATAAACATAGTGGGTACACCGTGAAGAGCTGTACATTTTTCTTTCTCTACGGTGCGTAAAACAGAGGCAGGTTGAAATTCAATAATCGGTAGCATAGTAGCACCTACAGATACGCATGCTAGCACACCCAGCACACATCCAAAGCAATGAAAGAAAGGAACTGGGATGCATAAGCGGTCTTCGTTGGTCAGTTTCATAGACTGAGCAACTAAAAAGCCGTTGTTTACTATATTATGGTGACTTAGCATAACTCCTTTTGGAAAACCTGTTGTTCCGGAAGTATATTGCATATTGATAACATCATGGATATGTAGGGATTGTTCATGCTTATCGAGAACCTCATCCGATACCATTAAGCTACTCATTAAAAACTCGTTCCAAGACGTATGTTCGCTTGATCCACTTAAGTTTATAAGATGTTTTAGTTTGGGAAGATTATGTTCAATACCGGTGATAATAGATGTATAAGAAGTGCTTTTAAATTCATCAATGAAAAATAGCGCTGTTGTATCAGAATGCCTCAATACATACTCTAATTCAGAGGATTGATAACTTGTATTAAGGGTAACCAAAACAGCGCCTATTCTAGCTGCTGCGAATTGAAGAAGTAACCATTCCGGCACATTGGTAGCCCAGATAGCGATATGGTCGCCTTTTTTGAGACCGGTGGCTAGAAGGGCCTTTGCAACTCGAGAGGTTTCTTGATAAAATTCCGCGTACGTATAGCGAATATTTTGTTCAGAGTAAATAACCGCTTCTTGATGCCCAAACTTTTTTGTACTTTCCTTTAAAAGTTCTCCAACCGTTAATTCAAGCAATGGTTTCATTTGGTTTCCTCCTTGAATAATGTTAAAGTGTATATGAAAGCGTTTTCTAAAAGTAGTTTATCAAATTTAAAGAAAGTGTTCCAAAAAATCATTCGACAAATTCCTTCATTGTCCACTGTACGTATGAAGAAGGGGAGTAACTGAATTTATCGTATTGATTTCAATAAGTAAGTATACCGAATGCGAATATTGTAATAAAATAAAGAAATGTCTCCTTTTTATTAAGAAGACAACGTAACATCATATTAATAAAGAATGGTATAAAAATATGAAGTAAACAAACAAAAAATCATGCTGAATGTTGAAAGTGAAATAAATGAAAGGCCGTTGACTTTTCCTTCTTTATTAGAGATTTGAATTGATTCCCAATAAGCAAGTGAAATTAAGAGAATAGACATACAAAAGGACAAATAGAGTGCAGCTGCAATTAAGGTATCCAAGTGAACGCCTCCTTGGCGGATAATGATTTAATAGACATTATGCTAGTGTGGCTCTAGATATGCTAGTATCTATTAATTGGCTAGCGTTTCACTTACAAGAAAATAGTTTTTAAAAATATATCGAAAAACTATTGCACAATAAAAGAAGGCGTGGTATATTATTAAATGTCGCTAAGATGAACTGCTAAAGCAAACATCGAAGTGATAAACAAATAAAAAAACTTGTTGACAACTAGCTTGCAACTTGTTATGATGGTAAAGTCGCTTAAGAGCGGCGGTTGAACTTTGAAAACTGAACAAAGCGACAAACGTCAACGTTAAATTTTATTTTTTAATTGAGCAAGTCAAACATTTCTTCGGAGAGTTTGATCCTGGCTCAGGATGAACGCTGGCGGCGTGCCTAATACATGCAA